>CAVOVO010000040.1:0-13929 GCA_963699845.1 uncultured delta proteobacterium
CCGAGCTCCACCTCGGCCCCAAAACGGGCCTCTTCGCCGAGCAAAATCCATGGGGGTCTGGCCAGATATGACGCATGGGGCCCAGGATGACCCCCGTCGGCCCGCACCCTGACACCGTCATTGAGCACCCACCCCACCCGGCCATCCCAGGGTCCCCAAAGTGCCGACGCTCGGCCCTCAAATCCCCCGTCCAGTCCGCGAGCGGTGATGTCTCCCTTCAGGGAGAGCCGGACCGGCCCCCCATCTGCCAAATCCAGGGCAGGTGCCGCCAGGCCCCCTTCTTCCTCAGAGGCTGTCAGGGTCAGGGACAGATCAGCGGGCGCTCCCGATACGGTCCACGACAAGGCTGCCTCCCCCAGAGGACCGTCCACGCGCTTCACCTGGAAAATCCCGTTGATGGACCGGTCTGCCGCATGGCTCGTCCAAGCCGGCCATCCACCGAAAACGTCATATCCCTGCCCAGGATCGGCGCCCCGACGAAAAACTCAGCCAAGTTGGACCCGTTCGACCCTGATCCCCGGCAAAGGTGGCACGTGCCATGAAACGGCCTGCTCACCCTTTCGTTCAACCTCAGCTGTTTGCGGCAACCTTTCAAGCCGGACTTCCCGGGCCTGGATACTACCCTGACGTGTAGCCGCCCCCGCAATAGCTGCGCCACAGAAATCCTGAAAATAAATCCATCAACAAGGAACCAATCCCCTTCCTCATCTGCAAGGACCACGCGATCGATGCGCACGTCAAATGGAAACAGCCCCTGAACCTTTCCCGTGGTCACGCTGCCCGCCGGGTCCTGAAACGGCGGCCCCAATCCAGCGAATGACCAGGTTCTTCCCGAAGGTCGTCTGGAAAACGGCGAAAACAGCCCCCACGACGATCAATAGAAGCGCGCAGGTCACGGTCAGCCATTTCAGTGTCTTTTTGATCCAAAGGCTCATTGGCTGCGGCCACAGGCTCCCCTCTTCGCGATGGTCCCCCGTCAAGCACGATCTGAAATCATACTGCTTTTCTTAAGGTCACGCACGGGGAGTGGCGTGCTGGCACGGTAGATTTGTTCTGGCGCCGAATCGCCAATGAATCGAGGGTGTTCGATCGGCAATTCAGACTTAGTCCTGTCCCCTGCCGAGTCGTGCTCGTGCTCAGTCCGCCTCGGACGGTGCTCGTAATCGTAATCGAACGATTGAACGAAACGTCGCACCAGAAATCGATTACGGTTACGAGCACGAGCACGAGCACGAGAGCACGAACAACCGGAAATAGACATAACCAGGCGTTATTTCTAAAATTTATGCTTAGAACACATTTAGCCTGGGAGTGATGGAGCATCGGAGTGCTCGGGTACTGACTCCTTATGGTCTACCATTTGCTCTTTCACATTACTCCAAGTACTCCAGCAACCCCAGTACCCCAATCCTTTTGCCTCAACCATCAAGGGATGCGGGGTTTCGGGGTTCCGGATGTGAATGTCGCGCTGCGGGAACGGGATTTCGATGGAGGCCTTCTTCAGTGCTTCGAAGATGGTGAAATAGAGCGCGCTCCGCACGGCGCGACGGGCCACGGCGCGGACATCGATCCAGATCAGGAGCTCAAAGTTGATGGAGTTGTCCCCGTACCCAACAAAGCGGACCAGTGGTTTTTCGCCCCTCGACACCAGGACCTCCTCTTCGGCCGCTTTGAGTAGAATCCTTTCAACGTCCCTCGGGTCCGCGTTGTAGGAAACCCCCACGGGCAGTTCGAATCCGAATCAGGGGGGACGAAAGGGAATAATTGACGATGATATTGGAGATCAGATTGGCGTTGGGGATGAGGTACTCGATGTTGTCGCGGGTGCGGACCTTTGTGGCGCGCAGATAGGTTTCCATGACCATCCCCATGGTGCCGCTTACCTCAATCCAGTCGCCCCGGCGGATTTTACCGCCGAAGATAATGCTGAAGCCGCTGATGATGTTGGCAGCCATGTTCTCCAGTCCCGACCCGATGCCGATGCCCGCCGCCGGCGAAAACCGACAGAAATGGACGGTCGTTGCCCACCAGCTGGAGGGAGATAGAAACACCGACGGCCAGGGAGAGGTACTTGAAAGACGTGTTCATGCATGCCCAAGGCCGGGGTCAATCCCAAGGCTCAGGTAGACCTTGTGGCATGGGATCGGTCCTTGCAGGCGTGATGCGAACACAAACAGAATAAAATGAAGAGGGCCTTGAAGATGACCCAAAGAGTGACTCTGCAATTGAAATATGGAAAAGGACGTGATCCGGTGCAACAGATCCAACAGCCCCAACAGGTCCAGGACCACAATCCCGGTGATGAGGGCCGTGGGTGTCCCAACGAAGGATGTTGAGGAAGCGTGCAGTTCGCTTGACGGCTTCATCCTGGTGGTCGAGTTTCCGCGACCATGTTGCGATCCAGGCGCTGACGCTGTGATAAAGGAGCATGATGGCCCAGAAAGACCCCCAAAGTGAACCAGATCTTTTTCAGCACCAACCACGGCCCAGCTGCCTGTCCGCCGAAGCACCGAGGGCAGGACGAGCCAGGAAGAAGAGGTGCAAAACAGGTTGGTGACTAAGTCATTCAAAAGGCCGATGACCAACGATGGCCCCGGTATCGGAAGTGCGGGAAGAGGGACGTGAGAGACCTCGATTTTGAGGGAGAGGCGAACGGAATGACAGTAATAGAAACAGAGACCGTGAATCAGAGAAGCGCGAGGTCCTTGGCAGGCAACTTGAAGCCCACGGCCCCCAGAAACGGCGACGCCGATGAGCGTGAAAAGCGGGTTGCGTCTCGCGTAGAGGTAGATGGAGTTGCATATTCGGCAGTCGTCTTGAAAAGATCGCGGGTCAAGGTCTCCTTCGACCCGCAGGATGAGCACCCCAACCGCCCATACGACCAGCAGGCGTTCCGGACAACTGGAACCAGCCGCCCGGTAGGTGAGCATGGCGCTGATCAGCGAAGAGACCGAGCAGGACAGACGAATCAACGCCGAGACCCCCACCTTTCCGTATGGACTGAAATCAGGGTAGATATCCTTGGGGATCCATGCGCCTGGAGGTTTCACACGGCGCTCAACCCACCTCAGGACCCGTTTCTGACCGATCAGGCTGTAGAGTACGACCGCACGAGGAAAAAGGAGTCGGGGCGAACCAACGAAGCCCGATACCGGGCTGTCTTCGATGATCTGCCTGACAGACCTCGCCGGTCTTCATCGAGGATGGACCAGATCGGATCATCAAGGTCGCCGACCGTGCCAAGGTCCCAGCCAAGCGTTTCCCGCTCGGAGGAACTCGCCCTCTTTGCAAGCGCTTCCTTTACAGTCGCCACCTGCCGCGCCATGGCCTCCCCCATGTCCTCGGTGACGGCGATCTTCGGCGTCTCATTTTGGCTCGAGGGAGGCGTCGCGGTAGAGCAGGTCGGATGGCCAGCAAGAAACGACCAGGATGACAACGACTTGGATGCATTTCATTGGTTCCATGTGATCAGCAGAAACGTTCCGAGGACCGATTAATGGCTCGTACCCTGCATCGATGCTCAATTCAGAGCCGCCCGGCGAAAAGGACATGTGAAGGCGTCGTATCTCCGGCACCCAACCCATAGACCCCACGGTCCGTTTGAAAGTCTGGGCCGTCTTGAAGTCCTTTCTTGAAAGTCACCTTAGAATCAAAATGTTTTTTGATGATAGCTAATCGCTTCGGGATTGAAATATCTGAGAACTGTGCAGGTCGAGAATACACGGTGCATGGATTGCCTCTCGTCAGACAGTCAGGGTCAGGGATGAGCCGTGCGGTCCAAATCTTCTATGTGCTACCTGGCTCGTGCATCCGCCCTTTCTCCCTGGGGTAGGGAGATAATAATACATGAATCACCCCATTGACTCCCGAAAGGGTCGGTGGGATCTTCTAACAGGGACACTGCAGTGGGCAGGTGACTTAGAAACAATCCATGACCGATTCGCTTCCAGGTGTCCCAAGACGGCTTCCGGCGTTAACGCCTGCAGGATCAACCGTCAGTCCGCATTCACGGACTCGCGCAGACCACTTTACAGGCGGCGCCATCCTTCTCGTGGGTGTCCGAACCGTCTGCATTTCCAAACTTTCAGGAAAGGAGATAGGCGATGGCAAATTGTGGTGAAATGAAAAAAGGTGATTTCTTCGTGTGCAAGACTTGTGGGTTAGAGCTCCAGGTTTCAAAGGTCTGCACCTGCGGCACCGGGGAGGCCTCCTGCAGTGTGCCCCTTCAATGCTGCGGGAAGGATATGATCAAGAAATGAGATCCCTTCTGAGGGAAAAATGGATCCCAACAAAGGGGGCTCCCTGAAGGGAGACGCTTTTCGCTTTGTTGCCGGCCGAGATTTTATGTTCAAATGAAGAGCCGTTGCATGGGAAAGAGAACCGCAGAATATCGAGTGGCGAATTTCCAATGTCGAAGTCAAGACTTCGAAATTCGATATTCCTTGTTCGATATTCATCATTCGATCTGAAACGCAGGAGGTCCCTAATGGAATTCAAGAAGGTGCTGTGGCCGACGGATTTTTCGGAAAACGCGGCAAAGGCTTTACCCTACGTCTCCTCGCTGGGGGAGAAGTACCAGACGGAGGTCCACGTCCTTTACGTGATCGAAGAAATAGCCTATCACGAACCCTGGTATGGCGTCTTTGATCAGCCCCACATTGACAAGATCCGCGCGTGGGAGAAAGGCACGGCCGAAAAGCGGCTGGATGATGTCTGTCAGCACCATCTGAATAGCTGCCCGCTTTACGTTCGGCACACCGCCATCGGCGACCCGGCCGGCGAGATCCTCAAGTTGATCGAAAGGGAGAAGATAGACATGGTGGTCATGGCAAGCAGGGGCCATCGGGGCCAATTCTCGTTCGGGAGCGTGGCGGAGAAAGTGGTCAAAAACTCCCCCGTCCCGGTGATCACCATTCCTGTCCGATCTGAGGGATGAAGGCCGTCCCGCAGGGACTATTGCCAAGATCCCGGCCTAAAAGGCCTGGCCGAGACTGATGTAGACTTGATAGGGGTCGTCGATCCCTTCCCGTCGCTGGAGCGGCACGCCCACATCCAGTCGGAGCGGACCAACCGGCGTGAAATAACGAATCCCCCCTCCGGCCCCCCAACGAAGCGTCTCACCTGGGTCGGGGAAGGAAGAGGCGAAGGCGTTTCCCCCGTCCAGGAAGGCGACAAGTCCGATCTTTTCCGTGATTTTGAACCTGACCTCGGCTGAAACTTCCACAAGGGATCGCCCGCCCTTGGGCTCGCCATCCTCGAGGGGGCCCACCTTCTGATAGGGATAGCCCCGAATGGAACCGCCCCCCCCTGCGTAGAATCGAAGATCGGCGGGGATGTCGTCCCGGTCGGCCCCCCCGATGGTGCCCACAACGCCTTTGAACGCCAGCAGCACGACCGGATCCAGCAGGAGCACGTACCGGCTGTAGCGGCCGTAGGCCTTGAAGAATCTCAGGTCCTCGCGATTGAAATCCTGATAGGGCGCGAGCTCAAGGGCCAGCCATCCGCCGCGCGTTGGGTCCAGGGGTCGATCAGTGGTCTTCCAGTCGAGCCGCGAAGGGAGGTAGAGGAGCTTCGTTCGCTGGTCGTCCCCGAACTGCTCGACCTTGGATATCCTGGCCCCTACGCCGATCGCCCCGCTCAGCTGCTTTGAAAAGACACGCTCCACCTGGGAGACCGCATCAAGGCTGGTGCTCTGATAGGCGTCCGGTTTCTCTGTTTTCAGAATCCCGGTGAAGACCAACGCCTGATCCGTGCGCAAAAAATCCGGGCGGCGAAATCCCGCCTCCCCCTGCACACCAATGCCCGTCGCCTCAACAGAGAAATTGAGTCGCTCCGCATCCCCAAAAACATTCCGATTCTCCCAGCCCGCCTTCCCACCGGGACCAACGTCTGAGTTGTAACTGAGGCCTGCCTTTACCGAGCGATGCTTCCGTTCCTTGACCTCGATTGCCATGGGAAGCCGCCCCTTCTCGTCGAGCGTCACGCCGTGGGAGACCCGAACCAGTCCGAAAAGGTTAGTCTCCACCATTCGCCTCTGGGCCTCCTCCATCCGGTCTGCCGCAAACCGGTCCCCCGTTTTCCAAGGGAGCCTCCTGAGCACATAATCCTCCGAGACCGCCTTTAGACCGGTCACGTGGGTTTCTCCAAACTCGACCTCCGGTCCCAGACGAACGGTGTAGGCCACCCGGACCGACCGGGCCTTGTGGTCCACCCAGACCTTGCGGTCCGTCACTTGGGCAAACGCATAACCCTGGTTTCGAAGTATCGCGGCGATCTTCATGGACGCATCGACGATGGGTTTGCTGAGGGCTACCATTCCCGATGGGAGTCCCACGTCCGAAGGCCCTGGAAGGTTTACCTGTGTTTCCCTTTCTTCTTCGGAAAGGTCCACCGTCACGGATTCCAGGTGATAGGGGGGGCCGGCGATCACCTTGAAAATCACCCTCACCGGCATACTTGCACTGTCCAGCTCGCCGCTCACCTCTCCCCCGTAAAACCCCTGGGAGCTCAAGACTTCTTTCAGTCTCGATAGGTCCTGATTCATTCTCGCCTCGAGGAGGCCCAGGGACGCAGGGGGACGATCCCTCAGCTGGACGGTGTTGGAGACCTCCTCCATGAGGCTTTTGAGCTTCCCGTCCTCGACCCCCCGGAACGCCACCTCGTAAGACACCGGTTGTTGGGCGAGTGAAAGGCAAAAGGACGGACCAAGCCATGGGAAGCAGATGAAGACCGAACCCACGACACATAAAACCACGCCACTGGCGATCTGGTGTTTTGAAATGGCCATCCCTTCAAACCCCACGGCCCACAAGCGACAAGAACCGATCGAATCAAAACAGATTATTAGATCCCGACAGGAAAGATAAAGCAAAATTTCGACCGCGCCTCTGTCCAAGCCCATCCTAACCCGGCAAAGCCGGAACCAAACAGGTAACCCAAGGTTTCAGTGTTCAGTGGTCCAAGCCTAAAACCTGAACACTGAAACCTCAAATCCTGCCCTTTTTGAGCGTGATTTTGCTGGTAAGGGCCTAACGCACGGCCAAAACCCTTTCTCTACGTTATGGACCTTGGTCCTTGAACCCCCGTCCCCTTTCCTGCGAGAATGCCCTTGTCGCCGGTGAGCGAACCATTTATGATGCCCCAAAATACCACGATGCAAAGGCCCGTGTGCCCAAACGGATCATTTCTTCTGTGGGCGCACAGGCGCATAAGGGATGGTCACCATGCAGGCCGAGACGTTTCATCGCATGGGGAGGGCCGCGCGCAACCAGCGGCTTAGCCCCATGTTCTGCTTATTAGCGCCTTCTTGCTTGCCACGGCTTGTCTCTCAAACCCGGCCCGAGCCGCCCAGGAGTGCAAGGAACCCATCCCGTCCATTTTTCAGAAAGTTTCCCCGACCGTGGTCCTGATCTCTGCCGTGACGATCGATCCCTTCAAGGTCTCGGGCCGTTTCAGCTCGATGGTGGGCTCGGGCTTCATCATCAGCAGCGATGGCACCATCCTGACCAATTCGCACCTTGTCTACGGCGCCCAGTCCATAACGGTCAGTCTGAGCGGCCAAACCCAAACCGCCGCCCTGCTGGGCGCAGATCCCATCCTGGACCTTGCGGTGCTGAAAATCGACGCCCCTCCGGGTGGCCTTCCCGTGGTGAAGCTGGGCGACTCCGACACCCTGCGAGTCGGCCAGGAGATCATCGCCATCGGGAACCCACTGGGGCTGGAGCAGACGTTGGTCCACGGCCTGGTCTCCGGCATCAACCGAATTCTCCCCGTCGCCCCCATGAGCATGATGCTCCCCATGATCCAGGCCGATGCGGCCATCAACCCGGGTCATTCGGGCGGACCGCTCCTCAATCGGTGCGGGGAGGTCGTCGGCGTGACGACCTCCATGATGAGTGGTGCGGAAAACATCGGGTTCGCCATCCCCATCAATCTGGCAAAACAGGTGATGGACCAATTGATACGGGAAGGCAGGGTCATCAGACCCTGGCTGGGCGTCCGGGGAAGACTCATCAGGGCAAAGAAACTGAAGGCCATTTTCAATCTGCCGCTCGTGGACGGGTTCCTGGTTGAAACGGTCGACCCCGCCAGCCCCGCTGAGGCCGCAGGGATCCGAGGGGGAGACCTGCCCATCGTGATCAGCGGAGACGAATACCTGTTTGGGGGGGACATCATCACCATGGGGAACGGCTCGGCCCTGGACGAGGAGAGACGATTCGACGGCTTCGTCCGGTCTCTCAAGGTCGGCGACTCGGTGCGGCTGATCATCCATCGAGAGGGCAGGGAAATGGAGGTGACGTTCAGTCTCCCCGAGCGGCCGGTCCTCCCCGGAGACATTCCCCAATCCGAGCTGTCTCAAACCATGTTCCCTTTGATCCCGGGTCAATTCAAAGAGAGCGGCGTGCGAAGGCGGGAAAACTGAGTTGGATTCACTGCAAAGGGTCGGCCGTTTGGAGCCGGCCTGTCATTTCAAGCAGACCCTGAAGTTGGGAAAGGAAGCGCGAAATGGATAACACGACCTTCGGCATGACCGTGACGCTGGTGGGCATGGGGGGGACCCTGTTGACCCTCTGGCTCATCAGTCTTCTGATCGTATTGCTCAAGAAGATCTTCCCGCTTTCAGGTGATGAAAGCGCCAACAAGGCGGATCTCTAGGTCTGTTGACGGATGCGCCAACGGGATCAAGCGTCGAAAGAAATCAACCCCAACCCGGCCAAGCCGGAACCAAACAGGTGTCAGGTTTCGGGTTTCAGGCCTGACTTCTGAACACTGAAACCTGTAATTGTGACCATTGTGCGCACAATTTCACCGCTAAGGGCCTAAACTATGACCGCGCCCGAGGCAAAGCGGCTTTGGTCGGCAACCGCCCGGAAAGGATCCACTTCATGCTGGAAAGCGTCTTAACAGGTCTTTCGGGTCTCATGACCGGCACCGAGTACATCTTCACCCAAGGTGTCCCCAATCTCGTCATGCTGGCGGTGGGCTCTGTCCTGCTTTTTCTGGGCATACGAAAAGGGGTCGAGCCTTTGCTGCTCTTGCCCATCGGGTTCGGGTGCATCCTTGTCAATCTGCCTTTGAGCGAGCTGATGGATGAGGGCGGGGTGCTCAAGACGTTTTATGACATGGGCATCATGAACGAGCTCTTTCCGCTCCTCATTTTCGTGGGAATCGGGGCCATGACCGATTTCGGCCCGCTCCTTGAAAACCCAAAGATCGTATTGCTCGGCGCCGCAGGCCAGTTCGGTATCTTTCTGACGCTGATCCTGGCCCTCGGGCTCGGCTTTACCCAACTGGAGGCGGTGTCCATCGGCGTTATCGGCGCCTGCGACGGACCCACGGCCATCTACGTGACCTCCCAGTACGCGCCTCAGCTCCTGGCGGCCGTGTCGGTCGCGGCCTACTCCTACATGTCCCTGGTCCCCATCATCCAGCCCCCCATCATGCGGTTTCTGACCACCAAGAAAGAGAGGACCATCCGCATGGGCACCGTCAAAAAACGGTCTCCAAGCGCACACGAATCCTCTTTCCCATCGCGGTGACCATGTTGACCGGGCTCATCGCGCCCAAGGGCCTCCCTCTCATGGGCATGATCATGCTGGGCAACTTCATGAAAGAAAGCGGCGTCGTGACCCGGCTCACCCATGCCTCTGAAAACGAGATCGCCAATATCGTGACCCTGTTTCTCGGGCTTGCCATCGGCGGAACCATGGAGGGCCACGCCTTTCTCAAGACCCAGACCCTCGTCATTTTCGGGCTCGGCTTTCTGGCCATCTGTCTTGACACCGCGACCGGCGTCCTCTTTGGAAAGCTCATGTGTTTGCTGACCGGCGGCAAGATCAACCCCTTGATCGGCGCGGCAGGCATTTCCGCCTACCCCATGGCGGCACGGGTGGCCCAGACGCAGGGCCAAAGATACGACAAGAGAAACTACCTGCTCATGCACGCTATGGGCGCCAACACAGGGGGGCAGATCGGCTCCGTGATGGCCGCGGCGGTCATGCTTTCAGTGCTCAAGGGCATGGGCATCATCTAGCAGGCTGCCATGACACCCCCTCTTGCTCGATCATGTCGGCGCCTCATGTGGCCGACATCGTTTTCTGCTCAAATTTTCAATGCGCTTCGCGTGGAACCGCTCCTCACGCCGGGGAGCACCCCACATCAAAGGCTGAAAAATAAGCTTTTCTGAACCCTCCGCGCACGCTCGACAACGACGGATGTGAAGGGTTTTTCCCCAAGGGGGTTGACTCGCCTCTTCAAATGCCCTTATTATTGACCGATGAGATTGTCGCCTGACACCGCGTCCGCATGGGTGTCAGATAGGATATACACGATGTGCGATGGAGGATGAAACCGTGCGCCTGTCTGCTTTCATCTCGCATCGATCTTCTTTAAGCACAACACGGGGAGGGCGGATCGTGCATTACAATACCGCGCTGAGGGCATACACTTCCAAACGCATTGAGGAAATCGAATCCGCCGACATCATGGTCGGCATTCCCTGCTACAACAACGAGTCGACCATCGCCCACGTTGATTCAGATGGTGACGCACGGGCTCGCAAAACACTACAAGGACAAGCGGGGTGTCATCTTCATCGCCGACGGGGGCTCAACGGACGACAGTCGTGAAGTGGCGAAAGAATTCGAGATCAAGCCCTGGCAGGAAAAGATCATTTCCATCTACCGGGGCCCCGGAGGCAAGGGGACGGCCCTGCGCTCGGTCTTCGAGGCAGCGGAACGTCTCGAGGTGGGTGTCTGTGCCGTAGTGGATTCGGATCTCAGGTCCATTACACCCGACTGGGTAAAATACCTCATGGAGCCCGTACTTGAAAAAAACTACCAGTTTGTGGCCCCTGTTTATGTCCGGCACAAGTACGACGGAACCATCACGAACAACGTCGTCTACAACCTGACCCGCGCCCTTTACGGCAAGCGTATCCGACAGCCCATCGGCGGTGACTTTGCCTTTTCGAGGGACGTGGCCAAGTTCTATAGTGAACAGGACGTCTGGGATACGGACATCGCCCGTTTCGGGATAGACATCTGGATGACCATTGGCGCCATAACGCAGGGTTTTCGCATCTGTCAATCCAACCTGGGCGTAAAAATTCACGATGCCAAGGACCCGGGGCAGCACCTCGGGCCCATGTTCCGCCAGGTCTTGTGGACCTTTTTCACCCTCATGGAACGCCATGAGCCTTTCTGGAAAAAGGTGAAAGGCAGTGAGGCCGTCGACACCTACGGCTTTGAAGGTTACGTGGAGCCAGAACCGGTCAAGGTGAACCTTGAAGGCATGGTCGAACATTTCAAGACGGGGTATCAACAGTTTTCTTCCTTGTGGAAAGAGATTTTTTGCGCCGAGTGCTTCGACGCCATCCGTTCCGCTTCCGAGGCGGACCCATCCCAATTCTACTTCCCCACTGTTGCCTGGTGCGAGGTCCTCTACGAGCTTGCGGCCACTTTCCGGGCATGGAAAGTGAACCGCCACAAATTGGTGGACCTGGTGACGCCGCTTTACTATGCCAGGGTCGCCTCGTTTGTCCGGCAGACCCAGGAAATGTCCTCCCAAGAGGCGGAAGCCCTGGTTGAAGAACAGGCGATCAAATTTGAAGAACAGAAGGACCACCTCCTTGAGATGTGGGAGCAAAAGGGAAAAGCAATCTCTTAACCATGGGTTTTTGCGGTCTGTTGCAGACTTTCAGGGTGAAGGAGAGAGTACCATGGAGCGAGCGGACGGTTTGAAGCGGGTGGTCATCGAGGGGGTTTCGCCTGAGGTGGATGGAGGCCGATTTCCCGGTGAAACGGACCATCGGCGAAAAAATCCAGGTCCAGGCCCACATCTTCTCAGACGGTCATGACGCCATTTCCTGTGCCCTCCTTCACAGGAATGCCAAAGACGCCGAGTGGACCCAGACGCCCATGGCCCCTCGGGGCAATGACCGCTGGCAGGCCACCTTTCGAGTCACTGAAATGGGCCGTTACCATTACACCATTGAGGCCTGGATTGATCCCTTCAAGACATGGCAGCGGGATCTTTCCAAGAAGATGGAAGCGGGCCAATCGATGGACGTGGATGTGCTCACAGGGCTAGGTTTGATCGAAAAGGCCATGGCCCATGCCACCAAGGAAGATAGAGCGCTCATCGAAGGCTGGAAGCGGCGGATCGAATCCTTGCCCCGTTTGGAGGAGAGGGTATTGATCTTGCTGGACCCCAGAGCTGGAAAGCCTGATCGCCAGGTGCCCGGACAAAATCAATGCCAGCACTTATGACAAGACGCTCACGGCCCAGGTCGACCGTGTCAAGGCCCGATTCAGCACCTGGTATGAGCTGTTTCCTCGCTCCTTTGCACCAGATCAAGCAAAGCACGGCACGTTCAGGGACTGCGAAACGATCCTCCCTTACGTTGCGGAAATGGGGTTTGACGTCCTCTACCTGCCGCCGATCCACCCCATCGGTGTCACGAACCGAAAGGGACGGAACAACGCACCGACGTTCGACCCAGACGATCCCGGCAGCCCCTGGGCCATCGGCGCTGCGCGAAGGCGGCCACAAGGCGGTCCACCCTCAATTGGGAACGCTCTCGGATTTCCAGCGGCTGCTTGAAAAGGCCAGAGAACATGGGCTTGAGATTGCCCTGGACCTGGCCTTTCAGTGCACGCCCGATCATCCTTACGTCAAGGCGCACCCCCAGTGGTTCAGACACCGCCCGGACGGAACGATCCAATATGCTGAAAATCCGCCCAAGAAATACGAGGACATCTATCCGATCCATTTCGAATCGGAAGACCGGGAAGCCCTCTTCGAGGAACTGAAAAGCGTGGTGGATTTTTGGATCGATCAAGGCGTTTTCATCTTCAGGGTGGACAACCCCCACACCAAGCCTTTCGCCTTCTGGGAGTGGCTCATCGAAGGCGTCAAACGAACGCACCCCGAAGTGATCTTTCTTGCGGAGGCCTTTACGCGCCCCAATGTCATGTATCGTCTGGCCAAGCTGGGTTTTTCCCAATCCTACACGTATTTCGCCTGGAGAAACACCGATTGGGAGATCCGGGAGTACTTCACAGAATTGACCCAGACGCCCGTCCGGGAGTTTTTCAGGCCGAACCTCTGGCCCAACACCCCGGATATCCTCACGGAATACCTGCAAATGGGGGGACGGCCTGCCTTCATGGCCCGACTGGTCCTCGCGGCAACCCTCGGGGCCAGTTACGGCATTTACGGCCCGGCCTTTGAGCTCTGCGAGAACCGGCCAAAAGGGCCGGGAAGCGAGGAATACCTGGATTCCGAGAAATACGAGATCAGACATTGGCAATTGGATTCACCGCTGAGCCTGAAGGATTTCATCTCAAGGGTGAACCGCGTCCGCCGGGAAAATCCAGCGCTTCATAGCGATTGGACCCTCAGATTTCACGAAACGGACAACGATCAAATCGTCTGCTATTCCAAGCATACGGAGGATTTCTCCAACATCGTGCTGGTCGTGGTCAACCTGGACCCCCATCATGTCCACGCGTGCTGGCTCCGTTTGCCTATTGAGGATTTCGGCCTCCTGGAAAAACAACCTTACCAGGTCCACGATCTCCTGAGCGGGGCCCGCTACCTGTGGCATGGGGGCCGTAACTACGTGGAAATCAACCCACAGGTATCGCCCGCTCACATCTTGAGGATCAGACGCAGAATCAGGACGGAACATGACTTTGATTATTTTCTCTAACGAACGATACTGGGCATTGCGGGCCGTAACGCCCGCTTTGGATGGAAGCGCAAATGACGCCTGAACGTCAATCACTCTGGTACAAAGACGCCATCATCTACCAGCTCCATGTCAAGGCCTTTTCGGACAGCAACGGGGACGGCATGGGGGATTTCAGGGGCCTGACCGACAAGCTGGATTACCTCAAAGAGCTTGGCGTCTCGGCCCTCTGGCTT
>CAVOVO010000041.1:0-83551 GCA_963699845.1 uncultured delta proteobacterium
GTGCTTCGATGCGGTTGTTGACATTCAGTTTTTTGTAGATGTTTTGCAGATGGGTCTTGACGGTCACCGGTGCGATATAAAGTCTTGCGGCAATTTCCTTGTTGCTCAGTCCCTCAGCCACCAGACGGAAGAATTTCGATTTCTCTTTGGGAGAGACGCAAATCCGGGGCATGTTCGGGCAAGCGTGATATCTTATTGCCATTCGAGTCAGGTGAAGAGTCGAATCGGGTCTCGGCCCTGCAGGCCTCCAAAGCCAGCTGGGCATGCGTGTGGCCGGGCTGGACCTGATGAAGCCGTTCCAGCAGATCTCTCATGGGAGCACCCAGATCCACGAAGTTGCGGACCCAACCGCCCGGTTCGGCCATATCCAGCGCTGCCAGCAGTTTTGCAAGCGCTGTAGGCTCATCTCCCAATTGACGGTATGCGAGCGCTTCGAGAGCCAGGACATCGAGGCACACGTGTCTTCTATGGATCCGAGACATCGCCTCTTCCAATTGAGACAGGCGGTCACGGGCCTCGTTCACGCCCCGGTCCGTGCCCTCGGCCAGAAGAAGTTTGAGAGGGGTCAGTTGCGGCGTGTAGAGAAACCAGTGGGGCGGCCGAAGATCGAAGTTGATACCGGTGCTTAGACCTCGAGCCTCGTCCACCGCGCCCCGGCGAAGGGCCAGCTCCACAAGCAGCGCGTCCCTGACCGCCAGGGCGTAGCTATCCTGAATCTGAATGTAATCACTTGTTGATCCGACGATTCTCGTTGCATCCTCAACGCGGCCTTCCGAGAGATGGATGAATGCGAGTATACCGCTCGCATGAAGTAAATGTTTGGATTCTGAGACGGCGCAATCGCGCATGATATCGTTCAAAAAAGATTTGGCATCGGCAAGCTCGTTGCGAAGATAGTGAATCGCTCCTAAATGATAGCGAGCGTTGTTACTCGGAATCGTAAATCGTCCCTTTCTTGCAATCCGCAGACACTCATGCCCTGCCGACAGAGCGCCGGACGTATCGGCCGCCATGTGGCAGAGGATGCATAGATAGAGCCACGCTTTTATTCTTTCGCCGACGGGAAGCCCCGGCTCGGTGAGCATCTTCTTCAATTCCTTAACACATCGGCCTATGTCCCCCGCCATCTGATGGCTGGCGGCAATTGCGCACACGGCCATCATTCGGGCGAAATATGCGTGTTTCGGCAAAAACGAAAGGGCACTTGTCCCATTGTCAAAGGCGTCGTCCATGCGTCCAAAGAGGATATCCAGAGCACCCTGCATTGCAGCGATTTCACCCCGCAGCAGCTTGGACACTTCGGATTCTTGGGGAAGCACATCCACAACGCGTCGGGCCTTCTCCGTGAAGACATACCTATCGGATTCCGGTCCGTAAAACAGGCCGACAAACGCCTTGGTCGTCATCAAGAGCGGCTCCATTCCAACCACGTCTTCCGGCAGCGATCTCAGCCACCGGCTCAGACGGGGGAAATCACCATCGTTCAGCAGATCGTAGCGATGGTCGATTACCAGCTTTGCAGCGGCCTGGCTGTCGCCGGCCGCCACCGCATGTTGGATTGCCTCGTCGATCAGGCCGTTTTTGGCTAACCAGTCGCTGGCCTCAATATGCAGTCCGGCGATTGTATCGGCGTTTGTCTGTTTCCGCAGCAGAAACTGGAGGAACGTCTGGAACAGGTGATGATAGCGGAACCAATACCCCTCGTCGTCCAACGGGATTATGAAAATGTTGGCATCGACCAGCCATTTGATAAACTGCTCCGCTTTGACGCCTTGTTTCTTATTCCCGCCTTCAACAGCTCTCGAGCATACGGCCTGGCACAGGGGCGCACAGAAGCGCTCCAGGATCGAGGTTTTGAGGAGGTATTCCGCAATTTCCGGATTCTGTGCGGCGACGACCTCTGCGAGCAGGTACTCGGCAATATGTTGTGCGCTTCCTCTAAGATTTTGTATCCCACGGTTCAGATCGTCCAGAGTGCTCAGGTAGAGGCCGGCCAGACGCAGCCCCGTCACCCAGCCCTCCGTCTTCTCATCCAAGATCGCGGCGCTGGCATCATCCACCGGGATCATGAGCTTTTCTCTGAGAAATGCCGTTGCTTCGGCCGGCGTGAAGCGCAGGTCGGCGGCCCTGATTTCGTTAACCTGCCCACGGCCCCGCAGTCCGGAAAGCGCAAAGGGGGGATCATGCCGCGTCAGGAGCGCCAAATGCATCGCCTGCGGCGGGTACTCAAGGATCTTCTTAAGGAAATCGTGAACGGGCCCTCCTCTTCGGATGCGGTGATAATCATCCAGCACGAGCATGAAAGGCTCGGTTATCTCCTGCAAATCATTCAATAGATGGTGAGCCAGGACCGGAGCAAGGGGCAAAGGGTTCGCTTCCAGCAAATCCTCGGTCCGCAGCTCTATTTTGGGGAATAGAGAACTGACGGCAGCCAGCACATAGCTCAGGAATGTGCGCAGATCGCTGTCGCTTTCGTCCAGCGACACCCACCCGCTGGGGCAATCGCATGCCGCCACCCAGCGGCTGGCCAGGGTGCTCTTTCCGTAGCCGGCCGGCGCCGAGATCAACGTCAGCGTCCGCTGACGGCCTTTGTTGAGTCGATCCAACAGACGGGCCCGCGGCAAAATGTCAGAAGCCGCGGGCGGACACTGCAGCTTGGTGCGCAGGATAAAGGCCCCTTTGTGTGCGGCCGATGGTTCCGGCGCTTCAGAAGCGCTTTCCTCATTTTCGGCTTTCAAAAAGTCCGTTACAACAACACCGGTTATGGTATCGCTCAGATACATCTCATTCTGCATCACTTTTCGGATGCCCTCTACCAGTTCCTCCGGCACGCTGTCTTTGAGGATATACCCGGAAGCCCCGGCTCCCAGCATGTCCTTCACAAATTGTTTGCCGGCGTGAATCGAGAGCGCCATCACTTTGGTGGTTGGTGAACGGGAAATAATCTGCCGGGTCGCTTCGATGCCGTTCATGTTGGGCATGCTGATGTCCATCACCACCACATCCGGCGACAATTCTTGCGCTTGCTCAATGGCCGCCCGGCCGTCTCCGGCCTCACCGACCACGCGGATGTCCTGTTCCTCGTCAAAAAGCAGGCGGAGTCCTTTGAGGAATATGGGGTGGTCATCCACCAGAAGGACAGTGATGGGCATGGGAATATTCCTTGGTTCCGCGTTCAGAGATTTACGGGTTTAGGTAACAAAATTCTTTTCAACCTTAAACCGTTTTTAGCAAAGATTGGTCTTAACCCTGATATGTTCAAATCTATTTACTATTTTATAGCTTTAGCTTTTCTCTGTGCCCACAAAAAGGGATAAAACCACTGAATTATATTGAGTATACTTTTATTTTAGAGAGATATTAAGGTTTTGTTAGATTTCGGTTATGCCGATCCTGCGACAGATCTAACCGGAATCTCACTTTACCGGCACCCTCAATATCACCTGGGTCCCCTGGCCGGGTTCGGAAGAAATTTCTGCGGCGCCTCCAAAATCAGCCATTCTTTCCCTGACACTGAAAAGGCCAAAACCGCCTTGAGGGGTCAAGAATTTTTCTGTGGCACCGGCATGGAAACCGCGGCCGTTGTCGCTGACGATGATTTCCAGGAGATCATTAAACTTGTTCACATGCACCTTGACCCGGGTCGCCTGCGCGTGTTTGACCACATTGGTTAGAAGCTCACGCACGCAGCGAAACAGAATCACGCGCAGGTCTTGTTCCAGTTTTAGTTCAAGTCCATTATCAATCCATTCTGTTTGAATACCCTGACGTTTTTCAACCTGCTCCTCAAGCCATTCCCGTATGGCTGCGGAAAGGCCGATTTCATTTAGCTGCGGGGGGCTAAGTTCATAAATGAGTTCGCGGGTCTGATAAAGGGTTTGATGCAGCGTATCGGAAATTTCATCCAGGAAGGCGGTCTGCCCGGGTTCGGTTACACGTTTACGAACAGACGCAATCTGCATGCGCGCCAGGGCCAGCGATTGCCCGACATGATCGTGCAGGTCGGCTGCGATGCTGCGTCTCTCATTTTCCTGTGCAATCGTCAATTGAGACGTGAGCGCCTTCAGGCGCTGTTGATACCGCTGAAGCTCATGTTCCTTCTTCTTGCGCTCGGAGATGTCTTTCACAATCCCGGTCACCCTGACCAATCGGCCGTTTACCCTGAAGAGAGAAACCCTGACTTCCGCCGGAAAAACCTCACCGCTTTTTTTCCTAAAAAGCACTTCGGTTTCAAAGGTATCTTTGCCCGCTGCAAAAGCCTGGGCCAACTTCTCGCCGTAGGCGAGATAATCCTCTTTGGTCGCATATAAAAACTCGGTCGTTCGTCCGACACATTCTTCAACTTCATACCCGAGCTGTCTTACGGCCTCATTGCCCCACTCGATTGTCCTCTCAGGCATGGATACCGAATAAACCGAATCGGGCAAGGAATTTGTCAGGTCCCTGATAAAGTCACGACTCTCCCGGAGCTCCGCCTCCTTTTCGCGCAATGCCTCTTCGGCCTGTTTGGAATTGCTGATGTCCCGGTTGGACCCGCGTACTCCCAAAAATCTGCCGGTATCGTCCTTTACAGGTTGGCACGCGTGCTCAATCCATCGGACGGCGCCGTCTTTTCTGATGATGCGAAATTGGACTCCGCCCATTATGTGTCCAGCCAGGCTGTTTTTTTGATGCTCCTGCCAAATGTGGCGGTCTTCCGGCAAGATTATGTCTTCAAGTAAATCGGCTTCGCCAAAAAACTCTTGTTGCGTATAACCGGTTATCCGCTTGCAGGAAGGCGATACATAGATATATTTTCCGTCAGGCCCAACCCACCACTCCCAGTCGTATGTGAAATCGGCTACAATGCGAAAGCGCTCTTGCGCTTTAACAGATTCCTCCTCGGTCCTCCGTCTTAGCAGGACCTCGCCGATACCGGCCGCTATGGCTTCCAGCAATTCGATGACTTCAAGTGTGAACTGTCCTTTTCTGCGGCCGTTGAGTTGCAGCAGGCCGATAATCCGCCTGTTGGCCCGGAGCGGGACCAAGGCAAGAGATGCATACCCCTGATGAATACACACATTGCGTGGGTGAATTCTTGGATCCTGATTCTCGGGGAGATCCAGTAAATGGGTGGCGTCGTTCGTCCAGAAACTTCCTTTCGGCGTGAAAAGCGGATTTTCAGGATCCGCGTTACCGCTAATCACCAGGCCACAGGTACATTCCAGGCTGACATTGCCGTCGGGGTCCCGGCAAAGACCGCCATCTTGACTGCGGATTATCAAAGAATTTTCTTTCTGCAGAAATTGTTCAGAAAATCCTTCCTGGCAGAAATACGGAAAATCATCACCATTGCGCAGGCGAATGCCAATGGCATCGAGCCCGGTTGATGCCTTGATGGCGGCAACGGCGCGCCGGATCGAATTCTGCCATTTACCCGATTCGCCGAGAATGCCGAGGATATCGACGCCTAAATTGCGATAGGGGTCTGCTTTTCTGCGATCGGCTTGTGTCATCTAAGACCCCGCTTTGAAGGGTTAAACGGTTTGTTGCCCTAACTCCTTAGGCAGACCTATGCTCCTGCAGACAACGCAATTGCGATATAGGCAAATGTAATGCATGGAGGGGCTCGGCACGCCATACAAAGCAGCCTGATCGGGAAGCTGTCTTTTCGGCTCGGCCTTCGGGCGTGCTTTGCGCGGAAAGAAAAACCCCGTCCACAAGCCGCGTGCCCGGTACCAGACGATCAGATATACTGCCGCCAAGGCAAGGCAGATTCCCGAGAAAATTGACCATATGATGGTAATCCAACTCATAAAATTAAACTGATTTTCAGTGCCTTGTCAAAACATTCTATGAGGGAGGCGGGACGCGCTTTTAAAATTCAAGTGAAATCTTGAGAAAGCCAACAAACAGCTTCTGACTCGGGACAGAGCAGAACTGGGTGCTCCTTCAATGATTATGCTATTCTGATGTTACAACCAAATTTGACCTATGAGCCGTGTCAGAAGTAATCATTACCGCCAGCGCGACATATTGACTAGACCGAATCGAAACGAAAACGGACTGTAGATGAAGCGCTTTGATGGGGTAAGTATTCTTTGGATATAGGCTGCCGATAACAAACGAACTCAACCCTGTGATAAGAAGAGTGAGGTGCAACTCCATTCTGTTTAACCAGTTTACAATATTTTAAGGATTCGTATTTTGGTTCATAATGAAGGTCAGTTTTATCCAGCCCTCGGATATAATCAGTATTGATGAATTCCGGCAAGTCATGGATAATGCAAGCTATTGTTGAGTTGGCAACGCCGTTATTTTGTATATCGGTGGGCCACAAGATGTTGTGGTGGTAGTCATGAGGTTTTGTTGCAAATATTGGCAAGATACCTTCGGTTACGCTCTCTCCCGATGCATCGGATTTCAAACATAAATTATTCCTCCAATTCAAAGCTGATTAGCACAGGAACGACAATAAACATGATCTGCTTTTTCACCCACCTTAAATATGTCATCGCTTTTCGGGTCCATACCCTGAATCTCAGCATGGTATTCTCTTGCTCCTATCAGGTTTATCATCAGCAAACTAATGCATCTAATAAATGAAAGAGTCTGTTCAGGCTTAATGTTGAAACGGGAACGTCTGCTGAATCCATTCAGCCCACATATTAAAGATATCCTGAATGAGCTGATAACTGGGTACCATTCCTCCTTTTTTAACGGACTGGGTCATGTTTAGTAATATGATCCTGAATATTTCAGGATGTTCAAAATGGAAACCTAATGCCCTGTCCAGATATGTAGACACCCCGTCAACCAGTCCCATTTCCCTGAGACCCAAAAACCAGCCCGGCATTGCCTGTTTGTACTGTTCAATCAAATCTTTCAGTACCGTTTCAAAAAGGACAGCCTTGGTTGAAAAATAATAGATGATAAGGGGATGATCGACCCGCGCCTCATTGGCAATCATACGCATACTGGCTGTCGAATAGGGATAATGGCAAAAGACCTTTTTTGCAGCTTTCAAAATTTTCTCTTTCTTGGGCTCTTTAGCTGCCTTGCTCTTTGAAGGCCTTTTTTTAGTTGTTGTTTTCATGGAATATGATTTTAAGGTTCAGTGTTGGTAAAGTCAATATTGTTTTTACCGAGTGGTAAAATTTTCTTGACTTTTTAATCCCTGCAAATTATCTTTTTTACCATAAGGTAAAATATTTTATTGGGAGGTGTCCAAAGCGGGTAGAATAATTACAGTATTACCTGTTTTGGTAGTCGCTTTTGTCTTAAGCTTTTCAAGTACTTGTCTCGCTGATAGCCCCTATCAGGGGAGCTACAGGGGAACCTTCAAAGGCAATTTCGAAGCCTAATGGTCTTTTATAGTAGACGCCCATGGAGAAATTAAAGGACCTGACACTCAGCCTTTCGCCTGATTCCACAGGCAAACGTGAAATTGACGCAGACAGCAATCTGAACAGCGAAGTTGAAGTTCAATTCTTTTTAATATAACTGGGGAATGGCACGCTATTGGTCAATCCAGCAGGAGTCTACCTATCTTTACCACTCTGCAGACATGCGCATGATCAGCAACCTGGCCATGCTGGACAAATGCAATGCCGAACAGGCAGAACCGGCATGGCCGCACCTGGGAAAAGGCGTGAGACGGGTGGACAAAACCCTGGATGCGACCTGTGGAAGAAGGTGATGAGTATATCTACTGCGCAAACTAGCCTGGAAGGAGGCAAAAACTGAAAACTAATTGGAGGTATTTTATGAAAAAAAAACGAATTCTAATCATTTTAATTGCCCTTATCGTAGTCGGGTTCGCGGTCAGGCTCGGATTGCCGGCTGCATTGAAAGGCATGGGTCTGCACCCGGAATATGACGGTCAGCGATACCTGTTGCCCGAGGGAAAGGCACTGATTATCTCCACCAGCCATGACAGGTTGGGAGATGACGGGGATGAAACCGGGGTATTCGGTTCTGAGCTGACCGCCCCTTACTATGAATTCCAGGACGGTCGCATGTCGGTGGATGTCGCCAGTATCAAAGGCGGTCAAATCCCGATCGATCCCATGTCTTTCAAGTGGTTTATCAAGAGTGAATATGATGAACGATTTCTTTCGGATCCGGTATTGCAGGACAAGGTCAAAAACTCACTGCTGATTGACGACATCGACTTCACACAATACGACATCATCTATCTGGCCGGCGGTTGGGGAGCCGCTTATGATCTCGGTTATTCTAAGGTACTGGGCAGAAAAATATCCGAAGCATACGCGGCCGGCAAGGTCATTGGCGGTGTATGTCATGGTCTGCTCGGTTTGCTGCTGGCCCGCGATGAGAATGGCCAGCCACTGGTCCGGGGGCGCCGCATCACGGCAGTCACGGATAAACAGGTTGAGGAACTTGGTATTTCCATCACGCCGCAGCATCCGGAACGGGAACTGAGGGCGGCCGGGGCCAAATTCGAAAGTGCGACTGCGTTTCGTGACATGTTTGCCAACCACGTGGTCGTCGACGGTCGCATTGTCTCCGGGCAAAACCAGAACGCCGGCGCCGAGGTGGCCAACCTGATGATGAAAGTAGCGGGAGGGACACGAAGATGAAAAACATCCTTGGAAATGACCGGGTTGAATCATTCCTGCGAATCCTGTCCGGGATCATCGGATTCATATTTCTTATGATGGGGCTAGGCTTTTTGATATTGCCGGAAGTTGTTGCGACAACGCTATTTTTCGCTGAGACCGCCCGCGCTGTTGGTATCAACTCCCTCAGAGGTGATTTCGGTGCCTTGTTCCTGGGGATGAGCTTTTTCTGTCTGCTGGGAGTATTCTCCGCGCACCGATGGCTGTTGCTGGTTCCCATTGTTTTCCTGGCGTTGGTGATATTGGGCAGATTGACCAGCTTCGTCGTTGACGATCTACCGATGGTGATGGCCGGCACGCTCGTGTCTGAATTGATGTTTTTATCGGTTCTTACCCTGTCAGTCATTTCCTATTCCTTTAGCTCAAGGGCGCAGAAAAGTCCGCCGGCGTTGAAAACGGTTTTCAACCTCCGATTCCTGGTGGTGCTTGGAATTGTGATTATCATGGTTGCAGGCGCTTTCACAGCAAGTCGACAGATCGGAATGCGGTTATGGAACGGGCTCGCCGCCCGGTCCGTGAGACAGAATATGATCGGGGAATTGCCGGATGGACTTCATGTCGGTCTGGCAGGTACCGGTTCACCCCTGCCGGATAGAAAACGAAAAGGGGTATGCACCTTCGTGATGGCCGGCAAACATCTGTTTATTATCGATTCAGGTCCAGGAAGTACACTGAACCTGGAACTGATGCGGGTGCCGCTGGATAACATCCAGGCCGTCCTGTTGACCCATTTACACTCCGATCATATCGGCGGGCTGGGTGAACTGATGCTCAAGGCCTGGACTGGAGGCGCAAGAACAGAACCCTTGAAAATAGTTGGACCCGAAGGTGTCGACAGCGTGGTCCAAGGATTCAACCAGGCCTATTCTCTGGATGCAGGTTTCCGGTTTGCACATCATGGACCGACAGTTGCACCATCTGGAAGGCGCGGGTGGCACACCCGAAACCATCGAGGTGCTCGATGAAACCAAAGGCACAGTGGTTTTCCAAACCGGTGATTTGAAGGTGACAGCCTTTCTGGTCGATCACCGCCCGGTGGAACCGGCTTTCGGGTACCGTTTCGACTATAAAGGCCGATCGGTGGTTATCAGCGGAGATACCCTGCCGTGCGAATCGCTGCGGCGCCAGGCTGAAGGGGTCGATCTGCTGCTGCACGAAGCGTTGCAACCGGAAATGCTCCGAATAATCAGTCAGGCAGGCATCACCAGAAGTAAAGTCATCGCGAAAGTTACCACGGACATACTGACCTATCACACCTTCCCGGAAGAAGCAGCGCGAATCGCCCGGGATGCAAACGTCAGGCACCTGGTATTGTTCCACATCATTCCGCCGACGCCGATGGCTTTTTTTAATTCCGCTTTTCTGGGCGATTCCAGGAAGTACTACCAGGGGCCTATCACCGTTGGAGTGGATGGCATGCTGTTCAGTATGCCTCCCAATTCGACAAAAATACTGAAGAAATGGCTTTTGCAATGAACCTATAACGAATTTAAACTTGCCGGTAAACCTTTCACACTCGGAGAAAAAACCATGAACGAAACTTGAAATTGACTCCATTTTTAAACCCTACTTCACCACCAAAAGACCTGGAGAGGAACCGTTATGGGGCTCGCTTGTTGTTCATGGTATTGTTGATAGCATTGGCTGAAAAATTATTGTTAAATGCACTATAGGCAAAGGAACCGTTTTCTAGGTATATTTACGGATAATTAAAAAGAGTGAGGTCCAAAGATTGTACGAACCAGAGGACCTGCCTTTAGGGAATGAACGAATACTATTTGTTGATGATGAGCTGCCTATAACCAAAATGGCTAAACAGCTCCTGGAAAAGCTGGGTTATGAAGTGACCACTCGGCCCAGCAGTATAGAAGCCCTGGACCTGTTTAAGACAGAACCCGATGATTTTGATTTGGTTGTCACTGACATGACCATGGCAAACATGACCGGTGACAAGCTGGCGGTCGAGTTGCTTGAAATCAGACCGGATATCCCAGTGATCCTATGTACCGGCTACAGCAAAAAGATTTCGGATGAAACGGTGCTAGAAATCGGTATCAAGGCGTTCGCCTACAAACCGATGCTCAAGGCTGATATGGCTAAAACCGTTCGAAAGGTTCTGGATGAGGCCAAATCTGAAAAGCAAAGATTAAGCTATTGCTGATTCACAACCAGCCTTGGCGCATCAACCATATCAGAAGTAATCATTAGGGACAGCGCGACATAATGACTAGACCGGATCGAAACGAAAACCTGCTATTGATCGGGAGTCTTGATGGGGTATGACATTCCTTGGATATATGGTGCCGATCACAGCCTCTCTCAAAACCTGTGATATGAAGAGTGTATCTTGGTTCCTTTCAACCCTCAGAGGGATTGGGGGTCCGATAGGGGAGTGATGTTCTTCCGTCAAGGACGCCCCCGTGTTTGTCTATGGTCGAGGCGAACAGAGTCCACTACGCGGCGGTATCCGTTCGGGTTCAATGAGCTGAACTTTGTGGATCTGCAATTCGGAGGTCTGGTGCCTTTGAAGCACTCAATTTATGTGAAAGATGCTGCCACGGCGAAAGAAGGTGTGTCCTTTCGCCGTGGCCGTCTGCTCGTCCCTTGTCGGGGTGAGTTGCCGGGGACCTAGAACTTGAAGATAGCGTCGACCTGAAGTCTCGTCTCTTCCCCGCGGTTCTGATCGTTGTTCTTGAAGGTGGGGGAGTCAGGGTTCCAGTCCTTGATATTTTCCGTGAGGAAGAGAGAGGTCGAAAGCGTGAGCCGATCGAAGGGGAGGTACCTGAACATCAGTTTGTGGCCCTTGCGGTTGGATCCGTAGAAGTCCCCGTCGGCGAGCGAACCGATCAAGGCGTCCTGCTCGATGCGCGCGTACTTGTAGAGGAACGACCAGTCGCCCTTCTTCTTCTCCTGGCCCAGGTTGAACCCCGCATAATAGGCCGTGTCATGGCTGCTCGGCACGTTTTCCGCCCCATTTGCTATGTAGTCGAAAATGAGCTGCGCAGGCACGGGGCCCAGGTTGAGCTTCAGAATGGAGATGCCCTCCCACAGATTGTAGTTGTATTTGTACTTGACCTGCCCGGCTGCTTCAGGATCAGGTATGTAAGTGTTGCCGCCGCCCCCTTTGAACTGGGCACGGTTCAGGTATTTTGAGTTTTCCATGTTGGTCCAGTTGTAGTTGCTCCCGGCAAGGGTGAGGGTCACCCCGCCGATTTGCCAGTCGAAGCCGGCCTGATTCAAGAACAGGTAGGCGTCGTCGGTCTGGAAGTTCTGTTCCGTGACGCTCATCTGCCCAAATTGGACAAACGGTTTGAATTTGTCCAGGCCGGAATAGGTGTATTTTTCGTAGGCCCCCTCCGGGTTCACGTCCGGGTCCCACATGATGTCCGTGTGAAGGAAGGTGTTCTTGAACTTGCCAAAGGCAAATTCCGATCCCTTGAGCCAGTTGGGCATGTAGGTGGCATAGGCCCTTCCCAAATAGATCGACTTGTTGTTGAAGTCGTCTGTGAGCGTCTGGTTGCTGGTGGTTGGGTCCTTCTGGGGGTCGTCATCGGTCGTGAGCATGAAGTGGGTGGCGATCTCATCGGTGATGTCGCTGTCCACATTGAGCCTTGCCCGGATTCGGAATCGGTCCCGGTTGGCCAGGTCGTCGTGGCTGCCGTCCTTTTCCTGCTGGGTCCGGTCGTAGATCCCTTCATACCTGGTCCTGAGGTCCCCGGAGAGCTTGGTCCGTTTCACCCAGCCCGGCACCGCGTCCTTCCAGGACTTCTCCGCCTCCTTCACCTCCGCCTTGACGGCCTTTTGAACGTCCTGTTGTTGGGTATCCTTCACCTCATCGATCCTGGTCTTTTGGCTCTCCATCTCCTTTCTGAGCTTTTGAATCTCCTCCTGCTGTTTTTGGATGGTGATGGTCAGCTCGTCCAGCCGTTTGAGGAGCGCTTCGTTGCTCGTTTCGGCGAAGACCGATGTCCCACATGGAGTAAAAAGAATCAGCGCCAATCCCAGAAAATACCATTTACGCATTGTCTGTTTGCCCCCCGTTGCAGATGTCATGGGTGTCGTCTCTCAGAACGTCAACCCGCCCAAAAAGTCTCCTGCTTTCATAGTCCGCGATGTTTTCAGTGTCAATCTCTCAATATTCTTTCCATCTCGAAGAAGAGGTCCTGTTCCCGGATAATGCCCACCACCTGCCCGTTCTTCAGGACCACCATTCTTCTTGCGTTGTTCATCTGCATCGTGTAGGCGGCGGTCATGAGATTCGCATCGGCCTCGACCGAAAGCGGTGCCGGGGACATGACGTCCCTGACTTTCTTTTTGGCGAGTTGCCCTATTTCCCGCCGGAACATGCCCTTCCAGAACATGGGCGAATACTGGATGGAGTCGGCCGTGGCGGGTTTGGGGGCCGAGAGATAGGGCGGCATGATGGCCGACAAGAGATCGGTGATGGCCAGGATGCCCTGGACCTTCTTTTTTTCATCGATCACCAGGATGGAGCGGTGTCCGGTCTCCATGATCCGGCTGGTTGTGACCTTGGATTGAAAGGATTCCTTGAGTTTTTCGATGGCGTCCTTGATGGTCTGCTCGCCGGTCAGGGTGGTGTACTCCTCCAGGGGGACCATCACGTCAGAGACGAGTTTCTCTTGCGCCATGGTTCCCTTCCTGCCATGCTTGGATGCTTCGGTGATCTTGCCGCTCAAGACATCGATGTCACAGGGTTTTGCAAGGTAGTCGAAGGCCCCTTCCACAAGGGCCTCGCGGGCCGACGGCAACGCCCCGTGCCCGGTGAGCATGATGACCGGCAGATCGGGATGACGCTTCTTGATTTCCTTGAGGGCCTGGTGGCCATCCATCCCCGGCATCTTCACATCGAGGACCACAACGTCCGGGGCCTCCTTCAGCTTTTGGATGGCCTCCTCACCGCTTTTCGCCACAATCGTCTCAAATCCCCGCCGATCGAGGACTTTTTTGGTGGTTGCCCGAAACTGCTCTTCATCGTCCACCATCAGGACTTTTATCTTCTGGTTCATTATGCGCCTCCTTTGAGGGTGTGCACGTTATCGGTTCAAGAATACCAATGTATCTAATGCCTTTGAAAGGGTTGAAACCACTGTATGATCAAGAGCAGGACGGCCGCCGTGACCAGGATCAAGACAAGGGCCCTTGCAACGGAGATGCGCCCTGCCCTGACCAGCCCCAGGCCCACCAGAAAAAACCGCCAGAGCCCAGCAAAAAGCGCCGTGCCGGGGATCCAGGAGACGAGGAGCGTGACGCTCGCGTAAGCCGTGATCCCGAAAATGGTCTGAAAGTTAAATCGGTTTTTGCAAAGAACCGTCGATGCCAGGTAAAGCACCACGGCCATGATCCACGGCGTGAGAAAGGCGTTGGCAAAGTAGATCCCAGCGAGCAATCCCTTGTTTTCCGGGCTCAAAAGGGCCGCAATGACACTGAAGACACCGCTACATACGAAAAGGAAGATCGCCGGTCTTCCGAGGCCAGGCTCCTCCGGGAGGCTCTGGAAAAAGGCCCCCGGCCGGAGCAGCACCCCTTTCAGGCTCGTCGAGGAACTGATGGAACAAAGTGCCGCCTCTCATGCCTTCTCCCTTTTCAATCATGGTCCGTGTCTCAAACATCCTGCTCTCCAATCCTTTCTATAATGCGGTCAACCGGTTCTTCCCGGGATCAGAAGGGCGCAAGCCCCTTCCACCCCATCCAGCTCCAGTAAATGGACGACATGAGCATAAGCCCGGCCATGTTGGTGAACCAGAGGATCACGCCGACCCTCAGGAAGTCCTTGGCCTCCAATACCCCGCTCGAATACACGATGGCGTTGGGCGGTGTGCCGATGACCAGGCAGTAGGCGAAGGAGGAGGCAATGGCGGTCCCCATGGCCATGAAGGGAATCATGCTGGTCCCGGGGTGAACGATGCCGGCCATGGCCAGGGTCACGGGACCCACGGCGGCGCAGGCAGGGCCGTCGGCCATGATCTGGGTGACCAGGCCCACGATCACGTTGCCCGTGAGGAGCAGGCCCAGGCCGCTGTCCAAGCCGAGGGGGGCGGCCAGCTCCACCATGGTCCGTGCGATCCAGTAGGCCCCGCCGGTTGAGACCAGCACGTAGCCGAAGATGATGGCCCCTGCGTAGAGCCACACCACGCCCCAGTCCACCTTGGTCTGGTAGTCGCGCCAGTTGGTAATGCCGGCGAAGATGTAGGCCATGGCGCCCATCACCGCGAAGACGCCGATCCCGAAGCGGATGCCGGTCCAGCTGTAGATGAGGTTCTTTTCGGTGATCCAGCAGAAGAGCGTGGCTGCGAAGATGCAGACGGATACGATCTGCTGGCGGGTCCACTTCCCGCCGGTCCGGTTGATCTCTTCCTTGACGAGCGCCATGGCGGCGCTCGAGGTTCCTCACCTTGGGCTTGAACCGCCAGTTGATCACGATCCAGCAGACAGGGATCAGAAAGACCAGGAAGGGGATGCAGTAGAGGCACCACTGCGCCAAACCCGATCGAGAGGCCGAACATCTGCTCCGCGTAGCTCATCATGATGATGTTCCGTGCGGCCCCAGAGGGGCAAGGGACCCTCCCAGGTTGGCGGCCATTGCAATGGTCATCATGATCATCTTGCCCAGCTCCGGGTCATCTCGCCCGGCGGCCGACGAGGAGGCCGTGTAGAGGAGGATGCCGATGGGGAGGAACATGGCCGCGAGGGCGTGGTCCGACATGAACATGGTCAGCGGCGAGATGACGCAGATGATGATGAGCGAGATCCATTTGATGTCCGGGTTTTTCAACCTGTCCAAACATCATCATGGCGATCCGTTTGTCAACGCCTGTCTTCACAAAGGCGGCGGCGAACATGAGGCTTCCCATGATGAACCAGGTGGCATCCGACCAGTAAAGGCCGGCGATGTTGTGACGGTCCACGATCCCGGTGCACATGGCGATGATGCCGATGCAGAAGGCCACCATGGGGAGCGGTATGGCCTCGGTGGCAAAGCAGAGGACCACAAACAGGACGATGCCGACCGCCGCCTTGACCTTGAACCCGGCCTGGAGGGCCTTCTGCTTTTCGTTGTCCTTCAGGTCTTCGAAGCTGAGCTTTTCCGTCTTCAGCTTGAAGCCGTCCTCCATGATCTTCTTGAACTTCTCGGGCGGAATCTGCTTGGCAAACTCCATCACCTGATCGAGGTGCGCCTTGGTGCTCGGGATTTTCGCGGATTTGCACCACTTCTCGTCTCGCTTCAGGAAGGCGCCATGGCTGAAGGAGGAGGCTTCGACGCTTTCCACCATCATCCGGACCATCTGGATCTCCCACTGGGAGAGATCAGCTCGACTTCTTGGCGAAGAGCTCCTTTGAGAAAAATTCCTGCACGTACTTGGGCCCGAAGGCGTACTCGATGCCCACATCCAGCATGCTGTTTGGGAGCGGCATGAAGATGAGGATCAAGAGCAGCCCAACGGGAATAATGAAAAACTTCCAGTTGATGAACTTGTCATAGCCAGACAGCTTTTTCTTTCCGTCCGTCATTTTCGACCCCCGCTTTCATCATAAGACATTTAATCCGGTCAAGATAAACCTTGTCCCATTACAGATATTCATTTCAAATGAGAGACACCATCAGTCCCCGAAAAGCTTTGAGTAGCCCCACAAAAGAAACATGCCGATCGTTGCGTAGAAAAAGAATGAGACGTTCAACTTCTCTCGGAATCCGGATGGATCCCCTTTTCCTTCCCTCATGAGGTTTTGTCGTCCATTAATCCATCTCCCTATTCTGATCCTGAACGGACACTACTCCGTGTCTCTCAGGATCTCCCTTGGGGATTTCATGAAGCTTCGTGTCTGGGCCACCCGGATCTTCTCCTCCAGGGCCTTTCGCTTTGAAAAGGCCTCTTCGGCCTTGTTGACCAGCTCGTCGATGTCCGCCGGTTTCATGAGGTAGTCGGTGGCCCCGGACTTGAGCCCATCCACGGCAGATTCCACGGTCGCATGGCCGGTCAGCATGATGACCTCCACCAGAGGGAAGCGCTTCTTGATCTCCTTCAGGGTGGTGACCCCGTCCATGCCGGGCATTTTCACATCCAGGATCACCACATGAATGGTTTGGGTCGCCAGATTCTCAAGGGCTTCGCCGCCGCTCGATGCGGTCAGGACCTCGTAGCCCTTTCTCACGAGCAGCTTCTTGGTGGTGGAGAGGAATCGTTCCTCGTCGTCCACCAGCATCATTCTCATCTTTTCCATCTTGTTCCCCCCTATCCAGGAGTCTTATGAAAAACGTCTCACCCCAGAGGCGAGATGGCGTTCACCCTCTCAAGCCTTGATGGCCGGCAGACGGATGGTGAAGGTGGTTCCGACCCCTTTTTCACTTGCCACCTCCATCTCCCCGCCAAGGCGGTCGATGATCCCGTAGCACACGGAAAGCCCCAGCCCCGTCCCTTTGCCGACGGGTTTGGTGGTGAAGAAGGGTGAGAAGACCTTCTTGAGGTTCTCGGGGCTGATGCCCGTTCCGTTGTCCCTGACCGATATCCGCACCTTGCCGTTTTCCTCCGGGTGAACCGAGATCGTCAGTTCCCCGCCCGATGGGCCGTGCCTGGAAACAATGGCGTCGATGGCATTATTGTAGAGGTTAAGGAAGACCTGCTGAAGCTGCGAGGGGTCGGCGTGAATCAGCGGTGTGGAATCAGAGATTTCCTGCCTGAGCGCGATTCCATGAACCTCAGTCTTTTTTGCAATCATGCCGGTCACATCGGGGATGTATTTTCGTAGGTCCACGTCCACGGACACGGGCTCGGTCTGACGTCCGAATTTTAGGATCTGCTGCGTGATCTGGGCACAACGGTTAATCTGCAGCTTGATCTGCTCCATGGAGTCCAGGAACTCGGCCAACTCCGGAGATTCCTTCAATTCGCCCTTTTCCTTCAAATCACCGAATATGGCCTCCATTAAGCTCTGCTCGGACTTGATGATCTGAAGGGGGTTGTTGATTTCGTGGGCAAACCCAGCGGCCATCTCACCGAGCTCCGCAAGCCGCGTGGCCCGCACCAACTGGTGCCCCAGTTCCTCCTTCTCCGCATCGGCCTGTTCTATCCGCTTCACGATTCGATCGGTCATGTAAAAGGCCGAAGCCACGATGGCGGCCCCGCCAAGGAGGACAATGATCAGGATGAGGTAAGAAGCCGTCCGCAGGGCGGAGAAGGCGTCGGCCCGCTCCTGCCTCACCACAAGCACCCATTTCTTGTTCTTGAGCCAGGTGGTGGCAAAGAGGTATTTGTCGCCCCTTGCATCGTCCATGATGAAGGTCTTGATGCCCTCATGGGGCGTTGAGCGGTCAATCCTTTCCGGAGCCTGGTCCATGAGGTTCCCCCCTGAACGCCGCTCCGTTTGAAAGATCCCCTGGGCATTCAGTATATAGGCCTCGCCGGTCTTCCCGATCCGAACCTTTCTCACCAGGTCATTGAACATGTGAGTATCGATGGTTGCCCGCAGGACCCATTTTTTGTCGTTTTCGCTCTTGGCCAGCGCGATGATGAAATGAGGGATCCGTCTGAAACCCAGAAAGATGTCGCTGATGTAGTACCCTTCGCTCAACACCGCCTTGAACCATTCCTCGTTTCCGTAGTCCTTCCCCACCAGTTTGTAGGGCCCCTGGTAGGACACATGAATGCCATCTTCGTTGAAGACGCCCAGATCCACGAAGGCGGGGGACTCCTTTTGAAGCCGCTCGAACACCTTGTAGAGCGTTTCGGGGTCTGCCAGGTCGTTGTAAGTGTAGGAAGAGAGGACGAATGCCAGATTTGCCTTTCGTTCCATGAGGAAGCTGTCGATCATCTCCCGATGGTCTTCAACGATGCGCTGCATGGAGGCGAGCGTCTTGCTTTCAATGGAGCCTGTGAAATAGTAGTATCCGATGGCCAGGACCAGGACAAAAGGAATGAAAGGCAGGACGATCATGACGGTGAGGATGATCTTCCTGATGGTTGCGTAGTGGTGTGGTTTCATGTTTTCGGGGCGAACCTCCGATGCGGATCGCTTGCCAGACCCAGTCCATGGGATTGAAATCCATGCATGCCTGGGTTTCGGCATTTGAGCCTCTCAGCTGGGAAACGCAACGTTTGTGCCAAAGGGAAAATGGCGAGGGGCCTTTGTAAGTGGCTGGAGTTAGGTCAGTATTAGGAAGAAGACGCAAAACGGCCTGTATGGTTTTTCGAAGCGTGTGTCGAGGATTTTTACAGGCTGGAAAAAAGCCCTCTTGCACTTAAACGAGCGCGTCTTTGCGGGCGGATCGTGAGGGGTGGGCGTTTTGAAAAGAAAACGCCAGGCCGGCGGCCGGGGACCCATGGGGACCTCTTGGCGGGACTGCCGAACCTGGCGCTTTCTTCTATTCCTTCTTTTCCTGCTCGAACACCCGGCCGGGAAATCGCATCAGCTCCTTGATCTTCGCGCTTCGTATCTTCTGCTCGTGGGAGTCCTTCTTCTCGAAGGCCTGGGCGAGCTTTGTCATGAGCTCCTCCAGCTTGATGGGCTTGAGGAGATAATCGAAGGCGCCGATCTTCATCCCTTCGATGCTGGTTTCGACCGATGCATGTCCGGTCAGCAGGATCACCTCGGCCAGTGGCTGTATCTTTTTCATTTCACGCAGGGCCTCGATGCCGTCCATGCCGCCGGGCATCTTGATGTCGAGGATCACCACATCGAAGAGCTTCTTTTTCATAAGCTCCAGGGCCTCCTCGCCGCTGCCGCAGCCCGTGGTGTCAATGTTTCGCTTGTTGAGGCGGTTTACAATGGTTTCAAGGAAGTCCTTTTCATCGTCCACCACCAACACTCTGAAGTAATCCATGTGGCCTCCTTCCGGCGCCCGCCAATCGAAGGGCGGTGCACAAAGGTTGAAATCCGAAGTATTCTAAATCTTAATGCTCAAATCGGAAACAAAAATTATTGGAGCGTCGTGGCTCAAAAGTCCACCATCGATCACTTCTTCTCCGGGATCACAACGGGTATCTCCACGGTGAAGGTGGTGCCTTTCCTCGCCTGGCTCGAAAAGCTGATCTTTCCCCCCAGCTTCTCCATGATGTTGTAGCTGATCCAAAGGCCCAGGCCGGTTCCTTTCCCGGGCTGCTTGGTCGTGACGAAAGGATCGAAGATCCGCTTCTGCATCTCAGCCGGAATGCCCGGGCCGTTGTCGACGATTTCAATCATGATCTGGTCACCCCTCCGCCGGCTCAGGACCTCCACCCGGCCATCCTTATCAATGGCGTCGATGGCATTGGAGATGAGGTTCAAGAAGACCTGCTGGAGCTGAGACTGATCGCTTGCAATGATGGGGATGTCCGGTGTGAAATCGGTCCGGATATCAATATTATTGATCCTGGCGTAATTTTCAAGCAGGCCGATGGTCTGGGTGAGGGTCTGGTTGACATCCACATCCTCCAGCCGGGGCTCCATTTTTCGAGCATAGCCGAGCATGTTGTGGACGACCTTCCTGGCCCGCTCCACATGCTCCTCGATTTTCTTGATGGAGATCTTGAATTCGTCGAGATTCTTGGTTTTCTGGAAATCCTCTTCCATCAACAGGTCTTCCATCCACCCGGTCTTCTGGATGATCACGGCAAGGGGGTTGTTGATTTCATGGGCAACCCCTGCCGCCATCTTTCCGAGCGCCGCCATCTTGTCCGACTGGATGAGTTGGGCATTGAGCTCGTCCATCCGGGTGGCGGCCTCTTGGAGACGATGGACGGTGAGGCGCGTCGTGAATATGGTCGCAAGGACAATGGCCAGAACGCCGGCCAGGATGATGATGATTTCCGCATTCCGCGTGGCGAAGAGTCCGGTCATCTCTTCGGCCGCGTCCTGGCTGATGACCAGGAGCCACTGCTTGTTCTTGAGCCAGCTTCCCGCATAAAACAGTTTTCTCCCCTCGACGGTTTTTTCTTCGAAGACGGTGGTCGTCCCGCTGCTGAACATGCGAGGTGTCGAGGTTCGACTCCCAGAGGACATCCCCCTTGAAGCGGGGCCGCGTCTGATAGACGCCTTCTGCGTTGATGATGTAGGCATCCCCGGTCTTGCCGAGCTTGGCGGCACGGACGATCCCCCCGAAGATGTCCGGGTCAATGGTGGCCCGCAGGATCCAGCTGTGCTCCCCCTCCTGACGACGGACCGCGATAACGAAGTGCGGCAGTCGTCTGAATCCCATGTAGACGTCGCTGATGTAGACCCCTTTCCGCATGACCTCCCCGAACCAGGGCTGCTCATAGTAATTGAGCCCCTTGAGGTCGTATGGCCCCACATAGGCCAGGTGCTGTCCGCCGCTGCCGATGATACCGACATCCACGAAAGCCCCGGCCCTGGCATTCATGATTTCAAAGACCTTTGAAAGGTTCTTTTCATAGATCAGGTCGTTGAAGCTTCGGCTGTCCGCAATGGCGCCCAGGATGGCCGTTCGTTCCTTCAGGAAGAGATCCACCGTCTCGGCCTGAACCCTCGCACGGTAGCGGATCTGTTCTTCGATCTTGTCGCGAAACATCCCGGCAAACTGGACATAGATGGTCGCGCCAAGCACGACGAGCGGTGCGAGGGAGACAAGCAGGGTGATGAAGATGATCTTTCTTTGAAGATCCGAGTAGAACGTCTTTTTCATCGGAGACTAATCTGTTTTCGCCCTCCCACGCCATCCCCGGGGGATGGCGTGGGAAAGGGACGAGCGGTTCAAGTCAAGCTGGGTGTCCATTGTGCCCCTGTCTACTTCAAGACGGGCCACGACATGAATTGCCAGTACCCGAAGATCGTCCAGAACCAGAGCACCAGCCATGCCAGGATGGTGATGGGAAGTCCATATTTTACAAAATCGAGGACGTCAAGCAGTCGTTCGCCGGTTTCGGGGTCCTTGCCCATGCCGAAGGCGATGGCGTTGTTGGGGGTGCCGACCACCAGGAAGTTGGCAAACGAGGACGAAAAGGCGCAGGCAAGACCGATCTTCCACACATGGACGTTTGCCAGATCCGCCATGGGCAGGACGATGGGGCCGAGGGCTGCCACCGTGGCCCCGTCGCTCATGAAGTTGGTCATGGTGCCGGTCAGGAGGCTCACCCCGATGGCCAGGTTGTCGCCCTTGGCCATGAAATCCGGAAGCGTTTCGACAAAGCTGTTGGCCAGCCAGAGGGCGCCGCCGCTGGATTTGAGGGCGACCCCCATGGCGGATGCGGCCGCATAAAGGCCCACCACGTCAAAGGCCACGCCCTCCTGAACGTCGTCCCAGGTGATGATCCGGGCAAGGAACATGGCCATGACCGCATAGAGGGTGGGGCCCCCGAGGCCGGCCTCTTCCCCCAGGATGATCCAGGCCGCCACCAGCAGGACCAGGATCACGGCCATGACGGCCTCCTTGCCGCCGAACTTGGGCATCCTGGCCACCTCGGCCTTGACCACCTCGCTGGGGTTCAGGCCCTTGACCTGGAATTTCCCTTTCAGCCGGATATACATGTAGCCGCCAATGATTACCCCCATGAGGGGGACAAAGGGCATGCCGTATTTCATCCACTCCAGGAAGGAAATGGGCGTGCCATAGCTCATCAGGTAGCCGACCATGATGGCGTTCCGGCCGCCCGCCGCGGGAGAGCCCGGGCCGCCGTGGTTGGCCGCGAAGCATATCCCCAGGAGGAGAAACACGGCCAGGGCATGGTCTTTCTGCACGCCGTACATCCGGCAGGTCACCTTGTAAACCCCCATGAGGACGGGAATCAAGAGGGCCACCAGGGCGTGCTCGGACAAAAAGCTTGCCGAGATCGCCAGCATCGGCATGAAGATGAATGCAAAGGCCTTGGCGCTCTTGATCCGGCTCAGGAGCAGGAGCCCGATTCGCTTGTCAAGGCCTGTCTTGGCGACCCCCACGGCAACCACCAGGATACCGAAGATGAAGAAAACGGCATCGGACATGTAGGCCCTGGATATGTCGTTGATGGGCAGGACGGCGAAGAGATAGAGCAAGACGGCAACCAGGAGGTCGGTGCCGCCGAGCGGAAGGGCCTCCGTCCCCCAGAGAAAGACCGCCAGGGCGAAGATGGCCAGGGTGATCTTGGCCATCTGGGCCACCTGACTATTCGTCAATAGGGGCTTCGCCTTCTCGGTATGCTCTTCCCCACCGGCCGCAGGTTTCTGCTCAGCGCCGCCTGCCTTTTTGGCCGCCTCAAAGGCTGCGGGTCTGAGCTTCTTGTTAACGCTTTCCGTGATGGTCTTGGTCCCCGATGTGAGCGAAGACCCGGGAGGGTTGATCATGCTCACCAGGTCAATCATGCCCTGGGTGGGCGGGAGGATGACGATGGCCGCAAAAGCGGCGAATGCAATGAGCAAGAGGATCGGTTTGTAACCCGGCCTGCTCGTCCAGATGGACCCTGATTCGTGTTTCGTTGCAGCTGCAGGGTGATGTGCCATGCTTCTCCTCCTTGGGCTTCCTGAAAGATTCCACTGCCTAGACTGACAGACCCTGCAGACGTGGTTGTGTCATGTCACCGGCAGGTCCTTTTAACCGGGATGGATGGGTGCCCGTGCGATCCGGGCATTCCCACATCGCCGAGAAGAAAGGCAAGGGCCGTGCCAATGACCGAAGGTGGGCGTCTCCGAATAACCCTTTAATAAGTATCAGGAATATGCAGGTGGATTTGAGGGCAGGGGCGCTGCGTCAAGTCAGGGCTGTCAGCATTTTTTACAGGATGTAAAGGCTATCCTGAAGGCTTTTCCATGCCTTGCAGGAGCTGCCGGATCTCGTTGTGCATCTTGGCACGGTAGTATTGGACGGAGGCCTCGTTGGCCATGACCATGTCCAGCTGTCTCGTGTGCATGGTGAGGTAGCCAAGGATCTGAAGGCGTTTGATCATGAAATCCTTCTCGCGATCCTCAATGCGGGCAAGCAAATGGTCCTGCTTGGTTTCGACCCTGAAATCATACTCTTCGAGCAGTTGGGCGATGAAAAGGACCCGCTTTTCCTTACGCTCGAGGTCTGCGGCGCCCTCCTTTGAACAGAAAGCTCACGTAGTTTTCGCCGGCCCTTTCACTGACCAGCGCCTCTACGGTCGAGAAATGGAAACCGAGTCGGGACGTGAGGCTGCAGTAGTTTTTCGATATCATGAAGTAGTTGCGGTCCGCGTACTGGGAGCGCAGCCCGGGGACCAAGGCCGTGTTGGCTGTTGCCTGAAACATGACCGACATGAGCCCCTTGCTGTCGATCGGCGGGGGGCCTTCCCATGGGAAGGCCGTGATGCCCCGCCATAAGGCCAGCATGGGGATGGAGACGATGTTGTCGATGTGGATGGTCCGGGTGTCCACCTCTTCCTGGAAGCCGTCGTCGAGGTTGAGGACCCACCACTGCATGGGGACCGCTGCGCGGAGCTGTTTGCTGGATCGTTCCGGAAAGCGGTGATCCTTGCCGAACTGAAACATCTCATGGACCGCCTTTTCGTGGCAGAAGCGGGTGATATCATGGAAAGTGGTGCAGTTTCGCGGTTTGAAGGCGGGGGAAGCGGGATCCAGGAGGTTCAGCGGCACGATATGACGCGCGGCGCCCGAAAGCGCTTCGAAAACGGGGCTTCCCTCCATGAGATTCCTTGGCGGAACCGACCGTCTTTCCAGGATCGTCTCAATGCGGCCTTCGTACACGGAGGCTGCATCCGCATCCACGGTCACCACCTGGCCTTCCTCCAGTTTTTTCAGATCCGTCCTGAATCCCGAAGATCGCGGGGACGGAAAACTCCCGGGCCACATTGGCAAGGTGTCCGGCGATGCTTCCCTCCTCCGTCACGAGCGCGGATGCGCGATTGAGGATCGAGGCCCAACGGGGCAAGGCCTGCGAGGTCACCAGGACCGCCCCTTCGGGAAAACGCAAGGCGTCCATGTCCTTTCTTCACGATGAAGACCGGGCCGGATGCCGCCCCGGGGCTGGCCGTCGTGCCTCCCCGGAGGATCAGATGCGATTCGACAGCCGGGTCGGTCTCAATGACCTGGGACGCCTGGGGCGCCTGGATCTGCTGCAGGGGCCTGCACTGGAGCAAGAGGACCGTTCCGTCCGTCCGAATGGCCCATTCGATATCCTGCGCCATTCCATGGTACGCTTCCAGTCGCATGGCCACTCCGGCGATTTCCATGACCTGTTCATCCGTGAGGGAGGGATCGCTCGCCTCCTGCCCGGTGACGTCCAGTCTGCATACGCCTTCGTCCTCGTAGCAGACATATTTCTGCTGCTTATCGCGGATTTCCCTGGCAGAGATGGAAGGCGGGTCGGTCCTCGCCACCATGAAGAGATCCACGGGCGTGCTGCCATCCACGACGGGCTTGGGCAGCCCCCAGACCGAGTTGATCACCACGTGGTCGTCCCGAAGATTCACGGGGTTTCGGGAGTACGTCACCCCTCCGGAGCGTGCGTCCACCATGGCGATCACCCCCACGCACATGGCCACGTCTTCGTCCCGGATACCCCGGTTCAGCCGGTAGGTCATGGCGGGCAGGCCATATTTGCTGGCGAGGATTTCCTTGTATGCATCCAGGATGTGCTCCCTGCTCACATTGAGCTCGGAGCGGTACTGGCCGGCAAAGGAAGTCCTGGCCAGGTCCTCCCCAAGGGCACTGCTTCGCAGGGCGACCCGGACGCCTTTCCCTTCCTCCTGTTCAAGTGCCTCGTACTGTGTCAGAATGGCCTCTGCCAGATCATCGGGGACCGGGGCACGAATGATCAATTGCTGGATATCCGCGCTCAGGCCATAGAGTTGATCCAACCGATCCAGGCTTGCGGCCTGTATCCGCCGATCGATCTCCGACTGGAGGTCATGGTTGGCCATGAATCGATGATAGGCCCCGGCCGTGATGACGAATCCGCCGGGGACCCTGAGGTGAAGACGGTTTTTCATCTCGCCGAGGTTGGCCATTTTGCCGCCGGTCTGATCGGCCATGTCCTTCGTGATCTCTGAGAGGGGAATGACAGGGGGGCCTTCCTTGGGCCGGGTCACATTCGAGAGAAATGGGTTGATCCGTTTCTGGATCTCCTTGAACGCGTCAAAGAGCGCCTCATACTTTTTGGCGGAAAGCTCATTGAGGTGTTTGACCATCTGGAATACGTTGATGGAGACGGTCGTTGATCTGGAACGGACGAAATGCATGCCAAACGGGGTAAGCCCGCGCAAGGCACTCTCGATTTCCGCCATCACCTCCAGGGCCTTGTCGTTTGCGGTGAGGAGGAGCTTGAATTGATGGTACCGCGCCTTGAATGCGGTGCGAAGCGCTTCCACCGATTCAACGTCCTTTTTTTCTCCCTTTCGGAAAAACCCCTTCAAACGGTACGAACATGGATTACAAGTATCTCACAAAAAAGGGCTAAAGGCACGGGGGATGCCCGTAGGTGCCTTTAGCCCTTTCAAGCCCCGTTCCATCAATCAATGGCCGAATTTGAGCCCCACTCCCTCGAACATGAACAGGATGGCATACCCGTACCACACCGTGTAGATCACGTAGAAGATCAGGGAGAAGATGACGATCCCGATCTTGTCGCCGATCTTCTGGGGCTCGATCTGGTAGTAGTTGTAGGAGGTCTCAACGGCCTTCTGGGTCGTCAGGCTGACGATTTCCGCCTCCTTGAATTTTTCCTGCTTGGTGAGTGCCTTTTCCATCTCCTTCAGGGCCTTCCACCAGTTGTAGAGGGCCTCCTTTTCCCCGTATCCGTATTTGGAGGATATCTTTTTCCCGTCATTCATGTACATGAGGTCCGCATCCCCGATGGCCCCTTCAAGGATCTTTCCCAGGTCGCCGGTCACCTTGAGCTTCAATTCCTGGACCTCGGTTTCGGCGCCCGCCCCCTTCAAAAGCGGCAAGGTCTGGTCCAGTTGCTTCTGGTCCGTCATGCCGAGGGTCATGGTGACGGCAACCCCCTTGAACTTCTCGCTCTGTTCCTTGACCTTGGGGATGTAATAGGCGGACCCCTTTGAAATGGAGTTGTAGAGGTCATCCAGGTACTCGAGGCCGTTTTTCCCTTTAAAGACAGGAGAGAACAAAATAATCAGCACCACCAGGAAGGCCGCCATCAGGCCGGCGCCGATGAAAAAGTCCTTTTTGTTTTCAATCATGATCACACCTCCTCCCCTTTGAGCACGCGTATCTTGGCTAGAAAAGTCCCGATGACCCAAACCGCAAAAATCCCGATGACGATGAAAGAAGGCCACGATGCCGATGGTGTCCAGGACCGAGGCCGTCTTCTTGGAGATGGGAATGATCTCCATGGCCCCGAGCTTGCCCGGAAGGGCGAAGATGCGGTTTATGAATCCGGCCAGCACCGCCATGGCGTAAAACCCCCGGATGGTGATGCCGGGGACGACCTTGGTCACCATGGCGCCGATCTGGACCCCCAGCAGGGACCCGAGCAGCATGCCCATGGCCAGGGTGTAGAAGATGAAACCGTAGATGGCGTACTGGCTGATGGCCGCGTAGCCTGCGGTGAAGATGATCTGGAAGATGTCGGTCCCGACCGTGGTCATGGAAGAGACGCCGAGGACATAGACAAAGATGGGGAAGGTCAGAAAACCGCCCCCCACGCCCATGATGCCGGCGGCAAGTCCCACCAGTGCGCCGCTCAAGACCAGGAAGATCCATGAGATCCCCCGGCCGCCGGGCACGAAGTCATGGTCGAACTTGACCATGGGGGGAACATTTACGGCCTGGAGCTTCTTGGGCAGGTTCCCCATTTCCGCGCCTTCCACCCTTCCGCTCGGCGCCGACTGGCCAGAACCATGAAAGTCCTTCTTGGCTGCAGTCCTGCGGGCCCTGAGAAAGTCGAGCAGGGCATAGGTGCCCAGGAACCCGAGCATGAGGGAATAGACCGTCGTGATGAAGGCATCGCTCAGGACCGGGTTGATCTCGTAAAGCACCCGGTTGATGACCCCGCCCACGGTTGCGCCGATGATGGCGCCGATCAGGAAGACCGCGGCAAGCGGCACCGAGACATTGCCCAGTTTCTTGTGGAGGACGCTCCCCATGATGGCCTTGGCGAAAATGTGAAACAGGTCGGTGCCGACGGCCAGGATGCCCTTGATGCCGGCACTCATGAGGGCCGGCGCAATGATGAAGCCGCCGCCTGCCCCGATGCAGCCGGTGATCAGTCCCGCGCCGAGACCGATCAGCCCGGAAATGATGAAGATCCCCGTCGAATAAAAGGCCGGGCTGTAAGCCTTTTTGCCGCCAAGCACGGCAGGGAGCGCGCCGGCGATCTGATCTGCAAATGCGATGCCCCCCAGCACGGCCGGGACGGAAAGGAGCAACAGGAGGAACAGCCGCCTCCTGTCGGAAAGAATGTTGTTGGACATGTCCAGTTCCCACTTGGCATGCGCCCTTGCGCCCGCCATCATAAACCCGCCCCATTGCCTGAAAAAGCTCATGTTTCCATTATCCTCCTTTTATCGCTCAATTCTTTCCAAGACCTGTTGCCTGTTCCATGTCTCTGATCTTTTTCTCCTGAATGGCCTTTTTCTGGTAGGCATCCTGGAGCTTGTACAAAAGGTCGTCGATGTTGATGGGTTTCATCAGATAGTCGAACGCAGCGAGCTCCATGCCTTGAATGGCGACCTCCACGCTGGCGTGCCCGGTGAGCATGATCACCTCCACGAGTGGATACCGCTTCTTGATGGCCCTGAGCGTCTCGATACCGTCCATGCCCGGCATTTTGACATCCAGGACCACCACGTCCACGGGGTTCTTAGACAGGAACGCCAGGGCGTCTTCACCGCTTTTTGCCCCTGAAACGCGCACCCCCCGTTTTTTCATGCGTTTCATGAGCGTTTCCAGGAATTCAACCTCGTCATCGACAAGGAGCACATCGAAATCATTCAAGGATCATCACCTCCTGTGGCGCGCGGCCTCTCGTATCTTTTCAACGAGCTCTTCCAGCTCGCAAGGCTTTGTGAGGTAATCAAAGGCACCGAGCTCCATCCCCTCCCGGGCTGACTGTTCAGAGCCATGACCTGACAGCATGATCACTTCCATCTCCGGATACATTTTCTTGAAGATCTTGAGGACCTCGATGCCGTTCATGTCCTCCATCTTGAGATCCAGGACGGCCACATGAAAATCTGCCTTGCGAACCGCCTGAATTCCCTGGGTGCCGCTGTAGGCCTTGGTCACGTCGATGTTTCGCTTGGACAACCGATTGGCGAGCACATTGACGTATCCCTCCTCGTCGTCCACCAGGAGCAGCTTGATACGGTCGATCCTGCGCCTGATCCGCACGATCCGCGGGACCATGGTCCCAGGGTCCTTGTTTTCGCCCATGGGAAGACCTCTAGGCGCGCCTGGAGGTGATCTCCTTTACCCGCGCCTGAATGATCTTTTCTTCATGCTGTCTCTTTTTCGCAGCCGCTTCCTGGACCTTTGAGATGAGTTGGTCCAGATCGGTCGGCTTCATGAGATAGTCAAAGGCGCCAAGCCTCATCCCCTCGATGGCCGATTCGACCGTGGCATGTCCGGTCAACATGATCACTTCCACCAGGGGATATTGCCGCTTGATCTCCCGCAGGGTCTCAATGCCGTCCATGCCCGGCATCTTGACATCCGAGAACCACCACCTCAAGGTTTTCCTGGCTCGCCAGTCGCTCCAGGGCCTCCTTCCCGCTGAAGGCCGCGGAGATGTTGAGGTCCCTCTTGGTGAGGCGCTTGGTCATGGTTTCCACGAAAGGCACCTCATCATCGACCAACAGCACGTCTGCAATCGCCATAAGTCTTCTCCTCTCTATCGTTTCGGGATCGTCGGTCCCTCTTCCCACCCCGGTGCCCAAGGACCCGTCAAGCCTGGGGCTCCGCAGGCGCGGAGATCTTCACCCGGAAGGTGGTCCCCACTTCCACCGTGCTCCGGACTTCGATGTCGCCCCCCATCTTCTTGATGATACCGTAACAAATGGACAGCCCCAGCCCCGTCCCTTTGCCGACGGGTTTGGTCGTGAAAAAGGGATCGAAGATACGGGGCAGGTTGGCCTTGGGGATCCCGCAGCCTGTGTCCGCGAATTCCACGATCAGCATGGGCTCAGCCTGCTCCCTCTCAAATCGGGTGCGGATGGTCATGACCCCGCCCGTCTTTTCCATGGCGTCGAGGGCGTTGTTGATCAGATTGAGGAAGACCTGCTGGAGCTCCGACTGGGACACTCGAACCGAGGGGAGGTCTTTCTGGAGATGGGTTTCAATGGTCACGTTGGCATATTTTGCGCGTTGGGCCGATAGCCCGACCATTTCCTCGATGAGATCATTGAGCTGGACCTCCTGTAACTTCGCATCGGTTTTTCTTGCGAAGCTTAGCAGCTTGTGGGTGATCCCTTTGCACCGAACACCCTGGGTCCGGATCTGTTTGAGTGCCCTTTTGAACTCATCCAGATTCTTGCCTTCACGGAAATCCTCTTCTTCAAGGAGGTCTTCGATCCAGCCTGCCTCTTCAACCATGATGGCCACCGGGTTGTTGATCTCGTGGGCAATGCCTGCAGCCAGCTCCCCGACGGAGGCCAGTTTGCCTGTTTCGATGATCTGCTCGTCCATGGACTGTTTTTCTTTGTCCGCCTTGGCGATACGGCTGACCATCCGCCTGGAGAGGATGAGCGCCATGGAGACGATCCCGATCCCACCCAGAAACATGATCAGGAGGGCTACCCTTATGGCGTTTCGAAGATCTGAGAAGGCGTCCGCGGTGGTCTGTTGATAGACCAGAAGCCATTCCCTGTCCTTGAGAAAGGAGGCGACGTAGATATGCTCCACACCCGAGGGGTCTTCTCTTTCACCGATGAAAACCTGACTTTCGTCCGTGTCCTGGGCCTTCAGGAATTCAACGAATGGCTCCTGGGTGGGTGCGATGGCCTGGGAGGGCTTTGTCTGGAATTCACCTTTCCGGTTCAGGATAAAGGCAAACCCGGTCTGCCCGATGCGTACGGCTTCCACCAGGGCATTGAAGGCCACGAAATCCACCGTGGCACGGAGGATCCACACCCTGCCGTTCCAGTTCTCGCGCACGGCAATGATGAAGTGTGGCAGACCCCGAAGGCCAAGGAAGACGTCGCTGATGAAGACCTCGCTTTTCATGGCCTTCTGGAACCAGTCCGCATCCCAATAGAGCGCCTTGCCCAACTTGAAGGGGCCGGCATAGGCCACCTGCAACCCCTGGTCGTTCACCACCCCCAGATCCACGAACACTGGGCCGAACGCATCCTGGAGCATCATCAACCGGTCCTGCAAGAAGGATTCGTTGACCAGTTCCTCGTAACCGAAGGTCTTGGCGAGGAGACGGATATCCCCCTGTTTCTCTTTGAGGAAAGTATCGATGCGTTCCTTGTGCTTCTTGACGAGCGTCACGAGGTGGGCATGGACCTTCTCGTGATAAGAGTGGCGGAACTGATACAGGATGATGGAGCTCACCAGAAACATCGGGGTGAAGGACACCACGAGCACCGTCACGACCAATTTTCTAGTGAGGGACCTGTAGTAATTCGCGTCCACCGATTTGTTCCAAGCGCACTATCTGAATTATTTAACTAATTGTAATCAATATAAATATTTCGAAATACTGTTCGCACCTTCTAGCATTGTCCCGGTCCCCCTGTCAATCTATATACAGGCTGCGGGGTTTCAGAGGCCCTTTGGTCTCTCCTTCTCCGGCGGTATGTCATGACGTGCGCTGATAACGCTTTCGCCTCTCACGTTGATTTCCTGGAAAAGGCTGGAAATCAGTTCTTTGAGGTTCATGATGCTGCTTCCCCTTTTTTCAACGATCGTAACCGTATCCGACAGCCACAGGCCTTCCAGACGCTCCGGGGAAAGGGTGTGGACCACCACCGGGATGGCCGGGATCCGGTCTTGGATTTTGTCGAGGACGTTCGATAGGTCCACGAAATCTGGATCAATGATGACCAAATGGAGCGGGTCCTGATCGTAAACCGCCTTGAGGGTTTCCTCTCCGCTTCTTGCCAGCCTGACCGTGTATCCATCCGCTTTCAGCTCTCGCCATAGGAATTCCCGAACATGGCGGTTTCGATCAGCGATCAGAATGGTAAATTCCTTATTCAAGCCCGTCACCTTATTCCAAGGGACTCGCAGGCGGAGCTGGTTCCGCTGAAAGGTTCGGATGCGGGTTGGGTCCCGGCCGCAGGTCCTTGGAGATGGAGATGTAAAAGGACGCCCCCTCGCCCTCTTCGCAGACAAGCCATGCTTTGCCCCCGTGGCGCTCAGCAATCTCTTTCACAATGGCAAGTCCGATTCCCGACCCTGCGACCCCCTTTGATGTCTCCTCCCTCTGAAACATGTCGAAGATCTTTTGTCGGCCATCTTTTGAGATGCCCACGCCGTTGTCACAGAAGGAAAGGATATGGTGTGCATCCTCTTCGTTGTGACCGATGCATATTTGAGTCATTTTCGGACCCCCGTATTTCAGCGCATTGTCTATCAAGTTTCGGAAGATCCGCGTCAGGGCTATCCTGTCGGCGACGATGGGAGGAAGGGGTGCACGCCCGGCACGAACGATCTCGCGTTTATCCAGCACGGGGACGAACTCGGCGGTGATGGATTGGAAAATCTCCTCCAGCTCTACCGTTTCAAAGTGAAACGGGGCCTCCTTGGAGGAGATGTAACTGTTAATGGTTTCTACAAGATCCAACAGTTGTCTGGAGGCTTTCTGAATTTGCTCGCAATGGATTTTGCCCCTTTTGTCGAGCTGGCACCCGTAATGGCTCAAAAGCCGGGAGGTCAAGGCATAGATGGCGGTTGCAGGGCTCTTGAGATCATGAGAGATCGAGCACGCGAAGAACTCAATCATCTGCTGCTTCCTCTCCAGTTGGGTGATCATACCTCCAGGCCGGCATTGAGCCTCGCATGGTTCACGGCGTCGGCGATTTGATTTGCGATGGCCCACAGGAGGTCGACCTTTCCCTGATCCAACATGAAAGATTTGCCCGCGGCGAGGTTTATTACCCCTGTCAACTCGTCCATGGCGATGAGGGGGACACAGACGATGACCTCAAACCCTTTTTCGAGGAGCAGTTGCCTCCGTCCGGGATCTTCCATCTCCGACACGTTCATGGCAATAAAGGACTTTGTTCTGACCGCCAAGCCCGAGAAGCCCTCTTGGATGTGGACCCTTTCAAGACCCGTTGGCTCCATTCCCAGGTGTGCGCAAAGCTCCAGGATTGTTTTCCCCTCATCCAGTAGGTAGATTCTCCCGGCCATCAACCCGAAATACTCCAAAACCTTGGCGAGGGCATTGGTCAGGAGATCTCCGGGATCCTTGGATGTGGACAGAAGACCGCTCAATGCAAGAAGCAGTGAGAGCTCTCCCCGTCTGCCCCTGAACCCAACCTCGTCGAATCCTATGGAGATGTAGCCCTTTTCTCGAAGCATGGGTTTTGAGCCCCCTGGAGACGACCCAACACGGATCCTTCAAGATGCGATGGATTCATCCAAAATCATCGAGACTGGTAAGCCCCGAAGGCGCGATCTTTCCGTTAAAAGGGTGCACGGCAGCTCATTCGTAGATTTCTCTCTTCCCTTCGCGATGATCGACCATGTAGAGCAAGGTCGCTTTCTGCCCCAATTCACCTTTGAGATTCCCAAGCCGCAGCCTGTCTATGCCATACATCCTGATGAAGACATTTCGGTACCCCTTCGGGGCTCTCTCGTAAGAGCTCAAGATACTGGCCATGCGGCCACCGTACTTCCGAATGACGTCGGCCACCTCCTTGATGGAGCCTGGTCGGTCCTCCAGTCGGAAGGCAAACTGGATCCCTCTCGACCCCACACCGGTCAACGAAATCAGGGCGCGAAAAATGTCCACCTGTGTGATCGTTCCCACCAGCCGGCCGTCATGGTTCACGACCGGTGCGCCGGATATTTTATTCTTGAGAAGGACCTCGGCCGTCTCTTCGATTGTGTAATCAAAAGGCACGGATATCGGATCCTTTGTCATGATGTCTTTGATTTTGATTTTCGATACGAGGTAGAGCAGCTCGTGGATCTCAAGTGTCGTGGCGTCCGAGGCCGAAGACCGTTTAACGTCGCGATCAGTGACGATTCCTATGAGCGCTCCCTTCTTGAGGACCGGGAGCATTCGTATATTGCGATCCTTCATCAATCTGATGGCCTCTTGCATAGAATCATTGGGGTCGATCGTTACCACGGTCTTAGTCATCCAGTCTTTGACTAACATGGATCCTCCCTCCATTTCTCGTTGTTCAAGTCTGGCCCAGGCTCACTGACGATCCGTGTTCCAGACCGTCTTCTCGCAGTTGCCGCCTTAACCTCCGACGAGCAATAGCTATGCCAAGGCTTTCGGTAAGGAGTTAGGAAATAATTTATTGAAATTGCTTGATAATGACTATGAATTGCAAAAAGTGGGCTTTGTCGCGAAGCATTGTCCCGTCGGTTTTTTTTACAGTATGTAAAGTTGCCGTAGTAATGCTAATCAAGGAAAGGGGGATTTGGGGCGCGAAAGCGCATGCCGGAATCGACCACTCGGAAATAAGACTTAGGAAGGCATGCGCCAAACGCCACGCGCCCGTTCCCCGAGTGATCATTTGACCATCATCACCGGACAGTGGGCCAGAATGCCCACCTTGTAACTGATGGTTCCGAAGCCCAGGGCCTCGGTGCCCGCGTCGATCCGGTGCGAGCTCAACACGATCAGATCGATATCGTTTTCGTGGGCGAACCGGACTATTTCATTGGCCCGGTTCCCATAGAGGATCTCGGTTTGGATCATGAGATCCCTGCTCAGGAACTGTTGAACAATCTCCGCGAGCCGCTTTTGTGAGTGTGTGCGCAGCCTATCGTAGAATTCCGTGAATTCATCCCCTTCGGCGTCTTCGATGGTTTCGATGACGTGGAGAAGGGTGATCCGGCACACGTCTTGAAAAGCCATTTGCATGGCGATTTCGACCGCCCGGAGGCTTTTTTCAGTGAAGTCCGTGGGTACCAGGATATGCTTAAACATGGTGTCTGAGGTTTTCAATTTTAACCGAGACGGCCCTTTCGCTCTCCCCAGGGGAAAAGGCGCCTACCAGTAACGCCAGGCCCTGTTGGCAATAGGCTCTCATTATAAACCATTTCCAGCCGGATTCAACCCTTCCACCCGGCGGGTGTCTCAGCGAGCCGTGCCCTCCATCTGCTTAGCGTCCATAAACCGGGAATTTTTGGATGGAGCTTTCAGCGGTCAGCTTTCAGCCCAGCCGCTTGCCGCTGAGGCGGCCAGTTTGATCGAACAGGAAACTTTGGCTTTGAGGTGAAGTTTCATACAAGCATTCAGCCAACCTCTTGTATTTCTTATTTTTAGCTGACAGCTGAACGCTGATGGCTGATAGCGCGAATCAAAAACAACCGTTTTTGGATGAGCACTACTTAACGGTAATAGGGATGCGTCTTGGTTTGACCTCAGGTTTTTTGTGGAGGCGGATTTCCAGAACTCCTTTCCTGTAATGGGCGCTGATCTTCTCCTGGTCCACGGAAACCGGAAGCGGCACCACACGCTCGAAAACGCCGAACCAACGTTCCATTCGGTGAAAATGCTTATTCTTCTCTTCCCTTTCACCCTTTCTTTCACCCTTTATGATAAGGTTTTCTCCTGAAAGAGAGAGGGACACTTCCTTTTCTTCCATGTCGGGGAGCTCGGCCTTGATCACCACTTCCTCGTCGGTCTCAACGACATCAATGAGCGGAATGTTTCTTTCCTCTGGCCAGAGGGATGGTTCACGTCCGAAAAAAGAGTCGAACAGCCGATCCACCTGCCGACGGAAACTGGACAGGTCCCCCCGAAGGGGTCCCTCTTCGCAATATCCATGAATCATTCCTCCTCTCTTCGTATCAAATAAGCGCCCTTGAGAACCTCCCATCGAAACGTACCAAATCGAGATGACTTGCGTATGATACGGCAAGTGCCGCACTCATCTCATATTGATCGGTGCTGGAAAATTGTCAAGGTCCTTGCGCTGGATTTTTTTAGCTTAGGCCGTTTAAGGCAGAGGCAGGGCGTGGGACGGACGAAGGCCGTGACGGAAGGACCACTGATCTTCCGGGCCGCCCCATGCCGATTTTGGTCAGACCCTGCAGGCTTTGATCTGGCTGCAGATCTCCCCGAAAACGTCGCTCAAGCGCAGGATGCCCGCGATGCTGCCTTTCTCCATGATCAGAAGGGACTGATGACGGCCCATCACCAACAGGTGGATGGCCTCATTCAGACTGCTCTCCGCATCCACGACCTCGCCTTCCATGGGCACGGCCATGATGTCTTTGACTTTGATGTGGGAGGCTTTTCCGCAGATTTCATCCAGGGGTCTTTGCCACAATTCGTACTTTTTCATCATGGATCGGATGAATTCGGGACTGAACCCGCTGTGCGTTACGCCCTTGAGGTCCCCAATTTTACGGTAGCCGCCCTCCAGGCCTCTCATCAGATCGAGCTGACTGACTTTTCCAACGATTTCATGGCGTTGGTCATAGACGAGCACCGCACGGTGCTCGTGGCGATTCCGTTCAAATCGATCCTGGGCCTCCTCCAAGGCCACAACCGCCTCATACAAGGTTGCGTCCTCAGGAACCGTTGCGTACTCCTCCAAAGGCACCATGATATCTCTGACTTTCACTGCATCCATAAGCAACCTCCGGGTAGTAAAGTGCGCACCCTCTCCATGGTCTGAGCAACCACTCGCAGGCCTCCAAAAAAGCGCAAATCCACACCGCCAACCGGCCTGGGCACAAGGCCTGTCAAAGCGAGGCGCTTCCAGGGCTTGGCATGTCTCTGTGGGTATTTCCCCCGCCCGTGAAAGCTCATTGAATCCCAGCCAGGCCCTCGACCCGTCAGCCGAGGAGGGCGAGTCAGCTGACTCCTCAAGCAACCGTCATGCCAACCGCCAAGAGGCGGACACTATGCTCTAACCATTAAAGAACATTGATTTTTCTGGCCAGATCGGCGGAGAAGGAAAAAGAGCTGGGTTGACCGCTTGTCGGCATTCTTTACATCGTGTAAAGACGGCAGGCCAAGTTGGCCATTTATTCCTTTTTGACCGAGGTCTCCAGTCTCAGGTTATATTTTTCGATCTTGGAGTGAAGTGTGGGCCTTGACAGGCCGAGGAGCTCGGCGGCCTTGGAGCGGTTGCCTCCGGTGAGGTTGAGTGTTTCTCCGATGACAATGCTCGCGAAACGGTCCATGCACCAATCAAAGAGATCCTTTTCAGTCCCGCCCACCAGGAGCTCGCGAACCCATTCCCGGACGGCTTGGACGCCTTCCGCTGTGGATACGCCGTTTGGGCCCCCCTTTCCGCTGATGGCCTGCGAGATATCCCGCTGGGAGATGGGGGCGCCGCGGTTGAAGATGAGCGCCTTCTGCATGGTGTTGCCAATCTCGCGCACGTTCCCCGGCCAGGGGTATGTGTTGAGGACGGCTTTTGCTTCGTTCGTGATCCCGGGGTTGTCCACGGAGGTCTCGGCAGAAAAACGGGAGAGAAAGTAATCGGTCAAGAGGGAAATGTCACCTGGACGTTCTCTCAGGGGGGGGAGCCAGATGGTCACTACCTTCAGTCTGTAGTACAGATCCTCCCGAAAACGCCCCTCTGCCAGTGCCGTCTCCAGGTCTCGATTGGTGGCCGCGATGATTCGGACGTCCACCGGGATGGTTTCCCGCCCCCCCAGCCGTTCGATGGATCTCTCCTGAAGAAGCCGAAGGATTTTGGCCTGTATCCCAAAGGGCATATCCCCGATTTCGTCCAGGAAGATGGTGCCGCCGTTGGCCTGCTCGACTTTACCGACCCTCCGGTGGCTGGCACCGGTGAAGGCCCCTCTTTCGTAGCCGAACAGCTCGCTCTCAAGGAGGTTTTCCGGGATGGCCACGCAGTTGATGACCAGGAAGGGCTTTTCGGCCCTCAGGCTGTGCTGGTAAATGGCCCTGGCCACCAGTTCTTTGCCTGTCCCCGACTCGCCGCGAATGAGGACGGTGGCATCGGTGGTCGCCACCCGGCCCACTGACTTGTACACGTCCTGCATGGCCTTGCTCCTGCCGATGATGGCCTCTCGCAGCGCCTTTTGCGGGGCGGCATCGAGGGCCACCGGGGAGCGCATGAATCGTCCGGCCTCAAGGGCCTGTCCGATCACGGACAACATGTCGGGAATCTCGAACGGTTTGAGGATGTAATCGAAGGCACCCTGCTTGGTGGCCTCGATGGCGCTTTCGGTGGTTCCGTAAGCGGTCATCATGATCACAGGGAGCTTGGACTCGATCTCGTGAACGCGCTTGAAGGTCTCAAGCCCGCTCATTCCAGGGAGGCGGATGTCCAGGATCACGAGGTCGGGGACCTGGTTTCCGATGATCTTGAGCCCGGCTTCACCCGAGGCGGCGCTCTCGACGGTGTAACCCTCTTCACGCAGGAGCCTCTCAAAGCTCTTTCTCAATTGATCGTCGTCATCAATGATCAGGATGGTGCTCAAATCCTACTCCTTTACGGGCAGCGTCAGGACAAAGGTGGTCCCTTTTTCCTCTTCCGAGCTCACATCGAGCCACCCGCCGTGCTCTTCCACGATACGGGAGGCGATGCTGAGCCCCAACCCCGTCCCTTCTTCCTTGGTGGTGAAGAAGGGTTGGAAAATCCTCTCTTTGATGGGAGCGGGGATCCCCGGACCGGTATCGGACACTCGTATGATCACCACTCGCCCGAGGGGTTCCACATGGCCCTCTTCTTCCCGGATCACGATGCTGCCGCCGTGATCCATGACCTCACAGGCGTTTACGACCAGATTGACCAGGACTTCCTTCAGCTGTTCGGGATCCTGTTTGATTTCAGGAAGGGGTTGCTGTCGGATCGTCTTGACTTTTACATTGTAGGATTCCAGGCGGTGCTGGAGGAGCTTCAACGTCAGGTCCACGACCTCGGAAGGGCTCACCATTTGCATTTTCAGCTTTGGGGGCCTTGAAAACTCCAGGAAGTTCTCGACGACGGTGTCCAGGTGCCGGATTTCCTCGGCGATCACCTCAAAATCCTCTTCCTGCACGGTGCTCATATCCAGACTCCGGCTCAAGGAAAAAAGTCGCATCTTTACCGAGGTGAGCGGGTTTCGGATGGAGTGGGCCATCCCGGCGGCAAGCTTTCCGACCAGTGCCATCTTTTCGGCATGGAGGAGGTGCTCTCGGCTCCTTTCGAGCTCCTGGTGCGTTTCATCGATGTCCTTGATCAGGCCGCGTACCGTCGAGCTGAGGGCCTTGACCTCGTCACCGGGCTTCTTCACAGCACCGTTTCCGGCGGCCTCCATGGCAAGCTGTCTAAGCGGACCCAGGATGTGATTGACGAGCACGGAGGTCAGGAGCAGACCGATCAACAAGACCAGGACAAGGGCCGATGCGGCAATCCCCCTGAGTCTTTCGGCCTGCACGTGGCTCTGGGATTTAAGCCGGTCGATCATGCGGGAATGGAGATCTTTGTATTGGGCCATCAGCTCCAGGATTTTACTGAAGTTTTTACGGACCTGCCGGTGCAGATCTGCTCCTGCCTCCATCTGACCGCTCTGGTAGAGCGCGATCACCCGGTCTTTGAATTCCACATATTCAAGGTACTCGGATTCGATGCGCGCAATGGCCGTGCGCTGCGCTTCATCCTCCACGAGGTCGCGGGCCTCTTTAAGCCGCTCTTTGAATATCTGACGCTGTTCTCCCAGCTGCCTGAGCCATTCCGGGTCCTTTTCAAGCAAATAGTAGGAGACGAAGCCCTTCTGATTGACCAGCGCGGTTTCAAGGGCCTCGGCGGTTTGAAAGGCGGCCATGTTTCGGTCAAGCAGTCGGGTGAGGAGCCCCTCCATGCGGTAGGTGTACCACACCATGACCACGCCGCCGGTCAGGGTGATCATGATGAGCATCGTGATCAGGAAATAGATTCGAATTCGCAGATTGAGTCGGCGCCACACGGGCAACTCCACGGAGACTAGGGGCGGATTTCGATCGTGGGGTAAAGGCCCTCCAGGTCCCCTTCGGGATAAGGTTGTATGGTGTTGAAAGAGATCAGTTGGTTGCGTTGGGCATGGCCTCGGTTCTTGACGCCGTCGAAGAACGCGCCGTTTGCCTCCAGGATATGCTCAATCCGGTGCTGGAATGCTTTCACGAACTGTGCGCCGTCCCCCTCGAAGAGCATGGCGCCGTGAGCGAGGCCTGTTTTTACTGAAGAGAAGCGGTCGAAAGAGAGACTGTGCTCGCGCAAATCCGTCTGGTTTCGGATGTAACCCCAGACCATATGGCGTGGGGGAATGTTGAGTGGTTCATCCAGATCGATGATCGTGTGGGGCATCACGATGGTCTCCTCCCCCACGGTCAGTGGGCATGCTCTCGTTCCCCTCAAAAAGGCATTGAATCCCACGAAAACCTTTCTGCCGAGCCGCGTATGAATGACCTTGCCGCCATGGGCGGTCACGTTTTCACCTTCGAGGCGGGAGTGGATGATGTAGCAGTTTTCCTGGGCATTGGCGCCCTTTCCCAACCAGGCGCTTTCCAGGTAGGCACGCTGGGCCACGAGGACGTTTTCGTTGATGGCGGTCTTGCCCTTCCACACGGCGTAACGGTCAAGGGCTGCCCCGAAAGGGATGGGGAAGGGTGGTTCCAAATGGACCACATCGAAGACCTTGAGAAAGTCCTCCTTGTGCCCGTTGACGAAATCCATCAGGACGCCTTCCGGGGGCTTGTCGGGGACAAACCGGATGTATCTCTCCAGGATGGAGGGTTCGAAGCGGTAGTGGAAATTGAAAACCCCGCTTTTTCTGACCCAGATGGTCCCAGGGTCCACGCGAAGGTGGGACATCTCACCCACCTGAACGTAGGCAAAGGCACCGATGACCGAATCGTGGCTCGTCGTCAGGTCTACCGTGCTGAAGGGGCCCGAGAAAGCAGCCCTCGACGGTTGAGCCGTGGATGTTGGCATAATGGGCCGCAACGCTATTCTGGATCAGGAACACCTCAAGGTTTTCAGGGTCGTGGGAATGGTTGTGGACCAGGGTCTTGACCAGGAAGCTGTCCTTGATGTGGATGACCTCATCGTCGTGCAGCGGAATCCGCAGATTTTCAAACTTGAAAGAAGTCTCCCTTGCTCTGCAGCTCATCGCCTCGAATGTCGCTCTTGTAGAGGACGGAGTGTTCCACAAAGCATTTCCCCAAAAAATAGCTGCCGGCGACGCTCGAGTTAGAGAATCGGAAATGAAGCCGATGGTGCGGGGTGAGACCATAAAAGGCGTAGAATTTGCCGAATTTCTCGGAAGGGATCAGGTTCTGACAATAAGGTATCACGTCGAAACCCGTCTCTCTCAGGTTGATGTTGGTCCGCTGCAAGATCCGTAAGATGAGGTCTTCAATCTGCTTCATGCGTTCTCCGGTCGGGCACCCCTGCCTTGCCAGGTTGAAAAAGCGGGATAAGAGGAATTCTCTATTTCATGATCGTCACGGGCATCCCCATGAGGGGCCACAGAACATATGCCGCAAAACCCACCACCACCATCAGCAGGACACTCGCCGGGATGCCGTAGAGGAAAAACTCTCCAGTCGAAAACTGCTTTGAGTCATAGGCGATGGCATTGGGCGCGGCCCCCACAAGCAGCAGGAACGGCATGCCCGCTGTCACCAGGGACGCGAAGAGGATCACCTGCGGCGCGACCCCCAGGTAGGGGGCGATGACCAGGGCCACCGGCAGCGATATGGCAATGGCGGCAACATTCATGATGAAATTGGTCATGACCATCACAAAGAAGGCAATGCCCATGACAAAGATGAACCAGTTGGCCTTCTGGAACATCACCAGCCAGTTGACGGCCAGCCACTTGGCCGCCCCCGTGTCCCAGAGGCAGAAGCCGATGCTCATGGCGCCGGCAAAAAGGAGAAAGATGTTCCAGGGGATCTCTTCCAGGTCGCTCAGGTCCAGGATGCGGAATACGAAAAAGAGGATCGTCGAGAGGAGGATGATGGCGCTCTTGTCCAAGGCCTGCAGGGCCGGGACAAAAGATTGCAGGGACATGGTCAGGATGCAAGAGAAGACGATGACGGCCGCCATGATCTCATTGCGGGTGATGCGGCCGAGCTCCGCGTTAAGGCGTTTGGCCTTTTCTCTGAGCCCAGGGATCACCTTTTTTTCGGGTTTCAGAAAGAGGAGAAAAAACCCCCAGAGAAGAAAGGTCATCAACCAACCGATAGGGAACATGTAGTAGGAAAGCTCAAAGAAGGCGATCTTTTTCCCCACGATGTCGTTGTAAAAACCGATGGCCACCGCACCCCGGGCGGCCCCGAGAAGGGTGATGATGCTGCCGGCACCTGCCACGTAAGCCATGCCCATGAAGAGGGCCTTGCCGAACTTGGTCTTTTTGTCGCCCTCCCCGTAAAGCGCATAGATGGTCAGGAGGAGCGGATAGACCGTGGCGGCCACCGCGGTGTGGGCCATGATGTGAGTCAGGGCGGCCGTGACCACGAAGCAACCCAAAAGGATCATGCTTGTTCTCTCACCTACGATGATCAGCATTTTGTAGGCGAGCCGCCTCGTCAGGCCGGTTTTGGTGAAGACCAGTCCGATGACAACGGAGGCAAGAATGAACATGACGGAGGGGTCGGCAAAATCCTTGAAAGCGACTTTGGCCGGACGGATCAGGAACAGGGCCTGAAGCACGCCGATGGTCAGGCTCGTCACGCCGATCGGGACCACCTCGAAGACCCACCAGGTGCCGGCCAGCAGGAAGACGGCCAGCGCCCCTTTCCCCTCTCTTGAAAGAGAGAAGTGCTTCCCAAGCGGATCAACAGCATCCGGCCATGGCGGGGAATAGTAGACCAGGGTAAAAAGTATGACGCCCACCAGGATGAAAACCAAGCGTTTCCATTGGAACATGGCTCCTTTGGTCCCGGGGTACAAGTCGCTTGCCATCTGAAGTTCCTCCTGCTTCGCCAATGATCGAATTGAACTTTCCAGCCCCTCAGATTTTGCAGGCCCGCATGGCCTGCCAGGCCACCATGAAGACGTCCGTCAGCCTCAGGATGCCCACGATCTCTCCGCTTACGGCATCTGTGACCAGCAGCGATTGATGATGGCCCATGACCAATTGGTGGATGGCCTCATTGATGGATGCATCCTCCCGCACGTACTCGCCCTCGCTCGGTGCGTACATGACATCCTTGACCTTGAGGTCGGCCGCCTTCCTGCATATCTCTTCAAGGGGTTTTTCCCAGAGTCTGAAGTGCTCCATCATGGACTTGAGAAACGTCTTGCTGAAACCGAACCTCGTCATGGAGGACTCGCCCATGTCCTTGTAACGGGGCTCAAGGGCGCGGAGCACGTCCATCTGGCTGACCTTGCCCACGATCTTCTTGATTCTGGTCGTAGACAAGGATCGCCCGGTGGCGATACCTTTCTTCATGGAATTCCTCCTGGGCCTTCTCGAGCGCCATGACGGCCTCGTAAAGGGTGGCTTCGCTCGAACAGGTGGCATATTCGGAGAGCGGAACCATGATGTCCTTTACTGTGAATTCTTCCATCTCGTCCTCCTTGCCCTTGAGGGCGATCCTGGTAGGGCTTCAGTCCATATCGGGGAAAACGTTAAACGTCCGTGTGAATGCGGCCCCTCAAAGCGTGCTTTTGTCCTGCCCTCATGCAGGCGGCTTTGATCCACTCTCCTTGAAGCGGCTGATTGAACAGGCCCGACTTCTTGCATGTGCACGATGTGAAGGGGTTGGCACGGGAGGTGGATCTCAAAGTCGTTGACCTGCTGTTGGCCAATCAAGTAAACTCAATATGTTATGCCTGTCATACACAAGGGGCGTATCTTAGTGACGAAAGGCCTTCGTGTCAATGCGTTTGCGCCCTTTCAGAGCGTTTCAACGAGCCGGCGTGCAAAAGGGAAACATTAGGGAAACCGGAGATGGCGGATAAGGATTGTTTTGGGGAATTGAATCAGGTCTTTCCCATGGGGCGGGAAGGACTGCGGGAAGTGACCTCATCCTGCTTTGGCTGCTCCGAGCTCAAGGCTTGCCTTGAGTCGGCTTTGTCCACCCGTCAGGGGCTGACACTCCGGCTCGAGGCCTTGGACCGTGGCGGTCAGGCGGCGGGCATCGTGGGACGGGTCAAGCACTGGTCGGAGCGAAAAGAACTGGTCCGTCGCATGAAAGCCAAGGAGGGAAAGTGAATCGGGGATGCTTGTCGAGATCACGTGCCCTCATTGTGGTTATTCCGCAAAGATCGCGACGGATAAGATCCCCGCCGGCGCAAAACGGGCGGTTTGTCCCCGTGTCGGCAGCGTTTTGACCTGAAGGCCCCACCCGCAGGCGGACCTGAGGAAGACCTTAGATGGACGCCGGGATGGCCGTCGATGGGTCCGGAAGAGGAGGGTCGCCCCTTGGGAGAACCGTCGCCGGTTGGGCGTCTGGCCTTCCGTTTTCGCGACCCTCAAGGCCGTGCTGTTCTCGCCGGAGACGTTTTTTCACTCATCGGACATCCGGGGCGGGATTCGCGAACCCTTCGCCTTCGGTCTCCTGATGGGTTCGGCAAGCACCATGTTCAGCCTCTTCTGGAAGTTTCTCGTGCTTTCAGGAGGGCTCATGGCCGTGGACCTGCCCCTTTTCGGTCAGAGGACCGCGTGGTTCGTGTTCCTCATACTCCTGGTTTTTGTCCCTGTCTTCGTCGCAGTGAGCATGTTCATCTTTGCGGCCATCCTCCATCTGATGCTCCTCCTGGTGAGGGGAGGGGGCAACGGTTTCGAGGCCAGTTTCAGGGTGATCGCCTATGCGCAGGCGGCACAGATCTGGGCGATGATTCCTTTTTTGGGCGGATGGGTCGGTTTCATCTGGCAGTTCATCGTCCAGGTGATCGGGTTGAGGGAGATCCATCGGACCTCCTACTTGAGGGTGATCGCCGCCTTCGTGATTCCGGTGATGCTCTTTTTTCTCCTCTTGGCAGCCATCCTGATTCCCCTGGTTGCCATGATGATTCGGGGAGGGCTCGCTTGAGGGGTTGGATCTTGTACAATAGAGAGGCAGACGAAGAAGGTTGAACAGTACGATCGACTACGAAAAGGTCTTGAACCCGGCCCAGCTCGATGCGGTGATGACCACGCAGGGCCCTGTCCTGGTCATCGCAGGGGCAGGGAGCGGCAAGACGCGCACATTGGTCTATCGCGTGGCCCGACTGGTGGAGCTGGGGGTGGAACCGGAAAGCGTTCTCCTTCTCACCTTCACGAGAAGGGCCGCACAGGAGATGCTGGAGCGGGCAGCAACCCTTTCCGACCCCCGCTGCCGGTTTGTCTCGGGGGGGACGTTTCACGGCATCGCCTACCGGGTCCTTCGAAGGCACGCGGAAAAACTTGGGTTTTTCTAATTCATTCACGATCATGGACCGCGCCGACATGGAAGAAGTGATCCACGCCCTCCTCCCCGAGCTTCAGGTCCCGAAGGGCTCGGCCCGGTTTCCCAAGCGGAGCACGTTGGCCAATATCCTGAGCAAGGCAGCCAACCTGGAAGTGACCGTGGATGGCCGTCATGGAAGAAGAATACGGCCAGTTCCTTGAGTTTTGTCCCCAGATGAACCGGCTTGGCCAATCTCTACCGGGATTACAAGCGCGCTCATCAGTTGATGGATTATGACGATCTCATCATTTGTTTCCGGGGGCTCCTTGCGGCAAACGAGGATGTGCGAAGGGAGCTGAGCCAGCAATACGGACATATCATGGTGGATGAGTATCAGGACACCAACGCCATCCAGGCGGACATTGTCCATCAGCTGGCCGGCGCACATCGCAACATCATGGTCGTTGGCGACGACTCCCAGTCCATCTATTCGTTTCGTGGGGCCAACTACCGGAACATGTTCGAATTTCCGGAGCGTTTTCCGGAGGTGAAGATCATCAAGCTGGAGGAGAATTACCGTTCGACTCAGCCCATTTTGGATTTCACCAATGCCATCATGGCGCGCGCCTCAGAGAAATACACCAAGTGCCTCTTCACAAGACAGTCAGGGGGTGAGACCCCTGCCGTGATCGACACGCGCACGGAACCCGAGCAGGCGCTTTTCGTCTGCCGCCACGTGAAGGAGACCCTCGCCCAGGGAAGGGCGCTGCGCGAGCTTGCCGTGCTCTTTCGGGCCGCCTACCATTCTTTCGAGCTGGAGCTGGAGTTGACCCGCCAGGGGATCCCTTACGTGAAATACGGCGGGTTCAAATTCATGGAATCGGCCCATATCAAGGATTTTCTGGCCCATTTGCGGGCCATCATCAACCGCGATGATGCCGTGAGCTGGGGTCGAATCCTGCGGCTCATCAAGAACGTGGGCCATGGAAAGAGCCAGGCCATTTTTCAGTGGATGAAGACGAGTGGGACACCGCCGGATCAGGTGGGGAACTGGCCCGGACAGACCCAGAAGGATTCAGGACTGAAGTCCCTGTCGCAAGTGATTTCATCTCTGATGTCGCGCGAAGCGGACCCGAAGGGGGCCGTGGAGCGCCTTCTGGAATACTACCTGCCCATTCTGCGCGATCAGTTCGACGACTATCCCAGGCGCCAGCGGGAGATCGAGCAGCTCATTCCCATGGCAGGCCGGTACCGGCGGCTTCAGGGGGTTCATCGATGACCTGGTGCTGGAGCCACCCACGAGCCCCGCGGACATGGACCCCGATCGAAAGACGGATGTCCTGACGCTTTCCACGGTCCATTCCGCCAAGGGGCTTGAATGGCCTTTCGTCTACATCATCTGGCTCATGGAGGGGAGATTTCCCCAGGCAAGGGCCTATGCGAACCCCCAGGCGGTGGAAGAGGAGCGGAGGCTGCTTTACGTGGCTTCAACCAGGGCAAAGGAGCGTTTGATTCTGTGCTATCCCGGGCGGGAAGGCGCCGCGTCATGGGGGGGGCAAGCCTGGAGCAGTGGAGGGGTCTCCTCGTTCGTCGCCGGCCTCCCCAGAGAGGTGGTTCGATACGAGACGGAGACATCCCCTTCGGTCGCCTTCGCAAGAGAGAGGCCTTTGGACCGTTTCACCCACCCCCCCTGCGGAGCTCAGGCCCGGCGATCGGGTCAGCCATCCGGCCTTTGGGCCGGGTGTGGTTTCAAAGCTGATCGAGGGCAACAAGGTGGAGGTGCTTTTCAGAAACTTCGGGCGAAAACTTCTCCATTTGGGCTATACGAGTCTCGAGAAGGCTTAGTGGCCTAGGACTGCGCCTTTTTCTGCGGCAGGGGAAACAGGTCCCCGAAGCCGGCCATTCCATGACACACATCGCTACGATGGGATTCCCCAACGACCTGGCACCGAGGGGTCACTGGTTTCCCATATCTTCTGATGGAGATCCAGCATTCGTGCCGGGTCTGACAGAAGCTCCCTTTTCTCTTTCGCGCGACAGCCTTTCGGGGCCATCGTCCATCGCTTTTTCTTGAATCGTCAGGCGGCGTAGCGTGATCCCTCGGGAAAGCCTTCGCTCCTTCCGGAGCAGGCTTCGATGTGAGCGCGTTGACGTTTGGGATCCGTCACGGCCCGAACGAACCCCTGGTGCATCTGGGAGCGTGGCCTCCGCGTGCGGTCAAGGGTCGCACGTCTTTCCATGAGCGAGCGACCAGCGACCGCAGGGGCTCAGGCGGCTCGATTTCCTCCGGAATCAGGAAAAGCCCAAGCCTTTTCAAGACCCTGCCGATCTTTGGGCTGCTTGACCAGACGGAAATGGGCACGGCCAGGAGAAGGGGGAGAAAGATCGGTGCGTTCCACCAGAAGAAAGACCGGTTGAACAAAAAGAGCAGCCCCCCCCAAATAAGCGCCGCTACCACGCCGGCCCCGTGAAAGCGGATCGCCTCCGACCAAGCGGTGCCGGGGTCGATTCGTTTTTGCGCGGACCACCCGATCTGCCTGCCAAGGAGCGTCAGAAGGACGAATTTGGTCTGAAAGAACATCCGGATGGGGGCAAAAAAGGCCGAGAGGACCACCTCGGCGATGAGGCCGGCCAGCAGCTTCAGTGGTCCGCCGAAATGATGCGTCTGCCCCTTGAGCGCGATCAGGAGGACGCTCAAAAGTTTTGGCAGGAAGAGGAGAACGCCGGTGGTGCTCAAGAGGGTAAGTGCCCACCTTGGATGCCAAACCGGCCAGTTGGGGAAGAGCGTCCGTTCCGCGGTGAAATAGACTGGTGTTCTGAATGTTTCAAATATCGCCTCAGCCGAGCTCAATCCGATGAAAAGACACCAAAGCAGGGCAGAGACATAGGACATGACGCCGTGGAGGAAGAGTGCCCGGTGGGCAGCCAGCAGCCCACGTCTGAAGAGGAGGCGAACGTGTTGAAGGTTGCCCTGACACCACCTGCGATCCCGTTTTAATTCATCCAGGAGGGTGGGGGGCACCTCCTCGTAGCTGCCGTCCTGGTCATGGAGCAGCCACACCTCCCAACCACCGCGGCGCATGAAGGCCGCCTCGACGAAGTCGTGACTCAGGATATAGCCTCCCAGCGGCGGCCGTCCTGGAAGCGGGGGCAGGCTGCAGTGCTTCATGAAAGGCTCCACGCGGATGATGGCATTGTGGCCCCAGAAGTGTGAATCGCCAAGCTGCAGGAAATGCAGGCCCGCGGTGAAAACGGGCCCGTAGACGTGGTTTGCAAACTGCTGCCCCCTCGCGATGGGGTCTCCTGATTGACGGCTTTGGGGGCCGTCTGAAGGATGCCCACTTCGGGGTTGGCTTCCATGATTCGGGCCATGCGCACGATGGCCTCTCCAGACATCACACTGTCTGCATCCAAAACGTACATGTAGCGATAGTTGCGGCCCCAGCGTCGGCAAAAATCGGCGATGTTTCCGCTCTTGCGCTTGAGATTTACCCGCGCCGCCGATAGAAAAGGCGTCCATGGAGACCGAGGGTTTGACACAGCTCTGCCCAGGCGACCTCCTCTTCCACCCACCGGTCGGGGTCGCTTGAATCACTCAGTATGAAAAAATGAAAGGGTTCTATCTCACCGGTTGCCAGGAGGGACTCGTAAGTGGACCGGATTCCCGCGAAAACGCGCCCCACTTCCTTCATTGCTGATGGGAAACAAGGATTGCCGAAGGGGACAGAGGGTCGCTGCGCTTTTCCGTCGGACCGGGACCCACACCTTTGTCGTTCCCAGACGGCAAATCGGTCTTTCCCGCGCACCAGGGTGAAAAGCCCCACCATGGCCTCCCAGAACCCAATGGAAATCCAGGCAAAAAGGATCGCGAACACGATGACGATGGCGATTTCAAGCCTTTTTCCACCCCCGTGGGGAAGGACATCGGCCATGCGGAGGCTGGCGAAGAAACTGGAAGAGAGGATGAGCGCCCCTATGAGGAGTCTCCTTAACCTCGCCGCCTTTTCCCATGGTTTCTTGGATTTTTTCATAAGGATATGCAACGCAGCTGCTGCTTGCCGGGCTTCCTTTACGCGAGGGGTGATCACTTCCGGTCCGTTGACATGACCCCTCGATTCATGGGAGGCATGGAGGTGATACCGCCTGAGAGGTCCCCTCCGTTCGAGACACTTGGCGCCCAGCGACCCATATTTGAACCACCTGCGGTATTGGGGACCTCCACGACTAAAAAGCCCGACGTCGTTCAGAAGTCTTCGAAGGACCCTGCATGGTTTCTTTCACCGGCTCGCCCCGGTGCGCACCCTGGATTTGTGATGCGCCCGTTTGAGAGCCTCCATGACAAGCTCATGCCCTTCAAGGGTCGGTGCTCCCATGGCCTGCAGGTAGGCCAGGGCCCGCCTCTGGGCCCTCCGCCAGAGGGCCTCCGCATCAGGGCCCCTTGTTCCGGCGAGCGCGGAGCATCGTGAATGGCCGGGACGACTTACGGGAAATTTCGTGGAAGGCCTGTCGGTTTCATGGGTAGTAGAGATAGCTCCATGTTTCGGTCAATGGCGTCTCCCCAAGCTTCAGGAACGCCCGCAGCTCCAGTGGGTCCCGTTTGTGGGAGGGCAGGACCCGCTCCATGGAGCTGGGCTCATCGACGGCTATCTGAAAGACGAGCCGCCAGCCATTCGTGATCCGGTTTTTGAAGAGTTGGTGCTCGAGCACCTTTGCGCGCGGGATCCACGGTGATAACGGCGGACAGGGGCTTGTCGGGGGCAAGGGATTCCAGCCTTCCCCCATCGAAGTCGAGCACGAACTTCCTGTCACGTTCCCCCTTGCCGCTTGCCGTCCGGGTAGCAACCACGCGTCCGCCGATGGGGCGGCGGTTGTCCGCGGTGTACCAGACCATCTTATACGAAAACCATGTGGATTTGCCCTTTTCAGGGGCTTTGGCCGGAACCCAGTAGGCGACGATGTTGTCGTGCATCTCGGAATCGGTAGGGATCTGGACGAGCTCGACCCGTCCCTCCCCCCATTTTTCTCCCGGGACGATCCAGACGCTCGGCCTGGACTCGTAGTGGGCCTCCAAATCCTGGTAGTGATCGAAATTGGTGTCGCGTTGAATCAGACCGAAGCCTAACGGATCAAAGACCTGAAACGAGCTGACCGAGAGCGAACGCGGGTTGATCAGAGGCCGCCATATCCAACGCCCGGCCCCATCGGCAACCATGAGACCGTCCGAGTCATGGACCTCCGGCCGATAGTCGTTGACGGGCACGGGTTTGGTGTTTTCCCCATAGAAGAACATACTTGTCAGCGGCGCCAGGCAGAGCTTTTCCACCTGCTTGCGGAAAAACAGCTTGGCCCTGACATCAATGACCGTCTCCTTGCCGGGGTCGATACTGAACCGATAGGCCCCGGTCACGCTTTGGCTGTCGAGCAAGGCATAAATCGTCAATCTGACGGCGCCGGGTTTAGGTTTTACCAGCCAGAACTCGGTGAACTGGGGGAACTCCTCCCCGGAGGTGAGGGCCGTATCAATGGCGAGCCCCCTTGCCGAAATCCCATAATTTTGTCCTTTTGCCACGGCACGGAAGTAGGAGGCCCCGAGAAAGACCACCACTTCATCCTGATAGTCCTTGGTGTTGATCGGATAGTGGACCCGGAAACCGGCATAGCCCATGTCGGCGGGAAAGGTCGTCTTGAGGTCGTTTTGGCCATAGTCAAAGCGCTCGGGCGAAAAGGCGACCGGGCGGACACCATTGGCGTCGATCTCGTTGATTTTGACGGATCGGCTGTAAAGGAACCCCGGGTGAAAGAACCGCACCACAAAAGGGAGCTTTTCACCGGCCCAGAGGGACTTGGCGTTATCAAAGCGGATGTCCCGCCATTGGTCATAAGTGAGCTTCGCCAGGACATCGGGCACGTTCTTTCCCAGATTCCTGAAATGGCTTCGATGCGAGGGCCTTGGCCCGATCGATCACTTTCTGGAGATTGAAGGGTTCAACGGCATCGGCTGCCAAGGCCGAGGACACAAAGAGGCTCGGGATGGAACCAACAACCGCAAAGGGCCACGATGGCCGCAAAGCCCCACGTGGTCACGGCTTTTCTCAGAACAAATGCGACTTTCATGAAACGGCCTCAATTCATTGGGATTTCGTGATCGATTCCCTGCCGAGGTGTGATCGGCCTAGGGACGGAGGCCTCGCCCCGTGGGGGGCTTGGAATGGGAGGTTGTAACCCCCTGGATTTCACAGCCCGTTTCGGGATCCATCGGATCGATGTGCCAAAAGCAATGCAATCTTTTAGGGTAGAGTTCGTTTCGTGTCAAGTTGCATCGCGTCAATCGGGAGGTTCAGGTTTCCCCATCGTTTACGGCGATTCATCCCCTGGCAGCCCAGTACGGATCGAGATTTCAAAACCCATGGATTCCAATGCCCTGATCCACCATCGCGCATCGCCCGTGTCTTCATAGCGACCAACGAGAAGGAGACAACGATCCTCTTCATCCCAGACCCAGGGATATTCCAAAAACCGAATGCCCTGGGCCTCAAGTTTCAGTCGAATGCTCTCCCGGATCTTCTCTCGATCCTCAAAGGCCAGATCACGATAGGACGGTCCTCGGATCAGTATGTAATACATGGGCACCCTCGCGATGTGATTCCTGACGACGCTGGGAGCGGGACGCCGAATCGCGACCCGGCGGCACGCTAGGCACGTCATTATCTTTAGTCTAAGCCATGGCAGGCGGCATGCAATCCCGAGAAAACCGGTCCCTGACGAGTGAGTCGTTCGCGATCTGTCCGGTTTCGGAAGGGAATGAGTGGTGGAAATATCAGATTTTGTTGTTGACAGGACCTACCACCATGTGGTATCAGTACACCAAAATTCAGGAATCATTTCACGAGCCATGTTTCACGACTTACCAATTGCATATCCCCTTCCAGCGTCCATCCAGGCGCACCTTCGCGCCAAGGCGAAGATGGACGCCATTCCCGTTTTAACCGTGAAGGATCTATGCGTATGGATAATGCGTACGCTCCTTCCGGAGCCCTGCTTATCTGATCTTTAGTCCCAATCAGTCTTTAGTTGGCGTGCATCCGGAAACCGACGGTTTCCGGATGAAGATCCTGCATTTTTCATTTAGGAGGTTGTCCTATGGCGAAGACCATCGAGGAGATCAATGCCAAGATTCGTTCCGGTTCCGTGGTGGTGCTCACGGCCGAGGAGATCATCGGTGTGGTGAAAGAGAAGGGTGTCAAAAAGGCGGCCCGGGAGGTGGACGTGGTGACGACGGGGACCTTCAGCCCCATGTGCTCTTCCGGTGCCTTTTTCAATCTCAAACAGCTCAAAGAAAAATGAAACTGGGCGGCGGCTCGGTCACGCTCAACGGCGTGCCTGCCTATGCGGGTCTGGCGGCTGCCGATATCTACCTCGGGGCGACCGCGATTCCCGATGGGGACCCGAGGAACGACAACGGCCGGCCCGGCAAGTTCCGCTACGGCGGCGCCCACGTGATCGAGGCGCTCGTGGCCGGGAAGAAGGTCCTGCTTTCCGCCGGGGCCTATGGCACGGACTGCTATCCAAGGAAAGCGCAGGGAGCAGCAGATCGGGTTTGAAGACATGAACGAAGCGGTCCTCTTCAATCCCCGGAACTGCTACCAGAATTACAATGTGGCGGTCAATCTTTCGGACAAGCCCATTTACACCTACATGGGACTCCTGAAACCGCGTTTGGGAAATGCCAACTACTGCAGCGCCGGTCAGCTCTCTCCCCTCCTGAACGACCCCTTTTACCGGACCATCGGGATCGGAACCCGGGTCTTTGTGGGCGGGGCCCAGGGCTATGTGGCATGGAACGGGACCCAGCACAACCCCGATGTGCCCCGCTCAGACAACGGGACGCCCAGGAAAGGGGCGGGCACGCTGACTCTCATTGGCGACCTGAAGGCCATGAGCCCTCAATGGCTTCGAGCGGTATCCTACACCGGCTACGGCGTGAGCCTGAGCCTGGCAGTCGGTGTGCCCATTCCCATCTTGGACGAGGAGATGATGGCCTGTGTGTCGGTTTCGGACGATGATCTGACGGCGCCCGTTGTGGACTACAGCCGGTTTTACCCGACGGGTGAGGGCGAGCCGCTTGTTGGGGGAAGTCACCTATGCCGAGCTCAAGAGCGGGTTCATCGAGGTCCAGGGCAAGAAGGTGCGGACCGGGGGATTCTCGAGCTACGCCAAGGCCAGGGAAGTGGCCGAGCACTTGAAGTCGCTGGTGAAAAGCGGGTGCTTCGAGCTGAGTCAACCTGTGGCATCCCTCCCAGGGGCGAAGGTTCAAAAGGAGGTGTTGCCATGACAAAGAAGAAAGTGGTGCTCCTGTTTCCGGCGGACAAGGTGGAAGAACCCATTATCTATCACCTGATCAAGGACCACGGGCTCGTTGTGAATATCCTCAGGGCGGCCATCGACCCGGGAAAGCAGGGCCGAATGGTGGTGGAGCTGAGCGGGGATGAGAGCCAGCTGTCGTTTGCCTTCAACTACCTCGAAAGCGCGGGCGTGCAAGTTGAGCCCCTGTCCCAGGAAATCCAGCACGTGGGCGACCGCTGCATGAGCTGCACGGCCTGCGTGCCCATCTGTCCCACCGGCGCCCTGGAGGTTGACCGGGAAAGCTGGACCGTGTCTTTCCACGCTGAGAAGTGCGTGGTTTGCCTCTCCTGCGTGGATGTCTGCATTTACAGTGCGGTGGAAGTGAACCCCGGCTGAGCAAAATCAGGGGTGGCGGTTTCAAGTCTCCGTGACTATAATGGGCCGCTCAGGTGGTGACGGATGGATCTGACAGCTTACAGGGCCGAGTTCCCCATCACGGAGACGTATGTCTTTCTGAACCATGCGGCGGTGGCGCCCGTTTCGCAACGGGTTTCGAGGGCGGTTTCGTCGTTGGCAGAGGAGATGTGCCGCTGTGGGATCGACTGCTACCCCAGGTGGATGGAGGGGGTCGGGGCTGCCCGGCGTCAAGCGGCCAGGCTCTTGGGCGCCGGGGCGCACGAGATCGCCTTTGTGACCAACACCTCCGAGGGGTTGAGTGTGGTTGCGGGAGGACTCGACTGGCGCGTCGGAGACAGGGTCCTGGTCGCCCGGCCGGACTTTCCTTCCAACATCTATCCGTGGATGGACCTTGAGCGGAAGGGGGTTGCCGTTGACTATGTGAGTCGAAGGGAGGGGCGGATTCAGGTGGAAGACCTGGAGAAGGCCCTGCGGCCAGGGACAAGGCTCCTCACGGTGAGCTCCGTGGACTTCCTGAGCGGGTACCGCGCCGACCTGGCGGCCATGGGGGCGTTCTGCTGCCAGAAGGGGCTCCTTTTCTGCGTGGATGGCATTCAGAGCCTGGGCCTTGTCCCCGTGGACGTGAAGGGTTGCCAAATCCACTTCCTTTCGGCGGGCAGCTCCAAGTGGCTCCTGGGGCCCATGGGTTGTGGTGTGCTCTACGTCGCACAGGAGGTGGTGGATTTGGTTCACCCGAGGGGCGTGGGTTGGAAGAGCGTCCGCGGGGAGAACGATTTCTTCACGATTCGATTGGATTTCAAGCCCGACGCCCTCCGCTTCGAGCCGGGGAGCCTGAATCTCCTGGGGATCCATGGGCTTGGTGCCGCCCTCAACCTGTTGCTCGAAGTGGGGGTGACGCGAATTTTCGAAGGTGTCCTGGCGGTAAACGATCTCTTTGTCCAAGGCCTGCGCCAGAGGGGGTTGAAGATCGTCACCCCGCTTGAGCGGGCGTCCCGGTCGGGGATCCTGAGCTTTGTGCCCAAGGCAGACCCGGAGAAGACCTTTTATGCGCTCATGGAAGAAAAGATCATGGTCTCCGAGCGAAAGGGACTTATCCGCCTCTCACCCCACTTCTACAGCAGTGAGGCAGATGTGAGACGGTTTTTCGAGGCGCTTGACCGCATTGGGTGAAGCACTCAAGGGTTCTGTCTGCCTCTCAAACGGAGCGATTTCCCTGCATGAAACAGGATGGGTTCCGAGGGGGTATCATGGGATTTGAGCTTCTTTTACCCTTCACCAGATGCCCCCGCCATTCAAGAGGATCTGGAACGGGCCCGGCATGAGGCAAAGGCCTTTTCGACGCGGTACAGGGGAAGGATCAGACAGAAGGGACTTGCGCCCCACGTGCTTCTCTCAGCGTTGAAGGCCTACGAGTCCATCCACGAAATGGCCATGCGGCCTTACGGTTATGCCATCCTCCTACAGGCAGCCGATACCGGCGATTACGAGCGAAATTCGCTGCTGGAGCGGGTGCGGACGGACTGGTATCACATCAGGAAACATATCCGGTTCTTTGAGTCCGAGATCCAGGGACTCGATTCGGTGCGGCTAAGCGGGCTGGCGGACGAACCCGCCCTGGCGGGTTACCGCCACTACCTGCTGCGTGCCCTTTCCAAGAGGCCCCACATCCTTCCCGAAGACCAGGAACGCATCATCGAGCTCAAGCATCTGTCAGGACGCAATGCCCTGGTTGCCATGTATGACGCGATCATGGGGTCGCGCGCCTTCTGCGTGGAAGTGGAAGGGAAGACACAATCCCTGGGCAGGGACCAGGTCCTCTCGCTCCTCCATCACAGGGATCGGGACCTCAGAGCAACGCGCTTTTTCCACCATGTTGAATGGTTTGGGTGCAAGATGCGATCGTTTTTCAGCACCTCCTCAACGCCATCTCCCGGGACGAGCAATTGGAGGCGCAGGAAAGGGGTTACGAGGACGCCATGGACCGGGCCTGCCTGGCAAAGTGAGGTGGATCGGGAGGTTGGTGGGCCGTCTCATGGACGTGACGGAAGCTCACTACCCGCTTGCAAGGCGGTATTTTCGGGCCAAGGCCCGGGCCCTGGGTCTCGGGAAACTTCGCTACACGGATCAGCTGGCCCCGCTTCGGCGGGTGTGACGCGAGCGTGGGCTTTCGAGAGGCCGGGGCGCGGATCCTTGAGGCCTTTCAAGCATTCGTCCCTCTTTTCCACGATTGTGCCAGCGCCTTTTTTGACGAGGGACGCATCGATGCGGAGATCCGGCCGGGCAAACAGGGTGGTGGTTTCTGCAGCTGCCACGGGCCGTGGCAACCGCCCTACATCCTCATGCACTTCACCGGGGCGGTCAGGGACCTCACGACGCTCGCCCATGAGCTGGGCCACGGGATCCATGGCCGTCTGGCATCGGTCCAAACTTATGTGAACTTCGAACCTTCTTCCGTCCTCGCCGAGACCGCATCCACGTTCTTTGAGACGTTGGTCGTCGAGCACCTTCTGGGGAAGAAGGTCCACAAGGATCTCCACCTGCCCCTTTTGGCAGGCCGAATCGAGGATGCCATCATCACGGTCTTCCGCCAAAATGTGTTGACCCGGTTTGAGTGCTCCCTTTATGGGCGACGCAAGGCGCAGTTCCTGAGTACGGAGGCCATCTGCCATTTGTGGATCGAGGAAAACCAAAGGCTCTATGGCGAGGATCTGGAAATGGACCCCGCCTACCGTTGGGGCTGGACCATCGTCCCCCACTTCTTTCACCGTCCCTTCTACTGCTTCAGCTATGTCTTCGGATACCTGATATCCCTAAGTCTCCTGTCCCACAGCAAAAGGGAGGGGCGGGGGTTTTCGGAGCGTATGGCGCGGTTTCTCGGGGCAGGCGCTTCCCGATCCCCCATGGAATTGATCCGCGAGCTGGGGTTTGATCCTTCTCAGGATTCCTTGTGGGAGAAAGGGGTTTCAGGTCATAGGTCGCTGGATCGATGACTTTGAAGAAATGATTTCGGCGGATGCATCGAGCTCAACTCGAGAGTTGAAGCCCCATTTGGCCACCACGGCTTCGAGCTCCCCGGAAAGAACCCATTGAACCGCAAAGGAGACCCCTTTGGAAAAAAGGCAGATCGTCCACTGGGCGTGGATCATCCTGGCCACCTGTTTTGTGAACCTCTTTATCAACTACTCTGTGCGTCTTGGGTATGGGGTCATCTTACCTGAGATGATCCGGGAACTGAACCTGACCCGGGCCGCGGGGGGCACGATTTTCAACGCCTATCTCTTCACCTACGTGGCCCTTACACCTCTTACGGGCTATCTCACGGACCGTTTTGGGGCGCGTCCCGTGGTGGCTGGCTGCGCCTTGATCCTTGGATTTGGTGCGATCCTCATGGGCACGGTCCAAAGTCCGCTGAGCGCCTCCCTCTTTTTTGGGGTGTGCGGGCTCGGGGCCGCCGGCATGTGGACGCCCATCATCACAGTGGTTCAGCGATGGTATGCTTTCAAGCGGCGAGGCATGGCCCTCGGCATCCTCTCGACCGGCTACGGCCTGGGTTTTGCGACCATGGGACTGATTTTCCCATGGGTCGTCCGTCATTACACATGGCGGTACGCATGGTACGTCCTGGGTGTGTGCGCCTTGACCATGGCCGCGGTCAACGGGTTGGTGCTTCGAAGCAGCCCCGAGGCAGTAGGTCTCCTTCCCTGGGGGGAAAAGGGGACCGTCATGGCCAGAGGATCAGGGGGAACCGGTGCGATCAGGCCCCGCCTCTTATCCGCAGCGCTGAAAGACAAGAATTTCTGGCTCATCGGGTTTTCCTATTTGAGCGTCTCCTACGGCCTGTATGCGTTTACGACCTTCATGGTGGACTACGGCAAACAGCAGATGGGTCTGAGCATCGAGAAGGCGAGCTTCCTCGCCACCATCCACGGCGTGTGTCAGGTGGTGGGGGTCCTAACCATCCTTCCGCTATCGGATCACCTGGGTCGTAAGCCAACCATAATGTTCAGCAACGCCTTTATCGCCGCATCGCTGGTTGGAATTATTCTTTCCCCCAGCGACGCGGTGTTGGCACTCTATGTGTTCGTTGGGGTCATGGCTGTCTTTTACGGCGTCACCTTCCCGATCTACGGCGCCTGTGCGGGGGACTATTTCCCGAGAGCGCTGATGGGGACGGTCATCGGTTTCTGGACGCCCTTCTATGGGTCGGGGGCCATCCTGGCCCACTGGGTGACCGGGGTCTTGCGGGACATGAGTGGTGACTACCATCAGGGGTTTGCCGTAAGCGCGGCCATGGCGGCCATGGGCCTATTGCTGATGTCTTTGGTCACAAGGCCGTCGGAATCATGATGTCTCCACGGGGATTTTGCCCGGCGGGTTCCGATTCTCATCTTCGGATGGGGGCGCACAGGCCAGATCATCGGAAGGCAAGGGTGTTGGCGGCTGCCTCAGGGCCTCAACGCGGTTGAGCGGCCCTTCCAGCTGGCGTCGGCGGGTGGTAATGAGCGACTCATACTCCGCCTGCGCGTCAGAGATACGCTTGCCGAGGAGGTCCATTTTTTTCACGAAGAGCGCCCACTGCTTGCGGAATTCCGACAGGAGATCGAGGATGTCATGGGATGTGCGCTGGAGTGCGAAGTTTTCGACCGCCTGGCGGATGACGGCAAGCACGCTGAAAAGTGTTATGGGTGAGCAAAGGATCACGTGCGCCTTCAGCCCTTCGTCAAGGAGGGCGGGGGCGTGTTCATGGATGAAGGCGAAGACCAGCTCGCTCGGGATGAAGAGCAGAACGCAGTCTACTGTGTTTTGCTCCGGGTTGATGTAGTCGCGGGTGGCCACCTCTTTGATCCTCAACCGGACGTCCCGGAGAAACCGGTCACGAAAGGCCCCTCTTTCCAGATCGGAGCTGGCCTCTAGACACTTGAGGTAGTTGTCGAGGGGGAACTTCACGTCCATGTTGAGCGTGAGGTCCTTGGGGAGCATGAAGGTGAAATCGGGCCGCGTCCCGATCCCTTGCAGGGTTTTTTGTTTCAAGTAGTTGACGTTTTCCAGGAAACCCGCTGTCCGGAGCACATCCTCGGCCATGCGCTCGCCCCACTGTCCACGGGCCTTTGAGCTCGCAAGGGCCTCTCTCAGGCTGGCGGTCGTCTGGACGAGGGCGGCGGTCTGGTCCCGGGCGAGCTTCAGCTGAGAGGCCAGCTCCCCGAACTTCTCGGCCCGGTCCGTTTCCAACGCCTTGACGAGAGCGCCGACCTGTTCCAGTTCACCGCTCATGCGCCTCAGCTGTTCGTCGATGAGCCCCTTCTTGCCCTCAAGGTCTCTTGCGCTCGTTTCCCTTTCTGTGTCAAGTCTCGCCGCGGCGAGCCTCAGAAATGCCTCTGAGGAACGGTTGAGGGCATCCAGCGAAAGACTTCCGAAGCTTGATTTCACATGGGTCAGGACCGCTTCGGTGTCCGCCTTTCTGCGTTCCTCGGATTCATGAAAGAGCCGTTCAGCAAGTGTCTCAGCGGTCCTGGCCTGAATGATCCGCAAGGCAAAGGCAAGGAGCAGTCCCAGGGTCAGTCCCGCAAGGAATGCGGTCAGAAGCGGTATCCAGTCCATGTGGTCCCTTCAAAAATATTTTTCGGTTTGCCATCGCCGTTCCACATTTGTCCCTGCGCCTTCCCAGCGACCTGTGCCTATGTCACCGCGATCCTTTCTTTTTCCCGCCAGATGCCGTTCATGTCCCCCTCGGCATTCTTGATTTTCATGCAGGCGTCCATGCCAAACAATTCACCTAAACCCTCTGCTCGGTGGCTTGTCAAGACATCAGCCTCAGCCCAACACGGTGAATTTGTTATGGCGCCAAATCGTCAATGAATCAAGGGTATTTAATGGGTCCGCCTGGGTGGAGTCCTATCATTTAGCGGATCGTGCTCGTGCTCAGCCCGCGGACGCTGCTCTCAATCGTAATCGAACGATATCAGGAAACGAAGCTCGAGAAACCACGCTGAAGGCGTGGTTACGCGCACGAGCACGAACACCCGGAAATTCACATAAATAGGCGTTATTTCAAAGATTGACGATTAGCACACATTTACCATGCGCAGCCCAAACTCCATTTTTTCAATGGATGTCCCCTGTCTTATCGCGGTGAAAACAGGTCGCATCCAGGGAGGGGAGCGGGGAGACTGTGTAATTGAATGCCTGCTACTGGAAGAGAGTTTCGCAGGATTCAGAAGCCCCCAATCCGAGAAGGGGTCCAGGCTGAGGGGAATTCATTTTAAGTTGTTTATATTGTTATTATAAATGAGCTTGGCTTTTCGAGGGAGATGTGGCATGGGGATTGCTGTCTATGTGAGCCGGAAGGCAGGTGAATCCAGAAATTCTGTGGGGGTGTATGAAAGTGAGTGTTTCCCATCTCGGGTACGCATCGGCGTCAGATAATGGTGGAAGGCGTTCAGGCCTGGATCGTCGTGGGTTCTCATACTCGGGCCACATTCCTGAACGGCGGACCGGTCTGGAGCGAAGAAACTGCGTGGACCGGAGAGACTGCGCAGGCAGTCCGATTGAAAGCGAACGGAGGGCCTGTTTCAGCCACTTCGACCATTAAGCCGAAATCAGACTGTGATCTTGCGCTTTGGATGGGCCGGTGTGCCGTGCCTTCAAGGAGAGGACATGACCATGGCATCCGATTTCAAGGTATTGATCCACCGAAACGGCGATAACCTGCATTTGAAACTGATCGGCGATTTCGACACCATCGCTGCCAGCCAGTTGATCGAGATCTTGACCAGGAGCCGCAGAAGCGCGTCCAGGATCTTTATCCATACGGCGACTTTGAGAGAGATTCACCCCTTCGGTGCCCGAATGTTCCGGGAAGACCTGGCCTCCAGGATGACTGATCCGGATCCCCTGGTTTTCACGGGGGAGGGAGCCCTCGCCCTGGCGCCATCGTAATCTCCACGCCATCTCTGGGATGTGCTACCCTCGAGATTCAAGAAAAGCTAGCGTGCACAGGAGGAACGGCTGATGGCATGCATCAATCCGGACGGAACACTGACAAAATCGGCCAAGGCCCTTCTCAGTGTCATCGATACCCCCCATACGGCAGAAGCGTTATCCAAGACCTTGGCGGCGCCCCTCTTTCTGGTGCGGGCAAGCCTGCGCGAAATGGTGAATGCAAAGCTCATCCGCTTCGAAGAGGACACCTACGTCATCACAGAGACCGGGAAGGAGGCGCTGTCCATCGGGTGACGGGGGATTGCCACGCGATAGGTTCGCCCCAAGCAGGTTCCTGAAAAACCCTGTTAGCCCTTTAGCGCGTTCTGTCGGTGGGCAACATGACTTGGGGCTCGGTCAGGAGAAACGCTCCCTTTTCGATCCATTCCTTCAGGATGTGGGCGATCTCAAGGGCCCTTACATAGGAGGACATGGGCACCGTTGGCACGTCCCTTCCGTTGAATTTGATGGCGCCGCTTTTCAGTTCGCCGTAGCTGACGCGCCCCAGACTCTTGGCCTCGCCCTTGGGATAGGCATTTCCATAATCGACAATCTGGGTGAAGATCTCTTCATCTGAAACGCCCGTGAAGCGGGCCATTTCCTCGTCCAAGACAGGGATGGGGATCCCCAATCCCACCGCAAGGGAGCACCCGTAGCCCAGCATGCTCACACCGGCCACCCATTTTGGGTTCATTTCTTTAAGATTTCCCATGACCATCAAGGTCCCGGCTGGACTCAAGGGGACGCCGTTTTCACCCCGGGGGGCGTTGGGGTTGTGTTGAGTTCCAGGACCGATGATGTAGCCTTGAGCACCGCCAAGAAAGATGCGGGTGCCTAGACCCATGGTGCGGTAGTAGGGGTCATTGAGGAGCGGGCTGAGCTGGCCGGATGTGGCGTAATTGGCGTTTCCTCCGTTTGGCTTGAGCACCCCCATGTAAGTGTAAATGGTCTTGGCTGAGAGGTTGAGGGCGCAGTTGTAGTTCTGGTAGCCGTTCCTGGGGTTGAAGAGCATGGCGTAAGGCAGCTCGGCCAGGGTCACCTTTTTTTCGACCTCCCGGTTGGGATAGCAATCCGTGCCGTAAGCCGTGGCCTTTAAGGAGATCTTTCTTGCCTGCCACAAGGTCATGAATGACGTGTCCGCCGCCGTACTTGAATTGACCGGGGTGGACCCTGTTCAAGGGGTCATCGAGGGTGGGTTCCGTGGCCCCGATATAGATGTCCACCGCGGCAAGGCCGGCATAGGCAGGCACATCATTCAGGAAGACGTTCGCGGCCTTCATGGTCGGCTTGGTATGACCGAAGTTGATAAAGGCGCCCGAAGAGCACATGGGCGAGAAGGTGCCCGTCGTCACCACGTCCACCTCTCTGAAGGCCTTGGCCGGGCCCTTTTTCTTTACAATGTGAACCATCTCTTCGGCTGTGACCACCACCACCCGGCCTTCCTTGATCTTCCCGTTGATTTCAGCGATGGTCTTGAATGGTTTGCCCTTTGCCATGTGAGCCTCCAGTCGGATGAAGTTTCAAAATCTTATCACTAATAACCTGTCAAGACAATAGGTGTCATTCGGCGGGACGTCATCCGTTTGCTTCGCTTTCGGCCACGAATGGATCGGCCTTGCATCCGGCGACTCTATACCCGGGTTTCTTGACTTTTGACAAGTCTTTCGCTAACAAGCATTGGAAAGTCACCAAATGGTGCGATTTCGATGGATGACATGCAAATCGGTCCCGTATCCGTGGGAAAGGACGGTCCGCTCTTTTTGATTGCCGGGCCGTGCGTCATTGAAAGCGAGGAGTTGGTCCTGAAGGTGGCGTCCTTTCTGAAGGACGCTTCCATCAAGCTCGGGGCTCCGGTCGTTTTTAAGGCCTCTTTCGACAAGGCCAACCGGACCTCTCTGCACTCATTCCGTGGCCCTGGGCTGGAGCGAGGGCTGGAGATCCTCCATAAGGTGAAAAGGGAGGTCGGGTTGCCCGTGCTCTCTGATGTGCACGAGCCGGGGCAGATGGCGCAGGCTTCGGCGGTCCTTGACGCCATTCAAATCCCTGCCTTTCTGTGCCGCCAGACAGACCTGCTTGTGGCCGCAGGGCGAACAGGCCTGCCTGTCAACGTCAAGAAGGGCCAGTTCCTTTCGCCGTGGGAGATGGGACAGGCCGTGGAAAAGATCCGTTCAACCGGGAACCAACGCATCCTTCTGACCGAAAGAGGCACCTTTTTCGGCTACAACAATCTGGTGGTGGACATGCGGTCGATCGCGATCTTGAGGCGACTCGGTTGTCCCGTTATATTCGATGCCACCCACAGTGTTCAGCTCCCCGGCAAGGACGGAACCGCTTCCGGTGGTCAAAGGGAATTCGTCGATGACCTTGCAAGCGCCGCGGTCGCTGCCGGCGCGGACGGCGTCTTCCTGGAGGTACACCCGGAACCGGACAAGGCACTCTGTGATGGCGCTAATTCATTGCCTTTGTCCCATTTGAAGCCCCTCCTGGCCACCCTCATGGACATCCACCATCTGGTGAGAACCAGAGAAAGACCGTGAGGATCGCGGCACCATCGTCCTCACGAAACGGCACGGAGGGGGCCAAGGGGTTTTATTCGACGCATGGGAATTGATTCAACCAGAGAGACTGCCGATGATCACTCTAAGCACAAGGAAGGAATGCGAAACCGTTTTCGATCCCCGCACACGCCGCAGTGATCGGGGAGGCGGCTTGGTCCTCACGGTGATGCGAGGATTGGGCCGCCGCGAGGCCTTTGAGAAATCGGCCTTTACAGAGGCCAAAATAGGTTGATATAATAAAATGTTTTCAATGCGTACATTTATCAAAAAGCGATGGCCCCTCTTGGGTCTCGGGATCATGTTGGCCTGGGCGGTCTCCTATTTGGTCATGTCGGGAAAAAAGGGACTTGGGGAACGTTTGCTGGGCGATTTGCTCCCGGAGGAAGGTCTCAAACTCAAAGATATCCATTACACCCAGGACGATGCAGCACGCGGGATGAAGTGGGTTCTGGATGCTGAGGAGGTGACCCTGACAGGGGACAATGAATCGCTGATCTTCCGCAATTTTCTCCTGCAGCTGGAATCCAAGGACAGATCCCCGGTAAAGCTTAGCGGAAGCAAGGGCGGTTTCAACAGGACAACGGGTGTCATGGAGCTCTGGGGGGACCTGGACGCCAGTTCCGAGGATGGCTTCAGCTTCAAGACCGATCATCTGATCTTCAATCAGAAGACCGGTATCATCACCACAGAGAGCGCGGTGGAAGTGGCGGGGCCTTTTTTTTCAATAGAGGGCCAGGGGCTTTTCGTTGATTTAAATCAAAAGGACTTGAAAGTCATCTCCAACGTCACGACCCGCGTGGATGAAAAGGCTTTGCTGTAAAATGACCAAGAGATCATTGGTGTGCCTTCTGGCGTTGTTTCTGGGGTGGTCCGGTTTGGTGGCGGCCCAGGCTGCCGAAATACATAAGACCTTGACGAAGACGAACAACGTCGAACCCGTCCCCATGGTGATCAAGTCCAACACCCTGGAGGTCAATGATGCCTTGAGAATCGTGACCTTCACCGGAGAGGTGGATGCCAGGAAAGACGATTTTACGATTCTTTGCAGCAAGATGCTGGTTTATTATGAGAAGCTGCCAGGGCAAAAGGAAGGGGAACAAGGAGGGACCAAGATCGACAAGATCGTCGCATCGGGTGAGGTGAGGATTAGCCGCGCAGAGGGCGGCGTGGCCACGGCGGAGGAGGCGGTGTATTATCAACTGGATGACAAACTCGTCCTCACCGGCCGTCCGGTCGTAAAGCAGGGCAATGATTTCGTGGAGGGGGACCGCATCACGATCTTTCTCAAAGAGAACCGAAGTGTCGTTGAAAGCGCCAAGGACAACAAGGTCAAGGCGACGATCTTTCCCCGCACGGTTCAGAGGTCTCAGTGACCCATCATGACTAACAACGGGTTTCAAGCATTCGGGCTTGTAAAGGCCTATAATGGAAAGCGCGTCGTGGACCATGTGGACATGACGCTTGAACGGGGCAGGATCGTTGGACTCCTGGGACCCAACGGGGCCGGCAAGACGACCTCTTTTTACATGATGGTCGGACTTGCCCGACCGGATGAGGGGCGCGTCCTGCTGGACGGCGCGGACGTGACCCGCGACCCCATGTATCTGCGGGCCAGGAAAGGGATCAATTACCTGGCCCAGGAGCCGTCCGTGTTCAGAAAGCTGACGGTCGAGGAGAACCTGCTTGCGATTCTGGAGACCCTCAAGATCACCCGGCAGGAGAGACAGGAACGTCTCAAGACGGCTCCTCAGCGAATTGAATATCGAGCATCTCGCCAAGCAGAAGGCATCGTCCCTGTCGGGTGGCGAAAGGCGGAGGGTCGAAATCACCCGGGCACTGGCGACGGAGCCCCACTTCATGCTTCTCGACGAACCGTTTGCCGGGATTGATCCCCTGGCCTTGCTCGACATCCAGCAGATCATCCGGCAGTTGAAAGAGAGGGGTCTCGGCATTATGATTTCAGACCACAACGTCCGTGAAACGTTAAGCGTCTGTGATCGGGCATACATCATCTGTGAGGGAAGGATCATCGAGCAAGGCCCTCCGGATCGAGATCGTTCAGAGCGAGGTTGCCCGATGCTCCTATCTGGGGGAGAACTTTTGCATGTGATCGAGGGTCGAGGTCTTGAGGTCTTATGGACGCGTACCATAGATTGCTTCGTGATTGAGAGATGGCATTAGAGTTAAAACAGTCCCTGAGCCTGAATCAGCAGTTGATCATGACACCTCAGCTGCAGCAGGCCATCAAGCTGCTTCAGCTATCGAGGCTCGAGCTGCTTGACAGCATTTACCAGGAGATGGAGATCAACCCGGTGCTGGATGAGCAGTTCGGGAGCGAGGCCGAGGAAGAGACGGTTACGAGCCCCGAGAAGGACGAGCCCCAACGTGAGCTCTCCGACCTGCGCCAGGTGACCGTTGAGGAGCGGGCCAGGGGCGATGTGGACTGGGAGAACTACATCACCGAATACAACACGGGGTGGGCTGAAACGGCCTACGAGCATGGAGAGGCTCCGCCATTTGAGAACCTGACCACCACGCGGGTGACGCTCTATTCCCATCTCCTCTGGCAGCTCAACATGAGCCGGCTCACGGAAGCAGAGAAGGAGATCGCGGTACACATTATCGGGAACCTGACAGAAGACGGCTACCTGGATATCCCCTTGGACGAGATTTGCGCAGCGACCGGGCAACCGTCCGAAAAGGTCAGCGAGGTCCTGACTTTTGTTCAGAACTTCGATCCGGTGGGCGTGGCTGCCAGGGACAGCCGGGAATGTCTGCTGATCCAGGTGCGATTCCAGGGCCTGGGTGGGACCATCGTCGAAAAGATCATCACCGAGCATCTCAAGGACCTGGAGGAGAAGCGATACGATCAGATCGCCAAAAGCCTCTCCGTCTCATTCGATGATGTGGTCTCGGCCGTATCGGTCATCAGGGGATTGGAGCCGAAGCCCGGGCGGATCTATTCCGAGGAACAGACCATTTACATCAGCCCCGACATCTACGTCTTCAAGGTGGGGGATGACTACCAAATTGTCCTGAATGAGGATGGATTGCCTAAACTGCGCGTGAGTCCCTATTACCGGGACATGCTTACCATGCTCGGATGGCCTGCCAGCTGGCACGCGAACCTACATTCAGGACAAGCTCAAGTCGGCGGCCTGGCTCATTAAGAGCATTCACCAGCGCCAGCGGACCATTTATCGCGTGACAGAGAGTATCGTCAAGTTTCAGAGGAAATTCCTTGATCAGGGCGTCACCCATCTAAGGCCGCTCGTGTTGCGTGACGTGGCTGAAGATATCCAGATGCACGAGTCCACGATCAGCCGAGTGACGACCAACAAGTATGTGTACACTCCGCAGGGAATATTTGAGCTGAAGTTCTTTTTTAACAGCGCCATCAGCAGTGTTGTGGGTGATTCGGTTGCCTCCGAGAGCGTAAAACAGCACATCCGCAATATCGTCAAGTGCTGAGGACAACGCCAACCCCTTGAGCGATCAGGAGATCGCCGACCTTTTGAAGAAACACAATAATATAGACGTGGCGCGCCGCACGGTTGCCAAGTACCGTGAGGGCATGGGGATCTTGCCATCCAGGAAGAGAAGGAAACCCTTTTAAGCGGGTTCGCCATGGACACGGGGCCACATGAGAGCAGATCCGCTTAAAGACCATGCCCCACCTTCGATGCCAGCGCGCCTCGCTGAGAGTACGGACCGATTGGAGGGTATCTATGGACATCACCGTAACGTTCAGACACACGGATCCCATCGAAAGTTTAAAGACGTATGCCGAAGACAAGATATCCAAGCTCAGGAAATACATGGATGCCCCGCTCGAGGCCCATGTGGTCCTGACGGTTGAGAAATTCAGGCATCAGGCGGACGTGAGCATCAGTGTGAACGGGACCCTGATCAAGGCCATGGAAGAGACGGGTGATATGTATTCGGCCATTGATCAGGTCATGGACAAGATCGAAAAACAGGTGAAAAGACATCTTGACCGAACCGAGAAGCTTTCGGACCGAGAATATCAAGGGCGAGGACCGGTTGGCCAGCGAAGAGGCCGAAGAGGCCATAGCCATGACCGGGGAGGAGCCCGTGATCCAACTGGAGCGGATGGACGCCAAGCCCATGGATCCGGAAGAGGCCGCCATGCAGCTGGGCCTGTCCAACATGGATTTCCTGGTCTTTCGAAACGCCGGGACAAAGGTCATCAACGTCATTTACCGGCGCAAGGACGGGAATCTCGGGCTCATTGAGCCAGTGGGCTAGACCCGGGCGTGGTCGAAGCGATGAAATTGTCAGAGATCTTCACCGAGGCACACATCATCCCGGAGCTGAAAGCCAAGAACAAGCAGACGGTTCTGGAGGAATTGGTGGATGCGCTTTCCAAACGCGAGCCCTCCCTGGACAAAGGGACCCTTGTCCGGGTGCTGATCGAGCGGGAGCGGCTCGGCAGCACCGGAATTGGGGAGGGTGTGGCCATACCCCACGGGAAGATCGGCGGCATCAATCAGCCTATCATCTCATTTGGCAGGAGCAGTCAAGGGCTTGATTTCGATTCGGTGGACGGACAACGGGCGCACCTTTTCTTCCTGCTGATCGCCCCCGAGAACTCGGCCGGGATTCACCTGAAGGTTCTGGCAAAGATCGCCAAGATCCTTAAAAGCAGCCTTTTTCGAAAACGATTGATGGAAGCGAAGGATTCAGGGGATCTCTACCGGACCATCGTTGAGACGGACGAGGAATCCTTGGAGACCTGAACAGGGAACAAAGCCCGGAAAATGGAAGGGGCGCCATGATCGGATTGCTGATCGTATGCCACTGTGATTTGGGCAAAGAGCTGCTCGCTGCGGCAGAGCTCATCGTGGGCCGCCTCGATGCGGCAGAGTCGATTTCCATCACACAGAGCACTGAGAGCGAAAAGGTCCTGAAGACGATCGCTGAGCGGGTCAAGGCGTTGAATCGGGGTCGGGGCGTGATGATTCTGACCGACATGTTTGGCGGAACACCGTGCAACGTGAGCCTTTCATTCCTCAAGGAAGGGAGCATTGAGGTCTTGACGGGTGTCAACCTCCCCATGATCATCGCCATTGCGCAGCATCGTCACCTGCTCGGTCTGGAAGAACTGGGTGCAAAGGCCCTGGAAGAGGGAAAACGGTCCATCGCGCTGGCAGGAAAACTTCTCGAATCTCAATGAGCCCGTTTGTCAGGATCACCACCCAGAACCTTCTTGCCCATCTGACCGACATTCTTGATATCGAACGGGTTTCGTTTCCCTCCCCATGGGGCCGCGAGTCCTTCGAGCATGAGGTGAGAAACCCCCTATCCCGGTTCTGGGGAATCTTATCGGAAAACGGTCTGGTGGCCTACATTTGCTTTTGGGTGGCCGCAGGCGAGATCCACTTGATGAACATTGCCGTTCACCCGGCGATGCGAAAAAGGGGACTCGGCCGCGCTCTTATGGACAAATTGGTTCAGGCCGGGGCTGAAGAGGGTGTTCGGAAGGTATGGCTCGAGGTGAGACTATCCAACGAGGCTGCCAGGACGCTTTATTCAAGGATGGGGTTCAGCGAAGTGGGACGGAGGTGGCGATATTACACTGACACAGGTGAAGATGCCGTTATCATGGCCCTCACTTTGAGCGCTTCGGCGGTCGTTGCCGGCGAGGCGCGCCCTGGGTCTGGTTCAATGGAGGCCCCTGAGCCGAGCTCAGACCACCCTTAGGCTGTGATTCCCGGGGTTGCCCTTTGTTTTTTGTTGCAAAGTCTTGGTTTTTGGATATGATAGATCAATTAAATTTGAATGGTATCTGATGCGAGGGTTTGAAATTTGAAGATATTAGTGGTTCTCGTGCATATTTTTGTCTGCGTCGGCCTCATTGTCATCGTACTGCTTCAAAAGGGCAAGGGTGCCAGCATGGGGGCGGTTTTCGGCGGATCCAGCCAGACGGTCTTCGGGAGTAGTGGGGCGACGACCTTCCTCTCCAGGGTGACGACCGCCATTGCCATCATATTCATGCTGACCTCACTCGGATTGTCGTTTTTCTCCGGAAAGGGGAGGACCACGTCGGTCATGGAGGGCGTCTCCCAGACGCAGATGCCTGTAACGGAAAGCCCCGCCTCACCCGTGCCACCGCAAGACGCGGGAGGAGCGGACAAGAAGTGATTGCTTCTTCTGTGCGGAAGTGGTGGAACATGGTAGACACGCTATCTTGAGGGGGTAGTGGGCTACGCCCGTGGGGGTTCAAGTCCCCCCTTCCGCACCATTTTTTTTGGGTTCTAAGAAACCTGGCCTCAGGGCCAGGTCAGAGATCAATGGCTCTGCCCGTATAAATCAACCGGAGTAATGGAGTGTTGTTTTAAAAAGAAAGCTTTAAACTTTCAGATTTTCTCCAGGGATCTATTTTCTGAGAGCGATGAAAGAAGGGGCTTTTTCCATTACTCCACCACTCCAATACTCCAGTACTCCGCAAGTCGTCAAATGCCGGTAAACTAAATCCCCTTTGGGGATAATCAAAGCCGGGCCCTCTGGACCCGGGTCTTTATTGAACTGTGTCATACCACCCGATCAGCGAAGGTGAATCGGGGTCATGCCTTCGGCGGTTCATCCGGGCCTGTGCAAGGCTTTTCGTGGCATAGCAGTATTTGCACCCGAAAAGACAGGTATCGTACATGCCTATGTCCTTGCTGATAACGCAGCCGCACGCCTTCCGCTGCGCCGGGTCCTTCTTTCCTGGTACGGTCAGGCCAAACACCTTGGCAATGAGCTCGTCATCTACGCATTTTCCCGGACGAATGCCATAGGCGTTGAGATCGTCCTTTTCTGCGCAACTTACGACCTCCATGCCATTGGCATCAGCAATTGCTGCAATCGCCCGCAACAATGCGCCATTGCAATCACGCGCCGCTTCCCTGTAATCCAACACTTCGTAGCCCTGTGCAGCCAATTGGCCAAGCCGCTGTTTCGATTTGCGGTAAACGTCTACGAAGCTTATCACGGAGCGAGTGGTATGCCCCTTGAGCCTGCGCGCGATCCGCTCATAGGTCTGCCGGTGAAAGCTTGCGCGTGTTTTGGGGGTGAAAACAATGGGGTCGTATCGCCAAATGACCCTGTCGGGGCCTGCAAGATCCGCCAGTTCTTGAAAGGCTCGAAGCGAGGCATCCAAGGCAGGCCCTTTCGCATCGATGGGCCGTGGATTGTCCATCAAGGTGATCTGAAAATAGTAGTGGTATCCCCGGCTCTCCAGTTCCTCAAGATGACGAAACAACGGGCGGGGGTAACGTGTCCAGAAAACGATCACCTCCACGTCCTCAGGAGTGAGCTCCACACGCGAAACCTGGCTGGGGTTGAAGGGATTGGGCACCGTGCAGTAGCCCGCGCGAATGCGATTCATGAACCATTCAGCGTAAAATCCTGGTATGTCCGTGCGGCGGCTGGCACTTATAATCATTGGAATAACCGATAAAGGATGTTGGCTTTTTCCATTTCATTATTCAGTTGTGTCTCTTTTTTCTCTTCCCTCGCAGGGTCACACGCGTTACCTCGCTGGGGCGCCACAGTCTCATTGCGCGGTCTCCATGTGCCCTGCCTCTGCATACGATCACTGACCACCAGTAAGATAATCGTAATAGTGTACTGCGCCCGGTTCTTTGGACACAAGATAAGAGTTGGGCGGGCTGATAAACATGCCTCGAACTGACCCCTCTCCCTCTCCATACTCCGCCAACCCCTGACCTCTCGGCCCCTGTCCCTGAACCTCTTAAATCTGAAATCTAAAGGGCGTGGCATCTGTCTCACCAGGTTCTGATGGCCAGTTAAATTGGTTTACAAATGAGAGGGTTTCCGTATAATTCAAGATGTCAGGGCTGGGAATTCGTGGGAGTGCACGGAAAGAGAGGGTTTAGTAGGAGGTGGGAACCATGGACCTTAAGACATTGAAAGACACGCCTCCCTGGGATTGGCCGGAAGGCGCCGACAAGCAATTCCTGGGAATTTTGCGGGATAAGCAGGCGCGTCCATCCGACCGCCTTGTGGCGGCTGAGCTGGCTGGAGATTACGTCGTCATGAATGACGAACTGGCCCGCGCATGCCTGGACATCCTGTCAGACGCCCACGAACCGGAGTGACCTCCGCGGCCAGGCCGTCATCTCTCTCGGCCCGGCCCTGGAGCAGGCGGATATCGATGGGTTCGAGGATCCCGATGTGCCCATCACCGAAAAGACCTTCGTCAAAATCCAGGAGACGCTGTCCAAGCTTTACATGGACGGCAATGTCCCGAAGGAAGTTCGGCGTCGGATCCTGGAGGCATCGGTGCGCGCCCCGACAGGGCTGGCACGAAGAGGCTGTTCGTGAGGCATACGCCGACAAAGATGAAGCCTGGAAGCTGACGGCGGTTTTCTGCATGCGATTCCTTCGCGGATTTCATGCGGAGATCCTCGAATCCCTGGAGAGCACGAACCCGGACATTGAATACCAGGCGGTGTGCGCAGCCGGCAATTGGGAGGTTGCGGCGGCCTGGCCACACATCTCTAAGCTCCTCAAATCAAAGAAGACCGAAAAGGCCCTTCTCCTTGCCGCCATCGAGGCGGTACCCGGCATCCGGCCGGAGGAAGCAGCAGAGACCCTCGGGCAGTTCATAGACGCCGAGGATGAAGACATCGTCGATGCCGCCTACGAGGCCATGGCCATGGCCGATGTGGAATGGCAAGACGAAGACTACGATGAGAGATGACGAAGATGACAGAATCCTCCATTGAGAGTGGCACTTGACCGAGGGGGGCCCGAAATGGACAAGAAGAGATCTGCCCTGAACGTCCCTATCCACACGTCCAAACATCTGTTCTGACCGATCCGTCAAGCCTGCGTCATGGGGCGCAACGATGAAATTGTCGGAGTTGACCCATGCCTAGCCACCACGGCCTTGCGAACCTGATTTGGCAAAGGAGTCTCTTAGACGAGCGACCGAGGTAAATCCCGAAGACAAGTTCGAGTTGGTGTTCAAGAACGTGCTGGAAACATTATTCGTGGAACGTATGGATCAGAACCAGGAAATTTTCGTGCAGTTCATGAATGACCCAGTCTTTCAGAAGGTGGTTACCGCCTGGCTCGCTTCGGGAGCATACCAGAGACTGTGAGGACAGCCCGACTGGTTGGAGAAGTACGGTTCCCAAGGACTCAGCTACTTTCCCACCATATTGGCCAGCCACATGGTAAGCGGCGTCACGAAGGTGATCAGCAGCAGGTCTATGAGGAGAACTCCCAGGAAGGGCATGACGCGCCGTGAGACCGCGCCCTGGGTGTCGCCGGAGATGGACCCGGACACGATGAGGCAGATGCCCATGGGCGGGGTCAGCATGCCGATAGCCAGGTTGGTGACCACGATGGCGCCCAACTGGATCATGTCGATGCCCAGGTTCGGCACCAGGGCCGCGATCATGGGTACCAGCAGAATCAGAGCCGCCGAGGTTTCCACAAAGGTACCGGCGATCAGGAGCACTGCGTTGATGAGCAGGAGCAGCATGACCGGGTTGTTGGTGGACCCCAGCAGGGCTCCGGCAAGTTGTGCCGGGATATCCTCCATTGCCGCGATCCAGGAGAAAACCGAAGCGGTGGCGATGATAAACATGACGATGGCCGAGGTTATGGCACCGTCCCGGAACAGACCGATTAGGTCAACGGGTTTTATTTTTCGATAAACGCCCATACCCACAACCAGCGCGTAGACCACCGCCACGGCCGCCGATTCGGTGGCCGTAAAGATGCCGCCCAAAATGCCGCCAAGGATGATCAGCGGCGCACCCAGGGCCAAAATGGCCCGTTTGAAGGTTCGCCACACCTCGGGCATGGAGAATGCGTCGCTGGAGGCGTAACCTCTCCGCATGGAGATGACGGAGGCCACGATGATCAGGCTGACCCCGATCAACAGTCCCGGCAGCAATCCGGCGGCGAACAGCTTTCCGATGGAGGCTCCGGTCAGAAATCCGAAAATGATCATAGGGATGGACGGCGGAATGATAACCCCGATGGACCCGCCCGAAGCCTGGACCGCAGCGGCGAAATCAGAGTCGTATCCTGACTTTTTCATGGCCGGAATGAGAATGGATCCCACCGCCGCGGCGTCCGCCGCAGCCGATCCGGATATCCCCGCGAAGAACATGGCCGAAACGATGGTCACCGCCGCCATACCGCCGGGCAACCACCCCACCAGGGCGTTGGCAAAATCGATGATCCGGCGGCTGATACCGCCCGCCTCCATGATGACCCCGGTAAACATGAACAGCGGCACAGCCAGCAGATGAAAGGAGTCGGTCCCGGCATACATGCGCTGTACGACCATCATCAACGAAAGGTTGCCGTTCAGCAGAATGGCGGCCGCGGCAGAACAGCCGATGGCCAGGGCGATGGGGGCGTTGATGGCGAACAGGCTGACCAGGCCTGACAAGCAGGATCTCAGCCGTCATGGCGCTGCCCTCTTATCTCCCTGACGAGAAAGGTCAGGGCGTGGAGCAACATGATGGCGCCGCTTATGGGTATAACGCTGTGAGGTATCCACTTGGGCAGGCTCAGCGCAGGCGTTATCTGAAGCCGGACGAAGTGGGCGAACTGGGTTCCGTAAACGATCATGACGGCGAAGAATAACAGGGACAGGCCATGGACCACGCTCGTGGCAGCCCGCTTGCCCCTGTCCGAAAAGCGTTTGTATAGGACATCCACACCAGGGCTGACACCCCGGAAGTAGGCCACGCTCGCCCCCAGGAAGGTAAGCCAGACAAGCAGAAAGCGGGCCAGTTCTTCGGACCAGAAAAGGGACCTGTTCAGGACATAGCGCGAGAAGACCTGGGCGGCCACGATCAGCGCCATGGACAATCCCATGCCGAACAGGCAATACTCTATGATGATATTGATTCGAAGACTGAGTTTTTCCACAGTATATTTTCCGATGCGCCTCTGGTCAGATCCGAAAAGAGCCCCGATTTTTTTGTTAAGATTACTTGACCGCTTCCAACGTCTTTCCCAGCAACGCGTGGACCCGGGGATCCTTGTACAGATCCATGTCTTTCAAATTGGCCACTTTGGCACGAAAGAGATTCACGTCCGGATGCAATTCGACTTCCATGCCCTTCTCCTTGAGCAGGGTCAGGCGATTGGCATTCCCTTCACGGTTGACTTTGCGCTGGTAAACGGCCGCCTCGTACATGGCCTTCTGAATCATATCCTGGGTTTCGACGTCCAATTTTTTCCACCAAGTAAGCGAGGCCACATCGATGTGGCCCGAGTAGACGTGACGGGTCATGGAGGCGTACTTCTGGACCTCGTACATCTTGTAGACCTCAAAGACCCACAACGGGTTCTCCTGGCCGTCGATGACACCCTGCTCCAGTTCTGTGTAGATGGGCCAGGGCATGGGCGTAGGGTTGGCTCCAAGCGCCTGCCAGATGGCCTTATGCAGGGGCGACTGCATCACCCGAATCTTAAGCCCCTTGACATCGTCGGGGGTTTTGACCGGACGCTTGTTATTGGACAGGTTGCGGAACCCGTTCTCTGAAAAGGCCAGCCCCTTGAAACCGATATTTTCCAGACTGATCAGAATTTCTTTTCCGATGGGACCGTCCAGGATCTCATCGGCCTGGGCGTTGTCCCTAAAAATGAAGGGATAGTTGATGACCCGAACAATGGGGTCGAAGGTATCAAAAGGACCAACGGTGATGATGCCCATCTGGACGGTACCCATCTGGATCTGCTGCAAAATTTCGGTCTCATTGCCCAATGAGGCCGAGTGATGGACTTTGACCTGGATGGTCCCGTTGGATCTCATCTCGATCAATTCCTTGAACTTGTCGGCTGCGATGTTCTGGGCCGAACCGGGTTTGGTAACCACCCCCAGATTGATCAACGTCGAAGCCGAAACGGATACGGCCCAAGCCATCACCATCACAACTGATAATGCGATCACAAGACGTTTCATGATTTACCTCCCGAATGTGTTGATCATCGTTTCAAAAGAGTGTGGGTATCCGTACCCTCATTATCCCCTTATCGCCGCCGGTTTGGTCAAATCCACGAGCAACCGCTCGACGAAACCCACGCCGGCCCCGCTTCAGATAAAGCAACTGGTGATCTCCTCGTTTTCATTCATGATGCCAGGAAATAGCCGATTTTGTGCACTTCGTCAATAAAGTGAATTCGACATGGAATGGCGCGAACGCATCCTGTATGCCCGGAAGCAAGTGGCACAGACACGATATGCCACAGGCCGTTCTCCACTGGAACACGGGGCAGCGACTCCGGCAGGAGATCCCCGTGGTCCAGGCCGACGCCACCTTGGAAGGAAAAGAGCTGTAGCCCAGGGATTGGTATCAAAATTGCTCAGATCAGAAGCAGGCTCACAAGGGAGGAGAAAGTGAATGATTGCCTGCATGGTTCTGTTTAAGAGACCCTTCGTTGCCGTTTCAATTTCAATGATTCTTGCCCTAAGCCTGATGCCCGCCGAAATGGTTGGCGAAACCGCGCCAACACTTGCGGGATGCCCGCTCCTTCCATGGAATAACGTCTGGAACGTTCCTGTTGATCACTTGCCGGTTCATTCCAACTCGGCCGCCTATATTTCCGCCATCGGGGCCAATAAGAGTCTTCATCCGGACTTTGGTTCGGGAACATGGGACGGCGCTCCGATCGGAATCCCGTATACAATCGTACCTGGAAACCAACCAAAAATTAACATCACGTTTGATTACACTGACGAAAGCGATCCGGGTCCCTATCCGATTCCACCCGAGGCGGCCGTAGAAGGGGGAAATCAATCCAGCGGCGATCGTCACGTGTTGGTGTTGGATCGAGACAACTGTATACTCTATGAGACCTGGTCAACCTACCCTTTGCCAGGCGGAAGTTGGCACGCGGGCTCCGGCGCAATTTTCAACCTTCGATCAAACGCGCTGAGGCCCAGTGGATGGACTTCTGCCGACGCAGCCGGCCTTCCCATCCTACCCGGGCTGGTCCGCTACGATGAACTGGCTTCCGGAGAAATCCGTCACGCCCTTCGATTTACCGCACCCCAGACCAGGAAGGCGTTTGTATGGCCAGCCCGCCATTATGCCTCTGCTCTCACCGGGCTCAACTATCCTCCGATGGGACAACGTTTCAGGCTGAAGGCCGATTTCGACATTGCTCCCTTTTCCCCAGAGGTACAGGTTCTGCTTCGCGCTCTGAAAAAATACGGAATGATTTTGGCCGATAACGGTTCATCCTGGTATATTTCCGGTGTACCGGACCCCGGGTGGAACAATGAAATGTTCGTGAGTGAATTGGGGCAAGTGAAAGGTTCGGATTTTGAAGCAATAGACGAATCCTCTCTCATGTTGGACCCCGATTCCGGCATGACGGGTGTGGTAAACCCGATTTCCCCCAAGACCAAGCATCTGAGCGGCGTCCTCATTTTGTTGACAGACTAGGTTCTGGCTCAGTTTTTCTGAGAAGCCATCTGGCAAATTCCTCCGCACCGTATCCCACCTTCACCGCCGCACACTAACGCCAATCCTTTCAATGGCCGGGCCGGGCCATTGCTGCGGGTTGAATAGTGGAACCCTGCGTCTCAGGAGCAATGCAATGGCATCAGCCGGCGCAACCAGCGTGATCGGTGATCTGGCGAGTTGCCAGAACCGGTATGGCGTGAGGAATACCTTATTTACAAATTAAAAAAAGTAAATGGGGCGAAACATCTATTTTGGAAGGCCGGATCCGTCATCCCGGTCTTGATCCGGGACCGGCATAACAGAATTGCGGGGTCAATAACACTTGACCAGGCTGATTTCTGGGGCTAAAACCCATCTTAGAAGATGTCTATCCCCTCGCCCTTTTTGAATGTCACCACCCCGTTAATGGAGCTACTCCATGTCTGAAAAGGCTGACCCCAAAGAGATCTCAACCCTGCAGGATTTGCTCATGGCTCAGATGATCCAGATAGACACGCTCACCCTGATGCTCATCGAAAAGGGTGTTTTTGCGCAGGATGAGTTTTTCGCCAAGCTGAAAGAAGTCAAGGCGGAATACGAGAGCAGGAAACGCCGAAGCAGTTGAAACGCATGATGCCCAAGCAAGTTGTTGAAGGACATTTTTTTACAGGGTGTCGAAAAAGGAGAAAGGAGTTCCTGGTAATGAAGAATGGCTTGAAAGTGATTGACATCCACAACCATGCTTACACCAAACCCTGGCTCGATTACCTGGCCCAGCGGACCGAGGAGCCCCGCTTTGAGTGGACATCCCCCACCTCCGGAGTGGCTCGTGTGGAAGGGGTCGTGGTGGCCCATGTGGACAAGGCGGGGGATTTTGACATGGAGGCCAGGGTCAGGGACATGGACGCGGCGGGAATCGACGTGCAGGTGATTTCGCACACCTGCCCCGGCGTGGCGGAGCTTCCTGTCTCGGAGGCTGTTGGATGGTCCAGAAGAATCAACGATATATTCGCCGGGATTTGCGAGCGTTGGCCGGGCCGTTTTTACTTCCTGGCCGCCATCCCACCACAGGAGGTCGGGGAGGCGCTCAAAGAAATGGAAAGGGCCCAAAAGGAGCTGGGGGCAAGAGGGGTGCAGATGTACTCCAACGTGAACGGGGTGCTCTGCAGTGCCGAGACGTTTGATCCGATCTTTGAGAAGGCGGCGGCGTGCGGCCTGCCTGTTAAGATCCACCCGGCCTTCAGGCCGCTCACGGCCGCGGCCATGAAGGCGGCGAACCTGCCGCTTCAGCTCTACGGATTTACCCTGGATACCACCATGGCGGTCACCGGCATGCTTTACCAGGGGCACTTCGAGAAATGGCCCGCCCTGAAAATCGTCCACTCCCATCTCGGTGGCATGGCGCCCTACATGATGGGTCGGGTGGATACGGCCTTCAAGCGGTACAGCAAGGAGTGGGAATTCAAGGTGGAGCGGCTTCCCTCCGAGGCCTATCGTGAGCACGTCTATGTGGACACCCTGGCCATGCACGTTCCCGCCATTCGATGCGCCTGGGAATACATGGGGGCGGACCACCTCCTGTTCGGTACGGACTATCCCCATCGCGCCTCCGGGACGGTGGAGGGCAATCTGGAAACGCTTGAACGGATGGGATTTTCCTCAAAGGACATGGAGAAAGTCCTTTCAGCGAATGCTGCGGCGCTATTCAATTTGGGATAGACCTGCATGAATGCGGCGGGCCGAGCTATCTGCGCGGTGGAAACGAAGACGTCTCCGGATGGGGAGGAACCGGAGGTAGTGATGGGGAGCCTTGCGGTCTGGCTGGAGGGGATTCCGACGCGATTCAAAAATCCCTAATTTTCAAATTTCAGATCAAGTCACCAAACGTATTTCCCCACCAGTGCCATGACTCTATCCAGCGGGCTGAGCTTGAACGGCTTTACAACTTCTTCGCTTACGGCCAAATCCTTTTCGAGTTGCTCTCGTAGTTCCCTCATAAAGGGAGATGTGGAAACCCCGTGAACGAATAGGGTGATCTCTTTGCTGGTGAGCATACTTCGTGGAGTGAGGTTGGCCGACCCTATGGCAACGATCTGGCCGTCTGTCATGATCACCTTGGCGTGAGACATATGCGGATAGAGGAAAATCCTCGGACGCTTTCCCGATTCGGCGTCCAGTAAACGGTTAATCGTTACCAAGTTGGCATAGAGATGGGTATCGGGGGTTTTCGGCAAGATGACCTCCACCCTGACGCCTCTGGCCGCCGCCCCCTTGACAGCTTGGATGACCTTGTCATCTGAGAAGTAGGCATGCTCTATCACAACATACCTTGAAGCATTTTCTATGATCTCTAGCATGGCTGTGCGAATCTCTGTTTCCTTGCTGTTGTTGACCGTCAGCACCACCGGAGAAGGGCGTGGCCGGTGAGACTTTCTTAGAACCTTGTTTGTGAACGCCTCTGTCCACGCTTTACTCCGAAGCAAGACCATGTAATCATGCCACTGCAGGTGGTATTCATCGGCAATGTTCATTCCGCCGAAAATCACGCTGTGCTCGTCAAATATGTAATACTTACTGTGATCTGCGTGTGCAAATAGATCTGTATCTACCTGGATATTCTTATGGCCCTTCAAGCCGCTTCTGGTAAAAACCGGGCTCGGTTTGCCTTTAAGCATATCACCGAGCTCGAAGAACGTTCCCAACATATCCTTGCTTACGACAGATCGAACACCGCGGTTCGCAGCGGCCTTGAGTTTCGTCACCACCTCCTGCCCGGTACTGTCATCCTTCCAAATGTAGGTCTGGATGTATACGGATGATTTAGCAGAATCGATGGCCGCAAAGATCTCGTTGAAGGCCTCTTGCCCGTCCACGAGGAGTGCTATCTCGCTCAAATCCCGAGCGGGATTTGAGAAGAATTCGGGCGACAGCACTGTCTCCGGCTCCGGGCCCAGCCCCAGTGGATTGAAGACGAAAACGATCAAGGCAACCACAAGCAAAAAAGCCAGGGCGGCAAAAAAAGAAAAGATCAGGCTAGACATCTTCATGGAGGAGTCTCCTCTCCGTCGACTTTATCTCCCAACCTCGCAGCTATCTGGCCTGGATAGCTGAAGGTGAAACGCTCGGAGTCAGATCCAATCCATTCTTGGGAATTCTTCGTAGGAATTCTGCACGTGCTCCGGAACGGGACAGTTTTCCGGACGTGGTTCGTGGCAGGGTGTTTCTGGGAACCAGTTCCACATGGCAGCCAATCCCCAGCTCTTGATAGATAAGGCTCTTTAGGCAGCTCAGAAGTGCCAATCGCTTCTCCGTATCAGATTCTCTGCACTCTATCACCAGTACAGCCAGTTCTTCTCCGCACTGTCCGGGAACGGAAAAGGCAGAGGCATCCCCGGTTCGCACTTCGGGTCGTTGTTCTGCCAGGTATTCGAGATCCTGAGGCCAGATATTGCGCCCGTTGATGATGATGACGTCCTTCTGTCGTCCGGTAATGAAGATGCTTTGGTCGACGAAATATCCCAGATCCCCTGTGTTGAGCCACCCATCTTCAGAGAGTGAAGCCTCCGTAGCATCAGGATCCTCAAAATAACCCGACATCAAACTCTGGCCCCTGACGAAAACCGTGCCGCAGCAACGTTCCGGAACCCGAGTGCCTTGTGGGTCTCTGATTTCAATCTCAAAACCGGGCAGCGGAATTCCGCAATTGACGAACGTGCTGGTCCTCATTTCCCGGCCCTCATCGGTGCATTCCAAAGGTATCGCTTCCTGGTGCGCAGAAAGACGCTCACTGTCCACGCAGTCACTTTCAAGACCCCGGCCCAAAGGAGAGAAACTCACCGCCAGAGCGCATTCCGCCATTCCGTAACACCCCACAAATGCCCGTCTGTCAAACCCGCTCGGGGCCAAAATCACTGCAAATTGTTCAAGAGGCTTTGAACGGATGGTCTCGGCCCCCACCCCCGCAACACGCCATGATCGAAGGTCGAATTCATCCGTCTCTGTTCTCCGGAGCCTCCGGACACAGAGCTCATATCCAAACGGCGGGCTAATGGACAGGGTCCCCCTGTTCCGGCTCATGATGGCGAGCCACTGTCTCGGGTGCATGGCAAAATCCCGGGTGCTGAGATAGTCTACCGACAGCTGGGAGGCCAGCGGAGCCAGCACCAAACCCACCAGCCCCATATCATGGTAGTAGGGTAACCAAGAGACACATCGGTCCCCTGGCTGCACATTCACACCGCTTTTCACTATGTCTGAAAGGTTGGCGAGCACCGCCCTCTGGGTCATGACGACCCCCCGAGGGAAACGGGTGGACCCAGATGTGTATTGGATATAAGCGGTATCATGGGGTCGGGAAGTTGGCAGGTCCAGCGTTTGGAGAGGCAGCTCAGCGAAGTCCGCCGAGCTGCCTACAAAACTCAGTCCGAGCCCCTCTGTGGCCTCTCGCAAAAAGACCAGAAACCCTTTCGGGGCCATGGCGGCCGTCGGACGACAGATTTCCAGAAGCCGCCTCAACTGTTCAACATAGGCCTTGTGCCCACCCAACCGCAGGGAGGCCGGAAGCGGCACAGGCGTCACACCGGCATATTGGCATGCGCAAAAGAAACGAAGGAAATCAGGATCGGTGTCAGCGACCAGCGCAATTCTGTCACCTGTTTGAAGATTGAGACTCAGAAGACGTCGCGCCAGAATGATGGCCTCTTGGCGCAGCTTCTTGTAGGGAAGGACCGCGCAGAGCTCACCGCCGCCGCTGTAAAAGTTGTATCCTGTTTCTCCTTCGGCAGCGTAATCCAGCGCCTCTGCAAGGGTTGTGAAATTCGCCTTTCGTAAAGGCAAACTGCTTAAGGTCGATGTAGGCTCCATCGTCTCCACCGCCTCCCAGAGTCAATTTCAACCACTCGCGGACAGGATCAACGGGCCCCATCTCTTTCGGATCTTACCAGGTGATTTTCGATCAGGCCCTTCCCATGGCTTAAGGCCATCCGCCGATTCCTTATTAGTTCTCATTGAAGACATTAAATTGTCAACAATTATTATTGCTTGGGTGCATCATGATTAGCGCAACATTCAATTGATCATAGGATACCATGCCCTCAGGGTATAGTCAGAGCGAAATGGCTCTGCGGTTAACAATATGCGAAGAAGTGGTTTTCTGGGTAATGTCCTTATTTAATTGACACATTAACAGCTCCATGTTATGCTCATTTCCAAGTACCGGCAAGAACTGGAGGTGATAGGTCATGGAGTTGGCTCAACATTTTTGTCCAAACAAGAACTGCAAGGATTATGGTCAACGCAACCGCGGCAACATTGGTTTGCGTGGGAAGTATGGCAAAGCCAAGGATCGTAACTTGCTGTATTGCCGAACTTGCGGAAAGCGCTTTGGCGCAAGCCAGGCAACGGCCTTTTTTGGGATGCACATGGCGCCAGAAACCATACAAGCCATTATTCATCATGCCGCCGAGGGAGTCGGTGTTAGGGCTACAGCGCGTCTTCTGGGACTAGACAAGAACTTGGTCAACCGTGTGATCCTGCGCGCTGGTGAGCACTGCGCAGCCGTTTTGTCAACCTTATTGCGGTCACTGAGCCTTACTGAGGTCCAGTTGGACGAACTTTGGTCCTTTGTAAAAAAAAGCAAAGTGGTACAGGAACGGATGAAGGCCAGTGTGGACGAAAATGGATCTGGACAGCAACAGATGCACCCACACGGCTTCTGATTGCCTTCTGGATCGGTGGACGTGAGATGGATGACGCCACTAGAATGCTTGACGACCTCGTTGCTCGATTTGCCGAGAAGCCCTTGTTTACTTCCGATGAACTTCCCCATTATGCGGAGGTTCTGGCTCAGCTGTTTCATACGATGGTTGCAGCTGAACGTACTGGCAAACGGGGACGGCCCATGAATCCGGTGCGCGTAGTTGACGAGGATCTGGACTATGCCACGGTGCACAAGACGCGCGCCGCCGGGCGGGTCGTCGAGATTGAACGCAAGGTGGTTTATGGCAATGCCCGGCGCATCCAAGAGCGACTTCAGGATTCGCCCAGCATGACCATCAATACCGCTTATGTGGAGCGCACCAATCTCAACTGGCGCTTCTGGGATGCGCACTTGACACGCAAAGCACCGACATTTGCTCGCTCTCAACGTTGGCTGAAGGCCAAGTTTGCAATCTGCGTCGCCGTCTATGATTTCGTCCGTCCCCATGGTACCCTAAGCCGCCATAAAGATCGAAGTTTCCGTCCAAGGACCCCAGCCATGGCCGCAGGCGTCACGGAGCGGCCATGGAAGATCAGCGATCTGCTGACCTTCCTAATTGTGTGTCAATGAAATGAGGACATCACCTTTCGTCGAGGAGAGCACGAAATAGGTATTGTCGCTCTTTTGGAGGGAAGAAGCAAATAGGCAATACCCCAATGAGGCAGAATTTTGCGAGATGGTGGGGGGAAGCCGCACCGCCCCGCATGACGGGACTGGGCATGAGGACGACTCGGCAGGAGGCAATGGCACCAAGGCTGATTTTCCGATCAAATACCGTAAATGCATTGCCGATTTGGAGACAGAACAAATTAACCCTGCCTTCTTGTTACCCTTCGTTGACAAGTTCTCAGAGATACTCTAAGATTCAATTATGAGCAGAAGGGGAAAGCCTTTTCCGTGCGAAATCACTGTCTCTTCAGGAGTAGAAGAGAAGCTCCTGAGAAAGCACCAGATTGAAATCTGGGAGATAGAGGAAGTCATATATGATGACCCCAACATGTTTGCGATCAACTACAGAGATTGCTATTTCGTCTACGGCCAGACCTTTGCGGGCCGGTACCTTGTAATTCTGGTCAGAGTCCTTCGAAAGGAGGAAATCGAGCGCCTAG
>CAVOVO010000042.1:0-75736 GCA_963699845.1 uncultured delta proteobacterium
GACCCGCTTGCCGCAAAAGCAGCAACTACTTCGCGCGGTGTCTCAATGCGGGTCAACCATTCGACCCGGTCAAAATCGCGGTCAAAGCAAGCAATCGCTCTAATCTGTAAACAATCCACGGTTCAGCGCAATAAGAGCATCGTGGAAATTTAGCCCACCCGAGGTATCGCGGATAAGAGAAACGGCTTGGTCGTAGAAACGTTTGGTTTGAAATGAGATCCAGGTGATTGCTTCTTTACTAACGAGGTTCGTCAGGGTGTGCAATAAGCCGGGAAACTCGTGGGAACGCCTTTGCTCATCGGCCCTGCGAGCCGGTACGCCAAATGTCTCATTCATAACAGAGTCAAAATATACCAATGCCGCGCTTTCGGCTTTAAAGGCTTCGCGGAGAGCTTTGGCGCTTTCATGCCACTTATCGCGACCATCCACCAAAGCCACAAGGACACTGGTGTCAATAACCACTTTGTTAGAGGCAGTCATCGTAGATGCGCTCGGAGTCAGCGAGAGCGTCACCGCCCCACTCCACAAGTCCCGTCAGGTGATCCAGATGGGAAGCCGGCAACGTATGCAGGCGTGAGGTCCCAGCATTATGATCAGATGCCTTTTGAAGCTCTCCCTCCGCGTATCGCTTCTTAAGAAACAGGATGAAGTCCAAGACTTCCCCCATCTTATCCTCTGGAAGCTCCCTCAGCGTTTTTCCACTTCTCGCTTTATCTGCTGTTCCAAGAGTGTCATTTGTTGATCCTTCGGTCAATTTTTCAAATCCATCATTAACGTAGCCTTCAATCTTCTTTGTATGTGAAATCCAGGGGACGTTGTTTCACCGGCGACTACCTTGTTCTCCGTGGGCGGCCAGGGGAACGCGGGTAAGAAAGTAAGGAATCGTTTGGTAAAATCTTCGATTCACAGTCTACAAGAACTCCAATCGGTTCTTCATTGTAGCTTTGTCAGTGAGCTGAAGAAGGCGCAACAATTTTGACATCGTCTCTGAGAATGGAAGTTGTCTTGAAACAATGACCCCCCAGTGTGCTTGGCCACTCTTTACACGTGTGTTGTGCAGGATCACAAAATCCTTCACGTTGAAGGTGAAAAGGCATCGTCCTTGTTCAATGGCAAATCGAAGTTGATCCGAATCAGACCGTCCTTTCCGATCCAGTTCTTGAGCATGAATGGCGTCATATCCTCTTCTTCGCAAAGCATGTGCCAACCCTGAATGTACGTCCTCGTCAATCAATAATTCGATCTTCATACCTGCGGGGCTTTATTGTCAGATTCCCGTGCAGTCTGCGATTTCCAGAGCTCCACATCTGAAGATTCAGCAAGATCCGTGTCAACCTCGTCTTGATGGTCAAAATAGTAGGCCAAAGCTGAATGGACCTGCGAGGGTGTTAAGTGGGGCAAAGTTGTCAAAATCTCGTCAGCACTCATCCCCATCTGATAATATCCGGCAATACATCTTACGGTGATTCGAGTACCAACAACTATAGGTTTCCCGCCGGCGATTTCCGGATCAGATCCAATGTAAGGATATGTCTTGGTCTTTAATGCTACACCCATGGTATTCACCCCAATTTCATCACGTGACTAATTCTTACGATTTGTTTCAATCGAAGCAGGCCTCAGCCAATTGTATTTATCTAACTTCTTTATTTTACAGCAATTGTTTAACATGTCAAGTTGGAGCAGGGACATCCGCACGGAGCGGCCAATGGGCACGCTGTTAGATTTTCCCCTTTCTCGCAGGGCTCGTTGAACAGTTGCTCCGATGGCCAGGCGCGGGTTCGAAAACCGCACAGGGCATAGCGCATGGCGCATAGCGTCAAGAGAACAGCCTGGTCGGAAAGGGAAGACTTTCCGAGCAAATCTCCAGCCCTGCGGCAGGAGATGGGGGGCAAACCAAAAGGACAAGTCTCTGCTTCGCGTACTTCGCGTCTTTGTGGTTAAGATTTTCTTTCACGGGACTTACGGGTCCAGCGGGATGTTGTTCCATTGGTGCAACATCAGGGGCTACTCAAACTCAACTCGATTGAGCCCGGATTGCCGGATGATAGACTACAAAGTCCAGATCCAAATTTCATCGTGGTTGGGAACCGGCACGCGCAAACACCCTGATCGGATCCTGGTAATGTATCGGGGTGATCTTCTTCTCGATCATATCGCTCAGAAAGAAACCAAACTCGAATAAATGAGGGCCGTAGCACAGCTCATTCACCGGCGAGCCTCTTTGCTATTCCAACGATTTCATCGGAAAGCCAGTATCCAGCTCGCAATTCATCGAAGAGGGGGCCGACTCTTCCCACAAGCCCCCTTTCCTTCGCCAGAAGGAGTAATCCGATAAGTCCCGTAACAGCTACGCCCAATTTCCTTGCTGCCTGTCTTCCCGCGTGGTCATCGATCAGCAACAACACTCCTTCACCGAGGTTCGAGGCAAGGGCAACCGCCTGCTTCTCGCCCTCATCCAAGCTCAGACAGTATATCAGTCTCTGAGGGCTCCGACATATTCACAGGGGCGACCTTGATGAAATCCGTAAGCGCATTTTCGATGTGAGTTGTTTCGACCCCCGTTTTTCCAAAGAGCTCTTTGTGGACAAAAGGCGGGATCAGCACTTCACCGGCCAAGGCCTTGAGAAGGCCGATCATTCCGATTTTGGCGAGGCCTATTATCGGGCCGGTATTCGAGACGATTCTCATTGCTGAAGATCGTTTCCTCGCCTCCTGCAAATCCCTTTTCAGCTCTTCTTCAGCCTCCTCCGGAGAATAGTTGAAAGGGCTGACCCTGTATCTGCCGCAGGTTTCGAGAAATTCGATCCGTGACATACCGGCCAATTCAGCCGCTTTACCGGACGAGACCTTGCCGAGCTCAAACATTTTCAGTGCGGCCATCAGGCGGATATGATGCTCGAGCTCTTCCTTTGTCATGTGGATAGCGTGCTCGAATCCGCTTGGATATTTTATTTTGAGTTCTTCTGTTTCCATCTGAACTCCCGGAGCTAAGAGCATAGGGCAAAGATTAATTTGAACCGCAAGGCGCGAAGGCGCCAAGGGAGAAAAGCGCGTTAGGTTGAAGGAGCGTTTCACTTGAGGATCGCTTCGCTTGAGGCAAAACATGGACGCGTTGGGCTCACCACAGAGGCACGGAGAGCACAGAGAAGCGTCTTGTTTAGGGGTAAACAAAAAATAGTAGATCTCTTCTCTGCGGCCTCTGCGTGCTCTGCGCGAGACAATCTTCGTGTCCTTTCTTTAGTTGTGTCAATGTGAGGCCGCTTTGAGCTCTTTGAGTTTCTAGCAAAAGCGTTGAAGGCAAGAAGACGAAAACCAAAGAATCTTTCTCGCACAATACCCTCAGAGAACACAGAGAATGAATTCATTTTGAAAAATCTGTTCGTTCTACTGAAAGGAGAAAACACGCGTTAGGGTTGAGGAGCGCTTCGCTTGAGGCAAAACATGGACGCGTTGGATTCACCACAGAGACGCGGAGAACGCAGAGAAGAGTCTTGGTTTTTGCAAACCAAAAAAAGTGGCCTCTTCTCTGTGGACTCAGCGGGCTCTGCGCGAGACAATCTTCGTATCCTTTACTTGTGTCAGTGTGAGGCCGCTTTGAGCTCTTTGAGTTTCTAGCAAAAGCGTTGAAGGCAAGAAGACGAAAACCAAAGAATCTATCTCGCACAGAGCCCTCAGAGAACACAGAGAATGAATTCATTGTGAAAAACCTGTTCGTTTTTGAACCGCGGAGGACGCGAAGGGAGAAAAGCGCGTTAGGGTTGAGGATCGCTTCGCTTGAGGCAAAACATGGACGCGTTGGGCTCACCACAGAGGGCAAATCATTGCCCTGCAAGCCCCTTTGCTATTCCAACAATTTCATCGGAAAGCCAATGTCCGGCATGTCGTAATTCACTGAAAAGGGAACCGACTCTTTCCACGAGCCTCCTTTTCTTTTGCCAAGAGGAGTAGTTCGATAAGTCACGTGACGGCTACGCCCAGTCTCCTTGCGGCCTGCAGGAGCGAGAGGTTCGGCGAGCTCATGGTCGTCTCTTGTGTTTAAATCAATCCCTTGCGTTTCAGAATACCCAGATAGCCTTCTAACGTCAGAGGACACGCGACCAAGTCTTTGAAATCCTTTTCAGAGAGCTTCAATTGGCCACGGATTTTGTGCATGATCTTATCGGGGAGGTCGCCCTTCCCATGCGAATAATGAACTCTAAGGATCTTCTTGTTCTCGACAATCAGCCATCCTACCTGTGACCCGTCGAACGGACATCCAATTCGAGCTTATGAAAGATCCTTTCGATATCTGCTGTCTTCATGAACCGCAATCACCTCATCTAGGAAGGCCAGCCACTTCTGCGGCAGGATTCCCAGGTTTTCCCTATCTTTCTGAAGGTCTTCATAGATCTCAACAATCTCTTCGCACAGATCATTCACAGCTTCAAATTCTGTGTCGGCACAGGCGAAGGCCTCAATATCGTCAAGGGAGGCAACGAAGGCATCTCCCTCCTTTTCAATCGTGATATAGATCGGTTTATTCAGGGTATACCCCGGTATCTTCAAGGAATTTATTGGCAGAATTCTGCAGCGGGTTTCGACCGCTTTGATCAAATTCCTGGAGAAATCCCTGTATTGTTCATCCGTTAGAAGCTCTGTTGGCACGATCGCACCTCCTTTCTGGAAGGATGAGTGGGCCATGGGCACGTCCTGCAATATATCCCACAAGCTTTTCGCGGCACCGTAGCCGGCTCTGCTTTTTGAATGCTTATTGCCTCATAGGCGACCCAATTACTCGTTAAAAACTTTCTCACTTCGGTTAACAGTCTTTCATATATTGCCCAGGCTTTTTGATGGTGTTTATCTTCTTCGTGGTATAAGTCTACCCAGGCCGAGGCATCGACAAAGACTTTGTTCATTTGTATTTCTCGCGAAATTTTTCAGATAGGTCCTTTGGTCCCATTTCCGCAATGAATTCCTTTATCATCGTTATTGTGGAGCGGGAGTTCCGGATGATCCAGGACCAGCAACAGAGAGTGCTTTTTGGCCTTTGTCTTGGCAATCCTCTGGTCGAGGGCGTCATAGCCGGTGGCGGTGGAAAAGATCTCATCGAAGAGATGGTCGAGCCTGATGCGTTGGCTATCCGATGGCGCCTCACGGTACTTTAGGAGCTGTCGGTAGTAATCCCAGTAGGTGTCGAGGAAGCCGTCCAACAGTTTGCGATGATGGTTTATGAAGGGGTCGAGCTTTTTGTAATGCCTGCCGTCATGGATCCAGCAAAGCGACAGTTGCCGGGTGATCAATTTGAACTGAGGTGCATCGTCACAGAGCAGCACACTGACGACGGGAAATTCCATGATGGCATGATAGGCGGCGACCGCAGCGGCATCCAGGATATGGGTGCGCTGCTGAGGGCCCAGTTGAGGAAGCCGCTGATCCAGAAGGTTCAGGAAGGTGGACTCATCGAAAGTCTGTTCAAGGGGCAAAGCGGATAACTGTTGGACGACGGCTTTGGGGAGGTTAAAAATGTCAATATAGCGCAAAGCTTCTTCATTGAGCAGAAAGGTCCTGGGAGCGAAGTTTTTGAGCACATCCAGGACGGTCAAGCGGGTTTTGTTGGGGGTTGTGAAGTAAGCGGTATAGAAGGGGTTACAGACGATATGGCAGAATTGGTTCTGACCGTTGACCCGCGTTGAGGTGTCGTCGATGTTCTGCCATGGGGTGCTGTTGAGCCCGGCTTCGTATAGGGCATCTTTTTCGGCATGGAAACGCTCGTGGTTTTTGATGAGCATATCGGAGAGTTTTCCCGCCGATATGCGTATATCGGCATCCTGGAGGAGATCGAGGATCTTTCGCTCGGTGATGTTGGAGCCATAGTAGAATTTTGGAACCAAGGCCTTCAGGCCGGGCCCGAATTCTCCATCATAGCCGGGCGGTAGGGGGGCGAGGTAGGTTTTGTTGAGAGATGGGGAGTGGTATTTTTCTTTCAAAAAGAGGGTATTGGATGCTTTGAAGATGACGTCCTGCACCGTCACCGGTTGATAGCCTTTGAACTCGGCGTCCTCGGGGAGAATGTCAGGATCCACTTTGCAGATGCGCTTGTTATGGATCTTGATGCGGTCTTTCTTTGATTTTTTGTTTCGCTTTTTTCGTTCTTTTCGTTCTTTTTCAGACGAGAAGTTTTTGTTGCCTGTGTCTTTCCTGGAAGGCTTGATATCGGGCTTTCCCTGCTCGCCGTTGAGGCGACGGAGCTCATCGCGAAGCAGCTGATTGAGACGTTTGAGCTCCTGGTTTTCCTGTTGAAGCTCCTCGATGAGGTTGAGCAGCTTGACGATGGCATCCCGTGCGCTGTCCAGGTCTATGATGGCGCTTATGTCGAAGTCTTTTAGCAAGGGGATGGCTCCTGGCAGAGTTTCTGGCGGAAGTCCTTGCTCAGGGGATGGACATAGACAGCCTTTTTAGGCAGGACCGCTTTTGTGGACTTACTGAGCTTGCCGCGACCAGTGGTTTGGCCGACGCAGTCCCAGTTGTCAGCCTTGTAGCAGGTGCCTCGGAATCGCTGTGGATCGACAAATGTCTCAAGGAGATGGACCGGGTGGGCATAGATATTTTCCCAATCTTTCGAGATGCAGCGGCGGTTGAGGGCCAGCAAATGGGAAGCCAGGTGGGAGACCTCAACCCAGGGCAGAATCAGAAATCGACTCTGATAGGCAATCAAACGGAGGTTGTTCTTCCGCATCGTTACATTCCATCCGATAAATCGGTCCCGGACTCCGATGTACCACGGGGCGGAGGACCACAGCAGGCAGGCGATCGGCCTGCCATGGGAAAAGGCCACATACTTGAGCTGCTCTCCGACAGGTTGGGTATAACCCAGGTAGTGGTGCTCGCTGATGAGGCTGTTACAGAGCTTCTCCTGCGGGCTCCTGCGGACCTGCTCGAGGCGGATGGGCAACAGCGCATCGATGGGGCCATGAATCGGCGTTTGATCAACCGCAACCCGGTCAGGCGCCTTGCGGTTGGCCAGGGGATTGGGAACCTTACATTTGGGCGGAGGCAATTGGACCCAGCCCTTGGATTCGAGGAGCAACAGCAAGCTGCGGCAGACCATGTCTTTCAGGGCGCCATTGGCTTGTCGCCAATTCCATGCCCTGCAAAGCTCCTGAGAAATGAACCGCCTGCTTCCTAATGGGTTAGCGGAAATGATCCGCGCGAACAAGGGCAATATCCGATTGATTGATAACCCGACCGCGATATGTGATAGTGGCTTCCATGATGTCTGGCAATATAAATCATCATGGAATGGAACGCAAGTCAGGATTCAAACTTTTTTCAAAAAAAATACACGGCTGAAAATTGAAGAAGCGCCTTTCTTATTGCTTTGGGTGAAAACTTTCGGGTTTCCTTTTCTTAATTGACTCGTTCAATAGTTACTTTAACCTTAGCATAAGGTTTGAGATCCAGCTCTTTCGTTACCGTCTCTGGCAAGGAAAGATGCCCGTCCGGCATGACCTCCGCAATATATTCTTCTGTTTTCAAACTGCTGCTCCTCCTTTACTCGTGGAATTTGTGGGAAAGGGGACATCCGGGGTCGCCCAGCATCTATCTGAAGTCCACGCTTCTGCCTTACGCTCGGCTCCAATCTTCAAGCAGCAGCCCCGGCACCCGTTCAAATTCTTTGACATTGTTTGTTACCAGGATCAGGCCGATGGCCCTGGCTTGACCCGCAATCATCATATCATAAGGCCCTATGGGCTGACCCGTTCGATATAGCGCGGCCCGTATCTGTCCAAAATGATAGGCGGCTTTGTTGTCAAAGGGCAGGACTTCAAGCCTAGCCGCCATGGCCTCAATGTCCGCAAGATTCCGTTCCACTTGTTGTGAGCGTTCCGCCCCAAACACCAATTCACCTAAGGTTACAACGGACATACCCATCTGACCGTGATGCTTCTGAAAACGCTTTTTGACCTGCTGGGGACGGTTTTTCATGGTGTAGATGACAATATTGGTGTCCAGCAGGTACTTGAGCATTACAAGGTCTCCCGGTGCTGGTCCCCCGGCTGCTTTCGCTCTGTCATGAAGTCGCTGGAAACCCCCGGTGCACTAAACCACTCATCCCAAGATTGGCCCGCCGGCGCAATCATACGCTTGTTGCCAATGGCAGTGATTTCAACATCCTTCACGAATTCCGGAAAGGCAACTTCCATCGGCAGACGAACAGCCTGACTCCGGTTGCTTTTAAAGATTCTGGTTTTCACACAAGCCATAACGCTAACCTCTAAAAAAAACTGGACATAACGGAAATATTATAAAATTAATCTGGGATATGTCAATGGGATATACAAATTCGATGGTATGGTCGCAGGCACGCTGTTAGGTTTTTAGCTTTCCCAACTTGCCGGAGGCTATGTGCGTCCAGATAGCTCAGAAAAAGAATACTTGGGCGAATCGGATTGATCTTGAATCGCTAAGGCACAAAGGACGCGAAGGGGGTTAATAGCATGGATTAAAAGGCATAGGGCAAAGAGCAAAGTGAGAAAGACCGTTAGGGCTGAGCAAATCTCCCAGCGGGCAGGAGCATCCTGAGGGACACCATTGATTGGCTATGGGCATTTGCGTCACTGACTCGCAGTTGCAGCCCACCAGGTCGCCGAAGGTGAAGTGATTTTTTGGACTTGCCCGGCCTTCCTGAACAAGCCAAAAGGGACTGTCTTCTTGCGTGCTTCCGTTTCGTGGTTCAAATTCTTGCAAGGCAGGCTCCGCCCCCTTCAGGGCGCCACATGGAAATGGTCTAACCCATTCATATTAGAAAGTATTGGCTCTCTTCAGAGGAAATCCGGAAATGATGTTTCAGTCCCGTTGACACGCAGTCCGCCGGCACCCAAGGCTTTGGCAAGCCCACCGGATCCGTATCTTTTCATGCTCGTGCATCTTTTATCATACATTCATACATATTCATCGGTCTTTTTTTCCGGATGGTAAGGAGTTTTTTCCGCACGGCTAGAACCTGCCCATTTGATGCAGGTAATGGTAAGCCACGATTCCCACGCTGGTTGACAGATTGAGGCTGCGGACCCGACCCCAGATGGGGATGGCATAGGAGGGGTAGGCTTTCGCGGATGTGCGGTGGGAGGCCCCTCGTTTCAGGCCCGAAGATCAGGAAATCGCCATGGTGGACCGTCGCGCGAGTGTAGGGGATGGGGGCGTGGGTGCTGAAGGCGTGCAGTCCGGCCCTAGGGCCCAAAGTTTTCAGAAAGGCATCAAAGCCCTGATGGTGACGAACATCCACCTCCTCCCAGTAATCCAACCCTGCCCGCTTGAGATGCTTGTCATCGGTCTTGAATCCCAGAGGGTGGATGAGGTGGAGACACAATTCCGCCGCGCCGCAAAGCCGGGCGATGTTCCCCGTGTTGGCAGGAATTTCGGGCTCGTAGAGGACAATGTGAAGGCAAGGGTTTTCGACGACCTTCATCACACCGTGTCTTGAATCTGGTCTAAGACCGCACGATCCATGGCGAGGCAGCTCAACCTCCCCAGGCTCTTCAAAAGCTCCATCTCCTCATGGGTGGGGACCTTTTTGCGAGGGAAATAGACCCGCAGGATACTATAGGTGGTCTCGTTGACCGTGAACGGAATCCCAATGACCGCCTTCACCCCTTCCCGCTTTGCCGCCTCCAAGTCCTGGATGCGAAGGTCGTTATCAAAGTCATTGATGATGATAATGTCCCCCTTCATGATCTCGGTAACGCTTTTCCCCCGGTCAATGGCCCCCGATTCCAGATAGGCCTGGCTGAGCCCGTAGCTGGACACGACCTTGAGATGAAACGTGTTCTGATCGAGGACGCGGATGGTGCTTCCCTTCGCGCCGGTCAGCTCCGTGGCGAGGGAGACGATGAAATAAAGGACATCATCAAGCGTTTCATCATCCCTGTAAATGGCATCGATCACCCTTGACAGGGCGTAGAAATAGGCATCGATCAATGTTGCATCCATGACTTGGGCCCTTTCCAATTCATTTTCAAAACGGTCTCAACGCCCCACAGTCGGGGCACTGCCAGTTCACCCCGCTGCAGGTAAAGCCCCAGAGGTTCTCTTCCATGCAGGTGTTACAGATCTGAAAGCCGCACGGGCAGGTCCAGCAAAAGGGAGGGGACGTGCCGCAGCAACTGCAAAGGTATGCTTTCTTCCTGCGTCGCCTCGCACTTGAAACGGTCCGGTCAACCGAATCAGCCTTCGCCATTTGCGCCCCGCCCGTCAAAGCTCCATCAGGGGGAGGGGTTCCTTCTGGGCGCCCACCACAACCCCCCCTGCCCAACGGCCGTGCTGCGCCAGGGCCCCATGTGCGTGTTCGAGCGCCTTTTCGACCGTGTTGTTGGTCTCGCTGAGGTGGGCAAGGACCACCATCTCCAACCCCCCGTGGCACAAGCCCCCGAGGAGGCTCCCTGCTTGTACGTTCGACAAATGGCCGTCCGGGCCTTTGATTCGACGTTTGAGGAAAAGGGGATAGGGACCCTGTTCCAGCATGCACAGGTCATGGTTGAATTCCAGAATGACCGCCCGACAGCCCTTGAGCTGCTCCTCCACGAGGCGAGTGGGTCGCCCCAGATCCGTTGCAAGCCCCAGCCGGCAGCCGTCGCACCCCATGACCACGCCCACCGGGTCCGCGGCATCATGGCACTTGGTGAAGGTTTCCACATTCAGGTCCCGGATGGTCAGCGTCTGCCCGGTGTGAAAAAGAATGGGCTTGGGGAGGTTCCCGAGGGTCTTGCGTCCCCGCTCATAGGTCCTGCGGTTGAGGTAGACCGGCAGATCGAACCGGCGCGCCACAGCCCCGGCCCCCTTCACGTGGTCCAGATGCTCATGGGTGATGATGAGGGCGTCGAGCCCGTCAGGGTCCACGCCAATCTTCTCGAGACGTTGGACCAGGTCCCGGCAAGAGATCCCTGCGTCGATGACGACTTTTGCATGGCTGGTTTCAACGTAGCAGGCATTTCCCCCGCTCCCCGACGCAAGGGACGAAAAACGCATCCTTCCCATCAGCGGATCCCTGTGTGGCCGAACCCGCCACACCCCCGGGAGGTCTGGTCCAGCGCCTCTTCGACCACCAGAAGCTCGGCGCGGCAGACGCTTGCGATGACCATCTGTGCGATGCGGTCACCATGTCGGACGCAAAAGGGTTCTTTTCCCCAATTGACGAGGAGCACGCCGATCTCCCCCCTGTAGTCGGAATCGATGGTACCGGGGGCGTTCACCATCCCGACGCCGTGTCGAAAGGCAAGGCCGCTTCTTGGGCGGATCTGGGCCTCGTAGCCGGGCGGCAGGGAAATGGATAGGCCCGTTGGAATGAAACGGATCTCTCCCGCATTGATGACCGTGGGCGCCATCCAGACAGGCCCGCACATCCATGCCCGATGCGCCCTCGGTCTGGTATTCGGGCAGCGAGAACGCGGCCTTTTCGCCCACTTTCCGAATCCTGACAACCACCCGGTCCAGTTGACCCTCCCTTCGCGCCTCTTGACGTCGCGAATTGCACCTTACAAACAAGGGAGATCGATGTGGGATGCGAGAAGGACGATAGCTAGCGAAGTCATAATAGCACTTTCCCATATCGGTCATAAAGGACTTCAGGCCTTCAGCCCCCCCAGAATTCCAGGCACCCGGCATTCACCTCATCCCCGTTGAAGGGACCCAGCGTGGTCAACGAGATCCGGCCGTCACGAAAAATCTCCTCAGTGACCCTCACCACATCATCAATGGTGACCTTCTCCAGACGCTCTGTCAGCTCTTCAAAGCTCACATATCTTTCGAAAACGAGCTCGTTCTTCGCGATGCGCATCATGCGGCTGTCCGCACTCTCCGAACTGAGATACATGCTGCCGACCAGATGCTCCTTGGCCGCATCGAGGTCGGCCGGCGCAATGTCACCCGCGAGGATTCGCTTGACCTCGGCCTGGATGGTCTTAAGGGATGGATTCACGTTCTGGCGCTCGGTGGCCAGGTACACGCCGAAGACGCCGGTATCCATGTAGGAGGAGACAAAGGAATAGACCGAGTAGGCCAAGTCCGCGCTTTTCACGGATCTCCTGAAAGAGGCGGGAGCTCATGTTGCCGCCCAGGATGGTATTGAAGATGGCGCAGGGGAAACGCTTTTCACTGTTGAGCAGGGGACCATCTCCCCCGAGGCAGATGTGAACCTGTTCAAGGTCTTTGTGGTGGGCGGCAACACCCTCCTTGGACGGGGGGAGACACTGGCCCGCGGATCGGGCCCCCCTTTCTCAAGGATTCGAACATGCTGCTGAACGTACTGACAAGGCTTTCATGATCCACGTTTCCGGCGGCAGCCACCAGGATCTTGTCAGGAGGCGCGAAACTGCTTCATGTGGTTCAGAATATCCGCCTGTCCGATGGCTGAAACCGTGTTCTCCGGTCCCCAGAATGGGCAGCCCGATGGGGTGGTTCATCCAGAACAGTTGCTGAAGAGCTCGTGGATATTCTCGTCGGGTGTGTCCTCCACCATGCTGATCTCCTGGAGGATGACCTGCCGCTCACGCTCCATGTCCGCCGGGTCGAAGAGGGAATTCAGAAAGATGTCGGCCAGGATGTCCGAAAGGCGTGGAGAAGTGCTTCCCCAGCACCCTTGCGTGAAAACAGGTGTTCTCCTTCCCGGTAAACGCGTTCGAAAGGCCGCCGATGGCGTCCAGCTCCTTGGCGATCTGCGGCCCCGTCCGGTTACGGGTCCCCTTGAAAATCATGTGCTCGATGAAGTGGGAGATGCCGTTTTTCTGGGCATCTTCATCCCGGGATCCCGCGTTCACCCAGAGGCCCAGGGAGACGGATCGGAGGAAGTCCACCTTTTCCGATATGATCCGGACACCATTTTCCAGCGTCGTTTTACGAAACATCGTCCAGACTCTCACCCAGGGCCGCTTTTCGGGAAAGCCGAATCCTGCCGCTTTCGTCCACCTCCAGGACCTTGACCAGGACCTCGTCGCCTTCGTTGAGGATATCGGTCACCTTGTTGACCCTGGTCGTGTCCAGCTGTGAGATGTGAATCAGGCCGTCGGTGCCCGGGAAAATCTCCACGAAGGCCCCGAAGTCCATGATTTTGACCACCTTTCCCATGTAGAGCTTCCCGACCTCGGCCTCCTGGACCACTTCGTTGATCATGTCGATGGCAACCTTGGCGCTCTCCTTGTCGACGGCGGCGACGACCACTTTGCCCGTGTCATCCACGTCGATCTTGGCCCCCGACGTGCTGGTGATCTCCCGAATGGTCTTCCCGCCCGGGCCGATCACGAGCTTGATCTTCTCAGGCCTGATCTGGAGGATGGTGATGATGGGGGCATATTCCGAGACATGGCTCCTGGGTTTCGCTATGGCCTTTTCCATCTCGCCCAGGATGTGCAGCCGCGCCTCTTTGGCCTGCTCCAGGGCCCGCTGCATGACCTCTCTGGTGAGCCCTTCGATCTTGATGTCCATCTGAATCGCGGTGACCCCCTCGTTGGTGCCGGCCACCTTGAAATCCATGTCCCCGTAGTGGTCTTCGTCGCCGATGATGTCCGTCAGCACCGCGACCTTTTCCCCGTCGGACACGAGTCCCATGGCCACCCCGGCCACGGCGTCCCGGATAGGGACCCCCGCATCCATGAGCGACAGGGAGCCGCCGCATACCGATGCCATGGAAGACGACCCGTTGGACTCCAGGATCTCCGAGACAACCCGGATGCAGTATGTGAAATCCGCTTTGGGGGGGATGACGGGCAGCAAAGCCCGTCGCGCCAGCGCACCATGGCCGATTTCCCTTCGCCCGGGACCGCCCAGCCGCTTGACCTCCCCGACGCTGTATGGGGGGAAATTGTAGTGGAGGATGAAGGACCTGAATTCGTCCCCGTAGACCGATTCGATCCTCTGCTCGTCCATTTCGGTTCCAAGCGTGGTCAGAACCATGGCCTGCGTCTCGCCCCGGGTAAAGAGGGCGGAGCCGTGGACACGGGGCAGAAACCCCACCAGACACTCGATGGGCCTCACCTCGGTGAACGCCCGGCCGTCTATTCTCCGGCCCTCTTCCAGGATCATCCGGCGGACCAACGTCTTCTCAAGCTCATCCATGGTCTCCTGATCACGGAGGCCCGTTCCTTGCCCGCATCCCCCAACCGCTCCTGGGTCTGCTTCAGGGCGTCTTGCCTCCTGCTGATTTCTCAGTTGCTTGTCCGCGGTGGTGATCACCTCGCTCAGAAGGGGCGTGGCGATCTCATGGACCCTTGCTTTGAGCTCGCCGTCATCTTCCGTTTGGGGCGACAGCTTTCTTTGGTTTTCCCAGGCTGTTACGGAGTGTCTCCTGGATTTCCAGCAAGGGCTGCAGGGCCTCGTGACCGAAGAAAATGGCTTCGATCATGTCTGATTCCGAAACGAACTGCCCGCCCCCTTCGACCATCATCACGCCCGTGCGATGGCCTGCAACGATGAGGTTGATATCGCTTTCCTGCTGCTGGGTGAGCGTGGGGTTGGCCACGAACCGCCCATCCACCCTTCCGACCCGTACGCCGGCAATGGGCCCCTTGAATGGGATGTCGGATAGCTCCAGGGCGGCTGAGGCACCCAGAATCGCCAGCACATCCGCTTCGTTCTCCCTGTCCACGGAGAGCACGGTGGCGATGACCTGTGTCTCGTAATAGTAGTTGTCCGGGAAAAGGGGCCTCAGCGGCCGATCGATCAGCCGCGAGACCAGCGTCTCCGTCTCGCCGGGCCTCCCCATGTCTCTCCTGAAAAAATTCCCGGGGATCCGCCCGCCCGCATAGGACATCTCCTGGTATTCCACGGTCAAGGGAAGGAAATCGACCCCTTCTCGGATGTCATCCGATGCGACAGCCGTGACAAGCACAACCGTCTCGCCCAGTGTCACCACAGCGGACCCACTGGCCTGTCTTGCAATCCGACCCGCTTCGAGATGCAGCGTCTGCCCGTTGATTTCGGCTGAATAGCTCTTGATCATCGTCCCACACATCCTTTCACTTTGATATGATGTTTGTTTATCGTAAACCTTCCGGGCCGCCTATTTCCGGATACCGAGCTCCTTGATGACTGTTCGATATCGTTCGACGTCTGTTTTCTTGAGATAATTGAGGAGCCTTCTTCTCTGGCCCACCAGTTTCAAGAGGCCCCGCCGCGAGTGGTGATCTTTCTTGTGAATCTTGAAATGATCGGTCAGATACTGGATCCGGTTGCTCAACAGGGCAATCTGCACCTCGGAAGATCCCGTGTCCTTTTCATGAAGCTTGAATCGATCTATGACCTCTTTTTTTGTCTCAGGATTTAGAACCACTTTCACACCTCCTCGAAATATGGATATGGATACCCTTTTATCAATTGTCCCATCTCGCCCGGTTGACCCATTTTTCTACCCTATGCGCTTTGCCCTATGCTATGCGCTATGCCCCTATGCCCTATGCTCATATGCCCCCGGCTCACACGAACACCCTCTCCATGGCGACCCGACATCGGTCGTTCGTTTTTGATTGATCCTCCAATCTGGCGACAGCGACCAGCTCGCCGTCATGAACCAGCTTGAAAAAGCCGTGGAGGGCATGCGGTGTGACCAGCCCCAAGGTGGAGCTCATCCGCGAAGAGGGCTTTGTCCTTGCCTGACCTTTCCGGCCATTTCTTCCCCCACGTGAATCGCCATCAGGTCCGGCAGGGCGTCGCGAAGCGGGATCAAACGCTCCTGGAGCGACGCTTCAGCCCACGGCGCGTGATGATCCCGGCGTTGACGCCCATCCTCCACGCTGAAAGGGCCGCTCGCAAGTCTTCTCAGGGATTTGAGATGACCGCCCGTTCCAAGGGCCCTCCCCAGATCCATCGCCAGACTCCTGATATAGGTCCCGCTGGAGCAGACCACTTCGATGGTCAGATCGGGAAGGGAGATGGATTTGATCTCCAGGGCGTGCACCGTTACTTTTCTTGCGGCCAGGCTGATCGACTCGCCTCGACGGGCCAGCTGGTATGCCCGTTTTCCACCGACCTTGAGCGCTGAAAAGCGCGGTGGGACCTGTTCGATCTCTCCGACAAACGCCCGCAGGGCCTGTTGGAGCGATCCGCCTTGGCGGACCGACTCGGGGACCTCGTTGATTCTCGTGACCTCGCCCGTCCCAGTCCAGGGTGTCTGTCTCGATTCCGAGCCTGACCGTGGCCAGATAGCGCTTCGCGCCGGACATCAAAAAGCGCGACAATTTGGTGCCCTGTCCCAACATGACAATCAGGAGTCCGCTTGCAAAAGGGTCCAGCGTGCCGGCGTGACCGATCTTATGTGGGATTGCCGAGCGCCCATTTCAGTCTTCGGATCACATCATAGGAGGTTTCCCCCTCAACCTTGTCGACCAGCAGGATGCCGTCAGATGCGCGCATGGTCCAGGGCGCGGGCCGCCTCAGTGATCAATTTCGCCTTCACGGCCTCCAACGGACCCTTTGACTCGAATCCCGCGGCCATGGGGTGTCCCCCTCCACCAAAACGACCGGCCAGGCGGGCCACATCAACCCGGCAATTGGACCTCAGGCTGGCTCTGTAATCGTTGCGGTTCGTCTGACGCACCAGGGCCGCGATCTCAACACCCTTGACGTGTCTTGGGTATTCCACAAACCGTTCACAGTCGGTGCGATCCGAGCCTGTCGCGACGAACATTTCGGTCGTGATGGTCATGAGGGCCAACGCGCCGTCATGGTGATACTCCAGGGTCCCGAGCGCCCTCTCCAGCAACCTCAATCGAGAGGCGGGGTATCCGTCGAGACATCCTCTTTGAGATCTCCCAGGGCTTCACCCCTTGATCGACCAGCTTCGCGGCAATGGCCAGGGCGGCTCCGGTGGTGTTATTGTACCTAAAAGAGCCTGTGTCGGTCATGATGGCGACAAAAAGGTTCTCGGCCGATGCCTGGCTCATGAAAAAACCGGCCTCACGAATCACCTTGAAGACCAGCTCCCCTGTTGAGGAGCTGCGCCCGTCCACAAGGTTCAAGTCCCCGAAGTAATCATTGGTTCCATGATGATCAATATTGACCAGGGGACGGATCTGCTCGAACGGACTCCCTGTGACCATCCAGTCTGGACAGATCCCCGCAATCCAGCACCAGGGCCGCATCAAACGATGGCCCCGTTTGGAGGTGCTGGACGATCCCGTCAGCCCCGTGAAGCAGCCTGTAAGGCAATCCCACTGGTTCCGTCGTGAGGAGAACGGCCTCTTTACCTGCGTCTTTGAGCACCTCGCCCAAAGCCAGCATGGAGCCGATGCCGTCGCCGTCCGGATCCACGTGGGTCACTATCGCAAACCGCCTGCCCTGAATCAGGGTTCGCGCCACCACGCCAAGTACAGGATGCACGCAGACATCCTTTTCACAGGCAGGCGACACAGCGGCAAGCCCGACGTCCTCTTGCTCAGAATATGGCTTCGTCAATGTCGTCCGAGCTGTCCTTCCCTTTGATTTCGGAGCGCTCCTCCTAGAGATCCGTTGCCATGGGCGGCGTCCCTTCGAAGATCCGACAGCAGTCTTTCGATGCGCAGTCCCCTTGCAAACGATTCATCGTGCAGGAACTGGATATCCGGCATGACCCTGAGATCGAGCCTTGCCCCGAGCTCCCGCTTGATAAACCCCTTGGCGCTTTCAAGACCGGCCACGGCATGTCTGATGGCTTGGTCATCCTCTCCCAGGACGCTGAAATAGATTTTGGCCACCTTGAGGTCTTTGCTCAAACGCACCCCTGTCAGCGTCACCCCCTCAACCCTTGGGTCTTTCACCTTCTGAAGGAGAAAGGGCGCGATGATCTTGAGAATCTGATCGCCGACCCGCTGTGCTCGATTCCCTGCCGCCATGGCCACTGCCTAGCACCCCTTACAGATTCAGGATCTCCATCTCCGAGTCAACCAGCTGCGCGAGACCCATCGATTCGAGAAATGAAAGAATGTGGTTGAGGGAGGAATCCATATGCTGCCGGTCGTTTCCCACCGTGGTGATCCCCAGCTCGATCATCTGCCACTTGTCGTTTGAGCCGACCTCTGCAACGGCCGCATTGAAGCGCGCTTTGACCCGGTCGACCATGCTCCGGACGACCTTTCGCTTGCCTTTCAGGGACTGGTTGTCCACCAGGAGAAAGGCCACCCTCAACGTCCCCACGACCATGCTTAAAGCTCCGCTGCCACCTGGTCGAGCTGGAACACCTCGAATACGTCACCAGGCTTCAGGTCCTGGTAGTTCTCAATCCCTATGCCGCATTCGTAACCGGCGGCCACCTCCTTCACATCTTCCTTGAAACGTCTGAGGGATCCGATCTTTCCGGTAAAGACCACCACGTCGTCTCGCAAAACCCTCACATTGGCGTTGCGCTCCAGGTGTCCGTCTGTGACGTAGGAGCCGGCCACCGCCCCCACCTTTGGAACGTGAAAGACCTCTTTGATATCCGCTCTGCCGATCACGCGTTCTTTGTAAGTGGGCGCCAGGAGTCCCGCCATGGCATTTCGAATATCCTTGATGACGTTGTAGATCACATCGTAATAGCGGATATCCACCTTCTCCTTCTCGGCGATTTCCGCCACACGCGGGTTGGCCCGGACATTGAATCCGATGATGATGGCGCCCGAGGCCGCTGCAAGCATGACGTCGGATTCCGTGATGGCCCCCGTGGCCGAATGGATCATTCTCACCTTCACCTCACCGGTGCTCTGCTTGGCCAGAGAATCCGAAAGGGCCTCCATGGATCCCTGAACGTCGGCCTTGGCGACGATGTTGAGCTCCTTGATCTCGCCGTCTTTGATTCTCTTGAAAAGGTCATCCAGACTGACGATCCCCTTCTTTGAGACCTCCTGTTTCTTGACCATGTCCTTGCGGTGCTCGATCACCTGTTTGGCCGCCTTTTCATCCCCCAACACGATGAATTCGTCGCCGGCCATGGGCACTCCGGAAATGCCGTAGATCTCGACCGGGACCGACGGCCCTGCCAACTTGAGCCTTTTTCCGCGATGGTTCATCATGGCGCGCACCTTGCCCGAATGGTGCCCACAGATGAAATAGTCCCCCGGTTTCAGCGTTCCGTTCTTGATCAACACCGTCGCCACAGGCCCCCGTGTCTTGTCGAGCTTTGCCTCGATCACGGATCCGCGGGCCGCCTTGCCGGGGTTCCCCTTCAGCTCCAGCATCTCGGATTGAAGAAGGATCAGCCCCAGGAGATCATCGATCCCATCCCCGGTCTTGGCCGAAATGCTGCCGAAGATGGTCTCTCCGCCCCACTCTTCGGGCGAGAGGCCCAGCTCAGCCAGCTCGCGCTTGACCCGGTCCGGGTTTGCATCGGCTTTGTCGATCTTGTTGATGGCCACGACGATGGGGATGCTGGCCGCACGAGCGTGATTGACGGCCTCCTTCGTCTGGGGCATGACGCCGTCGTCGGCGGCCACAACGAGCACGATCAGGTCCGTCACCTTTGCGCCCCTCGCCCGCATGGCGGTGAAGGCCTCGTGGCCCGGTGTGTCCAAAAAGACGATATCCCCGCCATCGGTCTCCACGTAGTAGGCCCCGATGTGCTGCGTGATGCCGCCCGATTCGCCCGCCGCGATGTTTGAATGTCGTATATAATCCAGCAAGGAGGTCTTCCCGTGGTCCACGTGTCCCATGATCGTCACGACGGGCGGCCGGGGGATCAGGTCCTCGGGTCGATCCTCGGATTCGCCCAGAAGGGTCTCCTCCTGGAACATGTCAAGCTCCAGCTCGTAGCCGAATTCCTCTGCCACAAGGGAGGCGGTTTCGAAATCGATGGCTTGATTGATGTGAACCATCACCCCCTGCCTCAACAACGCACCCAGAAGCTCGGCCCCCTTCAGTCCCATGGCCTTGGCAAGCTCGGCGACGGTGACGGTCTCCTGCATCTTTATCCTTCTCTTGATGGCCTTTGGAACGGTGATCTCCGGCTGTCTGAGCCTTCGAACGGCCTCCTTTCCCTTCACCCCTCTTCTTTCCTTGCGCTTTACCGATTTCCCTTCATAAAGCTCCGCCCGTTCGAATATCTCCTTCTTCCGGTATTTCACGGCCCCCTTGGGCGCCGGCGCCTCGATTTCTACACGTCTCTTGTCTTTCTTCTTCTTGGGGAACTTGGACTTCTGGGTCTCCCCCTCTGCCTTCTCAGCCGCCTCCCCCTGGGGCTCGGCAGCAGGGGCCAAAGGCTCCACGGGCTTTTGCGCCACCTTCTCGGTCGAGACCGGCTCCTCCATCTCGACCTCTGGGAGCTTGATGATCCGGGCGGGTTGATCCACTCGTCTCTTTTTGGCCTTCTTGGGCTTCGCGCGGACCTCCGCCACAGGCTGAGCGTCCTCTTCTTCCGGAAGGACCGCTTCTTCTGCCAACTCTGCCAACTCCGACACCTCCGCGGCTTCCGGCTCCTCCGCCGTTTCCTCGACCACGTCTTGCTCAAAGGGAGGGACGAATTCCTCGTGAGCGACCGCTTCTGCCATGACCTCCACTTCCTCTTTCACCTCCGCCACCGCAGGCTCAGCCACCGCCTCGGGTCGCTCCCCTTCAGGGGTCGGCGCCGTTTCCACGATCACGGGGGCTTCTTCAGGGGTTTCAGGTTCCGCTTCGGGCCACTTCCTCGGCATCCGGCTGAACGACAACCTGCACTTTCCTTCTTCGGATGACCGTGGGCCTTATCCTCTTTTCCTCGACGACCTCCGACACTTGGCCCACGGCAATCTCCTTGGCCTTCTCCAAGAGCGCATCATCAAGGGTGCTCATGTAGTTCTTGATGCTCAGGCCCGCCGCAGTCAGCTTGTCGACCAGCTCTCGGCTGTCCATATTGAGATCTCTTGCAAGTTCATAAACCCTAACCTTTGCCATAGAGTCCCCCGAAATCCGTCAGATGTCGTCGATTCTTTCAATCATTCAAGAAAAATGAGACGCGCCAGCTCATCCCCGAAACACGGGCCGAAACGCATTGGGCCCTCCAACCTGAGCGTCTTGCCGAGTCGACGGTTCTTGGCCAGGCCGGCCCTGCAGGACGGTGCGAGACAAACATAGCCTCCCCTCCCGGGTAAAGTCTTGCAGGGGTCCACTTCGATCAGGCCGCCACGGCTCAGGGCCAAGCGGGTCAACCGCTCTTTGGAAACCTTCACCCCGCACCCGACGCAGGTGCGGACGGGCTTATGTCCTCTCTTCCTCCCCATGGCCCACCTCGAACGTCCGACTCGAGGTCGCCCTTCACTGCATCCCCTTCGGGGGCGACGTCTTCGGCGTGTTTCGAGGTTACAGCCTCAGCTGCCTTTTGGATCAACTGAGCGGCCACTTCTTCCGTCATGCCTTCTATGTCCATCAGGTCGGCCGCGGTCGCCTTGCTCAAATCCGCTGCGGACCCGAACCCTTCCTCGTAGAGGAACGAGGCAAGCTTCTCGTTGACCCCATCGAGACCGATCAGGGACTTGAGTCCTTCCCGTAAGGCCAGATTGTAATTGGTCTCATTCACCACATCCAGACTCCACCCGGTGAGTCTCGATCCCAGCCTCACGTTCTGACCCTTTCTCCCGATGGCCAGGGACAATTGGTCGTCCGCGACAACGACTTCCATGGAGCGGTTGGTCTCGTCCACGACCACACGGATGATTTCAGCGGGGGCCAGGGCACTGCAGATGAATTTGGCCGGGTCCGGGTCCCAGGGTACGATGTCGATCTTTTCGCCTCGCAGCTCCTGAACCACCGCCTGGACCCTGCTCCCTTTCATACCGACGCAGGCGCCCACCGGGTCGACGTCCGAGTCCCTGGAGGCCACGGCAATCTTGGCCCTGCTGCCGGGTTCACGGGCCACTTGCATGACTTTGACGATACCCTCGGAGATCTCGGGGACCTCGGTTTCGAACAGGGCAGACAGGAAATTGGGGTGCGTTCTGGAGAGAATAATCTGAGGACCGCGACTGAATTGCCTCACTTCCAGGATAAAGGCCCTGATTCGGTCGCCCTGCTTGTACACCTCTTTGGGAATCTGCTCTTTAACGGGCAGCTCGGCCTCCGTTCGACCCAGGTTCACGATGATCGCGCCCTTGTCAAACCGCTGCACGATTCCATTGATGATTTCGCCCCGCCTGTCCTTGAAGTCGTCAAACACCACGTCACGTTCCGCCTCTTTGAGCCGCTGCATGATCACCTGCTTCGCGGACTGGGCGGCGATCCGCCCGAGCTTGTCGGTATCCATCTTCATACCGAGGCTGTCACCGATCTCGGATTCCGGATCGAGCTTCTTCGCTTCATCCAGCGAAACCTCGATCTCGGGATTGCCGACCGTTTCGACCACCTCCTTGAACTCAAAGACCTCGATTTCCCCAAGCCCTTCGTTGTAGGCGACTTCTATCTCGTGCTCGTGGCCGAATCTCTTTTTCGCAGCCGCCTTCACGGCCTCCTCCAAGGCCCGGAGGAGCACTTCGCGGTCCACGCCCTTTTCACGACTCACCTGGTCAATCATTCTGCTCAGATCAGAAATCATAATTCTTCGACTCCGCCGAAACGCAGGGATTCATCCCTCTAGAATTCATAAACCAAATTGGCCCGTTCAATGTCCACCATGGAGACAGGGATAGGTTTGTCTTCAACCAGGAGGACAAGCATCCCATCCCGCACCTCCTGCAATTGCCCCACGAACCGCTTCTGCCCCTCAATGGGGGCAATCGTCTTGATCCTGATCTTCATGCCGACAGCCCGCCGAAAATCTTTCTCCTTCTTGAGTGGCCTGTCCAGACCCGGTGATGAGACCTCGAGGGAATAGGGGTGATCGATGATTTCTTGGACCTCGACCAGCGTCCCGAGCTCGCGGCTGAGCTTCGCGCAGTCATCCAGCGTGACGCCGCCCTCCTTGTCAATGTAAACGCGCAATACCCACCTGCCCCGCTCAGAAGCGAACACCGCATCCACCAACTCAAAGGCCATGTCGTCCGTGAGCGACTGGGCCAAATCAACCACCCTGTCCAACACAGACTGTGAATAACGAGACATCCCCTTCCCCTGATGGGCGCCACTTGGGAGGGTTACAAGAATGATGGTCTGGCCGCTCCCACGGTCGCATGGGCATTAGGCCCCGGCCCTCAAAACAAAAGAAAAGCGGGTCCTTAGGCCCGCTTCCGAATGACAGACTGAAATGTTGTCCGTTTGATTACATAAAGCCCATGGGGCGATATGATTAACCCAACGCCAAGTCCGCGATCTGAAGAAAACCACCCCCTCGCCGGCCTCGGATGGCAACCTCAAAAAGGGAATCAGGCCATCATCAAGCTCGAAGGAGCGTCCTGGAGCGGGCAACGGGGTTCGAACCCGCGACACCAAGCTTGGGAAGCTTGTACTCTACCAACTGAGCTATGCCCGCTCTCTTCTCCGAAGGCACGCCCTAATGCCGGGGGAATGCCAGAGCCTGGATGAAGCAGATAATAATCAATACGAAGTCGTGAGTCAAGAGAATATCTTGACAGATGTCCACTCGAAAACTAAATTTTGACCATTGTGAACGATTTTTTGCAGGGGCTTCCAGCCGAACATCGTCCCCTGTGTCGTCAAATTTCACCTGCGAAGGAGACAGAGGGTATCATTGGAAGAGGATTCCGAACAAGGATTTCTGGGCCTCTTGAAATCCTTGACCCGAAAAAAGACCCACCTCGCCGATAGCTCTGATCTGACACAAACGCTCTTTGACCTCATGAAGAAGGCCAGGGCAAAGGGGTTTGTCAGTGACCTGGAAGCGCGCATGGTCTTTGGCGTTCTCCACCTCCGGCAGACCGCCACCTACTCCATCATGGTACCGCGCACAGAGATTTCCAGTGCGCCGGCTGACGCGACGCTGGGCGAAATCATCGGGTTGGTGGCCGCATGCGGTCACACCCGTATTCCCATCCAAAAAGAGAGCATAGACCACATCGTAGGCATTCTCCATGCGAAGGACCTCCTGAGGCTTTGGGGACAGGACCTGGGGTCGACCGTCCCGGAGGACATCCTCCGAAAGCCCTTCTTTGTGCCGGAGTCTGAGAAATTGAGCGAGCTCCTCCGTGACCTCAAGGACAGGAAAACCCATTTGGCCGTCGTGACGGACGAATACGGGGGGACCGCAGGCATCATTACGATCGAGGACATCATCGAAGAGATCGTAGGCGAAATCATGGACGAGCATGATACCGAGGAGCCCATGCTGCTCGTGATGGACGACGGGTCTCTGCTTGTGGACGCACGCCTCGAGATCGAAAAGCTTGAAGAACGTTTGGGCCGGGAGCTCCCCAAGGATGCGTACGAATCCGTGGGCGGTTTTATCCTCCACCTTCTGGGCAGGATCCCGAAAGAAAAGGAAACCCTCGTTTATGACGATCTGGAAATCACGGTGCAGAAGGCCGACCCGCGGAAAGTGCGCAAAGTCATCTTTTCCCGCAAACCCTCCCCCGCCCCCTCTGACGCGGTGGAGGAAAACGCCGTCTAGAGCCCTTCCCTAGAGCCCTCCATGCTCGATACGCCTTCCACAACCCATCGGGTCATTCGGTTCGGAACCGGACGGAGCTACAAGACCCTCCTCGCGATTCTTTCGGGCGTGACGCTGACGGCCGCCTTTCCGCCCGGCAAGATCCCCTGGCTGGCCTGGTTTGCCCTCGTTCCCCTGCTCATCAGTCTCAGGGGGGAGCCGTTCCGGCGCGCCTTTCGGCTGGGCTTGATCGCCGGTCTGGCCCACAGTGCGACCCTCATCTACTGGGTGACCATCGTGATGGGGAAATACGGAAATCTGCCGTTTCCATGGAACCTGGGGCCGCTCCTCCTGCTCTGCATCTACCTGGCCCTTTTCCCTGCGCTTTTCGGCGGACTGCTGGCGCTTACGCGTGCCGATTGTCACCGTCCCCTCTTCGGCCGCTTTTCTTTGGGTGGCGCTCGAATATCTTCGATCCAAGGCCCTGAGCGGTTTCCCCTGGTGTCTGCTGGGCTACACCCAGTATGAAAACGGCCTGCTGGTCCAACTGGCAGACTTGACAGGCGTCTTCGGCCTCTCCTTTCTGATCGTGCTGACCAACGTGGTCCTTTTTCACGTGCTGACCCCTATTCCCCGTCAGACGGCAGACCTGGGTGTGGGGTTACGCGCTCGGGACCGCGCTCTTGCTCATGATATCTCTCGCCTACGGGCACCTGAAGTTGGATGAGCGACCTGAGAAAACCAATGCAGCGGAATCCGGCAAGGCTTTGCGGTGCGTGGTCATACAGCCTTCCATTGATCAATCCGTGAAGTGGGACCCCTCGTTTCAGGAAGAGACCATGGCCCGCTATCAGCGTCTCACCCGATCCACATACGATTTCTCGCCCGATTTGATCGTGTGGCCGGAGACCGCCGTGCCCCTCTTCTTTCAGGATGGACCCGCGCTTGTCAAAACCATTTTCTCTTTGGTTGAAGAATCAGAGGCGGCCTTGCTCTTCGGAAGCCCGGCTTACGGCCGGAATGGCCGGCAGTTGAGGTACTACAACCGAGCCTATCTCTTGCGGCCGGACATTAAAACCATTCAGCACTACGACAAGATCCATCTGGTCCCCTTCGGCGAGTACGTGCCGTTGAAGGGGCTCTTGGGGTTCCTGAACCGCTTGGTTCCCGCCACGGGGGACTTCGCCCCGGGCGACCGGATTGCCCCTTTGGCGCTCAGGGAGGCGTCAGCGGGCATCCTCATTTGTTTCGAGGCCATCTTCCCGGAGATATCCAGGGCCATGGTCCGGAAGGGGGCCGATGTGTTGGTAAACCTGACCAACGACGCGTGGTTCGGGGTTTCCAGCGCGCCCTACCAGCACCTAAGCATGAGCGTGCTCCGTGCGGTGGAGAACAGGCGACCGCTCATACGCGCCGCCAACACCGGGATCAGTGCGATCATCGATTCGCGGGGACGCATCAGGCAGAGGACCGAGCTTTTTGAAGAGGAAACGTTGCGGGCCACCCTCCACCTGCGCGATAGAAACCTGACATTTTATACCCGTTTCGGAGATATATTCGCCTATCTGGCGGTCATCATGACCCTGGCCGGGGTCATCCGTGGCCTCAGGACAGTCTCGAAAAGGAAGTGATCAGTAAATGCTTTTCACTGCTCACCCGCCTTGACACCTCCACCCTGCGACCCACAAGAGACGACCATCTCCATTTCAGGTTGAAATAATGCCAGAATAGATTAAAATGCTCGCTAGAAATCAGGACGATTGGGGCTCAACCCCGCTTTCGGGGCGAAAATGGTCCTCCCGCAAAGGGGCAAATGAAGACTCAGGCCTTGGCGTTCCGGTTTGCGAGGAAAGGAATTCCTCTCAGGTTCCGGCTTGTCCGGGTCAGAAACTCAGGAGAAAGACCATCATGGAAGGCAACGTCATACAGCGGATTGATGATATCATGAACAAGCTTCAAGAGCTTCGAGGTCATCTTTGACTTGGAGAGCCAGCAAAAAGAGCTTGAAAAAATCGAAAAAATCATGTCCGAGGCCTCTTTTTGGAAAGATAGCCAGGAGCGCATTTCCCAGATGGGTCAGCAACGCGCCTCTCTGAAAGGAGACCATCGATCGGTGGCTCCTTTACCACACGGAGACCGAAGACGCAAGAATCCTTGCCGAGCTGGCCTTTGAGGAAAATGACGAAACCACCTTGCGGGAGCTTGACAGGGATGTCTCGCGTATCCAAAAAGGGGTCTCCTCTCTGGAATTCCACTCCCTGATGGCAGAACCCGATGACGCACGAAATGCCATCGTGGCCATCAACGCGGGCGCAGGCGGCACGGAGGCCCAGGACTGGGTGGAGATGCTTTTCAGGATGTATGGGCGGTGGGCGGAAAACAAGGGGTTCAAGGTCGATATCATCGATTTCCTGGCCGGAGAGGAGGCAGGCATCAAGAACGTCGCCTTCACCGTGTCAGGCCCTTACGCCTACGGTCACCTCAAGAGCGAAAGCGGGATTCACCGCATGGTGCGCATCTCCCCATTCGACGCAACCGGGAGAAGACACACCTCTTTTGCGTCGGTATCGGTCCTGCCCGAGGTGGACGTCGACATCAAGATCGAAATCGACGACAAGGACTTACGTATCGACACGTTCCGTGCCAGCGGTCCGGGCGGGCAACACGTCAACAAGACCAGTTCCGCCATCAGGATCACTCATCTGCCCACGGGAATCGTGGTCCAGTGCCAGAACGAGAAATCCCAGCACCGCAACAAGGACATGGCCATGAAGTTTCTAAGGGCCAAGCTCTATGAACGCGAAAAAACGAAGTTGGATGAGAAAAAACAGGAGTTGCACGATAACCAAAAAGATATCGCGTGGGGAAGCCAGATCAGGTCCTATGTGTTTAACCCCTACAGACTGGTGAAGGACCACCGGACCGACGTGGAAGTTGGGAATCTGGAAAGCGTCATGGACGGCGGGATCGACGTGTTCATAAACGCCTATCTAAAAATAAAATCGGCCCAGAAGGGGTCGCACCCCTCTTAGTGCCGCGTGGCGTCTCGTAAATTCTACAACTAGCTGAAATTAAACTGGAATAATGGAATGGTGGAATGATGGAATGATGGAATGGTGGAATGTGGAATTGGAAAAGTGGGGTCAAAAAAGACTTCCATTCCCCTAAACGCCGCCCCTAAGAATGGCAATTTGAGGCACGCTCTGGAACAACGCGTCGCCGGTTACCCGCCGCCCTGGTAGACATCTTCGATATCCCGGATATACTGTTTGATGCCGTCTGCGATGCCATCGGCAAGCGTTTCCTGATAGCTGCGGGAAAGGAGCCTTTTCCGTTCGGCCGGGTTGGTGATGAACCCCGTTTCCACCAGAATGGCGGGCATCTCGGCGCCGATGAGCACATAGAAAGGGGCCTGCTTCACACCCAGGTCCCGAACCTGCTTGAAGCGGCTGCCCACCTGGCGCAACATCCCGTTCTGGACTTGGTGGGCCAACCGGCTGGATTCCTGGATCTTGGTGTTCAACATCAGGTCGTTGAGAATCTTCTGGAGATCGCTGATATTTCGCTCCGAGGTGGCATTTTCACGGGCCGCCACCGTCACCGCACGCTCATCGGTGGTGACATTCAAAAAGTAGGTTTCAAGCCCATGGATGGCTGCGTCCCTGTGGGCATTGATGTGGAGCGACAGGAAGAGATCGGCCTTCTTCATGTTGGCGATGGCGGTCCGGCGCTCCAAAGGGAGAAAGACGTCTTCCGCCCGGGTCAGATAGACCTCACAGCCCACCTTCTGGCGGATCTTGTCGGCAACCACCTTGGCCAGCGACAGGACGACGTCCTTCTCCTCGATGCCCCCTGAGATATAGCAACCCGGATCCTTTCCGCCATGACCCGGGTCGATCAGGATTCTTCGGACGCTCAGCCCAAGCTGTTTGGCCAGGCTGGCCGTGGTTCTCAGGCGTCTCGGCCTTCGGATACCTTTTCGCACGGGGACCGGCTTGGCCTTCGCGCAGAAGGCCGGGGCGACGGACTTTTCTTCCTCCTGGCGCTTCACATCCACCACGATCCGAAAGGGGTCATAAAGGTGAAAGACCTTGTACCCGCCAAGGCTCTCCGTGTCCAGCACGACTCGGACGCTGTCAGGCGTGTATTGTCCCGCCCTGGCCCGATGGAGAAGTCCGTCTCCTATGGGGATCTGGCTGTCGATCTCGGCTGAAACCCTTGCCTTTTCAAGATCCACGTACAGCCTTCGGGGGTATGCAGGTCCCGGGTCGGGCGCGAGGAGGTGGTGGGTGTATTTCGCTGGGTTGTCCAAGGTCGATGACCACCCTCGTATAGGTCGGCGTTGACCAATGCCTCACGTCGGTGACCGAGACCAGTCGTGGAACCCGAATCACCCTTTTCCGCGGAGCCCTTTTCTCTTCCTCCTTTCTTGTCCAGATCCAGCGCCAACCGGTCCAGCATCTTTCTTGCAGCCGGCCGCATGTCACCCGCCGGAAACCTGACTTCCACCTTCAGAAATTCCACATAGGCCTGCGGCAGATCTTTTTTGTGCTCGTAGACGATCTCGCCGATCATGTATTGGGCGTCGTCGGCCAGTCGGTGGGTCCCGTAACCCTCTGAAAGACGCCTGCACAGATCAATGGCCTGGTCCAAATCCTCCTTCTTCCCCGAGTAGGGGTGGAGTCGCATGAGCATTCGGGCCGATTGATACAAGGCCCGAGCGGCTTCGTCGGTCCCCGGATGTTGCGTGTAGACCGCTTCATAGAGGCCGAGACACTTGGACCAGTGGTGCCGGTAACGCATGTTCTTATTGGACCGGTACAGGGCTCTCCCGACACTGATCTGCTGCGGACAGAAGGTCGGCAGGCCCTCTTGGGGGGGCTGCATGGACACCGCCACCCACGAAGAGGAAGAAAATGGCAAGGCCGGTTGAGATGAAGATGGCTGTGTGCTTCATTTGATCATTGAAATCTTGTATGGGGTCACCTGCTTCCGATTCCTCGTGCGCGTAATCGTGAAAAACCATTTCTCACTTCAGCCTACGGCCTCCACCCATTGCTTGAGCCGGTCCAGCTCGATCATGGCCTCAAGCGGCGTCATGGTCCGAATGTCGAGGCCCCGGATGCGCTCCATGAGCTCGGATTCGCGGGGGCTAAAAAGACTCATTTGGACCACCTCTCGCGTGGTCCGTTTCTCCTTTGTGCGGGCAAGCCTTGGGCGGCCCGTGCCGTCCCATTCACGGTTTTCTAGATTCTCAAGAATTTCTTTGGCCCGTCTCAGGACGTCTTCGGAAAGCCCGGCGATCCGGGCCACTTGAATGCCATAGCTCCGGTTGGTCCCACCGGGGACGAGCTTTCTCAGGAAGATGATTCGATCGGCCCACTCCTTTACCGCGATGTTGAAGTTCTTTATGCGTGGTTTTACAACCGCCATTTCAGTCAGCTCATGGTAGTGGGTCGCGAACAGGGTCCTCACCCCTTTGCCTTCCCGGTCATGGAGCGCCTCTGAAACGGCCCAGGCCAGACTCAGTCCATCGTAGGTGCTGGTGCCGCGGCCGATTTCATCCAGGATGACCAGACTTGCGGGCGTTGCATAGCGCAGGATGTTGGCCGTCTCCTGCATCTCCACCATGAAAGTGGACTGTCCCCTGGCCAGGTCGTCGGAGGCGCCCACCCTTGTAAAAATCCTGTCCACTTTTCCGATGACGGCCTTCCCGGCCGGCACGAAGCTCCCGATCTGCGCCATCAGGACCGTCAGGGCCGTCTGCCGAAGCACGGTCGACTTCCCGGCCATGTTGGGTCCGGTGATGAGAAGCATCTGTTGGTCCGTGTCATTGAGGCGGATGTCATTGGGGACGAAGTCCTCCTCCCGGACGGTCTGTTCGATGACCGGGTGCCGCCCCTCGGTGATGGTGATCTCCGGACCATCATCGACATCGGGGCAGGTGTAGTGATTCCCTTCCGCCACCTCGGCAAGCCCGCAGAGGACATCGATCTCCGCAATGACGGCCGCTGTCTCACGCAGGCGGCGGTGTTGCGCGGCGATCCGGTCCCGGACCCCGTTGAATATCTCGTGTTCCAGCGCCACCCTGCGCTCTTCCGCGCCAAGCACCTGGTCTTCCATGGTCTTGAGCGATTCGGTGATGTATCGCTCCCCGTTGACAAGGGTCTGCTTTCGGACGTAGTCCGGGGGCACAAGGTGTCGGTTGCTGTTCGAAATCTCGATGTAGTAGCCAAAGACCCGGTTGAACCCCACCTTCAGATTGGGGATACCGGTGCGTACTTGCTCCGATGCGGCAAAATCGTTGATCCAGCGCTTGCCGTCCCGGCTGAGCGAGATGAGTCGATCGAGCGACGGGTCGTAGCCTTCTTTGATGACGCCGCCCTCCCTGATGGTCACGGGGCATTCCTCGGCAATGGCGGCTTCGATGAGACGGGCAATGTCTTCGAGGGTATCAAGTCTCAATGCGCACTCTGAAAGCCGGGGGCTCTGGGGCCCCTGCCAGTCTTTCCTTGATGGTCGGCAGCTTCAGCGCGGAATGCTTCAGGGACAGAAGGTCCCTTCCGTTGGCCCTCCCCATGGCCACCCGGCCGTTTAACCGCTCCAGGTCGTAAACCTCTTTCAGAGACGCCCTGATCTCTTCCCGAAGGGCGATGTCCTCCTTGAAGCAGGCAACCGCCCCCAACCTGTCTCGAATCTCACCCAGGTCGGTGAGCGGATAGGAGATCCATCGCTTGAGGCGTCGGCTGCCCATGGGCGTCACGGTCGCATCGAGCACATGGAAAAGCGACCCTTTCACGGATTGACGTCTCATGGTCCTCAGCAGCTCCAGATGAGAAAAGGTCGCCTCGTCGAGGAACATGGATTCGCTCAGACGATAGACGGCCATGTCTTTGATGTGCTCGCGGATTCCCCTTCTGCGTCTCCTTCAGGTAGTGGACCAGCGCCCCCGCGGCTGAAAACCCGCTTGTCATCCCCACGCATCCGAATCCGTCCAAGGACCGGACGCCGAGCTGGCCTTTCAGGATTTCCTCCGGATTGCGAAGGGTCATAGGTGACACTCGACAGCCGTTCCTGCCGGAAACGGCCGAGGGCTTTCTGCTTCCAGAGATCCTCCTGGTCCAGCAACAAGAGCTCCGCCGGGTTGATCCGCCCCAGTTCGTAAAGCACCTGTTCCCATTGCGCGACCTCCGTCACGCGAAAATCCCCTGTGGACAAGTCCACGTAGGCCAGACCGAAAGATCCCTCTCCGCCCGTCAGGGCAGCCATGTGGAGGTTGTCTTTGGGGTCAAGCGCCTCCTCGTCGGTCACCGAACCGGGTGTGACGATCCTCACCACGCTCCCGCTCGACGATCCCTTTGCTCCCCTCGGGCTCTTCCATCTGCTCACATATGGCCACTTTCAGACCCGTTTCGCACGAGCTTGCCGATGTAGGAGCGGGCCGAATGGTGTGGGACGCCGCACATGGGCACCTTCTCGCCGTTATGGGTCCCCCTGGCGGTCAGGGTGATTCCGAGGAGCTTGGCGGCGTTTTTGCGTCTTCGAAAGAACATCTCATAGAAGTCGCCCATGCGGAAAAAAAGAATGGCATCCGGGTACTCGGCCTTGAGCCCCAGATACTGCCGAAGCATGGGTGTTGCCGCTGTCATTTTAGGCCTCGCGGGGTCGTCTTTCGGAGGCGGGCATGTGACTTTCAGGTTGAAGGGAGGATGGATGCGAAAGGGTCTCGGTCTTGCCGCTCTCAAGCAGGCCTATGGTATCCCAGTTCCTGCACTGCGGGCATTGCCACTGAAGGTCATCTGGTTCGAAGCCGCAATGGTTGCACTGGAACTTGAGGTAGGGGACATGGAGGTGCTCGATGATGTCCTGGAAGGCGACCAGCGCATCCTTGTCTCTGCCATGCTTCAAGAAGGATCTCTCCCCTGAGCCTTTTTGCCTCCCAGAAGGACGGGTCCAGTTCCAGGGCCTCCATCAGTTGACTGAGCGCGCTGTCCGTGTCACCCTCGTTATATCGGTAGCGGGCAAGGGCCAGGTGGGTGAAAGGATCTGAGGTCAGCTGCGCACATTCTTTGAGGAATTCCTCCACGGGCTGGAGATTCCTCATCTTGGAGTAGGCCCCCTCCAGACGCCGATAGGCGAGGAAGGTGAACTGGGGGTCCACCTCCACGACCTTTTTCCAGGCCGCCATGGCCTTTTTGTATTCCTGTTTGGAGAAGTGGAGGTCGCCCAGGTGCAGGTAAGCGTCGATACAGTCTTTGTGCGTTTGCGCTGCGCGCTCGAATGAGGATTTTGCCTTCACCAGAGTCGCCGTTTTCCTCGAAGACCTTGCCGGCCTCCACCAAATGGTGGGCCAGGATGTGGTCATGCTCGCCTTTGCGGAGCCTTGCGATCTTCTGCCGCGTCCTGTAGGCGTTTTCCCAATCTCTCAGCTTTTCGTAAATCTTCTCCATTTCCGAAAAGGTTTTCGAAATTCGATGGGTCCCGTTCCTCCACCTCGAGAAACACCTTGAGGGCCCGGTTCAAGAATCCCCCTTTGCTGTAATCAAGGCCCAGATCGAAAATGGCCCTCAGCTTAATCTGATCATCAATGTTTGGTCTGAAAATGATGCTCTGCCGGATTCGGATGGCCCGCTCGATGTCACCCTTGGAACGATAAAGGTTCCCTAAGGCAACGTAGGTCTCGATGGTATCGGAGTTGAGCTTGACGGATTTTGTGAATTCCTCGATGGCGTGATCGTGGTCTTGGGAAAGAATGTACTGGACCCCTTTGAAGAAGGCCCGATCGCCCCTGCTCTTGTTTATTTTGGTCTTTTCCTTGCCGCTTCCCCGGAGCCACCCCCCGAACGCCATGCCCACAAAAAGGGCCAGAACGATTGTCAGGGGCCACAGCAGCGTTGCGGATTCATGAAAAGCCTGTTGAACAGCCTCCCACATTGACACCTCCCTAGCACAAGCGGCCCCACTTCGCGGCCGGATCGGCCTGAGCCCGGCCCATGGGAATCGGAAAAACGGTTAAGTGGCCTCGCCGCCCCTGGTGGGACCCACCCCCTCGGCCGTGACAGGGAAGATTCCTCAGCGAGTCAATCTCCTGGTCCTTTTGCGCCGCCTCTCTGGTAAGAATCTTGATTTCTCGTTTCAAACGAAATCTTTCCGTCATGCCGTAAAGACCGGAAGCCAGCAGCCCCACAACAAATGCGGCCACGGATATGAGAGCCAGCGGCATTTCAGTCGTCTCGTACCTCACAAAGACGAGATTCGCCTTGAATTTGACGGGGGTCGCCAGAACGTCGTAATTCTGGACGGCTAAAATCACCAGCACCAGGACAAAGAGAATAATCACCATGGCCCTCAAGTGCCTCATGTCTCACCTCCGCTCCATCTGCGTTAACTTCTGAAAAGGCGCCGTGAGATTCTTGTACGTCGCCCGGATGTGCTCCGGAATCACCCGCACATCACCCAACACGGCCATGTAGTTGGTATCCCCGCCCCATCTGGGAACGATGTGAAAGTGGAGATGCGCCTCCACACCGGCACCCGCTACCCTGCCCAGGTTGAGCCCCACATTGAACCCTTCCGGCCCCATGGTCTCTTTCAGGATCGCCATGGATTGGCGAAGCATGCGCATCAGGTCCAGATTCTCATCCTCGCTCAGGGCTTCCAGTCCCGGCACGTGTCGGATCGGTGCCACGAGCAGATGGCCGTTGTTGTATGGATAGCGATTCATGATCACCATGGTCAGGGGCCCACATACAGAATCAGTCGCATCCTCATCCCGGTCACGATCCGGCCCGGCGCAAAAAATGCATGGTCCGTCCTTCTGGCTTGACAGGATGTATTCCATTCGCCAAGGGGCCCACAATGACATCCATTTCCCGATCTCCCTCAGAGGGTGATGATTTCGGCATGGAGCGTATCACCAATTTCGATCATGCCTATGGAATACCGGCCTGTCGGAGGAAAACCCCGTGGCCGTCCCCGGATTGAAATACCTGACCCCCCCGCGCTCGTGATTGGCCGGGTGGTGTGAGTGGCCATAGACGATCACATCGACATCGTCGAATTGCCCCCGCACCCGTTCTTCGATCCCTGCAGCGGGCCCCCAGCCGTGAATGAGGCCGAAGCGGTAAGGACCCAGCTGAAAGACGGTCTTCACAGGGAGGCGCTGCTCGCAAGCTCCGGAGGATCCATATTGCCTGAGACCGCGCGCAAATCCTTCCGGGCCAGGAAATCAATCACCTCCGATGAAACCACATCACCGGCGTGGACAATCACATCCACGCCCGCCAAGTGCTCGTCAAAGATCCGTTCTAAGGCCGTCGTGACTTGACTGAGGTGAGTGTCGGACAAGGACCCCGACCCGTAATCTCAAAATGATCCTTTGCCTCCATGAGGTTCGAAATGTGGTCGAAGTATATCAGCATGACGGAAAAAGACAAGGTGTAAGTTGTTTGAAAACGATTGACGTAAAGGGGGAATTTTCTGTATTTCAAAAAAGGGCGCAGCGTCTTACGCCAGTGAGATGATTGAACACAATGCCTTCCGGAGGTTTTGGGTATGCCGATCTATGAGTTTTACTGTGCAGGCTGCCACATGATCTTCAACTTCTTTTCCAAGACGGTGAATACAGAAAAACGGCCGACCTGCCCCCGTTGCCACCACCCGAAGCTCGATCGATACCTGTCTGTGTTCGCATCCCCGCGCAATCGCGAGGAGGGCCAGGAAGAAACGCCTCTGCCGGATTTGGACGAGACAAAGATGGAAAAGGCCATGGGCATGCTGGAGACGGGAGTTTGCCCATGTGGATGATGACGACCCCAGGCAGGCGGCCAACCTGATGCGAAAGCTTACCGACATGACCGGGCTCAAGCTGGGGCCAGGCATGGAAGAGGCCCTCAAGAGGATGGAAGCGGGGGAGGACCCGGAACAGGTCGAGGCTGAGATGGGAGATCTCATGGAGGGAGAGGAGCCCTTTCTGTTCCAGGAGGGATCCCGGGGCGGCTACGGAAGACGGCCGCCGCTCAGGGACGAGAAGCTCTATGATCTCTGAGATACAAAGATGGATGCGAGAGGTGAGCGAGGCATGGGACTCATCTCCTTCCACTCTAGGCACTTTAGCGCACTTCATCCTGGAGGTTCACCAGCTCCACCTCTCCCCATGAGGCCATGGTGGCGCCGATGATGACGACCCCGCCCAAGATCGCCCTCGACGCTTCTCGCCCAGTGGGTCGCAGGCGCTATGTCGCGAGCGCGCTTGACCTTGTTCCCCAGGGCTGTGGCGGCCGCATCCGCCAGGGCGGCCGACCGGGAAAGAACACAGACCGCATCGGCGTTTCCGAGACTCAAGGAATGACCGATGGTGCCTGAGGACGTGCACACCCCCAGCGGCATCTGGTGCAGGGTAAAACCGCATCCCCAACTTGCTCACTGAGCGGCGAGCCTCCGGCAAAGATGGCCACCGTGACGGGCCGTTTGGCCGCCATGAAAAGATCGCCGCCGTTTTCCACAATCACCTCTTCCGAAAGGCCCAGCAGCCCCTGGCCCACGCACTGTGCGATGGCCCCCGCCACCGCGGCCATCGGGCCCATGCCCACCTGGGAGGCGGCCTTCATCATCTCCCTGACCAGTGAGGGCGCATAGGGATCTTCCGGAATCGGCGTTAGGCTCGTCAAGAATGAGGGGTGAGCGCGGATATAATGCTCAAGGGGATGGCGGCAAGCAATCACCAAATCCCTCGCCTCGCGATCCAGGTCCCGATCGGCGCTCACCCAGAGGTCCGTCTCTTTGATCTGCACCTGAAACGAGACCAAACCCTTGGTCCGAACGTGGTTTCGGTAGGTGCGTTCTCGGTAATCAAAGGGTTTTTCTTGATCTTTCATGAAGGATGTATAATTTATTTCTATCAAAAAAGGAGGACAAAAATGGAGACGACCAAAGAAAGATTAGGTTACTCGGACCGCCTCCGGCACTTTGCAGCAACGGCTGTGGTTTTGTTCGCCCTTTTTGGATGCGCTTATGGACGACTGGTGCCTCTTCCCTCCGGTCAGGACAACATCGATACCTTCGTTGAAAAGAGGTACGAAACGCTGGACGCCTCCTTTTCAGGCACCGTGGAAAAGCCCGGTGCACTCAGATTCGACATCAAGGGCGACGGCGTCACCCTGACCGGTTCGGGCTGGCAGCCGCTCGACAGCAAGGATGCGATTTTCGAGATTGTCCGGAACATGCAGACCACCTACCGGAAATACAAAGGATTCGTCGGCGTCCTCGGTCCGCAGCTCTATGAGATCACGGATAAAGAAAATCGCACCATCGGGTACATCTATAGCCCGATTGATACGATCACTGTCAGGCCGGACGGACCAAACTACCAGGTGGATGCCATCACGGAGGTGGATGTGAGAAGAATGGTCTACCCAAACTGGGGAGACGGTGGCAGAGGGATGAGGGGCGGTCGCCGCTAAGTCCATCCATGGGCGTTGCCTCCGATCATTCGATTTTCCGGGTGAGCTGAATCCCATATTTCTTCATGCGGTTCCAGACGGTCATCCTGTGGACGTTCAGCATTTTCGCAGCCTTGACCTTGTTTCCGTTGCAGAGGCGCAGCGCCTCGATCGAGGGCGTCTTTTTCGCCGAGACGGCCCAGGTCCGCTGAAGTCGAAACCTGCCCGGCGGGTGCCGGGTGGGGTGTGTCATAGGAAAGGGATGAAGGGAGATGCTCTCCCTCCAGGACGCCGGATTCAGCGACCACGAACCCATACTCCAGCGCGCTCTTGAGCTCTCCCACGTTCCCAGGCCAACCGTAGCCCATGAAGCGGGTCATCACCTTTGGGCTCACCCCACGGATATCTTTACCACTCTTTTCACGGAGCTTCAGAAGGAAGTCATTCACCAACGCGGGAATATCTGCGATCCTTCCCCGCAAGGGAGGAAGGTAGATCGGGGCGGCATTCAGCCTGAAGAAGAGGTCCTGTCTGAAACGGCCCTGAGACACGGACTCAAGAAGGTTGCGGTGAGTCGAAGCGATAATACGGACATCCACCGGCACCGGTTGATCATCGCCCACCCGCTCGAACTGCTTCGTTTCCAGGACCCGCACCAGCCTGGTCTGGGTGGAAAAGGGCAGGTCGCCAATTTCGTCCAGGAAAAGATCGCCGCCGTTTGCAGCCTCAAGACACCCCACACGGTGCCGATGCGCTGCCATGAATGCCCCCCGTGTGTGCCCGAACAGCTCTGCGTCAAGCACCGCATCATTCAGAGCGGCGCAATTAAACGAAATGAAAGCTTTGTTTCTGCGCCGGCCGATCCGGTGGATCACTTCGGCGGCCAGGGTCTTGCCCGTCCCGCTTTCACCATAAATGATGACCGGAGCGTCGCTCTGCGCGGCCTTCTCCATGATCTGAAAACAGCGCACCATGGCGGGGTTCTGTCCCCGCATGCCGTAAAACCCGATTTCATCGTCCACCAGAAGGCTCAGATCCCGGATCCGCTGATCCTTCCATTCCAGTTCGGAGAGGTCAGTGAGCGTCTCGAAGGCACCAAGCACCTCACCCTGCCCATCCTTCAGGACGGATGCGTTCTTGAGCGCGGGAAGATAGGAACCATCCTTGCGCGTGACCAGGCAACGCTTTCCCAGGGCACGGCCCACCACAAAAAGCTTGCACCACTCAGCGCCTCCCTTGGAGCGGATCAGATCACAGACATCGCAGTTCAGGATGGTGCAAGGCGAGCCGACGAGCTCGTCGACGGCAAAGCCGGTCAGGGCCTCCATCTTCTGATTGGCATAGAGGATCTGTCCGCTTCCACCGACAAAAAGCACGCCCTCGGTAAAGGCGTTCAGAATTTCGTTGTAACACTCGCCAAAAACGGTCGCATCCATCATCCCACGCCCCCATCCTCATCATATGCTCAAGTTGATGACGATAAGTGAATAAGGTTTGGAAAGCAACCAAAAAGATCAATTCGGTTAGCAAAAGTAAAACACCGTCCAGCAACCTGCAGACCAAAGATTCCCGGCACCGGTTCTATACAAATCAGCCAGACAGGCTCAGCCACCCCAGCGCGATCACTGGGATGATGGTATCGAACACATGGTCCATGATCGACCTTCATACCGCCATGATCCGCTCTCGGGAGAGTCGCCCAGGCAGGTGATCCGACGGTCTCCTCCCGTTTCGACTAAGGGGTCAAGAGGGCGAGCTTGCGGGTGATATTGTCCTGGATCCAGTGCTCATCCCACCACTCAAGGGGGTCTACGAAGACCCCACCGACCATCACGCTGAAGTGGAGATGGTCGCCCCCGGCAAGCCCTGTTTGACCTGAAATCCCGATCACATCTCCCCTCTTGACTTCCTGGTCGAGAGACACCTCGATCCTGCTCAGATGGGCATACACCGAGGCGAGCCCCTGGCCGTGGTCCAGGATCACCGTCAGCCCGTAAATGCCCAGTTGATCCGCGATAGATCACGCGACCGTGGTTGGCCGCCTGGATCGGCGAATGGGCCAGGGAGGCCAGATCCACGCCGAGATGGATCTGCTCGTCCACCTTTTGACCCTTGTAATAATACTGGCGCCGCTCTCCGAACCTGGACATGTTGGCCGCATTGGCCTGACTCAGCCAGACGCCTTCCCAGAGCTTTTTGGGGGAGGTGCGGTCCCGCAGCGAAAAGAAGGTCTCTGTGTTCTGACGTCTCAATTCCCGGTTGATCCACAGAAATTTATCGATGTCGGATGATTCAGCGGGCAACGGGTAGGAGGAGAAGTAGGGAAGAACCATTCCCAGAAACCGGTCAGTGATCTCGATCCTTTCCTCCTGAAATCGCTTCCGCCGGATGTCGGAAGTTAAAGCCGGCCCTGGCCTCGTTGCCCGCCCGATCCCTGGCCCAGAGAAAAAGCTTCGTATCGGGGGTCTCATCCTGATTCAATCCAAAGTAGCACACATGACGGTTGTCTTTTGCCGTCTTCATCGGCAGGGTAACCCTGGAATAGGAGATCACCGACCATGACGCCGCTTTCGATCGTATCCGGCGAGGCCTGATAGACCACGAGTCCCGTGCCCCCCATATTCACATAATTGAGGGGGCTCAGGGCATGGACCGAAGGCGGGATGGTGTCCACCAGCATCTTGTGGGAAATGATGGACAGATTACCGTCGCCCCCTCGTCTCATTGAATGATCCCAGACCTGGACGGTCAACTCCACTCTGCCCTGGGCGAGCTTCAACGAGGCGGGATCGAGCGGTGAAGGTCGCCTCGGATTGGTGGGTGGACTTCCGACTCAGCATCCCGCTGCCGGGAAAGGTCGACTCAAGGAGAGGGATCTCTCGTCCCTCCTGGTTGGCGATGACCCGGATAAGCCTCAATCCCCTCACCTGATCGTTCATGGTCACCTTGAGCTCGTGGGCTTGGAGATGAACTCGGGGAGCGGGTCAAGCACGATCGAGGGGCTCTCGCCCTCAAAGAGGATCGCCCCAAACCAGGCCAGACCGCCCAAAACGATCAGGACACAAATGATGATCAGGACCAGTCCGATTCGCCTTTTTTCCTTTGCCATGATTTAATACGTTGCACTCCAATGATGTTTTTGAGAATCCTTGCCAGAAATCGCAGGGATGGGCTATAGGGTTATCCAATTCGGCGGTCAAGGTCAACCCCAAACCGGAATGGGATGTGGCATGCGCTAAAGTGCCTAGAGTGCCTGAGCTGGAGGGGGATGCGGCGGGCGAAGGCGGCGTCATGGAGGCGTCCGTCTCTTGAAACCCTGATCTCGCTACCTGCCTTTCTTGGGCATGATGTGCGTACCGCCGCCCATAAAGATCTCGGCTGCCTCTCCCATGGTTTCGGAAAGGGTCGGATGGGGATGAATGGTCAGGGCCACGTCCTCGGCCAAGGCCGCCATTTCGATGGCCAGCGCCCCCTCCGTGATCAAGCCCTTCCGCGCCCCGGCCCACCACACCTACACCCAGGACCCGTCCCTGTTTCCGGGTCGATCATCAGCTTGGTGAGACCGTTGGTGGCATCCATGGTCACGGCGCGGCCCGAAAATTTCCACGGGAAACGCGTCACCCGTAATGGCCCTTTTCCGGGAGCGGGCCTCTTCCTCTGTGATTCCGCACCAGGCCACCTGGGGGTCGGTGTAGACCACACCCGGAATGGCGCGTGCGTCAAAGACCGAAGGCTTCCCGGCGATCACCTCCGCGGCGACCTTCCCTTCTCGGAAGGCTTTGTGGGCGAGCAGCGGCGGGCCGGCCACATCGCCAACCGCAAAAATGTGCTCGTCCGTGGTGCGCATCTGCTCGTCCACCACGATATAGCCTTTGTCGTTGACCTTCACCTTGGTGTTTTCAAGGCCAAGACCCTGGGATGCGGGCTGCCGCCCGACGGCAATGAGGACGCGGTCGAATTCCATGGTCCCGGGACTCCCCTCCCCGCGGAATTTCACCTTCACGCTTTTTGCCGTCTCCTTGACGGATTCGACGGTTGTGTGGAAGTGGACGGCCTCGAAGACCTCCTTCAGCCTGCGGAACAGCGGCTCCACCAGGTCTGCGTCGGCCCCCCTCAGGATCCTTTCCCGGTGGACGGCCACCGTCACGCGGCTGCCGAGCGCGGCGTAGACCATGCCCATTTCAAGCGCCACGTAGCCGGCCCCCACCACCAGAAGCGACTTCGGAACGTCCGGCAGGTCCAAGGCGTCGGATGAATCCATAATTCTGCCTCTGGCAGGCTTCATCTCGATCCCCTCGAGGGGGGTTGAGCCGGAGCCGGTTGCGATGATGGCATGCTTGAACTTGATGTGGGTGATTTCCGAGTCATGAAGCCTAACGCTCTCAGACCCATCGAAGACGGCCTGCCCCTTGATCCGCTGAATCCCCCTCCGCTCGCACAGGGTTTCAAGGCCGGAGGCAAGGGTGTCAATCACCTGGTCCTTCCATTTTCTCACACCGTCGAGGTCGACTTTCGGGGATCCAAATGCGATGCCCATGGATTTGGCACGGTCCGCATCGTGCAGGAGCTCGGCCAGATAGAGCAGCGTCTTGGACGGGATACAGCCCCGGTGAAGGCACTCCCCGCCCGGCCGTTCGTCCTTTTCCACCAGGGTGACATCCAGGCCCAGGTCGGCGGCCCGAAAGGCAGCGGCATAACCTCCAGGCCCGGCACCGATGATCAGGACTTGTGCCTCCTGAGAAAGCTCACCCATCACCATTTTCATTTCCTCCTTCGGGGACCCCTCATCTCTAGGACATCCTCAACAGGAGCTCCTCGGGGTCCTCAAGACAGTCGATGATCATTTGCATGAAAGCAATGGCATCGGCCCCGTCCAGGATCCGATGATCGATGCAGAGGACGATGGGCATCATGCAGTCGAGGCGCGATCTCATACTGACCGCCATCCTTCTCGATCACCTTGGGATACATCTTGGCGGCGCCCATTCCCAGGATGGCCACTTCCGGATAATTGATGATCGGGGCAAAGTGTCCCCCGCCCATGGGGCCCACGTTGGTGATCGTGAAGGTCCCGCCATGCATCTCCTCCAGGGTGATCTTCCGGGACCTGGTCCGCTCGATGAGCGTCTTCAGCTCAACAGCGAGCTGCAGGATGCTCTTTCGGTCCACATCGCGGACCACCGGCACCACAAGGCCTTCGTCGGTGTCTGCCGCCACGCCGATGTGGTAGTAACGCTTGAGGACCATCTCACCGGCATCGACGTCCAACGTCGCGTTGAACCGGGGATATTCCTTGAGGGCCTCAGCCACCGCCTTGAGGGCAAACACGGTGTAGGTCAGACGGCCGCCCGTTTCCTCCACCGCCTTCTTGTGTTTCTGCCGCAGGGCCTCCAGCTTGGTCACATCGATCATCCCCTGGTTGCTCACATGGGGGATCTGGGACCACGCAAGCGCCATTTGCTTTGCGGTCGCCCGGCGGATGGAGCGCAGGGGCACGCGCTCCACGGGCCCCCACTTGGAGAAATCGGGAAGCGCCGGGGCCTTTACTGCTGATCGGTCTCCCTTCCGCGGCCCTCTTCTCCTCGGCAGGTGTCGCCTCCTCTTTCCTCTCGCCCTTTTCGGCGAGCGCACGCACGTCTTCTGCCGTCACCAGCCCCTTGGGGCCGCTCGGCGAAACCTTTCGCAGGTCCACCCCCAACTCGCGCGCAAGGCGCCGGGTTGCCGGGGAGGCCGGGACAGGCCCTTCTCTTTCTTCGATCCTCGGCCGGCTTCTCGGCTTCCGTTTCCCGGGGTTCGCGCTTGACCTTTTTCTCCTCTTCCGGCGCGGTTTCTTCGGGTGGCCTTTTTTCGGACGGTTCCTTCTTCTCGCTTGGCGGCTTCTCCTCCTCCGCCGGTCGCTCTTCTTCGGCCTTCCTTTCCTTGGGTTTCGGCTCCTGTTCCTTTGCGGGCTCGGCCTCCTCACCCACGTCGAATGTCATCAGGACGTCCCCGACCTTGACCACGTCCCCCACCTTGACCCGGATCTCTTTTACCACCCCGGTGAAGGGCGACGGGATCTCAACCGCCGCCTTGTCGGTCTCCACCTCCAGGATCAGATCCCCCTCCTTGACGGCGTCCCCCACGGACACCAGGACCGACAGGACCTCCCCTTCGTGAATGCCCTCACCCAGGTCCGGAAGTTTGAACTCTTTGGCCATGCTTCCCCTCCCCTCTCGTTCAGGTGGACAGAACCTTCCTGGCTGCCCGGACGATGCGCGGGACGTCCGGCAGATATGCCTTTTCGTGGGCGAAAAGCGGAATCACCACGTCATAGCCCGTCACCCGCGCGATGGGCGCCTCAAGGTAGTAAAAGGCCTTCTCCATGATTCTCGCCACGATCTCCGCGCCCGGTCCGAAGCTGCGGGGCGCCTCGTGCACGATCACGGCCCGCCCGGTCTTGCCGATGGATTTCACGAAAGGCTCGTCGTCCAGGGGCGAGATCGTCAGGAGATCGATGACCTCCGCGTCCACCCCCTCCTTTTCCTTCAAGACCTCTGCCGCCTCCAGCGTGGGCCGCATCATGGCACCGTAGGAGATCATGGTGAGGTCCTTTCCCTCACGAACCACCTGCGACTTGCCGATCTCCATGGTCTCCTCTTCTTCAGGGACCTCTTCTCGAAAGGCGCGGTAAATGGCCTTCCCTTCGTAGAAGATGACCGGGTCCGGATCGCGGATCGCGCTGACCAGAAGCGCCCTCGCGTTCCTTGGGCCCGAGGGGATGACCATCTTGAGCCCAGGGATGTGTGCCCAAAAGGCCTCCCGGCTTTCGGAGTGGTGCTCCAGCGCCCTGACGCCTCCGCCGTAAGGGGCTCGAAGCACCATGGGGACACTCAGGTTCCCCTGGGAACGCCACCTCAAACGGGAGGCATGCGATTCGATCTGGTGAAAGCCGAAATAGCTGAACCCCGAAAACTGGATCTCGCAGACGGGCCGCAGACCGTAGAGCGCCATGCCGATGGACATGCCGATGATCCCCGATTCGGCAAGCGGCGTGTCCAGGGACCTGCTCCTCGCCGAATTGATCGATCAGGCCGTCCGTGACGCGAAAGACGCCGCCGTCCCTGCCTACGTCTTCGCCCAGGACGATGACCCGGTCGTCTTTCTCCATCTCCTGCTAAGGGCCAGATTGAGGGCCTGTACCATCGTCATCTTAGCCATCGCTCCCCTCCTCCTTGTCGCGGGCCAATTCCTGAGCCAGTTCCTCTTTCTGGGCGGCCAGATGGGGCAACATTTCCTCGTACACATGATCAAACATGATCAACGGGTCGGTTAACGCCTTCATCTCTTTCTCAGCGGCTTCGACGGCTCTGTTGATCTGCTCCTTGATCTCCTCTTCCACGGCCTTGATCTTCTTGTCACTCAAGAGTTTCTTGCTCGTCAGGTACTTCTGAAAACGGGTGATCGGATCCTTCTTTCTCCACGCCTCCACCTCTTCGTCCTTGCGGTATCGCTTTGGGTCGTCGGCCGTGGTGTGCATCATCATCCGGTAGGTGACGCACTCGATCAAGGTCGGCCCTCCCCCTGACCTGGCCCGTTCCACCGCCTCTTTGGCCGCCGCATAGACCGCCAGGACGTCGTTTCCGTCCACCTGGATGCCCGGCATGCCGTAGGCCAGGGCCTTTTGGGCCAGGGTCTCGGAATGGGTCTGTTTGGACCGCGGCACCGAGATGGCCCACTGGTTGTTCTGGCAGACGAAGACGACCGGCGCCTGGTACACGCCCGCAAAATTCATCCCCTCGTGAAAATCCCCCTCGGAGGTCCCCCCGTCCCCAAAAAAGGTCATAACGACCTTTTTCTCCTTGCGGTACTTGATGGCCCATCCGATGCCGGCGGCGTGAGGGATCTGAGAGGCCACCGGCACGGCGACGGGGACATTTATTGACTCCGACCTTTTCACGGGCGGCTTCGTTGTAGCCGCCAAAGCCAAGAATCACGCTCTCCATGGACCTGCCCCCGCCACAGCTCGGCCGCCGTCTCCCTGAAGGAAGGGACAAACCAATCCTCGGGCTCCAGGACAGCCACGGCCCCCAGTTGCGAGGCCTCCTGGCCGGATATGGGCGCAAAGGTGCCGATTCGACCCTGCCTTTGAAGGCTCAGAAGCCTTTCGTCGAATCGGCGACCGAGGAGCATGGCCTTGTGAAGCTTGAGCAGGAGCTCATCGGGGATCTTGGGCTCGAGCTTCTTGTCGAGTTTCCCCTTTTCGTCCAGTACGGAAAGGTGCTCCACCTTGTGGCGCAGGTTGATTGTCTTTCTCGGCATACCACCCTCCTCGGCTTCGGATCCTGTCGATACACACGCCTCTGGATAAACATTGTCTTCCGATCATCTTAAGCCATCCGCATTATGAAACAGCGATCTTTTTTGAGTCAAGACATCTGAGCTGGATGACCACAACGGCTGAAGGTTCGAGGCGCTGCACTACCTTTCATCACTCCGGCTGCCACGAGGCGAAGCGAAACGCTCCCCGGATACGCAAGCGGCCTCCCATCCGGCGAGAGGCAGGATCATGGCGGAACGGAGTGCCAGGGAGGGCCGCCGGCGGGCTGTCTTCTAGAGTAAGCCGATAGGGCGCAGCCCTTTCGGCCCACTCGCTCTTGGGGTACTGGGCGATAAGCTTCTCATAGGCCTCCTTGAGCGGTTTGGCCTGTTTGGTGTGCTTGTAAGTGGCAACGCCCCAGATAATATACGGCCTCAGGGGCCGACTTGGACCCCGGGAAGCCGGCCAGGATCTTGTCGAGATTGGCGATGGCCTCCGCAAACCGGCTTCGATCAAAATAGGCTTTACCCATACCCAGCAACAGCGATGGGATGATCTCCTCTGCTGAAAGAAAGCCCACCGTCCGGTGGTGCTCCTTTCCCGTCCGAGTCGAGTGTCACTAGCGTGGGCGTCCACTTCACATTGAAGTCCGCTGCAAGAGGCTTGTGGTTGAAGGCAACGCGAACCGGTACCATTTCATGCTGCAGAAAGCCGACCACATTGGCGTTTGGATACGTAACTGCATCCATCTGTTTGCACCCGATTCAGTCGGGGTTAAAAAAATCGAGCAGAATGCATTTGTCCTGCGTCTTGGCCTGGCCCATTGCATCGTCCAGACCGGTCAACCATTTGATGTTGCCTCCCATGTCCTTACCTCCCTTTCCAGAATGTGCATAAGATTCAGATTTCCCGCGGTCGATCGCCGGCCGCTGCCGCGCTCGTCCGAAGGCCCCGTCGTGTCAATTTTCAATAATAATCCTTTCGGCTGGCGAAAGCAAATGGGGTCTAACCTGTATTTTTAGGAAAAAAGGAATGTATCGCCTAAATCGGGCGATTGATCAAACCTGGAGCCGTCCGCTGCAAGGCGGGTTGGCCGAATTCAAAAAAATCAGAAAAGCAGCATCGGCGGCGATCCGTTAAGGACACTTCCCCCGGCGGCTTAGCCCGCATCAAACCCGTATTTCACCTTCATCCTGTTTGAGATTTCTCGTGCCATGGCAAAGGCCGCATCCGAGGTTTCCGGACGAAGGAGGCTCGTGTCACAACATGGCAGGACCCACGACCCTGAGGCCAGCAACCTCTCGTCAATGCCCTTGCTTCACGAAGAGGGCGATGCCCGTCTTGCAGCCTTTCCGTCAGGCGATCGACCGTCTCGTTTGAGATCACTTCTTCGTTGACCGGGATGATCCCCCACCCAATCATCCCTCCCCGTTCGAGGAACGCGTTGATTTCTCTGTGATAAAGCGAAACCTTTTCCGAGTGGTGATACGCATCGAAATTGATGACATCCGTTTCCGTGTCCGTCAGAATGGACCAGTCGATGTTGGCACAGCAATGGATCCACTTGAGACAGGTCAACCCCCTGAAACTCTCGTTTATGATGTCGACCATGTCCTCACGACTACCCGTTCCACCGGCTGAGGTGAAATTGACCAGCGTCGTCTCCGGAAGATCTGCGATGACCTCTACACCGGGGATCTCGTCTTTTATCTTTTTTTCCAGCCATCTCGCCTTGATGTTGGAGCCCTTGATCAGGATGTCCCTCAGGGTCTCATGGTGAAGGGCAGGGTTTCCGTCCATTTGCTTGATCGTGTCCCCCAGGATCAATGGCCCGGCGGTCTGGAAGCGGACCCATTTAAGATCAGCGGGGCGACTCTCTTTGAGGCGATCGAGCAAGCGCATACAAAAACGGGGCGGTGTCGACCGTGGTTGCAAAGTAATCCAGATCTTTCTGTTCATATCTGCTGTAGAACTCAAGGATTTCAGCCTCTCTCTCGGGCGAGGGGTCCATCAGGACCTGGCGTCGCTCGCGATCGAACACAAGGCAGGGAATCCCCTCAAGCATCCACTTCGTGCTCCGGCTGGTCGCAGGCAGAGACGGCGCAACAGGGAAATACTCCAGCACCGTCTGGACAGCCCTCTTGACGTCCCTGTAAGGCACATTTCCCATGTTGGTTGCGGTGAATCCGGGTCTTTCAAACTGATTTGCCATTTCCGATTCCTCCAGGCAAAGTTGTGGTTTACGACTCATCGACGATCGCGACGGCCCTCGTCCACCCGGCGGATGCCGCTCGTATCTTGACGGGGAAACAGGCAACCATAAACCCGTTCTCAGGCAACGATTCGAGGTTGTGGAGCTTTTCCAGATGGCAATAACCGATGTCCCTCCCGGCCTTGTGTCCTTCCCATATGACAGATGGATCTTTTGTTTCGCCATATCTCCTGGCGGTGTGGATAAAGGGGGCGTCCCAGCTCCAGGCGTCCGTCCCGGTCACCCGCACGCCTTGTTCGAGCAGATACATCGTTGCCTCATACCCCATGCCGCAGCCGGAAGCCACATAGTCGGCGTGGCCGTAGCGACTGCCTGCCCTCGTGTTGACGAGCACGATGTCAAGCGGTTTCAATTCGTGGTTGATCCGTCTCAATTCCGCTTCGAGATCTGCGGCCGTGACCACATACCCATCATCCAAATGCCGGAAGTCAAGCTTCACGCCCTTCTGGAAACACCATTCCAACGGGACCTCATCAATGGTCAGGGATCGAGCGCCTTGATCCATGGTGGAATGAAAATGATAGGGGGCGTCCAGATGGGTGCCGTTGTGGGTCGAAAGCTCGACCCGCTCGACGGCCCATGCTTCACCGTCGGGCAAGTCCTCCTTTTTGAGCCCTGGAAAAAAGGTCTTTATGCTTTCGAACGAGTCATGATGTCCGACATAGTAATTTTCGGTCCAAACCCGGGGGGGTCTGACTGAACATCATTTTCCGTGTAGATTGACAAGTCGATCATCCGTCGAGCCATGGTTTCTCCATTCCACTTATGGGGTTGTCATTCGGCAAGGATTGCCCTCAACTCCTCCTGAACATATTTCAGTCGGTCTGCCTCATCCTCGGAAAATCCCTCTTCGCTCGCCACGGACTGGATCCGTTTGCGAAGCGACTTGATCTCATTTTCGAGATCCACGATGTTGTTGAGGAGCTCCGTTTTGGTATCCGCAGGAAGCTCTTTCTCGGAGGGCTTTTCAGAGGTCAACTCCTTTGGCTTGAGAATGAGCCGCTCCTTCCATCTCGGGATGTGGGTCACGAGGCCAAGCCTTTCGCGAAGGAGCTCGGGCCAGCGTCTCGCTGGCCTTCGGCTCACCGTGGACAAGGAAGACCCGCGGTTTACTCTCAAAGTTTCGCGCCCACGCGATGAGATCATTCTGGTCCGCGTGGGCCGAAAACCCCCCGATGGTGAACACCTTGGCCTTGACCGCCACGTTTTCCTTGAAAATCTTGACCTGTTTGGCGCCGTCAACGATCCTGCGTCCCGTGGTCCCTTTCGCCTGAAATCCAACAATGACAAGGCTTGCACCCTCGCGCCACAGGTTGTGTTTCAGGTGGTGTTTGATTCGACCAGCGGTGCACATGCCGTTGCCGGCGATGACGATGGCGGATCCCCCCCTCTCGTTGATGGCGATGGACTCGGCGGTGTTTTCGGTAAACTGAAGGTTGGGCATGTCGAAGGGGTCGTAGCCCTGGCTCACGATGGATCGAGCCTCGTCGTCGTAATACTTCTTGTTTTTCCGGAAAATCTGAGTGGCCTTTATGGCAAGCGGGCTGTCCAGGTAAACCGGAACGTCCGGGAGCAACCCTTCCCTGTGGAATTCACCCAGCACATAAAGGATCTCCTGGGTCCGCTCCACGGCAAAGGCCGGAATCAGGACCTTTTCCCCGCGAGATACACTGTACTGGATCGCCTCGAGCAGCTCGTGCTTGCTGTCTTCGAAGGTCCGGTGCAGGCGATCCCCGTAAGTGGATTCCAGGAACAGATAGTCCGCATCGAAGATCTCGTGGGGGTCTTGCACGATCAATTGGTCTTTCTTGCCCAGGTCGCCGGAGAAGACGATCTTGATGCGTCGCCTCGCCATCTTCGACCCAGAGCTCGAGAACGGAGGAGCCCAGGATATGCCCCGCATTCCTGAGTCTTGCCTTGATGCCCGGTTCAACTTGGATGATCTGGTCCCTTTCCACCGGTGACAGAAGCTTGAGGCTGGCTTCGGCATCCTCTTTCGTGTAGATCGGAACGACCTCTCTGCCCCCTTTCCGCTTGTTCCGGCGGCTCTGCCACTCGGCATCCATTTCCTGAATGTGGGCGGCGTCAAGGAGCATGATCTCGCAGAGCTCGGCCGTGGGGGGCGACGTGATGATGCGTCCCCTAAATCCATCCTTGACCAGCTTTGGGAATCCTGCCGCTGTGGTCGATGTGGGCGTGGGTGAGGAAAAGGGTGCCGATCCCCTTCGGGTCAAAGGCCCAGTCTTCCCAGTTGCGGCGCTCCGTTTGTCCGCCACCCTGAAAAAGGCCACAATCCACCAGGACCTTCTTGCCTTGAGGGCTCTCGATCAGATAATTTGAGCCGGTGACCGTACCGACGCCTCCCAGACAGCTCACTCGTATCATTGAATCCTCCTCATTGGTTTGACTCCGGACAGGCCCAAGGGCCCTTTGTCACCCATTAACGGGTAGCGGAATGTCTTGCCATCGTGGCTCTTGACGAGCAGATCGTCGCCCTCAATCCCCACGACTCGCTCCGGGACCAGACGCACTTTTCCGCCCCCTCCCGGCAGATCGATGGCGAAGTGAGGCACGCAGAGTCCCGACATGTGCCCGTGTAGTGCATCCATGATCTCCAGTCCTCGGCTCAGCGGTGTCCAGAAGTGCGATGTCCCCCTGGCCAGATCGGCCTGGAAAAGGTAGTAGGGCCGCACTCGAATGGCAAGCAGCTTGCGCATCAGGGACTGCATGATCTCAGGATCGTCGTTGACCCCTTTGAGAAGGACGGTCTGACAGCTCACGGGAATACCGGCGTCGGCCAGTCTCTCGCAGGCCAGAGCGGCCTCATCGGTGATCTCGGAAGGATGGTTGAAATGGGTCTGGACGTACAGGGGATGAAACCGCTGCAGCAACTTTGCAAGTTGCGGCGTGATCCGCTGAGGAAGGGTGCATGGCGTCCGTGTCCCGATTCGAATGATCTCCACGTGAGGGATGTTTCGCACCTCCTTAAGGATCTTCGACAGCATCTGATTGTCAAGGAGGAGCGGGTCTCCACCGGAGAGCAGGACATCTCTGACCTCCCGGTGTTGACGGATGTATTCCAGCCCCGCCAGGATGGTTTCTCTGGTCACCATGCCGGGTTTCCCAACCTTTCTCTTGCGGTTGCAGAACCGGCAGTAGACGGCGCAGCGACTGGAGATCAGAAAAAGGACCCGATCCGGGTACCTGTGCGTGATGCCGGGAACCGGAGAGAACCCTTCCTCGTTCAGGGGATCATCGTATCCGGTTTCATTCTTGATTTCCCTGATGTCGGGAACGCATTGTCTGTAAATGGGATCGCCCTTTCCCCCGATGAGTCCCAGATAGTATGGATTGATGCGCATGGGGTAGCGCGCGGAGACCTCCCGGACAGCCGCCGTGTCCATCTCCGCGTGCGCGGAGAGGGCCTCGGCCGAGCAAAGGCTGCCGGCGAGGATCTCTTTCCAGGGGGTGTCCTCCTCCGTTTTCCTGACGACGGCGTACAAAAGAGACCTCCTTCAACCAGAGCGCACCTTAGATGACCCGGTCCACATTTTCAAGACTTCCTCGAGCTCGTGGACGAGACGCACGGTGCTCCCGCACCCGCCTATCGAGGGGCCGGCAAGGGGGGAGACGTCTGATACGAAGGGGACCATGGCTGGGGTTGAGTATTTCTTGAGCTCCGCGATCATCTCTTCCACTTTTTCACACCCCTCCTTGTAGAGCTCGTTTCCTCGCTCACAGTACCACACCCAGCTTTCCGTCTCTCGACCTTTACTTGCCGAACATCCAAAGGGTTCTTGGCCGGCCCGAAGAGGACTTTGCCTTCGTAATCATAGGTGGTCTTGTTGACGCTGCAGCACTGCACCGTCTTCGTCCCGGGAACAGGGTCCAAACGCCGACCCATGTGTTTGCACCGGTTTCGAAAGGCATGGAAGCGGCCATCGTCGCCATGTACGATCAAGACGCGTTCAGGGAGATTTTTCTTTTCCAGGCGAATGGCCTTCCCCGGTTCCGATAGCTCCGGCACGCGGCTGAGATCGACTTCGATTCTTCCATCAGAGAACGTCCAACACCCTTCATCCGCAGGAGGCGCTGTTGCCGCTATCCCGAGGATGCGCTGGAATATGTTTCGTTTCAGGGTCACAGGGCTCATATTTCTCCTCCTTTCAAGCAGGGCCTTCCACGTGGCGGGGCTGGGAATTCCTTTGGGTTTCAAACACCGACCCTTTCAATGCCGGGGTCGTGACTTGTTGAACCGATTTGATTCCTTGTCGCGGTGGTCGCCTTACCTTGCGATTGGGTTCCTGAAAACTATATTTGGACAAATTGCATATTTTTAGAGTTAATACCAATAAGGTTTAAGCTGTCAAGTCGCGTTGCAGATGCCGAATGCCAAGGGGGGGATATGGATTTTACCGTTCCGACCGAGATTCAAGAGGACGAAAAGCAGTTTCGGGCCTTCTTGGACGAACACATGATGCCGCACCTTGGCACCTGGTACCGGAACGGCGAGGTGCCGCGAGCCTTTCACGAGCAGATTTGCCGGGGTGGCTGGATCGGTTTCGAGATGAGGGACGGACGTTTGGCCAAGCGGCCGGCCCTGCGGGAGGCGACCCTCGGTGAGATCTATGGAAGACTTTCGCCGGGCGTGGCCGTTGCGACGCTCGCCCACGCAGACCTGGGGATCATGGCGCTTTGGCTTTGGGGCTCGGACGAACTGAAGAAACGTTATGCGGACGCCGCCCTCAGCGGCAAGACCCTCATGTGCCTCGGTAACACCGAGAGCGGGGCCGGAAGCGATGTGGCCAACATCGCCATGCGGGCCGAAAAGGTCGATGGCGGTTGGGTGCTCAACGGGACCAAGGCCTACGTCACAGGCGGGCTCATCAGCGACATGGCGGTGGTCACCGCGGTCTCGGACCCGGATGCGGACAGGAACAAACGTCTTTCCATGTACCTGGTGGATCTCAAGGCCGATGGTGTCACCCGAAAGAAGCTCAACAAGCAGGTCTGGATCCCCTCGGACCTGACGAGAATCCAACTCCACAATACCTTTGTGCCCGACGACCACCTGATGGGCGAGCGGGGCCGGGGGCTGAGGCAGGTCCTCACGGTCTTCACCTACAGCCGGGTGCCCATCAGCGGCCTCTGTCTCGGCACGGCCATGGGCGCCTTTGAAACCGCCGTGGACCATGCCAAGAAGCGCATGGTGCTGGGAAAACGGATCATGGACCACCAGGCCAAGGCGTTTGAGATGGCCGATTTCTATGCGCGGATGGAGGCGGCCCGCGTGATGCTCTGGAAGGCCTGCTGGACCATGGACCAGGGCGGCGACTTCCGGTTTGAGTCCTCCACCGCCAAGTACCTCTCGGTCATGATCGCACGGGAGGTGACCACCTGGGCCGCAGACCTCTTCGGCGCAGCATCTGTCGTCTTTGAACACCCCATCCACAAGTTTCCCATGGACGCCTGGGCGGCCTCCCTGGGTGAGGGGACGCAGGACGTGCTGAAGCTTGTCATCTTCAGAGAGATCACCAAGAAGTACGAGGGTTGAGGGAAACCATAAGAGACGACGGAATCCCCGGCGGTGCGATCGCTGCTTATCAGGGGGGACATCAGCCGGCCTTTCCGAACGGCTCACTTTGGCGAACAGCGTCATGCGTCAACACAGGGCCAGCCCTTTCAAGGTATCAGCACGATCTTTCCGAACTGCTCGCCCCGCTCCATGATGGCATACGCCTCCCGGCCCTCGCTGAGGGGCATGATCCGGTCGATGACGGGCCTTAGCCTTCCGGACCAGAGCAGCTTCAGGATCTCCCGGAAGTCCTGGTGGGATCCCATGGTGGACCCGATGAGACTGATCTGTTTTCCGAAGATGTAGCGGATGTCGATCTCGGCCTTCGGGCCGCTCGTGTTGCCGATGATCACAATGCGTCCGCCCCGGGCCACCGCGGCCATGGAGGTATGGATGGTCGCTCTGCCCACATTGTCCACCACCACGTCCACCCCGCGTTTTCCGGTCATGCGGTAAATTTCACGTCCCCAGTCCACCTTTGAGCGATCCAGGGTCTCGTGTGCACCAAGCTCGATGGCGCGGCGGCACTTTTCCTCGTCTCCCGCAACCACCAAGACCCTGGCCCCGGCCAAGTCTGGCGATCTGTATGGCCATGCTGTTGACCCCGCCGCCTGCGCCAACCACCAGGACGCTCTCCCCCGCCCGGAGCCCCGCGCGGTGGATCAACATCCGCCAGGCCGCCAGCGTGACCAAAAGGGGGGCCGCGGCCATCGGGGAAGTCCAGGGTCTCAGGCATGGCCACAAGATTTCCAGCCGGCACCGCCACGTACTCCGCGGCCCCGCCCCGTCTATGCTCGCCAAGGATGTGGTAGCCAGGGCTGACACTCACTTCGCCCCGCCGCGTGAACTCATCCTCAAGCGTGTTGACGCCGGGGTCGCACACCACGCGCTGACCCACCTCCCATCCCGAGACGCCCTCGCCCAGTTCGACGATCTCGCCTGCCACATCGGCGCCGCACCAGTGGGGCATCTCCAGCTTGAGACCGGGCCAGCCGCGACGGACCCAGATGTCCAGGTGGTTGATGGCGCAGGCCCGAACCCGAAGCAGCACCTGGCCGTGATCCGGTTTCGGGTCGTCCACATCGCCGTAGCGAATCACATCAAGGTCGCCGTGCTCCACTGAAATATAGGGCTTTCATTGGGATCGCCTCCGTCGCGTCCGAGTTTGAATAACTAACTGGAGGGACGGCGGTGTCCGAGCCTTAGGAAGGGTCATTTCAGACCCACACTCCCCAGGCCGCATTGACGTCACGCCAACGAAGGCTAGTCATCACTGATCACTGGTCACTGATTACTGCTCACCGATCACTTTCCCCCTACGAGCCCATCCCCTTCAGGATGTCCTCATAGGCTGACCCTTCTTTCTCCGCCGCCGCTTCAGAATCACCCTTAGACGTATCCCCTTGTTTCCCTTGAGCACTGTCCGGGAGACCCTTCGGCCGACGCGCCGCGCCGCTCTTCACCGAAAGGAAGTTCCCCTGCCGATCGATGAGAATGGACAGGTTGACCTTCACCTCAAAATCCAGTCGGTAAGCGACCGTTGAATCGTGAGAGACGATGTCGCCCTTCTTGTATTCCACCTCTTCCTGGATTTCCAGGTTGTGCTGTTTCTTGAAGATCTCTTCAATGGCGGCCCAATCCAGATCGGCAATGATACTGTCAAAGAGCTCCTGTTCTCGATTCGCAATCACCTGAGCGTCGGTCAATTTCATGAGGCATGACTCCTTTCCTGCACCTCGTGGTGCAAAACGAGTTGTTCTTATCTCGTCATCACTTCCTCGGCCAATCTGAGATACCTGCGCGCGGCGACCGCTTTGATGCTATGCATAAGGAGGGGTCGCCCAAGGATGGCCGCCTTCTTGATCGTCGAATCCTGCGGAATGACCGTCTTGAAGACCAGTTCTTTGAATTGCCTGCGGGCGGAGGCCTCGATCTGCTTCGAAACCCCGTCTCTTGGGATCGAACATGGTCAGAAGAATGCCCATGACGCGCAGGTCAGGATGCATCCGCTGGGTGATCACGTCCAGGGAGGCCATCATGGACTCCAGGCTGTCCAGGGCAAAAAAATCGCACTGAAGCGGTATCAGAAGGGAGTCCGCGGCCAGAAATCCGTTCAGTGTCAGGAGGTTCAAGGAGGGCGCGGAATCAATGATGATGTAGTCGAAGTCCTCCCGGATATTCTTCAAAAACCCGCGCAGGACCTTCTCCTTGCCGGATCTGGACATGAGCTCCACTTCGGCCCTGAAAAGCTCTCTCCTGGCAGGTAAGAGGCTCAGATGGTCCAGTTCGGTCCGGATGATGATTTCCTGGGGGGACGCCTTTCCCATGATCCCGTGATAGACGGATTGCCCCATCCGGACCTTTTCCACCCCCAGTCCTGCCGTGGCGTGACCTTGCGGATCGAAATCCACCAAAAGGGTCCTTTGCTCACCGGCGGCAAGCGCTGCGGAGAGGTTGATGGCAGTGGTGGTCTTTCCGACACCACCCTTTTGATTGGAAATGCAAATCACTCGTGACATGTGCACATGGCCCCGACAACGCGTTTGTGGAGACCGAACCTCCACTGGCCGATTAGATCAAATGGATTTGTATCACAAATCGATCACATTTAAAAGGGTGACCACCCATGGCCGGCAGGTGCGGGAAATCAGGTTGCCGCGATATGTGACCCTTGCACATCCACCTTTATACGCCATGTCCAGTATCACTCAGACGCTCAAAGGATCACATCATGGCTGCGGTTGTCTCACTAAATGCTATCGACGAGGCCATCAAAAATCTTGACTAAAAGACCAAAGATTCCCCAAAGCTCAGGCTGATTCAGGCCATAAGCGCCCAACACCCCGATGGCCTCGCCCTCACCACGCTCCAAACCATCGATCCCGACACCCTGGTGGGTGCCGCATGGGACATTGGACAGAGGCCAAATCGGTGAAAACAGTGACAGACTGTGCTATATTGTCAAAGGTGGCAGCTGGGCTTCAACATCAGATATCTGCCTTTGCAGCCGTTTCAAAATGGAGCCGGATGCGCGATCCAACATCCTCGGATTTCGTTGCGCCACCTTCTGACCCCGAACCTTGCGGAGATGGAATGATGGATGGGGAATACTTCAGGGTGCTCACCGTGGCCGGGTCCGACAGCGGCGGCGGGGCCGGCATCCAGGCCGATCTCAAGACGTTTTCAGCCCTCGGCTGTTATGGCATGTCGGTCATTACGGCGCTCACCGCCCAAAACACAACGGGGGTCCGGGCCATCCACCCCGTGCCACCGGACTTCGTCGAAGAACAGCTGGAGGCTGTTCTCACGGACATGGGCGCGGCAGCGGTCAAGATCGGCATGCTCTATTCCGACGAACTGATCCGTGCAGTGGCCCGTCAACTCGTGAAACATCGTGTCCAAAACATCGTCGTCGATCCCGTGATGGTGGCACAAAGCGGTGACAGCCTCCTTCAGGACGAAGCCGTTGTCGCGCTCAAAGAGGTCCTTTTCCCGCTGGCCACGGTTGTCACCCCAAACCTCCACGAGGCCTCCGTCCTGGTGGGGCGAAAGATCCGGACGGTCGATGGATATGGGTCTTGCGGCCCGCGAGCTTGGGGCCTCGGGGGCGCAGGGCATCCTGATCAAGGGCGGACACCTCTCCGGCAATGAGAGCACGGACCTCCTCTACCTCCCCGACTGGCAACCGGACGGTCATCCTCAAGGCCGAACGGATCGACACCCGAAACAACCACGGCACGGGATGCACCCTTTCATCGGCCATCGCCTCGTTTCTGGCCAGAGGCGAATCGCTCGAAACGGCGGTTTCCAAGGCAAAGGACTATCTCACCGGGCGCCCTGCGTGCCGGAGCGGTCTACCGGCTGGGAAAAGGACACGGCCCGGTCCATCATTTTTTTGGTTCTGGTAGGTCGCTCAGCGGATCGACATTCAGCCACCCATCCTTTTCACGATCTTTCTCCCGCTGGACGCTGAGTTATCGCTGTGGCTGATCGTGCGGGCTGGGAAGGAAGATACTCGGGCTTCACGTTTTGGAGGGCGTGGAAGATGTTGCCCCTGATCTTTCGGTTGGTCTTGTAGAGCCGGTTCAACAGGCCTTTGACTTCCTGCCGCTTGGACGATCCGGCCGTCGGGCAGCCCAGATCGATGGCAGGCCAGCCCATCGCTCTGTGCGTACCGCTGAAGCCGGTCTTCATCGACCATATAAAGGGGCCTCACGATCTTCACCTTCCCGCCGAAAAGGCTCTGAACCGGAAGCATGGTGCTGACGGATGCGCCGTAAAAGACGTTGATGAAAAAGGTCTCGATGACATCGTCCTTGTGATGGCCGAGGGCGATGCGCTCGCAGCCCAGCTCCTTGGGCCAGGTCGAAGAGAATTTTTCTTCTCAGACGGGAACAGAGAAAGCAGGGGTTTTCCCGATTCGCCGCACTGTGAGCCCGGGGGCCGATATTGCTTCGAAAAAGGCGGTAGTCAAACCCGTTGGCCGTGAAAAAACGCTCCATCTGACCGGCGGAATCCGCGCCGAAGCCGGGGTCCACATGGACGGCCGTCAGTCTGTATTTCTTGGGGACGCGGCGGATTCGGTCCCGCAGAAGCCACAAGAGACTCATGCTGTCCTTGCCGCCTGAGACCCCAACCAGCACATGGTCGCCGTCCCTGATCATCTGATGCGTGTGGATGGCCTGGCCCATGAGCCGCTTTAAGGCCCGGGGCGTGCAAGCGTTCGTGTTTGGCGGGGTTTCGTTGCCCGGGGATCCGGCCCTGTCTGCGTCTGCCCTCATGGATCGTAATGTCTTTCCCCGAAGATGGCCGTGCCGATGCGCACCATGTTCGCCCCTTCCTCTATGGCGATCCGATAGGAATCTGACATCCCCATGGAGAGATAACGCATCTGGACGTTCGGGAGGGCCATTCGCTTCAGCGCATTGAAAAGTTCCATGGTTCGTCGAAAAAATGGCCGAGAAACCTCCGGATCCTCTGAAATGGGTCCCATGGTCATGAGGCCCATCAATCGGACGTGATTGAGTTTGGATATCTCTTCCGCGAGGGACGGGACGTCAGCGGGCATGGCGCCTGCCTTCTGGGCCTCCTCCCCGCTGTTCACCTCGATGAGCACCTCCATGACCCTGCCAAGCTTCTCGCACTGCCGGTCGATCTCCCTTGCAAGCTTTACGGAGTCCACGGTCTCGATCACGTCGAAGACCTGAACGGCCTTCTTGACCTTGTTCGTCTGAAGATGGCCGATCATGTGGTATTTGACCCGTCCCCCGATCGCCTGAAAGACCTTTTCCGCCTCCTGAACGTAGTTCTCACCCACAATCCGGAGCCCGCCGTCAACGGCCTCAAGGATCTCGTCCACCGTTCGGGTCTTGGCCGCTCCCACAAGCGCCACCCCCTCCGGCAGCTCCTCCAGGATCTTCTTGACCTTGTCCCTTATCATGCCTTTGCCTTTATCCTAACGCCGTGCACCGTTTTCTCATCCATCCCAGTTTTCTCGTCCACCTTGCGCCGTTGTGTTATCTTCCGTGCGCCTTGCACCTTGTATCTTATTTATTTCTACTTCAATTGACACTTTCTGTAAAGGAATGGCTGGGGCGGCCCTTCTGCAGGGAATGGGACACCCATGGAAGAAAAGGACCTGGAACGGGCCCGCAAATGGGCCATAGAAGCAAGAGAAGTTCGAATCACGTTCATGAAGAACGACGATCGCAGGTCGTTCGGACTTCGACGCCTTCCTGGAGGACCTGGTCCGCATGGCGCCTCAAATCAGATTGGAGACCGAGATCGTCGATCCGGAGCGACGCGCCCGGGCATGATGCTCTGTGGAAAATCTCCTGTATTACGCCGATCCCGGCGGGGATGGAGCTGGCCCCATTTCTGGATGCGCTGTCCCTGGCCGGTGGCAGCCCGCTTGCCTTGGACGATGCCATTCGTCGTCAGGTGGAAGCGGTCACCCTTCCTGCGGAGCTTCGCGTCTTCATGAGTCTCCACTGCCCCCACTGTCCTGCGGTCATCGCAAGGCTGACGCCCCTTGCCATTTCAAACCGAAACATCCGGGTCGCACATCATAGACTGCGCGCTCTTTCCGGAGGCAGCCGAAGGGGAAAAAGTGCAGGCCGTGCCCACCGTGGTGCTGGACTGACGGGTTTCGATGGACCGGTCAGCTCAGGATCCAGGAGATCCTCGATGTCCTGATTCATCGGGACCCTGCGGCCCTTGCCCCTTCCGCCCTGGAGCGGATGCTCAAAGAAGGCGACGCAAGCCGCCTTGCATCCATGATGCTGGAAAGAGGAGGAGATCTTTCCCTCGTTCCTCGGGCTTCTTGTGAGCAAATCGTGGCCTGTCCGGATGGGCGCCATGGTGGTCATGGAAGAACTGGCCGAAACGAATCCGGCCCTGGCCCGTCAGACCGCCGAACCGCTTTGGGACCGATTCGACGAAGCGGATGACGCCGTGAAAGGGGACCTCTTGTACGTGTTCGGTGAACTCAAGAGCGCGGAGCTGCTCCCGCGTCTGCGGGAGATCCAGGCCGGCCCATTCGCCGCTGATGTCAGGGAGGCCGCAGCCGAGGCCATCGAAAAGATCGCAGGCCGCAACCCCCATAGGCCGGCGCGATGCTGAAGGCGAGAGTCACATTTGTGAAGAGGAGCGTGGGATGGGGGGATGGGGGCAGTGGAGATGGTCTGGCTAAGCCTGTGGGCGCGACGGCTCGTGCGGCAGGGCTGAGACGGGGCTCCGGATGATTTTATGCAGCAGATTCCTCCAGCTTATCGGCCAGCCACATCTTGATGATGGACTGCCGAGTTACACCGCGCCGTTTGGCTTCCCTGTCCAAGGACTCAATCATCCAGAGAGGAAAATCCACATTGACCCTTTTGAGCTCCTGCCCGGGCCTTCTCGCACGGGCGCGATCCAGAAACGGCGTTACGTCCTCGCCCCTTTCAAACTTCTTGTCAAATTCCTTCGCTTTCAAAGATCTCCATTTCTTCCTTTCTGGAACGACGCACCGAAATTAGTCTCACCTTCTCTGCGCGGTAGGTGATCACTGCCGACCAATGTTTACCGCCGATCATACCGACTACCATGCTTCGGTTTTCGTCCAACGTTTTGGCAGGAACCTCTATTCGGTCAACATCCAGCCACAATGCTTGAGCCTCCAGGAAGCCAATTCCGTGCCGCGTTTTGTTTAACCGGCTCTTTTCGAGATCATATTCGAAATCTATGATATAATAATCATACCTTTTAAGGTGTGCTGTCAATAGCATCCAGCCTCACCCCAGACCTCCCCATTCATTCCTCTTGAAGTTTTCCCCATATCCCTTACAAGGACTTCAGACATTTCACGCATAGAATCGATTCCAGCCGGATGCTCCCAACAAAACGGCAGCCACCCGCCGGGAGGATTCTCATGGCCGCAATGCAGATGGAGTATCTATGAAACTGATAGAAGTCCGACAGCAGGCAAAGCAACGGTTCAATAATGTTTGCCGGGTATGCAGGGAGTGCAACGGCGTGGCGTGCGCAGGTGAGTTTCCAGGCATGGGGGGGGTTGGGAGCGGCAGGTCCTTCATCAACAATTACCAGGCACTGGCTTCCCTCCGCTTGAAGATGCGTGTGGTGCATACGGTCCATGACCCGGACACGTCACTGACCCTTTGGGGCCGGAGGTTAGCCATGCCCATCCTTGGCGCGGCAGTGGCCGGCGCCAAAATGAACTTTCAGGGGATTGTCACGGAAGAAGAGCTGACCTCGGCCTTTGTCCTTGGCGCGCGCCAGGCCGGGACCCTGGCCATGACCGGGGACGGGCCTGATCCCGATCTCTATTTAACGGGCCTGCGCGTTATCCAGACAGCCAACGGCCAGGGTATCCCTATAACTAAACCCAGGGATCAGACCAGCGTCATACACCACCTGCGGGAGGCGGAGGAAGCGGGTTGCGCGGCCGTCGGCGTAGATGTGGATGCGGCGGGGATCCTCCCCATGCGTGCAGCAGGCCAGCCGGTTGGGCCTAAGAGCATTGAGCAATTACGTGAGTTAGTGAAAAGCACGCATTTGCCCCTCATACTGAAGGGAATCATGTGCGTGGAGGACGCCCTGGCTGCGCGCGAGGCTGGCGCAGCGGCGATTGTCGTCTCCAACCATGGGGGGCGGGTCCTGGATTACACCCCCGGGACAGCCGAGGTCCTGCCGGAGATTGCCCGGGCCGTGGGAAACGACTTGGTGGTCATGGTCGATGGGGGAATCCGCCGGGGAGTGGATGTGCTCAAGATGCTGGCCCTCGGCGCGCACGCGGTTCTGGTTGGACGGCCCCTGGCCATTGGAGCGATAGGTGCGGGGACGGAAGGGGTCCGCCTGACCCTGGAGCAATTGCATGGTGAGCTGAAGGCCGCCATGATATTTACCGGGTGCGCCCACTTGGGGGAGATCGGGGCAGCGGTCCTGTGGAAAGGCGAGCGCCACATTTGAGAAGAGGAGAGCCAAATGAAATTGTTGATTATCGGAGGCGTGGCAGGGGGCGCTACCGCCGCCGCCAGGGCGCGAAGGTTGAATGAACAGGCGGAGATCGTTCTCTTTGAGAGGGGCGGCTACATTTCCTTTGCCAACTGCGGGCTCCCCTATTACATCGGCGGCGTGATCAAGAAAAGAAACGACCTCCTGGTGACTACCCCGGAGGCGTTCAAGGAGAGATACAACATCGACATCAGAGTCTTCTCCGAGGTCCTCCGGATCGACAGGACGAAAAAGGAGGTGGCCGTCAGAAACGGGGCCACAGGGGACGTTTACCAGGAGGGTTACGACAAGATCATTCTCAGCCCGGGCGCAGAGCCCGTGAGGCCCCCCATCGACGGCATCGAACTGGGAAATATCTTCAACCTAAGAAGCATCCCGGATTCCGATCGGATCAAGGATTGCATGGATGCTACAAAACCGGCTTCGGCGGTCGTCGTGGGCGCCGGTTTTATCGGCCTTGAAATGACGGAAAATCTTGCGGACAGGGGGGTCAAGACAACCGTCGTCGAAATGCTCGATCAGGTCATGGCCCCTCTCGATTATGAGATGGCGGCCCTCGTCCAAGCCCATCTCAAGGAAAAGGGCGTGGATTGCCGCCTGGGGTGCGCGGTAACGGGCTTCTCCAAGGAGGGGGACCGGATCATTGTTTCTACGGACAAGGCGGGGAAGATCCCTTGCGACGTCGTGATTCTCTCCATAGGCATCCGTCCTGAAAACAGGCTCGCCAGGGAGGCGGGTCTCGAGCTCGGTCCGCGGGGCGGCATCAAGGTGAATGCCTTGATGATGACCTCCGACCCCGACATCTTTGCCGTGGGAGACGCCGTGGAAATCAGGGATTTCGTGACCGGGCTTCCCACCATGACCGCCCTGGCCGGGCCTGCGAACAAACAGGGCCGAATCGCAGCAGACAACGCCATGGGCCGAAGGTCGATTTTCAAGGGCGCGCTCGGAACGTCGGTAGTGAAAGTTTTCGACATGACGGTCGCCGCCACGGGCGCCAACGAGAAGACGCTTCGTAAGCACGATATCCCCCACATGGTCAGCTACACCCACTCCGGCTCCCATGCATCCTATTATCCCGGGGCCCGGATGATGGCTGTAAAGCTGGTCTTCTCGCCTGCCAACGGAAGACTCCTCGGCGCCCAGATCGTGGGCATGGAAGGCGTGGACAAACGGATCGACGTATTGGCTACCGCCATCAGGGCCTCCATGACCGTCTATGACCTCGAAGAACTCGAGCTCGCCTACGCTCCGCCCTATTCCTCTGCAAAGGATCCGGTGAACATCGCGGGTTTTGTTGCGGCAAATGTGCTAAAAGGGGACATGGACCTCATCCTGTGGAATGAGCTCGGAGATATCGACCCGGAGCGGGACGTCTTTATCGACCTCCGGAACAAAGATGAACTGCAAAAGGCGGGCTTCATCAAGGGCGCCTTGCATATCCCCCTGCCCAAGCTGCGCGAAAGGCTCCCTGAGCTGGACAGGGGAAAGCGCTATATCCCCTATTGCGCGATCGGGCTCAGGGCCTATGTGGGCCACCGGATTCTCTTGCAGAATGGGTTCGAATCAAGGAGTTTGAGCGGCGGTTACAGGACCTATCTGGGGGCCAAAGAGAAGATCATGGAGGAATCGCCCGATACCAAGATCTGGCTGGCCGAATAGTCGATGAAGCCACAACCAACGAATTCATGGGCGTCCAGCGCATGGCGGTCCGAATATGGCTGACAGATTCACAGAGAAGCAGGGTCAGTATCTGGCATTCATCGAGAGCTACATGGTGATGCACGGGAGAGCGCCAGCTGAAGCAGAACTTCAGCGTTTCTTTGGTACGACGCCTCCGACAATCCATCAGATGATCCTGAAGCTGGAGGAGAAGGGGCTCATCAGCCGTATCCCGGTATAGCCCCGTTCGATCAAGCTTCTGATCGACGCCGACCAGATCCCTCGACTAAAGAGACCAAGATAGAGAGCTGACAGAACATGCGGCGGCGAGGATTTCCGGATAAGTGGTTCCACGACGGCAGCACCAATCGATGGTTCAACCGGCACCTCGATGGGTAGAGTCTAAATTCCTATTCATCTTTGAGCGATGAGCTGTTTGCTGCGAGCCGGGAACGATCAGCTTTTATTGCTCTTGTTGAATTTTTCGACGGCTTTAAAAAATTCCGGTGCCAGGCAACAAATACTCTGATTGCGATTTTCCAGCTCAACGGCTGCCTGGAGGGAGGGTGCATTCAGATTCTGATTCAGCGTTTCCTTGGTTAACCGTAATCCCACCGGTGATTTTTCCAGCATGATGCGTGCCGTTTGCATGGCGGATTCCATCAGTTTATCCTCGGCAACCAATCGACTGATGAGCCCGATTTTTTCAGCCTCTGCCGCATGGACGGTGCGTCCGGTCAGCAGGATTTCGCGACGCCCGGGCGCTTCCGATCAGGCGGGGCAGAAAATAGGTGCTGCCCAATTCACCGCCGGAAAGACCGATATTGATGAAAGAGGGGGTAAAAGATGCATGCGGACTGCCCATGATGACATCCGATGCCAACACCATGCACATTCCCCCGCCGGCTGCGGGTCCGTTCACGGCGGCGATGATCGGTTGGGGAATTTGCCGCATTTCAATTATCAAACGCGAATATTTTTTCTGAATATTCACTAAAAAGGAGGCGGCACTTAAAAAAAGGGATGAAGCCTGTTTATGAATTCTTTCATCCATTAAATCGGCTCCCGAACAAAATCCGCGTCCCTCTCCGGTGATGATGATCACCCGCACGTCATCGCTGTGAGCCAGGTCGTTGCAGAGCGTGTGGATTTCGTCGAGCATGTCCAAATTGATTGCATTCAGCCGCTGCGGACGATTGAGCGTAATCACACCAATCCCCGGCTCAGGGCTGGAATATTTTATCGTGCTGAATTCCATGAGCTCCTCCTCTATCCTGTCAAGCGAACCGCCTGAAAAATCCGCTGGGGGTGGTTCATTTTTTCTCCGCGCACTCTTTGCATTCCCTCTTCGCCAAGCAGTCAAGAAATCCTTTGACAGAAAACTGGGTCGAATTATTCAAGGGGGTCGGTTAGAAAATGAAAATAGAATTCAGCCAAAGAATTTGATCTCTGATGCGTCAAAACCACACACAATCACCCTAGTTGAATTTTTGCCTAAGTTCCCGTTTAAGTATTTTACCCGTAGGTGTCCGGGGAATGGTATCCGTAAACACGACGGCCTTGGGGATCTTGAACCGTCCGATTTTGCCCTGACACCATTCGATGAGTTCTTCTGCCGGTCAGTGTTGCCCCTTTCTTCACGACCACAATGGCTTTGACCGCCTCGCCCCATTTTGCATGCGGATACCCGATGACGGCCACATCCGCAATTTTGGAATGATTCAACAGCCCATCTTCGACCTCCGCAGGGTAAATGTTTTCACCCCCGGAGATGATCATGTCCTTCTTGCGGTCCAAAATATAGAGAAATCCGTCCGCGTCCATTTTTGCGATGTCTCCGGTGTAAAGCCACCCGTCTTTTATGGTGTCAGCCGAATCCATGGGCCTGTTCCAGTACCCTTTCATCATGTTGGGAGCGCGCAGCAATACTTCGCCCTTTTCTCCGGGGGCGACGTTGCGGCCCTGATCATCGACCACGCGAACTTCAGTGTGGAAAAACGGCCGGCCGCAGGAGCCGACTTTGTCGAGTGCATTTTCCGAATCCAGCACCGTCGCCGTATTGCATTCGGTCAGACCATACAGCTGCCGGACTTCAATGCCGGCTGCGGCATACTCTTTAATTAGGGTTACGGGTACGGGCGCGGCATACACCAGGATGACGCGGACGGAACTCCAGTTGTATTTTTCAAAATTGGGAACCAGTTTCAGAAAATCCAGCAATTGGGGAACCGAACCGAACCCGGTTACGTTTTCTTCTTCGATAAGCTCGAGAAAGCGCTGGGGATCCAAATTCCTCAACAAGACCGCCTTGCCACCGGAATGAACAATCCAGGGCACGCCTGCCAGAGCCCCGATGTGAAACAGCGGCAATGCAATCAGGTTCGTGTCGCCAACATTCAGGCCAAGCGTAGACATCAGGTTTACCGAGTTCCAGTAGTAGTAAGAATGGGTCAGCTCAGCACCCTTTGGACGCCCGGTGGTTCCGGACGTGTAAAGAATGGTCAAGGTATCGTCATCACCGCCGACTATTTCCGGCTCCGCGTCGGATGCCTCCCCGATGAGCGGCGTCGTATGGTCGGGCCCATGGCGGCGATTGGTCGGTGATGGCCACGAAATGTTCAGCCGGGATGTCTTTCCGAATAGCGTCGGCCACCGTTGCGTACTCTTTTCCGAATACAAATGCTTTAGCGCCGCAGTCAGACAGGATATATTGGATTTCCGGGCCTGCCAGGCGGTAGTTGATCGGCACCAGGATTGCACCGATTTTCCCCAACCCGAAATACATGTCGAAATATTCCGGCTCGTTTAGCGCCAGAAGGCCCACGCGGTCACCGGGTCCGATCCCTGCCGCTTTCATGGCATTGGCCAACCGATTGGCGCGATCATTTAAGGCTTTATAGGTCCGGCGCACATTTGCGCAAACCAGCCCTTCCCTGGCAGGGGTTATACGGGCGCGGCGGGTCAAGAATTCTCCAATGTTGATCTTCATGGTGGTCTACTCCTCTGTGGTCATTGATGCGCTGCATGATCAAGAAACGAAGAAATAGCCTGGGTGGTCTCCTCCAGCCGCTCCACGGGCACGAAATGGCCGCGCAGTAACAAACGAGACTCCTTGCCTGTGCCAGCTCAGACCCCCTGTCTCGACCAAGGATCTATTCCTTTATAACGCCAAAAGCTTTTCAACCCGCTCAAGGACCTTCACAAAATCATAGCCCCGGGCTTGAAGTCGATAGCGCCACTCAAATTTTCCATTTTAATGTTCCAGCACAGATTCGACAAAGTTGCCATCACCATAACAAGGACTAACCCCTTCCTTTAAGGTGCCACTCAATCGGTCGATGAATTCAGACCGATCGCCCTCAGCCCGAAATATCACGCCCCGCTCTATTCCGCGACAGATGATGTGATGCACGGCTCCCGGAGCATCTATGCCGGCTTGTCGCGGCATTCTTGCATTCTAACATTGGTCTATGTCCAAAAGAGCATGATTTCATGGGCGTTGACCTTGCTATTCATGATTCTCCTTTTCTCTCATTGAACGACCTGCATCAACAGTGGCGCCAATGAACTTGCCGCGTCAGCGCCGCCGCGCTTCTCGCCGCCCGCCGCCCGCCGTCTGGTGAATGCAATTGTTATACGAGATCCTTTTTGATACATCTCAGCTTTTACTCCAGCATATCAATATGTATTTGGTGATGAAAATATATGCTGTCAAAACTGATAGAAGCTTAAGGGAAATAAATATAAATTGTGGTAGCTTCAGAATACGTGGTGCTGATAAATCTGCATCTTCAGACAAGTCTGAAAGCTTCCTTTCTTCATTCCATTGAAATATTCCCCAGATAATTGAAGCAGCGATGTATTGCATCAAGTCAAGAGCTAGTGATAACCCTATCGTTGCAAAAAATATGGCGTTTCTCGAAAGACTTTTTGCATTGCAACGCCAATTGGCTTGAACGCTTACCACTGAGGAATTCACACGTGGCGACTTCCAGATTTGGGAGCTGAAATTGATTTCAGCCGTTTATGACAGAACTTCTAAGCATGCCTATCCGGTTAGCACAGGTTCGTCTAGCTCCACGGAATTTGCATGTCTCTGCGCGCTTTCGTAAAAGTCCCTGTAGGTCAGCGATTCCACTCGGGCGGCAATCTTCAGTACACTGTCGAAAGCCACCATTGGCCAGAATCGTCGGTTAAATCGGAACACGAACTCGTTGAGATAGCCCTGCAAGTGCGCTGGGCTAACTCCGTGGTGCGTTCCCAAGAGCCACGCATCAAGATTTCCGAACACAATGTGGATCATCGGAAGATGTTGATCCGTCTTGGCTTGATCACCTCGGACTGGCACGGCTGTGTGCCTGTAGCCCAGCTTGTGCAAGTTGTCGTAGCCAGTCCACCCGTCGGTCCGTACTTCGGCATTCTTCTGGACGTTAGCCAGAACCACCGGTTCCAGCGTTTCCTGCTTGCGGTTCGGGATAATCTGGAGGCGCAACCTGCCCGCGATAAAACCGCGACCATGTCCTCCTCGGTGCTGCGGACGCTGGCCAGATGGTAGATTCGGGTCAGGGCCAAGAGCTTTCTTCCGCGGGAGCACTTCTACCATGCCGACAACAAGCGTCTTGTGGTGTCGTCCTCGCCCCTCTCCCTGTGTTGCACCACCGACGTACGTCTCGTCCACCTCGACTGGCCACTTAGCACCAATTCGGTCTCGTCCAGGCCGAACCATCGCAGCACGCAGCTTGTGTAGCATCAGAAACGCTGTCTCGTAGCGCTTGATGCCGAGTTGCTTTTGGAACTGTAGAGCACTCATACCAGGCGTCTGCGTCGTCACCAAGTACGCAGCCCAAAACCAGATTGGCAGGGGCTGCCGCGTTCGGTGCATAATAGTGCCCGCTGTAAGGCTGACTTGGTGGCCGCATTGACGACATTCCAGCACGCGTGGTCTGGCCTGAAGACGCCACGGATCACCAACCTGACCACAGGATGGGCATTTGAAACCTTCTGGCCACCGGATACGCTCCAGATGGCGAGCGCACGCCGCTTCATCAGGGAAGAGATGCTGAAACTCTAAAAGAGTCCGGGGGTAATCTGACATGCGCAGGATCATACCCCAAAGCGCCAACCTGTGTCAACCGGATAGGCATGCTTCTAAGGAACCAGCGCCCATTTTTATGCAACAATGGGGATAAAGCAAGAAGCCCGGTTGGAAAAATTAATTCGTCTGGCACTTTCGGGATTGGCGTACTTTCCATTTTAAATAGCCATACAAGAGCAATACCAGCAAAAGATAATTTTTTTGAAACCTCGCTCGCCAAGGTTGAAAACTCATAATATGTTGCCCTGTAATCGCTTATTTCATTTTTTTGGTTTGGCTCTCGCACCAGTCCCCTTGGAAGCAGATTTCTTGGCGGCGGTTTTGGGGCGTTGTGATAATGTACTACCGGCTGCTGATTTGGAGGTTTTGCTGGTACTACCATCTCGTAAAGTTCTTAAAGCTGCGCTTGCTGCCTTTTTTGATGTTACTTTTTTTGGGGCTTTAGTTTGTGACAAAGCACTTCCAGCCGCAGATTTTGAGCTCTTGCCCGTTGAAGATTTTGTTAAAGTCTTTGATGCACTACTTGCTGCCTTTTTCCCTGTTACTTTAGGCTTCGCCATTTTGAACCCTCCGATTTTTTCTGTTATTGAAGTTTATTGTTCGTATGACAGGGTGAATAGATTGAAAATTTTCCAGTTATTGCCTTTATAAAATAGAAAATTTTCCACCCATTGTGACATTATGGCCCTAACCAGGATAAACCGGAAATCCGAATATCGATCCACAATAACGCTGGCGGACGAGGATCCGAAATTGTCCTTCGGACTCCCCATCTTGCCGATGGGCCCCCGGTTTCGAAACAATACCCAACCGAGATAATCCCCAAAAGCTGGACGCTCGGTAACTTAGTACTGGTTTTCATAAATACACTAACGTATTTTTAGCTTGATAAATTCCGTGAAATAGGGCATGGTTGATAACGATCGTGGAGGTTGACCATGCCAAGAAAGAGCCCATATTTCATTGCTTTGAGCTCCGATGAGGAACAGGAATTATTGAAGCGCTCATCGAAATATACGTTACCGTATTTTACAGTGCTTCGGGCCAAGATGATTCTCCTTGCAGCCAGGGCCTAAGCAATGATCAAATTGCAGCCAAATTGGATACACGACGGGAAGTGGTCTGCATGTGGCGAAAACGGTTCTTTGAGCAGCGTCTCGAGGGCCTGGAAGAACGTTCTCGACCGGGCCGTCCCCGGTCTTTCCCCCCCAGATTCGTCGTTCAAATTAAAGCCATCGCCTGTGAACTGCCGGCAAATATGGGATTCCTCTTTCTCGCTGGAGCACGGACGGCATTATGAATTACGTCCGGCAATCTGGCCTTGCAGCTACCATCAGCGGTAGCACAGTGTGGCGTTGGCTGCATGAGGATGCCATCAAGCCATGGCAACATCGCTGTTGGATTTTCCCCAGAGATCCTGATTTTGCCGCCAAAGCCGGACGAATTCTCGACCTCTATCACAGGATTTGGAACGGCAAACCGCTCAAAGAAGACGAATTTGTTTTGAGCGCAGATGAAAAGACCAGTATCCAGGCTCGGGCACGACGACATACGAACCTATCCTCCTCAGCCTGGTTCGCCTATGAAGGTGGAACACGAGTATAAACGCTGCGGGGCATGGGCTTATATCGCTGCACTCGATGTTCACCGGGCCAAGCTCTTTGGTCGGTGCGAACATAAAGGCGGCATCGCTCCTTTCGATCGCCTTGTGGACGCAGTTCATGAGCCAACATCCTTACAAAGAAGCAAAAAGGGTTTTCTTGATTGTCGATAATGGATCTGCTCATCGGGGTTCAGAAATCTATCGAGCGCTTACAGGGCAGGTATGCCAATCTGGCCCTTATTCATGGCCCTGTGCATGCGAGCTGGCTCAACCAGATCGAGATCTACTTTTCAATTCTCCAACGAAAGGCCCTTACACCCAATGATTTTCCCTTCTCTCGCAGCTCTTAAGGAACGTATCTTGAGCTTCCAAAAGTACTACGAGGAGATCGCAAAGCCTTTTAAATGGAAATTTACTCGTAACGACCTTAACCGTCTGATGTGCAAGGTAAACGACAAACAGGCCGAATCATATCGGCTGGCGGCTTAGACCAAAAATACGTTAGCGTATTTATGAACCAGTGTACTTAGCTTTGAAATTCCGAGATCGAGTGTCTTCAAGTAGGATGAGAATGCGAACAGGAGAGCGCCGACCCGGCAAGGGGCATGGATGAGCAGGCTGAGGATGGTTCCGTTCTTTGCGGCCATTAAAATCCTTCCCGGCGGCTGCCCGCCCTTGATTCGGATTATCCGGCTCGAATGGATTTCCTCCACTTTGGAACGCTTTCCCCCCTTTTTATGCGCAATTTGAATGAAGCTCAAGAAGAAAAATCGGCCGACACTAAAATCTGGTCGGCAGAATAGGGGATGGGGCCCTTTTCGCAAAAACCGAAACCGATCTGTTTTCACAAACGGACGCACCCCTCCCTTTCGCTTCTACCTGGCGAGAGGGAGAGACGGGTTTTCAAATACCTTAAATCCGGGACGTTCACGGACAGAACGCACAAGCTAAAACGTCATGAACCGCTTTTCGTACACCACCAGCGACTCATAACCGAACAAGTGCGTTCAGGTGGTGGAGGAAGGCGTGCCGCCCTTCTTTTTGCCACAGTTCGTTCACCGCCTTATCGATGATTCGATAAAAGTCCTCTGCCTCCGGCCATTTCTTTGGCTTTGGCGCATCCGGGTGCTCGGCGATGACTTCGTCGATCAGGTGAAGCCACATTTGGCTCGCCCCCATGATGTAGTAGGGCCACGATTTTCGAACGGCAGGCGACCAGTTGGGATCGCTCGTATCCTCGATGCGCAGGTCCTTGGATCCGCTTGTATTGTCGAACACGACATCGACGACTTTGTCGTCGGCGATCATGGCAGCCACGTTCTTGTTCGCTTCGATCTCCTCGAAGACTTGCCGGGCCGTCTCAGGCGTGGCGTAGAAAATAAAGCTGAACCGGTGCCCCTCCCTGTCGCGCACCGCACGTCTGTGAAAACGGTAGAGGACGAGCGACGCCTCGTAGTGGCCGATCACAGGGGCGAGCACCATGTGGGCCAGGCAGAGGTCCATGTGCCAGGCAGGTCTTTCCTGGTCCTCGGGCCAGTCCATGTGAAAGCTCACTCGCCACCATCCCCTGTCCGTGTTCCCGGCCACCGAGATCGGGGCGGGCGCGGCAGGACTGGGCGGCCCGGTTTGGACGGCCGCGGTGCAACGCCACAGAGGCACAGCCAACAAAATCATCCAAAGGAAAAATGACTGCTTGCCTTGTCCTACGTGGGTCTCTTCGCATGATCTGCTCCGATTCCTTTCCATTTTCATGACACGCCTCTCTTGAAAACGATCTCGACACCGTTGGTCGAGACCCTCATGCCCCTTTCCTGGCGGTATGACAGCCTACCAGAAAGTCTTCAATGACGTAAACCCTGTCCTTTTCGTCGCCAGGATTCCTTGACCGATGGTCGGCCCAGGTGATAGATTGCCACGCGTCGGGTATCTGAGACCGTGGAGCAACAAGAAAAGGAGGGCGATCCATGAGAAAGAAGCTAAACATTTGGGCGTTTCTGAGCCTTTGTGCCATGTTGATCCCAATTCAAAACGCACTGGGGGCGGGTGCAACGGTGGATCCATATACCTTGCGCATGACGCTTCCCTACGTCCAGTACCTGGGGACGCCCTATTACGTGACCCTTGACTATGATGCCGAGCAAATCCGGCGCCTCCGGGCTCTTTTGGAAGTTCAACTCGATTGCGCCGAGTACCCTTCAAGGCCAGTGCGGCGGCACCGTGGATCCAACCAGCCTTGACATTACCGATCTCTGCGTCCTGTTTGCGGGCATGCAGTTTCAGGTCACCCTGGAGTTCCAGACCGGGATGCCACATGGAAATTGGGGAAGGGATTTCGCAGCTGCCGGGCGTGATCGCGAAAGCTTCGGGATCGTGTTATGATTCCTATGACGGACATTCTCAACGACCCGATGTATCAATGTCTTATCAACTGCGGCGGCGATCTCAATTGCATTGCAGCAAACTGTCTCGGCGCGGCATTTCGTATCGGTTTGACTCTCGAAAACCCCACCGGCAGCCCTATTGAGTTGACTATACCGGCGGGTACCACCTTCGCGCCGGATCAGTCCGATGTCCAGACCATGATGGTGCTCCAGGAGCTCGAGTTCCAGATCCAACCCGGTGATTCCAAGCATTGCATCAATGTTTACTGTACCAATGCCGACCTGTCCGCTCCAGGATTTGGGGATACATTCGCGACCAGTGGCGGTATCAGCCAACCGTGCCTGATCGAAATTCTTAACCTCACCGAGGGCAAAACCCTCTACCGGGCCGGACATGTTCCGAGATCCAGACCATCGTCTGGGACTGCATCGACCAAGGGACCATTTCCTCCGAGCAGAGAGCAATTCCTGGAAGGGTTATGAATCCCAGCGGGGTTGTGCGGCAGGCCCTGGAATCGGACCGTTCAGTGCTTCTTCTCGTTTACCTCAGACCCCGGGGTCGCCAAGCATGTCGATCGCGTAGCTCAAGAGGCGGGAGGGCACTTCGCTGATGGCCCGGCAAGGCGGGAGCGTGATCTGGCCTTGCCGGGTGATTCGGGAGATCAGGTCTTCGAAGGAACGGAACCGGGGCCAGGCGGGGTTCAAATCGGAGATGTGACGGGGCTCGCAAGGCTCCGCCCCTTCAAGATTTTCGAAGGCCAGGCCGCATTCCTCACAGACCAGCAGTTCGGTCAGGACATCCCGGATCAGGTATCGCCTCTGCGGCGCCGAGCACAGCTTGCACATGGGTTCTCCTTGACAATCCAATGATCCTGGGTTTATCGAACCGTCCGCCCTTAAGCGCTCTTGGCCCGATTTCTCACGAGACCCAGTGGATGAAGGAGCTGGGCGCTGATCTCACTTCTGCCCCAGTCCATGTCTCCCTTTTCCCGGGCGGCCACATAAAGGGCAGTCAACCGGTCGGCATATGCCCGAAGGTCATCGTGGCCCTTCGAAATGGCCGATTCGATGAGCGGCCAGTCGCCTGTGTTCATAAACCGATCAAAGGTCTCGGACCAGCGCAGGGAAGAGGATCCGCCTCATGTCGTCCAGGAACGCCACATGGAAGGCCAGGGATCCCTCCCTTCTCTCCTCCGTGATGAAACGCAGCTTGCCGTGGGGGTTTGTGTCCGCAAGGAGATCCTTCAGGACGCGCGCCAGGAATTCGATGGGCGAATGTGGGAAGGATGCGATGATGTTCCGCCACAGGTCCCGATCAAACGATCGCTCACGGACCTCGCCCAGTTCGTGATGGACGTAGACATCCAGCTCCGCATCTGCGATCCTATCCAGATTTTGCCGCAACGCATCGTGATTTCCTGTTTCCACCCCATAGCGATGGAGGGCAAAATCAAGCGCGCGGCGACCCGACTTCTTGACGAAAAAGATCTGGTCCCAGAGAAAATACCGGGCGGATTCCTTTCTGACGAAGATGCACTGATCCTGGGAGAGCGCCGGAAGTGTCAGGATGTCTCTCGCCAGCTCGCGACCAAGGATATAGACAGGGTTTCCCTCCATTTCCCTTTTCTCATCGAGGGAGGCGAGGAAAAAGGTCGGCTTGAGGCTCTGGACATAGCCGGCGCCGTATATGAGGCTCATGGGTTCCAGGATCTCATTGACCTCCCTCACATCGAAGGGATCGTAAAGTCGGCCGTCAAAATCAAGGGGATCGAAATCCCTGTCCAGAAGCCCGTCCCAGGCATCTTCCTTTTGTCCGATCCAATCGATGAGCTTGCTCGAATCCTCCTCGACCCAGGGTTCAAGTCGGTTTTCCCACTTGTAGAGGTCGCGCAGTCTCAAGGCCAGGCCGCAGACGGAAAAGAGGCCGGCATGTCGGGCATCCGATATGGCGCAGTTGCGGAGCACCTGATCCGCCAACCCGTTGATCCGAGCCCTGTTCATACCACTGCTCCTCTCCACCTCTCCGTTTCAACACGCAGACGGACAACTTGGGTTCATCAAAAGGCGGTCCTTCTCCGATTCCGGCCAACAAAGACCCGCTCCACTAGCAGCTGACCTTAGCAGCCTTTCGCCGGGGACGCAAGCCAGGGAGGGCCGCGCACGCTTGCGGCAAACGGTCGCGTCATGTCTGATCACGCTGGAGGACGCGGCCGGGCCGCCCCGCCCTCTATCCATTTCGTGAGCCGGATCAACGTGATTTCAGAAGGGACGCCCAACCGAAGCGGAGGGCCCCAGTACCCCGTGCCCCGATTGACGTAGATCCATGTGGACTCGTGCCGGTGAAGCCCCTTGAGATAGGGCTGGACCCACTCAACCACCGCGTTCCATGGGTAGAACTGACCCCCATGGGTGTGACCGGATATCTGCAGGTCATACCCCGCCTCTGACGCGGCAAAGATGGACCGCGGCTGATGGGCCAACAATATTTTGACTGCCGAACCCGAGAAACCCGATAAAGCCTTTGCCGGATCCGAGCGATGGGATGGCAGGAACCGCCCCGCGCTGTAATCCGTGACCCCTGCCAGCAACAAGGTCTCATCCGAGTGGGTCAAAAGCGTGTGCTCATTTAAGAGTGTCCTGAACCCCAGCCTCTCCACCTCCTCCAGCCATGCCAGGACACCGGAATAATACTCGTGATTGCCGGTCACGAAATACTTTCCGTAAGGAGCGCTGAGGTCCCCGAGGGGAGCCGTGTCCTCGCGGAGCACGGAAACCGTTCCGTCCGGCAGGTCCCCGGTGAGGACGATCAAATCCGCTTGGAGACCCGCCACCGTCTCCACCACACCTGTCACAAACCCCCGCTTGATCGTGGGTCCCACATGGATATCCGAAATCTGTGCGATTCGAAGCCCTTCAAGCCCAGGGGGCAGATCGCGGATCGGGACCGCCACTTCGGTGACCTGGGGCCTGCGCCTGGCCTCGTGGAAGCCCTGCCCGGTGAGCAGGAATGAGCCGGTGACAATCCCGAGATTGACAGATCGGATGAGAAAGCCGCGGCGTTCCGGGTCGGGCCCCTTTGCCCTTTCGTCCGGCCGCGAGAACAGCCCCAACCCTCTTTTGGATCAAACTGGTCAGTGCCCAAAAAGCGTCCCGGAGGAAAAGCATGGCGAAGAGGAGCAAAGAAAACCCGATGCCCGTATAGGCAATCCAGGCCGCCAGATCCCCGAACGGGGATTTAACCCCGTGACCGCGGATCACGTAGTGAAGGGGCAGGAGCAGCGGCAATGCCATGAAGGCAAACCAGATCAACCCCCTCTGACGCGCCGTGAGACGGGATGTGCCCGTCAGTCGCCAGGCGATGTAGACATGGAGCAAAATGAGAACGGCAGATAGGATTGAGAAGAAAAGCATGAGGTGATTTGGTAGCGGGTCTCCCTTCCCTTCCGAAATGAATAAACGATCCTACCATGCCAT
>CAVOVO010000043.1:0-86222 GCA_963699845.1 uncultured delta proteobacterium
TCACTTCGATGAAACTGTTCAACGTAATCTCCAAAAGGTATGACAACTCTCTCCGAATCATTTCAAATGATCCATCGTCAAGGTGCTAAGTGTTGTAACGCACTGCAAAAAAGCACTTATGCATACCCTGGTAGCAGGTAAGCGGTAATTGCGTCAACTCACTGTTCGAATGGCCGTTTATGAAAGCAGCTACCGGGCGAGAGGATGTTCGACAGGGGTCAGGGAGACAGGGAAAGGCGCACAGAAAGACTCGCGAACTCAGCACAGGTTTCATGTGGACCCCGCGCATATGAGCTTAGAGCCAGAATATCGGACGATCCTCAAGGATCCGGTGAGTGGCTGTGTCCTCCCCTAAGGCCCGACGCCCTCCTTTGCCGGGCGATGTCCCGGCCGCCGCACCTTGTTTGGTTCAGACCCTGAAACTTCTGACTTCTTTCTTGTAAGACTATGTTGTGAATGACATTTATGTGTCAGCTCGTTCCCAGCACGGACCGCACCGCAATTCAGGGCGCTGCTGACGCCAGACAAGAAACAATCACCTGAATATAAAATCAGCAAGAAATGTGCCATGGATGCTGAAAATGGTCTTGCTCATTTTGCCTGATATTTCAATCTTTTATCAGCTATCAGTCGTCGTGGACGGCATGTGTGCAAAACTATGCCACAAAAAAATGTAGATTTCGTTACCATTTAAACGGATCGGTTTCTATAAGTGCCAGCAAATTTGCCAGTCTTCGAATTAACAATACCCTGCAATCCCGCCATAGAAATCTGGGCGTTAAGGTTAGGGCGTTATCGGCGAGGCATCAGGGCCACCACCTCCATGTTCACCGTTCGCCACCAGTCGTAATCGATCAGGCCGTCATCGTTCCCATCGATGATGAAGGCGCAGGTGTATTCCCCGACCGGCAGCGGCAGGTCGAAAACCTCGATGGGAGGCATGACTTCGAAGAGGGGGTGCTGCACGAGCGGCCGCAGGCCGGGGAGCCAGCCCTCCGATGCCGTTAGAGAGACGAAGTTGTAAGGGGGATCGAACGGGGTGAGACAGAAGAACCACCAGTCCGAGCGGTGACCGGCTTGCAAGCCCGGGCCTATTCCTGCGGTGAGTGAGATAGAGGTCCCTTCCGTAACGCTCAATGTGCCTTCAACCCCGTTGGCCCGCAGGACCAGTTCGGGGCCAGGATCGTAAAAGGCCCACACGGTTGCGTTGCCGCCTTCCGGCTCGGAATCGATGATGGCGATTCGGCCATCCTCCAATTCAACACCGGGGATTTCTATCGTCCCGCTCGAGGATGAGGTTGATCCGGCTCCAATGAAGAGCCGCTTGTCGTGGACCGTCATGGCAAAGGGGAATATGGCTCGGCTGAATGCGGTTGATCCGTTTACAATTTGGCTCCAAGCCGAGCCGTTGTAGGCCCAGATCTGAACGCCTGCCGACAGGTCTAGGACGCCGAAGTAAAGGTTTCGCTGATAGACGCCCATGGCGGTTAAGACCCGGGTTTCGCCTATGCCGGCCTGGGTCAAACTGACCGAGGTCCATGAAATGCCGTCAAACCTGTAAAGCTCATTGAAGTAATAGGGGAGATTCGACGGTGCGGCATACAGACCCATCTTGGTAGCTGCATATTCGGGCAGTCGTGAGGACAGCACCGCGGCCAAACCCGTCCTCATTCACCTGACTCCAATCGGTTCCGTCATATTGCCAGATCTCGGCCCCCGTCTCGCGGTTCCCGACGGCGGCATAGAGCCGGCCTGCGTGGACCACCATATCCAGCGCAGCTTGATTGTTTGGGTCCCCAAACCCGTCCTCGTTCACCTGACTCCAGGTGGCACCGTCGAACCGCCAGATTTCGATCCCGGTGCCCGGGTTTAGCACGGCTGTGTAAAGCTGACTCTTGATATACCGCCATGGCCGTGATCCCGAGATTTTCGGTATCACCGAATTGGCCTGTTTCGAGGTTAGTCCAACCGCTCCCGTCGTAAGCCAAGAGGAAGCTGAGCGGGGTAGAGGTCGTGGAAGCGACATAGAGCTTGCCATTAAACGCGGCCATGGCTCCCCACAGGCTGGACGCCGTGTCCGGAGGCCCTATATTGATCCAGGTGGCGCCTTGGTATTCCCAAACCTGGGTCCTGCTAATATCCATGGATGAGCTGTTCTGGACAAGGGCATACAAGTGATCGTTGAAAGACTCCAGATCCAGGACCATGTGGTTGTCCTCTTCGCCGAAGCCGTCCAGGTTCACCTGTGAAAGGGTCGCCGTCGTATATTCCCATATGGTTGCCCCGCAGGCCCGTCGGTTGCCACATAGAATTTTTCGTCATGGACAGTCATGGACCTTGCAAAGCCAGTCCCAAACGAAGCCGGTCCGGCCTCCAACCAACTGGTCCCGTCGTAATCAAAGAGAACGGCTTCACTTGGAGCTGTTCGTGGAGCCGACATACAACCGGCCACTATAAACGGCCATGCTCATGGCGATCTGGTGCTCGGGATCCCCAAACCCGTCAAGGTTCGCCTGCGCCCATGATGTGCCGTCATATGCCCAGACTTCCGCGCCGGTTTCGCTGTTGCCCGTGCCGACCAGCAAACGCCCCGAGAAGGACGTCATTGAGTAAGTAGTACGGTTTTCTGCATCGCCGAATCCATTGGTATTGGTCAGGGTCCAGTTGATTCCACCCTCATAGCGCCAGACCTCAGTCCCGGCGTCATTGATGTGCCGGCATAGAGGAAGCCGCCATAAACGGCAAGGCTCAAGGTGAGCTTGTTTCCGGCATCCCCGAAACCGTCCGCGTTCACACGGTTCCAGGAGGAGCCATTGTACTCCCAGACCTGGTTTCCGGTTGCGTTGTTCAAGGTTGCGGCGTAGAGCCGGTTGTTGTGTGTCAAGAGCGCATTTGTGGTCACGTTGCCCGGATCGCCGAAACCGTCCACATTCACCTGGGTCCACGCACTCCCGTCATATCGCCACACCTCGGTGCCGGTGGAGGTGTTTGTGGTTCCTGCATAAAGATACGACCCAAGGACCGCCATGCTGAGGATGACCCGGTTGTTCTCATCGCCAAACCCGGGGGTTGCGATCCGGTTCCAAGTACTTCCATTGTAACGCCAGACCTCGCCCCCCTCGCTCACACGACCGGTGCCTGCGTAGAGCCTTTGGTCGTAAGACGCCAGGCAGTAGACCGAAAAGTTGCTCGGGTCCCCAAAACCACCTTGATTGACCTGCCGCCAGGTGTTTGTTTGGCCGATGGCTGGCCAGACACCGATGGTCAGAACGAAGAAATAAGCGAGAGCTTGCTTCATGGCGATCCTCCAAACGAAAGGGGTCATCCATTTCGCTGCACTTAGCAAATCCTGGTAGCTGGTCCTAGCTGTTCAAATCTATCTTGTCAAAGCCCGGACGGAGAAAGGCTCTGGCCTCCGGGAATGCGTGTTCCAGGTCCTTCCGCAACCGGTCGAGATGAAAGAGCAAATCCTGGATGGCCTTGTTTTGGAATGGAAATCGGTTTCTCACATCCCCCCATGCGGCGATGGATCGGTCTATGGCGATGAGCGCCACCTTTGCAGATCCGTCGGAATCTTTAGCGAATTCAAGATTTGTCTCTTGGTCTTCCAGGATCTTGGAGCGGAAGGCCCTTGCCAGCTTGGTAAAGATCAGATGCTGGTACCAACGCACCACTTCAAGCGCCTGTCTCAGTCCCGCCTTTTCCTCAAAAGGACCATCCGCGTGGGCCTCCCACTGCGGACCGGACCCTTTTTCTCCCTGGCTGAAAAGCTCGCCGACTTCCCTGAACCAATCGTCTGTCATGTCGGCATATGCTTTGGCCGCACGACACAGCTTGTGGTTTTCGGCCGCCTCATTATCCAGCCTTTCTTTCCCGGCCGCCGGCTCCGTCTCGATGGCCTCGAGGTCGATGCCATGCTCTTGGGCGGTGTCCCTGATGAGCTCAAGCGTTTCCTGGAGAACCGCTCCAAGCTTTTGCCAGTAGGCCTCGTTGCGGATATCCCGGGTCTCCGGTTCGCCGAGTTCTTCCTCGCGCATGGCGAAGCTCAGGCAGCGGGCCGTAAGGGGGCAGCGTTCGCACCAGCGGTCACAGTAGTTGTAAACGCCCGAAATGAGCTGGGGGTCGGCTGCAAGTTCCGTCAACTTTTTTCTTTTCATGGCATTGTTGTCGTCAACTCTCCGACCGATTATCTGAATCTGGATTGCGCGGAATCGAGGGGGGTAAAACGCATCCCAACGAACCGAAAAAAAGGCAAATTCAAGGCGTGTGAATGACGCCTTCACCTTCTGGCCAGATGCGCAGGAAATCACTGGAATTGAACGTGAGAACCTTGTCGGCGTTTGATTTTCGAGCGGCTCTCACGATGAGCGCGTCATAAACAACTCCTCCTGCAAGTCCAGATTCAGACATCTGTCGCAGAATATCCCTGTAGTCCGAAAACGTAAGTGAAATGATTTTGGCAGCAGTCAGGACATTCTCATGAAATGGTCAACCGTCCCCCTTCGAGCCTGTTTTCGCGGTGCGATCGGATCTCCCTTTCAATATCGCCTGCCGCAGCCCCTCTAAAAACCAGGACGCCATCTCTTACGACGATCTGCATTTCAACCGAGATTGGCTCCAGGAGAATCTTCCCGTTCTCCTTTTTGATTTGGAGCTTGGTGCCGGGTTGCAGCCCCAGATCATTGCGAACCTCTTTTGGAATTATAACCCTTCCAGATCGATCGACAGTCACTTGCATGGGCCAGCCTCCACTGTTGCCAATATACCATTACCAATAGAAATTTTCCAGAAAATGCACCACCCTCGCCTTTTTGTGATCTCAAAATGGACGGAATTCGGATTTGATCAGACTTTTAGCAGGCCGGGCAGAAACAGACTGAGTCCCGGCCAATAGGTGATCAGAACGAGGGTCAGGAGCAGGAGCAGGAGGAAGGGGAGGGTGGCGCGGTAGAGTTTGACGACGGGTTGGTCGAAGCGCGAGCTGGCCACAAAGAGGTTGAGGCCCACGGGAGGCGTGTTGTAGCCGATGGCCAGGTTGGCCAGAAAGACGACGCCAAGGTGGAGCGGGTCGATGCCGAAGCGATCGGCCAGCGGCATGATGAGAGGAACCACCACCAGGATGGCGCTGAAGATGTCCATCATGCACCCCACCAGGATCAGGAAGACGTTAAGGACAATCAGGAATCCGATTTTCGACGCCACAACGCCTTCGAGGGCGTCCAGGATCTTCATGGGGATGAAGGCGTCGACCAGATAGTTGGTGAGGCCCAGGGCCGCGCCCAGAATGATCATGATCGCACCGACCATCTTGGTGGACTCCACCATGATGCGCGGGAGGTCTCGCCAAAGCCCCACTTCCTTGAACACCACCACTTTGATGAAGAGGACATAGGCGGCCGTGAGCGCGGAGGCCTCCGTTGCGGTGGCAAGGCCTGAATAGATGGCACCGAGGATGAGGAAGGGGATCGGCAGTTCCCAGGCCGCCTGCCTGAGCGAGAGGACGAGCTCCTTGAATGAGAAGGCGGGGCGCTCGAGCTTCCACCGCCTCCCCATCCAGACGGAGAAGAGGCAAGGGACCGCTACCATGAGGGCGCCCGGCAGGACCCCGGCCACAAAGAGCGCTTCTATATTCACTCCCGAAACAAACCCGTAGAGAATGATGGGAAGGCTCGGCGGAAAATGGAGCCCGAGGCTTCCGGAGATGGTCACGAGGCCGAGCGAAAAGTTCTCTTTATAATGTTCGGAGACAAGCGCGGGGAGCAGCAGACCGCCGAGCGCGATGATCGTGATGCCGGTTGCGCCGGTGATGGCGGTGAAAAACGCGCACGAGACGAGCGCCACCACGCCGAGCCCCCCCGGGATCCAGCCCAAAACACTTCGGGAAAACCGAACGAGCCTCGCGGAAGTCTGTCCTTCGGCAAGCAGGTAGCCGGCCAGGGTGAAAAGCGGGATGGCAAGCAGCACGGGGGCGTTTGCCAAACGGTAGATCTCGATGGGAATGGCGGCAAGCTCAATGCCGCTGCTCGAGAGCCCGAGCATGGCCCCGCAAAGGATAGCAGCAAAAAGCGGGAGCCCCAGGACGGTGAAAAGGCCGAGGGCAATGACGGCAAAAAGCATCATGACGCGTTCTTTCTTCTCAACTCAAGTGCCGATCCAAGTGCTTTGATCGTGAACCGAACGAACATGGCGCCAAACCCTACGGGCAGGATGAGCTGCCCGACCCAGTTGGGGAGTTGGAGGAACATCGCACCGCCGTAAACCCTTTCAAGCGCGATGTAGTCCAAGCAGACCTTGAACATGACCGCACAAACCCCGAGACAGACAACCGATAAAACGAGCTCCCGGACGGTCGACCATTTCCTGGGCAAAACGGTTGTGAGAAGATCGATCTTGATGTGTTTTCCATCGCCTGTCAGGAGTGATGCACCCAGAAACGTCAGCCACAGGACCAGGAGGCGGGCAAAGGGTTCCGACCAGCCGATGTGTGCCATCCAGTCATTGGCCCACTCGATATGAAGGTGGGTGTAAAGTCCCCTCAAGACCACCTGCATGAAGGTAAAAAACAGCATGAGGCTCAAGAAAAGAACGATGAACCACTTCTCCAAGCGGGCAAGGGCGCGGTCGAGGAGGTGGAAGGCAGAAAAACCGGAGCGCTGGAGTGTTGGCGTGGAGGGACGGTGGGTCATTTGCAGGACCTGCTCTTTGCTATTTGGTAGTAGAGGGTGGTGTTCTCTTCAATATTTCGTAGACGGTGTCCAGGACGGACTTGGGATAGAGTTTGTCCGTGAGTTTTGCCGCAACGCGGGCATGGACCTGATAGAACTCATTCAATGCCGTGCCCGTTGGCGCCGGGGTAATCGTCAGGCCGACATCTTGTATGGTACTGAGCGCCTCCCGTGTCTGCCTGCGAAGCGTCGTGGTGAGGTCCGCCATGGCCGGGCCGAATGAATCTTTAAGCATCACTTTATATTTATCATCTATTTTTCTGAAATAGTTATTCGAAACAAGAACGGCGCCTGTTGCATGTCCAAAAGGCAGGGCCAGCATGTTCTTGACATAATGGTGCCACTGAAGGGCCAGTGCCCCAAGGATCGGCGCATACACCGTGTCAACCATGCCGGTGTTGAGTGCGGTGGTGACGTCCGTGATCGCCAGCGGGATCGGGTTCACTCCCATGGTGGCAAAGGTCTCCTCCGGAATGAGGTCCCCGGCCCAGGCCCACACTTTGAGCCCTGAAAAATCGGACACCTTCTGAATGGGCTTCTTTGAAAACATAAAGACATTGCCGACTTCGGCCCAGGTCAGGAGCTCAAATCCCTTTTCATCGAAGCGTTTTGAAAAGAAGGAAAACATCTCCTCGTGGACCATATCGGACTCGAGGTCATTTCTGAAAAGGAAGGGAAGATCGAGGACCCTCACCATGGGCAGGACCTGGCCGAACCCCACGCCCGAAAATGCAGCGCAGTGGATCTGGCCGATCCTCATTTTTTTCAGGACGTCCAGCTCGTCGCCGGCAACGCCGCCCGGATAAAAGCGAAACCCGATCTCTCCACCGCTCTTCTCACGGATGGCCTTGTCGTAGTCCCGCATCTTCTTCATCCAGGTGGAGCCATCGGGTGCGACCGTGGCAAACTTGATGAGGTAACGGGGTTCTTTCGCCGACAAATTCATGGGCACGATGGAAATAAGGGCCAGAAACCCTGCGCCACAAACGATCAGCCGACGCATTGAAGCACCTTGTGTCTTCAAATCAGTCTCCTTCTCAGTAGAAAAACTCGTCCACCCTGCCGAGCAAGGCGCGCGCCTTTTCTTTCATGACGGTATTCAGCAGACACACATCCCGGAGCTCGTCTTCGGGCCGCTCAACCGCCCCATCCAGCAATTTGGCGAAAAGGTCCTTGTCCTGGGTCGTTACGGCATAGTAGCGGGCATAATAATAGGGGGTGAGCAGGAAGGCCCCTTTGGAGATCTCCATGGCCTTGTCGAAATGGGCCTTTGCCGAAGCTGCATTCCCCCCAAGGATCGCCGGCTTTGCCGCCAAGATCGTGCCCATGAGCACATGGGGGGTCCCATAGAGGAAGGTCGGATCGATCTCCAGCAAGCGTTCTACGCACGCTTGCGCTACACCCATCCGGGCAAGGGCCGACGGGATTGTCGAGGTTCAGATTGATCCAACTGTTCCAGGCGAGGGTCGCCCAGAAAAGCGGCTCGATATCATCTCGACCCAAGTCCTGCAAGAGGATCCTTGCCTGATCGAGATTCAACGTGGCTTCCTGCAATCGCTTCCCCTCGTCTCCCAGGGCTGCCATGCCATATGCCCTTGCCCTCAGCGTAGAACGAGGAGGCCCGCTCCGGATCATCGTCTTCCAGGAAAAGGAGCCCGTACCCTGTGAAGCCCATGGAGAGGGCGGTGAGGATCTGGGTGTTTTGAGGCGCACTCTTGAGCAGCCCTTCCATGAGCTTGAGATCGGCGGGCATGGACGCCCTGGCGAGCGCCACATCGCACTCTTCGAAGACCGCCTGAGTCATATTGGGGATAAGAGAAGGGGAGGTCTGCAGTGCGAGACCGACGCAACCCTGGGCCACCAGAGTCAGCGCGATGATGAGAAAGGATCTACGGAAGCGCATAAGCTGATCGCTCATAGGTGATAGCGCATTGAAGGAGAGGTGCAAGGTCCAAGGTATCAGGTTCAAGGCATTAATTCATACTTTCTTTGCCTTGTACCTTAAACCTTGTACCTTGCGCCTGGTTTTCATCAGTACCCCAAAAACGGGTCCGCCACCCTCGGCGGGGCGCCGACGAGAAACTTTTTTGCGAGGAACTGGGCGCCGGCGCCGTTTTCCATGTCCAGAATCTTCTGATAGATTATCTTGGCCTCCTCCCGTTCCTGCTCAAGGTCGTAACACATGGCGATCTTCAGCAAGGGCCACGCCACCATGGCAGGATCGTGCACGGGGTCGGGATCCTCCACAAGGGAGCGGAACGTGGCTCGGGCCCCTCGAAAGTCCCCGGCATAGGCGCCCCGGATGCCCTCCAGATAGATGCTCCGACGCAGCCACACGGCCTGCTCCTCCGGTGTGAAGGAAGGGTCTTTTGAACGATCTTTCAGGAATTCGATGGTCCTCTGTCCCGCTTCTCCCATTTGAAGCCGGACCTGACAAACGCCCAGGAGCTGCCAGTACCAATAGCCTCTCGGGTACTGTCGTGTGAGTTGCATCCGCCAGATCCATGGCCTTTTTGAAGTCTTCTTCCAGGAAGAGGTAGTTGTGGAGCAGGACGCTTTTTGCCTCGGTGGCGGAATAGGTGGCCTCCTTGGCGGCAAGGGTGAGCTTTCTCAACCCCTCTCCCTTGTCGCCGGGGTGGACCAGGAGATAGGAAAGGAATTTGAGAATGCCGGAGAGATGGGCCGTGTAATAATCGAAGATGCCTAGACCCAGGAGGACATCACGGTTATCAGGATCCATCCGTTGGCAAGTCTTCAACGCTTCGATGGCGTCCAGGGCCAGGAAGAAGGATGAAAGCCAGTTTCCCTCCATGAGCTCGAAACGACCTTTAAAGCCCAGGGCGCCACCCAAATAGAGGTAGTCAAGGGCATCTCCGAGGTTTTTTGAAGTCCTTTTTCTTGCGACCTCGACGGTGCGGTCGATGCGATCGCTGTATTCTTTCACCTCAGCAGGTGACCAGAAGCCGGAGGCCAGACGGGACCAGGTCACCATGGCCAGGTAGAAAAAGGGCGCGGGGTCATCGGGGGAATGGATTGCCAACCCTCGGAAAAGGGCCTCGGCCTCATCGAAATGCCAATTGTAGAGCAGATGTATCCCTTTCAACAGGTCTTGATTGACTGCTTTAGGCATCTCGGCAGCGGTCGCGGGTCTTGATCCGACCATCGCAGGGGAAAGATTCAAAAACAGGGCCGTGAGAAACAGGGGGAGGAACCGAGGGATCCGTCTGCTGATTCGAGGCTTCTTCACAGGTCTACCTTGTGCAGGGGAGCTTGAGAGCCGCCGATAGGAAAAAGAGGCTACATGAAATCGTCCGTCATGGCAAGGGAGAAGCTTGAACCCTTGAGAAAAGTGAATACTGAAGTGGTATAATGGAGAGGCTTATGGATTTTGAATGAGGACCTACCCTGTTTTCGTGGAGGGGCAGGAGAAATTCATGAAAGTGTTGATCCTGGGTGGCAGCGGCATGCTTGGGAGTGAATGCAGGGCGGTGTTTTCGGCCTCCCACCAGGTGTTTGCGCCTGATCGTCGGGAAATGGATATCGTCCGTTGGGACGGGGTGATCGGGAGGCTGCAGAAGCTCAGGCCAAATGCCATCGTGAACTGTGCGGGGATTTCGGATCTGAAATGTTTGGACGCGGAGGATCTGAGCGTTCGGAAGACCAACGTGGAGGGGCCGAGGAATCTGGCCCAGGGGGCTGCCAGGTACAACTGCAAGCTTCTTCACGTGTCGAGCGATCTGGTCTTTGACGGCCAGAAACCACTCCCGCAGCCTTATTTCGAAGATGACGCGCCCAATCCGCTGACGCCTTTTGGAAGGTCCAAGATGGACAGCGAGATCGCCGTCAAGGATAACGCGCCGGATTACATCATCGTTCGGACGGGCTGGCTTTACGGCACCAAGGGAAACAATTTTGTCAAGAAGATCATCCGGGAGGCAATCCGGCGCAAGAGGACCGTTCGTGGAAATCCCGGCGGATTACTATGGGTCGCCGACATGGGCCCATCGATTGGCCCTGCAGGTCAAGGGTCTTATCGACAAGCACATGACGGGCACCTATCACGCAACCGCTGAAGGTTCCTGCAGTCTCCTGGAATTTGCAACACACGTGGTTGAAACCCTCTCATTGCCCATCACACCGAAATCAACGCCTGCAGGGCCATGTATGGGGACAGCGAACAGACCCTTCAATATCGTCCTTGAGAACCGGCGGCTCAAGACACAGGGGCTGAACATCATGGTGGACTGGAAAGCAGACCTGAATGGATTTCTTGAAAACCACGGCGAAGCGCTCATCCGAGAAGCCGAAAAGGAAAAACCACGGGAGTAGTGAGGTCAAGGCACCGTCATGCGCTGGATTTACTGGATATTGATCTTTCTTTACCTCATCTCACCCTATGACCTCATTCCGGATCTGATTCCGGGATGGGGATGGGCGGATGACTTGCTGCTGGTGGGCGGGCTGTGCTGGTATTTTCTCGTACACAGGCGGCGATGGCGCAGTCCGGATGGGCCGCATCGAGGAAGCAGGGAAGAGGAAACGACCGAAGCGGCTCCGGCGGAAGAGGTCAAAAAGGATCCTTATGCCGTGTTGGGGGTTGATCGATCTGCTTCAGGAGAGGAGGTCAGGAGGGCCTACCGGCAGCTTGCCGCCAAGTATCACCCTGACAAGGTCAGCCACCTGGGTGAGGAGTTCCGCGTCCTGGCAGCAAAGCGATTCAAAGAGATCAAGGCGGCCTTCGACGCGCTAGATGGATCGACCTAGGACCGCGCCTTCGAGGATGGCGGCCTTTGCGCTCCTCGGTTCCAGGCAGTCTCCGATTTGATGGATCTCGCAGCCCAGGGATTTGAGCTGCTCGTAGAGGGTGTTGTCGGGGCGCGTGCCGACCGCAATCACCACGCGGTTCGCCTCCAGGAATTTCTCTTCTCCCGCCTTGTCAGCGACGAATACACCGTTTTCCTCCACCCTGGATAGGGTGTATTCGGTAAAGATCGTGATGTTTTTCTCGTCGAGTCGCTTAAAAAGGAGTTTTTTCGTCATGCTTTCGAGGTTTTTCGCGATCTCCGGAAGCATCTCCACAATGGTGACCGTGGATCCGTGCTCTGCCAGATGAAGGGCCACTTCGCACCCGGTGGGGCCGCCCCCGATGACGACGCTCGGCGCGGGGACAAGGACCCTGCCGTTCAACGCCTGCGTAAAAGGCAGGACCATGTCCCTTTCGATGCCCCTGACGGGCGGAAGGTAGGGAAGGGAGCCCGTCGCCAGGATGATCACGTCGGGTCGCTCCCGATGGATCAGCTCAGGGGTGACCCGACAGTTGAGCACGCAGTGCACACCATACTTTTCGATCTGTGTTTTCTGAAACCGGATGAGGTTCTGCAGTTCCTTTTTGTATTCCGAGACGCTGCCCGGAATCAACTGCCCGCCCAGCTCGGACTGCTTTTCGTAGAGGTGCACGTCGTGCCCTCGTCTCGCCGCGACCCAGGCCACATTCAAGCCGCCGGGGCCGCCGCCGACTACGACGATTTTCTTTCGCTTTGCGGCGGGCACGAAGGCCATTTCCTTCTCTCTTCCCAACATGGGGTTTACCAGGCACTCCACCCTGCCTTTGCGAAAGATGGACTCCATACAGGTGTTGCAGGCGATGCAGGTCCTGATCTCATCCAACCGCCCCTCCTGGGCCTTCTTGGGCAGCTCGGGGTCCGCAAGGAGCCCGCGGCCCATGCACACCAGATCAGCCATGCCTTTCCCGATGATTTTGTCTGCAAGGATCGGGTCATTGATGCGTCCCACGGTCATGACCGGGACGCTAAGGGCCTTCCTGACACGCTCGGCCGAGTCCGCCAGACAGGCCTTGTCCATGAACATGGGCTGACAGATCCACTCGGGGGTCGCGTCGTTTCCGGCCGAGACCTGGACAATGTCGATCCCTGCCTTGATGAGGATCTTGAGGATTTCAATGCTTTCCGGGACGGTCAGACCCTCAGGGACGAATTCCTGGGCGCTGATCTTGAAGGAGAGGGGAAAATCGTCGCCGACCCGTCTTGCGGACCTCTTCAACGATCTCTTTCGCAAAACGGGTCCTCGCGGCCACACTCGCCGCCGTATTCGTCTTGACGAATGTTGGAGAAGCCGGAGAGGAATTGGTTTATGAGATAGCCATGGGCGCCATGGATTTCAATGAGCTCAAATCCCGCATCCCGAGCCCTGACCGCCGCGTCTCCGAATTTCTTGATGATTTCCTGGATGCCTTGGATGGAGAGAGGCTCAACCTCACCGCGGATGGCGGGGCAGGGGAGCGGCGAGGGGGCCAGGGGCCTTCGGCCGATCACTCTCGATGAGGTTTGTCTGCCGCCGTGGTGGATCTGAAGCGCGGGCACGGCACCTTCCGACTTCATCGCCGCGGCGATCTTGGCAAGGCCCTTCCACCAGTCGGTCATCGTCGATTCTCGCCTGATGATGAGACACAATCCCCTCGGGCGAGACCGCACAGGCCTCCATGATCACCATGGCAGGCCCCCCGGCTGCGCGCAACCGGTAATGTTCGATGGCTTTCTCAGTGACCCAGCCCCTCCTTCTCAATGAGAAACGAGGCGACGGGTGCCATGACGATCCTGTTCTTGAGCTCAAGCGTCTTGATGCGGTACGGCGTGAAGAGATATTTTATCATGCGCTCCTCGCCCTAGAGGTTCGGCGGAAGTCTAGAAAGCACGCTTGACTTTGTCAAATCAAAAAGGGATGGTTCACCGAAAGAGCGGCGTATTGAAGACTGGAGTCATGGCCCATCGGGAGTGGTGGGGTCACGCCTGAGGCGTGGCGAGATGAAGGGTAATCAAATTCTTGGAGCGGATTCACAGCACCATCGGTATCCTCGCGCTGGCGTTGATCGCATGGCTCTTTTCAGAGCACCACAGGCACATCAATGTGCGTACGATGCTCAGCGGTCTCGCCCTGCAGGTGGGGCTGGCCATCCTGCTGCTGAAATTGCCGGGCAGCCAGGCGTTATTCCTCACCCTCAACCAGGCCGTTCAGTTCGTTGAGGCGGCCACGCGGGCCGGCACCGGCTTCGTGTTCGGCTACCTGGGCGGCGGACCGCTCCCCTTCGTGGAAGAGCGACCGGGGGCCGGCTACATTCTTGCCTTTCGCGGGCTGCCGTTGGTATTGGTCATCAGCGCGCTTTCTTCGTTGCTCTACCACTGGCGCATCATTCCCGCCATCGTGACCCTCTTTTCCTGGGCCCTGCGGGCCGTCATGGGGATCGGCGGCGTGGAGGGGGTCGGCACGGCCGCGAACGTGTTCGTGGGGATGGTGGAAGCCCCCCTCCTGATCAGACCCTATCTTCTGACGGTTACCCGAAGCGAGCTGTTCACCATCATGACGGCCGGCATGGCCACCATCGCGGGCACAGTGATGGTCCTCTATGCCACGATCCTCGAACGGGCCATCCCCGGGATCATGGGGCATCTGCTGACCGCTTCCATGATCAGCGCACCGGCCGCCATTACCGTCTCGAAGCTCATGGTCCCGGAGACGGCGTCGGCCTCCAAGGAGAAGGTGGTTTTGCCCAAGGAGGCGGACAGCGCGCTGGATGCGGTAACGAAAGGCACCATTGCCGGTGTGAAGCTCCTCATCCACATCGTGGCCATGCTGGTCGTGCTGGTGGCCCTTGTCCACCTCCTGAACCAGTTGCTGGCCATGCTGCCGGATGTGGGCGGCCGGCCCGTGAGCTTCCAGAGGATGCTCGGCTATCTCATGGCGCCCGTCACATGGCTCATGGGGATCCCGTGGGGAGAGGCGACCACCGCCGGGGCCCTCATGGGGACGAAAACGGTCCTGAACGAGCTCATCGCGTATCTTGACCTGGCCGCCCTTCCTCCCGAGGCCTTGAGCGAAAGGACGCGGTTGATCATCACCTATGCCATGTGCGGGTTTGCCAATTTCGGGTCCCTTGGCATCATGATCGGCGGCATGGGGGCCATGGCCCCGGAGCGGCGTGGAGAGATCGTGTCGATGGGGATGAAGTCCATCGTGTCGGGGACCATCGCAACCTGCATGACCGGGGCGGTGGTGGGGGCAGTGTATTGACCCTACCTCTCTCCCCACGGCGGGGCAGGGTAGATGTAATCGGCGGTGGCCAGGTTTCGGGGCCACACTATCTCCTGATTTCCGCCCTGCCACTGGACCAGATAGGTCGGGAGCCGATTCTGCTGGGTCTTTCTTCCGTAGGACACAAACCGGACGGGGCCGTAGACCGTCATCATATCGGTCCCGGCAAGGGCTTGCCGAAAGGCGCCCCCATCGGACGATCGCGGCCCGTCCCACGGCGTCCGCGATCACGTGCAAGGCCGCATAGGCCTGAGCGCCGTGGTAGTCAGGGGGGAGCGCCGTGTTTTTGGAGGAATTGCTCGTGAAAGGCGGTGCGCCGGGATAGGGGACCGATGGGGTCCACAGCGCCGTCGAGCAGACGATATTCCGCAGGCCTCCCCGGCCTCATTTCGAAATGAGCGGGCCAGGAAGTCCTGAGTGCCACCGGCAAAAAGCCTGGCGTTCACGCCCAAGTTCCCGGACCTGGCGCATGATCGTGGCGCCGTCATTTGCTCGTGAGATCATGTAGATCATGTCCGGGCCCTTGGCGCCGATTCTGGTCAGGATGGGCCTGAAATCCGTTGTCCCTTCGTCGTAGCCCCATTTTATGGAGATCGCTGAAGCCCAGTTTCCTGAAACGGTCCAACCATTCTCTGGACGTGTCGTAACCCGAAGAGCGTGTTTTCGTGAAGGATGGCAACGGATCGGATCTCGCCCAATTCCTTCAGGAATCCCTCCATGGATCGGGAGAACTCCCCGGAAGGGGCGTTGAGCCTGAAAACATAGGGCCAGCCCTGTTCCGTGATCTTGTCGGCGGCCGCCTCGTGATCAGAAACGGGAGCTTACGCGTTTGGCATGAGGTTGCCGCGGCCCAGGCCACGGAACTGGATACACCCACCCACGATCGTCGCCACCTGATTCTCCGAAACGAGCCTTTGAACCAGCATCGCGCGGCCAGACGGGGGTTTCCCGCCGTATCGGCGACGTAGAGCTCGAGCGGTTTCCCGTTCACGCCGCCCCGCGTGTTGATGTCCTGAGCAGCCAGGACAAAAGATTTTCGTGCCATGTCTCCGAAGCTTGCCGAGCTTCCCGGTCAGCGGGAGGATGACGCCCACCTTTATGGCCTCAGAATGGGCCGAACTTGGCTCGGCAAGCGGCCAAAGGAAAATGAGCCCCAAAAGGACCACCACATATCTGAACATCTGATTCCTCCTTGTTTGCGATCACGCGGCTGGAATCCCTTGACTCCGAATAACGCTTGATCTTCCTTTCGATGATGCGTGACGGATTCTATTTGTCGGCCGGGCAAATGGCAAGCCTCTTCCTGCCGCAACCAGGAGGCGCGGCTCTTCGCTTCGGCGCAAGGATGTGTTTTGCAGTGAGGCGGCGGAGGTGTTAGGATGGCATGGGGGTTTATGGAAAAGATGGCTGTTCGCACGGCGACACGCGCTGTGCCTGAGGGCGGTGCAATGATCCAGTCGGAGCAAGGGGGCATCATAAAAAACCATTTTAACGAAATTTTGATTAAAAAGGTGGAAAACGTTTCCCTGTCAGACATATCTCAGGTGCCGGGCCCGACCACCATGAGCTTTGGATATGACCCGGCCCCCCTGCAGCATTCCATATCGAGCACGGGCATGGTGAACCCTCCCATTGTCCGTGAGGAAGCAAACGCGAAAGCGACCATCATCGCCGGATTCCGAAGGATTCACGCCGCCGGGTCCCTGGGCTGGAAAGAGGTCTCTTGCAGGGTTGCTTCGAAATCCGAAGTCGGAGATTTCGAAGGCCTGATGCTCAACCTGCATGACAACCTCACGGTAAGGACCCTGAACGAAATTGAAAAGGGAATGGCTTTGAGCAGGCTCGCCACGCACCTTGGCACAGAGGAGATCTTGAGCCGCTTCATGCCGCTCCTGGGCCTGGCCTCCCACCAGCCCCTTTATCGTTTCTACCTCGAGATGGAAGAGGGGTTGACTCAGGAGGAAAAGGCGTACGTGGCAAATGGCTCCGTCTCCTTCGCGGCCCTCAAAGCAGCCATGACGGTTGAATCTACCTCCAGACTGGCCCTGCTTCGAATGCTTCATAGTCTAATGTTAAATATTAATCAACAGATACAATTTATTGATTATATTATTGATTTATCAAATTCAAATCACAAAGAAATTGTGGAAATACTGCAGGCGCCACCCCTTGGTGACCTCTGCCGACGCACTTCCATGAACGGACCCCAGAAGGCCAGGGCGATCCTCAACGACCTCAGGTCGATCCGGTTTCCTGCGCTGAGCCAGGTGGAGCAGGGGTTCAAGGCATCGGTGTCGCGATTGAATCTCCCAAAAGGGGTCCGCATCGAGGCACCCCCGTATTTCGAAGGACCGGAGCTCAAAATGGAGATCCTGTTTCGAGAACGGGCGGGACCTGAAGAGAGAAAGTGGATCATCTGGCTCGAATGGAGACACTGAAAACCATTGGGCCACCCTGGGAGACCGGTGACGATGACTGACCCGACCATCCGGCGTGTGGTGGTGGAGGAAGAGGCCCTCGGGCTTCCGCGCACTTCGGCATGGCTTCAGGGCTTTGCCGCCCCTCCCAATGGAAATCCGACCGGCCGATTCGCAACCGGGGGATCTAGCATGGGGAAATGGGGAAAGATGTGCTCCAAATCACTCGATTCAAGGGGGCGTTTCTGAAACCCTGTCCCGGCACGAAGGCATACATCTGCTGCGGCTATCAGATCCTCAACATTGGTACGAACTGCCCGATGGATTGCAGCTACTGCATCTTGCAGGCCTACTTCAATCAACCTAACCTCCGGGTCTTTGCAAATCTCGACGAAGCGATCGACAGGGTTCTGGAGCAAATCGATCAGCACCCTGACAGGACCTTTCGGATCGGGACCGGTGAATTCACGGACAGCCTGGCGCTGGAGCCGCTCCTTCGTTGGAATGATCTTCTCTTGCCAAGGCTTTGCAACAGAAAGAATGTGCTTCTGGAGCTCAAGACCAAGACCACGCACGTGGAAAGCTTGATCAAGGCACCCGTCAGGGACCGGGTCGTCATCTCATGGTCGCTTAACAGCCCGCGCATGGTTTCAAGGGAGGAGAGGGGGGCTTCCTCGCTGAAGAAAGCGGATCGAGACCGCAGCCCGCTGTCAGGCGGAAGGGTTTACGGTTGGGTTCCATTTCGACCCGCTTGTCGCCCACGCGGATTGGAGGGAAGGATACCTCCGCACCATGGAGCTGCTGGACCGTTATGTGGATCCCAAGAAGATCATCTGGATGAGTCTCGGTTCATTCCGGTTCATGCCGAGCCTGAAGGAGGTAATCAGGAGGCGGCACCCGTCAAGTGAGCTTCTGAACGGCGAGTTCGTGCCGGGACTTGACGGAAAAATGCGGTATTTCAAGCCCATCCGGATGGAGCTCTACGCCTTCATGCGCGAGACATCTGGACCGCTGGTATCCGAACCTGGGCCTCTACCTGTGCATGGAGTCCGATGAAGTCTGGGACGCGGGCCCTGGGATGGTCGCCCGGTGATTCGGCAGGGCTCTCGAACTACCTGGACCGTCGTGTGGCGGCCTTTTTTTGGGTAGCATTCCATTTGAATCCGTGGTAATTATTTAAGCTTTGAGCTCATTTCTGAGTTACTCACAGGAGGCGATTGAGATGTTGAAGGAAAAGGTTCAAAGCGCCCTTGAAAAGGTCAGGCCATCCCTGCAGGCCGACGGAGGCGACGTCCAACTCGTGGAGGTGGATGAAAACGGGGTGGTCAAGGTAAAACTGATGGGTGCGTGCGGCGGGTGTCCCATGTCCCAGATGACCCTTAAAATGGGCATCGAAAAGGTCCTGAAACAGAACGTCCCTGAAGTGAAGAGCGTCGAATCCGTCTGAGCCTCGTTCAGAAAGCCTGTTTGCATGTGCGCAACTTGCATTTAGTTGCCGCGGACATGCCATCAGGAAAGCGATCGAGGAACCCGCAAGGGAGACCAATGGTTGCGGTCTTCTTTTTTTCGGGCAGGACAGGCGAATCGGCCTGGCCTGACACCATGAACTTCTGTTAACTGATATCATAATCGATAAGGAGGGTTTATGGAGATTAAGAAAATTGGCGTTTTGGTGCTGGTGCCATGGGGAATGGCATTGCGCAGATGGCGGCGCAGATCGGTTGTGACGTTGTCCTTCGGGACATCTCCGATACCTTTGTCGAGAGAGGGATCAAGAATATCGACAAGTTCCTGTCCAGAAGCGTCGAAAAGGGAAAGATGGACTGCAAAGGACAAAGACGCGATCCTGGGCAGGATCAAGGGCACGACCGAAATGTCTCAACTTAAGGACGTGGATTTCGTTATTGAAGCGGTGCTTGAGGACCTTGGAGCTCAAGAAGACGTGTCTTCAAGGAGTTGGATGAGACTGTGCCGGCCGGAGGTCATCCTTGCCACCAACACGTCCTCCATGTCGATCACCGAGATCGCCGCGGCCACCAAGCGCCCGGACAAGGTGTGCGGGATGCACTTTTTCAACCCGGTCCCCGCTCATGAAGCTCGTCGAGATCATCCGCGGGTTTGCCACGAGCGATCAGACGGTTGAGGTCACGACCCAGCTTGCCAAGAAGATGGGGAAGGTGACCGTGGAGGTGAAGAAGGACTCGCCCGGCTTCATCGTCAACCGGATCATGATCCCGCACATGGTCGAGGCCATCAAGATCGTGGAGGAAGGGATCGCCAGCATCCAGGACGTGGACGTGGCCGTCAAGAACGGCCTCAATTACCCCATGGGACCTTTCGAGCTCATGGACCTGACAGGGATCGACATCTGTTACGCCGTGAACGAGTATTTTTACAAGGAGCTCAACAAAGAGTCCAAGTGGGCATCGCCGAACCTGTTAAAGACCATGATTCGTGCAGGAAAACTGGGCAGGAAAACAGGAGGGGGATGGTACGATTACAGTAAGTAGACGGCTGACTCACTCGAGCCTTACGCTCGCCGATCGCTTCCGGCCTCGACCCGCTGGAATGGGGAGGGCAAACGGGTGCGAAGGCGGCATCAGACAATGAAAGAAGGCAGTTCGATTCCGAACTGCCTTCTCTTTTTTCTTGAGAGACAAGGAGGCCGGGAGGCGGCTACTTGTTCTTGTGTCGATTCATCTTCTTCTGCTTGCGGTATTTGTGCTTTCTGATCTTCTTCCGGCGCTTCTTTACAACACTGCCCATTAAGAATGACCTCCATTGATTAATCTTTTCTTTGTACCTGGGAAGGGGTCGGTCTGTCAAGGGGATTTTTTGGAGTGAGAAAAGGAGCGGTCGAAGCGATTAGTTTACATAATATATATTATCAGACATTATCGATTTGCACTGAAAAAGATGCAAGGGTCAGCGAGGCCTCTAAAATGCGGTGAGTGTCGTCCGGTGGGTTTCAGACCAAGGGGCCGTTTTCGGCAGAAAATTTCTTGCTTCGGGCCTTGGCGTCATAGAGAGAGGCGTCGGCCAAGTCCACAAAGGTTTCCGCTTTGAGCCCGTCGGAAAAACTGGCATGGCCCATACTGGCGGTGATGTTGACACTGGGTGGCGAGTGCCGTTCGTATGCGCTTGACAATGCTGCGCGTCATTTCCGGCATCCGCGTCGATCAGGATGATCGCAAACTCATCCCCCCCATAACGGTACCCGGAGTCCACATTTTCTCGAATGCAGTTATTGATGATTCGGCCGACATTTTGGAGGAGCTCGTCCCCGGCCAGGTGGCCGTGCGTGTCGTTATACGTCTTGAAATTATCCATGTCCAGCAGGACCAGGGCCAGCGGATGTTTTTGGCGCTGCGCCCGGACGATCTCCTCTTTCAGCCGCGCATAGAAGTGTCTCTGGTTGTAAAGCCCGGTCAGGGAATCCGTAATGGATAAACGGCTCAGCTCCTTCAGGGCGTTACGTTCGCGAATGGCCCGCCTGATTTTGGCTTCGAGCTCTTCGATACCGAAGGGCTTGTTGATGAAATCCTTAGCACCGGAATTGATCACGTCGATGTAGCGATAGCCCCGTGAGTAACCGGTCATGGCAATGATGGAAACTTCGGGAAATGCGCTCTGAACGGACCGAATCAGCTCGAGGCCGTCCATGCCGGGCATCCGCATATCCGTGATCATGAAGGTATAATCGCCGTTCGCGAAGGAGATCCATGGCCTCTGAGCCGTTGCTGGCAGCCTGTGCCTTGAATCCCAGATGAAGGAGCATCTGGACGAGGGTGTCCCTTATTTCGGCCTCGTCGTCTACCACCAGGATGCTTTCCTCTTCGTACGCCATGTTCTCCGGGGCATGGTCAAGTTCGGCTGCATTGGGTCGCAAATCTCCGGGTCGCGCGTTGGGTTTTCGATGGCAGACGAGAAAGCGCCCGCCGCGGAGGGAATTGGCAAGGCCATCTTTAACCATAACTTTAACCAAATTTCCTATCATACTTAAATCACCGTCTAAAATTAACAACTTTATTGGTATCGGTTCGACCGGTGATTTGACCGGGTCTCATCCCGGGGCCGTCAACCAACACCTCAACGACCCTACCCTCCAGCGCCCTGTTTTTCTGGAGGGTGATTTCCCTTTGAAGGGCCTGAAGGGCCGTGAGGCGAGATGTCTTGACCTGTTCATGGACCTTGTCTGCCATCTTTTCGGCCAGTGTCCCGGCCCGATCGGAATACTTGAAGGAGAAAAGCCCGTCAAAACGGACTTTTTGGACGAGGTCCATGGTTTCCTGAAAGTCGTCATCCCTTTCACCGGGAAATCCCACCATCACGTCGCTGGTGATGGCCATCTCGAGGGACGATTTCCCTCAGGGCCCGGATCAAGAGACAGATATGTCTCCCTGGTGTAGCCACGCCTCATGCGCTCGAGGATCCTGTTGGACCCGGCCTGAAACGGGAGATGTATGTGTGGGCAGAGGATTTCAATGTCCCGGAAGCATTGGATCAGACGCGGGGAGAGATCCTTCGGATGGGAGGTCGTGAACCGTAGCCTCAGGATGCCCCTCAACTTTGCTCACCTCTCTCAGGAGGTCGACAAAATCCGACGTCTCCATCGGCGGCCCATCGATAGGAGTTGACATTCTGACCGAGGAGCGTGATTTCTCTTATCCCATCCCTGACGAGAAGTGCGGGCTTCCGTCAGGATCTTCTCCGGGGGTCGCGAAACCTCTCGTCCTCTCACCAAGGGCACGGCGCAGTAGCTGCAGAAATTGTCACATCCCTGCATGATGGAAACGAAGCCGCTGATTTTGCCCTTGTAAAAGCCTTTTACGACGCAGGGGTCCGGGGGGAGGCCATCGAGGCCGATGGCGATCACCCTTTCCTGTTTTTGGCGGATGGTCTCCAGGTGCTCCAGGACATTTCCCACTTCCCTGGGGCCCATGACCAGGTCCAGGTCCGGGAATCTCTCCAGCAACGCGCCCCCTTCCTTCTGGGCCAGGCATCCGACAAGGCCCAGGATAAGACGAGGGTTTCTTCGCTTGAGTGAGACCATTCTCCCGAGAAGGCTCACGGCCTTCTGTTCAGGTTTTGCCCGGACCGTGCAGGTGTTGATCAAGATAAGGTCGGCGAACCTGGGCTCCGGTCACCGGGACATAGCCATGATGAATGAGCGTCTTTGCCAGATAATCGGAATCGTATTCGTTCATCTGGCACCCCATGGTGTAGATAAAGAAGCCCTTTTCCAATTTACACAGAGACCTCCATCGATGCCAGACGACTCCGAGCCCCTCCTCCCTTGCCAGGTGGTTGAGGAGATCCGTCACGATGGCCTCGCAACCTGGCGCGATGCGAATCTCAACATGTTCAGGGTCGGGTCGAGGGTGCTTACGAGCGCCATCCCGTCATAGGACTCGATCGTCCAGCGGAGATAGCTGAGGTCTTTACGGTCCACTCTCAGAACCATTCTTGTCGTTCTCATTTTGGTTGTAGGTGGCCCCTCCCCAGCGAAGCTTGGTCCGGAGGATTCCGAAATAACTGTGGCCCGGGACCGTCAGCAATTTGATCTTTTCTTCGGACTTGTAAATATATACCTCATCCCCTCCATAAAGCTCAAACCCCACTTGCCCGTCAAAGGTGACGATAACGCTCTCCTCCCGCTCTTTGCCGATCTTGACCAAGATGACGGCGGAATCCGGTATGATGATGGGTCGATTGGTCAGGGTAAACGGGCAGATGGGCGTCACGATGAAGGTCTCGACCGTCGGGTGCAGGATGGGGCCCCCTGCCGAGAGATTGTAGGCGGTAGAGCCGGTGGGCGTGGCGATGATCAAGCCATCGGCCCGGAAGGTGGTCAGGAATTCCTTGTCCACGAAGACGTCCAGGTCTATGATTCTTGCAAGGGTCCGCTTGTTGATGACCACGTCGTTTAAGACGTTGAAGCGACACACTTCACGATCCTTACGAAGGATACGGGTCTCGAGCATGCCTCGGCTTTCGGTGTTGAGCCGGCCCTGAACCATGAGGTCGATGGCCGGATAGAGATGCTCGATGGGGATCCCCGTCAGGAAACCGAGACCACCCAGGTTGACCCCAAGGATCGGCGCCCCATAACGGCCCACTTTGCGGGCGGCGCCGAGCATGGTGCCGTCACCCCCAAGGACCACGACCCAGTTCACGTGGTCCGGGATGGTTGAAGGCCCCTCGCAGCATCCATAGATGGACTCCTCCACCCCCATTTCCTCGGAAAAGGTCTCAACGCCACGCTCCGAAACCAGCGTCTCGAGGTTTTCGGCCTCAATCCTCGCCCGCTCATGGCGACGCTTGTAAACGATGCCAACCGATGGTGTCGAAGTCATGGAAGCGTATACTCCAACTTCCTAATCGACAAAAAGATCAACAATTTCAAATCGGGTCACGTCCACGAGGCCCAGGTCCGTCAGTTTCAAGTCAGGGATCACGGGCAGCGCGAGAAAAGAAAGCGACATGAATGGCGCATCCAGGCCGCAGCCAAGCGCCCGGACCGATTTTTTCGCTTCCCCCACACGGGCCGCCAGGACGTGGACCGGCTCCGGAGACATGAGGCCGGCGACCTCCAGGACCACTTTCGCCTGGGTCTGGTGCCCGGACGATGACCGCGATCCCGCCCCCCATGGATGCCACTTCACGGACGGCTTGAAAAGCGCCTGGTCGGTTACACCCACCGCGATGATATTGTGGGCGTCATGCGCCACTGACGAGGCAATGGCGCCATGTTTGAGGCCGAAGCCCTTCACCAGGCCGAGCCCCACGCGCCCCGACCCATGGTGCCGCTCCACGACCGCCAACTTCAGGAGATCACGTTCGGGATTCGCCTCGACCCAGCCACCTGAACCCGAAACCTCCACCACCTCCGCTCTTGTGAGTGAGCTGACCCGGAATGAGCCCGATGGCCCTTGCCCGGCGCCCGGTAGCAGGTATCCGAAAGTGCTCCGGACGGAGATTGGCGATGTTGAGTGGTCCAAAAGGGCCCGCGAACGCCCTTCCCTCTCTGCGGCAAATGGACCACGCGACCATCCTGAACAACGCTTCTACCATTTTTGTAGACGGCTGACACGCAAAATTCCTTGAGATCTTCAAAGACAACGCAGTCAGCACTGAGGCCGGGGGCCACAGCGCCTCGGTCCTTCAGCCCGAAGTATCGCGCCGGATTGATGGTGACCATCCGGATGGCGTCAACAGGATCGAGGCCCCCAAGGACTGCCTTCCGAAGGACATAGTTCATGTGACCTCTGTCCCGGATGTCCTCGGGGTGGAGGTCATCGGAGACGAAACAGAACTGGGCCACGTTGGATCGCGTCACGCGGGCAAAAGGTCCGAGAGGTTCCTGGCCGATGTCCCCTCACGGATCATGACCATCATGCCGGCCCGGAGTTTTTCAAGGGCCTCTGAAGCGGTCCACAGTCTCGTGGTCCGATCGGATACCCGCCGCAACATATGCCTGAAGCAGAGGGCCACGGAGTCCCGGGCAGTGGCCGTCGACCACTCCGTCCCTGAAAAGAAAGATCTTTTCGATCAGTCCTCTTTCACCGGCCAGTACACCGGGGAAGTTCATGACCTCGGCCAGCCCTAGCACCCTTGGGTGTGCGCGAAGTGGGCTCAAGTCCTCGGCCGCCAGGGTTGCGCCCGAGGTCTCCAGATGGCTCGAAGGCACACAGGACGGCGCCATGAAAAACACGTCCAGGGGGTTGGATTCGCTTTCCGTCAGCATGTACCGGATGCCTGCCATCCCCATGACGTTTGCGATCTCGTGGGGGTCCGAGACGATGGCGGTTGTGCCGTGTACCACAAGGGCCTCAGCGAGGCTGGGAGGCGTCATCATGGTGCTCTCGATGTGTATGTGTCCATCGATCAGTCCGGGGGCAACGAACCTGCCTGCCAGGTCCACCTCAGCGCTCCCATGGTATTGCGGGCCCACGCCCACGAAGACGCCGTCATGAATGGCCACATCCGCAGCCGTGATCTCCCCGGAAAAGACGTTCACCACCCTGCCCCGCTTGAGGACAAGGTCGGCTGGCCGCTCTCCTTTGCCGGCCCGGATCCTTTCGACCATTTGGTCGGGAGTCAGGGTCTTGTCGTATGGCGCCTGATCGTTCACCGGATTTCTATCGGATCTCCTTCCTGATGACCAACCAGTCCTCTCTCCGATCCGAGGAGGTGTCCACAAGGAGGTGAACGATGGTCAGGTCCGGATGCCGGGATTTGAGGTCATTTAGGTCCACCGGTTCAAACTTCTTCACGTTATTCATGTAGGCCTGTTCGGTGAGGGCATTTGATTCGTAGTTCTCCCGCGTCCGCCCGGAGATCCGTCGGAGCGAGACGTCCTTGGGACATTGGGTCTGCTGGATCACCAGGGTCATCGAGTTCCTGGCAGCCACTTCGGCGGCCCTCCGCCTCAAAGACTGGGAGACAAAGGTTGCATCCAGGATCACGCCCTGTCCCTTTTGAGTCAGCTCATGGGCCATCTGGAACATCTCATCGTAAACGAGCGTCCGCTTGTTCATACTGGATGCAACCTTCTCGTCAAAGATATCCTCGTCCTTGAGCACCTCAAGCCGCAGCATGTCTGTCCTGAGGACCCTGTAGCCCTTGAGGGCCGCGATCACCTCTGTGGTCTCCGTCTTATAGGATGCGGGCAGTCCGCATGCGATCAGGACCGTATCCTGGGTCAGTTCCCGGACCATGAAATCATCAAAGGGCTCTTTCATCATTTACTCCGCATACGATCTGGCCAGTTCGAAATACTTTCTGGCCGTCTCCATGGCTTCATTCTTTCTTCTTCAGGTCGATCCTCGGATCGTCAAGCTGAAATCCCGTCACTTTTCCCCGGACAAAGGCCCGGTAAGTTTTATAGAAAGTCAACAGGGCCTCCACATTGGACTCGTGGGCGTGCCTCTTGTAATCCTCCAAAAACCACACGGAGAGCTCGCCTCCACCGTGAAACTCAAGATCCATTAGCAAGAAGGCCACATCGGCCAACGTGTCGCTGTAACGGAACCGATCATTGAATTCGATGCAGTCAAACAGATCGATCTCGTCACCGATGGCAACGTGCTCCATGTGGAGGTCGCCGTGGCAGTCCCGGACCTTCCCCGCCCTGATCCTCTCGAGGAAAAGGTCCCTGTTCGATGCGTAAAAGTCATCGGTCCAGCGCCTCAACTGGTCAAAGGCCTCTCTCGATAAGGTCCTGCCCACAAAGGGCTCGACCTGCTCGAAGTTCTCGTCGGTGTTGACCTTGAACCGATCGGGCTCTCCGAAGCGGTTGATCTCCGGACTTCCTGGTGCCCTGCACGTGAAACGCGGCAAGGACCTTGGCCACCCGATTCAGGTCTTCCCGTGAGAGGACCCCCCGCTCGAAAAGGGACTTCATCAGCCGTTCATCCGGGATGCGCCGCATTTTCACTGCATAATCCACCACCTCCGCCTCCCATTTCCCTCAAGGAGTAATGGGAGCCATCGTAGGTGACAGGCAGCACGCCCAAGTAGAGGCCCTTTGAAAGTCGTCGGTTGAGCTCGACTTCTTTCTGGCAGTAATGGCGTCGCTTTTCGAGTGTCGAGAAGTCCAAAAACCCGAAATTGACGGGCTTCTTCACCTTGTAGACGTAGTGATCGCCGAGGAAGACGATGGAGATATGGGTCTGGACCGCCACACCCGGTTCGTCTCGTCGGGGAGGGCGGAAGGCTTCGAAAGATCATGAATGAGGGAGGTTTGAGGGTTCATGGACCTGTGACCTTCACGCAATCCGAATTCCGAACTGTTCGGCCACGTACGGGGGAACGCGGATCTTCCCGAGCATGAGCGGCTGTTGGTGGCAGTCGGAGCCACCCGTCACAATCAAACCGTGGGCCTTTGCAAAGGTCGAATAGGACGTGGCTGTGGCTTGATCGTGCCTGGGGTGGCAGCACTCGATGCCATCCAGGAACGGCAGCATCTTGTCTCGGATGATTTCCTGTTGTTCACGGGTCGTTCGCGAAAGAGGCGGCCAGAGAGGTGCCGTTCGGGTCGTTTGGATGCGCCAGCACGACACGGCCGCCCGCAGCCCTGACCAGCTGGGATGCCTCTTCGAGTGAGAGCGACATCTTGGGGACGTCACAACGGACCAGATATCGATCAAAGGCCTCCTGACGGTTCGAAACGATCCCCTTCTCGATCATGTAGGCCGCGATGTGCGGCCGCCCCAAGAGCCCGTCTGCCTTTCTCTTCAATGGCCGTCATGTCTTCTCGAGGTGAATAGCGTCCGCCTCTCTCTTTCAAGCTCCGCGTTGATCCGCTCCAGGATCTGCTCGGCCCTCTGTTTTCGATAGGCCGACAAGCTGGCGTGTCTTTTCAATCAGGGGCACGTTTCTAAAATCGTAGCCGTAGGCCAGAAGATCAAGTGGATACGGGTTTGCCGTCCCGGTAGCCTTCGTGTGAGAAGACAATATTGAGTTCCAGTCCGGTCAGGTAGTGGATGGACCATTCCTCAGCCAGGGCCAGGGCCGACTCCTGGCAGTCCACGGAGTCGTGATCGGTGATGGCCACGAGACCAAGGCCGATCCGGTTCGCCTCCCTCATGATCTCATCGACAGTCATTCTCCCGTCGGAGCAGGTCTTTGAGTGTATGTGCAGGTCAATTTTCATACCAGTCATTCGCTGTGTGATTTGCGATCTGTGAGGTGCGCGAGGGAACGCGCCTCACATCCCATCTGCGTTTCCCTCTTGAGCTCAGATAAAAAACAGGCCCCGAGCGCTCAGGGTGGCTCAGGGCGAGGGTCTTCGCTGCAGGTTCGCAGAGAATCTAATGGACGGGGCCAGAACGGGTCAAGGCCAAAAAAGGGGAAATCCCCCGTCGAGACGAGACAGCGCCTACCGAGCAAACCCACCCCGTTGGATGGTTAGGCGTTCTCCCTTGGCCCTGTCAACCGTTTCCTGTAATGCTTGGTAATACTCGATCACCTTGTTGACGTAGACATGGGTCGCTCCGATGGGAGGGACGCCCTTGTATGTCTTGACCTTCCTGGAACCCGCATTGTAAGCCGCAAGGGCCAGCTTGATCTCACCGCCAAACTCGTTGAGGAGTTGTTTCAGGTACTTCACCCCACCGCTGACGTTTTCCTCCGGGTCGAAAATGTCCTGCACCCCAAGGGAATCTGCCGTTCCGGGGCATGAGTTGCATGAGTCCTCCCGCGCCCACCTTTGAGACGGCCTGTGGGTTGTACCCGGACTCGGCCATGATGATGGCCTTCACCAAGGCAGGGTCTACATTGTGCTCCCTGGAGACACGCACGATAAGCGGGTGAAATCGTTTTCCCCTCACAGATAGGATGGCAAGACGACTGGCGCGAGGATTGTCGACCGGGGGATCAGTTACAGCGGGTGTCACGGAGGGTACCGAGACCGTGACGTCCACACCCACTTCTCCGAAATTCTGATCCTTTTCCGCAGCCACTTCAATCCAATTTCCGTAAAAGACGTGCAGCCCCTCATCCCCGGCGTGGCGCTCCCATTCTTTGAGGAGCCGCTTCCCCGTCATGCGCGGGTCCGCCTCGGAACCGCTCTCAGCTTGGGGGCGATTCTCCCACACAACGGTCGTGGCGAGGACGAGGCAAAAGGTCCAGATGGCGGCTCGGTTCAATCGGTTTACGAACCACCCGCCACTTTTCCATTTTTCCTTTCCATGATCCCCTCCAGCTCAAAAAGGTTAAACGCTGGTCACCATTTTGTCAACTGCCACCCTGGCCGCCATGGAAACGCAAAGTGCCGGACCGCCTGCACGACGACGGTTCCGATGGCTGACCTCTCTTGGCGCGGCACCGTCGTTTTCTCATGTTCATGCCGCAGGTAGACCGCCTCTGTTCACTCTCTATTACGCACATCCCGTGCCACCTGTAGCCGGTATGGATACAGGGAACGGTCAGGATTAACTATCTGTTTTTATGTCAGATAGTTATATCGATTCAGCATGCTGGATGCGCAGACCCAAGGCTTTGAAATGTGTATTTGGTTACCAGATTAGGTAGCGAAAGACTACACTTTTCGAGAAGCCGGTGAACCTTTCACCATGCCCCTTGCCTTTCAGGAGGAATTGACATAAAACGCTCATGAAAAGGGCGGAGAGAAGATACGGACATGTTGGATCGGATTGAGGAAACCGCGGCCTTTCTGAAGTCACGTCTGGGAGAGGTGCCGAAGTTGGCCATGATCACGGGAACGGGCCTCGAGGCTGTGACGAAGAGGGTCGACGTCCAATGGCGGATTCCTTTCCATGAGATCCCCAACTTTCCCGGTCTCAACCGTCCAGGGCCACCGTGGGACCCTTCTCGCGGGGCGCTGGGGAGAGAAAGGGATTGATCGCCCTCGAAGGACGGTTCCATCTGTATGAAGGTTATTCCCCGATGGAGATCGCCTTCCCCATCAGGGTGCTTTGCCAGGCTGGGCGTCCGGTTCCTCTTCATGTCCAGCGCGGCAGGGGGCCTGGATCCGCGCTTCCAGAGCGGCGACCTCATGTTGGTGACCGACCATATCAATCTGACCGGAACAAACCCGCTCATGGGCCCCAACCTGGACGCCTTCGGCCCCAGGTTTCCAGACATGACCGAGGTCTACGATCCCGGATTGGTTGCGCTGGCTAGGACCCAGGCATTGAGGATAGGGATTTTGCTGAGGGAAGGGGTCTACGCAGGGATCACGGGACCGAGTCTTGAAACCCCTTCCGAGACCCGTTTCCTTAGAATGATCGGTGCCCATGCCGTCGGCATGTCGACCGTCACGGAGGCCATCGCAGCCGCCCACTGCGGCATGAAAACGGCTTGCATTGCGGCCATTACCAACGTCAATCTGCCGGATTGCATGAAAAAGACCGCCATCGAGGACGTTATCGCCACGGCAAATTCGTGTAGTGCCTCCATCGCGCTCTTGTGGGAAAACATCCTGCATGAGCTGGACACCCTTTCCCACGGGAATTGAAATCCTATCCAGTTAACTCCGATGCGGTGCGGACCGATGAAGGGACCATAATTTCCTTTTGCGTTAGTCTCGAAAATCAGGATTCTTATAGTGGAAACCGCTTTTGACCTGCTGATCCAAAACGGGACCGTCCTGACCATGGATCGGCACAATACCGTCATCGAGGATGGATGTGTCTGCGTCCGTCGGGGATCGAATCACCCATGTGGGCAAAAGGCCGACGGAAAGCCATCCCCGAGCAGCGCATTGATGCAACGGGGGGGACTCATTCTTCCAGGGCTCGTGAACGGACACACCCATGCCGCCATGACTCTTTTCAGGGGGCTCGCCGATGATCTCCCGCTCATGCAGTGGCTGAACGATTACATCTTCAGGGTTGAAGAAAAAATGGATGGGGATTTTGTCTACGTGGGGACACTCCTTGCCTGCGCAGAGATGATCCTCTCGGGAACGACCACCTTTTGCGACATGTACCTCTTCGAAAACGAGACGGCGGCGGCGGCCGGCCAGGCCGGCATGCGGTGCCTGGTCGGTGAGGTCCTGTATGACTTCCCCTCCCCCAATTACGGCACAATCGAAAAGGGTTTCGAATACACCGAATCGCTGATCGAGAGATGGAAGCAACCACCCCCTTGTCCACATCGCGGTCGAGCCGCATTCTCTGTTCACCTGCAGCCCGGCGTTGCTGAAACGGGCAAATCGAGCTGGCCCTTCGCCACGACATTCCACTCATCCTTCACCTGGCCGAGACCGCCGATGAAGCGAGCCAGATCAGGGCACGATATGGTAAAGGTCCCGTTGACCACTTGTCTTCGCTCGGGCTTCTTGGACCCCACCTCATCGCAGACCACTGTGTGCACTTGGACTCATCGGATCTGAAGACATTGGCCGGAAACGGGGTCAGGGTCATTCACAACCCGGAGAGCAACATGAAGCTGGCATCGGGAATCGCCCCGGCAGTAGAGATGCTCGCCTGCGGGATCACGGTCGGGCTCGGGACGGACGGATGTGCTTCAAACAACAATCTGGATCTTTTCGCCGAGATGGATACACTTGCAAAGCTGCATAAGATCCGTACGATGGATACGACCGCCATGGACGCCGTGACCGCCCTGAGGATGGCCACCATCGAGGGGGCCAGGGCCTTGGGCATGGAAAGGGAGGTGGGCAGCCTCGAGGCAGGAAAAAAGGCCGACATCATCGTGATCGATCTGGACCGTCCTCACCTGACGCCCCTTTACAACCCCTTTTCACAGATCGTTTACGCGGCAAGAGGGAGCGATGTCACCCACGCGGTCATAGACGGCCGGCTCGTCATGTCGCACGGAAATCTGCTCGCATCGATGGTCGATCTTGGGTCGACCTGATGACAGGTCCGGGCCGTCATGGGTCCACGAAAGGACACCGGTTGGTTCGGTCATCCGGGCGCAGGCGAAAAGGCATTGGCAAGGCAATATGGATGATCGGTTTCGATTTGTCGCCCTGGGCGGCCGGTTGAGGGGGGTCCCTGAGGTCCTCACCCTGGGTGTGAAGCCAAATTTCTCCGGACTATACGTCCCGTGAACAAGAACAGATCCTTGGCGCAGAATTGGTCCTCTTTCCCTCAAAAAACTATGCGCAGTTTTTCTCCACCATGGGAAAGCGCATTTTCCCAAGCCTCGAGACCCACCTCTACGCCGACGAAAAGATCAAACAGACCACCCTGTTCTGCATGCTGCGTGTCCCTCACCCCAGAACCCGATTCTACTTTCACCTGCATCACCGGAAAATTATTCAGGATTTCCGTTTTCCCCTGATCGGAAAGCAACCCCGTGCATCGGCATGCGGCAGAGGGGTCTTCAAGATCACGATGCCTTGAGGAGCTCGACGCATACCTTCGGAAAAACCCCGTCGCCTACATCCAGGAGTTCCTGCCCCACCAAAAGGATCTGAGGGTTGTGCTCGTCAACTACCAGCCCATTCTGGCCTACTGGCGAGAGCCGCTCCGCAGCGACTTCCGGGCCAACCTCTCCCAGGGAGGGGCCATCCATTTCGAAGGGATCCCCGGCGAAGGGGTTGAGCTTGCCTGTTCCGCCGCAAGGAGATGCAGGCTGGATGACGTGGGGCTGGACCTCATCCACAGCGGTGGAAGTGGTACATCATCGAGGCAAACATGAAATACGGAAGACAAGGCCTCAGGATGAAGCAAATTGACTACAAGGCCCTCCTGCGGGAAAAGCTGCTTTCCGGAGAGTTGCTTTCTTCCCAAAGGTGAGCCATCCCGCCATGGGCGGTTAAACTTAATAAATAACATTACTATAAAATGCTTAAGATATCTAAAAATTTTTATTATTATTATGATTTTTGCTGTCTTGCCATCGGCATTGGCCGTTTACCTCTACGTGCAGGTTCGCCAGGAGTCCGCCGAACGCATTCAAAAGGGGGCCATCGATTCCATCATCTCCTCAGAAAGCCCTGTCTACTACGACGATGGGAAGACCCCCATCGGTGTTTTTTTTGACAACACACACCGGAAGTATGTGCCATACGAAGACATCCCGAGGATCTTCATCAAGGCGTTGCTTGCCACCGAAGACCGCCATTTCTATGAACACGGCGGGTTTCACCTTTCATCGCTCTTAAGGGCCCTGTATGCAAACCTGCGGGCCGGAAAGATCGTTCAAGGCGGGAGCACCATCACACAGCAGACGGCGAAAAACATTTTCAAGTGGGAGGATCGCACCTACCTGGCGAAGCTCAAAGAGCTGGTACAGGCCCGTTTGCTCGAGCACAATTATTCCAAGGAAGAAATCCTGGAAATGTATATCAACCAGTTTTTTGTCGCCGGCCTCGGAAAAGGGCTGGGGATCGCGGCCACGTATTATTTCGACAAAGACGTGAAAGACCTGGATCTGGTGGAATCCGCCTTCATAGCAGGCTCCCTCAACGCGCCCAATCGTTACAACCCATTCATACAGAAGACCCAGGCCGAGAGGGATGCAGCGCTGCGGCTGGCGGAAGACTCGAAAGAAAGACGGCTCTCACGAGTATGCGACACATGAACTTCATCACCCCTGCTCAGTACGAGGAAGGCATGTCTCGACCGATCCCCTTCCGTGAGGGAAAGGTCGCTTTCGATCTGAATGTGATTCTCGATTACGTGCGGGAGCAGCTCGATTCAGAGCTTCTTCAAACAGATCCTCAACGCGAAGGGGATTGAAAACATCGCGACCTCCGGCATAAAGATTTATACCTCCGTCAACCGGGAGGTTCAGGAAGCCGCGTTGGAGAGTCTCAGAATGACACCTGCCGCTTCTGGAGACGAGACTTACGGGGCTTGCGCTTCCACCCCGGGAGGAAGAGGCGGCGAAGGGAGAAGGATTTAGACGGTCAACACAGGGGTTGCCTTTCCTGGCACGGATCACCCATGTGGATAAGGACAAAAGAGTGCTTGGTCGTTTCATGGGACGATGGCGGAGGCGTCATTGAGAAGACGGGCCTTGCACCCATGGCAACCGCATGGGGGAGGTGGAAGGGCACATCCGCGAAAATGACCGGGACGCTTGGGCCGTTCCTGGACAACTTCAACCCGGGCGACGTGGTATCGGTTCGGTTTGAAGAAAACGGCCAAGGGGCTGAGGCCCGCACCCTCTCGCTTACACGGGATCCGACGCTTGAAGGGGCCGTCGTCGTGCTCCACGACGGGACGTTGAAGGCCATGGCCGGGGGGTTTTCAAACCGATTCCTCAATCGGGCCATCGACGCCAGACGTCAGTTCGGGTCCATATTCAAGCCGCTTGTTTACGCGGCGGCCCTCCAACTGAAATGGAACACCCTCGACCCTCTCATGAATGTGAGAGACCTGTTTCAGTTCCAAAGCACCGGTTACATCCCTCGGCCGGACCATGATCCTGCCAGTCAGGCCGTCTCCATGGCCTGGGCCGGGGTCAAATCGGAAAATATCGCCACGGTCTGGCTGCTCTACCATCTCACCGATCGCCTCACCCTCTCCGAATTCCGCGTCGTGGCGGATTCGGTGGGGCTCGCTCCAAAGGCCACCGAATCCTATCAAGAATTCCAGCACCGGATCAGGGATGGGCAAGGGGTGGTGGTTGACAAAAAGGCCTTGATGGAGGCTGCCTTTGAAGCGTCAAAGGAGGCCATTGTCTCGGACCTGATCTTCGGCGGTTTTCAGGATCTGCTCCCTTCAGTCAAACGCCTCCATTTCAGCCTCGTCCCGGATGCGATCGAAGCGGACGAGGCTGAGAAGTCACAAATCCTCCGATTTGACTTCAAGCGTCTTCAAGAACTTAGCGACCGCATGAAGGCAAGGGTCAAAAGGGTTTCGGGACTTCTGGGAGAGGCCATGGTCGAATCCTCGCCCGCGGTGGTCGAAATGCTGGGCGAGGCCCTGAATGGGTTCTATGTGGAGAGGACCCCTGCGGGCCACGAACGCCTGGTTTTTTCTGAGGTGCCCCCTCCCCTTCTCACGGCGACAGCCGTCGCGCTCACCCCTCAAGCATCTCCTCGAAACCTTTCGAGCCATCGAAGCGAAGGAGGTCTGGATTGACGACATCCTTCCGGGCTGAGATCATCGATCTGCTGGAGCAAAGCCGGAACCAGATGTTGGAGCAATTCGAGAAGGCTCAGCCCTATGACATGGACGTTCTGCGCAGGATCCGGGACTTCAGGGTCCTGGTCAATCTTTCCTACGTGGTTCAACTGGCCGAGCGACTGGGCGTCGCCACAAAGCTCGCACCGGTGCTTTCCTTCCCACTCGGTTCAAACGCGGTCACGATCGCTGAAGCGGCCCTCGCTTATCAGACCCTGCTCACGGGTTACCGATTTGCGGTGGGTGCCGGGTCCGATCAGGATTCTCAAATGATACCCATGATCATGCGAATCGTCGACAGAGAGGGAGACGCGCTATGGACCTATGAGCCCAGCCCCACGAGGGTTATTTCGCCGGAAGTTTCAGCCATGGTGTCTGAAATTCTGAGGATGGCGGTGGAACAGGGCACCGGATCGCAGGCAAAGGGCGCGGTGAAAGTGAGGTTTGAAACAGGAGATACACCCCTTTCCATACCCGTCCCTGCGTACGGCAAGACCGGCACGGCCAATCGGTTTACCAATTCGAGCTTCGTGGGGCATGTCCCCGGCCCGGATCCCCGTTCGGGCCTGCTTACGACGGAAGCCGGTTACACAATCGGGTGCTATGTGGGCTACGATGACAATCGGCCCATGAAGTCAGACCGTTTCGCCGTTTACGGGGCATCGGGTGGGCTGCCCCATCTGGATCGACACCGCAACGGCCGTCGTGAATCAGCCAAGCTTCAGGAAGACGCTACAGCCGGCAGACCTGGTCTTCGACGAGTGGCCCGTCGCAGAAGAGGCCGTAACGCTGTCGCGTGTTCCCGTCTCACCACAAACCGGGCTGGCACTTCAGGCCCGTCAGCGCGGCGCAGACACCTCTACGGTTTTTCTGGGTGCCCTGCTTGAAAGGGATGAGACGGGCTACCCGACCCTTAAACGAAGTTTCGAGCCCACAGAGGGGGGAATGAAATGACCCATGCACACATGTCCTGCTGGTTTCTCTTGCTCATGATCCTGACAAACGGGTGTGCGTCGGCCACGAAGGAACGCATCGCCATCCCGCCCGCTCAGGAGGCAGGTCGCCGACCTCCAGCCGTTCAAGTGGACGAGGTCGATCGAAAGATCGCTCGTCTGGAAGGGCTCGTGAAAGAAAAACGGATCAAGTTGGAAGATGAGGCCTTGGCCATGGTCATCATCGAGGCCTATCAATCGGCGAAAACCTGCCTGGACGAGAACCCGCAAACGCCATGTGACAGGGTCAATCATGACCTTTTTCAAGGCCTCAGCCTCGTTGAGGAACGCTACTTCAGCCGGAACGTTGAGACGCTCTCAGCGCCCACCCCTGTTTCAGCCTTGCCGCCGGCAACCCGGCGCGACGGAGAGGACCCAGGCCGTTTACACCTGTCAGGACCCTCGGAAGCGGTTGAAAAGCCGTTGCAAGAAGGCCGACCTGGGAATGCCGGGGCCCCTCTTCAAATGAACGGGGAAACGCTCCGGGGCGGGGCCCGCCCGGGGACGAACGGACAGGCACCTGGTTCGGTCGAAGAGAGTGAGGAGCAACACCTCAGAGAGCGAATCGAGAGGATGGCATTGATTGAAAAAGGCCTTTCCCGTGCCAAACAGTTGGTGGAGGCGGAAAAATTCGAGGAGGCCATTGCAGCCATCGACACCTTCAGTGTGGAGGGACCCCCCAATGAGGCGTCACGGGCCCTCCTGGATGAGGCGGTGGCGGGCATCGTCAAGCGGGAACGGAACCAGGCCGCCAAGGCCTTTTACGCGGCCAAGCAGACAGATGACCCTGTCAGAAAGGAAGCATACCTGCGCGCCTCACACGATATACTTAATAATTTGCTTTATAAATATAATTCATCAACCTTAATTGAAAAGATAAAAGCAAATTTAGAAACGGTGAAATCAGAAATGGCCAAGCTCGGTTTGAAGCCGTGAAGATGACGACACAGGAAAACGCGAATCGATATGGTCAATGATTTGACGAATTAGTGCAAAAAAGATGACGCAGGAGGGTGCACGTTTTCGGCCGGTGCTTCAGGACACACCGATTCCCGGCAAGAAAATGCCCTGTCAGGGGGGGGCCTGACAGGGCTGGAAGGAGGTGGAATGAAGAAAAGGAGGAAAAAACTTCATTCCATGTTTCGCTTTAAATATTATGCAACACTCATGCCATGGCCGGGCATCGGTTGAGCATGCGACCGGATCTCAGGGGCCCTTGAAGACGCCGTCCTCGTAAATGACGGTGCGGCCGCCCCCTGCCAGGTGGGCCGTCACCCGTTTTCTTTCAGTGTTCACAAGGTCCCAGTGGAGGGCCGAGTCGTTGAATCCCAGCTTCCGCTTCAAATCCGAACCCAAGCGGGAGGGGTCTCCATCGTAGGTGTCGGTGTACGAGGCGCCCACGGCAAGGTGGCAATTCCCGTATTTCCCCCCGAAATTTTCGTCATAGAGGGTATTGGCCATGAATCGGTTGATTCGTGAGAAACGTTTGTCGGTCAGAGAAAATTCACCGACCCGACAGGCGCCCCTGTCCATGGAAAGAAGCTTGACGGCGAACGTCTTCGCCTTTTTCAGCCTCAATCCGCACGGCTTTTCCCTTCTTGAAGGTGAGGCGAACGGAGGCCACGTAGTTTCCACTCCGAAACGAGGGCTGGTCGGCGTAGTAAACGCCCTCGGTGCCGCGCCAGTCCGGAGAGGTGAAGATTTCAAAGCTGGGGATGTTGTGTCCCGATATCCCAACCCATCGTCTCTTCTGCCCCGGGGGTGACCCTGAGGTCGATCCGCTCGGATTCCACATGGTAATAGCCTGACATCCATGCCTGTTCAGCCAGGCCTTGATGGTTGACGCCTGCCCGTGTACTGTCCTTCCAGGTGGTCCACAGGGTGGGCGTTGTCCAGGTGGCAGGCCTTGATGACCTGCCCGGCATACTGTCGGAGGGTGAGGCCGGCCTGTTTGGCCAGCTCGGGCGTGGGGAACGTGCACAGGGTCCAGCCGAAACGCCCTTTCTCCTCACGCCTGTCCAGGATGTCCCGAAGGGGCTTTCTGGAGACGGCGACCTTGCCGATCCGCTTTGGATCGATGTCTGCCAGGTGCGTCAGGGAGTCGGGCGCGTGCAGGTAAATGCTTCCATTGAGGCTCTTAAAAAGCGCCTGGTCCCCAGGGGGTTGAAAGACCAGCTGCCTTTGATTGGCCTTTTCATAGAAGGTGTGCTCCATGGTGGGCGTCGGGCTTAAACGCAAAACCGGGTTCATACCCATATCCATGAGATGCGCCTGGATGATCTCGGCAAGCGGAATGGCCGCAAGGTCGAAACGGATCAGGATCACGTCCCCTTTCCTGAAGGCGTCCCTCCGCGCGGTTTTCAAGCCCCAAATCAACACTTCGGCGTATCGATCCAAGTGCTCTCGTGCAATGACCATCTCCATGCGTCCCCCGAATTGGATAAAGATGACAGATTCAGAATTCAAGATTCAGGTTCTGGTACAAGGTTCGAGGAAAACAAATCGAGGTCGAGCCGATTCCGGGCAGGCATAGTGGCGAGCCAATCTCTGCGGCGGCTCATGCACCGGACGATGAGACCCCGACCCTCGTAAGTGTCCTGGGACGAAGCCTTTAGTCTGACCACGTTGGGCCCCATGAACCTTCCCGGCATGTCGAGGTCGACAAAAGGAGGCTGCGAGGGGACCGTCCGCGAAGGACCACCTTGAAATGAAGCATCCGCATGGCCCTTACGGGGCGAGGCGTGATTTCAAGGGAGACCTTCCGTGTCTCCATCTCTGGCTGCCAGGGATCAACGAACGGACCTCGCGGCCGGAGGCCGGGTGCGAGCATCCACCGTGGACCGTGCAGCCAGAACATGAGACACGAAGGTCTCCCGAAGATCACGCCACGGCACCTGTAGCGGCCATGAGAGGACTTCATTTCACGGTGTGATTCGCAGGTAGGGTCCTTCGCAGCCGCACTTATGCGATCTGACAGGTCAGGGCAAGGTTCATGGGGCCCAACGTGGTCAAGACTCAAGGCGGGCTCACCTCAGCACTTACGAGGGTCCGCGGCATCTTGTCAGGTGCTATGAGCCGCCGCAGGGATTGGCGTGCCACGGTATGTGTGCCTCGGAATCGGTGCGGCCCAATTTTTTTTCGATGTGGTCCACGAATAGCCTGCCGCTTCATTTCGTCATGTTCGTCACCGGCCTGGGGATCGGGTTCGGTCACTGCATCGGCATGTGCGGACCCATCGTGGTCTCTCTGGCCATGGGCTTGAGGGATCGGGGGAGCACTTGTCCCCCACTTCCTTTACACCGCCGGCAGGATCACCACTTACGCGAGGTCTCGGAGCACTGGCCGGATTGACCGGATCCATGGTCGATTCGGTTTCGTCTATCGCATGGCTTCAGAAGGCAGCCATGATCGCGTCGGGCCTCCTCATCGTTCTGATGGGGATTTCCATGGCGGGGTGGCTTCCCCTGCGCGGTCGCACGTGGGCGACGGCGCTGCACAGACCAGCCCTCTCTTAAGGGGATACCGGGCCCTTTCACGCTCCGGTTCGATTCCGGCGCTCTATGGGCTTGGGATGCTGCTGGGACTCCTGCCCTGCGGACCGGTCTACACGGCCCTGCTCGTGGCCGCAGGCGCCGGGATGGATGCGTCAGGACCCGGTCCAGGGATTCCTCACGGGCCTCTCCCTCATGGTCGCCTTCGGCCTGGGGACCGTCCCCGCCCTTTTCCTGGTGTCGAGGATGGCCGTGCTGGGATGGCTGCGGGCCAGGGAACGGCTCTATCGCGCGACGGCCATACTCACGATAGGCGTGGGACTCTATTTCCTGATCAGGGGGCTCCGATGGTAAGCCGTTTCATTAAGATGTCTCTCGATGCATGCCGTTTTGCGAGGCCGGCGCGGTCATGGGGCGGCCGGGAAAAGAGACGCTAAAGGTGGTCCCGCCTGACTTCATGCAATCCCCTTCGTCTTCGCAGTGTTTGCAGCGGGTGACATCGCCCGGACAAACGTCCCCTTCTCCCGGTAGAAACACGCATCGCCGTGAGCTCATTTTGATCTTGAAGTTGTAGCGTTCTGAAAAGACTTTCATCCTGAGGAGGTCCGCGCCCTTGCCGCCGGCATTGAATGAATAGGGCCGGCCGGATGAATAGTCCATGGTCTCCTGCGTTGAGAAGAAGCCTTCGAAAATCCGGGCCTGGTGCTCTTCCCTGATTCCGACGCCGTAGTCTTTGACCACCAATTCCGCGCCTCCGCCTTCGGGGCGGACGACCACCTCAATCCTGCCGCCGTCGGGCGTGTTCTCGATGGCGTTTTTCAGAAGACCGTCAATGACCTTCTTCAGCACACCCGGCGGCAAGAAGCACGTCCGGCGACTGGTTCAAGTCGGCTGTCAAAGGTCAGTCTTCTCCCGGAAGCGACGCTTAAATGCATGGCTCAAGCCTTTCACGGACAACTTCATGGAGCGGGAGATCGCTCCGGTTTTTCATCCTTTGGCCCGAAAAAGGCTTCAATCCGTTGCCGGATCCGATCGACAAGCGGGCCCTTCGCCCACCTCGTCGGCCACCAGGGCCTGGAGCTCATCGGCACAAAGATCGAGCAGCAGGGAGAGGACGGCATGGTCCCGGATGGGCTTGCCCAGCACAATGTCGTCTACCTGGTACTGGATTTCAAGAAGCCGTTCCACGTTCCTTCGGGCCCTTTCAATGGTGGGCCGCCACTCCCCCTGGGGCAGGGAGGCGAGTTTCTTGGAAAGGGTGTTCAAGCAAGGCAGTAGAATAGCCAAAGGGGTCTTGAGCTCGTGCGAGAGGTGGTGAAAGACCCTGTCCTTGGCCTGGTTGAGGCTCAAGACCTCACGGTAGGCCTTTTTCAGCTCCTCGGAATACCTTGCGTTTTCAATGGAGAGGGCCACCGTCCCCGCAATGGTCTCCAGCATCTCAAGATCCGTCTGGTCAAAGCCTCCGCTTTTCTTGTTGATGGCGGTCACGACGCCGATGATCCGGTCTGACGCTCTTGAGGGGGACCTGGAGGAAGTTGCGGGTCTGATACCCAAGCTCGCGATCCCTCATGGGGTATGATTTCCGGATCTTGGCGGTGTCATTGATGATGATCGGCTTGCCTGTCCGGATGACCTTTTCGGCCACAAACTGCTCCCGGTGGATCATTTCAAAGCGGAGCTCCTTGACACGCCTCTGAATGGCCGGGTCATCGTACGCTGCGCCCGGGAAAAAAAATCTCCTTCTTTTCCTCGTCAAAGAGGATGATGACGCCTCCCTCCGTCGCGAGAAGCCGCTTGACTTGTCCGCTGACGAAGTCCAACAGATCCGCCAGGTCGGGGTACTCGGGAAGGGCCATGCTCAGGCGGAACATGGCTTCATTGTGCATGGCTATCTTTTTCTCACGCGTGATGTCCCTGAGGATGACCAGTTCCCCTGTCGGCTCCCCGCCGGACTCGGAAAAGACCGTGGCGCGGATGACCACGTCGAGCACGCTTCCATCCTTGGTCAACCGTCTGGTCTCGAACCGGTGGATCACCCGGTCCTTCATGAATCGTTTCAGCCGCTCCCTTGTCTCCTGTTCCAGGTCGGAAGGCACGTACGGGACACGCTTCCCTCTCAATTCATCCAGGGTCCATCCAAAGACCTCCGTGAAGGCTGGGTTCAAGTAGGTGACGAATCCCTGAAGGTCAAAGGTCACCATGGGGTAAGGGTGCAAAATCAAGGAGCGTTCGGAAACGCCTCTCGGAGTCACGCAATGCCTCTTCGGCGTGTTTGCGCGCCGTCACGTCCTGGAGCGTCTCGACGGCGCCGACGATCCCGCCCGTTTCATCCGCGAGCGGCGCGGCGGTGAAAAAGACCCATCGTCCCTCTTCTCCCAGCTCAGGGAAGAAGTCCTCGGCCTCGTAGGCGCCGGGCATCACGCCGACTTCTGGTACTTGCCGGAATAGTATCGGGCGATGATCCCCTCCGAGGCCTCGTCCAGGATAAAGTCCGCCATCACGGGTCTTTCTTTGGAATAAAAGGCCATCCACTGCCTGTTGGTCCCGATCACTTCTTTCGCCGAAACACCCGTGAGGGCCTCCATGGCGTGGTTGTAGTGCGTGACGAGATGATGGTCGTCAATCACGAGGATGGGAATGGAGATGCACTGAAGGATCTGTGAAAGCCGTTTTTCGCTCCTGCGCAGGACATCCTCTGCACGTGCGCCCGCTGGACCGCTTCCCGCTCCAGCAGCGCAACACGGGCTTCGAGCTCTTCGTATGTGGGCTTTTCGAGTCATCCGGTCCCTCACCGTCTGCACTGAATGAAGCGATCCGTAAATGCTCTGTTCCCTGCCCACTGCCCTCTCTGCCTCTCGTCGCTAATCACTGCTCATTCGCCTTCCCCCGATGATACCCTTTGGCGGACACGAAATCAACGCGATCAGGCGCGGGGTCCTTGTCGGCGGTCAGTTGGCTTGACATTCGGCTTGAAGCGTAATAAATACGGCACGACTTTGTCTAAAGCCCAGCCCGTCCCCCGGAGACAGGCGACGGGCTGACGGAATTCCGTATCAAGGATCGGAGCCGAACCATTATGAAACTGCACGAATACCAGGCAAAGGAAATTTTCAGACGATCGGGGATCCCGGTGCCGAACGGTCTGCTGGTGACCACGGCTGCAGCAGGCCGCCAAGGCCGCAGAGGTCGTTCAAGGCCCCCCTTGGGTGGTCAAGGCGCAGGTGCACGCAGGGGGCCGCGGAAAAGGGGGCGGTGTCAAGGTGATCCACGACCCCGGCGGGCTGGTCACCGCGACCGAGTCGCTCCTCGGCAAATCTCTTGTGACCCCACAGACGGGTCCGGGGGGCGTCACCATCAACCAGGTCCTGATTGAGGAAGGGGTAGACATCGAAAAGGAGCTTTACCTCGGCATGGTGGTCGACCGCTCCGCGGCCGCCCCTGCCATGATTTTGAGCCAGGCGGGAGGCATGGAGATCGAAGTGGTGGCGGCCAAGACCCCCCATCTGATCCTCAAGACACACATTCACCCTGAGACGGGGTGGATGGGTTACCAGGCAAGAAATCTTCTCTATGGACTGGACCCCCTGCCCGCCTCCGGTGTCATGAAAGCGATGACCGCGATCATGGCGGAGCTCTACAAAGTTTTCATTAAGCATGACTGCTCTCTGGTGGAAATCAACCCACTCGTGATCACCAAAAAGGGAAGCGTCCTGGCACTGGACGCAAAGATCAACATCGACGACAATGCCCTTTTCAGACAGAAGGATCTCCTGGCATATGATGATCCGAGAGAGAAGGACCCGCTCGAGGTGATGGCGGAGAAGTACCATCTGAACTACATCCGTCTCGACGGAAATGTGGGCGCCATGGTAAACGGCGCGGGGCTTGCCATGGCGACCATGGATGTCATCAAGCTGGCTGGCGCAGAGCCTGCCAATTTTCTGGATGTGGGAGGAGGCGCCAACGAGGAGATGATCACCAAGGGCTTTGAGATCATCCTTCAGGACGAGCGGGTCAAGGCCATCCTGATCAACATCTTCGGGGGCATCTTGCGATGCGACGTCCTGGCAAGGGGCGTCGTGGCCGCGGCCGAAAAGACCCAGATCAGGGGTTCCCCTGATTGTGAGGCTCGAAGGGACCAACGTCCGGGAGGGTAGAGAGATTTTGGAGAAATCGGGTCTGACGTTTCACGTTGCCGGGGACCTTTCCGATGCCGCAAGGCTGGTTGCAACACAAGTTGCGGGGATGGCTTCAACATGAGCATACTGGTCGATGAAAAGAGCAGGGTGGTGGTGCAGGGCATCACCGGGAAAGAGGGGACCTTTCACACGCATCAGATGATCGACTACGGCACAAAGGTCGTGGCCGGGGTCACACCCGGTAAGGGCGGTCAGAGGGCGGACGGGGTTCCGGTTTTCAACACGGTTATCGAGGCGGTTCGGGACGAAGGCGCGGACGTCTCCTGCATTTTCGTTCCGCCTGCCTTTGCGTCGGATGCCATCGCGGAATCCGTCTCGGCGGGGATCGCGGTGGTTGTGTGCATCACCGAGGGCATCCCGGTGGTGGACATGACCAGAGTGGCGAGCCTGATGAAGGGCAAACCGACCGTCCTGATCGGCCCCAATTGTCCGGGCATCATATCCCCGGGGAAGTGCAAGGTCGGCATCATGCCCGGCCACATACACACGCGCGGGTCCATGGCGGTCATCTCTCGCAGCGGTACCCTCACCTATGAGGTGGTGGATCAACTCACCAAAGCGGGCTTGGGTCAGTCCACCTGTATCGGAATCGGCGGAGACCCCATCATAGGAACCGATTACATCGATCTCTTGAAACGGTTCAAGGAGGATCATGAGACCGAAGGCGTCGTGTTGATCGGCGAGATCGGCGGAACCGCGGAAGAAGAGGCGGCGACCTATATCCAGCGGGAATTCCCCAAACCGGTCATCGCCTTCGTCGCCGGGCAGACCGCTCCGCCGGGCCGCCGCATGGGCCATGCAGGCGCCATCATCTCCGGTGGTCAGGGAAAGGCCCAGGACAAAATCAAGGCCCTTCAAGCGGCGGGGATCACGGTGGCCCTCGATCTCGGGACCCTCGGCGAGACGGCCAAGCAGGTCATGGCCCGATAGGGCGTTTATGTCGGCCGCTTGACTCGTCAACGTCGCGATGCTAAGCTCATGTCCATACGCCAAGGCGCACCATCTATCATCGGGGACCGATTCGACTTGGAGCCCAAGGACAATATTCTTAGCATCACCGACCGCCTTGAGAGCAAACGGCGGGAGACGCAGGTCAGGATTTACCGGGAGAAGGTAACGGCGATCCGCAAGATCGTCCAGTGCGGCTCCTGTGGTCTGCGATGCGGCATGTGCGGTCAGCACATGGAAGCGAGCAGTGCCTGTTGTCCACGCCACGGGGGGGGCGCACCCTTTCATCTCTGCGATGACTGCAAGGCGGATTTCCAGGACTATTTGGACCGGATCAACGGAAAGGTCGGTGAAGACCTTTTCTGGCACAACGACGAGTGGGCGGGCTTATGGTCTGCCTGGGTCCGGTTGCAGGAGGCCTTGCAGAGATTCAAAGACTCGAAGGCTTGCAGGGACTTGACCGGTGCAACCCTTTGATATGGCCCCGAGCTGAGCGATTCACCCAATGGGAGCCCGCCGCAGGGGCGTGTCTATTTTGAGAGGGGTCACTGATCCCCAATGACGGTTCACTGATTGGCGGTCACTTCATCCCCGGGGCTTCCCCGGGACAGGGCGCGTCGGCAGGAGGTTTGGCCATGTTTGGCATCGGCATGCCGGAATTGATTATCATCCTGATCATCATTCTGATCATCTTCGGGGCTGGGAAGTTGCCGGAGATCGGAAGCGGTATCGGCAAGGGAATCAAGAATTTCAAGAAGGCCTCCGAGGAGGCATCCAAGGGGGAAATCGAATCACCGAAGGACTCTGAAAGCGATGAGGAGAAAAAGGCCTGAAAAACCCAAAACGTCCGAAGCCGACAAGCTTCTTGCCCACACGGTGCGCCCGGGCGCAACCCGACATGAGCAAGAGGCCCAGGCGGCCGAGTCAAAATGGAATGTCGTCCTCCGGGACCATCACGGGTTCCTCAACTGAAAATCGCTCTTCCGCTGCCCCCGCCCTCCCCTCTTTGCCGGTCCCTCCAAGCATCTGCATCACCTGCGCCACCACCTCGGTGGTGTATTTCTTAACGCCTTCCCGGTCTTCCCAGGACCTGGTCTGCAGCCTGCCCTCGATGTAAACCATACTTCCTTTCTTGAGATACTCTCCACAGATCTCCCCTGTTCGGTCCCACGCCACGATCCGGTGCCACTCTGTCTGCTCCGTCTTGGTGCCTTCCTTGTTGGTCCACTGCTCTGACGTGGCGATGCTGAAGTTGCAACTGCTTGTTCCGCCGGGGGTGTAGCGCACTTCAGGATCGCGCCCTAGACGACCAATCAGGATCACTTTGTTTACGCTGGCCATATCACTGCTCCTCTGTCCGGTCACGTGGAAATATTGATCAGAAAGTAGCACGAAGGAAAAATGGAAATCAAGGTCATTCAGGCCGACCTGTGGGACGATCATCACTTCCGGGTTGACTCCCAGGGTCAAACCCGATAACCTGTTGTAACAACAAGAAGTTAGGGGCAACGCCCTATTTGAAGGCTGGAATGATGGAATATGGAATGTTGGAATATTGGGTTTAACGGAACCGCCTCCTTTTCGACCCCAATATTCCACCGTTCCACCATTCCATGATTCCAGCATCTTCCAACAGAATTTCGGATGGTCAGGAGTCCTCCAATGCTGAAGATTATCCCTCTCGGCGGCCTCGGCGAGATCGGCCTCAACATGATGGCCATCGAGTACGGTTCGTACATCCTTGTGGTGGACGCCGGCCTCATGTTTCCCGACGATTTTCTCCCCGGGGTTGACCTGGTGATTCCGGACTTCCGCTTTCTGCAGGAGGCAAGAGACCGGGTGGGCGCCATCATCCTGACCCACGCCCATGAAGATCACATCGGCGCCATGCCCTTCTTCCTCAGAGAGTTCAACGTGCCGGTTTATGGCACCGGTTTCACCCTCGAGATCCTTAAAGAAAAGCTCAAGGAGCATCGTCTTCTGGAGCAGGCGGACCTGAGGAAGGTCACACCGGGCCAATCGACGGAGCTGGGTCCCTTCACGGTCGAGTACATCCGGGTCAATCACAGCACCATTGAAGGCGTGGGGCTGGCCATTGACACGCCGGAGGGGTTGATCGTCCATTCGGGCGATTTCCGGATCGACCCAACCCCCGTCGATGGACAACCTACGGACTTGAATCGTTTCGCGCATCACGGGGAGCGAGGGGTCCTGCTCTTTCTCTCCGATTCCACCAACGCCGAGAAGGAAGGCTACACCCTCAGTGAGCGAGAAATCCGCAAGACGCTTGAGAACCTCTTCGAATCCGCCAAAGGTCGGGTCATCGTCGCGACCTTCGCGTCGAACATATCCAGGATCCAGCAGGTTATCGAACTGGCCTGTCAGAATGGAAGAAAGCTCCTTTTTAACGGCAAGAGCATGGTGGCGAATGTCTTCATCGCCAGAGAGCAGGGCTTTATCCGCATTCCCGATGACTCGGAAATCACTGAAAAACAAATCGAGCACCACCCTGATGAAGAGATCGCCATCGTCACCACAGGGAGCCAGGGAGAGCCCATGTCCGCCCTCGCCAGGATGGCCCAGGGACGTCACAAGAGCATCAAGGTCAAACCCGGCGACACCATCATCCTCTCGTCCAAGTTCATACCGGGGAACGAAAAGGCCATCGCCTCCATCATCAACCATTTCTACCGAATGGGGGCGGAGGTGGTCTACGAGAAGGTCTCCGAGATCCACACTTCGGGACATGCCAGGGGTGAAGAGCTCAAATTGATGATCAGTCTCGTGCGTCCGAAATTCTTTATCCCCATACACGGTGAATACCGACACCTGGTCAAGCACGCCCGGCTGGCCCTCCGCATGGGAATCCCGGAAGAACGTGTCCTGGTTGTTGAAAACGGCACCGCCGTTGCTTTTTCGGGCGGGGAAGCGCGGATAGACGGCCACGTGCCCGTTGGACGGGTGATGGTGGACGGCAAGGGGGTGGGCGATGTGGGCGAGCTTGTGCTGAGGGATCGCAGACGCTTGAGCGGCCACGGCATGGTCATCGTGCTTCTGGCCGTGGACGAACACACGGGTGAGAGCATCTACGGCCCCGACATCATCTCTCGTGGCTTTGTCCTGGAGGCGCAGCACGGGTTCATCCTGGAAGATGCCAAGTGCATCGTTCTCGAAATCCTGGACGAAATCGATCGGCCCACCGCCGAGCCCATAGACTGGAGCGGGTTGGGAGCGGAAATCGAAAGACGCTTGAAACGCTTTTTTCACAATGTTATTGAGAGAAGCCCGCTGGTGCTGGCAACCATCATCCCGGTCTAAAGGGGCAGTGTTCTTGGGGCTCAAAAACAACAGCAAGAAAAATACGCCTAAACCCCCAACCCACAGGGTCCTGAGGGAGATCCGTGGGCTCTTTTTCCTGCTCCTGGCCATCATTTTTGGCGGGAGCCTCTTTTCCTACCATCCTTTGGACGAATTGTTCTGGAACGTGACCGGCAGCCTCGGAAAGGCCCACAACCTCCTCGGTGCCGTGGGGGCCCACCTGGCGGGCGCGGCCTTCCTTACGATCGGTTTTTCCAGCTTCTGGCTGGTTCCCCTGTTTCTCGCGCTGGCCCTCTTCGCTTTTAGGGGCCGCCGGGTCTCCTCCGCCACAAAGGTCGTCATGGCCACAACCATCCTTCTCCTCTGTTTTTCAGGGCTCTTGCAGCTGTACATGCCGCAGAAGATTCCGTTCAGGGGGGGACGGATCCTGGTCGGTGGGCTGGCGGGCCTCTTTCTCGCGGATCACGTTAAAGGCTTCATCAATGGTTTCGGCGCGTACGTCCTCTTTATCACGGCCTTTGTCATATCGCTCATGGTCCTGACGCGGATCTCTCTGGGGCAAGTCTTTTCGGCGATCTGGCGGGCGCTCCTTTCCCTTTATCGACGACTGAGGGAATCGTTGTTGAAGCGAAAAGAGCGAAGGCGGCGGGCGAGCAAGACCATTGCCACGAGAGTCCAGGCCAGACCCAAGCCCAAGGTGACCATCCTGCCCCCTCCGCCCCAGTCGTCCAAGAAACCTGCGCAGGAGGTCTTTTCCTTCATGCGAGACGATGGAAAGTTCAGCCTGCCGGCGCTCGACCTGTTGAACGATCCCCCTCAGCAAAAGGATGCCGCTGTGCACCGCGAAAGCCTTGAAATGAACGCCAAACGGCTGGAGAAGAAGCTTGCCGACTTCGGCGTTGAAGGCGAGGTGGTGGAGATCCTTCCGGGACCGGTGATCACCATGTACGAGTACAAACCGGCCCCCGGGGTCAAGATCAGCAAAGTGGCGGGGCTTTCCGACGACCTGGCCCTGGCCTTCCGGGCGCCGTCCATCCGCATCGTGGCCCCCATCCCGGGCAAGGCGGCCATCGGGATCGAAATACCAAACAATCAGCGCGAGCTCGTTTACCTGAAGGAAATCCTCTCAAGCGATGCTTACCTGGGTGCAACGGATCGGCTGCCCATCGCCCTCGGCAAGGACATCACAGGCACGCCGGTGGTGACCGATCTTGCCAGGATGCCCCATCTGTTGGTTGCCGGTGCCACGGGCTCGGGAAAGAGCGTTTCCATCAACACGATCATCAACAGCCTGCTCTTCAAAGTGTCGCCCGAGATGGTTCGATTCCTGCTGATCGACCCGAAACGCATCGAGCTCTCCATCTATCAGGATATCCCCCACCTGCTCCATCCGGTCGTGACCCAACCCAAGGAGGCAACCCGAGCCCTGCGCTGGGCCGTTGACGAGATGGAGCGTCGGTACATGCTCCTTTCCGACCGGGGCGTGCGCAACATCGAGACATACAACAAAAAGGCGCTCAAGGAGCAAAGACCTCCGGCACCCGATGGCACCCCCCAGGCGTCGCAGGGAATTCTGCCTTACATCATTCTCGTGATCGACGAGCTCGCCGATCTCATGATGACCTCATCCAGGGATGTGGAAGAGTCCATCACGCGCCTTGCCCAGATGGCCCGGGCTGCCGGGATCCACCTCATCATCGCCACCCAGAGGCCTTCCGTGGACGTGCTGACCGGTATCATCAAGGCCAATTTTCCTGCCCGAATTTCGTTTCAGGTCTCATCAAGGGTCGACTCCAGGACGATCCTGGATGCCATCGGTGCGGAACAACTCCTTGGGCAGGGCGATATGCTGTTCATGCCGCCCGGTGTGGGGCGCATCACGAGGATTCACGGGGCCTATGTGTCCGAGGAGGAAATCAAGCGCGTGACCGATTTCCTGCGAACACAGAAAAAACCCGAATACGACCCCACGGTCATGGAGCAGGTCTCCAGAGACGAGGAGCAGGAAGAAGAAGCGCTGGAGCGTGACGAAAAATACGACGAGGCCATCAATGTGGTCATCCAGACGGGTCAGGCCTCCATCTCCATGCTCCAACGCAAGCTGAGGGTCGGGTACAACCGCGCCGCGCGCATGATTGAGCTGATGGAGATGGAAGGGGTTGTGGGGCCCTCCGATGGCGTGCGTCCCCGAGAGGTGCGAGGGAGAAGGTAAATGAAATCCGCTGTGAGTCGTATTCCGGCCGTGGCAATGACGATTCTTTTCCTGTTCTTTTTTGTGAGCGGCCCATTCGCCTACGGAGAGGAGCTTTCCCAGACCCTTGAGGGGGTCCGGAAGCGATACGGGCCCCTTCCGGGCCTGACGCTCGATTACTCCCGTGAGGTCATCACCAAGACCATGGCCATGATGGGAGGAAACGTGAAGGGGGACATGGCCACGGGCCGCATTTACCTCAAGCCGCCCTATTTTCTGAGGCTGGAACAGGAAACCCCGAAGCAGGAAACCCTCGTGACCAATGGCGAAACCCTGTGGTGGCATGTCCCCCACGAAAACGTGGTCCACGAATACCCCGCCCGGAAATTCGGCCGGGAGCTTCGGTTGCTGAGCGACATCTTTCGCGGGCTTTCGCAGGTGGAGGAGGGTTTCCAGGTCATTCTGATCGGGCAGGAGTCGGAGGGGAGTCATCAAATTCGGCTGATTCCAACCACCGTGTGGCCGGAAGTGGAAAGCGTCGAAGTGACCGTTACGAAGGATTACGAGATCCGAACGGTGGAGATCTTCAATCCCCTGGGGACCCGGACACGATTTGTGCTCACGAATTCCCGTGTTCAAGAGACCTTTCCAAAGGATTTCTTCGAGCTCGCCATCCCCGACGGCGCGAAGGTCATCCGGGAGGGGGAATGAAATTTTCCCCTACGCCTTACACCGTGCGCCCTATGCCGTGCGCCGTAAGCCTTATTTCGTCATGACCTTGGAGAGGACCCGACCCACCTGTTTCAGGTTCTCCAGGTTGGCTGCCGGCAAGAGGAAGTCCACATAAGGGAGAGCCACCTTCATGCCCTGGCAGATGGGCTGGTAATCCGGGTCCTCGGCCAAAGGATTGAGCCAGAGGACGCAGTGGGCCTTTTTCCTGAGATGTTTCATCTCCCGTTTCAGGATCTCCTTTCCGCCCAAGTCCCAACCATCTGAAAGGATCACCACCACGGTCCGGCGCGTCAGGAGCCTTCCCCCTTGAGACTGGTTGAACTGGTGGAGCGAGTATCCGATTCTCGTGCCGCCCGACCAGTCCGGCACCGCGTCTGAAATACGTTCCAGGGCCTTTTCCAGGGTCAGATGACGAACCAGGATAGTGATGGGGGTGAGCGACGTGGAAAAGACAAAGACCTCCGCCCTCGGACCGATGGCGCGCAGGCCCAGGAGAAACGGCATGACGAATCGCGCATAGCGATCCATGGAGCCGCTCACATCCGCGATGACTACCAATCGCTTGAGTCGTTTTTTCTTCTCTCTGAAAAAGAGCTCGAAAGGAAACCCGCCCGCCCGCAGGCTTCCGCGCATGACGCGGGGGAAATCCAATTCCCCTTTCCTGCGGGATTTGGAGCGGCGGCGGGAAGGCTGGAACCGAAAGGGCTCGATCAGCTTTTTCAGGGCCAACTCCGCGACCTGGATGTCGGCCCGGTCAAATCGGTTAAGGTCCTTTTTTTCCACCTTGGACACGGGGCAGTAGGCGATCATCTCGAGCCATTCCTGCTTTTCGGCCTCCTCGGAGGCCTGGCACGACTCGCCCACCTGCTCATTCAGCCCGATCGCTTCGGTCGTCTGCGATTCGTCCTTGGCCTGCGAAGGCGGTTGCGGCGCATCGGAGCCTTGATCCGGCTCCGCAGGCACGTCTCCGAAGAATGCCTCGAAGAGCGCAGGGAATTGTCTCCATTCCAAGTCCGTGCTCGCGAGGCTTGCCCTGAGACAGTTGCTCACGTCTTCCCGCTCGCACACATCTATGAGGTCGAGCGCCGAGATGGCCTCGATGACCCGGCTCTGGAACACCCTGAACCCATGGGCCTTTAGGAAAGTGCTGAAACGGACGACGTTTTCTGCAATTCCCCCTTGCATCATGCATTCAGATGGTACTGTTCTCGCCATCAAAATTGCCTACGCCAACCACTTTTGCTTCGTGCTCTTCGTGACCTTCGTGGTGAGATTTCTTTCAGGACATCCTTTGTTCAGCCCAAAAACGCCGCCTGTTTTTCCGAATCGGACCAGATCTCTTCCCTGAAACGGCGAATGTCTTCCTGGTACTTCAAGATGCATCCCAGGGTCTCGGAGACAATGGACGGGTCCAGGTGATCGCGGTCCATGGCCATCAGGGCCCGGGCCCAGTCGAGGGTCTCTGAAATGCCGGGGCGTTTCAGAAAATCCATGGTCCTCAGTCTTTGCATGAAACGGGTCACCTGTTCCGCGAAACGGCCTTCAATGCCCGGCAGACGCGTCATGACGATCCGGTACTCCTTTTCAATGGAAGGATAGTCAATCCAGTGGTAAAGACACCGGCGTTTGAGGGCGTCGTGCACATCCCGCGTGCGGTTCGAGGTCACAATCACCGTGGGGCGTTTCTTGGCCCGCATGGTGCCGATTTCCGGAATGGTGATCTGAAAGTCCGAGAGCACCTCCAGGAGGAACGCCTCAAACTCCTCATCGGAGCGATCGATTTCATCGATGAGGAGGACGGGGGGCTTTTCATCCGAGCGAAGAATCGCCTCCAGCAGGGGCCGTCGGATCAAGAACTGCGGGCTGTAAATGACCTTTTCGATCTCATCACGGTCCCGATCGGATTGCTCTTCCAGGCGAATGTGCAGGAGTTGCTTGGCGTAGTTCCATTCGTAAAGGGCGCTGGCGGCGTCCAATCCCTCATAGCACTGAAGGCGTATCAAGTCCGTGTCGAAAAGCCGGGCCATGACGATGGCCACCTCGGTCTTGCCCACGCCCGGTTCCCCTTCGAGAAAGACCGGTTTCTCGAGACGGGTGGCCAGGAAAATGACCGTGGCCAGGGCCCGGTCTGCAATGTAGTGTGCCGAGGCGAGCTCTTCAACCACCGCCTCGATGGAATCAAATCGCGAGCTCAATGCATCACTCCTTCTAACGCGCCCCAACATTGAAAATCGCGGCGCTTCGTGCTATAAAGCCTCAACGAGGCTCGAAAACATCCATGAAGCAAGCAAGAAAAGGGCAGTCTGTCTCCCCGTCCGTTCAACGGCGTCTCTCCGAGCTGGAAGAGGAAGTCTCTAAACGGGGTGTCCATATCCACTATGACCGTCTCGAGGCAGCCGGGCTCAAGCTGAGGGGTGGCGTCTGCAAGGTCAGGGGTGAGTACCATCTGTACCTCGAGCGGAGAAAGCCGGTATCTGAAAAGATCGACATCCTCATCGAAAGCCTCGACCAGCTCACTGACCAGGCCGCCATTCCGGAGTCCGATGATGCCTATCAGCCGGACTCGGAAAAGTCAACCGAGGCCCTTTGAGACCCCCCATTGCCTTTTTTGCCGGTTTGATCTTTTGTGGGCTTCTCCTGCCGCTGCCCATCTGCGCCAACGCTGAGACCCGTTTTTCCTGCCTCGAAGGGCTTTCCCCCACGGACGGTTTGGTGGTGGCATCCCCGGGCGGCGAAATCCTCTATCAGAAGAATCCCAACCGGGAACAGGTGCCGGCATCCACGCTCAAGCTTCTGACCGCCCTTGCCGCCCTTGACCACTGGGGACCGTCCCACCGCTTCCTCACGGAGCTCTATGTGGACGGACGTGGGGCCCTCAAGATCAAAGGCTACGGCGACCCCCTCCTGACGAGCGAGGTGATTGAGGCGCTCAGCCGCAATCTGGCAGGCCGCCTCCATAACATAAACACCCTTGTCGTGGATGACACCTATTTTTCTCCGCAGATCGAGATACCGGGTCAAGCCCGGTCCACCCATCCCTACGACGCGCCGGTGGGCGCCCTTTGCGCCAACTTCAACACGGTGGCCTACGGTCGTGACGTCAAGGGTCGGCCGACCTCTCTCGAGCCCCAAACCCCCATGGTCCCCTTTGCCGCAGAGAGGGTTTCTCGCCTCAGACACACGTCGGGCCGGTACACCTTCTCCCACCATCCCGAAGATCGTGCCCTCTATGTGGGAGCGCTGCTCCGTTTTTTCCTTCGTGAACAGGAAGGCGTTGAGATCAGGGCCGTGAGGGTCGGAAAGGTCAGCCGGGAAGACCACCTCATCCTGAGCTATCAATCCGAATTCACCCTCGATCAGGTCATCCGGAAAATGATGGAATTTTCCAACAACTTCATTGCCAACCAGCTCGTTCTTGCCCTGGGCGCAGCGCGTCACGGCCCCCCCGCAACCCTTGAAAAGGCCCAGACCTCGTTAAGGGATTTCTGTGCGCAGACGCTTGGCCTCCGATCCGTCCGCGTGGTGGAAGGGTCTGGCATATCAAGGGAAAACCGCCTCTCCCCCATGAGCATGCTTGTGATCCTCGACCACTTCAAACCCTATCGTCACCTGCTGAGCCAAACAGGTGCCATCCGCATGAAGACCGGCACGCTTGCCGGCATTGCCAACCGCGCCGGATATATCTCCACTGAGAACGGGGAGCCCTTTCCCTTTGCCCTGTTTCTCGCCGGCCCAGGGGCGGACCCGGATCAAACGGTGCGTTGCATCAGGGATGCCGTTTTCGCGGCACAAAAAAAAGGAGGGAAAATCCCCCCTTGAAACGTGCGTGGCGGCGTCTTTGGGCTACGCGCCGAGGCCGCGCATGAGCTCCGTCGACACTTCCTTTACGCCGGGTCGCCCATCGAGGGCGATGATCTTCGGAACGCCGCCTTGCTTTGCCGACAGGGCCTTGAAAAAATTGACGGCGGCCATGGTGCCGGTCTTGGTGTCGTAATAAATACTGTGGCGTTGATCGATCGCCGTCTCGTCCTGATCGTCGGACCGGGTTTTGAGGCCCCCGCCGCACACCCTGCACTTGTCGCCGTTGGGCTTGATGGCGTCGATATAGACGTTGTTCGGATGGTTGTTGTCATTGACGCAAAGACGTCTTCCCATGATGCGGTTTTTCGCGATCTGGCGGTCAAGAACGGTTTCGATGACGATGCCTAGCTCGATCCCTTCCTTCTTGAGCGCCTTGTCAAGCTCCTGGGCCTGGGTCAAGTTCCTGGGGAAACCGTCCAGCAGCCACCCGTTCTTGCAATCTCCCTGTTTGAGCCGGTCGAGGATCATGGGGATCGTGATGCTGTCAGGCACCAGCTCACCGCGATCAATATAACCCTTGGCCTGTTTGCCGAGATCGGTTCCTTTTGAGATATTTTCCCTGAAAATGACGCCGGTTTCGATGTGAGGGATCTTGTATTTCTCCTTGACGATCGCGCCTTGCGTACCCTTCCCGCTGCCGTTAGGTCCAAAAAAAAGGATCTTCATAGTGCCGATTCCTCCTTTGATTTGCTGCCTTGCCCCCTGATACCAGGCGAGGCAACGGCAAAATATGTAAATTGCGTGGGCCTGTCAAGGCGTAAACGACGGCGTACGGCATAAGGCGCACGGCGTACGGTTTGGAGGATCAAATGCCCCCTTTACTACGGGGAGAGGAACGCCTCGATCAGGGTGTGTCCCTGCTCGAATATCAGTCCGGATTCACCGGCGGCAACCTCGTTGAATACGCTGGAGGCGGCGGGGGATTCAAGCTCGCTTTTTCCGGCCCACGCAAAAAGGGTGGGCTCGTTCGAATGGGTCCGTTTGACAAGGGGCGTCAAGTGGTCGCTCACCACGAGGACCCTGTAATCGTCGTGAACCCTCAACCCCTCCAGGACAGGACCCACCACCTTTTCGTCAAAGGCCTCGATGGCCTGGATTTTTTCAACGATATTGCCCTGGTGGCTCGCCTCGTCCGGCGCCTCAACATGAAGCAGCACGAAATCGAGGGAATCGAGTGCCTCCAGGGCCGGCCAGGGCCTTGCCCCGGAAATTGGTGTTCAGGTAGCCCGTGGCGCCTTCGACCGGGATGGGCTTGAACCCGGCATAGACACCCATTCCTTTGATCAGGTCCACCGCCGAGATCACGCCGCCCCTGAGCCCAAACCGTTCGTCAAAGGTGGGCAGCTCCGGTGCCCTTCCCTGCCCCCAAAGCCAGACGGAGTTGGCCGCCCTGAGCCCGCCCGCCTTCCGTTTGTGATTGATCGGATGGTCCTTGAGGATGGGCCAGGAGGCCCGGATCAGGTCGATGAGGCCATCCGCGGGCCCCTCCCTCAGGTAGCCGGCCATGTTCTGGTCGAGCACGTCGTGCGGCGGGATGGTCGGCGAGTCAAGGGGGCCGTCTTCCCACACCAAAAGGTGGCGGTAGGCAACCCCGGGATAAATGTCAATTCCGGGACGGCTCAACCCCTGTTTGAGGGCGTCCACCAAAGGCCGGGCCTCCTCCGTGGAGATGTCGCCGCTGCTGTGGCTCCTCATGATGATCTCATCCTGGGAGCGCATTTCCAGGGTCACGAGGTTCATTCTGTAGGCGACCTGCTGATGCCTGAGCTTGACCCCCATGCTGGCGGCCTCGAAGGGCGCCCGCCCCGTGTGATACCGTCTTGGGTCATAGCCCAGCAGAGAAAGGTTCGCCACGTCGCTTCCGGGCTCGAACCCATCGGGGATCGTCTTCACAAGCCCCAGTTGACCGGCCGCAATGCGGTCCATGTGAACGGTCTTTGCGGCCTGAAGCGGGGTCTTGCCGCCCAGCTCGCGAAGCCCGTAATCGGCCATGCCGTCGCCCACAAGCAAAACGTATTTGGTTCCCTTATTCGCCCGCGCCATGGAAATGCCCCTTTTCCACACGAATCACGATCGTCCTGTCCGTCAGGACGTCAATCCCGCCCATCAGGGAAAGGGCCTTGACCACATTGCTCTCCCTGGCCTCGTGCGTCATCATGACGAGCGGGACCGAGCCGTTGATCTCCCGCCCCTTCTGGATCACCGCCGCGATGCTGATCTGGTGGTCCCCCAGAATCCCCGCGATCTTCGACAGGACCCCCGGTTGATCCAATGCCGAGAAGCGAAAGTAATACTCGGTGACCAGGTCGGCCATGGGCTGTATCTCCAGTGCCTCAGCGGAGAGACGCACACAGGCCAGAGGCGGCGTGAAGCCTTTGCACCCCTGTCGAAGTTGACGCGCCAGATTGATGATGTCCGATGCCACCGCGCTCCCGGTGGTCCGCCTGCCGGCCCCCAACCCATAATAGAGATTGGGGCCTACGAAGTCCCCGTCCAGGTAGATGGCGTTGTACACCCCGTTCACGTTGGCCATGATGTGATCCTTGGGGATCAGCGCCGGATGGACGCGTGCCTCTATCCGCTCCCCGAGATTTCGGGCGATGGCCAGGAGCTTCACGCAGAAACCGAATTCGTCCGCAAACCGAATGTCTTCCGGGATGAGGTCTGTGATGCCCTCCCTGTACACCCCGTCAAAGTCGATGGCTTTCCCAAAGGCGATGGACGTGAGAATGGCCAACTTGTGTGCGGCGTCGGTCCCGTCCACATCTAGGGTGGGCGGATCTTCTGCGAACCCGAGACGCACGGCTTCCTGGACCACCCGCTCATAGGGCAGCCCCTCGTGGGCCATCCTCGTGAGAATGTAGTTCGATGTGCCGTTGAGGATCCCCACGATGGTCTGGATGCGGTTCGCACAGAGGCCATGCCTGAGGGCGCCGATCACAGGAATGCCTCCGGCAACGCTCGCCTCAAAGCCCAGGCTCACCCCGCAGGCCTCGGCCTTTCGGTAAATCTCCCGGCCGTGCGTGGCCAAAAGGGCCTTGTTGGCGGTCACCACGTGTTTGCCCTTTTCCATGGCCTGGAGGATGTAGCCCCTCGCCTTGTCGAGCCCGCCGATCAATTCCACCACCAGGTCGATGTCCGGGTCTTCGATGACCTCCAGGGCCTCGCGCGTCAGGAGTCCGGGGGCCACCGCAATGCCCCGGTCCGATTCCAGGTCCAGATCGGCAATTTTCTTCACGACGATCTCGGACCCCACGCGGTCCGCGATCAATTGGCGATTCACGGAGAGCACTTCATAGGTCCCGGCCCCCACCGTCCCGAACCCGATGATCCCCACTCTCAATGGCTGCATATATTCCTCCGAAAAGGATGGTCCCCTCGCCAAGACGCCAAGAACGCTAAGAAGTGAGGGATCAGGTTAAAACAGAAAGCTTTTCTCTTCACCTTTGGGGTCTTTGCGGCTTTGCGAGAGAAAATGTCATCTTGCCATGCGCCAAGGTCTCACAGGATCTGCTTGATGCCCTTGATGGCCTGTCTCGTGCGGTGTGGGTTTTCCACCAGCGCGAAACGGACGTAGTCATCCCCGTAGTCCCCGAACCCGATGCCGGGGGAAACCGCGACCTTCGCCTTCTTCACAAGCATTTTCGCGAACTCCACCGACCCCATTTTCCGGTATGGCTCGGGAATCTTGGCCCACACGAACATGGTCCCTTTGGGCATCTCCACGCTCCATCCGATCCGGTTCAGTCCATTGACCAGCGTGTCCCGTCTCTTGCGGTAGATCTCCACGATGTCGTGGACGCAATCGTCCGGACCGTTGAGCGCAATAATGGCGGCGATCTGAATCGGCTGGAACACCCCATAGTCCAGATAGCTCTTGATCCTTCTGAGGGCGGAGACCAGCGTGCGGTTGCCGACACAAAACCCCACGCGCCACCCTGCCATGGAGTAGCTCTTGGACATGCTGAAAAGCTCCACGCCAATCTCCCTGGCGCCCGGGATCTGCATGAAGCTGGGGGGCTCATACCCGTCAAAGACCAGATCGGCATAGGCGAAATCGTGGACCACATACATCTGATGCTCCTTGCAGAAATCCACGATCCTTTCGAAGAAGGCCCGATCCACCACCGCGGTGGTGGGGTTGTGGGGATAAGAGATCACCAGCATTTTCGGGCTCGGCCAAGTCTGCTTTGTGGCGGCCAAAAGATCCTCGAAGAAGTCCCGGTCAGGACCAATGGGTATGGAACGTAGGTCTCCCCCCGAAATGATCACGGAGTAAGGGTGGATCGGATACGTGGGGTTGGGTGCAAAGACCACGTCACCGGGGCTGATGGTTGCAAGGACCAAGTGGGAAAGGCCTTCCTTCGCCCCGATGGTCACGATGGCTTCCTCGTCCGGATCGATGTCCACGTCGAACCGCCGCTTGTACCAACCTGCGATGGCGTGTCTGAGCTTGGTGATCCCCATGGAGGCGGAATATCGGTGGTTCTGGCCCTTCTTGGCGGCCTCGACGAGCTTGTCCACGATGTGTTTGGGTGTGGGGATGTCGGGGTTCCCCATTCCTAGATCGATGATATCCTCCCCTCTTCGTCTGGCCTCCATCTTGATCTTGTTGACCTCGGCAAAGACGTAAGGTGGCAGGCGGTTCATTCTTTGAAAATCCTTCATAGCGCGCCTCTCTTCACTTGGACCATGTTGGTGGTACCGTACATTAAAGAAGACCGGGATTTTGCGCCACTTATCCCCTGCGGCCGATTCCGGATCGGCTGAATCGCTCCATTCAGAGAGAAATCACAGCGGGAACAAGAGGCCGGAAACGAACAAGATTAGTACATGTGTGCCAAAAAATCAAAAACTAAAAGAAACGGCGGCAGGATAGATGCGTTCTAATCCTAACTCTATGAAATAACATATGGTTATGTGTATTTCCGGTTGTTCGTGCTCGTGCTCGTAATCGATTTCCGGTGCAGCGTTTCTTTCAATCGTTTGATTATGATCACGAGCACCGTTCGAGGCGGACTGAGCAAGACTCAGCAAGGGACCCGATCGGCTACGGCCAGAACAGGCGCCGGCAGCGCCAAAGGTGAAATAACGGACAGCCACAGCCAATGATAACGGATCCCCCTTTTCATGTGCCCCCCTTTTCAAATGGTTTGAAGGTAGAGATAATCTATTGTCGCCGCATATCCCGAGTCCAACATCGGACGAGTGGCAGCAATACCAGATTATGTGGTAATTCCTCCACACGCTTCCATGCCGGAAGGAAAATCACAGCGCTCTGCTTCAAGACCCCCTCTCTGTGAACCATTAAATGAAGATCTGAGTTTGTTTAGTATTTTATTCGACTTTCGTTCCTGCCAGTCATGGGCAGGTAGACAAACATTGAAACCCGAACAATTTGCGATAAAATTTCTCAAAAGGAATATTTTTTGCATACTAGAAATGGAAACGGTGCTTCTGGGGAAAATTAGATAAGCGTAACGAATCTTTCACTAGCCCTCAGTCCACAGGCACCGACGGCTACAACTTCGATCGGGAAAGGCAATGGACCGGCCAGCCGAAGCTCAAAGAGACCTCAAAGCAAGACCGTTTGACATTCAATCTACTCAACACGAATCTTTCCAGCACGGCGCTTTGCATCTTCAACGAAAAGGAGATATTCCTTTTGGTCGTAAGAGACCCCAGGGTCAAATTGTACCGGATCAAATAGACGAAGGTCGTGAAATTGAAAAGGTCAGCAGTTTGCTAACGGGGCGGAAACCGGCAAGCAAACAGCCGAGCAGTTCCGCGACTAGTCAGCAAGCCAAACCCACAAAGTCATCGATATCTCACTAACATTGGATCATGCAATGGCGGCTGAGCGGGATGTAATAGGCGGGCCATATGGCGGGGAGGGATTCCACCGCTTTGGATATCTCGCAATGGCTCCCCACCGATATCTGACCGGTTGTCCAAATGGAAGGCAAACCAAATCAAAGCCGAATCCTGGTTGTGGACGATGACAAAGGCGTTCGGGATGCCATGGCCGGGATTCTCAACGACTTCGGATACGAAGTGGCCGCGGCTGCAGACGCGTATGAGGCACTCACCTTGATCGAGGATTCGAGCTTTGGACTGGTTTTGACAGACCTGAACATGCCTGGCATGGATGGCTTGACCCTGGCAGGCCGCATCAAAAATGATTCGTCCACACCCGTTGTCCTCATCACCGCATCCGACCGGCGGTCGGTCGAGGAAAGGCTTAAACACAGCCCGGTAGATTCGGTCCTGTTCAAGCCCTTTCGAGTTGACGAGCTCATGGAAGTCGTCATAAAGGCGTTTTCTACGACTACATAGAACGGGCAAGTGAATTGCCTTCAGCCTCTTGCTGTTAGAGAGAGAAACCCATCCACTTCCATTTCAGACCGGCCCGCTTTCAACGCCGGACCTTTGGGAGACAGACGGAAGGCCCCTGACTGTTCATCTGCAAATTCATCGCAACAATGAGGGCGCTCACGCCTTGCAACATTGCAACCGGGATCTCTTGGACCAAAACATAGGGAAGATAACGAGCCAAAGGAAGGAAATCGGGGTTTTTCACGGACAACCCCATCTTCTCCAGCTGCCATTGAACTGGCTCTGAAAAGCGATTTCTTTCAGTTGTCACAATTTTGGAGGAATCAGCCATGAGTAATGAATCGGAACGAAAGACGTATGCGATCGTTACCAACGTTGTTGACAAAAACACCAAAAAGGGAATCGGCGGCTTGCGCGTGGAAGCTTGGGACAAGGATCTCATATTGGATGACTTCATCGGTCAGGCTGTGACCGATGAAGAAGGATCATGTATCTTGAAGTTCGATGAACGAGCGCTTCGCGATGCATTTGCGGACAGGCATCCAGAGCTTTATTTCAAGATATTCCGTGGTGATGAACTGATCGTATCAACGGAAAGCTCGCTTTTGTGGAATATTCAAACCGGTGAAAGCGAACTTAGGATCGAGGTGGACGTTCAAGAGCGCCGCAAAGAAGAACGCCCTCTAACAGGCACATTTTTTCATATCGTTGATTTCGAAACCGATCCATTTCCAGTATGGGGCGTCATTGTGGAGTCGGATAGCAATTTGCCCTTGCCAAATTGTAAAGTGCGCATGAGGTATCTTGAGCCGATGACGCAACCCAATGGTATTGACAGCCACGCGCATAACAAACATGCGTTTCTTGGTGAGGCCCTCACCGACAATCATGGCCGCTTTTCAATAGCTTATGTGAAAAACGAAGCAGTAAGACAGCGCCTCTTCCTTTTGCGAAGTATGCACAGTGCAAGCTATGAATTAACTGTGACATCCGAAACCGGACAAACTTTATATAATTCAGATCCATTGAATCGCAGTTCTTCTTTACCCCTTTCAATAAAGATCCGTCTGAGCTACAAAGCGCCGGGACGTGCCAGATGGGCAATGGTGGGTGAACAACTCGAAGAAGCACGTATTGCGCAATTGCACCAAGTTGTCAATTCGCTAATTTTACCCTCAAATTCCGGCAATCTTTTTCCCAATTTGAGCACGGAGCAACGCTATTCCATGGTTGCAGACCTCGAAAAGGCCTTTCTTGATCCAACCGGCGTCTTAAACACAATTGTGCCGCTGCCCCGTTGGCAAACGCTGAAGAATCCCAGTGGATTGCTTGACTATAAGCGCAAACTGACTGAAGCAACTGAGGACACCTCGGTTTCGGTTGCCTTTGCGGAAATGAGTGTCAAGCTGCAAAAATTCTATGGCTTACAGGATGTCGATTGGGTCATTGACATTGAAATGCTGAAGAAAGCGGAACCCGGCAAAGCGATTGCCAATGTCCAACCGGATTATAAAGTTGACGAGGGATTTGCTTTTCCTGATCGCCATTACTTTAAAGCGGACCAACAGATGATTTCCTATCGTAACTATTTGCGCAATATCTATACCGGGGCCGCGAACAGCGCAGATTATCATGCACACAAGGAAACACTTCAGCGCCGCTTCCATCAGGACTTCACCACCAACGACACGCATAAGAGGTGCGCCAATGAAGGCCTTATGCTGATCGTAAAATCCATCCTGACTTCACCGAAGGCTGACAAGTATGGCTTCAATATTGCCGAGACCTCCATTGACCCACAGGGTGATCTCACACCACGAGAATATCTTGATTACCTGATCAGCCTGAGCAATCTGTCTGCTGAACACTTGGGCCTGCGTTATCGACTGAAACTGAATTTGCCCGACAGCGCGCAATCCAGCAGAGTACAACAAAATATCGATACGCTTCTTCTATTCTACCAAGACGGCTTTCAAAGCGTTTCTGATCCATATCCGATTATTCCTGATGATCTGCATGGCAAAGCGCCTTTTTTCCTGCATTTCAATGAGTGGCAAAGAAAATATGGACCGTTTTATGCGGAGAATTTTTTCCCTTTAAAACAGACCTACCATATAAACATCCTTAACAGTGAAAAGGGTGTGTATGAAAATCGTGCGACGGCCACTGACACGCCCAAAAACATGCTGTGGTACCTGTCACTGGTCGGCATTCAGGACACGCTTGGTGAGGCCCGGAATGCCGTCAATAACCGCCAATATACTGAGGCGCGTAATCTCTATATGAAAGCGCAATCCGACGCCGGCGTTGCATTGGGTAATCCGGCATGGTTTCCCGGAAAGAGTGCGATTTCCACGACAGACATAATGACCCAGCTTGATCCCCTGTTGGAAGAAATGTCCGTGCTCCCAATGAGCAATGATGTTGATTTAGAGAGCTATGTCGACGCATACCAGATACCATATGTCGAAACACTCGCACACGCTGCGGATTTCGATCCGTGGTTTGAAAACAAACGTTTGAAATTGCTTGGCATGGTCTTTCATTTATATACCGTTGTTATACCAGTCTGCCTTGGTGACCTCGCGTTAGAAACGGGCGATTACGAAGCGGCAATCGAACAATATGAACTGTCAACACGCTTTTTGTTATCCAGAGCAGAAACCGATAGCCATGCAGGCTATCCCGGCTATAACGGTCATTTGGTATTTGAAACTTGGAAGTCTGGTCGATATTACAAGGATGGCCAACTCCCCTATTCCACGCCACGGTTTTTGGGTACTGTGGATCCGGTCTCTAGCAGCATTTGGGGCGGCATCAACCCGGACAATCTCGCCCATCTGCATGTCACCGGAAAATTTCATAATATGGAAAGAAATTTTCTGAAATTGCGCCATGCCAATGCCATGCTGGAATGGGCGGATGCTTTGTACCGGACCGACGATGCATCCACAATTCAACGTGCCCGTGAAATTTACAAAGCAGTCTTATGGATTCACGGCATACCGCCGGCAATATCGCCATCGTGGTACTTTGCGAAAGATCATTTCAAATTCGGCGACCATGTTTTCGTAAACCATACTGAGAACCCTGCCATGCTGGCGCAACGAGATTACGCGCGTAAGAACCTCTTCCAGATCGACAATGGCTTGAATTTTTATGGGTCCAATAACGCATTGGTTCCAACCCTGCGTTACAAACCACTGAAAGATGCGGGGGACAGCTTTGCCGGTGCTGCCAAATCTGCGCAACAGGACTTCCTAATCTTTGTTGGCAATATCGAGGAAGCGATGCGTGATAATATTATTTCGGCCAACATGCTTAAGAAAGCGGAAATCATGGGCAAGATTGCGCAGGAACAGCAAAAAATCGCTGAGTATGGCGTTAAGGTTGCGGAACAACAGGTGGCGCAGGTTGAAGCAGCCATTGCAGCCAAAAAAAGTGAAATAGAAGATCATGATGGTTTCTGGAATGAGCTCGGTGATTTTCTTGGTGGCATGACCGGCGCGATCGGTGGGCTTGCCGGCTTGGCATCCGGCAGCAGCACTTCAAGCAGCTCGGCATTGGGTCTTCTGGGTACAGGTGGTGGCGTCTTGTCTGCTTATGGCGCCTTCGTGCAGGCAGGTTACACGTCATTGACCAGCATGGGTGAGTCCCAAAACGAACGCCGTCAACAACTCCGTGCACTGAGAGAACAGGTATTGCCCATGGCAAAGGAGCAGGTCCAAGCAAAACAACGCGAAGTCACTATCGCACAATTGCAACAACAAGCAGCTGGTGCGGATGCTGATCTTGCCAATGAATTGCTTAGGTTCCAGGTAACCCGTTTTCTGAATATGGACTTCTGGGCCGACCTTGCCACCTTGATGAACCGTATCATGAAACGTTACCTCGATCTCGGTGCACGTTATGCATGGCTTGCAGAACGCGCGCTCGCCTATGAGCAAAACCGGCCCATTGATATCATACGCTTTGCCTATAATCCCAAAGAGCTGCAAGGGGTTACCGGTGCGGATCTGTTGCAGGCCGATCTTTCTGAACTGGAAGCCACCCGCATCAACGGGTTCAAGCAAACCGTCCCCATCAAACGCACTTACTCACTGGCGTTTGATTTTCCACTGGCAGTTTGGCCGGTTGAAACAAACAGGGCTTTGCGATTTCATGACGCATGAATTGCCGTTGCAACAAGTGCATCTCGGCATTTACGGTGTCCGTATCCGCGCGATCACTGCGCGGGTCAAGACAATATCTGACTGTGATCCGTTGAGGGGAATCCTGACAAATCAGGGTGCATCTTTTGTCACTGACAGTGAGGGCGGCACAGCGGCATTGATGCGCTACCCGGATGCAATGCCGTTGACCGAATTTGTTTTGAAGGAAGATATGGGCGTCTACGGTTTGCCGGACGATGCGCTGATGCCATTTGAAGGAAGTGGTATTGAAACCTTCTGGCGATTGGAGTTCCCACCCATGGGGACACCCTTTGGATTGCAGAATCTTGCTGATGTTGAGCTTACATGTGACCTTCGCGCGCATTATTCGCCTGAATTACATCGACAACAAATCGCCAGCATGCCCAATAAGGTACAACGGTTAACATGGTTCTCCGCAGCAAAGCTTGCTGCAGAATCGCTTGCGGATTTGCAAAATTCTGCGGTAGACCACTTCACGATGGAATTCAACTTGTCGACTCTCCACCTTAATCCAAATGAAAGTAACCATTCTATTCGAAATGTTATGCTGTTTTTAGGCACTGAGCTAAAGCTTTCGTTTACGGCGAACCTTGGATCCGAGTCAACTGGGTGCGACATCGCATTTGTGGATAGCGTGGTAACTTCAAACAATCCACCGTTATTACAACCTGGATCTCCGAATCCTCCATCCCCCTTGAATGATTTCGCTGACCAGCCTGTGAAACAAAAATTTTCTCTTAAAATTGACAAGACTTCAAATCCAGGCGTGGACTTCAGCGCAATAAACGATGTGGTACTTGGGCTGGATTACGAAGCGAATATCAAGTGGTGAGTGCTTAGGCCAGCTAATGGAGGAAGTGCCGGTAATGCAGGATTAGCAATTGCCCTTAACGTTTCATAAACAATACATCAATGATGGTTTTTGCACAATAATATACATTCCTTGCATGGATGGCGCACGCCGAAGACGGGCATTACCGGCAACAGGGCTCAAATCCCACCGTTGACTGGTAATGCCCCGTCATCTCGGGATCGAGGGTCATGGCGCGCAGACGATAGAGCGTTTGCAGTTGGCACCTCATGGTTTCGGGAGGGCCTGTAGAATCGGCCACGTTCCACAGTTCCGGATAAGTGAACCCCGTCACACGGAGGAAATGCTCCCCCGGTAATGAAAGTCTCGAAAAAGTCGGCCCGTTATGGTTCTGAACCCGTGCGTTGAGACGCGTCATGGGTACCGTTCGCCATTCATGAGTCCGAAACCCCCGGAAGGATCATTGTTTCAGTGTGATCGGGAGAGGATCTCCTCTACCCTCTTTCCGAATCCAGGCGAAAGCTTCCTGTCCGAGATCAAGTGTTCCAGCGGCTCTTGGATCACCTCCAAGGGGCAAAATTCGAGGAACCGCAGGATATCCGTGATCCACTGTCTGGTCGTGTTATTGGAGGGTGTGCGGCCAAGCTCCTCAATGAGAATCGGCGCGACCGCCGACTTGTCTTTCCAGAAGTCCAGGTGCCGGAGAATCTCCTTTTTAAAATGGACCTCCGTTATCGTTTTCGGGGGAGGCAGGGCCGAGAGAAATTGAAGGAGCACCTGGAATGCGGCAGGGTTCCCAAGGTTGATCATCGCGCCAAGGCTGGAAATGCCCGCATCACGTTCCGTTGATCGCCCGCTTTCCAGTTGTTTCGCGTACCGGTCCACGGGAAAGGTCTTCCAGTCAATCTGTCTTACCTGTTCCTCGAAAATCGCGTGCTTAAATGTCTCGGAGGTCAGCTCTCCGCTATCTTTCAGGCGGTTCAGCGCCTGCCCCAAGGGGCTGTCATCATCGATTTCAATGATTTCCGGTTCCTGGAAGTCCTGACACACGGGCCGGTCGCCCACGAACTTCTTCTTCTCCACAAGCGCCTGACAGGGACCCGGAATCAACCCCTCCAACAGCTCCTCGACGAAGGGCTCAAACGCCTCGTCGTTCAGGCAAATGCCGAATTCCGTGAGCTCTTCGGGCGGCACAGGCACATATGCACTGCAATCCATACAGGTCTTCTCCACTCTTCTTAACCTCCTTTAGTCGACTTGGAACTCGGCTTTCCTGACCAAGCACCAGAATGGTTATCAGAAAATCGGGAAAGCCCTCTATTCCGCATTCCAATGGGACTTTCTTATCCGGCAACAAGGTGTCCTTGTCATCTTGACGTGGCACAGTTCCTGTGCTATTTTATGCCCAAATCTCCTGTTAGGAGCGGCAAAGTGGCCAATATTACGCTCAAAATCGATGAAGAGCTCCTTAAGAAGGCCCGTCGACTGGCTCTTCGAAGGAAGACCACCATCAATGCCATCGTAAGAAAAGGCATTGAGGAATTCGTCTCCGCTGACCTCAGCCGCGAAGCCGCGGTAAAGGGTCTGGAGGCCTTTTTCCGGCAAAGCAAGGCCAGGGTCGGGACAAAGACCTGGACCAGGGACGAGTTCCATGAAAGATAAGGTCTTTCTGGACACCAATGTCTTCATATACTCCGTTGATAGCTCTCCAAACCATAAAGAGAAGGCTGATATTGCCAGGCAAATCGTAACGCAACATATCAGGAGCGGAACCGGCGTTATCAGTATCCAGGTGCTTCAGGAATTCTACCAGGTATCGACCCGGAAGATCCAGGTGCCGCTTTCAACGGAGGATGCCCTGGAATACCTGCATTACATGGCGGTCCTTGAAACGGTCCACCCTGATTTCAACATGCTTGTCAGTGCCGTTTACCTGCACAAAAGGCTCAAGCTCTCATTCTGGGACGGCCTCATCGTCCAGGCTGCTGCGGCAGCCAACTGTTCCCTCCTGCTGACGGAAGACCTGCAAGACGAGCTCCACGTGGGCGACCTGATCATCAAGAATCCATTCCTGTCTTAATCCGAATCGATTTCACATCGCCGCGCGAGCGCGTTTGGCCCGCTCCCGGTCCCGATGACCCGAAGAAAGGCCTTGTGCTTCTCCCACTCATCCGACATCAAGGCCTGATAGAAGTAAAGGTCCAGCCGGCTCTCAGCATGATTGAGCAAGCCATCCTCTTGTTCTTTAAGATCGATCGCCCCTCCGCAGCCCTAATCCCTCTATCAATTCCTTCCAGCTTATCGGTTCGCGGCGTCTTCCCTGGTCTCTGCCCTCCCCCCTGTCTGTTGCTACGGTCCTGAATCCGTTTACGACCTCCTCGAATTTGGGGAAAGGTAGGGGTAATCACGGAAAGCCTTCAGGGCTGCAAGGGGAATATAGGACGTCCGAGCTCCACCATTCGATATTTGGACACGGATCGGACGGAGGAACACGGATAAAGCTAAAAAGGTGCGGGTCAGTTCAGGGCAAAATGATGTTCGCAACCTTGAGCTTATTGGCCTTTTGGGCTAGCGACTTGTCGAATGTAGCGAATTCTTTGACCTCTCCGCTGGAGGCGAGATGGAGCGCATCAGCAAAGTCAATGACAAGACCGTACCATGAAATCGCCGAAGTCAGTGAGCCGGAATCCTCATGTTTTGACATTCGGAAGACCCATCAGGTTTTGAAACCCCCTTCTGATCTGTTTCCTATCGATTCAAGGCCGGCCGGCCAGGTCAAATCCAAATATGGCCCCCTGTATAAGCGGCGTGATAAAGGCACACTGCCGCGCGGTGAGATATCCGCCGGGCAGGTGCTTTTTGTTTTTCCGGTAGGCTTTGGCGTGTTCTTCTGACCAGAAGAATACCGACAGCCGTCAGAAAGCGTTGATGATGCTGGGGTCCGGGAGGCTTTCAAAATCGACCTCCGGGATGAAAATCAAGGGAGACGCCTCAGGCTGATGGATATGAACGTTCATGTCGCTGTCAATGTCCATGGACAACGGCCTCGAACAACAGGCGCACGCGGTTCGTATCTCCACCGTTAACGGCTGCTTTCTCAATCGCCCTTGCACGAAGGGCGTCGCAAACGCGTCCACCGCTCAGGCGGCATAATAGTAGCAAATCGGTTCGCAGGGCAAATTTATATAGAGGATACGGAAGGCGCACATATTACACCATGATCTATCGTTATTCCTCACGCCGGAGTCCGGTCTGAAGGATTTCCTGGCCACCCGGTTGCAGGGCGCCCACCGGTACGACCGGATTGCCGGGTTTTTCAGCTCCTCCCTGCTGGAAGTGGCGGGCGAGGCACTGGAACGGATGACGCCGGAAGGCGGCGAGGCCTACGTTCGGGTGGTCTGCAACTCCTGCCTCAATCCCCTGGATGTTCAGACCGCGTGGGCGGCCAAGTGGGGGATGCACCGCGAGTGGTGCGCTTCGCTCCCCGCCGAGATCGGCACACCCCTGAAAGCCAGGCTTCAGCGGCTCTACGATTTTCTCCAGAGCGGTCTTCTCAAGGTGAAGGTCCTCCCGGACGAGGCCTTCGGCCTGATCCACGGCAAGGCCGGCGTGATTGCCCGGACGGATGGATCGTAGGTCTGCTTTATCACTTCAATTTGACCCCAAATAGGCACCCCAAGCCGTCATTGACTATAGAGAACGATTAACGGATAATGGTTCAGAATAGAATGAATTATTAAGAGGTTTTGTCATGGCCACACGACAGATTGTAATCGATGTACCGGAAAAAATCCTGCTGGCAGAGAAGACGGATGAAATCGGATTCAGCCGTGAATTGCCGATCCTGGCAGCTGTAAAGCTTTACGAGCTTGGGCGCTTATCTTCGGGGAGGGCCGCGGAACTGGCCGGCATGACCCGCGTAGAATTCCTCATCAGTTTAAGCCGTTACCGCGTATTTCCTTTCACCTCCGAACTGGCGGATCTGGAAGAAACCCATGCCGGATAAGGCCATCAGCAATACGTCACCCCTGCTCTATCTCCACCGATGCGACGGTTTGGCGTGGCTTCCCCGCCTGTTTACCTTGGTGTGCGTTCCCGGCGCGGTGGCTTTTGAACTGGCCGAAGGGAAAAGACGAGGATTCAACGTCCCCAATCCCGAAGACCATTCTTGGATGAAAATCACGGACCCCCAGGCGACGCCTTCCGAGTGGTTTGCGGCGGATCTTGGCGCCGGAGAGATTGCCGCCATGTCTTTAGCTCTCGAACACCCCGATCATATTCTTCTCCTGGATGACGCCTTGGCAAGAAGAACGGCCATCGCAGCGGGGCTAACGGTTTGGGGAACTTTGCGGATCCTGCTGGAAGCCAAGTCATCAGGTTTGATCGAAAGCGTCAAGCCGGTGATTCATCGCCTGGAGAAGAGCGGTATGTGGGTTTCAGAGGACATCCGGCGGCGCGTCCTGGCGCTGGCCGGCGAATAGTAAAGGCAAAGACCCTGTCCGATTCCTGCCTCAACTTTTGCAACGGTGACAACGGATGATCCATCGTTATTCCTCACGCCGCAGTCCGTTGAAGGATTTTCTGGCAACCCGATTGCAGGGCGCCCGCCGGTACGACCGGATTGCCGGGTTCTTCAGCTCCTCCCTGCTGGAGGTGGCGGGCGAGGCCCTGGAACGGATGACGCCGGAAGGCGGCGAGACCTGCGTTCGTGTGGTCTGCAACTCCTGCCTCAACCCCCTGGACGTTCAGACCGCCCGGGCGGCCAAGTGGGGGATGCACCGTGAATGGTGCGCTTCGCTCCCCGCCGAGATCGGCGCACCCATGAAGGACCCGGCTTCAGCGGCTCTACGGTTTTCTCAGCAGCGGTCTTCTCAAGGTGAAAGTCCTCCCCGACGAGGCCTTCGGCCTGATCCACGGCAAGGCCGGTGTGATCACCCGGACGAACGGATCGCGGGTCTGCTTTATCGGCAGCGCCAACGAGTCCCGGACGGCCTGGGTCAGCAACTATGAGCTGGTCTGGCTGGACGAGAGCGAGGAGGGCGTTCGGTGGGTGCAGGAGGAATTCGACGCCCTGTGGTCCTCCCCCCAGGCGGTGGACCTGGCGGAGGCGGTCGTACAGGATGTGGCCCGGCTGATCCAGCGGGTTGTTGTCCCGGATATCGACGCCTGGAGGAAGGAAGAGGCCCAGCCCGCCGAACCGATTGTGGATCTGCCCATCTACCGCCGGGAAAACGGCCTCTGGGCGCACCAGAAATCCTTCATCAAGCGGGTCATCGACGCCGTGCCGAAACGTCATCCCTTCGAAATGAAATACGATCGCATTGAGAATGTGGACTGGGAGTCGTGCAGCCGGGTCCTGGATTCGGCCAGCCAGTTGGAGGCGCTGCGGAAAGGGTGGTGAGGTGATAGTCTGTTGAGATTGCAGATACTATCTTGGATATCAGTTATAGATCACAGGCGCACCCAAACCTGTGATAAGAGAATACTATCTCAGGAAAAGGAAAACCTGTGATATGAAGAGTTGAGCTGTAATTAAGGTAGTGTCAATTTTTTTGTGTGAAATTGGTTTCTGCCAGTCTTTGAAGGAAAGGAGAAGACCTGCAGCATTCGATTTCTCCCCTATTCGAATTTTAACAGATTGTCCAAATCTTCTTCAGGGACATCGAAGACTGTCCCGAGGTCGGGGAGGGGCCTTTCGGTAAAGGACTCCGGCAGGCGATGATGGACTCGGGTAAAGCCGGCCATTTCGTTGAAGCGATATTCGTCCCTTAGGGTCTCCAAACTCATTTTTCGCAGCCAATCTTGGTCCACGTTCCATCCGAAACGGGCATTAAGAAGATCGAGCAAAAGGTCGAACCGAGGGCCGATCGCTCCCACAGTAAACAGGCAAAGGCCGGTGCAGTCGAAAATCGGGACCAACTTCTGCATGTTCAAGGAAAGATGGGCTTGCCCCTCGGGGTCCTTATGCTGCACAGGGGACCGAGCGGTGGGGCCGGCCGTGTGATCCGCCCCCATTGCCGAGGTGGCATAGGTGACGCCCATGCCTTTGATAGCCCGAGGGTCATAGGCCGCCATCGCCTGCCCCTTCACTACCGGCACGTTGACAATCCCGAGAACCTTGCCGGTGATAGCCGCACCGTTTCCGATAACCCGCCCCAAAATGGTCCCCCGGCGAACCTCTTCCAGGACGCCGGCTGCGGCATCTCCATCCCCAAACGAAAGTACGTTGGCTTCCATCGCTACACCGAGGGCGGCTCCCATCTCGATGGTGTCCACCCCGATGTCGTTACACAAGAAATTAAGTCTGGCGATCACATCCAAACTCGAAATTCCCAGGTTGGATCCGAGGAGGCCAATGGTTTCATATTCAAGGGGGGAGACGACCGCCTTCCCCAGGGTGTCCGCGAAAACACTGGAACATCCGATCACACAACCCGGCATGCATGCATGGGTGATTCTTCCTTCCCCTCCCCTTTGCTGAATGCACGCATTGAGAGCCTTCGACCCGATCTCCTCGGCCCGATCGAACGTTCCCCGGCTGAAGTTGTTGACCGGTAATCCGGAAAGGCCATTGACAGTGGCAACCATGGCCGGTGTACCGAATTCCCGGTACGCTTTGCTGCTGGGGGCGTCCTTCAGTACTTGGGTATATTCCTTTTGTGCCTTCTTAAACTTTTCCTGGTCCGCTATGGGGACGCTTCCTTTTCCCTCAATAATGAGGGCCTTGATCTTCTTCGACCCCATGAGAGCCCCAAGTCCGCCCCTTCCGCTGAACCGACCGGGCTTTCCGTCCTTATCGATCGTAGCAACCGCCGCGGCTGAACAGAGTCTCTCGCCGGCCGGTCCGATGCAAGTGATGGCGGCCTTGGGAAACCGCCCGAGAATCGTTTCGCAGAAAGCATAGATCCCCATACCGAGATAGGGTGCTGCAGGGAGAAAACTGCACCCCTCCGGCGTGATCCTCAGCAGATGCCACTCGTCATCTTGAGGGGATCCCTCGATGATCACGGCCCTGATCCCCAGCCGAGCGAGCCTGTCGGCAGAGATGCCTCCGGCATTACTCTCTTTGATAGTCCCCGTTAGAGGGCTTTTCCCACCGACAGAAATTCTGCCCGTACTCGACAACCCCGTCCCCGACAGGAGGCCGTTTGCGATAATCAGCTTATTGTGTTTGCCTAAGGGTTCACAGGAGGGCTTGACCTCATCCAAAAGAAGTTTTGCGATCAAAGTCCTCCCACCGACCATTCGGTATTTTTCCGGCAAGGTTTCCCAGGAGACAGCCCTCCGGCCGACATCCACTCTTAGAAATTTTTCCATAGAATGACCCCTTGTTTTGACTGATGGTTCAGTTATTTCAAATCGAACTTGGATCCGCATTCCCGACAGTAAGACTGGCGAGCGCCCATCTTGAGTGGTCTTTCCATGACAACCTCCAAAATAGAGGTTTAGGTCGGGAAGGATCTTTTAAAATTAGGAGCCAAAAAGGCGACTCAGTCAAGCCTAAACTGGTCTTTTCACACGGACGCCTTTGATCGGGAAGGCGTTTTTTGGATATATGATGCCGATCACAGCAGGGATCAAACCTGTGATAAGAAGAGTATCGAAATAGGGAGTGCGAAAAGATTCATACCAATCTTTTGAAAAGGAAAGACACGGGGAGTTGAGTACAGCAATCTGCGACCATGAAGGCCGGTTTTGCCGGGAAGCCCCAACCCTGGGAACGCACACCTGATGAAAAAGAGACCAATCATCTTCTATGGATGGTACATCGTGGCCGCCGGCATTATTTCCTATGATTGGGATATGGAGCGAGGTATTCCTTCTCTGTAATCTTCCCATCTCTCCTAGAAGAGTTTCAGTGGTCCAGGGACATAACCGCAATGATGCTATAGTCGGACTGGCGGCCCCCGTGGCTGGCCACTGGCGGACCGGGCAGGTCCGCGAAAAACCATGGGCTGGGCACCTTGGTGCTGTGCAGGGTTTGGCCGCTTCAGGCCTGGGGAACCGGCTCTGCGCATTTCCTGACCTCGGGGTGCTCACAGGCGCCGGTCTCTGCCTGATCGGCTCGGTGCCATTTACCGCTGTCATCAGAAACTGGTTTGAAAAGAGACGTGGGCTGGCGCCTGCACCTTCCTGACCGAAGGCACTGGTAATTGCTGCAGTCGCGCGGCTCGTCATATTCATTATCAGATACCATCCCCGGGAGAAGAGGCTGGAGGCAGACGGTCCCGGAGAACCTGAAAGATTATCCGATAGATGAAGCAGCGCCTGAAATGACGGATCCGGGTCTGGCCGCCCGCCACAAGAAAACGCCTTGTCATCACGGGTCACAAGTGTCGCAACGTCCAAAAGTGAATGAACGGAGTAACCAAACCAAGGAGGAAATATGTTTACATTAAGTGTGAACGGTATGAAAAGACAGGTCGATGTGGACCCGGGGACGCCTTTGTTGTGGGTTCTGCGGGACAACCTAGGGATTACAAGTGTGAAATACACCTGCGGTATCGGCGAATGCGGAATTTGCACGGTTCTAATTAACGATAAAGCCCAGCGTTCCTGTGTTGTCTATGTAGAAGACGTCCAGGGAAGTGACATTACGACCATCGAGGGTTTACCCGACAATCATCCGGTAAAGGTTGCCTGGATCGAAAAACAGGTGCCCCAATGCGGATACTGTCAGCCCGGCATCATGCTCCAGGCGGTTGATTTTCTTTCTCGGGTACCGAATCCGTCTGAAACGCAGATCAACGAAGCCATGGATGATGTCATCTGCCGATGCGGTTCGCATCCGAGGATAAAAAAGGCGATCAAGCTGGCTGCGGAAATGACCGCCAAGCAGGGAGGGTAAACCATGAAAACCGATATGACGAGGAGATCCTTTTTAAAGAAAAGTAGTCTGGTGATTGCCGCAACCGCCTTTTCAAGTCCTTTAAACCTGTTTAATGCATCTTCGGCAAAGGGCGCTTCGGAACTTCCATTCAAACCCCACGCGTTTCTGGAGATTGCAACCGATGATACGATCACTGTCTGGGTGGGCCAGACCAATCTCGGCCAGGGCACACACACCGGTATTCCCATGATCATCGCCGATGAACTGGATGCGGCCTGGGAAAATGTACAGGTAAAAATGGCGCTTGCGGCAGAGCCGTTTAAAAGCCCTGTTTGGCATGCGCAACTGACCGGCGGAAGCAGCAGTATCCGCCATCGATGGGATATGCTCCGGAAGGTCGGTGCCGCCGCCCGGCAGATGCTGGTTGAAGCGGCAGCTGAGCAGTGGGGGATTTCTCGGAAAAAATGTATCACAAAAGATGGCAAAGTCTTTCATCCAGACGGACGCAGCTTTACCTATGGGCAGCTGGTGGAAGCTGCCGGAAAACGCCCGGTTCCCCAAGATCCGCCACTGAAAGATCCAAAGAATTACCGCATTATCGGCACTCCAAGGAAGCGGCTGGATATCCCTGACAAAGTGATGGGAAGGACCGTTTTTGGATTTGATTTCACCATTCCCGGTATATGCATCGCGGTTGTGGCCAGGCCGCCCCGTTACGGAGCATCGCTACAATCCTATGATGAAAAGGCGGCCATGGCGGTCAAAGGGGTGATAAAAGTTGTGCCTCTTGAAGGCAGGGTTGCCGTATGCGCGGAAACGACCTATGCCGCTCTGCAGGCGCGGGAAGCTCTGAACATCAAGTGGTCCGACGGGACCCGTCCAGACCTGAATGATGAAACGATAGATGCGTTGTTTAAAGCGCATCTTGAGGAACCGGGGGCAGTGGCTCAAAGACAGCGGCGATGTGAGCAAGGCATTGGCTGAAGCCGCTCAGACGCTAGAACAATCCTACAAACTCCCTTACATTTCTCACGCCCAGGTGGAGCCGATCAACTGCACCGCCCATGTGGAAAAAGAGCGCTGCCGGATATGGGTGCCGACCCAAGGTCAGACCGCTACCCAAGTAACGGCATCCAAGTTAACCGGCTTGCCCCTTGAAAAAGTGGAGGTCATGACCTTGCCTGCTGGTGGTGGTTTCGGCCTGCGCGGGGAACTGGATCCGGTAGTGGATTCGGTTTTGCTTTCCAAGGTACTGAACCGCCCGGTCAAAGTGATATGGAGTCGAGAGGATGATTTTGCCAATGATTATTTCCGACCGGCAAATCATTGCAGAATAAAAGCCGGATTGGATAAGGCCGGCCGGCTGACCGCCTGGTCACACAAGGTTGCAGCACCATCCGTCATGTCCAGAGCGATGCCTCAAGCTGTGGAGAACGGCATCGATCCGGATGCGGTTTCGGGCATCCGGGATATGCCCTATTCTCTGCCGAACCTCTTCGTGAACTATGTGATGGTGAACCTTCCCATAACCGTGGGTTGGTGGCGCTCGGTGGGATACTCGGTTAATGTTTTTGCTGTGGAATCCTTTATGGATGAACTGGCCCATGCCGCCGGAAAGGATCCGGTTAAGTTCCGCCTGGATCACATGGAAAAAGGCTCCAGGCCCTATAATATCCTGTCACTTGTGGCCGAAAAAGGAGGATGGAACAGTCCTGTTCCCAACGGTAGGGCGAGAGGGGTTGCCGTAACGTCATGTTTTGAATCATTTGCCGCTCACATAGCAGAGGTGTCGGTCGGAAAAAAGGGCAGAATCACCGTACATAAGATGGTCTGCGCCGTGGACTGCGGTACGGCCGTGTACCCGGATGCGATCCGTGCCCAGGCCGAAAGCGGTGTTATCATGGGATTGAGTACGGCTTTTTATGAAAAGGTCAGTTTTTCAGACGGTGGAGTGAAGACGGCCAACTATGGCGACTACCCCGTTCTGAGCATGTCTGAAGTACCCGAAATAGAAGTGTATATCGGGAAAAACAACCTTAAGCCCGGAGGAATTGGTGAGCCAGTTTTCCCATCGGTCGCCCCTGCCGTGGCCAATGCAATATTTAGAGCCACGGGAGTCCGGCTGAGGGAACTGCCTTTTAAGCGAGAATTGCTGGCTAATAGCTGATTTTTAGCATGGCGAAAATCCAACCGCTTTGATTCGTGTGGGAAAGGTGCTGCCTACGAAAGAATGTGGAGACAAATGATGAGTGAGATGAAAAGGCTGATCGAGTGGGGGCAGGGGGACGTCCTTTACGTTTCTACATTTCTGCGATGACTCTGACTGAAAGTACAGAATATTTGCGGAGATGACACGGCCAATTACTTCTCAAGGACGCTCGTATCTTCAGACCTATGATGCGAGGCGTTGATGGATTATCCAACCCTTGAGTAGCCTTAACGCATCAATCATATCAGATGTAATCATCAGGGAAAGGGCAACATACTGACTAGGCCGGATCGAAACGAAAATCTTCTATTAATCGCGAGTTTTGACAGGGTAGAATTTTTTGGATATGTGCTGCCGATCACAACTTAACTCAAACCTGTGTTATGAGAGTAGGCTGCAAGTCTGGGCAGCACTTACCAGCAAGGAACCCTTACAGGCCTTGATCATAGTAGGGTGAAAGCCAAATCAAGTGGCCACTTCGGCCATGGTTTCATAATTGCGCAACGCGCCAATGGTCAGATTCGCCTTAGATTCGGTCGAAAACTCCTTCTTCTTCATTGGACCCCCTTTCCCCTTCTTTATACCCCATCATATTGTCCGACTTTTTGGGGTCCACTTTACTGCCAGTTCGTTCCTCTTGGGACTGACTCAGATTTTATCACATTGTCCAACTTTCCGGGACCGGCGCCCCTGTGTGCTCACGGACAGGGCGACTCCGACTGCGAACTCTGTGAACCGAAATACCGATATGAGGGCATCGATCGCGCCCGGAAGAGAATGGTTGGCTAGATAAGTTGCTAAATGGGGCCGCTAAGCCTTACAAAATATAATAGCCACCTTCCCGACGGGCTTCGGGCCGAATAATGGGAGCGGTTTTATCAAAGATGGCTTGAGATAATTCCCTGTTAGCAGCTATAATTTTTCTGGGGCACAAAGACTTTCGTCTTTGACGGCCACTCGACCACAATTTCTACAAACAAACTTTCCATTCCTTACGAGATTCTTGTAATCCTCAAAATTTGATTTCAGAAAGCCAACATTCTGTTTGAAGCACAGATGCTCTTCGTGCTGTGGGTGAGGCATTTTGACATCGACCATTTTCATTCCTCCTTACGCTCTTAAATGTTATTCAAATTTTTGTGTAAATACTAGTTTCTGAATTATATTGTCGTAACGCTTTAGTGGTTTGAAAACATCCTTATAAAATCGCTCCCAACCTCCCTTTTCAAAAGGGAGGAGACATTTCTTCCCCCTTTCGTAAAGGGGGATTGAGGGGGATTTATGGTTTTAGGTACTGCCAGCAGATACCTTTTTCAAAGCGCTAAAGTGTTACCATTTGTCAAGTTTTCTAAAAGCATTAGTGGCCGCTGTGGAATATTGCAGCAAAGAGATCATGCACCGTATGCCAGCCAAGGGCTTGTGCATCCGGCAGAGTGAATTCTTTGTCGTCCAGGCGCTCCAACCAGTAGACTGGGACATCCTTTCCCATGATGATTATTTTAAAGAATCCGCGCCCGAAGGACGCGGATTTGCTTGAAGCCCCCCATAGGGGGGGCAAGGCCTTGGCCCCAAAGGGGGCCGGCCCCTCAAAGTGGCCTGCTCGCAATTGATAAGAAAAAAACTCTAAGGCAATTCCTCTTTGTGGTTTTCACGAGGATGCTTTCTTCTTTCATTCAGGATTGAAACAGGAGTTGACATAAAAGAAAATTAATGTTAATTGAAAAGAAGTATTATTTAGGATAAAGATGCCTCAGTTGGAAAACCATATGAAAAGATCTCAAGTCATCATCCAAAAATTGAGGGATAATGGCCACAAGATAACGCCTCAGCGGCTGGCAATCGCTAAAGTTCTTGCCAAAAGTAAGGGCCATCCCAGTGTTGAAAATATCCATCACCAGTTAAAAAAGGACTTTCCGACAATGAGTCTTGCCACTATATATAAAAATATTTTGTTAATTAATTCACTTGGTGAAGTTCTTGAGTTAGGATTCCCGGACGGGCAGACCGATATGATGGAAAAAAGCCTTATCCCCATCGACACGTCATCTGTATCAAGTGCAAAGGAATTCGTCGACCTAGACTTGGATAGCCTGGATGCAATGCAAAAAGAGGTCGCATTAGAGACTAATTTTGAGATTCTGAATCGTAGGCTGGACTTTTTCGGTATATGCAGCAATTGTATGGTGGAGAAAGTTTAATATATTTTTTTTTCATTAATTGATAGTCATTATCATATAATATTTTAATTATTTTATCAGGAGCACTATATCGATAGCAGCACGATGCATAAAATCAGTCAACGAAAGGAGGAAATCTATGAATGAAGACAGCAAGCACCCGTTAATGCATTCACAGTCCGCGGTGGACGTCGAACCGGGACTGGTGGCCGAACCAGTTGAACCTCAAGATTCTGCATCAGCACTCTCACCTGAGCAATCCCATGGGCGAGGTATTCAACTACGCCGAGGAATTCAAGAAACTCGACCTGAAGGCCCTGAAGAAGGACCTCTATGCGCTGATGACCGACTCGCAGGACTGGTGGCCGGCCGATTACGGTCACTACGGGGGGCTCTTCATCCGGATGCTTGGCACAGTGCAGGTACCTATCGCATAGGCGACGGCCGCGGCGGCGGCGGGCGGCAATCAGCGCTGGCGCCCCTCAACAGCTGGCCGGACAACGTTAGCCCGACAAGGCGCGCCGTCTGCTTTGGCCGATCAAGCAGAAATACGGGCAGAAAGATCTCCTGGCTGACCTGATGATCCTCGCCGGCAACTGCGCACTGGAGTCGATGGGATTCAAGACCTTCGGCTTCGGCGGCGGGCGCGAGGACGTTTGGGAACCGGAAGAGGACATTTATTGGGGCGCTGAGGACGAATGGCTGGCTACGAGCGACAAACCCAAGAGCCGTTACACTGGCGACCGGGAGCTGGAAAACCCCCTGGCTGGGCCGGCAGATGGGCCTGATCTACGTGAATCCGGAAGGCCCGGACGGCAATCCGGAGGCCCGGTCGCCTCCGGGCGGTGACGTTCGAGAGACCTTCGCGCGCATGGCGATGAACCACGAAGAGACCGTCGCGCTCGTCGCCGGCGGGCACACCTTCGGCAAGTGTCATGGCGTGGGTGATGTGGCGCTTGTCGGTCCTGGAACCTGAAGCCGCTCCCATCCAGGAACAGGGACTCGGCTGGAAAAGCAGCTTCGGCAGCGGCAAAGGCGGCGAGCAGACCGGCAGTGGATCAGAGGCGCTTGGGAAGCCGAACCCGACCAAGTAATGGGACATGGGCTCATCCCGAACGTGCTGTTCAAATACGAGTGGGAACTGGTCAATAGCCTGGTGGCGCGAATTCAGCGGCCTGCCAAGGATGCCGCCAAGTAGGACATGGTGGTTGACGCGCACGACCCGTCGAAGAAGCACCGGCCGATGATGACCACGGCGGACCTCTCCCTTCGATTCGACCCGATCTACGAGCCGATCGCGGTGGCGCTACCAGCAGAACCCCGAGGAATTCGTGGATGCCTTCGCCCGGGCGTGGTTCAAGCTGACCCATCGTGCATGGGCCCCCGCTCGCGCTATCTGGGCCCGGAGGTCCCTGCGGAGGAACTGATCGGCAAGACCCGGTGCCCGCAGTCGATCATAAGCTGATCGACAAGAAGGATATCGCGCACCTCAAGGGCAAGATCCTTGCCTCGGGCCTGTCGATCTCCCAACTGGTCTCGACCGCCTGGGCGTCGGCATCCACGTTCCGCGGCTCCGACAAGCGCGGCGGCGAACGGGGGCGCGCATTCGTCTCGCCCCGCAAAAGGATTGGGAAGTCAACCAGCCGGCCCAGCTGAAGACTGTGCTACAGACCCTTGAGGGAATCGAAAGGCAGTTCAACAGCGCGCAGTCAGGCGGAAGAAGGTTTCGCTCGCCGATCTGATTGTGCTGGGTGGTTGTGCAGGTGTCGAGGAAGCCGGGGAAGAATGCCGATTACGATGTGACCGTTCCCTTCACGCCGGGACGCACGGATGCGTCGCAGGAGCAAACCGACGAGGCGTCATTCGCCGTGCTCGAACCGGTTGCAGACGGATTCCGCAACTACCAAAAGAAAAAAATACGCCGTAACGGCAGAGGAACTGCTGGTTGACCGGGCGCAACTGCTGACACTGACCGCCCCTGAGATGACGGTTCTCGTTGGCGGTATGCGCGTCTTGAATGCCAACTTTGGACAGTCCCAGCACGGCGTCTTCTCCACGAGCAACCAGAGACGCTCACCAATGACTTCTTCGTGAATCTGCTCGACATGAGCACGACGTGGAAGGCAACCTCGGAAGACGAAGACGTGTTCGAGGGTCGTGATCGCGCAACGGGCGAACTCAAGTGGATGTATCTGTGTCGACCTCATCTTCGGTTCGAACTCCCAACTCCGGGCCTTGGCGGGGAAGTTGACGGTTGTGAGGACTCCGAAGAGAAGTTCCTTCACGACTTTGTAACGGTGTGGAACAAGGTAATGAGCCTTGACTTCTTTGATCTTGCCTATCGTAGTATAATGCTTTGAGGGCTTCTGAAGCGCATTATGGACTGCAAATCGGATGATCAGGAAGCGATAACCGCCACTAGCTGACGGATGTTTGAAACGATCAACGGAGGCTATAGCAACAGATGAGGGTGGTGTTTCAATACAATCTGAAATGCTGCCCTTTCTTTAGGCCCCTGCAGTCTGCTGGTCACATACTGGAAAAGGCGTACCTTAGACGAGTGTTCAATGATCATTATCCTATTGCTGAGTCAGAACCAGCTGAGGTGCATCAACCATATCAGAAGTAATCATTAAGGACGGCGGAACACATTCTACTGGCTAGATCGACAGAAAAATTTGCTATTGAAAGGTGGGTTTGATGCGCTAGCTTTTTTGGATATGTGCTGCCGATCACAACTTAACTCAAACCTGTGACTAAGAGTAACTGCAGGGATTTTACGTATTGACCCAGCTGGGTCTTTGAATAGCAGCTATTGCAAGCATGTACCCTGCGTCCTGCTGCTTTGCATAAAAAGTCTCATCACATTTTCTGAACGGGCACCATATTCGCACAAAAGTTTGAGCCCATGGTTGGGCGCGGCGCGGGGATTTTCGACCTGGTTGTTAAATTATCGATAGGATATCCCTACTGGGTCGGATCATCACCCAGGGATTCCTAAGGTTATCCAGAAAAGGCCGCCATTGCGGTACTCATTACCATTCGCTCCCGCGTCACCACGGTCTTACCACCGTGTATCTTCCATAGGGTATGAAAGCCACCCTGGCATCATCCCCGCAAACCTCCAGTGCCTTTGCATACGCTGTTTGCATGGAATCAAAGGCAGTGAATCCGATTTCCCGGCATAGGGCCAGGTCATCCTTATCTGTGACCAACCAAACCGACTTTTTACACATAACCTCATAAATTTTGTACCGGAACACATCCAAGCCAAAGTTGCTCTTCACGCACCTTCCCTTGATAGAAATCCTTGATGGCCTTAATTCTTTTCTCTTCCGATGCAGGCAGGTAGTTTTTCATGATGTCCATGATGGCAAATCCGGATTTGCCGGCAAGACCCGGGAGGGAGTTGCATGAATGATGACACCGCCGTCGCGAACAGCAGGATCACAGTTCATCTACGACCCAACTGTTATGCAGATACAGATTATGGGTGACCATGGTGGTCCCGGTGATAGCGATGTCCGCCTTTTCGGCGGCTTAGAGCTGGTACGGAAAATCGATAGGTCCTGTCATATTCCCTCACCGCCACCTGATGTGAGAGTACCGTGAGCGCCGGCATTTACATAGATTATTTTTTCCTCGGTTATCCACAATAACGTTGATGCCCATGTCAACCCCAACAATGTCCAATGCCTCATACTTATCTTGCTGCATTCGGCATTCGTTGTTTCCTGGGGATGCAATCAGGCGCCAAAGACATAACGTGGTTAATTTCGATGGTTTCATCTCCAGACACTGCTGGGATGATCATACCCGATCCACCATATCCCCACAGGGTTGCCTGGGTGGTACTGATGGTTACGACCACATCAGCTTCTGCTACCGCTCGTGAACAAAAAGGGGTGTTCCAAGAGGTGATTCCCATATATTGATAGTTATCGGGCTTATCGAATTCGTTATAGACAATAGGATACTGCTATTCACCAAGTCATCTCCAAGCTTTTGGTGTATCACTTCATAGGTGTCACCAGGCCCACTTTCCCACTTCCAATGGCTATAGTGATCTCGCATTCTGCTTCACGGGCTTTTTCTACTAGGCAGGGATAAATATCTTTTGCCGGTGCCGCACGAAATCGGTTTTCTGCAACGAAGGTGATTTTCTTGCCCCCTTCTCAATGAGCGCTGAGAAGGGTTTGTCCTCAATAGGCGTCTCCACAGCCAACTCAACCGCCTTTTCGGGATTGCAAGGGGAGGCGGCTCGTTGGGAAAGCATTGAAACATAAGTTGACTATCAGGGATATCCATTTCAAGGAAATTTTCCAACATCTCTATGGTTTCATAGGGAACTCTTAACACAGTCATCTTTTCACCTCCAGACATCTATCCCATTAGACTGGGCAACCAGGTAGCGAGCCAAGGGTTGAATAACAGGATGGCGACGGTAACAAGAAGGACAACCAAAAAGGGAATGGACCCTATAAATATGTCTTCAATGCTTGCCAGATCCCCAATTGAGCCCTTCACAACAAAAATCGACATTCCAAACGGGGGGGTCACCAATCCCGTTTCTATGGAGAAGTGGGAGATAATACCGAACCAGATGAGGTTGATCTCAAGGGTTTCCAGCACAGGCAGCATAATCGGGATGGAAATTACCAGAATTGAAATCACATCCAAAAACGTCCCCATAAGCATCAGTATGATCAGCATTCCCGAGATGATTAGGATTGGTTGGATCTGAAGTGTCGTCACCCACTGGCTCAACTCTGCGACCACTCCGCTGACAGTCAGCATCCGACCAAACAATCCCAGCCCCATAAGAGGAGGAGGACACCTGCCGTGGTGAATCCGGTGTCCATCAGCGTATTTCTCAAGTCCAGCAGGTTGAAACGCCTTTTAAAGATCATGATGGCTAGGGCACCCACACACCCAAAATCCCACCCGCTTCGGTTGGCGTAAATATCCCGGTATATATCCCCTCCCAAAACCAGAACAACCAGGCCGGCCACACAGGCCGCACTTCCCAAAGCTTTCATTCGTCTTCCTCATCTTCATCTTCTCGGGGATGAAATGGTTTGCCAAGGAGTTCGGGAAAAATATGCCATGAGAATAATAGCTGCAGAGTAATTGACGGTCAAAAGAATGCTGGGAATCACGCCTGCGATGAATAGCCCCCCCACTGATTCATTGGTGAGGATGCCATAGATGATCAGCATAATACTGGGGGTATCAGCATGCCCAGGGCTGAGCTACCGGCGACACAGCCGGTACTGAACCTGGCACTGTATCCATACCGCAGCATCTGTGGCACAGCAATCTTGCTGAATACGGCAAGCAGGAGGCAATGCTTACGCCTGTTACAGCCGTGAAGACCGCGTTTGCTACAACTGTCACGATACCCAGTCCGCCGGGCAACCTTCCGAACCAGGCAAAACCCGCTTGGCAAGCTCTTTACTCGTCCAGAGGAATTTGCAAAAAGGCCCATCAACACGAACAGCGGGATCACTGCCAGCAGCATAGTCGAACGTGGCGTAGAAGGGCCTGATCCATAAAGGCTCGCTGCCACAGAAAAATTGCCCACCACCAGCCAAATCCCTATGACACTGGTTGTCAGAAGGGTTACCCCGATATGCACCCCTACAAAATTAGCACGATGGTGGATAGGACCATTACAATGGCAACCACTACGCCGGTCACGTCTTTTTCCTCTCGTGTAGAATCCTTAGCATATCGAGTTGATGCAAAATATCTATAAGATTTTGAATCACAAGAAGACCACTGCCCAGCACCACAGTGAAACGGGCCGGGTAAACAGGAACCCTGAGTTGAACTCCATCAAATTCACGGACATCCCATGAAGACATCGCCTCTTGGAATGCAAAGTAGCAAAAGGCCCCAAAAATGGCCATAGCAATGAGACTGGCCAACACTTCGCTCCAAGCACGCCATAAAGGGGGAGACGTTCCACAATCAGAGTGGTCCGAATGTGTCGCTGCTGATTCATGGTATAGGCGATACCCAGAAAAACGATGGCCACAATATAACACTTGACTAGTTCAGTTGTGCCGGGTATGGGACAGTTAAATATGAAACGGCCCGCCACGTCACAGAAAACCCAGAGTGCCATTAAAAAAGATCACCAAAACAGAAATGAGGTTCAAAACCACCAATATTCGTGTAAAGGCTTGCTCAAAATGGAAAGCAGTCGATTCACGAATCCGTCGCCGCTTTATGAAAATCTTGAATGATAGGTGGTAAGGGAGCGCCTCCCCTTTTTGAGGCGAATCCCTTCAAAGCGATACTGCAGTAACACTTCTCCTCAGATCCTCAATGTAGAACCTCTGGATAAGGAAATTTGTACCCCTCTTTTTTCAGAGTGTTCACGAGATACTGTTATTTCAAACGCTGGGTACCCGGTCGCCTTTTTGCAGTTTTGGATGGTTTTCTCCGCAACTCGGGCTTCACTCAGAACCTTGGCCCAGCGCGCCCGTTCATTCTCAGGGAGATCATAGATGCTCACCCCGTTTTTTTCCATGATTTCCGTGGCTTTTCCCAGTGCCGCCACATTGCGTTTGTAGAGGTCCCATGAAAATTCATTTCCCACTCCACCATAATGTCCTGCACTTCCTTTGGAAGGGATTCCCATTTACTGATATTGATATTCAATATACCGCAGACATCGGCGCCGGCCAGACCGCATTTGGTGAAATATTTTCCCACCTCATAGATCTTGAAGGCCGTTACAACGTTGGCTGGCATGGAGTACCCGTCTATGACTCCGGTATCCATGGAAGTGTAGACATCATTGTAACTGGCTTGTACACTTGTTGCCCCCAGGGCAGCAAGCCACGGCAGCATCGGACCTCCGTGTCCAAGCTTTTTACCCTTTAGGTCGTCAAGGGTCCTTACTGGGAAGGTGGTAATCAGGTCATAGGGAGCCTGTACCCAGTAGGCGGACCCGATCCTGTCTTCGTTCGTATCGCTTCAAGGTCGGCAGCAAATTCTGGGGAAGTGATTATGGTCTTGATGGTCGTCTTAAGCATCATTTCCATATTGCTGGTCGTAAATGGAATCCATATGAAAAATTGAAGCTCGATCTTCGACATCTCA
>CAVOVO010000044.1:0-8841 GCA_963699845.1 uncultured delta proteobacterium
TCGCGAGTTTTGACAGGGTAGAATTTTTTGGATATGTGCTGCCGATCACAACATATGTCATAGACGATTTCATGATCAACATGGTGATAGTGATGAGAGACTAAGTCACGAAATCTTGCAATCTTGTCGCACTCAATCTCAGAATAACGCCGTAGGAGTGGGGCATCAATCTTCTGGATTTGTTTTACTGACTCACCGATGACTTGAAGTCTCATTGAAATTGCGTCAAGCAGTGTAACCCCTTCCGAAGTGTTTACGAAATCGTCAGCCACCTGGATTCTTGAAAACCTTTCGTGAACCAAGTCGTATGGACTCGGCTATCAGGTCCAGGCGTCGATCGTCTCAGCTTTAGACATAATGGATATTTTTCTCGATGCGCCTAAGAAATCGTTCAGGCAGGTTCTTTCTTTTTCGTATCAGCTCAACAGGCTTCCCTAATCTGCTTTCAAGATATATCTGCAACCCTGCAAGAAGGTCAAAGCGAGGTTCAGCTATCTCGACAAGCAGGTCAATATCGCTCTCAGGGCTTTGTACGCCCTTCACGTAAGATCCAAAAACCCCGATGGACAGAAGGCGAAACTCCTTCTGAAGGAAGGGTTTCTCCTCCCGCAAAATATCCAGTAATTCCTGCTCGGTCATGTCATGGCTCTCTCTGGCTTCATCTAAAACCTTGCACTTACCCAGGCGCGGCGAAGACGGCAAGAACACACAAAACACCAGCAGCACGCACCATCCGTTTCAGGAAGAAAGAGACTCGTTTCATGTGACAACCCTCAAAGAGAAATGAGTTGGCGAGACGGTAAGAGCCAGGCGGGGCGAAACGTCTGATCCTTCGCATCGGCCACGCCCTGGTTTGCGATCACCTGTCAATATGGTTGCATAGAGCTTCGGCCCCTGTGACGGAAATCTTGAATGATGTTTGAAATTTCCATTCCGGGAATGTAGCCTTAATTGACAGAGGATTTGAATTTCATGGGCGTTGGGGCATGAAAATGGGCGGCTTTTGGGGATTTAACGCGATATCCAAGTTTCTTATCCATAGTCCCACCAGGGAACGGCGTGAAGGGGGTTTCAATGTTTCAATCCACGCCCCCGCATGGGGCCGACCAATGCCCGTTGGACCAGTGGAAGCCAAAATAAGCCCACTCTAATGGAACAAAGAGAAATAGAGTGGATGACGCGGCGGCAAGGAGACGCGGGGGCCCCCTCCAAGCTATTCCCCGATGATCTTCACCAGGACCCGTTTCCTGCGGCCGCCGTCGAACTCGCCGTAGAAGATCTGCTCCCAGGGGCCGAAGTCGAGCCGGCCATCGGTTACCGCCACAACCACCTCGCGGCCCATGACCTGGCGTTTCAAGTGGGCATCGGCGTTGTCCTCGCCCGTCCGGTTGTGGTGATAGCGGCTGACGGGCGCGTGCGGCGCGAGCCCCTCAAGCCATGTCTCGTAGTCATGGTGCAGGCCCTGCTCATCGTCGTTGATAAAGACCGATGCCGTGATGTGCATGGCACTTACAAGCGCCAGCCCTTCCTCGATGCCGCTTTCCCGAAGGCACGCTTCAACCTGGGGCGTGATGTTGATGAAGGCCCGCCGTGTGGACACATGGAACCAGAGCTCTTTTCGGTAACTTTTCATCGGATCCTCTCCATGGCTTGTTTTGTAGTATCGTCGGCACTTATGGATTCTGGGGCTGAATGGGGCAAGGATAGAATGTTTACGCCCGGTTAGCGCTTTCTTAGATCGTTAGTGACCGGGAGTCAAGGCTTGGATTCGGGCCCCGGAGGCATGCGAAGGTTCCGGGCTTCTTCTCTGGTAAGTGGGCTCCTTCCACAGAAAAATGTCTCCCCTGGCCTGAGTTTTCCAAGTCTTTGAAATCCCTCCCGACCTCCCTTTTCAAAGGGGAGGAGTTTTCCTTCGTTCTCCGGTCCTGCCAAAGGAACCCCAACACCCGCATTTCGAGTTGACACCTTGCCGGATCATTGCGAAAATTGATATCAGTTATGTTGATTTGAATGCTTATCCACGTTCACCCTGAGCCGTGTGGTTTGCGCCGTGCGCCGTTTGCAAATGGTTTATTCATGAAACTCGAATTCATCCAGGCCCGTGACCTGCCGGACGCCTGGTTCCAGTGCATTTACCGGCTCCTTGAAACCGGTCACGATTATGTGATCGAAAGGGGGAGCTACGAGGGCCAGAAGCGGTTGGAGTTTGATTACGTGACGGTCCACATCAAGTATCCCGGCACCCGGCCCCTTCTGCCCGACATCCCGCCATCGCTCGGGATCCCCAACCCGGTGGCCGAGGGTTACCTGGAGGAGTATCTCCCCTATCTCATGACCTCGGTCAAGCAGCCGGGAGAGGATTACACTTACGGCGCCTACCTGGAAGACCAGATCGCAGAGGTCATCCGCATGTACCGGGAGGACGGCTTCGGCACGAACCAGGCCTACATGACGGTCGGCGAGCCCCGGGCCATTTTTCTGAAAGACCCTCCCTGTCTTCGGGGGATCGACACACGGATCAGGGACGGAAAGCTCCACTTCATGGTCTATTTCAGGTCCTGGGACCTCTGGAACGGGTTTCCCGCCAACCTCGGCGCCATCCAGCTCCTGAAGGAATACATGGCATCGAGCATCGGGGTGGAGGACGGCGAGATCATCGCGGCCAGCAAAGGCCTCCATTTGTACGACTACGTCTGGGACCTGGCCAAGCTTCGGACCATGTGCGAGAACCCATCCGCCCTGTCAAAGGGGGCGTGCGACCCCGATGAAGCCTGATTTGAGGGGCCTCGCGCCCTTAGAGCTGGAAGAGTGGGTGCACGCCAGGGGATTTGACCCTACCGGGGTCGGCAGATCCACCACTGGCTGTTCAAGAAGCTTGCCTCCTCATTTGACGAGATGGCCAACCTCCCAAGGCGCTGCGGGAATCCCTTGCGCAGGAGGCCCGGATCACCCACCTGGAAGGGATCAAGCATCTCATCTCGGAGGACGCGACCGAGAAGTTTCTTTTCAGGCTGGAAGACGGCTGCACCATCGAATCGGTCCTGATCCCGGAGCGGGTCCACCGGACGCTCTGCGTCTCCTCCCAGGTGGGCTGTGCCATGGGGTGCCGCTTCTGTCTCACGGGGAGAGCGCGGGCTCACGAGAAACCTGACCGCCGCGGAAATCCTGGAGCAGGTCATTTTCGTCAAACGCACCATGGCTGAGCCCGATCGGCTCACCAATATCGTCTTCATGGGCATGGGAGAGCCGCTGGCCAACTACGACGCCGTGGTCAAGGCCATCGGCAACCTGGTGGACGAGGAGGGACTCAACTTCTCCCACCGCAGGATCACGCTTTCCACCTCGGGGCTTGTGCCCGCCATCCACCGCCTTGGCAAGGACATGACGTTGAACCTGGCCGTCTCCCTCAACGCCGCCGATGATGAAACCCGAAGCGCGCTCATGCCCATCAACCGGACCTATCCGCTGAAGGAACTGATGGCGGCCTGCAGACGGTTCCCCCTCCCCAACCGGAGGATGATCACCTTCGAATACATCCTGATCGATGGCGTCAACGATCGTGAAAGCGACGCGAAAGGGCTCGTCCGGCTCCTCTCGGGCATGCAGGGCCAAGATCAACCTGATCCCCCTGAACCCTTTCCCGGGACTCGGCATGTCCCCCCCGCCCATGTCGCGGATCCTCCAGTTCCAGCAGATCCTCATCGAAAACCACTACACGGCCATCGTTCGAAAGAGCAAGGGCCAGGACATCCTGGCGGCCTGCGGTCAGCTGAGCGGCCTCGGTGATTTACCCTTCTAATGACCTCCGTTTTCTGATATGGTACCTTGGATAAGCGCGTGAACCAGGCTAAAGCGATTACTTTGCAAACAGCCTAGACGTGTTATATTGATCAACCCATACCCTTTGCGATCTCTGCGCCTCTGCGAGAGGAACGTATTTCGTCTGAAATGCAGTGAATTTCAGATGTGAGATACCAAACTGGAGCCGCCATTGAACGACAAGATACAGCTCGAGCTTTTCCAAAGGGAACGGCTTGCTGCCGGCCATCGTGCAGGACCACCAATCCGGAGACGTCCTCATGCTCGCCTACATCAACCAGGCCTCCTGGGAAAAGACCCTCGAGACCGGCGAGGCCCATTATTGGAGCCGGTCCCGGCAGGAGATCTGGCACAAGGGCGGCACCTCCGGTCATGTGCAGATCATCAAGGCCATCTATGCGGATTGCGACGACGACACGGTCCTCTTCGTCGTGGAACAGGTGGGCGGCGCTGCCTGCCACACCGGTTACCAATCCTGTTTTCACAAGAAGGTGGACCGCGACGGCAATGTGACCGTTGTGGGCGAGAAAATCTTTGATCCGGAAAAGGTGTACAAGCGATGAACAAACTGAAATTCGGCATACCCAAGGGGAGCCTTCAGGAGGCGACCATCAATCTGTTCGAGAAATCCGGCTGGCAGATCTCCGTCAATTGACGCAGCTATTTCCCGGACATCAATGACGACAGCATGGCCTGCACCATCTGCCGGGCCCAGGAGATGTCCAGGTATGTGGAGAACGGGACCATCGATGCGGGTCTCACGGGAAAGGACTGGATCGAGGAAAACGAATCGGACGTGGTGGTGGTGGATGACCTCATCTACTCCAAGGCGAGCCAGAGCCCCGCCCGCTGGGTCCTGGCCGTCCCTGCCGACTCGGACATCACGCGTCTGGAGCAACTGGAGGGAAAAAAGATCGCCACGGAGCTGGTCCATTTCACCAAACGCTATTTTGAGCAGCACAACATCCACGTGGAAGTGGAATTCTCCTGGGGCGCAACCGAGGCCAAGGTCGTCTCCGGACTGGCCGATGCCATCGTGGAGGTGACCGAGACCGGAAGCACCATCAAGGCCCACGGATTGAAGATCATCCACGAACTCATGGAGTCCAACACCCAACTGATCGCCAACCGGACATCCTACGAGGACGAATGGAAGCGATCCAAGATCGAGCAGATCGCGCTTCTGCTCAAGGGAGCGCTTCGGGCCGAGAACCTGGTGGGCCTGAAAATGAACGTCCCCGTCAGGAAAATGGAATCCGTGATCCAGAATCCTGCCGAGCCTCAATGCCCCGACGGTGGCCGGCCTTTACAACTCGAACTGGGTCTCCGTGGAAACCGTGGTGAATTCCGCGGTGGTGCGGGACCTCATTCCACGGCTCATTCAGGCAGGCGCGGAGGGCATCATCGAGTACGCTCTCAACAAGGTGATATGATGAGACGTCCTCTGGGCTCGACCGTTGCCGTGTGGTTGACCTTGGCAGCCCTTTCGGGCTGCGCGCAGGACCAGGCGGTCTCGAAGAAGAAGGCGGAGGCCAAGCAGTCCCTGGGGCTTACCCTGATCCAGGACGGACAGCTCGAAGCCGGGCTCAACGAACTGATCGCAGGCGGCGAAGCTGGATCCGGAAAACGCGGAGATCCAAAACACCATCGCCCTGGCCTATCGCGACATGGGAAACACCGACGCAGGCCATTCGTCATTTTCAGAAGGCCCTGGCGCTGAGACCCGGACTACCCGGATGCGGAGAACAACCTGGGGACCGTCTACCTGATCCGCCGTGAGTGGGACAAGGCGATCCAGCATTTTGAAAAGGCGGCACACAGCCTCTCTTATCGCACACCCTACATGGCCTACACCAATCTCGGCTACGCCTACCACCAGATGGGCCGCTATCAGAAGGCCATTGAGTATTACCAGAAGGCCATCGAACGCTGGAATCGCTATTCTCCCGCCTACGACAACATGGGCCTGGCTTATGAAATGCTGGGCAAGCGGGAACAAGGCCGCCGAGGCCTACCAGAAGGCCATCGAGGCCGCCCCTTCTGCGCCCTTGCCCCACCTGCACCTGGCCCGGCTCTACCTCAAACTGAACCTCCACCGGGAGGCCAGCGAATCGTTGATCGAGGTGATCCGACTGGACCCACGGGGGTCCTATGGCCAGGAAGCCAAAAGACTGCTCGATGAAATCAGTGGCCGGAGATGACAATGGAATGCGTGTGGAAGGTGGCAAAGCGGGCCGAAAAAATCCCTCCATTTATCGTCATGGATGTCCTCGAAAAGGCCCACGAGATGGAGAAGCAGGGACGGAACATCATCCATCTGGAAGTCGGAGAGCCCGATTTCCAGACGCCGGCCTGCATCTGCGATGCGGCCTCTGAGGCCATTTGCGACGGGAAGACCCATTACACCCACAGTTTGGGGATCCCGGAGCTGAGGGAGGCCATTTGCGACCATTACTTCTCCAGATACGGCGTCCGCATCACCCCTGACAGGATCGTCGTCACATCGGGGACCTCCCCTGCCCTGTTCATGCTTTTTTCCGCCCTGCTCGAACGAGGGGACGAAATCATCCTGTCGGACCCCCACTACCCCTGCTACCCGAATTTCGCCAACTGGCTGGAGGCAAAACCGGTCTTCGTCGACGTTTCAGAGACCGACGGCTTTCAGCTCCACGCCCAGGACGTAAAGAAGAAGATGGGGCCGAGGACCAGGGCAATGTTGATCAACTCCCCGTCAAACCCCACGGGCAATCTCCTGCCGCCCAGCCGAATGGCGGAACTGGTCGAACTGGGCATCCCGATCATTTCCGACGAGATTTATCACGGACTGGCCTACGGGGAAAAGGAGCACTCGATCCTCGAATTCACCGACAACGCCTTTGTGCTGAACGGGTTTTCAAAGCTCTACGCCATGACAGGGTGGCGCCTGGGCTACATTATTGCCCCGAGCCCCTTTGTCCGTCCCCTTCAAAAGGTCCAGCAGAACTTCTTCATCTCCGCCGGCAGCGTCGTCCCAATGGGCGGGGGTGACGGCCCTGACCCAGGCCCAGGCCGATGTGGAACGTATGAAGCTTGTCTACGACGAAAGGCGGCGGTTCATGATTCGCCGCGTGAAAGAACTGGGCTTCGGGCTGCCGGTCGAGCCTTCGGGCGCCTTTTACATGCTCGTCAATGCCAAACACCTGAACCACAACTCCTACGAGCTGGCATTCGAGATCCTGGAACAAGGCCGGTGTCGGGCGTATCGCCCGGGATCGACTTCGGACGCAATGCGGAGGGCTATCTGAGGTTCTCCTATGCCAATTCCATCGAAAACATCAAAGAGGGACTGGACCGCATCGAAGCGTTTATCGCAAGAGGAGTAAGGTCCAGGGTCTGAGGTTCAAGGCAAGCGTCTGTACTTTGTTTTCAGCCTGCACCTTGCACCTGGGACCTTGAACCCTTCTTTTATTTATGGACGTCACCTTCATTGCAAGCGCCTTTCGGGAGGAGCAGTTTCCACCCGCCGATCGACCGGAGATCGCCTTTGCCGGCCGATCCAACGTGGGGAAGTCCTCCCTCATCAACACCCTCACAAACCGAAAACATCTCGCCAAGATCGGCGCGACACCCGGCAAGACCCGCTCCGTCAACTTCTTTCTGGTGAATTCGACGCTTTTACCTGGTGGATCTGCCCGGATACGGCTTTGCCCGGGTCTCAGCGGATGTCAGGCAGTCTTGGCAGCGTCTCGTGGAATCCTATCTCAAGGAGCCGCCCCACACTCAAGGCGGTGGTCCTCATCATGGACATCAGGCGGGAGCCGAATGGAGGGAGACCTGGGCCTCCTGGCCTGGCTGCGACACTACGGTATCACGCCGATCCTGGCGCTGACCAAGGCAGACAAGGTATCGAGAGGCCAGGCCCTTGTCAAAGGCCAAACGAGTGGTTCGAAGAGATGGATGAGTGCCATGGGACCGGCGATCGTCTTTTCCGCCAAGACAAGGGAGGGGCGCGACGAGATCTGGAAACGGATCGATGAGGTGATCTCCGGCCAGGTCAGGACTTGAGCTCGTCAAGGCCATAGGCCTTGATCTTCTTGTGCAGATTGCTCCGCTCGATGCCGATGGCCTCGGCCGTCTGAGAGATGTTCCATTCAAATTCCCGCAGCTTTTTCTCCAGAAAGGCCCGCTCGAACTCACTCTTGGCTTCCTTCAGCGTGTCGAAAGAGGAGCGCTGCATTCAAAGCCGCCCTTGATATCCCCGGTCCGATTGAAGGGGACCGGGATGTCCTTGGCCTGGATCAACCGTCCGGGCGTCATGATCATCAGCCTTTCGATCAGGTTCTTCAGTCTCCCTCACGTTGCCGGGCCAGTCGTACCGCTGCAGGATCCCAAGGGCATCCTGCGTCAGCTCTTTGGGCTCCACATTGGCATTGAGACAGAAGTCCCTGATGAACTCGTGGGCGAGCTCGCCGATGTCTTCGGTACGCTCCCTCAGGGACGGCACCCGGATCGGAATGACGTTGAGACGGAAAAAGAGGTCCTCCCTGAAGCGCCCTTTCTGAATCTCTGCCTCCAGGTCTTTGTTGGTCGCGGCGATCACCCTGACATCCACCTTTATGGTGCGACTCCCTCCGACCCGCTCAAACCGCTGTTCCTGAAGGATCCGGAGGGTCTTGGACTGGGCCCTGAGGCTCATGTCACCTATCTCGTCGAGAAAAAGCGTCCCTTCGTGGGCCAGGTCGAACTTGCCCTTTCTTCATGGCGGTGGCCCCTGTGAAGGCCCCTTTTTCGTGCCCGAAGAGCTCGCTTTCGATCAGGTCCTCGGGGATGGCCGCGCAGTTCACCTCCACCATGGGTTTGTTGGCCCTGCGGCTGAATCCGTGAATGGTGTGGGCCACGATTTCCTTCCCCGTCCCATTCTCACCCGAAATGAGGACCCACGCATTGGTGGGGGCCACGATGCGGAGCTGCTCCCTCAGCTGCTGGACGATTTTGCTCTGGCCGGTGATGTGCTGCCGACCTTTTTGCTTTTCCTTCAGGAGG
>CAVOVO010000045.1:0-12665 GCA_963699845.1 uncultured delta proteobacterium
GGCCAAACTGGTGGAGGGGCTAGAAAAGGAGCGGGTCGTTGAAAGCCTTCTCAGTATCATCCCAAAGTTCCACGAAGACAACAAGAAGGCGTTTGAAATCGGCTACGGCGCAGTCTAACTGAAAACATACGCATGGGTTTTTCCGGTCCTCCACGGTCCGGCGCGTGTCCTGCGGAACGATTTCGGATAAGATAGCTATGCGAACGATCCGTCACTACATCGATAAGCGGGCTGAAGAGCAGCCCAATAAGATATACATGGTTGCCCCGGAGCCGAGTCTGGAATTGACTTACGCCCAGTTGAGAGCCGATTCCATTGCCCTTGGGAAACAGCTTTTGAAGATGGGGCTTCAGAAGGGCGATAAGGTGTCTTTCATGATGCCCAACGGGTATCAGACCTGCAAATTGTTTTTGGGCATCATGTACTCGGGTTTCGTCGTGGCCCCGCTCAATTTACAGGCACAGCCATCCCAGCTTGAGTATGTGGTCTGCCACTCCGATACGAAAGCGGTTTTCGTGGTGGAAGAGGAAAGAGAGCGGCTTATGGCGGCCGTGAGAAGACGGCTGGCAGGCCCATCGAGCTCATCCTCGTTGACAAGGACGCGGAAATGTTGTTTCCAGCGGAGGATCTTTCCGAATATGTTCTCCCGGAAGTGGGCGAGGAAGACCCGGCCTTGCTTCTTTACACTTCGGGAACGACCGGCACCCCCAAAGGCGTCATCCTTTGCCACAGGAACATGGTGGCTGGGGGGGAGTACACGACCCTTGCGCACGAATTGACTGCGAATGACCGGGCACTATGCTCGCTCCCTCTCTATCACATCAACGGTGAAGTGGTGACGGCGGTGACCCCTCTCGTGAGCGGCGGGAGCGTGGTCATGCCCCACAGATTCTCCGTGTCCAACTTCTGGAAGTTTATCTCCGATTACCGCTGCACCTGGTTTTCTGTTGTTCCAACGATCATCTCCTACCTGGTTTGGGGAACAGAAACGGAAGGCAAGGGTTATCACCTGGAAGCGCTGCGATTCGGGCGGTCCGCCTCATCGGCCTTGCCGCCGTCACTTCATCGGTCCTTTGAGGAGAAGTTCAAGATCTCCATTGTGGAGACCATGGGGCTCACGGAGACAGCCGCCCCCGTATTTTCAATCCCATGGACCCCTCAAAACGCAAATACGGCTCACCTGGCCAGGCGGTGGGCAACCAGGCCAAGATCGTGGACAAGGAAGGAAATGAGGTTCCCCCTTGCGCGGTGGGCGAAATCATGATCAAAGGTGACAACGTCACGAAGGAATACTATAAGAACCCTGAGGCCACGGCCAAGGCCCTGGAACCGGATGGGTGGCTCCACACCGGGGATCTGGGATACATGGACAACGATGGCTTCGTGTTCGTCACCGGGCGCCTCAAGGAGCTCATTATCAAGGGCGGGGAGAACATCGCGCCGCGAGAAATTGACGAGGCCCTTTACAGACACCCGGCCGTGCTCGATGCGGCTGCGGTGGAATTCCGGACGACCAATACGGAGAAGAAATACTTGCCTGCGTCTGCCTTAAGTCCGGGGAAACCTGCACCGAAGGGGAATTGCTCGCCCATTGCGCGACGCATCTCGGAGAATTCAAGACGCCCAAGAAGATCGTATTCATGGAGGATTTACCGAAAGGACCGTCAGGAAAGATTCAGCGTCTCAAGCTGCCGAAACTGTGTGGCTACGAATGCTGAAACGCGGGGATCTGAAACCATTTCAACTCCAGGTCCTGCAATTCGAAACGGACTTGGGTGTACACCCATTCGAGAAGGTGAACCGTCATGGCTGAATTCCTTCATTATTTCCCCAACGCCCTCACCCCCATCAATCTGCTGGTGCTGATTCTTGGCACCCTGGGCGGTTTGTTTCTCGGGGCAACCCCCGGGCTCAGCCCGACCATGGCCGTGGCACTTCTTGTGCCGTTCACCTTCCATATGGACTCGGCCACCGGCCTCATCCTTCTCGGCGCCGTCTACACGTCCACCGTGGCCGGGGGCGCCATTTCCGCCATCCTTATTAATATTCCGGGGGCCCCCGCCAACATCGCCACATTGCTGGACGGGCACCCCATGGCGCTTCAGGGGCATTCCCAAAGGGCCCTTTACATATGTTTTATTTCATCTCTGGTGGGCGGAATCTTTGGCATGGTGGTCATGATCCTTTTCACGCCGCCCCTGGCGCGGATCGCCATCCAGTTCGGCCCGTCGGAGCTTTTCTGGACCGCCATTTTCGGCATCACGGTCATGGCCGTGGCGTCAGGCTCCATATTCAAGGGTTTGATCGGCGGCATGTTCGGGTTGCTGATCTCCATCATCGGCTACAGCCCGGTATTGGGCGTGCCACGCTTCGTTTTCCACGACGTTCTGACCGGGGGGGTGGCCATCGTGCCTGCCCTGATCGGCCTTTTTGCGGTGCCGCAAGTCTTTTCGCTGATGGAAAAGAGCTTTACGCGGAGACAAAGACAGTCGACTACCGGCCGAAAAAGGGGGTCCTGCTCAAGACCATCGTCGAGAACTTAAAGATGACCAAGGCCTTAGCCATCGGGTCCGTGGTGGGGACGATCATCGGGATCATTCCGGGGGCCGGGGGCCAGGTGGCCGGCCTCATTGCGTACGATCAAACAAGGAAGTTCTCCAAAGACCCTACGTTGTTCGGCAAAGGGAACCCTCAAGGGGTCGCGGCGGCCGAATCGGCAAACAACGCCATGGTGGGCCCGTCCCTCATCCCGCTGCTCACCCTGAGCGTCCCTGGGTCGCCCACGGCGGCGGTCCTGCTGGGCGGACTGCTGATACACGGTCTGTTTCCGGGCCCGGATCTCTTCCGGAGTCACGCGGACGTGACCTACACTTTCATCGCAAGCCTCGTGTTGGCGCAGTTCGCCATGTGCATCTTCGGGATCATGATGTCTCGGTACTCCTACAGCGTCATGCGGGTTCCAAAGCTTCAAATGATCGCAGCGGTGACGGTGCTTGCCGTTTTCGGCACCTACAGCGTACAAAACAGTTTCGACGATGTGATTGTCATGTTCGTTCTCGGCACCTTGATGTATATCGGGCGGAAAGTCGGTTTTTCTCCAGCCCCGGTTCGTGCTAGGGATTATCCTGGGTCCCATCGCCGAGGACAACTTCCTCAAGGGCAAGATGATCGCCGAGACCGACGTGGCATGTTCCAGTACTTCTTCACCGGTGGCATCAACCTGATCATCATTTTGCTTTGCGCCGTATCCATTGCATACAGCATATTCAGTGAAATACGGGCCCACCGTAAGAGAGGCAAGGTAGAGGAGCATCGGTCATGAATAAGGAGACTATCGTCGCCCTGGTTTGTCTTGTCGGTTCCCTGGGTCTCTATTTGTCGTTGGGAACTATTTCTGAAGAGACCGCAAGGATATTTCCCCGGGTGGTGATTGTCGTTATGATTGTTTTGTTAGCACTCCTGCTGCTGCAGGGGTTCCTGGTGAAAGGGCAGGGGGCAGAAAAGGGGAAGCCGTTCCCATGGGGTCGATTTTTTCTTCTCCTCGGCATCATTATCGGATACTTCGTCTTCATGCAATCTGTAGGGTTTTATGTGTCGGCATTTCTATTTTTCGTGGTTGTGAGTCTATTGTTGGGTCGATCCGACTTGACACAGGCCAAAGGCGTATCGAGAATACTTCGAATCTGCCGTGTTCACCGGCGTTCTTTTCGTTCTTTTCAAGGTGTTGTTGAAGGTCCAGACGCCAACGGGTTTACTCTTCTGAACGAAGCTCCATCAGACACGTCTCGGGGCGCGTCGGATATCCTGACGCGGTATCATAGATCATTCAGACAAAATGAAGGAGGATGACATGGCTAGAGGCAAGGCGTACATGAAGATGGCGGGATTTTTTATGGTCTTCTTGACTGTGGCTGCAGTGGTCGTGGGAAGTGCTTTGGCCCAATACCCGGACAAGCCAATCAGCATGATCGTTACCTATTCGCCAGGCGGGGCCACGGATTTTCAAGCAAGGATCGTCACCATGCTTGCTTCGGATGAGAAATACCTGGGCCAGCCCATTGTCATCATCAATAAGCCGGGGGCAGGCGGGCAGGTGGGATGGGAACTGGTTCGTCGAAAGGCTTCCAAAGACGGCTACAACATGGTCACTTACAACGTGCCCCATTTCATCGCTCAATCCATTGTGTATGACACCAAGTATTCCATTGAGGATTTCGAACCGGTCGGTAACTGGGGCGCGGACCCGGCGGTTCTGATCGTCGGGAAGGACAGCCCGTTCAATACACTGGAGGATTTCATCAAGTATGCAAAGGAAAACCCGGGAAAGATCACGGTTTCGGGCGCAGGGATGTTTGTGGGCCACCACATCGCCACGCTTCAGCTGGCAAAGGCCGCTGGCATCCAACTCACCTACATCCCGGAAAAGGGCGGCGTGGATGCGATTCAGTCGGTGATGTCCGGCAAAGTCAAGGCAGGGTTCAACAACCTGGCCGACGCCTTCCGGAGCCAGGACAATCTTAGAATCCTGGCCATCGCCGATCTGAAAAGGCACCCATTCCTGCCCGACGTCAGGACCTTCAAGGAAGCCGGTCTTAATGTTGACGATTCCAGCGTGAACTTTCGTGGCGTGGCGCTGCCAAAGGGCACCCCAAAGGAGATCATCGACAAGTGTGCGGAGATATTCCCGAAAATGTTCAATGATCCCAAAATCCTTGCAAAAATGAAGGAGTCGGGAAGCCCGGTGCGGGTCATGACAAGGGAAGAGGTCATCAAGATGTTCCAGGAGAGCAAAGGACAGCTGGCAGAGCTCCTGAAGGAACTGAAGAAGAAATAACTGTTTGAGAGGTATGCGTGGAAAAAGGGGGCTTTCCCTTTTGCCACAAGTCAAGAACCCGTCAAGCATCATCTGAGCTATCTTACATTGGCCGTCCACCTTGGGGAGATGAACCCTGGGCGGATCCCTCTTACCCACACGAGGAGGGACATGCCTTCAAGGTTGGATGATTTCAAGGCCGAGATTGCAAAGGACGGGATGGTCATCGAGCTTTGAAGAGACGACCAGGGGGGAGACCGTCCATGGCATCGGTCTGAAAGGATCGGCAACAGGAGGGAATGAAATGCACTTCATTACCTTTTCAAGGATGCTTGGATCGCAGGGGACGGTGATAGCAAAGCGGGTGGCCGACGTCATGGGTTACGCCTTCAACGACACGGAGGCGATCGACAGGGCTGCTGAGGTCAAGGGCTTTTCATCGAGCGTGGAAGAACTGGATGGCAAGGCCCCTTCCTTTTTCCAGCGCTATTTCTCCCATGCGCCTGAGATCAACCTGGACCGGCTCAACTCCGTGGTCCTTGATATGGCTAAACAAGGGGATGCGGTTTTTGTCGGCCGCGGTGCCCAGGTCCTGCTCAAGTCATTTCACTGCGCCCTGCACATCCGCGTCATCGCGTCCATGGAGAGTCGGATTCGAAATCTTATGGCAAGGGGCTACACAGAGGTTGCCGCCCAAAGGGCGATGAATCGCAGCGATCACGAACGGTCCGCCTTCATTCGATTCGCCTTCGGCGTCAAATGGGACGACCCTGCCCTATACGATGCGGGTGCTGAGCACGGATAAATTGAGCGTGGACCTGGCGGTTGACACCATCCTCACCATGGCCCGATCCAGTGAAGTCAAGGCCTGTTCTGTAGACGCCATGATTGAGTTGGCTAAACTGGCCCTCAGAAGCAGGGCGGAGGCCGCGATCATTGAAGCGGGACTAAGCACCGGAACGCTGACCGCGGTTTTCGGTATCCGTCCCTGAGCCCGGAGTGGTCCAGTTGACGGGCGTCGTAAGAGACCGGGAGACCAGGGATCTCGCCGAGGTCGTTGTAAGAAACGTGGAAGGCGTATACGCCGTCGAAAACCGGATCACGGTCATCCCTGAGTCTGTCGGTGCGATTTAGACAGGGTGTTGAACAAGGCTTATCTGCGAATTGCTCGAAGTTAGGTGAATCGCAGAAGTCGAATCCTTTGGGTGTATCTTTTGTGCAGTTTGCAAAGATGTTTTTAAAAGCGAACCGCAGAATATCGAATGTAGAATGTCCAATGTAGAAGTGAAGACTTCCGGGAATCGACTTCGTCATTCGATATTCCTTGTTCGATATTCATCATTCGAATCACGATTTGGTTTCCGGCCGTAGGCCTGCATTGGGGGGAAGGAAAAAGGTCTTCCAGCCCCAGCTTCACCAGGGTCTCCCTCTTGGGGACCCCATCATCGTCCCACCCCCGCAGGTCGTAGTAGTCGTCCAGCATGGCCTGCAATTCCTCCGGAGTGGTCCGTAGGCCCTTGGATGGTCCGGAGGGGATTTCCTCGTTGGTGAAGCGGTGCGGAAGAATTTCATCGCGCCTTCTCAAACCCTCTCGGCAGTTGAAGTGCCGCTCAAGCGTGTGCACCCGGCATGCGATTTCGGTGAGCTCATCCAGGGTCATGTCCCATCCCACCGTCCAATTGATGAGATCCACGTGAGTTTGGGTGAGGACACCCCCATACACGGCCTCGCAGAAGCGGCACAGAATCAGTGAATCCCCGATGGCCGACCAGTTGGCGGTGTTGAAGGCCATGACGACCTTTCCCTCTGTGGTGAGTCGTTCCTTTGGAGCCATTTTGTATTCCGGTCCCGGGCGGGTGTCGTGGTGGCTCCCCCCGCGGGGGGAGACCGCATAGCCAAGTCCCATGCTCTTGAGGGCCCGCCCGGAGTGGCCCGGAGGTTCCAGCCCCTTGATGTGACAGGCAAACCGGTGCGCCTCTTCGCCGATTTTCTCTGCCATGGCCTTCACACCCCGTCCCATAAAATCCCCGAATCCGTCGCGTTTGGCCACAAGGTGCGTGCCCTTGACCATGGTTTCTGCATTTCCAAAGCTGAAATCCAAACCGCCCGTATCTTCTTTAGTCAAGAGGTCTCTTTGGAAGCACTCCATAAGGAAAGCGATGGATCCCCCATAGGAAATGGTGTCCAGGCCGTAGTCATCACACAGGCGATCCGCCTCGATGATGGCGTTGAGGTCATCAATGGCGCAGTTTGAGCCCAGGGCGAAGAGGGTTTCGTATTCGGGTCCCTCCGTGACGACGGCGGGGTTGGCCCCGGACCGCACCACACGGGTACACCCGCCCAGGTTGCAGGCATAGCACGCCCAGTTGCGGACAAAGTGGTCTTCGAGAAGCCGTTCGGCCCCTATTTTTTCTGTCCCTTGCCAGCTCTCTTCCTGCCAGTTTCTTGTCCCCAGCCCACCGGCTTTGTTGATCATATCCACAAGGAAGGGCGTGCCGAGCCGAACGAGGTTGTCCAGCGCCACAAATTTTTCTTGGGTCTGTCCATAAAACGTCAGAAGACCCTTCATGTCGGCCACCTGGATGTCTTTGGTCCCCCGAACGGTGATGGCCTTCAGATTCTTGGCGCCCAGGACGGCGCCCGTTCCCCCACGCCCCGCGGCCCGCCGCCCGGAAATGCAGCAGGCCATGGGGACCCGGTTTTCCCCTGCAGGTCCGCAGCACAAGGTACTGACCCCCTTTCCAAGCTTTTCCACGAGACGATCCTGGGTGTCTTTCGTGGTCTTGCCCCAGAGGTCTTCGGCCGGGAGCAGCGAGACCCGGTCGTCGTCACAGAAAAGGGCGACGGGCGCTTCGGATCGGCCCACGACCACGATCATATCGCGGCCTGATTGTTTAAGGGTAGCCCCGAATTCGCCGCCGAAATAGCTGTCCATAAAGTAGCCTGTGAGCGGGGACTTGGTCACAATGCCGCCCCGGCCGCTGCCATGGGCCAGGGTTCCGGTCAAAGGGCCGGTGCACACGATGAAAGCGTTCTCCGGGGACAAGGGGTCCGCACCCTGCGGCACACGGTCGCAAAGCATCTTCGCCGCGAACCCGTTGCCACCCAAGTATTTTCTTGCAAAGGTCTCATCAAAAGACTCATCCCGAATGATTCCGCTGGTGAGGTCCACAAAGGTGATCTTTCCGGCGTATCCCTTCATGCCTTCACCTCCTCCACCCGCAAGGCGCCTCTGGGGCAGGCTTCGACGCACTGCTGAGTCTTTCCGCCCCCGCACAGGTTGCATTTGTAGATGTAGGGCTGGTCCGGATGGGTGAAAATGGCGCCATAAGGGCATGCCTCCACGCAGCTTTGGCATCCATCACACTTCTTCTTTTCAAACCCGACCACCCCCCGCTTTTCATCCACAAAGAGCGCGCCCGTGGGGCACGCCTTGACGCACGGTGCATCCGGGTCCTGTCTGCAGATGATTCCCTTGAATGCGCCGTACCATTCCACCTGTTCCACGCGGAGGTTGGCCTTCAGGGGATTAAACACCCGCTGCCATCTGCCTGAACAGACCAGTTGGCAGATCTGGCAACCCACACACTTGTCCGAATCAAAGGCGATATATCTCAAAACGATCCTCTCATTGAATGCTGAGTCCATAAGCAACCGGGTCCGGTCCGGGCGATGCGAGGTGACAGGCCACATGATGGTCCGGCAGGATATCTCTGAGTGGCGGCGCTTCTCTGCGACATCGGGGCTCCGCAAGGGGGCAGCGGGGATGAAAACGGCACCCTGACGGTGGGTCGATGGGATTTGGAGGATCCCCCGTCAATCGCACGGGATCCATCTGTCTCTTCTCCTTACGATGGAGACGCGGCACCGCCGAGAGCAACGCCCTGGTATACGGATGCTTCGGTTCTCTGAACAAAGACCGCCGTCCTGCCCGTTCCACGATCTTCCCCAGGTACATCACGGAAATCTCGTCACACATGTGCTGGATCACTGCCATGTCATGGGATATAAAGAGATATGTCAACCCGAACGTCTGCTGGAGCCGTCTCAACAGATTCAGGATCTGGGCCTGAATCGCCACATCAAGGGCGGAGACCGGCTCATCGCAAATGATCAGATCAGGCCCCGATGCCAGCGCGCGTGCGATGCCGATCCGCTGGCGCTGGCCGCCGGAAAACTGGTGGGGGTAGGCCCCCATTTGCTCATGCCTCAACCCCACAAGCGTGAATAGCTGTGCAACCCGCTCTCGATATTCCTGCCTGGTTCCTATCTTCTGGATCTTCAGTGGGGCCCCCACAATGTCCCCAGCCGTGCTATGTGGGTCCAAGGCGGAATAAGGATCCTGGAAGATGATCTGCATGTCCCTGCGTTGCCGCCGCAGCGCCTGGGGATCAAGGGATCTCAGTTCCGTGTCATTGAACCATATGGACCCGGAAGTCGGTTCCACAAGCCGAAGGACGGACAACGCTGTGGTGGACTTCCCACACCCGCTTTCCCCCACGATCCCGAAGGTCTTCCCACGCCGAACTTCAAAGCTCACACCGTCCACCGCAAAGACGGTCTTGGCGGCAGCGAAAAGATGCGATTTGGGCAGTCGAAAATGGACGCAAAGATCTAGCACTGTCAGCAAGGGTTGTTCTTTGGTTTCCGCCTGTATCATGAATCCGCCCTCATGAGCCAGCAGGCCGTCACGTGCTCGGCACCCACCTCGTAGGGAGGCGGCATTTCATCTCGACACAACTTGGTGGCGTGTTCGCAACGATCCTGGAAAGGGCATCCCGCCACCACTTCGCTAAGGTCCGGAACGATACCCGGGATCTCCTTCAGCGTCTCCGCCTCCGGGCCGGGGTCTTCCTTGAGATCGGGGGCACACCCAAGGAGCCCCTGGGTATAAGGGTGGTGAGGGTTTTCGATGATTTCCGTCACAGGGCCCTCTTCCACCTTGCGCCCGGCATACATCACAATAACGCGATCGGCGATTTCACTGATCACTCCCATGTCGTGCGTGATGAGAATCATCGATGTGCCCATTTTCTTCTGGATTTCTTCCAACAGCTCAAAGATCTGGGCCTGAACCGTGACATCCAGGGCGGTGGTGGGCTCGTCGGCAATAAGGATGGTAGGACGGCACGAAAGCGCCATGGCGATCATGACCCGCTGGCGCAGCCCCCCTGAAAGCTCATGGGGGTACTGGCGGAGCCGTTCTTTCGGCGCCGGTATTCTCACCGCGACCAGCATCTCCAGCGTCTTTTCCATCGCTTCTTTCCGACTCACCCGTTGATGTCGCTGAATGCACTCAGCGATCTGCATCCCGATGGTGAAGACAGGATTGAGAGAGGTCATGGGCTCCTGAAAGATCATGGAAATCTCATTGCCCCGCACATCCTGCATCTGCTTCTCACTGAGGCCCAAAAGGTCTCTGTCGTTCAATAGCACTCGGCCTCCTGAAATGTCTCCAGGAGGAATCGGAATCAGGCGCATGATGGCCAAGGCGGTCATGCTCTTCCCGCAACCGCTCTCTCCAACGACGCCAAGCGTCTCTCCCTGCCTCAGGTGAAAACGGATCCCGTTCAAAACCCGGACGCGCCCTTTACGTGTGGCGAAATCCACGCAAAGATCCTCGACGGCAAGAACCGGGGTCGACTTGGTCACTTCAGCCTCAGTTTGGGGTTCAGGGCGTCGTTTAGTCCATCGCCGATGAGGCTTACGCCTAGCACTGTGAAAAAGATCGCCAGTCCCGGGAATGTGACCGCCCACCACGTTTCGAAGATGAAGTCCCGTGAAGCACCGATCATGTATCCCCAGCTGAATTTATTGGGATCTCCGAGCCCCAAGAAACTCAGTGCAGCCTCGAAGAGGATGGCAACCCCCACGCTAAGTGTGGCTGAAACGATCAGGGGTGGTGCAGCATTGGGCAAGATGGTCCGCCACATGATGCGTCGGTTTGTTGCGCCCATGGCCCGCTCCGCCATGACGAACTCACGTTCCTTTATCTTCAAGAACTCGGCTCGGGTCAAACGGGCTGCCGGTGGCCAGCTGACGATCCCGATGGCGAAAATGATGGTCCAAAGGCTTGGAGAAAACAAAGCAACCAGCACCATGGCCAACAGCAGTGCCGGCAATACCTGGAAGAACTCCGTGATGCGCATGAGCAGGCTTTCGATCCATCCTCCATAGAACCCGGCCAATCCACCGATGGAAATCCCAATGACCAATGTAAATAGCGTGGCCGCAAATCCCACCAGGACCGTGGTGCGTGCCCCATAAACAATGCCCGCAAGCACGTCTCTGCCGAGATAATCCGCACCCAGCAGCAATTCCTCTCCCGGTGGGCTCATGGGCGCCGCGACCATCTCAAAAGGATCAGCGAGATAAAGGATCGGTCCGAAAACGGTGACCAACCCGACGGCCACGCCCAATCCAAGCCCTAATAGCGCCGCCTTGTTGCCAGCGAACATATGCCACGCTTCAGCAAAGGGTTTTGAAGGAGCGATCATTTTCATCGTCTGCTCTATGTCTCCTGTCGATTCACCTACTTGATGCGCGGATCAAGCAATCGATATGACATGTCGGTCAGAAAATTGACCACCACAACGATCAATGTGGAGAAGAACAGGATGCCAAGCAACAAAGGGTGATCCCGCCGCAAGATGGCTTCAAACGCCAGTTGTCCCATTCCCGGCCAACTGAATACCGTCTCCACCACCACCGCACCGGCTATCAACTGGCTGAACTGGAGACCGGCCATGGTGACCACGGGCAGCACCGCATTTTTCAGGGCGTGTTTGTAAACCACCACCCGTCGGCTCAGCCCCTTTGACCAGGCGGTCCGGATGTAGTCCGCACCGAGGACATCCATCATGCTCGCCCGCGCCAATCGACTGTATACCGCAAGATAGATGCTGCCCAGGGTCACCGCCGGGAGCACAAGGTGGTGACCCAAATCGAGCAACCGATCAAGGGCTCCCCCCGTCGTTCCCACTGCACCCATGCCAAAGCTCGGGAATAGGGGAACCAGGTATGAAAAGAGTATGAGCAGCATGATCCCCGTCCAGAAGACCGGTGCGGCGTAGCTTGCCAGCGAAATGACCGTTACAAAACCGCTGAACAGGCTCTTGGGCTTCTGCGCCGCAACGATCCCCAGGAATGTGCCCGTTACAATCGCCAAGACCAGCGCCGTTATGACCAGAATCAAGGTGGCCGGCAATCGTCCCATGATCAGTGAAAGAACATCCCGATCGTAGGCAAAGGACATCCCCAGATCCCCGTGTGCCATACGGACAATATGCGTCATGAGCTGCTCCGGGATGCTACGGTCGAGACCATACGTGACTTTTAGCTGAGCGATGAGCTCGGGTGTGGCGCCTCCCATTTGACCCACCAGGGTTTCCACTGGACCGCCGGGTGCAATATGGAGCAGGAGGAAATTGAGGACCACAACGGCCAGCAGCAGCAACAGGGAGTAAATAATTCTCCGGACGATTGCGAGGAGTGACTTCAAGAATTCACCAAATCAAGATCTTTACATTTTGCTTGGGCCGGGCTTGCGGCGCCGAAACCGTTCGGTGCACCCGCCGCAAGCCAGGAGGTCGAAAGAGGCATCACATTGTTTTGCGCATGGATTTTTTCGGTGGCCCTATTTGGGCATCTTTCCATCTTTCCAATATATCTTGTCTGCTGGCGACATAGAGCCCCATACGCTGGTATTCACATTGTGCAAGTCCTTGTTATAAATGGTCTGGTAAGGTGCCTCATGGGTCCAGATCAACGGAAGATCTTCCGTCAGGATCTGTTGAAAACGGGCATACAGGGCTTTGCGTTTCGCGACATCCGTTTCGGTCGCGGCCTTATC
>CAVOVO010000046.1:0-20633 GCA_963699845.1 uncultured delta proteobacterium
ACCGTGGTCGAAAGAGGGATCACATTGGTTTGCGCATGGATTTTTTCGGTCGCCCTATTTGGGCATCTTGCCATCTTTCCAATATACCTTGTCCGCGGTGACATAGATCCCCATACGCTCCGGTATTCACGTTCTGCAAGTCCTTGTGATGAATTGTCTGGTACGGCGCTTCATGGGTCCAGATCAGTGGGAGATCTTCCGTCAGGATCTGTTGAAACTGCGCATAGAGCGCTTTGCGTTTTGCGACATCTGTTTCTGTGGCGGCCTTATGCCATGATCTCATCCAGCTGAGGGTTGCAATACCCGGACGTATTGGTCCAGACCACGTGTTTCTGGTTGTCGCAAAGATAGAGGCGGTGCACACCGATCATGGGATCGGCATAACTGTAAATGTTGCTCATGGTCATGTCGTGCTCCCAACCTGCCACCCGTTTGTACCATGAGAGGAAATCCGCGGGCGGGCGAAGCTGCAAATCGATACCAATCTTCTTGAGTTGTGGTTTGAGGTATTCGGCAATGGTGTCCATGCTGTCGGGCTCTCCCGGGTACCAGTCAATGGTGGCGGAAAAGCGGATACCGTTTTCTTTGCGCGGAAGACCCGCTTCATCCAAGAGGGCATTGGCCTTCTCCAAGGTTGTAGTCGTATTTCGTCACCTTGTCGGTGTACCATTGAAAAGAGCTGGTCAGAGGACCGGTGGCCGTTTTCGAATAGCCGCGATGGAGCTTCTGAGTGATGAAGTCTTTATCTATGGCGTGAGCGATGGCCCGTCGAACCCGAACATCCTTGAACGGCTCCTTGCGGAGATTGAATTCAAGAAAATAGATGGCCCCGATGGCCTCGTAACCCTTGGGGGAAACCACGAGGTGATCCATCTTCTTGAGGGCCTCGATCTGGCTCAATCGGATGCCGGCATTGAACATCGCCATGTGAAAATCCTCGTTTTTGAGGGCAATGAAATTCGCATTGGGATCTTTGATGGCACGGCCGATGATGCGATCGAGGTAGGGGAGCCCCGGTCGAAAGAAGTTTTCATAGCGCTCCAGGATGAAGTACTCCCCAGGTTTGTACTCCGCCAGCTTGAAGGGGCCGGATCCGACAGGCTTTGTGTTTGCCGGGTGCTGGCGAATGGGCTGACCATCCCCATAGACATGCTTGGGGAGGATGGGCAGGAGCGGCGGCGACACCACGAGCATCAAAGCCGGATGGGGCTTGCTCAGTTTGAACACGGCGGTGTACTTGTCCGGCGTTTCCACCCGGTCAACCGGCCCCAACATGGCAAGCCCGAATGGATGGTTTGCCTTCACCGTTTCGAAGGAAAAGGCCACATCTTCCGATGTGATGGGCTTTCCGTCGTGGAAGGTCGCCCCCTCGACCATATGAAAGGTGTATGTCAGGCCATCATCCGACACCTCCCAGCTCTTTGCCAGGTAAGGGATCGGCTTGAACTGGTCGTTGATCTCTACCAGGGATGCAAAAATTTGCGTGCCTGGTGATGCCGTGGCCGCACCCGATTGAATGGCATGGTTGAAATGGTTCGGGAATTGACCATACCCCGTGACCATCTCACCGCCTCTCTTGGGTGTTTCCGCGTAACCTGCGTTCATGCCTACCAGCAAGGCTAGAACACAGATGATGACCATGCTGAGTTTTTTCCCGGATTTTTTACCCATCATCACGCTCCTCCTTCTTTGAGATTATCGGCCAAAATTGATGGCCGAAGATTTGAGTGGTGACAGCCTTGTCATGATGCCGGGCGCCGCTGCCCCATCTCGATCCGTCAACCTCACCCCGTTACACCCCCTTTCCAATTGAGATGGCCATATTTCGGTTTCCATAAACGCGTGGAAGGTCCCATTTTGGCTCAAGACCTGCGAGCGATCCGCGATTTCCTTGCGGATGAATCGTGTGTCGCCGTCTCCCTAACCCCCGAACTTTGCAGGATTCGGTTCACCGGCAAAGACGGTTCCCCAGACAGGGACGTCCTTCAGTTCCATCGGGTCGATTTCCAGTGGGTCTGCCTCCAGGACGCAGAAGTCCGCTCTCTTGCCGAATTGGACGCTGCCGATTTCATGATCCAGACGAAGCTGATAGGCCGCCTCGATGGTCATGGCCCTCAGGGCGTCTTCGACCGTTACACGATGGGCAGGCCCCAAAACCGTTCCGGATTCCTGAGTCACGCGATGCACCGCACTCCAGGCACCCATCCATGGAAGCTGGGGGGTTCCCGGCGGATCACTGTGGAAACCCCAGGAGACACCAAGCCTCCTGGCCGTGCCAGTCGGACAGATGTGGTGGGCACGATCGGGACCCTGAAGCTTCAGGTGGGCATCACCGTAGTAGTAGATCTGCGGCAGGAAAAACTGGACGCAGACGCCCAAAGACTTGGCGGCCCTTAATTGGGCCTCCGTGATGTTGTAAGCGTGATCGATGCGGTGTCGCATGTCGGGGCGGTACCTCCGGCACTGGGCTTGAGCCACCGCGTCGAGGACCAACTGGCAGCCCGGGCGGCTGTTGGCGTGGGTAACGGTTGCGAACCCTTCTTCGTGCAAGCGGACCAGGACCCTCATGAATTCTTCCGGCTCCGTCTGCATGGGGACTTCCGGGGTGCCGTCCCAGTAGCCCGGCCACCCGATGGGGGACGTCCGAGAAATGATGGACCCGTCTGTATACAGTTTCACGGGGCCAATGCGGAATTTGTCGGTTGATTCCGATGCGGCCTTTTTCACAAGGCCGATGAACGCGTCCAAGGATCCCGAATGGACGATCCCGCCCTTGGCCCAGGGAAGCCCGACGACCCGGAGTTTCACCTCGGGATCCGATAGGATCTCCCGAAACGTGGAAATAGACTTTTCGAGGCCAAGGGCCCCCAAGGCCGCTTCGCAGACCGTGGTCGTGCCGCCTGCCGCAAAAAGCGGCAAAATGCGCCTGATCTTGTGCTCCGAGATATCTATCAGGTCGGCAAAAACAGGGAGCACGCACATCAGGCCCTTTCCTTCCACGAGCGTCCCGTTGGGCCTTCCGTCCGGATCCGTCTCCACCCCGTCAGGAACGCGGTTGGGACCGATGCCGGCCTTCTGAAGAGGAAGGCTGTTCACCCAGAAGCGGTGAAAGACCAGGTTGGATACGAGGATGGGCCGATTCGTCGAGACCCGGTCCAACTCATCCACGTGCAAAAAGGCGCCTGTCTTGTTTTCATCGTAGGCCACCGCGAAGAGCGCTTCACCGGTGGGTAGCACCCTGTCAAGTTCAACAAGCCGGTTGAGCACTTCCTCCTTCGTGCGGAGGACAGGATAAAAGCCTCCCTCCGGCCTGGGCCAGGGTATTTGACCCACGAAATGGCCGCTGTAGATGAGGGCCTGAAGTTCCACGTGCGTGTGAGCATCCACCAGGCCCGGCATGAGGAATTTGTCCTCGAACGTTCCGTCCACGTCGTAAGGGGTAAACGGCGACCGTTCCAGCCAGAAGAGGACATCCTTGAGGTCGCCTGCGGACAGGATGTGACCATCCCGCACAGCCACTGCTTCGGCAGCGGGCTGTTCCGGGCACATGGTGATGATCTTCCTGGCAGTGAACACCTTTGTCTGTGCCTTCATGGCCCTGTTATCCCCTCTATGCTACCGGAACGGGCGGCCGTGTCCCAGCACACAGGAAAACCGGTTATACCCAAATCCCACCAATGCAGGCCTCCGGCCGCAACCAAATTGCCATTCGAATAATGAATATCGAACAAGAAATATCGAATCTCGAAGTCGCTTCTCCGTTGTCTTCACTTCTACATTGGACATTCAACATTCGATATTCTGCAGTTTGCTTTTCAATTTCTACTCAAATCGAAGAAAAGTCACAAACCAAAGGGCCTATTCCCTCGGCCTGCAGGACGATTCCTTTGCCGATGGCTTCTCCTCCAAGTCATGCTTTCATGCGGATGTTCTCAGGATCATATAGAGGCCGCGAAACCACCTCGGCCTCGAAACGCTCTCCCAGGATTTCGATGAGCAGCTTTGATCCCGGAAAGGCCACCTTTTCTTTTACGAAGCCCAAAGCGATGCTCTTATCCACCCGGTGGCCCCACCCGCCCGAGGTCACGCGGCCTACGACCTCGTCTCCCAGAAAGATGCATTCCTCACCGTATGCGTCTGCATCCTTTGCCTGGACGACCATCATGACGAAGCGCGTGGAAACGCCCCTTTCTTTTTGCGCGAGGAGCGCCTGACGGCCGATGAATTCGCCCTTTTCAAAGTGAACGAAGGCATCGAGGCCCGCCTGAAGCGGTGTCTCTTCCCCGCAGATGTCCGCTGCCATGCGGTAGCCCTTTTCCAGCCTCATGGCGTTGAGCAGGGCCCGCATGCCGCAATCGGCAAGACCCAATGGCCCCCCCGCTTCCAGGATGTCCCGATACAGGGTGCGCTGATACATCATCTCATGGTGAAGCTCCCAGCCCAGTTCGCCTGCGAAGTTGATACGCAAGGCCCGAACGGGACACGCACCCATGAAGATCTCCCGGACAGTCAGATACGGAAATCCGCCTTTGGACAGGTCCGTTTCGGTCAGGCGGGCGAGGATTTCCCTCGACCTTGGGCCCACAACGCCCAAAACCCCGGTCCGAGACGTGAGGTTTTCGATCCGGACGCTGCCGTCGCCCGGCAGATGTGCCTCCAGGTGTTGCAAGCCCTTGATTTCCGAGGCGGCTGGTAGAACCAAGTAGAAACGATCATCGGCCAACCGGGAGATCGTCAGGTCCTCCGCAATGTAACCCCTGGGGGTGAGCATGAGGTTGTAAGCCACCCTGCCCACACGGGGGACCCGTCCACTGGTCAGATGGTCCAGGTAGGCCCCGGCCCCTGTGCCTGAGATCTCGAACTTCGCGAAGCTGCTGAGCTCATAGACCACCGCGTGGTCCCTGGCGGCCAGGCATTCCCTTCTAATGGCCTCGAAATCTCCCGTTTGACGACGAAAGGAAAACCGATCAACGGGCTCCGCGCCTTCCGAAGCGAACCAGTTGGACCGTTCCCAACCGTATCGGCTCCCAAAGACGCCCCCACGCCGCTGTTGCATGTCGAAAACAGGGGCCGTCTTGACCGGTCTTCCGGCCGTTCGCTCCAAGCTCGGGTAACTGGGTTGATATTGCAGCCGGTATGCCTCGTGCACCTTTTCCAGGGTGTACCGCTTGCTCGTCCAGGTTCCGAACCGGCGGGGGTCCAGGGACGAGAGGTCCATGGCCGGCTCCCCCTCCACGATCCATTCGGCAAGAGCCTTTCCCACCCCTCCTGCCTGGGTGATTCCAAAGTTGCAGCCGGCCATACAATAGAAGTTGGGGACACCGTAAATGGGTCCGAGGAGCTGCTGGCTGTCCGGCGTATAGGTGATCGGCCCGTTCTGAATGTGCCGCATTCCCGCTTCCTTCAGGATGGGGACCCGCTCCATGAGTTTCAGGATATAGTCCTGGATACGTTCCAGGTCGGTGGGGAGATCGCCTTGCGCCCAATCCCACGGAACACTGTGCGGCTTCCAGGATTTGCAGCGGGCCTCGTAGGGACCCACCAGGAGACTCCCCATTTCCTTTCGCAGATAGAAGGGGACATCCGGATCTCTGAGGGAGACCAGCTCCTCTTGCAGCCGTGAAATCTCAGACAGGTCTTCGAAGAGGATGTGGTGATGTTCCATGGGGATGATGGGCAAATAAACGTCAACCATGGCCGCTACGCGATCCGCCCAGAGACCGGCTGCGTTGACGACCATCTCACAGGTGATATCTCCGTTTTCCGTGTGGACTTTCCATTCGCCCCCTCGCGTTCGGGAAAGGTTCGTGACGCGGTTGAACCGGTAGATTTCCGCTCCACGTTTTCGGGCGCCGATCGCCAGGGCCTGGGTGGTGCCTGCTGGGTCACAATGGCCGTCCAGGACATGATACATGGCGCCTTTCAGGCCGTGTGTCTCCATGAAAGGGAAAAGCTTTTGGGCCTCGTTAGGGGATAGGATGTGACACTCGATGCCCAGTGCGCGGTCCTTGGACAGCACATGCCTGTATTCATCCATCCGGTCCTCGGTGGTTGCCAGCCGAAGGCTGCCCGTGGTGTGCCATCCAGTGCTCTGACCCGTCTCGGATTCAAGTTCCTGGTAAAGGGCAATGCTGTATTGATGGAGCCTGGAAGCCGTGCGGCTTCCGGTCCACTGGACCACGTTTCCTGCCGCAAGCCATGTGGATCCCGAAGTCAACTCGTTTTTTTCAACCAGCACAACGTCGGTCCAGCCGAGCTTGGTCAGATGGTAGAGTATGCTGCAGCCGTTGATGCCGCCGCCAATGACGACGACTCTGGTGTGGGTCTTCATCCTGTTCCTCTGGGCATCAGAGAAACGGTGAAAAAAACCGGTTTCTCACGACGACCGCCGTGCCTTGTGGACCATCCTATCCTTGTGCCGTGTACACTTCTTTTCCCCCGATGACGGTTTTGAGGACTTTGATCTCCCCTATCTTTTCGGGAAGACAGGTCAACGGATTGTCTTGAAAGCACCACAAAATCCGCCAGCTTTCCTGTTCGAATCGAACCCTTGAGATTTTCTTCATAGCTGCAATAGGCAGCGTCGGTGGTGAATGCTTTGAGCGCTTCGTAGGGCGGGATGCGTTCGTCCGGGCCGAGGAGATGGCCGTCTCGGGTGATGCGGTTGACCGCGCAGTGCATGGAGAAAAGGGGCGAAACCGGCGTCACGGGCGTGTCTGCATGCAGGGTGAATCGCAAACCTTGCCGGACGGATGAACCCAAAGGATCAATTCGGGCTGCACGCTCAGGGCCCAAAAAGAGCGATTGATGGCGGTCGCCCCAGTAGTAACACATGCCCCGGAAAGTAGCTGGGGATAATGCCCAGATTCTTCATCCGCTTGATCTGGTCATCCGTAGCGGTTTGGCAATGGATGATCATGTGTCGCAGATCGGCTTGGGGGACATTTGGCCTGGGCTTTCTCCATGGCCAAAATGACGCTCTCAATGGCCGCATCACCGTTGGCGTGCACCGCAACCTGAAGTTCCTCCTTGTGGTACTTTTCCACCAGGCTTTCCATTGCAGCCTGCGGCATAATGAGCTCGCCACGAAAACCCGGTTTATTGTAGTAGTCTTGCGACAAGGCAGCGGTTAAGGCCTGAATGGATCCATCCTGAAACATTTTGACCGAGCCGATCTTCAAGTGATCCGATCCGAAGCCGTGCCCAAGGCCCAGTTCTATCAATTGATCGTACACTGGATAGAGCGTGGTCAGATAGACGCGGATGTTCAGACGATTTTCGCTTTTCCAAGTTCACGATATGCCCGAACCGTGCCCATCCCCTGACCGTGTATGCCGATGGCGGCGTCGTGGGTACTGGTGACGCCCATCTCGGTTGTAGTGAGCAATCGCTTCGGGGAAGAGAGACATAAATATAGAAACATCCGGCCTCGGCAATTGCTCGGCCACCAGGTGCTGGGCGGCCGGCTCCATGAGCAGGCCGGTCGGCTCACCGTTCATCGTCTTTGTGGATGGTTCCTCCTTGCCGGCTGTGGCGTGTTCTTGGTCACGTTGCCGAGCTTCAAGGCCATGGGTGCTGGCATAGGACAGATGACCGGAGGCGTGGTAGACAAAGACAGGGTTTTCAGGTGCCGCTTTGTCGAGGTCGGCTCTGTGCAGATGCCTCATTTCCTCTATCTGTGTGTCGTCGTAGCCCCAACCGACCACCCACTGCCCCGGGCCGGCTGATTTGGCCATCTCATGGACTTTATCCTGAATATCCCGAATCCGGGCGTTGGCCCTGGGGGTGCAGTCCGCCATGACGAGCGTCAGGGCGTAGGATGAAAGGTGGTTATGGGTCTCGATGAAGCCTGGAACCACTGTCTTGCCACCCAGGTCGACGGTCTCGATGTCCGAAGGTGCGCAAGATCGCACTTGGTCCGCTGTGCCGACTGAAGCCAAAGCGTCCCTGGCTTACCAAGAACGCCTCGGCCTTCAATGAATCCGGCTCCATGGTGACGACATCACCGTTCACATAGATCTTGTCTCACTCATCGTTCCCCTGTGCCTCCATTACCCTTCCACCGCTGCATCCGCTTCCTTGAGGGCCTTGTCCATGATGGCGACACCCTCATCGATCTCATCTCTGGTGATGATCAAGGCCGGGGCCATGACGATGACATTGGAGGGATTTGCAGCCATGGCAATCATTCCCATTTCCACAATCTTTTTGGCCACAGCCAGTTTCGGGTTTCCCCCAGGCAGAATCTTGGCCCCCAGCGGGATGAGTGGCTCCCTGGTCTTTCGGTTCTTCACCAGTTCCAGCCCCACGAAGAGGCCGAGCCCCCTCACGTCACCGATGCATGGATGCCGATCCTTGAGCCCAAGTCCCTTTTCAAACAAATACCGCCCCATCTTTTCGGCGTTTTCAATGAGGCCGTCTTCCTCATATATTTGTAAGACCCGGATGGCTGTGGCACATGCCAGGGCATGCCCGGCGTAGGTGGCCCCGTGGCTGAAGAACTGTTCTTTGAAGCGGTCACCGATGTGTTTTCGGACAATGGTGGCGCCCAGGGGGACATAGGCGGACGTGATCCCTTTGGCCACGCACATCACATCAGGCACTACGCCCCAGTGGTCCACTGCAAACCATTTACCGGTTCGACCGAATCCGGTCATGATTTCGTCCGCGATCATCAGAATCCCCCATTTGTCGCAGACCCTTCTGAGCGCCTGGAGGTACCCGTCCGGAGGGACAATAAGACCGTTGGCGCCCGTCACCGGTTCGATGATGATGCCCGCCACCTTTTCGCTGCCCCCCTCGAGCTCAATGACCTCGTCGACGTAGGTGACACAGCGCAATTCACATCCCGGGTAGGTATGCCCGAACATGCATCGATAACAGTACGGTTGGGGGACCGGCACCCAATCGGTCCCACCGGTGACTTGCGCCCAACCCCGGGGATCGCCCGCAGAGAGTGTCATGGCCGCCGCGGTGGCCCCGTGATAGCTGCGATATCGGGTGACGATTTTCCTTTTTCCCGTGTACTGGTGACAAATTTTTATGGCGGCTTCCGTTGCCTCTGTCCCTCCGAGCGTGAAAAATGTTCGCGACAAATCTCCCGGTGTGACGTCAGCCAGCATCTTTGCGAGCATTGCTCGCGGCTTCGTCGAAAAGACCGGCGCAAAGGAGCAGAGCGTTTTCGCCTGCTCGCACAAGGCGTCAACAACGCGGGGGTCCTGGTGTCCGATATTGTGGCTGACAAAACAAGAGCTGAAATCCAGGAATTCTCTGCCATCTTCATCCCGAAACCGAACCCCTTTTGCAGAAACCACACGCTTAGGGGAGACACTCGGCTGAAAAGACCAGGAATGAAAGAGGTGCTCCACTTCATAATGATCAAGGTCTTCCCGATTCGCTGAAACATTCATGAGGTCCATCTCTTATGCTCCTATGGTTTTGATTATGATCCCAACCTGACAGGTCGAATTATCGAAAGCGGACCGGCCCTGGTTTCACCTCGTTGGTTCGGAAGACAAGACATTCATCACCTTGGCAGAACGGGATGCTTCGCCTTCCCTTATGTCCGTCGTTTTCCGCGTTTTTCTCTGGGCCATTTCGGCCTCGTATTCCTTTACCCCGAGGGCGTAGAACCTTCGGATGAATGCCTCGTGGTAAGGATAAGACCAGTGGACATCTTTCCATATCTCTTGGGCAGCATCTATATTGGAACTGCGGATCGCTTGAATGAACTGCGCATGTTCCTCGGCATTTCTCAACTCCCATTCGGAGAGATAGGCCCTCCTTGGGAAATCGTAGAGACGTTGTTTCAGAGGGACGGTGAGGTTTCTTATTTCCGAGTTGTTGGAGAGCTCAAGGAAGGTGTCGTGAAAGGCAAGGTTCAAACGGTAGATCTGATCATAATCCCCCTTCACCGAAGCTTCTCTATACTCGGTATTGATCAACTCCATCCGCTCGAGGCGATCCTGGCTTAACCGGTCAAATACAGAGAGAACCACGCTCGTCTCCAAAGCGCCGAGGACCTCATAGATGTTCTTGACATCGCGCAAGGTGAGAACGTTTACCCGCACACCTCGTCTCGGGAGAATTGTCACGAAACCTCTCGCCTCTAGCTGTATGACGGCATCGCGCAAGGGGGTTTTGCTTACCCCCAATTCCTGGCTGATTCGGTTCAGATCAATCGTGGATCCAGGCAGCAGGTCACCTTCCTGCATCTCTCGGCGGAAGTAATGATAGATTTGTTCTCGGAGGGGTTGAAGATTAAGCACGCTGACTCCCTTTGATGGATGAAAGGAATGAGCGAAAGAATTTCAAGATCACGCCGTGGTTGGCCTTGGCTCAGACCTGGCACAGGCACTTGATAAGGATTTCAGAATGAGGAGGATAATATCTGATACATCAGATATCAGTCAAGGAGAAAATTTTCCGGTGCTCGTAAAACCCCTCCAAGATTAACAGGAGGGAGTCCCCGTCTAGCAGTCCCATTTCAGAGAAGCGTGGAAATCGGACTTCATTCAGGGTGGATTCATTATGAAAGTGCCCCCACAAAGGAAAAACGCCCAAGTCCAGAGAACTTGCCCGGCGTTTTCATTCATCCACCCAGAGAATGAGCTCTTCCGGGGTCCCCCTCTGGCTTTGGAATGTGGCCAGGGGGTGTTCCAGCTGAGGATAGCCGATGGCCATGCCCATCACAAGGGTTCTGTCACCAGGGATCCGGGCATGTCGCCTCACGATTTCCGGAAAAAGGATGGAACGCGCAAGGAAACAAGTGCCCAAGCCTTCTTCGGTTGCAAGGAGGGCGATGGTTTGCAGGATGCATCCCGCGTCCATCATGGCATAGACGTTGAACCCGCTTTTGAGGTGGAGATAGATGAGGTGGGGCGCCCCGAAGCACAGAACCACCTGCTCTTCGTATGCCTTTCGTTTCTGCCGGTCCTCTCTTCCAATTTCCATCGTCTCGTAGATCTGTCTGCCCAGCGCCTTGTATCTCCCGGTCTCGGCCTCGTTCCATGTGATGGGCCTATCCACTTCAGGCTGAATGGGCCGCTCCTCTCTGAACGCGGCAAGGCATTCCTGCTTTATCCGGTCCAGGGCTTTCCCACTCACAATGTTCAGGCCCCAGGGCTGCGTGTTGCCCCAGGAGGGGGCCCGGAGCGCATCCGTAAGAATCCTTTCCAGCAGCGCTTTCGGCACCTCATGTGAATCAAAGGCCCTGATGCTTTTCCTTGAGATCACCGCATCTCTTGCCCTCATGGTTCCTCCCTTTTGAACGATCGGCCATTCATCCCCTTTTTGTCTTGACAAGCGCCAGGAACGGCCTGTCATGATAACGACCCTGGTTGCGGCGCGCCAGGTGCAAGATCCACTATCCGTCGTCCAAGGGGACCTGGCATTAGACACACGATGAGCTTATCCCGCAAATGCACAATCCTGTCAGTGTTTGGGTTTTTCCTCTTTTCCTGCAGCACCGTTGAAACAGCTTATGACATCACCAGCGGGACGGTCAAGGCCGCCTACCACGTCACAAAAACAGTGGTCAAGCTCTCCATAGGGACCACCAAGGTGATTTACAAGGTCGGGCGCTTCACCTTCGAGGTGGTCATGGCGCCCCTGACCTGGCCGTTGACCCGTGACGACATCGAGAGCATCGACGGCCTTCCTCCCAAGGAGGCCATCCGGACAGGCCGGGTGAAACGGTCGCCCTATGTGGTGAACGGCAAGCGCTATGTGCCCATGTCCGTGGCGCAGGCCGGCGCTTACCGTGAAGTGGGGACCGCATCCTGGTACGGGTACGAGACCTATCACCAGCCGGGGGGCCGCATGACGGCAAACGGCGAGGCCTTCAACCCCAAAGGCCTGACCGCCGCCCACAAGCTTCTCCCACTGCCGATGTTTGTGAAGGTCACGAACCTCCAGAATCGCCGTGCCATCATCGTTCGGGTAAACGATCGAGGGCCTTTTTACGGGGATCGAATCATCGATCTGAGCGCGGGGGCGGCGAAGAGATTGGGCTTTTATCAGCAGGGGACCGCGAAGGTCCTGGTGGAGGCCATCGAGCTTAAGGACGGCGAAGGGGTAATAGGATAAAGGGCTTACGACTGTTTGAGGCTTTTCATAAGCCCTTTCTCTCAGTTGTGAAACCTGATATGATTCGAATTATCCATTTGCTGATACAGAGGTGTCCTCCTGGCTAAACGGCAACAGTTTCAGGCTGAAGGCCTCGCACGGATGCTGGCATACGTGCTGGGACGGAGGCCGGACGAGTTTGGCCTGGTTCCCGATCCTGAAGGGTTTCTGCCGATCAAGGAGGTCCTTCAGGTCCTCCATGAGGAACCGGACTGGACCTATGTCCGCCAGGGGCACATCCGGGAGGTCCTGGTCGGAAAGGATCGGCACGCCTTCGAAAATATCGACGACCGTTTGAGGGCCGCAGACCGTTCCTGGTCATGGCCCGCTTCACCACAGCCACCGTCCGCGCTCCCAAGTCTCCTCTTTGTACCTATCAGAAGACGGGCCCACCCGGTGGCCATGGATCGGGGTCTGAGCCGAACCAACGAGAACCCTCTCGTCTTGTCCAAAGAAAGAGACACGGCGTTGAGAATCGGCCGGCGCCGAGACCCGGAGCCGGTCCTGATCGAAGTCCTGGCCGTGCGGGCCGCAGAAGAAGGGACGGAGTTTTTTTCCTTCGGGGACCTGTTCCTCTCGAAAGACATCCCGGTCCGCTTCATCGCAGGCCCTCCGGTTTCGAAGGAAGTTATGGAGGCGCTCCTGGCCAAAAAGGCCGCATCTCACGAAACGGGTTTGCCCGTTCCCTCCTTTACTCCCGGAACCTTCGCCCTTGACCTTTCCAGGGGGGACCTGGCCAGGCGAAAGGCCGGGAAAAAGGCAAAGGGCTGGAAGGAAGCCGCACGATCCATCCGAAAGGGGAAAAGATAGTGAACGATTCGAAGCGGGATTTGCGGCCCTTTTTCTATCCGGAAAGCGTGGTGGTCATCGGTGTCTCGTCCGAGCCCAACAACCTGGGGAAAAACATTGTTCAGAATCTCCTGATTTTCGGTTTCAAGGGTGAGATTCTCTCCGTGGGACTGAAACCCGGGGTCATCTTTGGGCAGCGGATTTACCAATCCCTCGACCAAGTTGACCATCCCGTCGATCTGGCGGTCATCCTCACCCCTGCCAAGACCGTCCCGGCGATCCTCGATCAGTGCGGGCGAAAAGGCATCAAGCGGGTGGTCATCGAGTCCGGTGGTTTTTCGGAAATGGGGGAAGAGGGACTCCCGCTCGAGACCGCATGTGTGGAGGCGGCAAGAAGGCACGGCATTCGATTCACCGGTCCAAACGGCATCGGCGTCACCAACCTGGAAAACGGGCTCGTAACCCCCTTCATGCCGCTCAGGCGGGACATCTTCCCGGGGTCTGTTTCGATCCTGGCCCAGAGCGGCGGAGTGGGGCTGAGCTACCTTGGCTTCATGGCCGAGGAAAATATCGGCCTCAACAAGTTCGTGTCCATGGGCAACAAGGTCAATGTGGACGAAAACGACCTCCTTGAATACCTGATTCACGACGACGGGACCAAAATCATTTTGATCTATCTGGAGGGTTTCAAGGACGGGCGAAGGTTCATTGAAATCGCCGCCACCTCCAAAAAACCGATCCTGGTCCACAAGTCCAACCGCTTCAAGGCGAGCGGCAGCATCGCCTACTCCCACACGGCGGCACTCTTTGCCGATGACGCGCTCGTGGACGCAGCGCTGGAGCAGGCCGGGTGTGTCCGCGTCAACAGCATGGCCGACGCCATGGACTACGTAAAGATCCTGACCCTCCCGCCGCTCAAAGGCAACCGCCTGAGCGTGGTCTCCCGATCGGGCGGACACGCCGTGATCGCGGCGGATGCCTGTGCCCACTACGGATTCGAGCTTCCGCCCTTTCCAGAATCGCTTCTCAAGACGGTCGAAAGCCGCTTCAGGGCCAAGGTGATCCGCCTCCAGAATCCCATGGATCTCGGGGATCTCTTTGAGCTCACCTTTTACCAGGAGATCGTGGAGGAGATGCTCAAGCGGGAAGATGTGGACGGCGTGCTGCTGGGACACGTCTATCGGCGCGGCTATGAGCAGGAAGATTCGCGAGAGCTCGTCCGGAACGTGGAGGCACTTGTCACGACCTATCAAAAGCCCGTTGCCACGGTGATCTTCACGGATGCGGTGGAAAAGGACTACCTGAAGCGCCATTCGAGCATTCCCATCTTCGAGGCGCCGGAAAGCGCCCTGCGGGCCCTTCACTTCTCCTACGGGTGGTCATCCAGGATCCTCTCCAGGTGCCGAAAAGACTCCCCCGTCCTCCATAGACCTGGATGGCGCGCGTGGGATCGTATTGCAGGCTGCGGGTCGAGGCTTCCTTTATCTCAACGAAGCCATGGATCTCTTGAGATGCTACGGGCTGAGGGTAGACCCTTATCGTCTTGCCTGCTCAGCGGATAAGGCCGTCGCGGCCTGGCACCAACTGGGGGGTGCGGTGGCCATGAAGCTGAACCGGCCCCACGTCTCCCACAAGACCGATGTGGGCGCAGTCAGGCTCGGTCTTGACACCGAAGCGGATATCGTGGAGGGTTTCCGTGCCATGGTCGCCGTGGCCGGTCCAGATGAGTCCATCGAGGTGCTCATCCAACCCATGTCCCCGCCCGGACGGGAGGTCATTATCGGCGGGAAGCGGGACCCGGTCTTTGGCCCGGTGATTCTCTTCGGCCTTGGGGGCGTTCTGGTCGAGGCCCTTGGGGACGTGGTGTGGCGGGTGGCGCCCATCGGGTCGAACGACGCCAGGCAAATGATCGGAAAGATCAAAGGAAAGAAGATCCTCGCCGGAATAAGGGGAGAGCCGCCCGCAGACATGGAGGCACTGGAGGACGCCCTCCTGCGCCTGTCTGCCTTGCTCATGGATTTCCCTGAGATTCGGGAGATCGACATCAACCCGGTCCGCGTCGCCAACAGGGGAGGCGGGGCCATCGCACTCGATGCCAGGGTCATATTGAACGGGAGGGCAGACGGATGTGGCCAAAGTGGTCGCTGCTGACGGATCTTTATCAGTTGACGATGGTCGGCGGGTACGTGCAACAGGGGAAACAGGACCAGTGGGCGAATTTCGACTATTTTTTCAGGAGAATCCCCGACGATGGCGGCTACTGTGTGGCGGCCGGCCTTGCCGATCTCATCGATTATGTCCGAAACCTCCACTTCAGTCCGGAAGACCTGGCCTACCTGGAAGGACTCAAGCTCTTTTCTGACGGGTTTCTTCGATACCTGGAGGACTTTGGATTCAAGGGGGACATCTGGGCCATTCCTGAAGGGAGCGTGATTTTTCCCCATGAGCCCTTGGTGCGGGTGACCGCCCCGCTGCCGGAGGCCCAGCTGATCGAGACGACGCTCCTCAACATCATGAATTTTCAGACGCTGATTGCCACCAAGGCCGCACGCGTGAGATGGGCTGCCGCAGGCGACCCGGTCATCGACTTCGGGCTGCGCCGCGCGCACGGACCGGACGGGGGCCTCATGGCCTCTCGGGCCGCCTACATCGGCGGGGCGGAAGGCACATCCAATGTCCTTGCCGGGAAGCTTTACGGGATCCCGGTCCGTGGGACGCACGCCCACTCATGGGTGGAGAGCTTTCCCACCGAGCTCGATTCATTCAGGGCATACGCGAAGGTGTACCCCGACTCCTGCCTGCTCCTTGCGGACACTTACGACACGCTGCGAAGCGGTGTTCCCAATGCCATCCGGGTCGGCCGGGAGCTGCGGGCCGGAGGCTACGAGCTCGTGGGCATCCGGCTTGACAGCGGCGATCTCGCCTACCTCAGCAAGGAGGCCCGACGGATGCTCGATGAGGCCGGTTTTCCCGAAGCCAAGATCGTGGCATCCAGCGATCTGGACGAGTGGATCATCGAGAGCCTCAAGAGCCAGGGGGCACGCATCGACATCTGGGGGGTGGGCACACGGCTCGTCACCTCCTATTCATGGCCCGCCCTCGGCGGCGTTTACAAGCTCACGGCACTCAACGAAGACGGCAGGCGGATGGTGCCGAAGATCAAGCGTTCCGACGACCCGGAGAAGATCACCAACCCGGGCCTCAAGCGGGTGGTTCGCATCTTTGACCCGAATGGGCAGATGAGAGGCGATGTGTTGTTTCTGGAAAGGGAGCACATCAAGAAGGGGCGGGCCTTGAAGGTCTATCACCCCATGTACCCGCACGTGTTCAAGACCTACCCGAGACAGTTTCGATTGCGTGAGCTCATGATCCGCGTGTTCCAGAAGGGCAGGGTGGTCTACGAATCCCCGAGCGCTCACGAGATCAGGGAAAACACCCTGCGAAACCTCGATCAGCTGAACCCTGCCTACAAGCGGTTTCACAACCCGCACCAGTACCATGTGAGCCTGAGCCCGCTTCTCTTTAAAATCAAACAACGGCTCCTGCGCCAGGCCGCCGCCGGTGAGACGACCACCTCCTCATCGTAAGGCAGAAGTGCGGCCGGCACCGAACCTGCTGATCCCAACTCGTCCTGGGTCATGTCCATCCATAAATCGGTGATTTCCGGATGGACTTTCAGCATTCAGCTAACTTCTTTTTCTTAGCCTTGGCCGAGAGCTGATGGCTGACGGTGGCCACCCAAAAACAGTTGTTTTTCGGCTTGACAAATTGAATTCTACACGTACAATTGTACCCATGAAAATAATTGCCGATACAAATACGTTTATTGCCGTTGCCTTAAACGAGCCGGAAAAGGCCAAAATAATTCAACTTACTGAAGGCCATGAATTGATTGCTCCTGATGTCTTGCCGTTTGAAATTGGGAATGCCTTGACGGCAATGATGAAAAAGAACACCTTGAAAAAAGAGGAGGTTGAATCGGCGTGGGAGATTGTTCAACAAATACCGGTTGATCTGAGGCATACCGATATAAAATCGGCATTGAGTATTGCGATTAAATTTAACCTTTACGCATACGATGCATATTTTTTAAAATGCGCTGAAAACCTCCATAGCCCACTGCTTACGCTTGACCTTGGAATGCAAAGGGTAGCACGGGAGATGGGAATCACGATTTTGGAGTAAATTATCATGAAAGTCTATACATATTCTGAAGCAAGACAGCGTCTTGCTGATGTTCTTAATATTGCAAGAAGTGAAGAGGTCGTTATCAAAAGGAGAGGTGGCGAAACCTTTTCTATAGTTTTTCGGAAAAGCAAAAAATCGCCATTTGATGTTCCAGGAATTAAAACCAAAGCAACAACAAAAGATATTATTGCAGCGGTCAGAGAATCCAGGGAACGGTTTGCCGAACAAAACGTTGAAGATTGACGGGCAGGGAGCATCAAGAAAGACAAGCTGAACCACGTTATCAACAAAGTAGTTGAAATAAGAGCCAAGAATTTCGAACTATGCCGAACGCTTGATGGCTATTCCGCTGGCGCTCTATAGCCGCAAGGGTTCGGCTGCACGGATTTGGCATGATAGCACGCCCGTTCTGGTATAATAGTCAGTAAGAAGGCAACGATGAGATTCGAATGGGACCCAAAGAAAGCGGCAAAGAACCCGAAGAAACATGGGGTCACATTTCAGCGAATGTTCCAGTTAAAGGAGAGCTGCTTACATACAATTAACTTCTCAAATTTTAATCCAAAAGGGGTCCAATTCCCCGCAGCTTGCTGCGTTAAAATTATTCGATTCGATGTTGGTTTTGATACCCCGCTGCTTGCGGCGGGGTTGTTCATTCCCCTCCTCGGGCGCGATGACAATGCGCGCAAAGGCATCCTCTTCGAGGACTTGGAGGAGGTGCTGAGCGGAGGTGTGGTCTTCCAAGTGGAAGAAGATAAGTGTTTTGAGTTGGTCTTCGAAGCTCATTTGCAAGGGTCTGTTACCCCGTGACAGCAATGGCGGCATGCCGGCGATGGCCATATCAATGGGCCGGAATAGTTGGCGGAAAGCCGCTGGATTTCTTGGGCAGCGAGGGGGTATAGCGATGTGGGTCATTTTGCAACTCCTTGAAATCATGTAAGGATTTGCAAAATTTGCCGCCCATGCCCTCATGGAAATGTCAAGTAAAAAGATGGCCTTAACTCTTTGATTTTTCAATTTTTTTCAAAAAACTTTCATGCAATTTTCTAACCGGAAATTGCTGAAAAATATTCTTTTATCAGCCGATTAGGGGATGTTGACAGAAATATGGGGTTTTTATATAATTTCGTATTCTAGTCAATTCGGTTTCGCGGACTCTAGGATGTGGCACTTTGATGTTTCTCTGTCATCGGATAAGCGCGGAACCCGAAATCGAGTTCGAGAACCAGCGGAAGAGAAAAAGCCCATGGATATCTTACACCAGTTAATCGACGCTTTTACGCATAAAGGATGGCTCAAGCAGACGATCCGAATTAAGCACCGTGACAGGAGATATCGGATTTTCTGCAGTAAAGGGGAATTCTTTGCCTATCGGATAAACGATCACTGCGGTATTTCACCGGGTTTTCCTGGCTGGCTTGTTTGTATTGTCACCCGTGACAAAATTTTTGATGATGGTGAAAATGTCTAAATAGGTATAACCGAACCCAGGGCGCCCGAATGGTTGCATTGTATCGCTGACGGTGCTCGAACTTATTTGAGAGGTATTATCCTGATATGAATATCATTGTTTCCGGCTCACTCGCATATGACCGAATTATGGATTTCCCGGGGTATTTCTCGGACCACATTCTTCCGGAAAAGGTCCATGTCCTGAATGTCTGTTTCCAGGTAAATGGCATGAGGGAGAAATTCGGCGGCACAGCCGGCAATATCGCCTACGCACTCACTCTGATGGGCGAGAAGCCCGGGATATCCGCCACAATAGGCCAGGATGATAGCAGGTATATGGAATGGCTGAAAAAGAATGGGATAGATTCCCATAACATCAAAACCATAGAGGATGAATTCACTGCAAGTGCATACATCACCACCGACAAGGCGGACAACCAGATCACCGGGTTCAACCCGGGTGCTATGAAATATTCCTCGTCCCTGGGATTTGACAACCTCAATCCAAAGGAGACCATAGTTATCATCTCTCCCGGCAACCTTGAGGACATGGTGAACTACCCGCGACTGTGTAAGGCAAGAGGAATCGATTATATTTTTGACCCCGGGCAGTCCCTGCCCATGCTGCGATCCGAAGACCTTGTCCAGGCCATAGATGGATGTCGAATTCTGATTTCAAATGACTATGAACTGGACCTGATCATGGATAAAACAGGGCTGCAAAAGGAGTCTTTACTGGAACACACAGGGACTATCATTGTGACCATGGGAGAGCAGGGCTCGCAGATTTCCACGCCCGATGGTGAAATAGTCATCCCCGCGGTGAAGGCAAAGATCGTACGGGATCCGACAGGCGCCGGCGATTCCTACAGGGGCGGACTCATCAGCGGCCTTGTCCATGGCAAGGATATCGAGGAGAGTGCCAGGATGGGCAGCGCATGCGCCTCCTTTGCCGTAGAGTGCTACGGGACCCAGGAATACACATTCAGCCCTGAGGAGTTCAACGAGAGGCTTAAGTTGAATCGATAGAAAATCCTTTGACTCGCCCGTGCCTCTTACGGCTCAGGACTCCATCGGACTTGCCTGATTACTAGAAATAATCCTATTATCCCCCGTCAATAGAAATTGTATGCAACAAGGTATAGGTGTCAGGCCGTATACAGTTGACAACTGTGCCCTTTTTGCCATATGTCCCAACCACGGCTTTCACCCGATGAACGGGTGAAGGCGGCGTCAGACCAACCCACCTGGACGACGGGTGACGAGATTCGATAGGATGCGACAGGCTGGGGGGGAGTGGGGACGACCATAAATATATAAATAAATCATGAGTCGTGTTTGAGTCCAAAGCTGGCGGGAAGGCGGTTGGTTACTTATTTATTGGCGTCCCCGAGTCCCCCGAGTCCCCATGTCTCAATAAACCCACCCCAGGATTCCCATGCCGACGATATTACCTAATATGGCAATGGCATAAAGGGTGCCGACGCTGATGATCTTGGCTTTCATGGTTTTAAGGCTCAGGACGACGATGGCGGCCACGTAGAAATGAAAATAACCGAAGAAAAAGATCAGCCAGACCCCGCGGCGACCGATTCCACCACGTACTCCCATACCAGGTGCCCGCCCATGTTGAGCAGGCACTCCACGAAGACGCAGAAGGCCGAGTAGCCGATGGCCCAGAACCAGCGATTCGGCATCCCGAGGATCTTCTCAGTCCTTGTCTTCCGAAAGGGTGTTGTAAAAGATGATGCCGGATATGGCGAACATGAACATGATCTCGATGTTCCAGCCCACCATGGTCCGCAGGGCCGTTTGCCCGGGCGTGGTCCAGCAGGCCGAATGCTGCGTCAGATAAAACACCCAGCCGTTCCAGGTCTCGTTGATGAAATCCATGCCGAAAAGGGTCAGCCCGGCAAAGATGGCGTCCCAGTTGCCCGCTGCCCGCGCCTTTTTTATCTCGGCGGTATAGATGTAAAAAACGATGGCCAGCAGCGGGATGACGTACCACTCCAGGGTCGATAAATCCCTAAACCTTCCAGTGCCTGTTGTGATGCGGGTGTCGGCATTTCAGACCTCCA
>CAVOVO010000047.1:0-37448 GCA_963699845.1 uncultured delta proteobacterium
TGCCAATTGAAAGGCCCTCTGACGGTCGATCTTCTCTGGTATAGGCAGTTGAAATCACAATTTATTTTATGTCGAGGAACCCCCAAAGAAGCAGTAACCCAAGACCCCGTGAAGCTGTTTTCCAGACTCGCCTATTTTCACTCTCTCTTTTGGATGTTTCCTTTTTCCTTGACGCACGATGAGATGTTGTATAATTAGGTAAAGTAATAAGTGATTGGGAGGAACTCATGATGAGGCCACCCAAAACCATCCCACTTCGCTCCTGACGGGACATTTTGCGTTCTGTTGGGAGTCCCAATCTTACTATCCGCAAATCCGGACCTTCTCAAAAAAAGCTCAAAATCGACGAGGAAAGTCGTTTACCAATAATTATTGGTTGCCGGGAGTCAGTTTAGATCCGAAGTTCTGAAACACTTCTAGCTTGAAAGCTTAGCCGTATGGGTGTTCTGGAAAGAAGTACTGGAAATATGCACTGTGAAACGTCCGTTTCTGCTTATGACACCCCTTAAAGATGAGGTGAAATATGAAAAGAGTCACTTTCTTAATCAGTGTTATTGTCCTCATCTTGATTCCTGCTCCGAAAAAGCCTCTTGCTATTCAATCGCCGAGTGGGCAGCTTTATTATGCCTATCCCTCAGATGCGACACCAAATAAGCATGAAGATCCGGCTCTTTGCAGACCATTCGTAGGTCAGGTGTCAGATGGAAAGCTGGCTCTGCGTGTCAGTCTGCCCCCATTTGTGCCCAACGTAGACGTTTATCTTGGGGTTTGGTCTGAGGCGCTGGGCGCTGACAAGATCTATATGATCATGAAGGGGGGGCAAGTCATGCCCTACCCCGACGGCTTTAGGCCCTGGAGACCCAATACTTCGGGGAATTCGGACGAATTGGCTTTCGGAACTACAATTCCCCTGGCCGCCATTCCGCAAGGTACGTACCACATTTACCTGGCAGTCACCCCAACCGGGGCGGGTAACCTCAATGCTTATTACATTTGGTCCACCTATTTTTCAGTGGTCGGACCGCAAGGAGGAACGTTTAAATTTCCCAATGGAGTCACTCTGGATATTCCGCGCGGCGCATTCAACGAGAAAACCAGCGTGACAGCCGAAAGCCTTCCGTGTGCTGAAATAGACGCAATCCTTTCGGCCCCAAATTATGGTTCACACAAGAAGCGCTGCCTTGATGGACTTTCGATCAAGGCAGGTCTACCGCCCTTGAAAGGTCCCATTGTGGCATCCATACCCGTTGCAGAGATGAACTCTGCCGATATCCCAGTTCAAATATCGGTTGACCTGTACAAGGAAGAATACCAGTTGGCGCGGACAGACCTGGTTTATCGAAAAACAGATGGCGTCCTTCAAATGAGTATTTTTCCTTCGGAACAGATTATGGCTAACTCATCAGGGAAAAGGACCTCAGAGACCAGCGGGTTTGAGGCAGATTACTGGAACGCTGTTCTGTTGAACCAAGTGGATGATGCATGCCGTGATTGTTTTCTTTCCAACCTTCCTGAATGGAAAAGCATCTGTCAATTTTGGGCAGGGTATTCCGGGCAACAGCCTTGCTGCTTAATGAACCTAGGCGAGCGCCTCAACTGTGCATATGTGCGACACTGTCAATGTTGCAGAGAGGAAAGAAATATCATTAAAGTTGAAGAATTTGATCTTTCATCACTCGACTGTCAAGTGGCTTCCGCCTATGTGGTGGTATCATTTCCAGATTGCCCTGGCGCGCCTGTCGAAAGCAATGGAGTGACTGAACTTGTTGGATGTCCTAAAGGAATGAAGATCCAAATTGACGTTCACCCCTCGCAGGTCAACTTGAAAACCTGCGAAAAACGTAAGGTGCAAGCAAGAGTCACCGGTCGGAAACCGGATGGGACGTTGGTATTCAATGACGCTCTATTTTCCGCTACATGGAAAAGCCTTGATCCCACTGTTGCCATGGTCAACCAAGATGGAACAATTGAGGGGATATCTAAAGGCTCAACCAAGATCCAGGCCCTCTTTGGAGGAAATCCAGAAATCGCTCCTGGTGAGACAATAGTCCAGGTTTCAGGATTAAATTCTGGAGGAATTAGTATCAGTGGGAACTGGTCTGCAAACTTCGAGGTTTACGAGATCTGTGATCATGAGCTATATACCTACGAAGGAGAAATTACGATCTATGAATACGAAAATCTAATTGAGATAGAGACTCCGGTGGGCACCGTTAATGGGATACGAGGTTGCTACTCGTTTTCATTTGAAGGAGGCGGATTTGTCGAATATGGCTATGAATACGGTTCAGGAAATGGAAGCATTTCTCCTAATGGGAGGAATATTGGCGGCACATTCTACTGGAATTTTGTAGGTGTGGATGAAGTCACAGGCGAACCTACAGTCTGTCCTGGGTATACAACTTTTTCGGCTGCACGCTAGTTTTCTGTCTCAGAAACATCGCCCTGGGAGTGGGGTCATATTTGTCTGCAACTCAACGTTTCTGGCAAAAATCGCTTTGGGAACCCTGAAACGGACATAAAGCCGATTCTTCTCAAGCTGGTTGGTCCGAGTCAGGAAATTTTTTTACTCATTTTGGGGTATCTACTATGTGCATTGTCAAGGGAAGGTTGGTGGTCTTTAAAAACCCAAACCAGTCACCTATTCGTGGTTCCCAGTGATTATGGGACCACAAGCAATCGATCCGAGGTGTTTGGAGGGCGCTGGCAGACTTGATAACGTGGTCTTCACAACTTGTACGCACACAGATACTGTATCGCCATACCCCGCGCCCGGGATTTCCGATTTCAGTCATATCATCTGGCGGCAAGCCCGGTCACATAAGGCTGACCGCCGAGTAACATCCGCCTGGCTCGAAGCAGGAGGGTTCGAGCGATGGCGATGATCGCTCGTCTCCTCTCTACACCAAGAGTGCACGTGCCCACGCACTTCAACTTCCAAAATCTGGTTATTTCTTGCCAGAGATCAAGGTCCTGAACACGCCCCGACCCACCATATTTCAAGTTGATATACCATGCCTTTTGCATTGATGATGCGAAAGCAAATGAATTCGGGAGTGAAAATGGTTCAGGTTGCTGCGAAAGAGAAATCGGGAATCTGGAATCTAGGGAAATGAAGAATAGATGTAATACTATACCAATAATGGGAATTAGTTTAAACGGAAAGCAATTTATAATTCCAGATTAACTAGTATCATAACTATATAACTTTTCAACATATTTTAATATATACCACTCTCGGCATCCCTCTTGCACAAAAAGCGAGGAGTTCGATTATAAGGAGGCATAGAAGGATGTCCGAATACATGAATAGAGTTTACGGGATGTGTGACGAATGCCATTTCATGGAGGATCTCGTTAAGATGGGAGATCGGTACCTGTGTTATGTGTGCTTGTCACATCGAGGGACCGCGTACCACGAGAAATCCGATACCTCCAATGTGCTGGTTTCGGAATTTTGGCGGCCCGTGGTCGCGGTAGGGTCCTGGGTTGGATCTCATAAGATATACCAGAGGCAACTTGAAAAGCAGGCAGCGTGATTATGAGCCCTATTGAATACTGATGCACGACTTCTGGGGGGCAGGTGGCCTAACTTTCGCGCTTGGTGAAGGGGCGCATCGACAGTAGACTGACTGACGACGTTCACAGCGGCTATGACTGTTGCCGTGACTTCTCCCTCAATCGGTAAATGTGTGTTCAACTGGAGCTCACGGCCAGGGGAATTTCGGACAAGATTCTCAGATGTCGAAATAGGATTTGGCGCTTACGGCATGGTAATCGATATGGGCTTGACACAAAGGAGCAAACCTTTCTATACCGCTGTCTTCGGTGAGGGAACCGTTACCCTTTGATGAATGATAGATGGAGAATGGAGCAATAGTCACTGAAAGCACTTGACCTTGTGATCTGAGAGGGGTGGAGATGGTGAGAAAATGGCTGCGCTGTGTGGTTTGCTGTGGGTTGCTCGCTGTGTGGTTTCCGGTTCAAGCGGATGAATGCGGACGGATAACCACTTGGAATTCCAATGACGCCTCTTTTTTCACCTCGCAGGAGGCGAGCGTTTATGGTTTTGAGAATACCCCCTTTCCAATCCCGAATCTTGGTGGGGCCATGGTGACCTATATCGCAGTCAGTCTGAGTGGCGGACCTTCTATTCGGGTCTGGTCCCATGAGAATGCTGCCTCCGCCCAGAACTCGTTGGAGAATTATTGGGCGTTGAACCCATGGCGGGGCGACAACTCACATTATTACGATGAATACTATCTGATATATAAGCTTGATGCCAACGGGATGGTTAAGACTCTCGATCTGATCGCCAACTACCGTGGGAACCTGATCGAAATCTTAACCTATTTTTTTGGTGAGCGCTCATTGAGCGGCGAGTTGCCCATATACGCGTTATGGTTCAGTCAGGTCAAGGCACTGATCGATTCAAAGTGCGGGACGGCGGGAAACCCTCCAACCATCGCATTGATTCCTTCCCCTGCTCAAGGGTTGGCCTTTCAAATCAGCATTCTCGAAAACAGGGTTTTCAGGATCAAGGCGACAGACCCGGACGGCCGGGAAGACCTGGACTGGGCCACATTCAAGGTTTTTATCGCCGGGGTGGACAAGACAGGTCATTTCATTTCCGTTCTGACGAGCCTTCCCAGGGCCATCGGGGAGGAATCGGATGAGACGTCCAAGACGTTTGTCATCGGTGTGAACCCAGAGCGGTTCATGGCAGAAGAAAACCTTTTCAACATCCAGTGGAACGGACACTGGCCTGTCGCGCTTGAGATCTGTGATAAGAGTGGGAATTGCGGTCGTTCTGACTATTCGATTTATTTTGGTCCCTTTCTTCACCCGGCGGGAGGGAATCCAGGTAGTGTGCAGACCTTCTCTTGCGAGGCTTTTCGCTTTGAGATTGGCGATCTCGTGGCCGGAAACCTCGGTTACGACTGCACGGAGTCCGACATCTATTTTGGTCTCACTCGGCAAGATTCTCAGGGTTTCCTGGCAACCTGGACACATCCCAACGCATGGGTCCAAAATTGGATCGGGCCGCGCTCTTCAAACTTTAGCCTGCAAACCGGGATTTTCTACCGTTTGACCGGGTTCACTTACCCGCAAGCGTGGAGGGTAGACGATTGGTCTGACGGGCAGTTTGCGTTTCTCGAAAGCGAAACGCTCTATTATCTGCACGCCTTGATTCTCGATCCCGAGGCAACAGACCTTTATCTTTCCACGGTAGGATTCGAACTTTTCTGTAACTGATGCCAGTCCGCTGAGAGCAGGAAACGTTAGCATTAAGGGCGGCTTGAGCCTTTGCCTGATGGACAGAGACGAGCCGTGTAGTTGCTTACGCTACCCTGGCGCTGAATCAAAGCCGCAGTCAATGTCACCGTTTCAATGAAGAAGCCCCACTCCAAGGAGAACGACGCGCAAAACCTACTTTTGATGGCTTTTCCTCACCCACAAAATCTGGGTCTATCTTGCCTTATGTTGCGAGTCCATTTAAAACTACAACGATACTTAGTTATTAATTTGCTTGACCATCAGGATACTGCGAAGTATAATCTGCCAAAATCTAGAAAAGGAGGCAGATTATGCTACCCGAAATCCGAAATGATGAGTATCTCTTCAGTGTTCCCAAGTTTGACATCAAGAAAGAGGATGTTGAAGATTTTCATAATGAACTCAAAGGCTTCCATGAAAATTTTAGAGATTGCTTTTCTCGCAGTGAATCCAGAGACCATTTTTTCAAGTATATGGTCGGGCAATTCAGTGAACTGGAGAGAAAATCCATTGAACCAATTGCTTTGGCCGTTAGAAAACGGCAATATAAGGGCCATGCAGCATTTTGTGAGCGACGTCGTCTGGCATGAAGAAAGACTTTTGATTAAATATCATAGTATGCTAGCCGAAGACCTTGGAGACCCTAATGGGGTCCTTATTTTTGATGAAAGCGGGTTTGTCAAAAAGGGGGATGACTCCATTGGAGTCAGCAAACAGTACTGTGGGGGCATCGGAAAAGTGGAGAATTGCCAGGTAGGTGTTTTCGCTGCCTATGCCTCACCCCATGGTTACGCCTTGGTTGATAAACGTCTATTCATTCCTGAGAAATGGTTTACGGACGAATACTCCGAGCGCCGTAGGAAATGTGATCTGCCCGAGGATATTACCTTCCTGAGCAAGCCCCAACTTGCTGCCCAGATGCTTGAAGACATTGGTTGAGAAAAAACCGTTTCCCTTTAAATGGGTACTTGCTGATTCCATATATGGCAGTAGCCCTGATTTCATCAAAACCGTCGAAAAGTACCCGGACCTGCGTTATTTTGTTTCTGTGCCATCAGACATATCCTGCTGGCTTACCGCTCCTATTACCCGGAAAAAGAAATATAAGTACCAAGGTCAAGTACGTGAAAAAACGATCCTCGAAAGCACGGAGAAAAGGCCCATTACGGTAGAGTCCTTGGCCAAGAGCATCAATAACTTTTTTTGGTACCGTCGGAAAGTCTCCGAAGGAACAAAGGGTCCCATTGAGTATGAGTTCACCAAAAAACGCGTCGTCCTGTCAAAGGACGTGCTCCCCGATAGAACCGTTTGGCTCATTATTCGACGTACCATAGGAGGAGGGGATCGCACCTATCGATACTTTATAAGTAATGCTCCCGTCAGCACAAGACTGCCCACATTTGTTTGGCTCAGTGGCCTTCGTTGGCCCATAGAGCAATGCTTTGAAGAAACAAAAACAGAACTGGGCATGGATCATTACGAGGTTAGGAAATATCCAGGCTGGAATCACCATATCCTGACATGTATGTTGGCTCACTTCTTCCTCTGGCACCTGAAAATCAGGTTGGGGAAAAAAAGCACCGTCTAGTTACAGTATCGCAGCTTAGATCCTTGATTGAAGTGGTGTTGCCCATGAGACATTACGACATCCAAACGACCATTGATGTGGTGAGATGGATTCAGGAAAGAAATCATCGGGCTTACCTTTCTCACCGGAAAAAGAAGCTCAAAAGTATGATTCAAATCTCGTTGTAGGGTTGATTGGAAAAGGCGAAGCCGATGGTGATTCCAACACGGTTCCATTGGCTTAAGGTCTTATGGCCGAACATGGGAACGGGTGAACCCGATACCCTGCTGACGGGGAGGGAACGCTCCTCCCGTTCAATGTTTGCGAATATGGCAATTCTGTTTCTCCTATCCATGTTTTTCTTCCTGCCTGTTTTCATCATCGAAAAGAAAGTATGGTGTAATCACTACTGACGAGCCATTCTGCCTATTCATAATCTTTCGGCTGTCTTTAGGCCCTCTTCAAGGCTCGATAGCCTTGGCCGCGTAAAGTTTAGGGGCGACAAAAGGGCGTCGGAAGATTTGAAGCTTTAGGCTGATTTCATTCGCGAAGAGGCTCGTGACGGCAAGACCATTCCTTTCCCCCGCGCCCTTTCCTACTTCTACTGACAAATCCACAGCAAAAGCGTCCCGATGCTGTCTTTTGCCCTCCAGAATTCCTCTTTGGTTCATGAGATGCGGTACCGATTTGGTGGTCAAGCGCCAACGCGGCCATGTCAGCTGGGCAGGTTAAGCTCGTTTTCCTGAATCTGGACGCTGTCCAGTAACGAGTTATGATCACTTGTTTTCCTGTTGAGAAACCAAGGCCTATGGTCATTTTTCAGAAACAATTGGCTGTAACAGCGCTTCTTTTGCAGCCTCAACGTCTTCCGCCCCGCCCGAAACTGCCACCCCTTGAAAAGCCTCCACCTGAAAAGGGTTTACCCCGTGAGGTACCGCCTCGGGAAAAGCCTTGGTCTGCCCTTCTGCCGCTGTCTGAAAACGGCTGCGCGCTGAGTCTTCTCCCGCCTGACGAAAAGGAGTGATTCCGAAACTCCATTCCGCCACGCTTGATGACGCGACTGCCGAAGGACTGACTAAAGTCGCTGGGCCTGCGCCCAAAGGTTTCAAAGGCATCCTGCTTGAATCGATTGGAACGTTTTTCGAACGTCCCGCCCGTTTCACGATGTGATTCGCCAACCGGGCCCGGTCGAGTGCTCGATTCGAAAGTCCCAGCCCCTTTGTTTCGGCCAAAATAATTTATGCCAGGCATCGACGCCCTGCGTTGAAATCCGTCATTACCGGAACCATGCGAAAATCCGTCTCGCCGTCCGATTTGGCGCTCCCTAAAGGATCCCTCACGTCTGGAATAGCGTTTGAATTTGGGCTCAGCCCCCCTCTGGGCATGACCGTCTCCGAATCCTCTTCCATTCCACTCATGTCGAAGCCCAGGGAACCTGTAACCTTCCGGCCTGTGGAACGGATCCACCCTCCCGAACCTCTTTTTTCCCCAATCGTAGAAGTGATTGGTCACTCGCTTGTGGGTCACGTATCGGTTCCCATGATTTTCTACAACGGCCACTTTCCGGAAGGTGTAAAAATCGTTGAGGATGAAAAACCCACCGAACCAGGTCTGGCCCCACCAAAAGGGATAAGGGACCCAACGATAGGTGTCATAGTAATCCCATGGCGGCGTATAGTAGGTGACCAGCGGTGGGCCTTGATTGTAGTAATAGCTGCTGATCACGGACGAATCCGTATAGGATGCGTAATCGGCCTGGGGCGGCACTTGTGCATCGGCAACGTCTTCATCGGGCCGGATGAGAAGACCCAATGTCTCCGTCAGCTCCGAGTATTTCTTCAGAGCCTCTTCCTTGTTCATAGGTAGCCTGTTGGCCTCCGCTGCCTCCCCTACTGCCCTGTACAAGGCGTCGAGGGTGTCAGGGGTTACGGGGTAGTCAGCGATCCAGCCGTTCGCTGGCAGGATTCCCATTTCAGCCAAATGACTTTCCGCTTCCGTCTCACTTAGGGCTGTTCCAATCCCAAGGGCCTCGGCCAGACGAATAGCAAAATCTCCTTCCCGGACCACTGGTTGCGCTACCGGCGGCAATTGGGTCCCTGCCTCAGCCGCCGAAGTAAAATTGTTTACCGGCGCTAAAAAAAAGCCTATTGAACCGAGTATGACGCATATTATCAGCCTTTTCATGGCATGTTCCTTTTGCTCTCCTGAATAGAAGTTAATCACATGATCCGGTTGCACAAACCTTTAGCACAACTGAAGGGAGTCAGATTGCGCGCCTCAGGTGTCGAAGTAAAACATAGAAGCAAGGTGCACGGCTCACGTAGCAAGGGAGGCAATGGCGGAAGGCGGTGGAGCAGAGCGCCCGGCGCAAAGCGCAAAGGAACGCGTCACGTTTTATGATCGCTTCACTTGAGGCGGATCAAAAAATGACCAAAGCATAAGATCTGAACAGTGACGCCTCTGCCAGGTGTCAGGGCGAGGGGGCTTGTAAATCCACGGTTACGAAACGGTTTCCGGCTCTCCCTTCAAAAACTGTTCTGCAAACCTCTGGGCTGTCAGGAGCGCATTGCCCCAGACCCGATTATTAATGAGGATGCTGGCTTCGATTTTTCCTTCGACCGGCCGGCGCATCGGCTCCGGGGGTGCGCTACAACTTACTGAATGGTGATGTTTGAGGCCGTGATTTGTTGAAAAGCGTCGGGGCAAGCCCGAGGGGCTCTCAAATACCATGCCTCGGAAAGTTCGGGGCCTCTCCGAAAAGTGTGATTCCTTGATCCAGCCCCGCGGAAGGTTTTCTCGTGTATATCAAGAACAAAGACCCGGTGTCTTTCCACCTTCCAGCAGACCTTGCCGGAACTCCAGCATGCATTTCCCCCATACCACCTGCCTTGACCTTATTTCTCCATCGTGGGCCTTTTTGAAAGGCCAAAGATCGGTACTCCATATTTTCGCCGCTGCATCTCGAACCCAATCGGCCGATCTGCCCCCTCCGAACACCATGCAGCGGTCTCCTTAAAATGAATAAATTATAAGAAGCCTAACCGCAAAATGGAATTCCTTCCATGCGGAGAGATCAAAGACTCAACAACTCCCTCCCCCGGAATGGTCCATCTGAGATAGGCATTTCATAGCCCAGGAATTCTCAATCTGATTTTTGCCTCAAACGGACTTCAGTCAACTTTAAATCTGCCCTGCCGACGGTGGGCAGGAAACCGGAGGCCTGGATGGGCAGGCGGGAGAAAGGATCTATAAAGATCGCGATGTCCTTGTGAAATCCCAGAAATGAAAATTCTTCGACCTCTTCCTGGCCCGACGCCATCGGCATTGCTTCAATCATGATCTTAAGGACCTCAACCTGGCCTTGTTTGCGGACTTCGGCCTGCCTTCCCTTTTCAAGGAAGTCGGCTGTCAGCGGTTGGATTCCGTCCGACCGCAGTCGGACGTTATGCAGCTGCGTTTTACCGAAGATACAGACTGACAGAGGCTGCCGGCTCAAGGAATCCACAGAAGCGGAGATGATATAAATCAATGCCAGGTTTTCAGAAACGCTTGGACACCCCAATTGTGACAGGTCATAAAAATAGAAAGAATCCTTGACATCCGTCCATTTCTCCGGTGGTTCTTCGGCTTCCTGCGGGTCCCCTGGCTCTATTCGGTGCCGGAAAACACCTTCCTGAGTAAAACGGTAAATTTTTTTCTGGTCGTCTTCGCCCCGGTCCAATCGAACCCAGCCCAGGGCCGCTGCATTCTGCGGGTTAAACCACACCTGATTCATCATTTCTATCGGCGAACGAAAAATCGGATCGATGATCATGTTGACTGCAATATAAAAGGAATCCGGGGTCGAAGGCTGAATCGGGGCGCCTCTTGGGCTTGCGATCAGAGCGGCCTCGACCTCGGCGGCAGGCAACGCCTTCAGCTGGATGTCCACCGTTACCGAACCCGCAAATCTCCAGGCGGAAAAGGAGAGCTCGGACCAGGGGATCCGGCCGGCATCAAGCTTAAGATGTGCAAAGGATTGCGCCCGGCTTGAGCCCGTGCCAAAACCAGCCAGTAAGCCAACGAGGATACTTACCACGGCTAAGATTTTTTTTCGATGGACCATCATGTTTCTAACACGGTGAATTGTTATGGCGCGAACCTACAATGATCTCGGGTACCCTTTGAACGATCGAGTCAGACTTAGTACCTATTGGCCCGATTCGGTAGGCTCGTGCCAGTCCGAGGCCCAGCGCAACGCTCCCCTCCGCTCAGACTGGGGCCCGGAAAAAACGAACCCCGGATAACTTCCCGGTGCACAGTTTCCAAACACTCCTCCGGGACTAGGCAACGATCTGCAAAAGCCACATGCGACCCAAACTGCCCGGGGCCCCGGCTTTCGATAAGATCACCATCGAAACCCCTCACCAGCAAAGGGCCTTCCAACTCCTTAAACTGAGGTTATAATGTGGACAGTACGCATATGCCAAAAAATGAAAAATAAAATCAAATCATTACTATTTTCGTCGCCAGGAACTTCAGGCTAAGATACTGACATACGGGGTCGGCGGAAAAGGTGGAATACAGGTGGTTAAACTGCTTGCTCTCCACGATACCTTGGACAACTTTGCCACCCCCAAAGGGCCTCGCACCACTCGGACCCAATTGATTTCCGGTTGATAGACCATCCCTTCTGGGTTAGCTGAGCGGCCTGCCGAAATACCAGCTTACCCAGCAATTCCCTGGAAAGACCGCCTCAGGCTCCGCGACTCATAAGCCGTTTTCTCCCCATCCGTTAAGCGTGAACCGGATAGGATTTGTTGAGATGAGGCCGAGGTCCAGCCAGTAAGAAATGCCCTGCAAGGCAAAGCACGGGACATGGAGCGTCAAGGTGAAGAAATCAAAGGTGGCGCACTGGGCATTCCTGGTTTCGATCGGCCCGAGGTCCGAAAGCCCCAGCTGGAGAGGGCTCATCGAGGCAAAGGAGAGATCCACCCAATAGGTAGCCGGCTCCAGTTGGAGACAGGGGATATGCAGGACACCATTCAGGATGTCAAGCGTGGCGCAGTTCGAGGGGGAGAGGTCGATGACCTCGATGCCGGTTTCTCCCGAGCAGGAAGTTGGGTCAAAGGGGTTGGAGCATGATCGGCTCACCTCGATGTAGAGATGGGAGCCCCCAAGAGCCATTTCGTTCTGGTCGAAAAAGAAACCGCGAAGCGGCACAGAGGCTGTTGGGACAGGATGGGCCGGATTGCTCGTATCGAGGAATTGAAGCGTCTGGTCCCCCGCCGCATAGACGGATTCGTTTTCAACCACCAGTGCACCGATTTTCGGAATTTCCACCGATCCCAGGGGAAAGGGATGGGCTGGGTCCGTTACGCTCACCAGTTCCAGGCCATTGAGGCCGTCACAGATCCTATTGTTGCCGAGCCCGGTACAAGATTCGTTTTCACGAATAAACAGCAGGCCGGGGGAGGAGGTCAACCGGGGGAAGGCCCCTTGAAGCGCAAGGGTCGATGTGCTCAGCGGCGCCAAGGGGTTTCTAAGGTCGAGCACCTCGAGGGTCCCTGCGGTATGGCCGACATAGCCGTATGAATTCGAGACGAGAAAGTCCCAGATGTTGAAGCTCTGATCAAGGGGCGCAAGCGCACGGGATGACACCACTGCGGGCACCCGCGGGCCGGAGAGATTGATGACTTCCAGGCCGTTAATGCCCGCAAGGGGCGAAAATAAGCTTGAACGGTAAGCGGCCTCGAGGACATAGGCGTAGCTTCCCTCAAAGGCCACGGCGAGGAATCTCCCTCGAAGAGGCGACGATCCGGCCACGAACGGGGCGGCGGGATTCCCGATGTTCACCACCACGAATGCCCGGTCCTGGAGCGCATGCAGATTGGCCCCATGAAGGGCTATGTGCCTGATATCGGCCATGGCCAGGGCGCCAACCACCACAGGGGCAGTGGCATTGCTGACATCGATGACCTCGATTCCGTCCCACCCCTGACAGGCCCCGCCGAAAGGGGCGCAGGATTCGGTCTCAGCTACGTACAGATAGGGATAGGCCAGATCGGAGGAGACAAAGAAGCCGCGAAGGCCGACGGATCCCGCCACGGTGGGGTGGGTGGGATCCCCGATCGAAAGAGTGACCAGGGTATCGATCTGCATGGCGTAGGCGTAATTCCCCCGAAGATGCAAATCCTTGATGTCGCTGATTGCGAGAAAGCCGACACCGCCGGGAGCAGCCTGGAGGGAAGCCCCCGTGCAAAGCGCCATCAAAATGACAACCGCCACCGATGCCATACGAACCATTGCGGGAACCCTCACCTCTGGTTTCCTGATATCCATCGCTTGTCCTCCTGCGTCCTCGTCGCCTGTCCCTGCCATCCATCATCTCTTGTCAAGCATTTATTCATCTGTTCTTTCTCGTCAACACAGCCAATAATTCGGTCGGACAAGAAGAGGCTTCTCAAAAGCCAAACCTATCAGATTGCCTCCCTGGGTGCCAAGGAAAATGAAAATACCACGGAGGAATCAACTTGCTGACTTGACCGGTTGCTGTTTCCTGAGCCATCAGACAGACCGGCCGAAGGACTGTGCATAGGTCTCATTTCCTCCATATGCCCTTGTATAGGTTGGGGCCCAGACACAGGGCGATTTGCGCGAATGAGCAAGATCAGGAGCACGGCTGATGCCAGGATGAGCAACATGCCGCTGATCAGCGCCAGCCACCAGCGAAGGTCATGACGGCCCAGCGCTTTGAACACAGAGGCCGGATTCAGTCGGTGTCTCCTCTGGTCTTTCTTTTCCTCCAGGCATGCGAGCAGAAACAAGAGGTCCGAGAGCCGGTTCAGGTATTTGAGGACGAGCGGGTTTACATCCATGCCCTCACTCCTCATCTTCACGACCATGCGCTCGACTTTTCTCACACTGGTCCGCGCCACGTCCATGTGAGAAGGAGATTCCTGCTGACCAAAGGCTACAAAGCCCGGTGAAAGCCTGAGTGCCCCCTCGTAGTGTTCGACCAGGCCATCCAACCAATTCACGTGGATTTCGGAGAGCCCTTTCTGCAGGGGATGGCTTCGGGCATCCAGCGTGGATAGCTCGGCGCCGACCTTAAATAGGTGTTTCTGCACCAGCAGCAGGATCTTTTTTGTCTGCCGGATCCTGGAAGTGGCCCGCGCCAGACCGATGTGAGAGTTGGCTTCGTCCAGTGCCCCCTCCGCCTCGATCACGGTGTGGTCCTTGGAAACCCTCTCTCCGCCCAGGAGGCCGGTATACCCACTGTCACCCTTTCCTGTGCTGACTCGCATCAATGCACTCGATTTGGTCCGGACTTGCCGTCTTCATTTCCTGCTGCATTTCCTTGGGAACGGTGATCTGCCTGGTGGAAGTCACTTATGCGGCGATCGTGGTTCACATGTGGGCAAGGAGCGGATTGCGCTTGTTGAGTGAGGTGAGCATGGCACTGCGGGCAAAAGCGGCCCAAGAGGCCTGAAAAGCATGGCTGACCAAGGTGGCAATGTCTGGTCAAGACTTGACGGTGCCCATCTCCCTCGCCACGGCCTGGTGACCGATGTCCTTGCGATAATAGGCCCCGTCCCAGCGGATACGCCCCACAATGTCGTAGGCCCTTTTCCGGGCTGCCGTGACAGATGTTCCAAGGGCCGTGACACACAGGACCCTGCCGCCGTTGGTCACCACCTGTCCGTCCTTGAGATCGGTGCCGGCATGAAACACCTTGAAGTCCGCTTCCCGATCCGGGAGACCCGCGATGAGGTCACCTTTCCGGTACTGCTCCGGATATCCGCCGGCGGCCATGACCACCCCGAGGGCGGTCCGTTCATCCCACGCCGCATGGACCCTGTCCAGGGTCCGATCCAGGGCGGCCAGACAGATCTCCGAAAGATCGGACTTGAGGCGCAGCATGATGGGCTGTGTTTCCGGGTCCCCGCAGCGGCAGTTGAACTCCAGCACCTTGATCTGGCCGTAGGGGTGAAATCATGAGCCCCGCATAGAGAAATCCCGTGTAGGGGCGCCCTTCGGATGCCATCCCCGCCACGGTGGGTTCGATGACCTCCCGCATGACCCGCGCGTGGATCTCCGGGGTCACGACCGGTGCCGGTGAATAGGCCCCCATCCCCCCCGTATTGGGCCCCTTGTCCCCGTCGTCCCGTGCCTTGTGGTCCTGAGACGTGGCAAGAGGCAGGACGTGGAGACCGTCTGTCATGACGATGAAGCTTGCCTCCTCGCCTTGCAGGAACTCTTCGACGACGATGCGCTTGCCGGCCTCGCCGAAGGCCTTTCCGGACAACATGGACATCGACGGCCTCGATGGCCTCTTCCTGCGTGTGGGCGATGATCACGCCCTTTCCTGCGGCAAGCCCGTCTGCCTTGATCACGATGGGTAAACGGCTGCTTGCGGATATAATCCCTTGCGGGTTCAACGGCATCAAACGTCCTGAAGGCGGCAGAGGGGATCTTGTGTCTTTCGAGAAATGCCTTGGCAAAAGCCTTGGATCCCTCCAGTTGGGCCGCATCGCGCGTGGGGCCGAAGCACTTCATGCCCGCATCCTGGAAGACGTCCGTGATGCCGGCCACCAGAGGGGCCTCCGGCCCGACGATCGTCAACCCCACTTTTTCCTTCCTCGCGAAATCCAGAAGCCCTTCGATATCGGTCGCTGAAATGGAGACGTTTTCGACCCGTTTTTCCAGCGAGGTCCCCGCATTGCCGGGCGCCACATAGACCTTTGCCACTTCACGTGATTGTGCGATTTTCCACGCGATGGCATGCTCGCGCCCCCCACTTCCCACCACCAGTACCTTCATATCGAATGGACCCCTCCAGATGGGTTGCCCTAGACAATGGAACCGTTTGGCTCCCGGTGCGCCCTCAAAAATCACTTTCCGGACGTTTTCATCCGATCACCGCTCCTGGCTCCGAACATCAAACCTTGGAGCCGGGAGGTTATTTCGGGTTTACGGATCGAAAGGCTTCGCCGAACGTTTGAACCTGCGCTTTGACCGAATCCCTGATTTTTCCCGAGGTCGTAGGTGATTCCTGTGACAAGACCCAGGGACCAGGTGGAGGCCCCAAGGACTTCAATGGGGGCACGGCTCAGATAGGCGTTCTGTCGGAAGGCCATTTGTATCGAGTAGATGTATTCATTCGTGGCCCTCAGTTTCAATATGTTGAGATTGATGTAGAGGTTTGGCTCACCCGGTTCATCCAAACTTTCCATCTTGGACAGGATCCTGATCCCAAGCCCTTTCAGCAGACCTTCTGCATCCGATTGGATGGTCGCCGCCTTCAGGCCGTCGCCTTCGATCTCGGGGTCGATCCTTTCCACCTTGACAGAAAATCCCTTTATCCCTGAAAGGGAACGCCTGGATGTGGCGTCATCTGACGGGCGGGCCTCTCCACCAGGAAGACCAAGCATGAGAATGAAAAGGAGCGAGATGGATAGGTAGTTGATAGAATAGCGTTCAGTCATGGCTGCCTTCTGCTGTCTCAAAGGGGTGGCCATTTCTTGAAACGAACCATAGTCGCCAAATGATCAAAAAGCAAGCCTCAATAAGGAGTAAGGAATGAAGGTGTGGTGATTAACACATGTTAAATCCACGACCTTTGCAGAGGTGGAGAAGCGAGGGGAGGCCGGGCAAAATGACACGGGGCCCCGAGGCCTGCGCCCAACCGGGCGCATTAATAAAAATCACATGATTTTAAATGGTTAACGGATGGTCCCTTGTCCTCTGACCGAGGGACTGTTGTTTTGTTGGCGTTTATGACGACCGGGCATGTCGCCAGGGCCGCCTGGCATCTTTCTTGCTCAATTAGGATAGGGTCAAGAATGGATGATCAGCCTATGCCGTCTCGGCCCGCGATGCCAACGCGATGCGGACTCGGGCTCTACGTTTTATTAAAACATGGAAGGAGGAGTAAAAATGATGAAGCGTTCACCTTTCGTCTGGGTGGCCTTGGTGCTGCTGCCCCTGTTCCTGGCGCTTGCCTGGGCAGGCAGTGGGGTCGCGGCCGAGGCCCCAAAAAACATTGTGGCCAAGAAGTGTCTGGCTTGCCACAAGGATTACAAGGACATGGCCGACATCGTGGCGGGGGATTTCAACAGTCTATCGAACAAGGCCAATTCCATAACGGTCAAGATCGAAGACGAAATGCAGCTGGTGAAGTTCACGGCCGAAACCACCGTGGAAAACGTGCCGGAGATCAAGAAGCTGAAATCTCCCATCCCGGTCAGGGTCCATTACAAGAGGGTCGGAGAGGACCTGGTTGCGACGCAAGATCGTCGCAAAACCGGAGATCAAGGTTCCCCAGGAACAGTTGGTTTCCACGGAGGAGACTGGAGAAACTGGTGGCCAGGGTCCTGAAAAGGGAAGCTTCACCCTGATCGACAGCCGACCCGGCATCAAGTTCCAGGAGGGTCATATCCCTGGCGCCATTTCCATCCCGTTTCCCAAGATGGCCGAGATGAAGGACAAGCTGCCCCAGGACAAGAACCGGCTTCTGGTATTTTACTGTGAAGGGTTCAGGTGAGTGTTGAGCCCCATGGCTGCCAGGATGGCAGAGAAGTATGGCTACAAGAACATCAAAGTGTACCACGCCGGCGTGCCCGCATGGAGCCAGGCCGGCAACATCCTCTTGACCACATACGACTTCGTCTCAACACGGCTTGGATACATTGTGACGATAGACACCAGGGCCCCGGACGCCGCGGAGAAGGGCCACATCCAGGGCGCGGTGGCGATCCGCCTGGAAGACGTGGCCCGTGAGAAGAACCAGTTTCCATTGGATCGGAAGGCCTACATTGTCTTTTATGACCAGGAAACCAACATGGAGGGGCTCGCCCCGGTCGTGAAAGAGGTTGCCCGTTGGGGATACAATAACCTCTATGTGTTCAATGGAGGGTATAGCGGCTGGTTAAAGAAGAACGGGTTGACCCAGTCAGGCATGGTCAGGACCCAGATCTTTTATCTGCCCCGTCCCCACCCCGGTGAAATCGTCGGCGACGAGTTCATGAATATCGTGAACAACAAACCCCAGGACAAGCTCATCCTCGACGTGAGGACCCAGGCCGAGGCCGCCCTCGGCATGATCGAGGGCGCTGTCAACATCCCGGTGGATGAGCTTCAGGGCCGGCTGAAGGAGCTGCCCGAAGGACAAGGAGATCGTCACGCATTGTCGGACAGGGTCTGCGGGCCGAGATGGGCTACACGATCCTCAGGAACGGCGGATTCAAGACCCGGTTCCTGAACGACAAGGTGACCGTGATCGAAAACGAGCTGTTCTGCTGCTTCAAGTAAACCTTGCAGTGTCCATCCAAAAACGATTGTTTTTGGATGGACGCGATCAGCCATCCGCTTTCAGCTGTCGGCAAAGACTACGAAAAACGTGAGATTGGCTGAACACTGATGGCTGATCGCGCCTTGAATCTCTCTTCACTTCCTAAGTGACGAACACCTTTTTCAGGTCGATGCCGTGCCTTTTCATCCGATTCCAGATCGTGACCCGACTCACCCCAAGCAGGCGGGCCGCCTTGGACTGATTGCCCCCTGTCTGCCGCAAGGCCGCCATGAGCGCCTCCTTTTCGGTGGCCTCGGCGTTTCTGATTCATGGCGCTGATTCGGTCCCTGACGAAAGCAGTCGGCGGAAGGTGTGGCACATCGATCCACCCTTCCCCCCCCACCACGAAGGCGTACTCCAATGCGCTTTTCAATTCCCTCACGTTGCCGGGCCAGTCATGGGCCGTCATATTGGCCATGGCCGAAGGGGTGAGGCCTTTGATGTCCTTTCCCGTCGAGGATCGCAGCCGATTCAGAAAGGTATTGATGAGGAGCGAAATGTCTTCTTTGCGCTCGCGCAGCGGAGGGAGGTAAATGGGGAGGACATTGATTCGAAAAAAGAAGTCCTCACGAAATTCCTTGGCTGCGATCAGCTGTCGAAGGTCCTTGTTTGTGGCAGTGATAATCCTTGCGTCGACCGCAATGGGCTTATGATCCCCGACCCTTTCAAATTTTTTGGTTTCCAGGACCCTCAGGAGCTTGACCTGGGTCGTAAGGGGGACATCGCCCACTTCATCCAGGAAAATATCGCCCATGTGGGCGGCTTCGAATCTGCCAATCCTGTGCCGGTAAGCGCCGGTGAAGGCCCCTTTGACATGGCCGAACAGCTCGCTTTCGAGGAGCGTGGGATTGAGGGCGGCACAGTTGATTTGGACAAACGGGCCATCTCGCCGCCTGCCCAACAAGTGAATCGCCAAAGCCACCAGTTCTTTCCCTGTGCCGCTTTCTCCGTAGATGATGACGGGTGCGTCGCTATTCGCGGCCTTTTCAATGACTTCGAAAATCTTCTGCATGGCCTTTGATCTTCCGACGATCCCGTGGAACCCCCCTTCCACATCGAGCTGACGGGAGAGTTGATCGATTTCGCGATCGAGCCGGTCCAACTCGGAGATGTCGGTAATGGTTTCAACGGCGCCCAGCATCATGCCGCGGTCGTCTTTGAGAGGCGATGCGTTCTTGATGGCATGAAGGTAGGTGCCGTCTTTCTTCATGATCAGACACCGCTTTCGAATGTCTTCGTCCTGCTCGAAGAGGGCACACCACGGCCCGCTCTTGCGTACCAGCGTGCGCTCACAGGCATCGCAGTTCAAAACGGTGCATGGCTTTCCGATGATCTCATCGGAGGTGTAGCCCATCAATCGCTCAAAGGTTCGGTTGACCATAAGGATGGTGCCGTCCGTTCCGATCAGGAGCAGACCATCGTTGATGGTATTGAAGATTTTTTTCCAGTAGCGATTGATTTCCTCTTCCCTGATTTTCATCGCTCGCCCGGGGTCTTGCCTCCCTATGACCAAAATCCATTACGGAGGTCTTTTAGAGAAATGTGTTTAAACAACTGTTAAGGCAACGTTAAACATTTTTTCCATTAAATGCAACCCAAATCGCGGCAGGGTTTGGTCACGAGAATAGATAGGGGTGGCTCTGCGTTCGAATGGCCTGAAGGCATGGCCTTTGCACTCAAACACGGGCCAGACACTCGGGCGAGGGTAGCATGGCAGGACGAAAAAGGCTGGATCTCCTGGACGTGGCGGAGCCCATCTGCCTCCTTCTGTGCAAGCGCACCATCGAGGGCATGCGTCAGGGAGAAGTCCTGGAGGTTTTCATGCGGGACCCGGAGGCCGTGGAAAACCTGGTCAAGGTTGTGGAGCGTTCGCCGGATGAGGTCCTGGGAGTGAGGAGACAAGGGGAGCACTTCCGCATTGAGATCAGGAGAAGGAGATGAAGCCACAAGAAAGGGGGGCACTGCACGAATTCATCGAACAACGCTCCCCCTTCCTTGGGTGATCGAGAAAAGATTTAGAACCTCCAGACCAGCCCAAAGTCCACCGAGTCCTCGGAAAGGGTGGATTTGATGGTGACCGGCCGTCCAAAGAGGTCTGTGCCTGACTCCTCGATGGTCTCCTCAAATGCGTGCATATAGCCCAGGTGCACGCCAAAGCTCGGGGTGAACTCGTAGCCAACGCCAAAGGTCAGGTGCTGCTCCACAATGGCGGGAAACCCGATGATTCTGAAGGTTTCGTAGTAGTACTGCGGGAGGGTCTTGCCCTGCACTTTCGTAAAACTACTGCCGACAAAGCCGTTATTCGTGTCCACTGGGCTTTTTGCATAGTTGTAACCTGCCCTGAGGAATAGACCGTAGATGGGTTGAACCTGAACGCCGAAAGCAAAGACCCACTGGTCATCCCAGCCGAAGTCCTCATACCCCTTGGCATCCGCCCAGTTGATCCACTTCACATCTCCCTCCAGGATCAACTTGTTGTTGAGAAGACTGTAGGCGGCACCAAAGCCCAGGGTCTGGGGCGACTCAAGCTTGAGGCTGTCCAGGCCCGAAGGTGGATCGAAGTCCGCTACATTCTCGAAATCCGACTCCTGGGGTGAGACGTAGGACACGCCCAGGGAGAGCTGATCAGTAGGCTTGTAAAGGACGCCGAGCTGGACACCGAAACTGTAGGCCGGTTCGGAGCCATCCCTCAGGTCCAGGGTGGAGTAGTTGATGTGCCCCGCGAGGCCGAAGGACCATTGATTGTTGGGCTGAAAGGCAATGGCGGGTGCAAATTTCATTTTCTGCAACTGTGTGTACTCCCCTGTAATGAGGGGGGCTGGCCCCGGCAGCGGCGGCGAGGGGTAAAAGGTCGGGTTGTCAAGGTTGCTGTCCCGGTAATCGACCCCCAGGCCTGAAACCCCGTAGGCGGAGAGCCCGAACCGCCAGAAGGGAAGGGACTTTGTGATGGGGATCGACAGCCCGATGGCGGGAATGGCATAGACCTCATCATCGCTGTTTGCCTTGAAGGTCTGCCCGGGAAGCCGGATCTCCGCCTTTACATCCGGCATAAAGAGCGTGCCCGCGAAATCCACATCCGATGCAGGGCAATAGGGCCCGAAGCACATGGCGGCTGGGTTCGCAAAGACGGCGCTGATGGAATCGAGCGGGTAGGCGATTCCGACCCCGCCCATGGCCCTTGAGATGGGGCCCACGCCGATGAGATTGTCTCCGTTTGTGGCGAGCGCCACGGACTGGAGACCGACGATCAGGGAGAGAATGAGCAATCCAACTGCCAATCGTTTCATAAAAGAATTCCTCCTTTTTTACTGTTCCGATATGGAAAGCCCGTCCATAATCCAAATGCTGTCAAAACCCATGTCACTGAGTCAAGACTGTTCACCTCCTTTCTGTGTGATCATTCACTGCAAATGCCATACCGATGGATTCATGCATCCCCTTCACGACGAGGGTTTGTCATTCGACCTGTCAGCGATAGCTCGTCTCATCAAGGACACATGAGGTGCATTTTCGTTGCGCCAACGATGGTCATTGACTGATTTGAAAAGAGATTCAGGAAATGGAGATGAGGCCGAAGCGTCCGATGCAAGCGATTGCGCCCATATTTTGGCTAACCCATGGAGGTCATCGGTTTCGGCCCCATGCGTGCAAACGCCACAAGTCGTGGTCTACAACCTTTTGCTGTCACTGGATGAGGGCATCGGCGATCATGGAACTGAGAAACTTGACTTCCACGCCCATACTGTAATGATTGTTCAGATCGCTCAGTTGGGTGTGGCAGTTCTCGCAGGCGGTTGCAAGGATCTTGGCGCCTGTCGCCTTCACTTGGTCCACCTTTACCTTTGCGGATTTCATTCGGAAATCAAGGGTGTCCTCCCCCAAGGCCACCAAACCGCCGCCGCCGCCGCAGCACCAATTGTACTTGACATCCGAGGTCATGTCGATGAAATCATCCGTCAGGTGCTGCAACACGAATCGCGGTTCATCGATCACGCCCTCCGTTTCGGGCGATTTGACACGGATCGTGGTAGGTCACCGGGCCAATGCTTCTTTGTCTTGTCGAGCTTGATTCGCCCTTCCTTGATGTAGCGCGCATGAACCTCTGTGATGGAAGAGACCTTGAATGGCTGTTTCCCCGACATCTGTTTCATCACCCTGAAGGCGGTCCCGCACTCGCAGATGCAGACTTCCCTGACTTTCAGGCGTTTCGCCTCGTTGATGATGCGATCCATGATGAGCTTCGTCCGCGTGGGATCCCCCACAAAGGCACCGAAGTTGACGGCCTCGAAAAAGCTCAGCGTCCATTTCTCTTTGGCCGCATTGAAGATCGCCGCCGCCGGGATGATGGAATGGGCCCCTGCCAATGCCACGTAAAGGAGGTCTGCGCCCTCCACGTCCACAGGGATGGCCGTCTCCCCCGCCTCCGTCTTCCATTTCTCGACCACTTCAGCTTCAAGGCTTTTTACGCTGGCCAGGAAGCCTTCCTTGAAAAGATCGAGGGACTTGCCTTTTTCGATGGATGTATCCGCGAGCAGGGTGAGGACTTCCGGCTCGGTTTGTGCGCCCACGAGGAGAAGCTTGGCGATAGACATGAGCATTTGGGTGTCGATTCCAAAAGGGCAATAAACCATGCACCTTCTGACAGCCTGTGCAGGAATAGGCGGCGTCATAGAGCTCCTGGAGGGCCATCTCGGTGAGCGCCTTGGATTCCCCCACGGATGGCCAGAGTTTTCCACGGCCCTTGAAATACTTCTTGTAGATTCTCCTGACGATCTCGTGGCGATAGGCCGCGATGTATCTGACCTGTCCCATGGACTGGTATGCGTGACAGGCCTCCGTGCATACGCCGCAGCGGGTGCAGGCCTCCAGGTAGAATCGCATGGCTTCGTTCAGCTTGCTCTGAAAGAACTTTAGAAGATCGTCTCTCGTCTTCTGATCCATAATCAGCCTCTTCTCAACTTATTCATCGAAAATGAAAGGAATGAATGGATTGACTGGCTAAACGGGAAAAACATCAAAAAGAGATTCCCCAAGAAAACATGAATCACGAGCATGAAGGAGTGCCCTGAAGAGGATACCCCCAAAGGGAGCTCAGGCTTGAAGACTAAGAGACTCATAAGGTAATTGCGATAATCCTCCACGCTCAATTCACTGTATTCGTACCATCTTCTGGCCCAATCCATCTGGCTTCCAAGAAGGACTGTCAGGAACAGGAGGATCAGCAGGTAGTAGTCCTCAGGTACGGATAATTCCCTGACTGGGGAGGAAAAACGTCTGAAGAGGAAGTAAAGGAGAGAGATACACAGGATCAGTCCCACAAACCCCCTTCCAATAAAGACCTCGTGGGGGATGATCTGAAATATCCCGAATTCTTTGAACAATTCAAGATGGCCCAATATCAGCAACAGAAAGGCAAGATGGAAGACCATCAGGAAAGCCCAGAGGACCGGTTTGTGCTTTCGAACGGTGGGCAGCAAAAAGGTGTCGTAAAGGGCCATGGACCATTTTGCGCGGCTTTCGGGAAAGATCTGCAGGGTCGCAGGGTGCTTGGGCGCCCGGTATATTTTCACCAATCTCACGGCCGTCCCCACTAAGAAGACCGCGAAGGCCACATAGACCATGGGAACGAGAACGATATAGTAGAAGGTCTGCACGGAGTCCCTCCATCATCATCTTATGTTCACAAGAAAGACGTGCCCGTCGGTAGGGCACGTCTATGATTAGGCTGCGCGTCTGATATAGAAGCTCGTGATCTTTGCCGTCCTGTTCGGTTTTCAGGATTTCGTTTCCGCTTGTCTTGGCCCAGGCCGGAAAGTCCGCCAGGGCCCCAGGATCCGAGGTGATCGCGTGAACGATCTGTCCCACTTGAACTTCCTTGATGCCCTTGCTGATCTTTACGACCGGCATGGGGCAAGGCAAACCTTTCAGATCCATCACTTTGTCAGCTTTCATTTCTTCACTCATTTTCGTTCCTCCATTCAAAAAATTAGACATTACGAAATATTAGATGAACAACTGGATCTTGCTGTCCATCGCCTCGTCCAGGAATTTGGCAACGCCGCAATAGGTCAAGTCCGGGTATGGAATCATCTCTTCACGCTTGAAGCCCATGAGGTCCATGGACATCTCGCAGACGTAAATGCGGACACCGAGCTCACCGGCCATTTCCATCAGTTGATCGAGAGAGGCCACGTTTTTCTTCTTCATGAGCGACTTCATCATCATGGTCCCCATCCCGGCCATGTTCATTTTGGAGAGCTTGACCTCACATGATCCCTTGGGCAACATGGAGCCGAACATCTTTCCCATGAAGTCCTTGCCGCCCGCCTTTTTCCCCTTGTCCCTGAGAACGGGTGTGCCCCAAAAGGTAAAGAACATCACGACGTCCATATCCATGGCCCTCGCGCCGGTTGCGATAATAAAAGAGGCGAGGACCTTGTCCAGATCGCCGCTAAAAACGATCATGGACAGCTTGTTGGAAGCGACGGACTTGGAGACGCCTTCCAGCTGAGACTTCATGTCGGTGATCTCTTTCATCAGCAGGTTGTAATTCATGGCGCTCTCTGATCCGTTTTCGTTAGCAACCTCTTCTTTTCTAACAGCATTTTCTTTCATGACGACCTCCTGATCGATTAAAATTATTAACTAAGTGAACTAAATTGCCCATTACCAAGATAGTCCCCTTCAAAAGCAAATCTCCGTTAATTTTCAAGCCCCAATCCGCCTTGAGTAGAACGTATCGCTCCAGAAACCGTTTTATAAGAAACGCTCCTTCACCGCCTCCATGGCTGAACGGAGTCTTTCGAGCTCAGACAGCATGCCCTTTCGCTCCTCTTCTGCCAGGTGCAAGAGGAGATTTCGGTGTATTTCCTGATGAAACCCCCTGGCCTGTTCAGAGAGGGTTTGTCCTTGGGCGGTGAGACTGATGAGCTTGATGCGGGAATCCCTCGGGTCCTCAAAGCGCTCAACCAATCCCTTCTGAATCAAGCTGTCTATAATCTTGGTCACCCGGCTTTTTGCAACGTCCATCCTTTGAGAGATTCCTTTGACGGTAAGGTACCTCTCTCCGTTGAAGAGAAGCAGGCATCTGAGCTCTGCATAGGGCACCGCAAATTTTTGCGACTCGTAAAGCCTTCTGTCCTCGCAACAGTCGACAATTTGTCTTATCAGATCCTGCAGCCTGCCGGTCTGGTAATCGAGGAGGTCCTCGTTCAATTGGTGCATATTTTCGTTCATAGTGATAACAAAATAACGGTCTATCGAGGCGTTGTCAAGAAAAAAATGACAGGAAAATTTGTTAATTGCCTTCATAATAGCTTATAAGCTGGATATGACCAAAAAAATCGAAAAAGACAATGGCATGAACGAATAATCTCCCAATTTTCATAAGGACCTTTCTCCCATAATGGGTCGAGCCCGGGCCGAAAGAAGCGTCCGTTTTTCCCTGTTTCGGCTTTCCGTTGCATCACGACCGTGGTTGAAGTATATGTAATCCGAATCATTGTGACTCACCTCGAGTTGGATGCCGAAGCGGGGGTACGAAATGCCAAAGACTTTATCTTTGAAGGGTTGCTTTCCGCCCATTCCCACGCCCTTTGACACAAAGGGCAGGGTGGACCATGATCAACTGGCCCAAAACCTTGAGAAATGGCAGCGAACGGATCTTGCCGGGTTTGTGGTCCTGGGTTCCAACGGAGAGGCCGTCCTCTTGAAGCCCAACGAAAAGCTTGCCGTATGGAAGACCGCGGGACAGACCCTCTCCAGGGGCAAGCTCTTCATCGCGGGCACGGGGTGCGAATCCACCACCGAGACCCTCGATCTCACGGAAAAGGCCGCAGCCTTGGGCGCACGGGCCGCCATGGTGGTAACGCCCCATTACTACAAGGCCAGGATGGATCATGCCGCGCTGATGAATCATTACACCATGATTGCGGAGCGATCCCCCATTCCCATCATCCTCTATAATGTACCGGCCTGCACCAACGTCGACATGACTGCGGAACTGGTCATCGCGCTTTCCAAGCACCCGAACATCATCGGGATGAAAGAAAGCTCGGGGAATGTGGCCAAAATGGGACTCATTGTCAGGGAGGCGCCGTCCCATTTCCAGGTGCTGGCCGGCTCTGGAAGCTTCCTCCTTCCAGCCCTTTCGGTGGGTGCCGTAGGCGGCGTCATGGCCATCGCGGCGATCGCGCCGAATGCGGTCGTCGAGATCATAAGGCTTTTCGAGACAGGCAGGTCGAAAGACGCAAAAAAGACGCAGCTTCGTTTGATTCCCACAAACAACGCTGTGACCTCCCGCTTCGGCATTCCCGGCTTCAAGGCAGCCCTGGACCTCCTGGGGATGTATGGCGGTCCGGTCCGGTCCCCGTTGTTACCGCTCGACGAGCCCGGAAGGGCCGAGGTTGCGGGGATCCTCTCTGAAGCCGGCCTGCTCTGAGGCGGGGTGATTCATGGCCGTTCGCCTCATCGAGAATGCTGCCTGTGAGCCGTTCTCATTTTCCGCCTGTGGCTTGATGACATCTTCGAACGAAGACGGATTGGATGGACGCGCATGAGACCAGGCAGGTTCTGGATGGGCTGTGGTTTGGCTGTTGCCGTCGTCTTGCTTGTCCTGCTCTTGCTCGCCCTGTTCTCACCAAGCCTTTTCAATACAGACTGGTTTCAGAAACGGTCGCTTGCCTATCTCTCCAGCAAGTTCGGCGGGCAGCTAAAATGGGAGGAATTCCAGTGGACCCTTTTGCCTGCGCCCCGTCTGGAACTTCAACAAGTCTCCTTTGAGAGGGACCAACCAGGTTGAGGCCAGGTCCGGTTCAATCACTTTGTATCCCCGGATCCTGTCCCTCCTCCGTGGCAAAATCGATCTGGGCAGGGTGGTGTTGGAGGCCCCTTCCATTCGTATCTCTGCCCCAGAGAACAAAGAGGGCTCAAAGCCGCTCGAAGAGGGGATGGCCGTCCTGGCGGGCCTTCGTTCCTCCTTCGGGACGGAGGCCAGCCTCCGGCTCCGAAACGGCCGTTTGGAGGCCTCAAGCGGGCATGGGCCGGCACTGTCTTTTGAAGAGATCAACGGCGAAATCGGCTTCTCGGATAAAGAAGCACGGGTTTCCCTGACATGCCATTCGGGCTTACTGGGGGAGCTATCCATAGACGGTGTCCTCGACCCGGAAAAGCAATGGTCTCAAGGCAACGTGGTGCTTCAACGTTTCAGTCCGCACCGTCTGTTACACGCCTTTCTCCCTGAGGTCAAAACCGCCCATAAAGGACTCGCTTGGCCCAGGTCACCCTTCAATGGGAGGTAAATGGGGCGGGAAACATCACCTTGAATGCCGAGGGGAGTATAGAGCGGCTGGCCCTTGGCAGCAGGGGGGCAGGACGTGGAGATTGGGTTCCCCAAGTTTTCAGGCTCTGCTCACATCAGCGGGCCTGATCTGTCCGTGGTTCTGCATCAGGTGCTTGTCAATCAAAAAGGCGGAGAGATTTCCGGGACGCTCACACGCTCAAAGAGCGATCCCCGCGCCAGGGTCCAGCTGGTCGGGCAGGGGTTGGACGTACAGTTGGTTCGCAAGGTGACACTCGCCCTGTTTGAGAAAGACGATGGGGTTCGCGCTGTTTTCGATGTCCTCCGGGCAGGTGTCGTGCCTTCGGTGACACTTACGACCCAGGGGAAAGATTTCAGCGATATGACCCTTCTTTCGAACCTCACGATAAGGGGCGGAATGCAGGCGGGGGCCCTTTACATCCGGGAACTGGACTTGGACCTTCGGGATGTGACCGGGGAGGCGGCCATCCAGGGCGGCTTGCTGGAGGCGAGCCACGCACAGGCACGACTGGGCACCGCGGCATATGGCAAGAACGGTGCCCTGAACCTGGGCCTTGACAAAGGGGACGATCGTTTTCACCTGGATGTGGAGGTGGATGCGGATGTGGGCCAGTTTCCAGTTTATCTGCCACGGGTGTGGAAAAATAGGGTAGGGCTCGACGAGCTTTCGCTCGTGACGGATCTAAGCGGACGTGCTTCAGGAAGGCTGGTTCTGGGTGAAGACCTGAGGGCCCTGAGGGCGGCCGTATCCGTTTACAGCTTCAATACGGCGGCCACATACCGTCGAGTCCCTTTTCCCATTCAACTGAGCGGTGGATCCATTTCACTGACCGAAGAGAAGATGGATTTCAGTCACCTGAAGTGTGTCATTGGAAAGTCGGAATTCCTGGACGTCGGTGGGACTGTAAGATGGGACCTGGCGCCGTTTTTCGATATTCGCTCGGCAAAGGCGGAAGCCGTGATGGACGAGATGTTCCCTTGGCTGCAGTCAGACCCAGCCCTCTCCGGTCGCCTCAGTGACGTCAGTGACGTGAAAGGGGTTTTGTTGTTGAATGAAATGGTCCTTAAAGGGCTTTTGGCGCCCTCCCGTGATTGGCAGTTGGAAATCGCAGGGCGGATGAGGGATCTCTCCTGCGAGATTGCAGGGATCTCTGATAGGGTTCGAGTCCGTGAGGGAGAATTCAAGTATCGGGGTGGTGCCTCAAGAGGGCGTCTGTCATTGGGAGCTGCCCGGCTTCGGTGTTTCAGACGCAAAATTGCAGACGACAGGGACGATCGATCACGATCTGACATCGGGATTCGGCGCAGACCTCTCGTTTAAAGGGGCGCTAGGGTTTCTTCCATGCGCGTGTTGGCGCAGCTGGCGGGTCTTCCACAGGCTATGTCCCCAGAAGCCCGCTATCCGTCCCCATTGCACGGTTTTGGCGCGGCACCGACGGAACCATACGGGTGAGCGGCGATGCATCATTGGGAGGCGAGCGTCTCTCTTTCGCTCGAATGCTCGGTGACGAACAAACGGGTCAGCGTTAATAACCTGATCGTTCGAGATGGCCAATCCTTTGCGCAGATAGACCTGGATTGGCAGGACGTACATTGGCCATCGCCTTCAAAGGCGACCTGAAACAACGAACCGTTTCCAAACTTGTGCCGGAAAACCTGATGGGCGACGGCAGGCTGAAAGGGGATTTCAAGGCGACAGGTCAGGACGGACCGGCCCCTTGATTCAAGCATCGCCGGCACGCTGACAGTCGATGGTTTTTCCCTCCCATCGGGCGCACATGGACCCGTAGAGGTTTCACACTGTGCCATCAACGCGGAAGCGGAACGCATCACCGTTGAATCCGCCTTGGTATCCATTGCGGATACCCCTTTTGACATCAAAGGGGAAGTGTGGCCCGTTGCCGGCCAGTTGCTTGTGAATTTGGACGTGTCAGTGGGAAGCGTTGTTTGGTCCGAATTTGCGAGGATATTTGGAAAAAAAGGCCTGAAAGGTCAGTCTCTATTTGGGTCGGGACCGGCCGATCTGCCGGTGCGCGGTATCATTCGTCTGGAATCAACGTCGGTGTCATATGCGGGCAGGAACTGGGTTCCGTTCAAGGCCCATTTGAAGATGATGGATACCGGATGGACGGTGGAGGTCAAGGAGGCCAACCTTTGCGGGATCTCGACGCCGGGCGTGCTCCAACTCGAGTCAGACCCGGCATCGTTGAAGGTATTTCCCGCCTCAAAGGGACAGTCCCTTAATCCGGCCATTCAGTGTCTATTGGGTGAACACATGAGCGTGACCGGTAAGTTCGATTTATCCGGACACCTGGAAGGGAGGTTGAAAGAAACCCCTTTTTCGAAGGGTCTCACTGGGCAGTTGACGTTTCAGGCACGCGACGGCCGGATCTATCGATACGAGCTCCTGTCCAAGATTTTTTCCTTCCTCAACCTCACCGAGCTACTGAGGGGAAAACTGCCCGACATGGGCAAGGAAGGTTTCGCCTACAACACCATGAAGGCGAAGGCAGACTTTCGAAATGGCAAATTGGTGATCGAGGAGGCCATTATCGATGGCAAGTCCATGGAAATCGGCTGTGAAGGGGAAGTGGATCTACTTAATGATCAATTGGACCTGAAAGTCCTAGTGGCCCCGTTCAAGACCATCGACTTTATCGTCAAGCACATCCCGGGCCTGAACTACGTGCTCGGCGGGACGCTCGTCTCTCTTCCTGTGAGGGTCTCCGGTCGATCGGCTGATCCCACCATCACGCCGCTCTCGCCATCCGCAGTGGGGTTAGGCCTGCTCGGGATCATGGAACGCGCTTTGACGTTGCCCATCAAGATCATCGAGCCGGTTCTGCCTGAAACGAAAAAGTGAAGGATCGCCTTCAGAGCCGGGAGCAGGCTTTTGCCGCGATTCTCCCCGCGAAGGACCGGCACTCCTCCAGATCGGCCTCGTCCGGATGTTCGGCGGCGCTATGCACTTCTTCGACCCACGCCCTGTGCTCAGGCCTTCGCCCCAGTGTCTCAATGAGTTGAGGCTTCACTTTGCCCCTGCAACCGAACGTTCCGATGAACCTTGCCTTGGATGCGATCGCCATGGCGTCATCAAAAGCGGTGACGGCCAGCTGCCCGCCGCGCAGGCAGCCGTGTGTGGCGAACAGGGCCACCATTTTTCCATCCGGAATCCTCTTCAAGAAGGCTGCGATCTTTGAGGGCACGGAGCTGGATTGCACCGGAAATCCGCAAAAGATCAGATCAAAATCCTCCAGACGCGCCACCGCTTCAATGGGGCGGACCTCCTTGGAATCCCCCTCGATCCCTTCGTACACGGCGCGCGCCACCTTCTCCGTGTTGCTCGTCTCGGAATAATAGGTTACCAGTATCTTCATAGACCCCTCTTGAAAAAGCACTCCATTCTTGAGTCAGCCCCACGATCACCGGGGTCCCGTTTCCTTAGGGGCACCAGCGCTCGCGGATGTGACACGCCTGAGCCGCTTGAGCATGTCCTTGAATCCGATTCGATTATCGGGGTTCTGGTTGATCACGTCTACGCCTGCCAGACCCCCGCGCTTCATGAGGTATTCTTTTCCATCACCTCTGATCGTCCCGTTGATTTTGAAGACGTCGTTTTCAAGGCGGGCCCGGATCCCGATTTTCTCGTAGGGCAGCTCCCGGAAAAAGGAAACAAAGGTCCCGGCCATCCCCACAAAAGGGCTGGTTCCCCCGCCTATCCTGGCGATGTTGTCCACCGCTTCCACGCTGATCTTCTGGGGGACGCCTTTTGTCTTCACGGTTTCGAGGACCAGGTCAAAGCTCTCGGGCTGCCCTCGTGAGAACACGGCGTTTTCGATGTGCCCCTGCAGGACTCCTTCAATTTTCCCAAATTCGGTGCCTTCGGTCAACCTTTTCAGATCCAGCGCTTTGGCGTCGACGCGGCAGGTGAGCTTTGGTCCGGGTGTCTGCAAACCCTTGACGCCGATCTCGGACACAAGGATCTCGCCTCCGAAGATTTGAAGCTTCACCTGGCCTTCGGTGTGAACCGAGTCGGCGCGGATTTCCACAGGGTCCAGGTCTCCTTCCATGACGGCCCCATCCAGATTGGGCCACGGCGAAGGCAGAAAAGGGGCGAGGTGGATGGCGTTGAGGACGAAGCTCGTGCGGATCAGGCGTGTGGGTTGAAAACAGTCCCGGCAAGATGTTTCTCCGACACGGACGGTGCCGCCCCGGGTCTGGATGAATGTGGGCGCCGGTACGAAGAGCGTGTTGGGGCCAACCGCGAGCGTTGCCGAGACGGGTTGCGCCGGAACAAATGGAAGCGCCATGGACGAAGCGATGAAAAATCCATTTCCCGGCCCCTTTGCACCTTCCAACCCTTCGGATTCCATCCAGAGAGGAAGCTTCAATTGAATGTTTTCCAGTCGGAATTGTGCGTCTTCCCATTCCATGCGCCCCTTGTCCCAGGCAAGATGTCCGAGGACGCGATGGGCGCCCTCAGGGGAGACCTCAGCCCGGATGTCCGCTGAAACCACCCCCCCGAACTTGATCTCATTTAGACGGGGATGCTCCAGCTTGAAAGGGTCCTTGAGAAGCCTCTCGTAGAGCGGGTCGACGGGTGCAGGGCCCAGTTGAATGCGGACGCTTTTCAAGCCCCGCCGATCACCCCATCCCGATGCGGCCTCCGCGCGGATTCCGAGCAGCTCTCCCCATTGGATCGTGACGTCCTTGGCTTCAGCTCGTTTCGTCGTCAATTCCAGGGCAAAACGACCGGAGGCCTTGAGCGGGTCCTGGTTCATGTTGAAGTAATAGCGGTCCTAGCAACAGCTCTCCCTGTGGGACCTCGAACCATACCTTCCCGTCTGCCTTTGAGCTTTTCAAGTCCAAACGGGCCTCAAATCCTGTCCTGACCTTGATGCCTTGTCCGGACCAGATCGCATCCCGGTCCGCCAGGCCGACACCCCCACAGTCGATCTCTCCCGTCTGAGAACCGCCGCCTCCGCCCAGCGGATGGTTGCCTCGATCGCCAGGTCCCCCACACCGGAGAGGTCCATGTCGGCCAAGAAGCGACCCTGGTTGCACGATCCATCGCGGCCATGGGAGCGACTTCCCGCGAAACGCCACGACCGCGCTTTCCTCAGAAACCCTCGAAGAAATCGCGAGCTCGCCGAAAAGAGGTGAGGTCAAGGTGCCGGTGGCCATCCTCACGGTGCGTTTTTGGAGATCGATGACCGCCTTCGGCGATTGGAGCCTCACGGGCCAGATCTGAAATCCTGTCGAAGAAAGGGCGTGATCCTGCTTCGGCACATGGATGTTCAAGTCCTTCACGGTGAAATCGGGGACCTTGCCCTGGAACGAGCATTCAATGGAGAGGTCGTTCAGACGGAAACTTTCTTTTTTAACCGAGATGTCAGAGGCTTTGAAAGCCGATGTGAGGGTTGCATCTGAAAGGGGTCCTTTCATGTGTGCCCGCCCCGACCACTTTCCCTGCAAGGATAAGTCCGGACGGGAAAGCGCCATGGCCCCGTCTTCCGCGGATGCCTCCAACTCGCAAACCCAGCGGCGGTTGTCTTCGGTGCCGGTTGACGAGATCTGCCCCGACATCTGAACGGCACCCTCCAGCATGATCTCGGATAGCGGCACAGGCCATGGCCCGCCGGCGAGGGAACGGACCAACGGGGCGAGCATCAGGCGGAAACGATCGAAGTTGATCGACCAGAGGGTGGGGAAAGGCCCGTGGGTGTGAATGGACCCGGAGGCACGCAACACGTCGGTCATTTCGACCCCCCATGTCTTCACATGGAGCTGCCCGCTTTCCAAATCATATTGCCCTGCGGCCGTCAGGTTCACATCCTGGGGCGGGGCAAAAACCGCCCCCGCCTTTTCCAGACGTACCCCGGAGATCCTGGCGCGGCGAAGCTCGAAATCCAGGCGATCCGCGAGGGGAATGCAGGCGAATCGCGCCTCCATCCCGGCCGTGCCCACTTTGAGATCATCCCTCTGGAGCCGCGCATCGAGGACGGTGAGGGTCCCTTCGATCGGTTGCTGATCCTTGAAAGAGGGCCTCGTCGCTCTCCCATCGAATCAGCGGTGCGACGACCTGGAGCGAACCGTCCAATGTGGAGAGCTCGGCGGCAAACGACGCATGCAGCCGTTGATCGGTGCCGAACAACACATGGAGGTCGCTGGTGCTGATGCGTTGGTCGCCCAGGTCGGCCTCCACCCGGCCGGCCTCAATCTCTCCGTGGTCGATGATCACTTCCCGAAAGACCAAGCGTCTTGAAAAGGCGTCCCTAGAAGGGCGACGAAAAGGCCCGGGCGAGGTCGTCACGCCCGGCGTGGGTCTTGTTTCACCAAAGCCTGTCAGACGCAAGGACGGCCGGCTCAGGTTGAGCGATTCGACGACCAATCGCCTCTGCCCGAAGCGGCCTTCGATCGCGAATCGTCCGGAGAGGTCGGCCAGCTCAAAGTCAACGGCCGGCCATCCGGATTGGGGCGGTGTCGTGACACGGACTCCGGCAAGCCTCAGCTCGAAAGGTTCGGTCTCGAGGCTCTATGTGTTCGATGGTCACTTCCCCGTGAGCCATGAGGGCCAGGGTCTTTTCAAGGACCCCCCTGATGGACTGAGGATGTTTCACCACATAGCGCGTGCCGACAACGAGTGTGGCGACCGCCACGATGAGGACGGAAAGGACGGAAATGATAGAGATGAGGAGGACTCGCTTTGCCCCGGCGTTCATGTGCCGTCGCTGCCCCTATCCTGAAACGGGTGAAGGGTTGTGCTATTGCGAGATTCTGCCGACACCCGGCGATTCATGCGCTTTCCGAAGCGCCTTGATGAGGTCCGGTTCGGTCTTTGAGAGCGCTCTGAAGTGGTCGATCGTCTCGCGAATGTCGCCTTGGTTTTCATCCAGCGTCGCCTCAAGGAGGTTGAAATACCTGTGGTAGAGCCCCAGTGCCAGGATGGAGGCGTTATTGAGCTCCATCCGCAGGAATGGATCGAAACGGTCGGTCTTGTAACGACCCCTCTGGCGCTCAAGGGTCTTTTTCGCATCACTGAAAACGAGCGTTCGCCGTGCCATTTTTTCCTCGTAGCTGACGGCGTCTTCATACACGGCTGAAAGCCTGTCGAGAACACCGGAGAGGAAATCGGAAAACAGCCGCTCGTCTTCCAGTGCGTGTAAGGCCTCGATGGTCCATGGATGATCCGCGCCGTATGTCCTTCGCAAGAAAAAGAATCGTTCCGTGTTTCGCCACCACCGAGGCCAGTGTTTCGTTGAATTCCGGTTGGCTGCTGAGGTAAAGGGTCGAATGGGTCATTTCATGAATGACCGTTTCAACGAATTCAACGGTTGATGCCTCGATCATGTTGCGCGTCAACGGATCGTCGAACCACCCCAGGGTGCTGTAAGCCTCCGCCCGTGAGATGAAGACATCCATCTCCTGCTCAGCCAGGCGTTTCCCTTTGGCGCGGGCCTTTTCCGGGTCGAAGAAACCCAGGTACGGGACCCGTCCCACGACAGGAAACCACCACGTGACCCTGGAAAGGCGGTCTTTCGGCGACGCGCTGACCGTGTAAATGTAGCTCGTCTGCGGTTTCAGGTAGACGGTTTGCGTAGCTCTCCGTCGGGGAAAGCCCCAGCCTCCCCACCGCGAAGTGCTTTCAAGGGCCCGATCATGTTGAGGTGGGCCAATTCACGGTCTCCCAGGGAGGGATCTTTGAGCGCCTCTTCGATGGGAACATCGTCCGTGATGCGCTGGAGCTGTCCTCTGGCCGCGTGGAACAGGTAGGCCCCATCGCAGGCCCAAAGCAAAGGAAGAACCAGGAGGAGAACAAACAAACCCAATGGGCCGGCAGGCAATCGGGTGGGGCGACGGCCCTGGCACCACGGCCCGCTCATGGGCCTTGGGGTGTTTCAATGGTTCCATCTTGGAGATAAGCCTTGCCATCAACACCAACTTACACTATATTCGTGCTCGCTTGAAGGGCTTTGGAGCACTTTTTGTCAAGGAGGTCATGTTCGAGACCGTCGTTTTCTTCCGATCCGACCCCGGGGTCAAAGGAAAAACTCTGTGGCTCGTAACATCGTCCTTGCTCTTCCGGTCTTGGCCGGGACGCGAATTCCATCTGCGCCTGAGCGCATGGGACCGACATGATAGTAAGGTTCTGGGGGACCAGGGGCTCCATCGCCGCCCCTGGAAAAGACACGACCGTTTACGGCGGAAACACGACCTGCGTCGAGGTGATTTTGGGCGGTGGAAGAAGGGTGGTCATCGACGCGGGCACGGGGATACGCCTTTTGGGCAGGCGTCTCGAAGAGGAGATGGAACGGGTTGAAATCCATCTGCTCATCACGCACATCCACTGGGACCACGTCCTGGGCTTTCCTTTTTTCGGTCCCGTCTACAAGGAATCCACCAGGCTCTTCATCGACGGTTACCCTTCCTGCATGAAAGGGCTCAGGTACGCGTTCGACAACCATATGGGCGACGGCTTCTTCCCCGTGCGATTTGACGAGCTCAAGGCTCAAGTCCATTACCTGGATACCTTGAGCCGTGGCCCTCTGGAAATTGAGGGAACGCTGATAGAGACCATTCCCCTTCAACACCCACAGGGAGGATTCGGCTACCGTTTCACGGAAGGCGACAAGACCCTGGTCTTTATCACGGACAACGAGCTCTCCGAGGAGGCGGGGGTATAGCAGACGCCCCGATGAATATGTGCGATTCTGCCGGGGTGCGGATCTCTTGATCCACGACGCTCAGTATGACCCGGACGAGATTGAGAGCCGACGCGGTTGGGGTCATTCGGAATACGTTTCCACCTGCAGTATGGCCATGCGCGCCGGGGTGAGACGGCTCATGCTTTTTCACCACGACCCTTGGAGAAAGGATACGGAGATCGCGGTGATCAAAGCGCGGTGTGATGAGCTCGTGAGCGCGAACGGCGCGCATATTGAAATCGATGCCGCAAAGGAAGGGACGGAAATTTCGCTCTGAGAGGGTTTGGGGGAATCAGGGGGGCGCGAGCCGATCTGCGTCATGAGTCGATGGTTTAAAATCTCTGCGTGTGACAAGACCGCTGGCCCCCGGTGGGGAGACGTTCTGCATAGGGATACCGGTGAGGGTCGCGGACCGGGAGACGGTGATCCCGGTATCGGATTCCTGTCACACCTTTGAAGCGTTGGCAGGGGCTGCAAGGGACATTCAGGATGACCTGAAGCTGCTGCTGAAAGAAGCCGAAGCGGTATTTCACCCGGAGACGCTTTCTGAGGCGGGTCTTCGTTTCCCGCAGGGAATGGAGCCGGACAAAGTCTGGGCCATCCTGAAGGAGATGGATGGGGAAGAGGCGTTTGTGGAGGCCTTCAATCGACTCGACCAGGAGCGGAGAGGCCGGGTGGCCGAGCACGTTCTCACCAGGTGCAACATCTTCTCCGGCAGGGCCGCTGTTTTCTCTTCCAGATACAACAGCTGCAACCGGCTTGCTCGAGTGACGGAAATCAACCCGACGGTTCGGGGCGGTCGCGCCACGCCTTGAACTCACGGGGAAAGGTGTTACCATGTAACTGATAGGGTAACGTGATCTTCAGAGATTGGGGACCTTGCTCTATCAAACACGCCCCCCTGGGTTTGCCCTCCTTACTCAGGGGGGAGTTTATTTTGGGCGCATGGGCTTCGCACGGCAAAAAAAGGCCGATCCTCACGAGGTCGGCCTCTTTGACTGGACGCAGGTGTGAAAGAATGGTTTGGTGGAGCTGAACGGGATCGAACCGTCGACCTCATGACTGCCAGTCATGCGCTCTCCCAGCTGAGCTACAGCCCCATTGTCTATTGATCTTAACAAAGGCGTTCCGAGCCTGTCAATATGATATTGACATCCTTCAGGTATCCCCCCTAATATAACAGCGATTGATGCCGGAGTGGTGAAACTGGTAGACGCGCTGGACTCAAAATCCAGTGAGCCAAAAGCT
>CAVOVO010000048.1:0-56555 GCA_963699845.1 uncultured delta proteobacterium
GCATGGCGAGAGCATCGTATAGCTGGGGCTGATTTTCTTCATGTTGCAGAAAGGATCGACGAGCCATTCCCTTGATGTGGTTATTGTCAACTACAACAGTACGGACTTCCTTTTGGCGAGTCTGAAAAGTCTCTCTGTGGCCATCGGCGGCATGGACGCCAGGATATTTGTTCAGGATAACGGTTCAAGAGACGATGCTTCCAGGATATGTGGGCTGTCTCCCAGGATTTTGCTCAAGAGGCACGGGGTCAACAAGGGTTTTGCCAAGGCGGCAAACGAAGGCATCAAAGATTCCACCGGCCGCTACATCCTTCTACTCAACCCTGATACGTACGCCACCAATGGGTTTCTCCTCCCTATACTGCAATACATGGAAGCCAATCAGGAAGTGGGAATCGTCGGGCCCAGGATCATGAACCAGGACGGTACGTTGCAAGGGTCTGCCAGGAGTCATCCCACGCTCTTGACTGCGCTTTTCGGAAGATCTTCTCTCCTGAGCAAGTGGTTCCCGGGGAACCCGGTTACCCGTCGGAATTTGATTGACAAGTGCTGTGATGGTTTGTGCCCGATTGAAGTCGACTGGGTTTCAGGCGCATGCATGGTGGTCAGGCGGGAAGCGATTAAGGATGTCGGTCTCTTGGACGAACGCTTTTTCATGTACTGGGAAGATGCGGACTGGTGCCGAAGGATGCGCGATAAGGGATGGAAAGTGATGTACTTTCCACAATCAAGCGTCGTGCATTTCGTAGGCGGGAGCAGCGAGCAATTGAGGATAAGGTCCATTTTGGAGTTCCACAAGAGCGCATACCGTCTTTTCGAGAAGTACCATAGCCGTTTTTCCTGGCTCTTTAAACCCATGGTCATCGGCGTGCTTGCTGTCAGGCTTTTTCTTGTGATGACCCTGAACGGGTTGAGGGTCCTGGCGAAGAAAAGGCACCCCTGAAGAAGCCCGTTTGCCCAGAAGCATGAAAAAAACCCTTTTCATTTACATAATCAGCGAGATATGGCCTGTCTTTCTGGCGGGGCTTTGTGTCTGGATTGTTGCCGCGCTGGCGACAAGGATGCTTCCCATCCTTGATTTGATTTTAATCCGGGGTGTTTCAGCATCACATGTCTTGGGGATTATGCTATACATGCTGCCGGAAGTGGTGCTTTTCGTGCTGCCGGCAGCATCGCTTATGGCAGTGGTCGTGGGATTTCTGAGATTATCCGGGGACAGTGAAATCATGGCGCTTTTTTCTTCAGGGATCAGTCTTTATCAGCTGCTCCCGCCGGTGATTACGCTTTCTGTAATGGGCTTTGTCGCGGCCCTGGCCACAACAACGCTTGCCGTGCCTTGGGGGAACCGATCCATGGCTGATCTGGCCTTTCGTGTTGCAGAAGCCACGCCTGATCTTGGGATTAAGGAAAGGGTGTTTAGCGAGCCTTTCGAAGGCCTTCATTTCTACGTGGGCGGGTTTTCGTCGAGACAAAAGGCCATGAGGGACGTGTTCGTGGTGGATCGACGAGATCCTGAGCTTGTCAATACGATCATCGCCGAGAAGGGCGCGGTGGTGAGCCGCCCAACGGATCAGGTTATTGTCGTTCATTTTGAAAAAGGGACTATTTTTACGGTTGGTCGGGACTTGGCGGTGGCAAGGACAATCGAATTCAAAACCTATGATCTGAGCATTGGAATCAGAGACCTTTTTGCGGCGCTGTCCGGCCGGAAGAAAAAGCCGGGGGAGATGTCCGTTTCGCAGCTCGTTGAGCAAATCCGCAAGAGCGATAAAGGGGATCTTAAGCGAAATGAATATCTCGCTGAGCTGGTCGAAAAGTTCACTTTGCCTTTCGGGGTGTTTCTCATGGGTTTGACGGGCGTGCCGTTGGGCGCCCAAATGCGACTTAAGGGGCGGGCAAAGGGGATCGCGGTAAGTCTGCTCATATTCCTGTCCTACTATGTCTTCATGGGCGGGATGCGAAACGTCTCGGAGGCAGGAGGAATGCATCCATTGGTGGGTATGTGGCTGCCAAATGCCTTTTTGCTCGCCGCATGCTGCTACTTGATGAAGCGGGTGGCCGCGGGCCGACCCCTGATGGGCTGATCGCGCGTGATCGATTCTCTCCTTCATCTGCAGATACCGAGGCGGATCCAAGCGGGACTGAGCATGCTTCGGTGGGCGTGCAAAAGGAATCGTGAGGTCTTAGGCCGAAGTTTACATGAAAGTGTCTTCCTTGTCCTTGTATTTTGTGGTGTTTGCAGGCGGGTGTTTGATCTCGTTGATCTTGACCCCGCTTGTGAGACGTTTTGCGCTGGCCCACGGGAAGGTGGCGGTCCCTCGAGTTACGCGTTGGCACAAGAAGGAGACGGCACTGCTGGGGGGGGTGTCCATTTTCCTGGCCACGGCTGCAGTCTGGTCCGTATCTGCGGGTCTTTCGGGGTGGGATTTACACGGGCAACCCATATTGCCTTTCATGATATGCGCAGCTGCAATGTTTTCTCTGGGTCTGGCAGACGATTTCTTCGACATGGCGCCCCAACAGAAGCTGGCTGTTCAAGTTGTCATTGCCTCCACTTTTGTCTTCCTCGGCTTCAGACTAACTGGACGCCTTCCCAGACGGTCAACTTGATGCTTTCGATCCTTTGGATCCTCGGCATGACCAATGCGTTCAATTTGCTCGACAACATGGACGGTCTGGCCGCAGGAACGGCCTTTATCGCCGGTGGCTTTCTTTTCCTGTGGCATCTGACGCGGTTCGAATGGAGCGGTTCAATTCCGACCATTTCTACTCCTCCATATGGCCTATCTTGGCGCGTTGCTCGGGTTTTTGGTGTACAACTTTAACCCGGCCTCCATCTTCATGGGTGATGCCGGAAGTCTGTTCATCGGGTTCGTTCTTGGCGGTCTTGCCATGGCAGGCAGGCCAGGACCGGTCCAGGCAGGGACCAGTGTCCCCCTTCTTTCAGTGATCGCCATCCCGGTGCTCATTTTGTTCGTCCCCATTCTAGATACGGGCTTTGTAAGCCTCATGCGAAAGCTCTTTCGGCGACCCATATCCCAGGGCGGCAGGGATCACTCGTCTCACAGGATGGTGGCGATCGGATTTTCCGAGAAACGGGCGGTCTTGGTGCTTTACGCCTTCTCGATTTCCTCGGGTTGCATCGCCCTTGGGATCAATCATCTCGGCATCGGCACCAGCGTGGTGACGGTCGCGCTCTATCTTCTGTTGGTCCTGTTCTTCTGGATTTACCTGGGAAAAGTCAAGGTCTACGCGGAGGAATCGATCCTCAAACACCCAAGCGGAATCACGCCGGTACTGATCGAGATCACATACAGGAGAAGGCTCCTGGAGGTCATCCTGGATCTCATCTTGATCGCAGTAGCCTACTATGCTGCCTACCTGCTGAGGTTCGAGGGGGATTTGGGGCAGGACTTTCAGGTGTTCCTCAAATCCCTTCCTGTCTTGATCTCCTGCCAGATCCTGAGTTTCTTTCTTACGGGTGTTTATCGAGGGGTGTGGGAGGCCACGGGCCTGCGCGACCTCATTGTCTACGTAAAGGCCATCACGGCAGGGACCATCGGGTCTATGCTCATTCTCTTGTTTTTCTACCGGTTTTACAGCTTCTCAAGGGCTGTTTTCGTAATCTACTGGATCTTAATGCTCATCCTGATGTCCCTTACGAGGCTTTCCTTTCGTCTGTTGGATGAAGGGGTTCGAAGACGCAACCGGCAGGGCCGACCCACTTTGATCTACGGGGCAGGCGTAGGTGGGCAACTGGCCCTCAAGGAAATAGAATCCAACGGGGGCCTTGGTCTCCATGTGGTCGGCTTCATTGACGACAATCCGAGCATCCATCGAAGAAGCATCAGGGGATATCCCGTTTTGGGGGCACGGCAGCATCTCCAGGAGATCGTCAGAAAGCACGGCGTCAAGGAGATCATCGTGACCTTTAGACAAGACGGTTGTGAAAGGGCGAAGGAAGTCAAGAGAGTTTGCCGAGAGCTGGACGCAGACCTTCACGTTAAACAGATGAGCCTGATGTTCGATGAAAGCAACCTCGAATAGAGGAATTGAAAGTTATCCCATGCCCTTCGCTACCGTGAAGAGGCCTCTTGCCTAATTCTGAGTCAGTGCGGGAAATGGCACGCGGCCTGACGGGGAAACTGTGTCAAAACCATCCAGACGAAGACAAAATGGCTTTTGCCGGGGATAGCCACTTGTGGCCCCCAGCACAAGCCCAGCGACCTTGCCTTAGAGACGTCGAAGCGCAGTGCTTCCGTTCCCGATGATCCTCCCAAGATCTCGATCGTAATCCCCTCGTATAATCAGGGTCCCTTTCTTGAAAGGGCGGTTCAAAGCCTCATTGGCCAGAGATACCCAGCGCTGGAAATCCTGGTGGTGGATGGTGGTTCCACAGATGGGTCGAGAGAGATTTTGGAGAGGTATTCTCCGCATTTCCACTATTGGTGCAGCGAACCGGACCGAGGGCAAACCCATGCTTTGAACAAAGGGTTTGAGCGCGACAGGAGGGGAGATCATGGGATGGCTCAATTCAGACGATGAATTGGCACCAGGGTCCTTGCGCCGGATCGGCCGTTTTTTTTCCACGACATCCTCATGTGGATGTGGTCTATGGCCATCGGATCCTGATCAATGAAAATGATATGGAAATCGGTCGCTGGACATTGCCCCCCCATGATTCCCGCGTGCTGAGCTGGGCCGACTACATTCCCCAGGAGACCCTTTTTTGGAGAAGACGTTTGTGGAACCGGATCGGCGCTATACTGGATGAGGAGTTTCATTTCGCCATGGATTGGGACCTGTTGCTTCGATTCAGGGATGCCGGCGCAAAGATGGTTCGACTTCCCTAATTTATCGGCCTTTTCCGAGTTCATGAAAGCCAGAAGACTGTAGCGGAGATCAATTCGATCGGTTTTCATGAGATGCAACGGCTGAGAACACGCGCCATCGGTTACACGCCATCGCAACAACGAGTTGCCCTGGGGGTGCTGTGGTATATGATCAAGGCCAAGTTCGTGGAAAGCCTGTGGAAGGCAAGGATCCTCCGTTATGACTGAGCCGCTCGTCACCGTAGCGGTCCCCAATCTGAATCACGGACGCTATCTCGCGGCGGCGCTGGAATCCATTTTCACCCAGGGGGTTCCCGCTGAGGTCGTGGTGATGGACGGGGGCTCAACGGACCACTCCCTTTCCGTCATCGAACGATGTAAAGGGAGACTTCTTGGATGGCGTCATGGTCCCGATGGGGGACAGGCCCAGGCGGTGAACGAAGGACTGAGCATGGGGACTGCCCCTTATGTGTGCTGGCTCAACTCAGATGACCGTTTTTTGCCTGGCGGGCTTCGGTGTCTGTTGAAAGCTCTTTCAGCGCGAGAGGAAGCCGTGGTCGCCTATGGGCGGTGTTGGACACTTGAGTGAAGACGGAACACGGCTTTTCCCATACGTGACCATGCCGTTTCGGCCATGGGTTCTGAAAAACTACTGTTTTGTCGCACAGCCGGCCACATTGATCCGGAGGATCAGCGTGGGAGGCCTGTGGGCGGCCTTGACGGACGCCTCAGGATGGCCATGGACTACGACCTTTGGTGGCGGTTGTACCGGAGGTTCGGTCCTTTCCTTTACATCAGACGTTTGTGGCAGGAAGCCGAATGCATCGTGACACAAAGACCAGCCGGGACCGGCATGAGCACTACGATGAGGCGATCCGGGTTTTGATGCATCACACGGGAGGCGTCCCGATGAAGTGGCGTTTGGCCTACCCTTTGATGGTGAATCTGCGCTCAGCCATGCGAAAGCGGAGAATCGGGAAGGTAGCGTAGTGGTCAATGACAATGTTGTTCGAGTGGGATAACGAGAAAGCCAGACTGAATTTGAAGAAGCATGGCATCTCTTTTGATGAGGCGGCGACCGTCTTCTATGATCCGCTTTCTGCAACATTTGATGACCCGGATCACTCAAAGATCGAGCATCGCCTCATAACCATTGGAGTCTCCTCACAAGACCGCCTGCTGTGTTCGATAGCACACACAGAGAGGGGAAATTCCATTCGCGTTATAAACGCAAGAACTGCCACTGCCCATGAGAGGAAGAGACATGAAGGATAAGAAGAAAAAGATTGAAGATGAGTTACGCCCGCGAGTACGACTTCGACTATTCGAAAGCCGTCAGAGGGAAATATTGTCAACAATTGCTCAAAGAAGGCTCTAATGTTGTTATCCTTGATCCGGATGTGAGCAAAAGCATTTCGTGATTCCGTTTCGGTAAACGACGCATCGAGATCATTACTGGAGCTGACTCGTTGACAAGGCGCTTAACGAGTCGCTCGACCGAATCGCGAAAAAATGCGCACCGGTAGTTCGTTAGAGCGGTAGTCATGCGAGATAGCGTAGATGAAGATATGGCTAAGAAGAAGACCCTGAAAAGGAAAGCGGCGGTAACCGGAACCTCTTCTCGCCGCAAGGATCAGGCTTCGACGAAAGAGGAAGGGCGAGCCCGGTCCGGCAGAAGCGCTTTTTATATCGCCGGGTGGCTGAAGGCGTGGTGGATTCAGGTGCTCGCAATGGCCCTTGCAACGCTTGTTTGCTACGGCCACACCCTGCATGTGCCTTTCTACCTCGATGACTTCTCCTCCATTGTGGAAAACCCGGTCGTTCAGAATTGGGGAGGGTGGAGGGAGCTTTGGGACTATGCCCCCCTGAGGGTCGTGGGGTATGTCAGCTTCGCCGTGAACCACCATTTCGGCCAGTTCCAGGTGGCGGGGTACCATGTCGTAAACATTGTGATTCACTTCCTCTGCAGGATGTGCCGTCCTGGCCCTGGCAAAGGGGTTGATATCCACCCCCGCGGTGCGCCCCCTGTCTACACCGGGGGTGGCACAATGGATGCCTTTTTTCACCGGGCTCCTTTTTCTCGTTCATCCTTTGCAGACCCAGGCCGTCACCTACATCGTTCAACGGCTGGCATCCCTTGCCGCATTGTTTTACCTGTCGGCCCTGGCTTGTTACGTGTGGGCACGTGTGTCGGATCAGGCATGGAAACGATGCCTTCTGATCGCCGGGACCGTTCTCTTTGCGGGCCTTGCGCTTTTCACGAAACAGAACACCTTCACGCTGCCGCTGGCCTTGTTTCTGGCTGAGCTCATTTTTTTTCAAGGCGGTAAAAAGCGGATTTTCCGGCTCCTTGCCGTCATTGCAGATGGGCCTTGGGTGCCTCTTGGTGGCCTTGGCGGCCTTTTCCGGCTACGACCCCTTCTCGTTGAAGGCCATGGAGGTCTTGACGCGGGAGACGACGGTCATCTCGCGGGTCCAGTACCTGGCCACGCAGATGAAGGTGTTGTGGATTTATATCCGGCTCTTTTTCTTTCCGGTGGGGCTTCACCTGGACCATGATGTCCCTCTCTTGGATGGTTTGATCAGCCTGGAAACACTCCCGTTTCTTGCAGGCCACGTTTTGGTCCTCGGCTTGGCCATAAGGGCGAGGAAAAGGTATCCCATTGTTGGCGTTCGGGGTCTTGTTCTACTATGTCGCGAACATCGTGGAATCGAGTTTTATCCCCATCCGGGATGTGCTTTTCGAGCACCGGACCTATTTGCCCAACGCGGGTTTATGCCTGGTGACGGGATGGCTCACGATTTCCGTTCTGCCGACCCTCTTTGGATGGCTGAATCCCGTTGCCGTAGCCCTTCCAATGGTCGCGGTCCTCAGCGTCATGACTTGGCAGCGCAATCAGGTCTGGGCGGACCCGATCGCCCTTTGGAGAGACAACGCCGCGAAAACGCCCAACAAGTACCGGGTGCTGGACACGCTTGCCAGGCAACTGCTTGAGGCCGGACGAAACCAGGAAGCGGCACGGGTCCTGGCCTTGACCGATCGTTTTGAGCAGCGTGACGGAAATGACATCCAGTGGCCCAGCGCCATCAATCATCTGATCATGCTCAGGAGGCAGGGAAAGTTGGAAGAGGCCCTTGCCGCTGCCGACCAGTACCTGAGCAAGAACCCCAATCCCCGGGTTCGGTCCAAGATCCTGGCCAACAAGGGTAATATCTACATTGAAAAAAGAGACCTGGGAAAGGCGGAGGAAAGCTTGCGTGAAGCACTTGGCGTTTACCCTGAAAACCTGCCGGCCATGGTCAATCTTGGGATTGTGCTTTTTCATAAGGGTGCCCGCGATGAGGCGAAACAGATTTTTATCGACGCCCTCAAGAAGGACCCTCAGCAGGCCGCGGCGAAGGAATACCTGGAAAAGTTATCGGGGTCTTAATGAGGTGGGATGTGAGAGAGGAGATAGGAGGTAGGAGATAGGAGGTAGATCTAGGAGGTAGGAGGCCCATATCGCATATGCGTTTTTTGCGATTACGGTGACGATTACGAGGACGAACAGGGATGTGGGAATCGTTGGGAAGGCAGTAGGCAATGAACGGACGTAAGAGGGTTGGGAGATAATTCGGTTGCGTGTTCTTCACGTCGGGAAATATTACCCCCCGTTTGCCGGCGGCATGGAGAATTTTCTTGCCGATCTGCTCGGGGCGTTGAGGAAGGGGGGAATCGATGCCCGTGGTCTGGTGCACGACCATTCGAATCGTTTTGCGACGGGGCCTGGGAAAGGGTGATCCGCCACAACCGGACTACGTCCGTCGCGTGCCTTCTTATGGCACCTTGCTTTATGCCCCTTTGAGTCCCGGCTTTCCGGCGGCCCTACGGCAACAGATCAGGGATTTCGAGCCTGATCTGCTGCATCTGCATTTGCCCAACACCTCGGCCTTTTGGGTGCTGGCAATGGGATGCGCAACACAGCTGAGATGGGTGATCCACTGGCATTCGGACGTCGTGCCTTCAAACATCGATGGACGGATGTCCATTGCCTATCGATTCTACCGGCCGTTCGAACAGGCGGTTCTGAAGCGTGCCACGTCGGTGGTGGCCACTTCCGAACGTTATCTGGCTTCCAGTGAGCCCTTGGGGGGGTGGCGCGACAAGTGCGTCGTCATCCCCTTGGGCCTCGACCCGATGAGATTCAAGAGACCCGCGGCAGCGGATGTCCAGTGGGCCGAAGGCTTGTGGGGGTCCGAAAAGCATCGGGTGCTCTCGGTCGGAAGGCTCACCTATTACAAGGGGCACGAGGTCCTCATCCGGGCGGCTGCTTCTCTCGATAGCACCAGGATTCTCGTGGTTGGAGAGGGCCATCTTGGAAGAGGACTTCGTGAGCAGACGGAGGCCATGGGATTGAATGACAGGGTGCGCTTTCTTGGCTCGGTGTCAGAGTCGAAAATCCGATCGCTTTTTTCCACCTGTGACTGTTTGTGTTTGCCATCCATTGAGCGGACCGAGGCCTTTGGCTTGGTGCTTCTCGAGGCCATGGCCTTTGGGAAGCCGGTGGTGGCAAGCGATATCCCCGGCTCGGGGGTAGGGTGGGTGGTCAAGCATGGTGAGACAGGATGGCTTGTGGACCCTGGCGATCACGGTGCCCTTTCTGTTGCGCTCAAGAAACTGCTGGAAAACCCGGACGCACTGGCGGTCATGGGGGAAGCAGGGAGAAAACGATTCGAAGCCATGTATCGGATCGATGCCGTCGCATCGGACGTGATAAGGCTCTACGAGTCGTGCTTGAGGGATCCCGTTACATCCGATGGAATAGTCCAGCCATCTATGACAGGATGAACAGGATCAACACGATCAGAGACAAAAAAGGGCCAAACAAGAATTGTCTCGCACAGAGCCCACAGGGGGCGCAGAGACGAAAGAAGATTTGAAAAATTACGTAATTGTTATTGAAACTGAATGATCAGCGCGCATTGCCTTTGATGTCTGGTTAACGAGTAGGTTTTCTCTGCGATCTCCGTGGGCTCTAGTGCAGCGAAGCAGAACGGGCGTGAGAAACTTCTTTCGGCTTTGCTAAAGCGTGGCATTTCAGACCCGGAATTTTTATTGACTTGATTTATATCCCGACTATCGTGCTGTCATGTCGAATCATTTGCCTTTCGTGAACGACGACCATCCCATCCGCCGATCGGAAGATCAACGGCTTGCCGTCATTATTCCGGCGTTCAATGAAGTACCGACCATCGGCCGAGTGATCGAGGAGGCCATGGATAGGGTGGCGGCGAGGGTGGTGGTGGTCGATGACGCCAGCACCGACGGCACCGGGGATGCGGCGAGGAAGGCGGGCGCCACGGTCTTGCCATTGATTCTTCAACTGGGTGCATGGGGCGCTATCCGAACAGGAATGCTCTATGCAGTGAAGCACGATTTTGACGTGGTGCTCACCATGGACGCGGACGGCCAGCACATGGCGGAGTACATTCCGTCGGTTCTGGCCCCTATCCTGGAGGGAAACGCGGACATGGTCATCGGGTCTTACCCCGATCGCGGCAGTCGGGCGAGAAAGCTTTCATGGGCGTTTTTTCGGCGGTTCAATATGCTGGATTTGCAGGATTTGACCTCAGGGCTTCGGGCCTACAACCACGCCGCCATCTCCGTTTTGGCTTGCGACGAGACATCGCTTCTGGATTACCAGGACATTGGGGTGCTTCTGCATTTGAAAAGAAAGGGAATCAGGATCGCGGAAGCCTCCGTCGTCATGAGCCCCAGGCTGGCGGGTCACTCGAGGGTCTTTTCCTCATGGTGGACCGTGGGGCGTTATCTGGCGCTTACAATGGTTCTGTCACTTTCCAAGCACAAGAAGATGCCTACAAGAAGTGCATGTGGAGATCCGCATTAGGGAGGAACCGGCAATGATTCCATATCGCCTCACATCGTTGGCCATCGGGCTTGCCATAGCCTTCACCATACTGTGGCTGGTGCGGAAGGATCTGCTTCACACCAGGTATTCCATCTGGTGGCTGATTGTGGCGGGGGCGAGCGCCCTCTTCGGCGGGTTTCCGTCTTTGGTCGATGGGGTCGCTTCCAGGCTGGGTGTCACGTATCCTCCCATCCTCCTGGTGATAGTCGGCATGGGGCTCTTATTGATCAAAATGCTGACCATGGATGTCGAACGATCAGACCAGGAACGTCGCCTGCGCATTTTGATCCAGCGGCTTGCGGTGCTGGAAGGCAAGGAGCCGGCAGGGCATGAAAGCGGTGACAGGAACCAGTAAGATGAATCATTCCTAATTGCCACACAGCAAGGAGGGGACATGGATTTCAGCCTTTCCATGGAGCAGGAGATCCTGCGCAACAGCGTCCGTGAATTCGCCGAAAAGGAGATCAAGCCCGTTGCGAGGGAGCTGGATGAAGCGGAGACGTTTTCCTATGAAACCATGCAGAAGATGGCCGAGCTCGGGCTTTTCGGCATGTTTGTCTCCGAGAAGTACGGGGGGCAGGGCATGGACTATCTCTCCTACATCATCGCCACCGAAGAGATCGCCCGGGTGGACGGATCCCACGCGGCCACGGTGGCCGCCGCCAATTCCCTCGGAATCGGGCCGCTTTACTATTTCGGCAACGAAGAGCAGAAGCAGAAGTATCTGCCCAAGCTCTGCAGCGGGGAAGCGCTCTGGGGCTTTGGGCTGACGGAGCCAAACGCAGGCTCCGACGCGAGCAATTCAAAGACGACCGCGGTCCAGCAGGGAGAGCAGTGGGTCATCAACGGGAGCAAGATTTTCATCACCAACGCCTCCACGCGAATCACCTCAGGGGTGACGGCGCTCTGCCGCAGCGGTGCACGCGAGGACGGCCGGCCGGAGCTTTCCTGCATCCTGGTGGAGACCGGCACGCCCGGGTTTGAGACCCGGGAGATGCACGGGAAGATGATGTGGCGGGCCTCCAACACGAGCGAGCTCTATTTTGACGACTGCCGGGTCCCCAATGAAAACCTCCTGGGACCCAGGGGGAACGGCTTTCACCAGATGATGCAGACCCTTGACGGCGGTCGGCTGTCCATCGGCGCCATGGGTCTCGGCGGGGCTCAGGGGTGTTTGGAGATGGCGCTCAGGTACAGCAAGGAAAGGGTTCAGTTCGGAAAGCCCATCGCCAATTTCCAGGTCAACTCCTTCAAACTGGCGGACATGGCGCTCGAGGTCGAGTGTGCAAGGCTCCTGCTTTACAAGGCCTGCTGGTTGCGGGACAACCACAAGTCCTTCGGAAAAGAGGCGGCCATGGCCAAGCTCTACTGCTCTGAGGTCATGTACCGCTGTGCCAACCACGCGGTTCAGCTCCACGGGGGCTATGGCCTCATGAAGGAGTACGATGTGGAGCGCTTCTACCGGGACCAGAAGCTGCTCGAGATCGGCGAAGGGACTTCCGAGGTCCAGAGGATCGTCATTTCAAGGCTCATCGGGGCTGTGTAAAGGCCTCACGGGCCTCCTGCTTCCAGCTCCGCCTCCCTGCCCTTGTAACGCGGCGAGAAGTGAAACACCCGGAAGGCTGAGACTTCGGCATCGCGCGCGATTTCCCCCGCCTCCCTGGCGGTCAGATGACATTTCCTGCGGGCGGCCTCTCGTTCGCTTTCGAGAAAGGGGGCCTCGATGAAGAGCAGGTTGGATTTTCGGGCCAGGTCGATCATCCTGGTCCGATTCTCCTTGTGGCCCGCCCCATCCGTGATGTAGGTGATTTTCTGACCGGGAGAGATCCGGGCGATCTTCCCGGTCAGCTCACCGAAAACGAATTCTTTCCTGCCGCATCCCCCCGCCCTTCTCTTCCCACGTCACGAGAAAATCCGCATCAGGATCCGTTTCCCGGTAAATGGCCTCCTTGAAGCCATTGAGCCAGGGACCCACCGGCAACCCCAGCTCTTTCAACCCTTCCTTCAGGATGTTGACGTAGAAGCGTTCCGTAAGGGCCAGCCCCAGGCATGGGATCCGATGGTCGAGCAGGGTCCCGTGGACGGCAAAGGTCGTTTCATCCAGGAGAACACCATCGAAAGGCCTGGATCGAATCTCTCCATGTGACCTGAATTGCTCCCGGCAGAGGTAGGTCCTGGTCCTGATCTCATCCGGGTGGACCTCGTTGACTTCCAGGACGAGCTCTTCTTCGTATTCTGCCACCAGGTTCCAGGCGTATCCGGAAAGCCTCCCTTCCACATGGCCGAAAAACCCGACGGGACCGTAGAGGTGAAGGTGCTTGGACCGACCGAGAAAGACCCGGAGGAGGGTGTCGAACCCAATGAAATGGTCCATGTGGGCATGGGTGACAAAGGCATGGCTCACCTTGAGCAGGTCCCTGGACGAGAGCCCCCCGATATCGCCCAGGTCAAAGATCAGGGCCCTTTTCTCGAACAGGAAGGGGATGAAGAGCCCCGGGTCGGAAAAGGGATCGTTGATGAGCCTGGGGTGAAAGGAGGGCCTCAAGCGGGTCTCCTCTCACCGAAAGACGATCACGCCGTTTTCCACATCCGCCGTGATCCGGTCCCCCTCCTTGACCGATCCTTCCAGGATCTTCACGGCCAGGGGGTCCTGAATGAGGTGCTGGATGGTCCGTTTAAGGGGGCGCGCCCCGTAGACGGGATCAAAGCCCGTGCCGGCCAGCAGATCCCTTGCCTGGCTTGTGAGCACAATGGTGATTTTGCTCTCCGCAAGGCGCTTGTTCAGGAGCGACATCTGAATGTCGACGATCTTCTTGATCTCTTCCTGACCCAAGGGGTTAAAGAACACGATTTCGTCGATCCGGTTCAGGAATTCCGGCTTGAAGGTGGCCCGAAGCGTTTCCATCACTCGTTTTTCCATTTCAGCATCGTCCCGGCCCGCCAGCTCTTGGATCCACTGGCTCCCGACGTTGGAGGTCATGATGATGACCGTGTTTTTGAAGTCCACGGTGCGACCCTTACCGTCCGTCATGCGGCCGTCATCCAGGATCTGAAGCAGGGCGTTGAAGACATCGGGATGGGCCTTTTCGATCTCGTCGAAGAGGACAACGGAATAGGGATGCCGGCGGACCGCCTCGGTCAGGTATCCCCCCTCCTCGTAGCCCACGTACCCGGGCGGGGCACCGATGAGCCTTGCCACGGAATGCTTCTCCATGTATTCGGACATGTCGATGCGGACCATGTACTGTTCGTCGTCGAAGAGGAATTCGGCCAGAGCCCTGGCCAGCTCGGTCTTGCCCACACCGGTGGGCCCCATGAAGATGAACGAACCGATGGGCCGGTTGGGGTCCTGAAGGCCGGATCGCGCCCGCCGAACGGCATTTGAAACCGCCACGATGCCTCCTTTCTGACCCACCACCCGCTCGGCAAGCCGCTCCTCCATCTGGAGAAGCTTCTCCCTTTCCCCCTCCATGAGCCGGGAGACGGGGATGCCGGTCCACTTGGCCACCACCTCGGCGATGTCCTCGCTGTCCACCTCTTCCTTGAGCATCTTGCGGGTGGACTGGAGCTCTTCGAGTTTCCTGTTCTCCTCTTCCAGGCTCTTTTCCAGCTCAATGAGGGTCCCGTACTTGAGCTCTGCGGCCTTGGCCAGATCCCCTCTTCGCTCGGCCACTTGCGCCTCGGACCGGGTTGATTCAAGCCTCTCCTTGATCTCCCGGATCTTGGCGATGGCCTCCTTTTCCTTCTGCCAGTGGGCGATCATCTCCTCGCTCTGGGCCTTGATATCCTCAAGCTCCCGTTCGATCCGTTTGAGCCGCTCTTTGGAGGCCGGATCCTTTTCCTTCTTGAGCGCCTCCCTTTCGATTTCAAGCTGAGTCATCTTTCTCTGGATATCATCGATCTCCGCCGGCATGCTGTCGATCTCGATCCTGAGCCTGGAGGTGGCCTCATCGATCAGATCGATGGCCTTATCGGGCAAGAAACGGTCCGTGATGTACCGGTTTGAAAGGGTTGCTGCCGCCACCAGGGCCGAATCCTTGATGCGGACCCCGTGGTGGACCTCGTACTTCTCCTTGAGCCCGCGCAGGATGGAGATCGTATCTTCCACGCTGGGTTCCTCCACCATGACCGGTTGAAAGCGTCTTTCAAAGGCGGCATCCTTTTCGATGTACTTTCGGTATTCCTTGATGGTGGTGGCGCCTACGCACCTCAGCTCGCCCCGGGCAAGGGCCGGCTTGAGCATGTTGGAGGCATCCACCGCCCCCTCGGCCGCACCTGCCCCCACCAGGGTGTGCATCTCATCGATGAAGAGGATGATCTGACCGTGGGCGTCGGTCACTTCCTTTAGAACCGCCTTGAGCCGGTCCTCAAATTCACCCCGGTATTTGGCCCCTGCGATGAGGGCCCCCATGTCAAGGGCCACGACCCGCTTTTCCTTCAGGGTTTCCGGGACATCGCCCTGCACGATCCGCTGGGCCAGCCCTTCCACAATGGCGGTCTTGCCGACCCCCGGCTCGCCGATGAGAACCGGGTTGTTCTTGGTCCTTCGGGAGAGGACCTGAATGATCCTGCGGATTTCATCGTCGCGGCCGATGACCGGATCAAGGTCTCCCTTGGCGGCCATGGCGGTCAGGTCCCGGCTGAATCGCTCAAGGGCCTGGTACTTGTCTTCGGGGTTCTGGTCCGTGATCCGCTGACCGCCCCGGATATCCACCAGGGCCCTCAGGATCGCGTCCCGGGTGAGGCCGGCCCCCGACAGGATGCGCGCCGCCTCTCCCTTTTTCTCATCGGACACGGCCAAGAGGATGTGCTCGAGGCTCACGAACTCGTCTTTCATCTGCTCGGCCTCGACAAAGGCCTTGTCGAGGAGCGACTTGGTGCGCGGTGAGAGATACACCTGACCGTATCCTGCGCCCGACACCCGAGGCAGCGCTTCCAGCGCCCCATCAAAGGCCTGAAGGAGCTGATTTCGATCGGCCCCGATCTTGCCGATGAGCGCCGGGATGACGCCTTCCTTGTTTTCAAGGATCGTCCGGATGAGGTGCTCCGGCTCGATCTGCTGGTGGCCCATTTTCTCGGCCAGCTGCTGGGTGGCCTGAACGGCCTCCTGGGCCTTGAGCGTGAATTTGTCAAACCTCATTTAGGAAGTCCCTCCTGTTCCCTGCAATTATTGCGTATCGCCTTCGACGCTCTGCGAAAATCTGACTGCCTGAGCTTTCGAGTGTCAGGATCAAATATGGATGATTCTATTCGATTTCTTCGGATCGATCGATTTCCCGAGCTTTCCTCGGGATTTCATTGCTTCACTTTGGTTTAACCAACAGGAGTAAAAATAAGACCGCTTTTTAACAAATCAAATCCTGGACGGGCTGTTCTCAGACGGGGCAGAGGGCCGTGGCGTGTTGATTTCAGGGGACCCTTGGGGGGGCGGAAGGGGGTATGAGATAGAAGGGATCTCGTCTGATTCACGTAGAATCGAAAGTATTTAACTGGTCCGCCTCGGCGGAGTGCTCGTAATCGTAATCGAACGATAGAAAAAATGCAGCACAAGAAACCGATTACGATTACGCGCACGAGCACGAAAAAGGAGCGACATTCTTAACCATTAGGGGTTCAAACCGGATCCAGTCAGCTCGAAAGTAAAAGGCGCTTCGCTATTGGTGAGCTCCAGGCTCAGGAAGTAGGAAACCCCTTGGTTGACAAAAACCGGTACCCAAACGGTATTGGTGAAGAGATTGAAATCCGCGTAGCTTGCCGTCGGACTAAATGTGGCCGCGCCAATACCTGTCATTTCAAAGGTGAGAGGACTTGTGAAAGACGTCACTGCAAGATTGATCCAGTATGCCACATTATCCACCAGCAGAGGGATGTAAAGGGTATTGGTCGCCCAGTTGTATGAAGACACGTCGCCGCTCTGGATGGGTTGGGGGAAGTAGAAACTGGAGCTGGATACGGTAATTTGGACCGAATCGATCGCCTTTTGCCTGCCAATCAGATAAATCGTATGGGTCCCGACCGTTAGGTTGTCCGTGGTAATGTAACTGCCAACGCCAATCGCGACCGTCAAGATTTGACATCCAAACGAGGTCGCTGTCGGGCAAAGGCTCGGTCGTCTCGGTGACTTCACCGCTGCCTATGAATATGACGGTCTCTCCGAGTTGAAATGTCGTGCCGGATACCGGCGAGGTGATGTTTACCGTCACTGTCAGGTCCTGAACGGATGTCACCTTGACGTTTATTTCATCAAGACCGGTGCTCTCTTCCACTTGACCGATGAGTGCCACGCTGATAGACGCCTGGCGAGGGGGTCCAGGCAAGGAAGCCTCCGACGCCGATCTGAACATTGTTCGCCAGCCACTTCAATTGACTCGCGGACAGCGGCGCACCCGTCTCTTGGACCGTCCCGCTGCCCTGGAGATAGATGGTATCTCCCTGAAAAAACTCACTATCCGTTGCAGGGTTCTCAATCGTAACATTCACAGTGAGGGCACTTGCCGAGATAACGGTAATGAATATTTCATCAACGGCCGTTACACCTTCTCTTTCTCCTATCAGTGCCACCCTGTACGACCCACCCACCGGGGTCCAGCTGACAAAACTGCCCTTTCCGATATATGCGTCGTTTGCATACCATCTGAGGTCGTTATTCTCCAACTGGAAGTTGCTCTCTACGAACCGGCCCCCTCCCTGAAGAAAAATCGTTGTACCTTCCGGATACTCGCTGCCTGATGAAGGGTTCGTGATGCTCACCGCCAAAGTGACGGCGAATGTGGCGCCTGAGGTAGCAGAGGCCAAACAAGAATGCCACCAGGAAGAAAACCATTACTTTCTTGCTCATCATTGTCTTCTCCAAGCAAAAATCAAATTTACGAGGCGTCTCAAACCGCTGAGCCTTCTCAAGCAAGAGACGTCCGAAATAATAAGCCACGATCCTTATTCAATCGCCATGATTTTCAAAGCCGTGGCATCTTTCCCCTCGTATGGTTCGAGCTCCGAAAGGTCATCGAAATATAACACTTTAACGCGTTCCATGACAATGCTAATAAATGACCTCTGTTCAATAAACGATACGGGCTAAATGAGGCTAATGCAGTTCCGTGACTTTGGTTTCGAAAAATCCCTTTAACATATATCGGAGAATGATTCAATTTCTTTAAAAGTTTTCACTTTCATCCGGTCAAGGAGGTAGGGTGTATATGAATGTGAACACCATGGGCCATGTTCAGTGCCCCTCTTCAATTTGTCACCGCGCTCTTCGGAGGCCATGATAAATGTGGTATCATCGTAACAATTTGAAATCGTATCGTGTATCCGTCCCGTCTGGCGTGCTCGTATCGTAATCGAGATTGGAACGCATAAAATCATTCGATTACGATTACGAGCACTCTGAATGATTAGTACGTTTACGATCGGCAGAGCTAGGACTCTTTGACCATTGGCCCACCCACGATTTCAGGCCGCCTTCTTCGGGACGCGTCTCTTGCTTAGACTTTCCAGATCCACCGGTAGCCACGAGGCTTCTCTCCGCAGGATTGGATCTGCGCCAGCCGGGTTTCCAGCTGCTGGATACGGCTCTTCTGGGCCACACATCCATCCTGATAGAATTCGATGTTCTTCCTCATCAGCTGCAGTTCGTTCATGATCCTGACGTAAACGGCTTGCTGACGCTGGAGCATCCTCCAGTTTTCGTTTGTGAACGATGAATTTCAGTCTGAGATTCACCACTGAATCTTCCAGCGGTAGATCTGGAATGGTTTGATGATTCTCAATGACTTGAACAAAGGCTTTGACGCTTGCATAGATATTTAGGTGATCCGGTAGAGCGCGTCGCACGTTTTCTGGAGGCGATCGCGAAAAGCGGCACAATCAAGGAGAAGACGGATTTTCTGATACAGGTCATCCACATTTCCACCCTCAAAGAAAGACCGCATTTTCCATCGGTTTGGCAAAATCGCCGGTCCCCCCTTCCCTTGGCATCACGCAGGCACAGCCCGAGGACATGGCCTCCAGCGCCGTCAGGCCAAATCCCTGGAAGTGGGATGGATCGATAAATATGTCCGTCCTTCTCAAAAGGTCGCCCACCCTTTTCCGACTGATGACGCCATAATAGGTGTATCGGTCCGTGAGGATTTCACCCTCAAGGATCGGTCTGTTACCGAAGAAATGAAATGTCAGTTGATAATAATCGGTTTTTTCATTCAAAATGCGATTGATGGCTGCCAAACCCTCCGAAAATCCTCTCTTCTTATCGAGGCGTGTCATCATGGTTAGGTTGAGCTGTGGACCCATCGAGCCCCGCCTTTGGACCGGGATAAAAGATGTCCCGGTAAATCCCGTTCTGGATGACACGGTGAAAGTGGGCGCGCTGACTGAACGTCTCCTCAAGCCACCCGGATACATAAATATGATTCGGAATTGCCTCATAGCTCAACTTGGCGATCTCGTGATCCGCTTCCTCAAATCGCCTCTCATCATCTTGAATGAAGTAGAGGCATTTGGCTTTATCACGGCGGGCCAGCTCAATGGCGTGAAAAGCAGTCATTATGATGGGTCGCAACGAAAATTTTGGAAGAAGGGCAACGCCTGCATGAAGCTCATCGGCCGGAATCCAGAGCGGTTCGAAATACTTGTCGATCTCTAGACGCTGCGCCGTTTCTCTAAAACAAACAACATTTGCCTTTATTCCGTTTAAGATCAGCTCGTTGACAATATCCGCTACGACAATGACTCCCCCATAGGTTTCGAAGGATGGCAGCAGAAATAGGATATCGTACTGGTCGTATAGCTCCTTGAACTTGAATGTGAAATCCGCGATCACGCAGATACGAGAGCTCATCCTTCCTGTTGAACGCCTCAATGTCTGCCAGGTAAGCGGCAAGCCACCGCTCGTCAAAGATCTTCCGGTTTCGTGTGTATCGTTCATTTCGTTCGCCGGAGAAGCTCGCCTCTCCCGCATGGTAGACAAAGACATCGTCAGCCACCTTACAGGTAAATCCGGCCCTCCGAGCCCGGTAATGGTAATCGGATTCCTCGCAATACCCTTTGCCAAAGATTTCATCGAATCCACCAATTCGTTCGATCACCTCTCTCTTGATGAACATGCAGAATCCAACGACGGTCACGGCATCGGGATACTTGGCCGAAGTGTGCTGGTCGATCGAGCTTCGAAATCAGGCTGATGTCCGCTCCCGGGTGCATCTTGATGCTCAAGTTGACCGCTTCGTTGGACACCGGCGAAATGACGCCGACCTCGGGATGAGATCGGGCGTAATGGACCATCTTGTCAAGCCACCGGCGGTCAACCACGATGGTGTCACTGTTGAGGAGGCACACGAATTCCGACTCCGATAGAAGCAGCCCCCGGTTTGCCGTCCCCAGAAAACCCTGGTTCACTTCATTTTCGATCAGCTCGACCCCCTCCAGGGATCTTAGATAGCGGGTGGTAAACTCATCCGATTGGTCGTTGATGACCACGATCCGGTCGAGAGACCGATCGACCGTCCTCTTTAGGCTTTCAATGCATGCCCTCACGGCCTTGGGGGCATTGAAGACCGGCACAATGATATCGCAGCGGATGCTTTTCACATTCCTCCTTGCAACCCGGTGGTTTAATTAAGAGATCAAAGCCGGATTCTAGCGCGAGCTCACGACCTCTTACTGATCACACATCTCACGAATCCAGGAAGCGGTTTTTGTTGGTGCATGATTCTGGCCCCGCATGCTCTCCAGGCCCAAATTCGAATCTGGATCGAACTGACTTGCTTGAGGCCTGTGGCCAGAATGGTCCTATATTTTTGTTTGACATCCTTGTCAAGGGGCGACAGCGCAGATGAAAGGATCAAGAGGGCGCGGTTCCTTATGAATGCAGGGGAGCCATTCAAGAGAAGGCAGCGAAGTATGCAGCTCCTTGCGGTGAAACCGGGTGGGGAACTCAATAAAGAAAAACCCCCCATCTCTTAAGACTCTCAGGTGTTCCTTCAGGTACAAAAAGGGGTTTGAGGTGTGCTCGATGATATGCCCGGATATCACCAAATCGAAACTTCGATCTTCCCACGGAAGGGAATCCCCCTTATAAAGGAAAGGGTGCATGCCGGTTATCCCTTCGAAGCGTCTTTGGCAGAACTCCATGAAAAAAGGATCAACTTCCGTCCCGTAAATCTCACCGCACCCATACTTTCGAGCTGCCAGCATCTCGCTACCGGCAGACATGCCGGATACCAACACCTTGGACGCAGGCGAAAACATTTCGGCCGGGAGAACCTGCTTCAAATATTCAAATCGGCTTCCGCGCCCCGCCGAGAGAAAGGGAGGCCTCCGCCGCGTCAGCCGCATTCCAATAACCGTAAGCCTCGAAATGGCGAGTCAGCTCATCTTTGAGCTGGGATTCCAAGTTCCCTGTTTAACTCGTTTCCATAAATCAGACACCCGTTAAGAACTTGATGGACTTGGTAAGTCTCTGATATAGTCAGGCTTAACATTTCCTGAACATTTTCCTAACCGTCGGATCACGAAACGGGAGCAAATGTTTTCGCGTCCCCCTCAATCCAGTCAAATCGCAAAGCCAGCCGGAATCAAAACGTTTTTTACCGGATTGCTTTCCATTTTGGCAACGCCTCTCATCATCTTTTGGGTTCCGGCCATATGGATCTTTCTGGCCAACCAAAAAGAATTGAGTGGAAATTTGGGTGTGACCGCTTACCCCCTCCTGGGAGGCGCCCTTTGCGTCTTGGCGGGACTGTGCCTTTATTCATTCAAGGCCAAGCCTGCACTCAATCTGATCTTGAAATATTACCACTTTTTGGGAGCATCGTTCTTTATTTTTTTCGCCCTCAAAGAGGGGCACCTGCCATCGGCCGATGCCGGCTGGGCCCTGTTGGCGGTTTTCGGACTTCCAGCCATCGCGGCTTGGGGCTTCCTCCGGCGGCTGCCCCTCGATCGCCTCACGGGGATTATGGCTGTTTTCTCTGCGTTTCTAATCGCGGGAAACGGGGCCTATTTTCTGACGCATCTTGAATTAGGCCCGAGGCCGGACAGCATGGCTATTTCAGAGCAGAGAGGATTTCCGGCGTCCGATCTTCCAAACATATACCACATCGTTTTTGACGAATTTCAGACCGATATGTTTGAGGCCACCCTCACCGACGACGTGCGACGTTCACTGGCCGGATTCACCTATTATCCTGAGAACATCGCTGTTTACGGTCGCACAGCCATGTCCATGGCTTCAGTCTTTTCAGGCAGGAGCTACCATGATGGTGAAGACCAAGAAGCCTTCATTGAAAACGCCTTCAATTCCAAGGACTCCCTGCTTTCATGGTTGAAAAGCAAAGGGTACCTCACTGTGGCCCGGACGCATCCCGGCTATAACAACTTGCCCCTTAACCAGTTCAACATGACGCTTGAGCATGCGATTTATGTCGACGCCTCGATGCGAATTTACATGAAAAAGATGTTTGCCTCATTATGGGGCTTTAGAATCTTGCCTTTGGAGATAGGCCGGAAGGTATTGCCTGAGCACGCCATGGAGCAACTGCGGAGTGGAAGCTTTCTGCCGGGCACGTCTCCCATCACTTCCTACGCCGGCTTCATGACCTTTCTAAGAGATGAAGAGACGCTTCCTTCCCAAGGACGCTATACGTATGTCCACCTCATCATCCCTCATTTTCCATTCGTTCTGAACCCGGACTGCTCCTATGACGGAGATTATAAGATGACGGGCCCGTTGGAACAATCCTTGTGCGCAACCTCTCTCATCGTGGGGCTCATAGAACGCTTGAAAGGTCTGGGCAGGTTCGAGGCGTCCATCATCTTGCTCCATGGCGATCATGGAAGTGCGTACCTCCGTAGAGAGGGTGAGCTCAAGAAGGTGGTAGGAGGTCTTTTCAGCGAGAACTACAGTTCTGCGCGATCTCGCGCGTTGCTGCTCTTCAAACCGGCAGGGGTTTCCCTTGAAAAGAGCTTGATCGTAAGCCATGCCAAGACCACCTTGCTCGATATTGCCCCCACCCTGGTTGAGACCCTGGGATTGGAGTCGAGCGGCGAAATGGAAGGGCACTCCCTGCTTTCCACTCCCTTCCCGGAAAGAAAGACCCGATATTACTACTCCTATGAAAAGTCTTCCGAGGCAAGCGAGATCACCGACGAAATATTTAGATATCGTGTCCAGGAAAACGGTTCGGTTAAGCTGGAGGATTTCATTCCGGTCAACTTCAGAAGCAAGCCCATGGCCGTCTTGCTGGAGGAGATTTACGCGAAGGCCAGGGCCGACAGGGTCCCTCCCCTCCATATGGCAACTTTTCAGGGGCAGAACGCTGCGGGTGAATTTCTGATCACCGAAGGCGCAGACGTCAATGCTGAGGACGAGAAGGGATGGACGGCCTTGACTTGGGCCGGGTATTTAGACAGGCATAAAATCGCTCGATTGCTGATTGCTCATGGCGCCGAAGTGAATGGGCGGGACCAAAACGGCAGAACACCCCTTCACTGGACGGCCTATGCGGGTCACACGACAGTCGCCGAATTGCTGCTGGAACATGGTGCAGACGTAAATGCCAGAGATGAATCGGGATGGACTCCGATCTATGGCCGCTACATTGGGAGGCCACGAATCACTCGCCCGACTCTTGATCCATTATGGCGCGCAGGTCAATGTGCAAGACAAGGATGGGGTGACGCCCCTTCACTGGGCGGTGGAGACGGGCGATGAAGCCATGGTGACTTTCTTCCTCGCCCACAACGCTGAGCTCAAGCTCATGGATAGGGAGGGAAAGACTCCCCTTCTCTTAGCAGCGGAAAAGGGTAATGTGGCGGTGCTGAAGGCGATCAAGGAAAATGGGGGATAGGCCATGCACCAGAATTAGGAGTGGTATGAACAAAAATCGGAAAGCCCTGGAGGGCTTAATTCGTGAATGAGGAGAAATTTATGAAGATCCGGAAGGAAATCCTTGTGCCCATGGCAGTTCTTGTCGGTCTCCTGTTTTTTGCGAGCTCGGCCTATGCATACTTGGATCCAGGAACCGGAAGCATGCTGGTTCAGGGTCTCCTTGCGGGTATTGCAGCGGTTTTTGTATCCGTCAAGGTGTTTCATCGCCGGATTGCCGCATACTTTGGCCGGTTCTTCTCCCGAAAGAAGGATCAGGAACATGACCAATGAATTACCTGTCCCAGGTTCTTTCCGGGATCCTGCAGGACAGGTTTATATCAAAGATGGCGAAATTTACCGGTATATCTTTGAGCTTGGTAAAAACGACTTTGAGGCGGCTCGTGAGGCGGGCATCCATGAGGCGCTTATTAAAGCCGGCCTTCTGTTGCCCCATGAGATAGTGGATGGCAAGGGGCCTGAGGGCCATGGTCCGACTAAAGCCGTATACTGCCTGCATCACCCTTGTCTGCCCATGATCAGCTATCCCTGGGAGTGGCCTTTTTCCATGCTCAAGGACGCCGCCCTTCTCCATCTTGAGGCAATGGGAAAAGCTCATTCCGCATGGCTTCTGGCTTCGTGATGCCAGCGCGTTCAATGCACAGTATCATAACGGAAGTTTGTGTCTAATCGACACCTTATCCCTGGGCCGGAGGATTCCTGAAAGCCCTTGGCCGGCATATGGGCAGTTTTGTTCGCACTTCTTGGCTCCCTTGGCTGTGGCCGCCTATCGGGATATCCGGTTGCTTTCCCTGTGGCGGGAATACATTGACGGATTTCCCTTGGACTTGGTGTCAAAAGTGTTGCCCTTTCGCACAAGGCTTCGTCCTGGGATTTTCATGCACCTATGGTTGCATGCCCGTATGCAGGGGCGATCCGAACGAAAAGGCAATTTGAGATCTTCCAAGCCTGGCAAGGTACCGAAAGTCACGGATCGAGGCTTGATAGGATTGGCTGGGTCTTTGCGTGGGACCATTAAAGGCCTATCATGGAAGGCCCGTTCCAAAATCTGGACAGATTATGCTGACATCCGGACCTACCATGAGGAAGACGCCGCGCTCAAGGCGGAGTATGTGGATCGGACGGTTCGCAATCTTCGGCCGAGGATGGTCTGGGATCTGGGTGCAAATACAGGAGAGTATTCATTGATCGCTGCGTCCTCCGGGGCCTTTGTGGTCAGCATTGATGGGGATCCGGCCTGTGCGGAATCCCTGTATCAGCGGGTTTCGAGCGGCCGTGGCCCGAAGAACGTTCTGCCCATTACCATGAATCTGGCAAACCCTTCCCCTGGACTTGGCTGGGACAGCCGAGAGCGTTTGAGCCTCAGGGATAGGGGGCCGGCGGATCTCTTGCTGGGTCTCGCCCTGATCCACCACTTGGTGTTTCGCTCCTGTGTGCCGCTTTCCACCATTGCGGAATGGTTTGCCGGGTTGGCCCGTTATCTCCTCGTGGAATTCGTGCCGCCCACCGACCCCATGGTGAATCGGCTCATGATGAATCGGATTGAATTATCACACCCTTATGATCTGGATGTGTTCAGATCAAGTTTTGGAAAATTTTTCCATTTTATGGATCAGCGAGCCTTGCGAAACGGACGGGTCCTCTTTCTGTGCCGAGCAAGGCCGGAAGCCGCCCTGAGAGCGACCACCTACAATACCAGCGCTGCGTCGATTCCGGTATAGGGCCGGGCAAATTAGGTCTTGTCCTTCCGCAAATCGGTGATTTCCGGAAAGAGCTTTTAGCAGTCAACGTTTAGCTAATCAGTTGTTTTTTTCTAAATTTCCCTGATCCCTGATGGCTTAAAGCGCTCATCCAAGTCGGTGGCCCGCTTCCAGAAGAGGAAGAGCGAGTTTGGCGGATAGGCTTCGAGGAACTGGTCGCCGATCGTCACGTCGAGGTCGCGACACACGTTGCGGACCAGTCCGAGGCCGCGTTCGCTCACCCGGAGACCCGAGAAGAAGTCCAGGCAGATCTGGCTGTAAAGAGGGCGGGGGCTGGGATCGCCTGGCGGGAACTGGGTCTGAGGGTTGATCTCCGCGACGCGGTCGAACCCGGCGCTCTCCGCGTACGCCCTGAGCTCGCGTTTGTCGAAGAAGTACTTGTCGTCCACGTGGGCCAGTGCGTCGTGATGCGCCGCTTTGTTGTGCGCGATGAGGATGTCGAAGCAACCGATCCAATCGTTCAGCCGCGCGACGTCCTCCGGGGCGAGCTCACCGAAGCGAAGCAGGAGTCGAACCAGGAACGCCATGAGTTGGTAGGGTGCCCGGGTCGGCTCGAGCAGGACACAGAGCCCTCCCGGCTTGAGGGCGCGCGAGATCTCCCGCAAGCCGGCGGAGTAGTTCAGCACGTGGTGGAGGATGTCGAGGCCGACGACCAGGTCGAGGGAGGCGTCGGGGAACGGCAGGTCGAGCACGTTGCACACGAAGTACCTGGACGAGAGGAGTCGCTCCTCGGCGGTTCTCATCTTCCAGTTGTAGGCGAGCATCTCGCGCGAGAGGTCGGTGACGTAGAGTCGTTCGTACTGGAGAAAACGGCCGCTCGCAAGCGCGCGCGTCAGGGTCCCCGTCCCCGCGCCGATCTCGAGGATTTTTCCCCCGCTGAAGCGCCTGATGGTCGGCTCGAGCGCGAGGAGGCGCGTGAGGAGTATCTCTCCGAACTGCGACTGAAGGCTGAACTTTCTGTCGTACTCCTCGGCGTCGGCGGAGAAAATCGAGCCGTAGGTGTTGGCCTGGTCCCCGCGTCGCTCAGGAAGATGGGGATCTCACCGCCGAGAAGGTCGAACAGGCCACCGCACTCGGAGCACCGCAGGTGCGTGCCGAGCTGCTCGAACTCGGCGGGGTTGGAGCATTTGACGCAACAGAACTCCGAATCCGCCCTTCCCTTAGGGGGTCGCCCGTATTCGGGTCTGAAGCAGACCGCGTTCGTTGAACGCGTGCCGTTGAGGAGGTACGGGTCCAATGCCGCGCCTTCACCCCAGAGCGAGACCCGCCCCTGCGAGACACCGTCGGCAACCTCGAGTGCGATCCAATATGTGCGCCGTTTGCTTTGCGGAACCGGTTCGAATCGATATTCCTCCCAGCGGTTCTCGCGGGCTCGAACGAGGTCGAGCTCGACCGTGCGAAGGACCTCGGAGCGATTCTCGTCGAGGAGGTTCAAGGTCGCCCGCGGGCGGGCGCCCCCGGGGAACTCGTGGATCCAGATCGCGATCGACTCGAGGTAGTCCTTTTCGGCGATGAATCGCTGCTCGAGGCGGTCGCCGGCGCCAAGCTGAATCGGAAGCTGCTTGTGGGGCTGCGTCACCCGATCGCAGCTGTAGTGCGTCAGGAAGCAGATCGCCGCGTCGGTCTCGTGCTCGTTCTTCAGACAGACGTCCGGCGCCGTAACGTTCGTCCAGAGGGTAAGCGCGTCTTGTATCGCGATCGAATCGGCTTCGAACTGAAACCAGTAAGTCTCGCCGGCGCTGTCGTCGATGACGGGGAACGAAAAGCGGTGCCACGTCGTCTCCCCGAAATCATCGGAATCCTCCTCGACGACGCGCAAGACGTGGGCTCGAGGGGCGTCGAGCACCGTCACTCGCACATGGCAGCGAATCTTCTTGCCGTAAAGCCCGACGAGAAGGGAGATGCCTGTTAGCCCGTCCTGATGGGCGACGAACCGTTGAAGGAAGCGATCGCCCTTCATCACAGGCCCGACCTGTGTTGGGGTATTGAAGGAAACGTCCGGCATGTGAAAACCAACTCCCGTGTCGATACGACCAAGTGGGTCTTCGACTTCGGAGGAAGCGGATGGGGCAACAAAGAGCTCGAGACCTGAGCCAACTCGACGAAAGAACGCGCCGATGGCCGGAGCCGGCACCCTATCATCACCACGATCAAGGAGACCCTGTTTTGAGAGCGCCGCTGCCCGAAAGGTCGCTGCCCGTAAATCTCGGCGTGCGGTTGCGACAAATACTTGTTTCCGACTAAGAAGAGTATATGGAATCCGGACCTTTTGTGTCAAGGGCAGAGCGAGCAGGTCGTGTCTGGGGCAGTGGGTTTCGGTGGGCAGAGGAAGTTCGGGGATGGGGGGTAACACGCCGTTTTAGTCACGCTCTTTCCATTCGTCTTGCCCTGTTACCGCCGCTTTTTAGCAGAGTCCCCTAATTAAACTAAAAAATAAAAGATTTCAATTGGATACCAGAAACATCCACGCGGCCTGAGGACTGTAGATCCTGGCAAGCTCCCGAGGTTCTACGAGCCGACCGTGCAAGGTGAACTAGCGGATTACGCTTGACATCTGCTGTGTTTAGGCCCTTAATTTTCATCAATAAGGTCGATCTCGGCCAAAACGCTGGGTGAAACAGGATCTACCATAAACTTGGCGACAAGGATTCGAAACGATACCCAATAAGGAGTGTTCAAATTAACCGGATTGCCAGCGAGTCCGCCATAGGTGAGGTAATTGACATGACCCTTCGATCAAAATGTGGCTTCTTCACCCTGACTCTTCCTTTTGCCTTCTTTGTTGGCACTGCCCTGTGCCTTGCCGGAAGCTACACCCTTCCCGACACCGCCCAGACCCAATGTTATGACCGGTCGGCTGAAATACCCTGCCCGAACCCCGGTGAGCCGTTTTACGGCCAGGACGGCAATTACCAGAAGCCTCCACCGGCTTACGCGATAAGTCAAAATGGACTCGTTGTGACGGATCTTAACACCGGCCTCCTATGGCAGCGGGCAGACGATGGTGTGAAAAGAGATTGGTACGATGCTAATGCCTATTGTGAGGCGTTGGCGCTTGGCGGTCAATCGGACTGGCGTCTGCCTTCCGATATGGAGCTGGTTTCGATCGTCGATTATGGAAAGTCCAATCCGGCCATCGATCCGATTTTCAGCGCCCATAAAGATGATTACTGGTCAGCCACCACTCATGCCATCCATTTGGGCCGGGCCTGGCATGTGGGTTTCAGCACGGGCTATGTGGCCTATCACGAACCGAAATATAACTATTACGTGCGTTGTGTTCGCGGCGAATCATTGTCTTACGGCCCGTTTACGAACAACGGCGATGACACCTTGACGGACGCCGCCACAGGACTCACGTGGCAGCAGGCGGATGCCGGAGCGCTCATGAGGTGGGAGCAGGCGATCTCATACTGTGATGCGCTTGATCTCGCAGGATATGCCGACTGGCGTCTCCCCAACATTCGTGAGCTTGACTCCACTGTCGATCATAGCCTCAGTGATCCTGCGATCGATTCGTCATTCGCCAGTCGATCCGATTATTACTGGTCAAGCAGCACGGACGCCGGCCACGCGACCGATGGTTGGCTCGTGCATTTCGGCCAAGGGGTCACTACCGCCGACTATAAGACCGGTCTGGCCTCCATTCGTTGTGTACGCGGCGGAAAGATTCCCCTCCCTCAATCGCCTCAGGTTTTCGTGGTGCCCGCCACTCCAGAACCTGTATTGAGTGTTGATCCGGCTCAGGCCATTCCTGTGGGTGTTGGGCCTGTGGCAACAGCGGGAAACATTGTGGGCCCCGTGCCTGAAGCGGGAAGCACAGTCAGTCTGCATGTCGGCCTTGAGGCCTTTTCCGGCGCTGTGGACATATACCTGGCCGTGTTCATGCCTGATGCGGATCCGGCTGACATCTTGATTCTGAAACCGAACAATCGTTTCCAGTCGTATCTGGATGGCGTTGTCCCGTGGAAGGAGAATACGACAGGGCCAATCGATCAAAAGCCTTTTGGGGATATACCGACGTCATCACTTCCTTCGGGAACCTATGAGATTTACCTTGGGGTCACGCCAACCGGTCAGGACTTCTCGGGACCATACTATTTGTGGAAGACGGGATTCGTGATTACCCGGTAAAATGTCTTCACATTGGTCGTCTCTTGCGGCGTAAAGATGGACGGCGATGCCGAAAAGCGGGGTGGGGTCGTTTTAAGGCGGTTTGGAAAACCTGTTATCTCGCGCAGAGCCCGCTGAGGCCGCGGGGGGAAAGATGTGAGAGATTTCTGGAATGATCTCTCACACAATGAGGGAAGAGAGGGGAATAGGGCTTAACCAGAGGGTAAAGCGTTTCGCATTCAAGTATGCAGACGAAAAGAGCTGAGCCCCCATTGCCCTAATCGATAAAACGGTTTCAGGCTTAAATTTAATGCAAATTTGACCTGTTAGATTATGTCATGAAACCTGCGTCGGGGCACCTGTGATATGTTACAGAAATTAAATCAAATTAGGCGATTTGTTAAGCAACATCTTGTCCAAAGTGCTTTAGAGTTTTCTATTACTTCAAGAGATGAAAATCTATCTGCCTACCGTGAATCTCGGAAAGCCAATTCAGTAGGCTGTCCTAATTTGCCTCTCACTCTCCAAGTTGAAGTGACGAGGGCATGTAATCTCAGTTGCCGGATGTGTAATGTCCATCATGGTAGTAAAGCGGGGATGACGATTAAGGATGAAGTGCTTGAGGCAACTTTTGAATTAGCCAGAACGGCTATTGCGGTCTATCCCTTTGGGCTCGGAGAACCGTTGTTATATCCAAAAATTGTCGAGGTTATAAAAAATTACAAGTCGCTGGGAAACCTGGTGGCATTAATAAGCAACGGCATGCTTCTGAATGAGAGAATGGCAAGGGGATTAATTGAAAGCGGGCTGGACAATTTGACAATCTCATTTGACGCAGCAACACCGGGCTTATTAAGTGAAATTCGTAAAGGGGCCGATTTTCAAACTATATCACAGAATATCTCAACTCTAAATGGAATGAAAGCGTCCTTGAAAGCCGGCAATCCGGTTCTGTCATTAAACGTTGTTGTGCAAAGGAGGAATTTCGTTCAGTTGCCTCAAATTATCGAGCTGGCAGACAATTGGCACATTTCGTCCATTAATTTGACGCCTATCAGCATACACGAGCATATCCCGGATCTCGAAAAGGAATCCCTAAGCCATGTGGCTGAGTGGAGAGAGGTTTTAGATTTGTGCCACAAAGAGGCAGAAAGACGACAAATCAATATACAAACACAGGGACTCTATCTTGTTCTGGATAGGAGGTCTCCGGAGTCAATTTATAAAGAAGTCGTACCTTGTCCGGAGCCTTTTCATTTTATGGGAATAAGTGTGGATGGAGAGTTGTTTCCTTGTTGTCAATGGAGCTTGGAAGCGCCTTTAGGAAAGTTTCCCAATGAAGCGTTCAAGAATGCATGGAAGAATCGGAACTGGCGACTGCTACGGGAAAAAATTATTTCCAATCATTATCCTGGCCTATGTGAAGGATGTATGAAGCGGCTTTCTCGGCCGCTGCGGGACTCGAATTCAGAAATTTGAATGGCGGAACAGCCAGGCGCGGTGAATGTTGGGCCTCTGTTTGAAGTCGGGCGGGATGGTCTTTCGCGTGACCTCCTCCACCTGGAAGGCGGAGACCCGATCGTCCAGAGCGAACCTCTGAAAATGGGTGGAAAAGATCAGGAGACCCTCTCTGCGCAGGTGGCCCATGGCCAGGCGGATGAGCTCGGGATGGTCCCGCTGGACCATGAAATTTCTCTGTCTGTCCTTGGAATTGGAAAAGGTCGGCGGGTCGGCGAAGATCAGGTCAAATCGATCCTTGGTGGTGTAGAGCCAGTCCATCACGTCCATCGCGATCAGGGCGTGTCGTTCCTCGGTGAAGCCGTTGAGGGCCAGGTTTTTCCTCGCCCACGCCAGGTACTTGTCCGAGGCGTCGATGGACACGGTGGCTTCGGCCCCGCCCACGGCCGCGTGAACCGAGGCCGATCCCGTATAGCTGAAGAGGTTGAGGAAACGCACACCGCTTGACTTCTCCCGGATGGTTCGCCGGATGGTGCGGTGGTCCAGAAAGAGCCCCGTGTCCAGGTAATCGGTGAGGTTGACCAGAAAACGGCAGGGGCCTTCCCCCACCTCGTACAAACGCTCTTTTGCATCCCGCTTCTGGTACTGCCTTCTTCCCGTCTGCCGCTGCCTCACCCGCAGAAAAATGTCCCTGGGCCTCACCTCCAAAAGGTCCTGGAGAACAGCCGTGACCTCTTTCAGGCGGCGGGACGCCTCTTCCGGGTCAACGGTTTTCGGCGGGGCGTACTCGCTCACACTGACGCGTCCCTCGTAGAGGTCCACAGCCACGTTGTACTGGGGGATGTCCGCGTCATAGACACGGAAGCAGGAGACCTCCTCTCGTTCGGCCCAACCGGAAAGATGCTTGAGGTTTTTTCGGAGGCGGTTGGCGAATTCGGAAACCACCGTCCCGGCCCCAGGCCTCATGCACGGGGGTCGGCTGATTTCATGGCCCCCCCCGGACGCGGGTTCGGGCTCATAGAGCGCCAGCTCGCAGCGAATCGGTCCATTGAAGAGACGGACCCTTTTTATTGGTGCCATCTCCCACATCCCGAGGAAGTCCGGGTTCGCAGTTAATACCGCCTTGCGCCATCGGCCGAATGCCCCGGCGAGCTTCCTGCCGAGGCATCGATAGAGATAGGGCAGGGCATCATGGGCCTCCATGCGTTCGCCGTAAGGCGGGTTTACCACTAAGAGCCCATCGGGCCGGCCCTCGGCGGATGGTTCTCGACCGGCAGCGTCTAGAAACGCCAGGTCCCGACGCGCGGCAAGGACCTTTTCCTTGAGACCTGCCCGTTTGATGTTCCCCAAGGCCAGGTCCACGGACGTTTGGCTCGTGTCGTAGCCCAAGATAGCGGGCCAGGGTTTCGAAAGGCCTTTATCCCTTCGGGTCTTTGCCTCCTGGAGGAGCCTCGCCCACAAGGTCTGATCGTGGTGGCGCCAGGCCAGAAAACCGTAAGTGGTCCGACCCAGCCCCGGCGCCATGTCCCCCCACATCAAAGCCGCCTCGATCAGAAAGGTCCCAGACCCGCACATGGGGTCCACCAGGGCGGTCCCGGGTGGGAAATCCCCCGGCCACCCCCCAAGGGCCAGGATGGCGGCTGCAAGGCTTTCCTTGAGCGGTGCCTCTCCCCCGGCCGCCCCGCGGTAACCCCGCCGATGAAGGCTCTGCCCCGAGAGATCCAGGCTCAGCGTCGCGTTTTCACCGTCCATGAACAGGTGGATCCGCATGTCAGGATCGGTCGTGTCGACGGAAGGGCGCAGTTTGTAACGCTCCCTGAACTGGTCCACCACGGCGTCCTTGACCCGGAGCTCGGCAAAATGGGTGTTGCGGATGGGTGAGCGCCTGGCCGCGGACTCAACCAGAAAGGTCGCATCCGGGTTGAAGTGATCGTTCCAATCCACCTGGCCCGCCTCGCGGTAAAGCGCGTCGGCATCCTGCGCGCAAAATGACCGAAGGGGGAGAAGGACGCGGGTGGCGAAGCGCGACCACAAGCACAGCCGGTACGCGGTCTCGATGGATCCTGAAAAGGCGACGGACCCTGCGGCAGGTGCCGCGTCGGATCCTCCGAGGGCGGTAACCTCGCCCCTCACCAGGTCTTCGAGCCCGAACGCGCAGGTGGCGACAAACCGTGTTTCCACATCTGGCCCCGTTTCCTTCATGTCATCCCTCATTTCGGCTTGAATAGACCCGTATCGTCTGCACCCAACAGCCCAGCTCGGTATGAGCGTTCATCCACAAGCGACAGCTGCGCGGCCATCTCATCGGTGAGCAGGGAGAAGCGGGGTATCCGGTCAATCCATTCAGCGATTCGTTCCAGATGCGCCTCGCTCGTCATCCATCTCAGTCGATCAAAGGGTTTGAGACTCAGGGGTCGCGTGTAGCCCCGGAGCGTCCGCTCCCGGTCCACGTTGAAGTAAGGCTCGAAATAGGACATCACCAACTCCCGGAGGGTCTTGAAGACGGGTTCCCTGAACCGTAACCCCACGAAATTGGACTTGGCCACGGCCCCCCAACGGCGATTCTGTTTGAATACGGCCAGCAAATGCTCGTCGTCCCGATCATTGGGGAGCAGATCCACGATCAACGGCGGGTACCCGATGCGGCGAAGGGCGGCCGCACCGAAAAGCGCACCGTCGAAACAATGGGCTGTTCGGTCCCGCAGCACACGAAGGGGAGATCGGTAGAATGGATCGGTGCTGTAAGGGACCGCGTCGAGAAAGCGCTGGATTTCCACCGGGCTTGTGAGTCCACCCATGATCCGCCGCTCTTCGTGGGTCAGCATCTCTTCAAAGCTTTGGGAAGGCGTCACCTGAGCTCTCCTCATGTCACGAATACCCGCTTATTAAATCGGGCCACCTCCCATGTTCTCACAAAGGGGAGCCCCAATTCAAAAAAGAATGAACCACGAAGCGCACGAAGGAAATACAAATGATCGCATCAAAATGGGTTGCTTCAGCTCCGAAAAAACGATACAAGCGATTGACGACACAGTCAATGCCAAAACCAGTGGATGAGGTCGCGTCATGGATGAGGGCACCTTTCAGAAAATGGATCGATCAGAGAAGCGGATGCACGGCCCCAAGGGGATCCTGATCTGCGGGTATCCGCCCGATGAGCACGCCCCCCTGGCCCAGGCCCTGGAGCAAATCGGTTACGGCGACCGGCCCTTCATTTTCGTGACCGACGGGGACTCGGGAAAGACACTGGGAGAGGTGCTCAGCCTGGGAGATCGCTGGGGCATGGGGCAGCCCTCCCAGATGGCCAGGGCCATGATCATGTCCGGATTCACCCAGCAGGAGGTGCACACCATCATGTCCGCCTACCGAAAGGTGGGCCTTCCGAACCAGCTCTGGGCAACCCTCACGCCCGTGTCGGAAACCTGGCCCATCGAAAAGCTGCTGGGGGAGCTCGCCGCCGAGGCAGAGGCCATGAAGAAGAGAAGGAAATAAAGACCCGGCGCAAGGCGTACGGCGTAAGTCGCAAGGTTCTATCCCACATCTCACACGCTTTCAGGTCCCTTTCGTTTCAAAAAATGATCCCTCACCTTCTTGAGGGGCTTACGCGTCATCTCGGTGATTTCTTCAATCTTCATGATCCTTGCCATCCCCTGAAGCGCGACGACAAAGCCCACGCTCAGCACAACGCTCGTGAAGATGTTTCCCGACAGGCCCGAGCGGTCGATGGTGGACAAGGCCGTCCGTCTCAACGCTTCAAAGGCGATCCCCAGCAAGAGGCTCACAAGCGCCATTCTGGCCACGCGGCCATAGACCTCCCGGCTTCCCCGGTTCCCGGTCCGCCTGTTCCAGAGCGCGTAAAATAGGCTCACCTGAAGCATGGCGGAAAAGGACACCCCGAGGGCCACGCCCGCGGCGCCGAGCCGTTCCATGCCCAGCACGTAAAATGGGATGCTGAAAAGCACCGCCGCCGTTCCCACAAGGGCCGGGAAGAGTGTGTTTTGCATGGCGTAATAACCCCTTACCACCACTGTCTGGGCGGAAAAGGCAAAGGCGCCAATGAGCAGGAACGGGAGGAGGTGCGAGGTGAGGGCCGTTGCCGCCGCGTCAAATTGGCCCCTTTGAAACAGGATGAAGACCACCTCGTGTCGGAGCACCATGAGCAGCACGGCGAAAGGGATGACCACCGAGAGGTACCGAAGGGTGCGATTGAGCAGCTCGTTTGTTTCGTGCATCCGGCCCTCGGCCACGAGGCGCGACATGAAGGGATAAGTGGCCGTCCCAACGGCCTGTCCGAAGACGCCCACCAGAATGAACATGACCCTGAGTCCGTAGTTGAGGGCCGCGATGGATCCCTTGGGCAGATAGGAGCCGAAGAACCTGAAGAAGAACTCCGTTGAAAAGGTCATGGTGAGCCCGAGCACCAGAGGGAGGGTCAGTTTCAGGTAACGCTTCACGTCGGGGTGGGTGAAGGCCAGACGTCCACTTCATACCGCATGCCCGCTCGCCTTGCCCCCACCCACTGCACTGAGGAAGTTTCCCACAAAGGCACCCCCCAGCACGCCCCAGGAAAACCCCTCCATCCCGACCCAGGGGCCGAGGAGGAGACCGCCCGCGATAATGCCCAGGTTGTAAAGCAGGGGGGCAAGGGCAGGGAAGACAAACCGCTCCTTTGCGAATTGGACGGCCATGAAGAGCGCCCCCACGAAAAAGAAGAACTGGGCGGGAAGCGCGATCCGGGTCATTCTCACGGCCAGACGCTCTGACGGCCGGGTCCTTGAGCCCGGGGGCGATCAGATCCACCAACGGGTCCGTGAAGATGCAGGCCACAAGAATCAGCAACGCCAGGACGGCCCCGAAACCGTTCAGAATGATGGAAAAGACCCGCCATCCTTCCGCTTCTCGATCCTGGACCAGATATTCGCTGAAGATCGGAATGAAGGTCACCGAAAGAAAGCCGGTGGCCACCACGTGGTTTAGGATCTCGGGGAGCACGAAGGCCAGCTGGTAGGCATCCACGTCACCCCTGGCGCCTGCGGCATAGGCAATCACCATCTCGCGCAGGAGCCCCATGACCCGGCTCAACAGGACGGAGGCCATCATGATCAAGGAGGCAATGGTGATCTTTTTGTAAAGGGATCGTGTCATGGGTGTCGGACCTACCTCGCACCACGCTTGGGCCAAACAAGGCCCTATCTTCCCTATGACAACTGGCCCGGAAGGTCAAAGGATTTGTGTGAATGGGATGTCGACCTCCGCCTCAAAATCGCGCGGGGATCAGGTCTTGACAGGCGAGGCCTCAAGTCCGATCTTTGCGCATTGCATTTCTCGATGCAAGGCCCGATTTTGTGTCTTGATTTGAACACCTGAATTGAGCGATTCGAGCAGAATTGAAGCCGCCGCGCAGGGGACTTCACATGAACAAGCGCGCAGTGATGAAGAAAGAGACCGAAGAAAGGGTCCGAGCGCTTCCAGCAGGTATTGGGACAACATGGCGTGGACGGGGCGTTGATTGTTCAGAGGACCGACCTTTACTACCTGAGCGGGACGGACCAGGACGCCCATCTGTGGGTCCCGGTCTCGGGGCCGCCCTCCTGATGGTTCGAAAGAGCTTTGAGAGGGCCAAGCAGGACGCGGTGACCGAGCGCATCGTGCCCTTCACAAGCCTTTCACAGCTTCCGGCCTACATCAAGGAGCAGAGCGGCGGCTTGCCCGGGCGGATGGGGCTTGAGATGGACGTGCTGCCGGTCAAGTTCTATCTTGCCTACCAGCGTCAGTTTCCGAAGACGGAAATGACGGACATCTCGGAGCTGATCCGGCAGGTGCGGATGATCAAGTCCCCTATGAGATCGAACTGCATGGTCAGGGCCGCTAAAATGGCAGACCGGATGTTGGGGAAGATCCCTGAGTTCCTGACGGAGGCCAAGCGGGATATCGACTTGACGTTGATGGTCGAGGCCTTTTACAGAAGTCAGGGCCATCCTGGGATCGTGCCCACCCGAGGCTTCAATCGAGACCCCTCTACGGTCAAATCATGTCGGGCAAGCGGGCGGCAACACCCGAGCAATTCCGCCGGCCCCCACGGCGGCGAGGGGTTGGGCCCCTTTTTTTCGCGGGGGGCGAGCCTCGCGCAGGATCTCGAAGCGTTCGCCCATCATGGTGGACTACGCGGCCAACGTGGAAGGTTACATTTCGGACCAGACCCGCATTTTTTCGATCGGTCCGCTCAAGCGGAAGCTGCACCAGGCACACGACGTGACGCTGAAGGTCCAGGAGGCCATCGTGCGAGAGGCAAGACCCGGCGTCCGGGCGGGTGACCTCTATGATCTGGCGGTTCGGATCGTTGAAAAATCCGGCGGCGCGGAGGGGTTCATGGGCCATCCGGACCCTGTTCCCTTCTGTGGGTCACGGCGTGGGCCTCGAATTGAACGAACTCCCCCTGATCGGTCGCGGTGTTGACACCGTCCTTGTTCCAGGCATGACCTTCAGCCTGGAGCCCAAATTCGTCATTCCCGGTGAAGGCATCGTCGGGATCGAAAACACCTTCCTGGTGACGGAGAAGGGGCTGAAACGCCTCAATCGGTTCCCGGACGACATTGCCGTCTGCTGAGGCCTTCCGATCTCATCGAACCACCTTTTGTTCCGTTAGGTGCCGAATGGACGTGACGATCGCTTCACCCGTCGTGCCGGGCGTGAACACCCCGTCAAATCCCTCATCTCTCATGCGTACACCGTCGGCAGGGGGGAAAACCCCCCCCATGAGAAAGACGACCCGATCCTTGATCCCCTCCCTTTCCGCCTCATTCAACAGGGGCACCCCCAGACTCGAGATGGGCCCCCCCAAGAGAGCTCACGCCCACGACGTCCACGTCTTCCTGAAGGGCCGTCCTGTATTATTTCCCTGGGAAGGGCATTGCCGACGTAGACCACCTCCATCCCGTCATTCCTGAGTTGTTTCGCCACGGTGATGACACCCCGGTTGTGCACGTCGAGGCCGAGTTTGGCCAGGAGAACTTTGATGCGCCTTTTCATACGATTTCTTCACCTCTTCCTTTCCGAGACGCTACCAGAGAGAGAGGGGCTTCCACAGGCCGAACGCCTCCTTGAACACCTTGAAGACCTCTCCCTCCGTGCACCGAACCCGCGCGCACTGGACTGTGGCATGAACGATGTTCTGCTTGTTGCGGCATGCCTCTTTGAGGGCGGCGAGCGCGTTTTGCACCTTTTCGTTGTCCCGGGTCAATCGGAGTCTCTGAACCCTTTCCCTCTGTTTCTCTTCCACCCCCTCGGGATAACGAAAGACATTGATGGGGGGCGGTTCAACCTCCGACTGATAGACATTCTGCCCCACGATCTTCAGCTCCCCAGCCTCCGTCATGCTCTGTTGTTCCGTGAAATACGAGGTAATCCGCTTGTGGAGCTCTCCGCTCTCAATGGCTGCCACGTACCCTCCCGCCCGTTCGATTTCATCCACTTCGTCGAGGACCCGTTTCTCGATTTCAGCGGTCAGCGCTTCGATGTAAAACGACCCGCCCAAAGGGTCCACGACCTCGGTCACGCCCGTCTCGGTTTGAATGATCTGCTGGGTCCTGAGGGACAGAAGCGCTGCCTCCTCGGTGGGAACCGAGTAGGCCTCATCGTAGGAGTCCACGTGAAGGGACTGAACCCCGCCCAACACCGCGGCGAGGGCCTGGTATGCCGCACGGATGACGTTATTGAGGGGTTCCTGCTGTACCAGGGAGACGCCGGACGTCTGGGCATGACATCGCATCCAGAGCGCCCTTGGGTTTTTCGCCCCAAACCGAAACTTCATGACCTTGTACCAGAGGCGCCTTACCGCCCGGAGGCGGGCGATCTCTTCGAAGAAATCGCTCGAAGGCGACCAGAAAAAGGCCAACCGTTCCGCGATGTCGTTCACATCGTGGCCCCGCGCCCCCAGCTCTTCGAGGGTCTCTATGGCGTTTGAGACGGCCACCGCCATCTCGGTGACGGCAGAGGTCCCGAATTCCCGGAGGTTGTACCCGTTGAGGGTGATGAAGTTCCACTTGGGCACGTATTTTCGTATGAACTCGATGTTGTCGCACTGGACGCGGAAGCAGTCTTTCGGGGGTATGTACTCGGGCCCGCTTCGAACGAGCTCTTCCAGGGTGATATCGTTCTGGACGCTTCCCCGCAGCCGGTCCCACGGAATGCCCGCGTTCTTCTGCCATCACCAGGAACATGGGAAAAAGGATCGCCGTGTTGGACGGATAGTGGGTGACGATGGAAACGGTCACCTCGTCAAGCGGAATATCCTTGAAGAGGAGCTTCATGTCCTCGACGGAATCGACGCACACGCCCTGACATGCCCACCTGGCCCTGTGCCATGGGGTCATCGGAATCGTACATCTGGATCGTCGGCAGATCAAAAAGGACGTTGAGTCCGGTCGCACCATGGTCGAGCATGAATCTCATGCGTCGGTTGGTGTCTTCGGGTGAGCCGAAGCCGGTCAGTTGACGCATGGTAAACCCTTTTCCGCGGTACATGTTGGGGTGGATGCCCCGGGTGTAGGGCGCCTCTCCCGAGTTTCCCAGGTCCACCTCGTAGTCGAGGTCCTGGTTTGACAGAGGGGTGTAGAGCATGTCTCGCGGGATCCCGGATCCCAGAACCGTCATGGGGACCTTTTTCCAGTTGGCTTCGATCGGCTCTGGCTGACCACGCTGTTCATCCATTGGTCAAGCCTCTGCCGCAGCGTTTCCAGGGCCGCCGGATTGTAAAGTGGAACACGCGTTGTATCCGCCATCTTGCGGTGGAGTATTTCTTTTGTGGTCCGGTCATATCTCATGGCCTGTTCCCGCCTCCTCTTTCAGGGTGAAGATCCGAATATCCCTGACAGTTGCGCCGAGCGGGTTTTGCGCGCGGACTGTCGCCGGCCTGTCAAAAGCAGGGCGGGGTGACCACCCATATAACCTCGATTGCATCACCATCCACTCCCGCCCAAGAGTGAGGGACATGGGCGGGGAAATAGATGCTGTCCCCGTTGTTCAGCCGATAGGTCTCGTGCCCCACCCGGATTTCAAACACCCCTTTCAGCACCAGCCCGAATTTTTCCCCCTGGGGATCGACGATCGGTTCGTCCCCCGAATTTTCCCCTTTGGTAATGCTCAGATACATTACCTCGAGCTTCCGGTTCAAATCGGGCGTCAGCAGCTCATAGACCACGTTGGACCTGGGAAGGGTGAGCCCTTTTCTCCGGTCCGCGCGCACAATCTTCACATCCTGGATGTATCCGGAATTCGAGGGTTCCCTCTTCCGGCTTTCGGTCTTGTATTCCCACAGATCATGATTGTTTTCTTCATCAGCGTAGAGCCGGACCACACTGATTCCAAGCTGAAAGGCTATTTTTTTTAGGGATGTGATCGAGGGCTGTGCAAGGCCCCTCTCGATTTGGCTGAGAAAGCTCTTGGACAGGCCGGTCCGTTGGGATAGTTGTTCAAGTGTCATGTTGCGCCTCAATCGTTCCTGGCGCATCTTGTTTATCAGCGCGTTCACGGGTACGTTAACCTCTAAGCTTCGATCATTGTCCGACTCATTTCATCAGACCGGGAAGCCGCAGGCTCAGTGACCCAGTTACGGCCACGAATATGGCATCGCGATTACCGTGCCGATACCCAGCCCCCCGCAAACGGCCCAGCAGCGCGTTGGCGGAGTCTTGGCGTTCCTTGCCTGCCCCGGAAAGATTGGCGAGCATGCCCATGAGCGCAAACATCGGGATCAGACCGGAAATGTAGTCCATGATGGAACGGTATGAAGTGGTCCTCAAAAGTTTGATGGCGATGGTGAAATTTCCGGTGATTCACCACATGCCGATCACACGCATCATAGCCAGGGCCATATCCACATGGATACCCCTGAGAATTGCCGCAATCAGGAGGAGACTGGATATGAGAGCGATTACGATGCCCTGCAGAGTCGGCTGTGGTCCGAATCCACAGGGCACAAACGACCTACCATATGGTTGAGAAAGAATTGCGATGAACCACCAAAGATCAGAAACCTACCTTGTCTATCCCCTTCAACTCGAAAATCTGACGGGCCTCATCCGGGGTGGCGGGATCCAGGCTCAATTCCCGTGCGATATTGACCGCCATTGTTACCTGTTCCGCGTTGGACGTGGCTTTCTTTCCTTTACCGGCGTAGAGGGAATCTTCCATCCCTACCCGCACATTGGGCGCTCCCATGGCCATCGCGGTCGCTGCCAGCGGTATCTGGTGCCGTCCCGCTCCGGCCACCGACCAGGTAAATTTCCCGGCGCCGATACGGTCGACTGTTTCTTCATACAGCCAAAGCAGGTGTTTGACCGACGGCGGCATCCACCCCGGCAGAGGGCCGAACACGAACTGCAGATGTGGCTTTCCTTTGATCAACCCCTGGTCCATGAGCCAGGTCACGTAACCCACATGCCCCAGTTCATAAATCTCGAATTCCGGTTTGGTATCCGTTTCCAGCATGGTTTTGGCGTACTCGATATCATCCTCGAAGGTCGGCGCAATCAGCAGGGTCCTTCGGGTCATGTCAAGGTAGTCTTTTTCCCAGTCTGTTTTGAATTGTCCTTCATACTTTCGGCCCATCTCGAAAATGCCGAGGTTGAAGGGAGCTGGGTCGAAGGAACACATCTCCGGCTTGAGCTTGGCTATGGGCCGGAGTTTTTCCTGCAGGGTTTGGTTGGGCCCGCCCCCGGTGGTAGGCAGCAGGATGATATTGCACCGTTTTTTTACACCGCTCAAAACCTTTTCGAAAAGGGCAGGGTCGGCCGTGGGTTTACCGGTTTCCGGAATACGAACGTGAATATGAGCCATGGCCGCGCCCGCTTCGTAGGCCCTTACGGTGTCTTCAATAATCTGTTCCGGGGTGATGGGCAGATACTCGCTCATGGCGGGAATGTGGATCGATCCGGTTATAGCCGCGGTGATAATGATTTTACTCATCGTTTTCTCCTCCATGTAAAGTTAATTTACCGGCAACGTTCCGCCAAAGAAACCACAACGGCGGATTGTGGTTGACTATTTGTATGCATCAAACCATAGAGAACCACTCCGAATAGTGTCAAGATATATTTTATTGTATCAAACTTTTTTCGAAGGAATGAAAATTTCTTGCCTCTGATCAGGAGGAATGCTAAACTGGCATTTCATATTAAAATTATAAAAAGTTCATTACCTATTGATTTAATAATATATTTTATGTGGCATTCCCTAGGCGTTCACGTTGTATTCCATCCCTGGCGCTGAAAGATTGCGTTTCAAAAGTTTACTATAAATAAACTATTTAACCGGAGATAGGTGGGGGCATGGCAATGAGTCTGGATACGTTGTTCGAGCCTAAAAGCGTTCTTATTGTGGGAGCTTCGGCGACACCCCGAAAGCCGGGCAATGACGTGGTCAAAAACATCCTGGAGAACGGATACGGGGGCAGGCTCTACCTGGTGAACCCCAAGGGCGGGGAAATACTCGGCGTACCGGTCAACCGTTCCATCCGGGAGGTTCCGGACGGGATAGACCAGGCGATCATCATCCTGCCCGCAAAAGACAACCTGAAAACCATGCGGGAATGTTACGAGAAAGGAATCAAGACGTTTGTCCTGGCGGCGGGAGGCTTTTCCGAGGTGGACGAGGAAGGAAATCTGCTGCAGGATGAGTTGATACGTTTCATTCAGAAAACCGGTGTCAGGGTCATCGGACCGAACACCTCCGGCCACACCTCCACTCACCATCATTATACCTCGAGTTTTTTCCCTCTCGGCAAAATCCGAGAGGGAAGCATCTCCTACATTAACCAGACCGGCAATTTTGCCACTCACACCATGCGCTACATTCTGACCGGAGAAAATTTCGGGGTGGCCAAGGTCGTGGGTCTGGGAAACAAGGTGGACGTGGATGAGAGCGAGGTGCTGGAATACTTTGCCGAAGATCCCCGAACTAAAGCCATATTCATGTATCTGGAAAGCATAAAGCATCCACGCCGGTTCATGGAAGTCGCAGCAAAGGTCACCCGGATCAAACCCGTTATCATGCTGAAAGGCGGTAGCTCCGCTCGGGGAAAACATGCAGCGGTGGCCCATACGGCTGCCCTGGCCTCCGATGAAAGGATTCTTGACGGGGCGCTCAAACAGGTGGGGATCACTCGGGTGCGTGAATATTCCCATCTCGTTCTGGCGGCAAAGGCCTTGTCCGCCATGCCCCTGCCCATGGGGAACAGGGTGAGCTTCATGGCTCCGTCGGGAGCCATGCTGGTGGTGATGACCGATTTGTGCCAGGAAAAGCTGGGACTGGAAGTTCCCAGTCTGGAGGAAGCCGCTCGCCGGAGGCTGCAGGAAATCAGCCCGCCGTACATCCGGATGCGCAACCCCGTCGACATTTGGCCTTCAGCCGCCGTACACGGCATCACGTACGGGTACGGAGAAGCAATGGAGGCCGTACTCCGTGACCCCAACATCGATGCAGTGGTTCCGATCCTGATGCTCACCGAGGGCACGGGTGTCCCTCCGTTGGACTTCATCGTTGATCTTGCCCGGAAATACCCTGAAAAACCGATTTACGTGACCTTCAGCGCCGACAAGAATCACATGGATGAGGCCAAGGCCTTTTTGGAACCCAGGGGAGTGCCGACCTTTCCGATGATCGAGGAGCCATTTGAGGTTTTGTCCATTTTGGCCCGATGCCGGGCGAATCTGGAAAGGGACCGGGATTGACCGCGGGGATGAGGGAGGAATCAGGAATGATAACGGCAAGTAGCGATGAAATCCTGCATTTCGCCCGAAACGGTGCCGGACACCTGTGCCCCGTCATTTCTTACTGATCGCGTCGTCATAGAGATCCCGTTTATCGATGACCCTCCTGGCCTTGAACTGGGTCCTTTCCAGGCTGTCCGGCGCCATCATCTGCACGATAGTCCTGAGCCCCTTGGCCTTCAGCTCCGCCTCAAGCCTTCGCTTCAGCCCGGAGGCCGTTTCGGAATCCACGCCCGGCACGTATTCCGCCTGGACCATGAGCTCGTCCATGGCTTTTTCCCTGGTGATGACGATCCGATATTCGTCGCCGAACCCCGGGATGCCCCGGATCACGTTTTCGATGGCGCTCGGGTACACGTTCTCCCCCCGCACCACGAACATGTCGTCTGCGCGACCGTAAACGCCTTTCGGAAGGCGGGGAAAGGTCATTCCGCACGGGCACGGGTCATTGACCCACAGGGAGATGTCCCCCGCCCAGAACCGGATCATGGGCTGCGATGTCCGCTCCAGATGGGTGTAGACGGTCACCCCTTCCTCCCCGTAGGGGACCCTTTTTCTGCTTTCCGTGTCCACCAACTCCGCGTACACCACGTCCTGATAGAGATGCATGCCCCGGCGGTAGCCGCACTCGCAGTTCGACATCCAGGGGGCCATCTCGGCCGTTGAGCCCGAGTCAACACAGATGCCGCCGTAAGTCTCTTCAATCCGCTTGCGCGTGGCGGGAATGCCTGCGCCCGGTTCTCCCGAAAAGAAGAGGATTCGAAAGGCGAAATCTTTCCGAGGATCGTATCCCCTGGCCCGAGCCCTTTCCGCGAGGTAGAGGCTGTAGGAGGGCGTGCCGTAAAAGGCCGTGGGCCTGATCTCTTTCATCCATTCGAGGGCCCGGTCCGTTTGCCCGGGGACCCCGGCGCCAAAGGGAAACACGGTGGCCCCGAGGCGTTCGGCCCCGAGCAGGGCGCCCCAGCTGCCCCAGTAGAGGCTGAAAAAGCTACCGATGAAGACCGTGTCCTTCGGTCTGAGCCCGAAATTCCACATGCACCGCGCGTGGGCCTCGGCGATGCGCGCGATGTCCCCCCGGCTGACGGCAAAGGCCGTCGGTTTTCCAGTGGTGCCTGAGGTCCCGTGGATTCTCCCCACCTCCTCCCGCGCCAAGCAGAGGTTGCTTCCAAAGGGCGGATGTTCCATCTGGTCCTGCCGGATCTCTTCTTTGGTAACAAAAGGGATCTGTTCGAAGTCCCGCAGGGACCGGATCTCTTCCGGCCTCACGCCGACCTTGTCCCATTTTCTCTTGTAGAAGGCCGATTTTTCATAGGCATACTTGAGCTGGGCCTGGAGCTTGGGAAGGATCACCTTCTCTTCCCTCTCCTCCGGGTCCATGGTATCGAGCTCATTGTTCCAGTGAGGCGACGCCACTGCCGGGAAGTAGGACGGGTCATATATCGGCGGCCATGACTTCAAGACGGTTTCTCCCATGACTGAGCCTCCGTTCGCGCTTTGGTGGACTGCGATTAACCCAGACCCTTTCCAAAAAAAGGTGGTCATTTCTCGCAAAGACGCAAAGGACGCCAAGAAAATCACCTCAGCATCTTTTCATTAGATGTACGCTGGGGGTTTCCCCAGCCCGAAGGCTTTCTTATGCGCCCTGGACACCTCTCATATACTAATGGGCCCTCGAACAGCCCAAACTGCAAGGCAGACCTAAGTTGAGCGATTCACTGAGCCTGGAGTCACCCCCGGGGGCTAACAAGCTCAACTTAGGGTAAAACGTTTCCCCCTTTTAGCAGGCCGTCTTGAGGGTGTAAAGGACCCTTTTCACCCCTTCTCTCCGCTTCCCGGGCCACCGCATTAATCCGCATGAATCACAACGGCGTACGCATTAAAGGCTGCCCAAACGGTGTCGTTTTCCTTGATACCCAGCATTCGTCTCCTTCTTTCGGTTACGATTGAACAAAGTTCTGTCCCGTCAGGTATGCGAACCACTATTTCCGTGGACACCTTACCCCGAACGATCCGGTAAACCGTGCCGCAAAACCGGTTTTCGGCCGTGGAGATCGGCTCCGCGTCCCCTTTTGTAAGTGTCACCCATGGCGCTTTGACTTCTGCCACGACCAGGCTTCCGAGCTTAAGGCCAAGGCGGGCCTGACTGTCATTGGTTATGACCGAACAAACGCGGGAGCCACCGATGGATATGATTTCGACAACGGTCTGGATGTCGCCCGCTTGAATTCTATCAATTTTTCCGAAAAAGGTATTCCGGGCGCTGGTTTTGCGTTGGCTCTCACGTTCCACATGATAGCGCTCGACCTGGCGGATCTCTTCTTCGGAGAATGCCACATAGGATGCAGCAAGGTTCGGCGTGGAATGACCGAGCATCTTTTGCACCACAGGCAAAGGGACGTTATTTTGCATCAACTCGACGGCCCTGGACCGCCTGATGGCCTCAGGTGTCCCCAACTCACGCGGAATGCCTATGGCTTCTGCGTGCGAATAGAATTTGCGGCGGACGTGGGCCGGGTCCACCTTGAAGATCTTTCCTTGAACACGTTTTAATTCGGGATCGCGGAGCATCCTCTGGATGTCCATGGACACCCCTTGGGGTATCTGAACCTCGCGGGATCCCGAATGCTCTCGGTTTTCCGATTTGCGCAACCGAACCGACTGGTTTTTGTATTCGATATCATGGACCGGGTCCAAATTCAGGACCTCGTTCAATCTGCCTCCGGTGTACCGGATGAGCAAAAATATGACTAAGATTCGCTTTCTGGATCGCGTCAAATCGGGCCTTTTTGAGGATTCGGCCCACTCGCGGAAAGATCGCTCAAGCCTTTGGAGTTGGACCGTGTCGAGGCACCGTGTCTTGTCGGGAATGGACAAGATCCGTGCATGGCTTAAAGGCGTGGGCCTGTCAGGCAGTTTCTTCATGGGCAATGGTTTTATGTCCGTGTGGGTTTGATATAGACCCCTTATTGCCATCCGTCGGCGGACCGAAAAAAGTCCAACAAACGGCTTGACACTTGGTCAGGATTTGTGCACTTATATGTAACACGTTTTTAAGAATAATCGTGTTAGTTAGGAATGTCAATGGATGTCGTGCCTGTTTCAGGCACACGGCAGCGAGAGGTTTCTCATGGAAAATCCTAACGGAGTGGACACGGGAACGCTGCATGGTTCAAAATCTGCATCAGGACCGGCCTCAGGGACGGAAAGAAGCTCGATTCTAAGCCGCCTTCGATTCGATCGGTTGGAGCTGGCAGGTTCCTTCGGAGACCTGGGCACTCTGCTTCCCATCGTGGTGGGCATGATCCTGATCAACAAGCTGAGCCCAACAACAGTTTTTCTCGCCTTCGGGCTGTTTTATATCTTCACAGGGTATTATTACCGTTTGCCGGTCCCGGTACAGCCGCTCAAAGCCGTGGGGGCCATCGCCATCGCCTACCCGGCCCAGATCACGGAACCCGTCATTGGCGCGGCCGGTATTATCTTTGGAGGGTTGTTGCTGGTATTTTCGCTCACAGGGTTCGTGGATAAACTGGCAAAACTTTTCACCCAACCCGTGGTGCGCGGGATTCAGCTCGCCCTCGGCCTCATTTTTCTGAGAAAGGGCATAGAGCTGATTGTGGATAAGAACCTATTTCTTTCCGGTGTTGCCGGGAGGTTTCCCGACTCATACGTCAACCTGATCCTTGGCGTTGTGGTCTTCGGAATGGTCCTGGCCCTCCTTGACAACAAGAAATTACCGGCTGCCATCGCCGCGGTGGCCGTTGGCATCATTTCCGGTTTGGCACTGGGCGGCCTTGATGGACCGGGCTTTTCCATCGGTCCCACGGAGATGCGTTTCATATCCCCTTCACTCAATGATTTCTGGATCGCCTTCATCATGCTCATCCTCCCCCAAATGCCGCTGACCATCGGCAATGCCTGCGTTGGGACCGCCGACACCTGCTACACCCTTTTTCCCAACAGACCCGCTGCTTTCGAAGGGCCAAGGCCGGGAAATTCGCCCTTACCATGGGGATCGCCAATTTCCCCGCAGGCTTCCTGGGCGCGGTCCCCATGTGCCATGGCACCGGTGGCCTTGCGGCACACTATCGTTTCGGCGCCAGGACCGGCGGCGCCCCCATCATGATCGGGGTGCTCTTGGTCCTAATTGCGTTGGTCTTTGGGGAACTCGGCTTCACTATCCTCGCGGTCATCCCCAAGTCGGTGTTGGGAGTGCTTCTCATCTTCGCAGGCCTCGAACTCTGCCCCCTCATTCGGAGTCTCAAAGAGAATGAGGAGTACTTCGTTGCGCTCCTGATCAGCGGCATTGCCCTTGCGGTTCCAAACATGGGCTGGGCCTTCGGCATCGGCATTGTCGTCGATCTGTTTATCCGTAAAGCCAAAATCAAGATTTAGACCTTACATTGACACCTAGCCAGTCCACGCTCCATCCTCTAGGCCCTTTGTTCCACCAGGCCTATTCCATATAAAGCAAGAAATCTGCGAACCCGCTCGTCACTGTTTCAAACCTGAACCTAGGACTTGGGCAAGGGATTTTGCCATATTGTTGAGGACCGATTCGTCCGGAAGGGTGATCGTCATTTTCAAGCTGCCATCCTCTCCCTTTTCCATGCATTCGGAAAGACGCTTCCTGAACAGGTCCGCCATCTGAGCCGTGTCTTCGGTCTCCTCATTCTGAGAAAACATTTCCCCGATAAAGGCAAACGCGGCCCCCATGAGCTGGCCCCCGGCGGCTGCAACCTTTTCTTTCCGGGCAAGTCTTTCGGCCTCTTTTTCCGCGTCCGCCTTCAGGCTTTCGTCGAGCGGGGCATCCGGTTTCGCCCCAAGAAGGATCTCCAACCGTCTTTTGAGCTCTTCCATGCCGCTGGCAAGATCCACCGCTTTCACCTTCGAATCAGGATCGAGCGCCGCCATGGCAAGCTCGTGCTTGGCGGAAAGGGTGTTGAGAAGTTTTTCTTCCAGCGTCTCTTCCGTCACCAGGAGAAAGGCCTGGACCGGCCGCTTCTGGCCCATGCGGTGGACCCGGGAAATCCTTTGCTCGAGAAGGGCAGGGTTCCACGGAAGGTCCACATTGATCACGGTATTGGCCGCTTGAAGGTTGAGACCCGTCGCCCCGGCATTGGTCGTGATAAAGAGCTTGCAGCTCGGTTCTCTCTGGAAGTGCGAAATCAATTCTTGTCTCTTTTTCTGCGGGACGGAGCCGTCGAGCCTCACGTAGTTGAGCTTCCGTTTCGAGAGGATCGGTTCGATCAGGCCCAACATGGTCGTCCATTCGGAGAAGAGGACGATTTTTCGATCCTCCTCTTCGATCAATTGGTCGATCAGGTTCTCGAATTCCACAAGCTTGCTGGAGTACCCGGGCGGTTCCTTATCGACCAGGAAGGTGCTGTTTGCCGCCATCCGGCACATGAGAAGGGCCTTTTGAAGCCTGAGTAAGATCCATCTCGGAGATGTATCGTTTTGTAATGATCGTTTGGACGATCCTCATGTGGCCTTGATGAAGGTCAAACTGCTCCGCCGTCGGCGGGATTCTTCTCACCTCGGTCGTCCTGGGAGGCAGCTCCGTCATCACCGTCTTTCGTGTCCGACGAAGAAGCACGGGCTTGAGCCTTTCCCGGAGCTCATCCAGGTTCTTGTATCCCAGCACCTTGCCTCTTTCATCCACAACCCTGTATCGGTTGTAGAAGCGGAAGGCAGGCCCGAGACGCCGATCGTCGATGAATTCCACAACGGAATACAGCTCATCCAATCGATTCTCAAGGGGAGTTCCGGAAAGGACCAGTGCAAACGGAGATTTCAGGGCCTTGATCATCTGGCTTGTCTTGGCCTCCCAGTTCTTGATTCTCTGCCCCTCATCCAGGATGATGAGATCCCACTTGGCCCTTTCGATGGGGAGCAGATCTCTCAGGACCTGTTCGTAGTTACAAATGGTGAAAAAGCAGCCATTCTCATATTGAGTAGCCCTTTCTCTTGCCGATCCGAGGACGAGCTGAGAGCTCAGGTCTGAAAACCGCTGGATCTCCAGACGCCAGTGGGATTTCAGGGAGGCGGGGCAGATGACAAGGACTTTGGAAATCCCAGCTTCACGGCGGAGCATTTCGCCGACCCCGATTCCCTGGATGGTCTTGCCGAGCCCCATGTCATCGGCCAGCACGGCCCTGCCCGCACCGACCGCGAATGCGATGCCGTCGAGCTGATAGGGGAGGACCTCGGTCTTGAGAAGCGTCGTTCTCAGAGGATGATTCTTTGGATTTCTTCGAATCTCCGTGACCTTTTCGGCTATCCGATCCTGGTAAAGTACCCTCTGGATGTATTCCTCGGCATCCGGATAAACCGTGACGTCATGTCCCAGGGATTGAATTTGCCGTATCTTTTGGACGAGGTCTCCTGCGTCCGTGACCGCGCGATTCATGACGGGGCCAAGAATCGTCATGACCCGCTTGTCAAGGCCGTCCGGGACCAGGACACGCAACTCCGTCTCTTCGCCGTACCGGAGGTGAACGGCGATGGATTTGATCTGACAGGGTTTATGTTGGACGGATTTAGGAAACCGCTTCTTCGCCGCTGTCAGGGCATAGAGAATATGCTTGCAGGTGCCCAGGGTGTTTTTTCGAAAATCCGGGCACGAACAGTACGAATCCCCCCTTTCCCATCCCCTCAGCGCCACACGATAGGTCTTTCCGGAAGAACGGTTGGTCAACGTATAGTCTGTCCAGATCCCCTTTCCGTCTGCCGGTTTCAACAGTCATCTTCTCGGTCATCGCCCGTTCGGCCCTCTCCTCGATGGCAAGCCTGACAAGCTCCCTGTCACTGAGGCTTTCAACGGGTACCTTTTCAGGGGGAGGTGCGGAAAGCCCCAGCGCCAGTTTTTCCTCCAGGATAAGAGAAAATGCAGCCCCAAGATGCACGCATGCCTTCGTGCATGTGCCGCACCCGAAACGAAGGGTCCTGAGTCTGTCGGCTGAAAGGGTGAAGGTCACAGCGGCGACCCCCAGGTCCAGCTTCAGCAGATCATCTCCCCAGGTCACCTGAGCTTCAATGTCGATTTCATATTTTCCGCCTTGCCGGATCAACGCCCCTCCTTCAGGCCCAAGGAGCTTGCAGGCCTCTCTGTAAGTGAGGCGGGAAAGCCTATCTTTGAGACTGAGCATGTCATTTACTCCTGTTGAAACGTGTATTATTGTTAGGATAAGACCCTGTGTCTCCCATGAACAGGGACCCCTTCCCTACCCTGAGAACCTATCTTGAAGCCTGTCGTCCTTTGCCCTGACCAAACCACGAGATCTGGAGACCCCTCTGGTGCGGGAAGTATGGAGGATTCCGCCATGGGTGTCAATGCGGCAGGTCCAGGGGAAATTTGTGTCAGAGCCGCGACCGGACCCTGCGGAATTTGTTGTCTCCACATGCATCATCCTGACCCCTTTCTGGAATCACGGTCTCCGTCCTCAACCTTTGAAAAATACAGTCTTGACCCCATAGACATCTTGTTCATCCCGGGTATTATCCCTTTTTCGTCCCAGGTGGTCATCAATGAGCAATGCGTGTCCCACGTACAAAAGGAGGGGAGGATGGAACCCAAGGCAGAGAAAAAGCGCCGATTGGCCGGGCAAGGCCTGGAAGGCACGAAAGAGGACCTGATGAAGAAGAGCAAAGCGCTTTGGCAAGCGATCGCTGACGACCTGGATAAGGGTGCCAGGGAAGACCACAAGGAAGCTCGTCGATACGATCAGGGATACGGGAGACGTGGCGATTGCCGAGCTTCATCAGAGTGCCGTCTTTTCTCTAATCGAGCTGAAGTACAGCGCGCTGAGGCGGATCGAAGAGGCGATCCAAAGCATCGATGACGGCGAGTACGGACGTTGCACGGACTGTGAGGAACAGATCAATCCGGCAAGACTTGAGATTATGCCCGCCGCGATTCGCTGCACACGCTGCCAGGAAAGGTGGGAGAGGGAGAGCGCGTAGTCCATTGGATGCCATTGATTTGATTGAACACCTCTTGCAGGCAGGGGCGGCCGCCGGTTGGGGTCCGCCGCTTCTCATTCATGGCCGGCTCCGTCAAACCGCTCACGACGATCTGGTCTTTCGCCGACATCACGCACGGGCTCATCGCCATCTGAAACCTGGTTTCCCTTCTCACGCAGAACGCTCCGTGCGATTTGCTCCTTTGACGGATTTTTCTTCTTGTATTTCAACTGAATTGCGCATAGAAGGGGGGAAGTTTTCAAAACGGGAAGAAATCCATTCGAGACGGATAATTCGAAGAAAGGGCGGGAGGCCGTCGGAAAGAGTTTCCATAGCGGAAAAAACGGCAACAATCCTCAATCTGCTCGTTAATGCCTACGCCTGGATTGATGCTTCTCCGTGCGCTTCACCTTACGTCTTTCTGGATATTCGATATCCATCCGAGCGGCGCAGGTGAGCTTATCGTTGGCCCTTTGGGAAGTCAACATGAACGTATCAGAAGGAAAAAGGCATGTGACCGCGGCGTCGTTGGATTGAAATGAAGCATGAAATGCTAAAAGATGGTGACCAGCATGACATGGTGAGACCCGGGTGGCTTTGACTTTAACAAAGATATCGTTTGTTCGTAGAAGTGATAACCTATTTGACAATCGGAACTTTACTGGGCCTGTCTGCAGGTTTCGCTCCAGGGCCGCTTCTGGCGCTCGTCATTTCTGAAACCCTTCAGCATGACATTAGGGCTGGCATTAAAGTGGCTCTCGTTCCGCTTGCCACTGACTTCCCGATAATCATCTTAACGGTATTCATTTTAGGAAAATTGTCCGGCTTCCATGGCATATTGGGCGCCATTTCGCTGGCGGGTGGTTTCTTGATTCTGTTTATGGGGTTATGAAGGCATACGGACAAAGGGTGTTTACCTCAAGCTCAGGGATGAAAAGCCAAAGTCATGGGCAAGAGGAATGATCGTAAACGCCTTAAACCCCCATCCCTATCTGTTTTGGCTCGGTGTTGGTGCTCCAACAATAGCCAAGGCATCCAATCAAGGTATGTTGTCGCCTTTGGCATTTGTAGTCACATTTTATGTTTGCCTCGTTGGGTCAAAAATTGTATTGGCCGTATTGGTCGGGAAGTCAAGATCGTTCTTGACAGATAATGCTGTATGTCTACACGATGCGCTTTTTTGGGCTCGTATTGTGCGGTTTTGCTCTGGTGCTCTTTCGGGATGGGCTTATCTTATTGAAAATATTGTAAGGTGCGGCAGGCCTTACCCAGCCGACCTGTTTGGCGCGGGGGTAAGGCCGACGGAGGTGTAGGAGAGGCGCCAGCAAACCGGTGAGCTGTACGAAGACGAAGATGCGCTCTCTGCTATATGGCGGGCTGGAGGAGAAAAGCGTTTCTCACTAGATGACCACCTACGGCGGAGCGGCGCATGCCTCTGCCACATTTGGTCCCGACCGGTATGGAAAAGAGGGCGACAAGAAGTCATTGAGCCGCTTACTCCGTAAGTTACCAGCCGTGGTCCCTTGGGGGTCGTTCGCACGCTATCAAGAGAGATGATAATGAAGAAATGTCCCTTCTGTGCCGAAGAAATTCAAGACGACGCTATAAAGTGTAAACACTGCGCTGAGTTTTTGGCCGGTTCCGATCATTCACGCTTTGCAGAGGAAAAGATTCAGTGGTATTTCAAAAAATCCTTTATTTTCATCGCAGTCAGTTGTGTGGGGCCTCTGGCGTTGCCCCTGATTTGGTTCCGTCCCCAAACGACGAAAGCATGGAAGTTCGGACTCACAATAGGAATTCTGGTTCTCAGTTGGATTTTGTTCCAAGCCACCATGGAATCGATCCGTACTTTAAAAGAGTATTTCAAGCTGATTGAAGGGTTGTAGAAGGGTCAGGGGAACGTCCATGAAATGATGCCTTTCTTGGGCGGAATTCCGATTGGGACAGAAGAATGCCTCTGCAAGCCCGAAAAGATGCTCGATGAGGCGTGCATCACATGATTTTCTCCGAAATAGAACGGTGTGTGATGGTTCGTTTTGCTACAAGGAAAATAATTATGTTCAATTTGTTGTCATCGTCTGTGGTGGGAGGACTTTCGCTACTATTATTCAGTCTCAACACCATATTTTGGTGTAGCATTTTATTTCTGTTTGTCTTTATTAAATTAATGATCCCTCTACAAAGGGATAAGGGATCAAATTTCACGACTACGGATCCTCATTGCAATATTATGGATCGAAGGCAACAGCTTTATCTTTCGCATCACTCATAATGTCAAATGGGATGTTCAGGGGATTGAACACCTCACCCCCAGGAGATCCTACTTAGTTGTCAGCAATCACCGCTCTTGGGTAGATATCTTCGTGCTTCAAGATATCTTCAAACATCGTGTTCCTGTGCTCAAGTTCTTTTTGAACAAAGAGCTGATTGGGTCCCCTTTCTGGGTATGGCATGGTGGGCTTGGATTTTCAAGTTTTGAAACGAGACTCCCGCGAGTTGCTGGAAAAGCATGCTGAGCTTGGGGCAAGGGTATGGAATCGACTCGACGATCTTGTGAAAAATTCAAGAACCATCCGGTCTGCGTTATGAATTTTTTGGAGGGAACCCGATTTGATTTTGTTAAACATGAGAGTAGCTTCCCCCTTACCGGCACCTTCTGTTGCCTAGAGCAGGTGGTGTTGCCTTGATTTTTTCCAGTATGGGAGATTTCTTATCAAACGTACTGGACGTTACGATCGTTTATCCGGAAAATGAACCCCCCGTGCATTTTTGGGATTTGTTGGCAGGAAATATCCCATGCATCGTCGTACGGGTGAAGATCTTACCCATCCCTGAAAATGTCGTTGGTGTGAATTATGAGGAAGACAAGGCTTTTCGTGAAAAAATTCAACAATGGGTCAATCAACTTTGGCAAGAAAAGGATAACCAGATTGAGGCAATTATGACCGATTACGTTGCTTCCTCAACTGAGGAAATAGATGAAAAGGGTACGCGAAAAGAAAAGGAGCGAGAAATGGACGTATGAATCTCTACTTCTCTCAGACCGGAAATACTGAAAAGGTGGCGATCAGGATACAGGATACTGTTAAAGAGCTGGGCCACAAAGTCGACACCATGAAGAATTAGTGGCCAAGGATCAGGATATCGACATCCTCAAGTATGACTTTGTGTTTGCCGGATTCGGCGTCTATTCACAACTGCCCGGGAAAGCGTTGATGAAGCTTTTCAGAAGGCATCTCCAGGAATATGTTCGGAAGGGCGAGATCAAGCCTGCTTCCCCAAGAAGGCCTTCTGCCAGAGACAGTCGTTTACTGCACTTATGGGGGGGTCCATACGGGGACTAACGAGGCCATTCCGGCCGTCAAGTATATGGGGCAATTGTTTGACCACCTTGGCTATACTATCGTTGCCGAGTGGTATGTGATTGGGGAGTACAATCCGGAGCGCATGAGGAGCCATTCGGCTTCTGGTCGTTTGGGAGATATTCGCGGGCGGCCCAGCGAAGAAGATCTTCGGGATGTGGCGGGAAAGGGTAAAGGGGTGCTTAGGATCTAGGCAGTGAAGTCGAGGGGGATCGGGAATGGGCTTGGCGCAAGTTAAGGGCATGAACGTGGCCCAGGTTATCGAATTCTATGGGACTGATCCTCGGAGCCGTCACCGCACCTTTCTGATGTATCGTGACGAAGGAGAGGTCATGCGGGAGGTCAGCTTCGCGGAGCTCTATGATCACTCTCTGCGATACGGGGAAATGATCCGGCAAATGCGGAAGGAGCGCGGAAAGCTCGATGCGGCTCGGTTCCATGTGGGCTTTTTCATGCAGAATACGCCGGAGGTGGCATATTGTTGGGGGGCTGCGCTTTCACCGAACCCACGCTGGTGGGGATCAACAACGCGCAGGCGGGGGAGAGAGGCTATCGCACGATCTCTGCAAAACCGACATTGACGTGGTCTTCGCTGATGAGGTGGCGCAGCCCAAGACCGGCCGCACCTTTGTGGAGTCGCTCATTGAAGCCCATGGGCGCTTCGGGCTGGGTGATCTGTATCCCCGTTTCGTGATTGCGCGCGAAGAAGGCAGGCCGAAAATCACCCTCCTGAGGCGGCCGTCCTGGAAGAACGGCTGGCCCAATGTGAAGGTGAAGGGTTTTCGCCTGATCCCTCTTCAGGGGACGGGACCGGCGTCATCATTTTCACCTCCGGCACCACGGGCGTGCCCAAAGGTATCGAGGTCACGTGGAAGAAGCTCGTCGACGTGGCCTGTGGGCTTCACCTCTCTACTGAAGTATTCGAGGAGACGTCGGCTACATCTGCATGCCGCTCAACCACTCCAACTCGCTCTACATCAACTTGATGACCGCGTTGCTTAACGGCGCCAGGGTCCTTCTCCGGCGGCGTTTCAGCGCCAGCAACTTCATCAAAGACCTGAGCGAGGGCAGGCGTCACCGTATGGAACAGTGTGGGTGACCCGGTGCAGGTACTCTGGCCAACCGTGGGCCCTGAGGCCGACTACTCGGATTTGCCCCTGCGGACGGTGGTGAGCACCGGAACGAATGCCGCCAACCGGGCGAAGTTCACTCGGATCTTCGGCCTTGAAATTTTCGCCGAGGCCTACGGCTCCACCGAGGTGGGGGCCGTGGCGCTGGTCGCTCCCGACACGCCGGATTACAGTGTGGGGCGGGTCATTCCCGGCAGGGATGTGAAGGTGGTGGACGAGTTTACGGGACAGGAATGCGAGCCGGCGGTGGTGGGTGAAAGGGGTAGAATCGTCAACTTTGGGAGGGCCGTCGGCGAGATCGTGGTGAGCCAGCAGTGTCCCTGGGGGAAGACTCCGCCTTCTCCGGCTACTACAATTTGCCTTCGGAGAGTGCCGAACG
>CAVOVO010000049.1:0-15301 GCA_963699845.1 uncultured delta proteobacterium
AATGGTCACGCAGGACTTGGGATCCCCCTTTACGCCCTCTTTTCCTTCAAGAAGGCCGGGGATTTCCCGGAATTGTCGCCGGATTTCTTCCACGATGCTGAAGGCGGCCTTACCCACGGATGTCATGGTGAGGGCCGCGCCGAGCATCGGAATCATCCCGCCGATGAAGCACGCCGATGACCACCATGGGGTTCATCATGTCAATGACCGTCAGACCGGCTGACTGGGTGTAGGCCACGAAGAGGGCCAGCGCGGTCAGGGCCGCAGAACCGATGGCAAACCCCTTGCCGATGGCGGCGGTGGTATTGCCCAGCGCATCCAGACCGTCGGTGATCTTTCTGGTTTCCGGACCAAGACCGGCCATTTCCGAGATGCCGCCGGCGTTGTCCGCAATGGGGCCATAGGCATCCACCGTCATGGTCGCGCCCACGGTGGCGAGCATGCCGACGGCCGAAAGCCCAATGCCGTAAATGTAGGCGGTCTGGTAACCGACGAAGGTGGCCACGCAGATGCCGAGCACGGGGAGATAGGTGGACTGCATGCCGACCGCGAGGCCCGCGATGATAACCGTGGCAGGGCCGGTCTTGGACTGCTCGGCGATGCGGTGCACCGGCGGGCCGGAGGTGTAGTACTCGGCAAGAAGGCCGATGGCGATGCCGCAGAGGAGCCCGGAGAAAATGGCCCAGAATGCGCCCATGGGCATCCCGAGTCCCTTGGTGACAAGGATGGTCAGGACGACGAAAATCGCGGCGGCCACGAAGGTCGTGTACCTGAGGGCCCCGGCCGGGTTTCCGCCCTGAAAGATCTTGATGGAAAAAACGCCCGCAAATGAACTCAGCAGCCCCGCCATCACCACGAGGACCGGGAATGCCATGTACTTTAACCGGACGGCGGTTTCAGCGAGCCCTTGTAGCGTTGGGCGTGCAGCCAACCATTCAGCGGTGATGGGCATCGTTGCGGCGATGGCGATGGTTGCGATAACGGATCCCACATAGGACTCAAAAATGTCCGCGCCCATGCCGGCGATGTCACCCACATTGTCCCCCACGTTGTCCGCGATGACACCGGGGTTGCGCGGGTCGTCCTCGGGGATGCCGGCCTCGACCTTGCCGACCAGGTCGGCGCCCACGTCCGCGGCCTTGGTGTAGATGCCGCCGCCCACACGGGCAAAGAGCGCGATGGAGCTTGCGCCCATGGCGAAGCCGTTGATGTACTGGGCGGTTGCAGGATCACCCCCGAAAATCCAGAACCAGAAGCCGAGGCCCAGGAGCCCGAGGCCTGGCGACGGCCAGCCCCATGACCGATCCCGAAAAATAGGACACGTTCAGGGCCTTGGCCTGGCCGTGTTTGTTCGCGGCCTCGGCGGTCCGGGAGTTACCGCGGGTGGCCGCCGTCATCCCCGAGTACCCGGCAACAATGGAACAAAGGGCGCCCGTGATAAAGGCAATGGCCGTGTACCATGAAATGGCCCAGCCCAGCAGAATGAAAACGACGACGATAAAGACGGCCAGAACGGAGTACTCCTTTTTCAAAAAGGCCATGGCCCCTTCGTGGATCATGGCCTCCAGCTCTTGCATCAACTCGGTGCCGTTCGGCTGCTTCTTGACATACCCGTAAATCAGGTAGGCAATGACCAGACTCAAGATCCCAAGAAAGGGAGCCAGCTTGGTTAAACCATCCATTCCTATGATACCTCCTTTTTAGAAAGGTCTTGGCTATTGATTTGATTCATGGCAAAGGCCACCCCCTTTGACACAAAGAGCTCGCAGCCCTTCACGGCCAGGTGGGCCACCTCTTCCACCACCCCTCCCTCGTCCGCGTAAAAAGGCGACAACACATACGCCTCTACAGCTTCCCCGTAGCGGGGACGACCGATCCCGACCTTGATCCGAGGAAACGTTGAATCTCCAAGATGCGCCATGACGGACACCACCCCTTTGTGTCCGCCGGCCCCACCCTCCTTTACCACCTTCAACCTCCCCAGAGGGAGATCCAGATCATCATGCACCAGGAGGATCCGATGTGGATCGATCTTGAAATAGTCTACGCACGCCTTGACGGCCAGACCGCTCCGGTTCATGAACGTCTCGGGGCAGATCAGGAGGAGGTCCTGGTCCTCGTACCTGGCCCGGCCGCTTCTTGACTGAAAAAGCCGGCTCGACCAGTGGACCCCCAGTTTGCCGCCCCAAGATTCCAGGATCCGGGCGCCGATGTTGTGCCGCGTTTCCTCGTAATTCGGCCCGGGATTGCCGAGCCCCACGATCAGGTACACCTTCGAGTGCTCCTATTCACCCCCTTTCCTTACAGATCAAGACGCTTCGGTTTCTTCCGCTGTCGGTGCGGCCTCCGCTTTCTCGCCCTCTTCGACCGCTTCTTCTCTTTCGGCCCTTGGGGTCGACATGACTGCGATGGTCAATTCACCGTCTTCGATCGTTGCGATCCCCTCCGGCAGGGTGATGTCACGCACATGCAAAGCGCCCCCAAGGTCCAGACCGGATACGTCCATCTCCAGAGCATCGATCAGCTTGCCGGGCAGGCACGTGACGCTCAGCTCGCGCTTGATCTGCTCAAGGACCCCGCCGTTCGTCACGCCGATCGGTGTGTTCACGAGGTGAATGGGGATGTCCACGGTGATCTCCTTGTCGAGCGAGATCTCGTAGAAATCCGCATGGAGATAGACCTCCTTTATCGGATGCACTTGAAGCTCTTTCAACATGGCTGTCTTTGATTGCGTCGTAGCCCCGTCTTGCACCTTGAGATCGAAAATAACGTTCTCTCCGGACGCGCGCCTGAGAATCAATTCCAGATCAGCCTTTTCACCGTGAGCATGACGGGCTTCGAGGCAGGTCCGTAAAAGACCGCCGGAATTTCCTTGTTCCTGCGAAGTTGCCTCGCTATCCCCTTGCCCGTCTTTTCTCTGATTTGGGCGTTAAGCACCGGCTGTTCCATTGCCTTCCTCCAGTTTACCTAGATAATTTTTTCACAAAGTACCCTAAACGCCCACGCTGGGAGGACGACTCGTCTTAAACAAACAGCGTGCTCACCGACTGGGAGTCGTATATCCTCTTGATGGTTTCGCCAAGAAGTTCCGCCACGGAGAGAAAACGATTTTGTTACAGCTCTGCACTTGTCCGTGGCCGGGATGGTGTTGGTGACCACGAGCGTCTTGATCGGAGAGGCCTCAATCCTCTCGATGGCCGGCCCTGAGAGGACCGGATGCGTGCAGCATGCGTATATTTCATCCGTTCCCCTCCGCTTCAGGGCCGTGGCCGCCTGGGTCAACGTGCCGGCCGTATCGACCATGTCATCCAGAATAATGGCCGTCTTTCCCTCCACTTCTCCGATGATGTTCATGGCCTCAGCCACATTGGGGGCCTCTCGCCTCTTGTCGATGATGGCCAGCGACGCGTCCAGGCGCTTGGCAAAGGCCCGCGCGCTCTCCACACCGCCGGCATCGGGCGAGACGATCACCAGGTTGTCCTTGAAGTGGCTGCGGATGTGTTTGAGCAGGATGGGGGCGGCAAAGATGTTGTCCACAGGAATGTTGAAGTAGCCCTGGATCTGTCCGGCATGCAGATCCATGGAAACGACCCGGTTGGCCCCGGCCACCGTGATCAGGTCGGCCACCAGCTTGGCGCTGATGGGGACCCGCGGCTTGACCTTTCGGTCCTGGCGGCCATAGCCGTAATAGGGAATGACCGCCGTGATCCGCTTGGCAGAGGCCCTCTTGAGGGCGTCCATGATGATCAGGAGCTGCATCAGGTTGTCATTGACCGGCGTGCAGGTGGACTGAAGGACAAAGACATCCCTTCCCCGGATGTTTTCTCCGATTTCAACCATGGTCTCGCCGTCGCTGAAGGTCTTGGCAATGATCTTGCCCGGCTCAATGCCGAGGTAATCGACACACTTCCACCGTCAGCAATCGGATTGGAGGTTCCACCAAAAAGTTTCAATTCCGGGTTCGAAGGCCAATCACACCTTCTGTTGTCGTGGCTGGGGTGGGAGGATTCGAACCTCCGAATGCGGGCTCCAAAGGCCCGTGTCTTACCGCTTGACGACACCCCAGTGATGCCCATCCCTGCAAAACGCCTGGTCGTTGGAAACGCGCGCAGTCAGCGGCCGGTCCCACACAATCTTCCTCGCTAGACGGGCGCCCCGGTGGTCACAGCCCTACGCATCGCTCGCCGCGCAGACAACAAAAAGAGAGCGAGTCCTTCGCGGTGGGCAAAAGTCACCCGTGTTGGGTCACGACAAAGATGTTCCCAAGGCCTTGAAATTCAATCTTTGCCGCGGCTGAGGAGGCCTCGGATTCAGATCGGAAGACCCCGAAAACACAGGGCCCGCTTCCAGTCATCAAGGCGCCCTCTGCCCCTGCCGCCATCAGTTGCTCTTTAATGGTTTCGATCACCGGGAAACGTTTCGCCGTGACCGCCTCAAGGTCGTTTTCGAGGAGGTCGCTGGGCGCAAAACGCCCTTTTTTCAAGATGTTTACTATATATTCCAGCTCCGGAGATGTCAACTTTAATTTAAGCCGGCCGTAGACCCATGCCGTGGACACGGCAAGGGGCGGGGCCACGATCACGTACCACCATCGTGGCCATCCCATGAGCGGTTCCAGGGTCTCACCGATGGAAGTGGCAAGACAGGGTCCGGCATTCAGGAAGAAAGGCACGTCCGCGCCGAGCCGCACCGCCATGCCGGCGAGCGCCGACGGGGAAAGGGGATGGGAAAAGATTCGGTTGAGGGTCGTGAGCGTCGCCGCCGCGTCGCTGCTGCCGCCGCCCAAGCCGGCAGCCACAGGGATCCGTTTTGTCAGCCCAATGGAGAGCCCCCGTCGGATGCCCAGGTGCGAAAGAAATGCCCTTGCCGCACGGAAAACGAGGTTGGTTTCATCGCCAGGGACCGCAATGCCCTCGGTCTCCAAATGGATGCCTTCGGCAGCAGGGCTGATTCGTATTTCATCAAACAGGGTCACGGGCACCATGATGCTCACCAGCTCATGGTACCCGTCCGGTCGTCGGCCCGTGATTTTGAGCCGGATATTGAGCTTGGCCGGGGCCATGGTCGTGAACGGCGAAAACGTGTTCGCCCGGCCCCCGTGCCCGCCGGCCGCCGTCACATCCGGGCGTGTCGTCATTCCCAGATCTTGACGGTGAGATAAAGGGTCGCGCTCTGCCGTTTGACCAGGAGCAGCAGGGTGTCCCCCGCCTTGTATCCGCTCGTCTTGGCGTCGAAGTCCTCCAGGCTCGCGATGGCCTTCTGATCCACTTCAAGAAGGATGTCCCCAGGGCGAACGCCCGCCTCGGCAGCGGGTGAGCCGTCCTCCACCTGGACCACCACCACCCCGCTCGTCTCGGTCAGGCCCAACCGTTTGGCGATATCGGGCGTGATGTCCTCCATCGACATGCCCAGCTTGGGCCTTGTCTCCGTGGGTGGTTGAGCGGCCGCCTCTTCCTCCTTGAGCTCCCCGACCTCGACCTTGACGGTCTGACGTTTTCCCTTCCGAAGGACTTCCACGTTCACGCTCTTTCCAACGGGTGTGGCAGCGACGATGAAGGGGAGATCGTTCATTTCCTTGATCGCTTTCCCGTCAAAGGAAACGATCACATCACCGCGCTCGATGCCCGCCTTGTCTGCCGGTCCGCCCTTGCTCACATCCGCCACCAGGGCACCTGCTTCCTCTTCGAGTCCGAGCTTATCCTTGAGCTCCGGCGTGATCTTCTGGATCATCACGCCCAGCCACCCACGTACGACCTTTCCTTTCTTCAGCTGAGGAAGGAGGTCCCGTGCCATGTTGACCGGGATGGCGAACCCGATTCCGACGCTGCCTCCGCTCTGTGAAAAGATCGCCGTGTTGATCCCGATGACCTGGCCCTGCATGTTGAGCAGCGGGCCCCCGCTGTTGCCGGGGTTGATGGAGGCGTCCGTCTGGATGAAATTGTCATAGGACCCTGCCCCAATATGCCGGTATTTGGCGCTTACGATGCCGGCCGTCACCGTGTGACCGAGCCCATAAGGGTTTCCGATGGCCAGCACCCACTCACCCACCTCCAGCTTGTCCGAATCGCCCAAAGCCAGGGGTTTCAAGGCAACGTCCGCCGATATTTGAATGAGCGCCAGGTCTGTCTTGGGGTCCCGCGCGATGATCTTGGCGTCGTACTCCTTTTCATCCGAGAGCCTCACCTTGATTTCATCCGTGCCGTCCACCACATGGTTGTTGGTCAGGATGTGCCCTTCCTTGTCGATCACGAAACCGGTCCCCAAGCTTCTCTGCCTGAAGTCCCTGGGGACTTGGTCGCCGAAAAAACGCTCGTAAAAATCCTTGAAAGGGTCGTTGGGCCCAAACGGGCTGCCGAAAGGTTTTTCCCCCCGGCCTCTGCCTTTGATCACCTTGACGGTGCTGATGTTCACCACCGAAGGGGAGCTCTCCTTGGCCAGCTGCGAGAACGATACGGGAACGTCCCGGCCGGCAAAAACATCGGTCGGATGGAGAAAAGAAACGGCCCCCCAACCGATCATCAAACCGATCACAACCAGCACGGGCCATATCCATCCCCGGCGGTTCGTCTCTTCACGTTTCATGGTATGCCTCCTAATGCCGGCCTTCGGCCGGACCCAAATTGCTATTGGAATGATGAATATCGAACAAGGAATTTCGAATCCCGAAGTTTGTTTCCGAAAGTCTTCACTTCTACATTGGACATTCTACATTCGATATTCTGCGGTTCGTTTTTCTTTCAGTCCTTTGCCTTCACATAGCGCCATCGCAGGTCGGTGAGGACGTTCTCTACGAACTTCTGCTCCTCCGGCGTCAGGTTTCCGGCCGTCTTCTCACGCAGCATGGCGATGGTGTCGACGGCGTGTTTGGCAAGACCGAGGTCCTTTTTCTTTTCCCCTGTGGAAGGGTCTGCGATCTCGCCCATGTGAAAAAGGGCCGATGAGCTGAGACTGAAGATGAGCCCTGTGAAGGAGACCTCCGGCAGGGGGTGTGGCGTCTCCTCTGACTGCTTTTTCGGCGTCTCGCCTGCGGCCTTCTCAGGGGGCGCCTTCCGGGCTTCCTTTTCCCGCGCCTCCTTGTCCTTCAATTCACCCTTTTCATCAAAAGACCTTCTGTCTTTGATCACGAATCCCTTTTCTTCTTCAGACATGATTCGCTCCCGTAAACGTCACTAAAACCCACAAACCGACGGATTTGCTTTCGGGTCTACAATTCAATGCGCCTGACCGAGAAGACGTCCGCCAGGCCCCGCATTTGCTCAAGCACCTGGTCGTTCACCACCGTGTCGGTGTTCAACAGAATGATATTCTGCTTCGTGGTCTTCTGCTCGCCTACCTGCATGCGGTTGATGTTGATCCCGTTATTGCCGAGCGCCATTCCGATCCGGCCGATGACCCCGGGGCTGTCCTCGTTGTAGATGAGGAGGTTGTGACCCTCGGGGATCGCCTCCAGATAGAAGTCGTTGATGCGGAGGATCCTGACCATCTTTTTCCCGAAGATGGTCCCCGAAACCACATTCTGTCCATCGAGCGTCTTGACCGTCAACACCAGGAGACTTGCAAAGTCTTCCGAGGTCTTGCTCCTTGATTCCACCACCTTGATCCCGCGATCCGCGGCGATGAAGGAGGCGTTGACAAAGTTGACGTCGTCCTTGAGGATGGGCGTGAGAAGGCCCTTCAGCATGGCGGTCGTGAGGGGCTTTTCATCGTACTCCGTGATGTTTCCGGCATAGTGGATGCGTGCCTCCAGGATGGCACTGTCGGCCAACTGGGCCTGCATGGCCCCCATCCGCTCCACCAGGGTCACCCACGGCCTGAGCGTGTTCATGAGCTCCGAGCTGATGCTCGGCACGTTGACGGCGTTTTTCACGGTGCCGTGAAGCAGATAGGCCACGATCTGCTCAGCCACGTCTTTGGCCACGTTGTCCTGGGCCTCGGTCGTGGAGGCGCCCAGGTGCGGGGTGCAGACAAAGTTGGGAAGCGCCAGCAGGGGGTTCTTATCGGGCGGTTCCGTGGCGAAGACGTCGAGCGCTGCCCCTGCGAGCCGCCCGGACTTGAGGGCCTCGTAGAGGTCGGCCTCGTTGACGATGCCGCCCCGCGCGCAGTTGATCACCATGGCCCCCTTCTTCATCTTTTCAAAGGCGTCTTTGTTGAGAAGGTTGGCCGTTTCCTCGGTCTTTGGGGTGTGGACCGTGATGAAGTCGGCCCGCCTCAGGAGTTCCTCGAAGGAAACAGGCTCGAAGTCCATTTTTTCGATGGCTTCGGGCTTGAGGTAGGGGTCGTAGACGATCACATTCATCTTCATGCCCTTGGCCCGATCCCCGACAATGCGGCCGATCTTGCCGGCCCCGATAAGGCCCAGGGTCTTGCCGAAGAGCTCCCTTCCCTTCAGGGTCTTTTTGTCCCACCGGCCCGCCTTGAGGGAGGCCGTGGCCTGCGGGATGTTCCTGGAAAGGGACAGCAGGAGGGCCAGGGCGTGCTCGGCGGTCGTGATGGTGTTTCCCTCCGGGGTGTTCATGACCACGATCCCGCGCTGGCTGGCCGCACGGATGTCCACGTTGTCAAGCCCGATACCGGCCCGTCCGATCACCTTCAGATTTTGCCCCGCCGCGATGATCTCCGAGGTCACCTTGGAGGCGCTCCGGATGACCAGGGCGTCATAGTCGCCGATGATTCCCTTCAGCTCCTCGGGAGAGAGTCCGGTCTTGACGTCCACGTGAATTCCCGGGGTGTTCCGAAAAATATCGAGACCGATTTCCGACAACGGATCGCTCACTAGCACTTTCATGTCAAATAGGCCCCCCTTGGTGCGATTCAGATTCTGTTTCTGAAAGAAAACCCCCATGGAACAGGGGTATTAAGATCTACCATAAGCAGTGCGATTGTCAAGCGCTTCTTGGGATGACGGCGGGGCGGGGAAGAGCTAACAGGACGGAAAACAAAAAACCCTGGGAGGTCGACCCTCCCAGGGTTTTAGTAGGGTTAAAGGCAATTACGGTGATTACCACTCAACCCGGATGGTGTTGCGCACACCGTAGGTATCATTGCTGTCACCAAAGCGATCCTTAAAGTAGTCGCCGGCCATGAAGTAGCCCCCGGTCACCATGTAGGTGGTGTTGGGCATGAACTTCCACGCGAAGGTCAGGTCAATCTCATTGCCCAGCTCATCGTCCACGCCCTTGAAGCTCCATCTCGATCCGCTTTCAGGTATTGCCAAATGGCGCTGAGCTTCATGGTGTCGGTCAGGTTGTAGCTGCCGCGGACAAAGAAAGACTGGTAGCCGCTGTTGCCGTAGGAGCCGTTGGGAACGCCGCCCGATGCATAGAAAAGACCCATGTCTTCGCTGAACATGAGCAGGGTGGGCTCATAGACGTTTCCGACGTTACCATATGGAGCGACCCGGTCGTCGTCAGCGTCGTTGGGGTCGTTGACATCGTTGTCATCACCCTGGATATAGAAGCCGCCGGCTGCGATCATGAAAGGCCCGGTGGTGTAGCTCGCCTCACCCCAGACGGAAAACTGCGGTACACGTCGATGTCTTTCTCTCGCCCGTCGGCCATGGTAACGTTTTCGGAACTTGGCAAAAGCGTAATCGATCTCGGTGTTGATCTTGAAGGCGCCGAAGTTGAAGTCGAGGCCGTTCAGGAAGATGTGGGCCCAATTCGGGCCATCGCTCCCGCCATCCAGATAGAAGTTGCCCGAACCATCACGGATGCCGTAGTACAGGGGCCGGAACAGGACCATTTTCCCGATGGGGATGACAAAGCCGAGGGCATAGGCGTCCTGGTCGTTGTCAGCCGCGTCCCACGACGGGTCCGAGGTAAGGTTGTTGACCCTCGGGGCCCGCTGACCGCCGTCCCGCTCATTCCGCTTCTCGATGGGCAGGATGACCCACGTGATGTTCTTCAAAAAACCCTCCTGGAACGGCCTTCCTATGTAGAGCACACGGTCCCGGTCCTGGTCGCTGTCGCCAAAGGGGTGGGCCCAGTTGCCTCCAGACATGCGGCCGATCCGGAGGTCGCCATTAAACACATTAAGGCTCAGCCAAAGGCGGTTCACCCAGAAGTTGTTCTGATCGTTGCCGAACACGTTGTATTTGCTTTGAGCTGCGTCGGTGGCATAGAGATTACCGTTGCGCGGTCCCGGAATAGTTGCGCTCCATGATCCGGATCTCGCTGAAGATCCTCACCTTGTCGTTGATGTGGAGGACCGGGTTAACGATCATCTCCATGTTGTACCAGTCATTGGAACGCGAGTTGTCGTCACCGGGGTTGCCGGACATGTACATCCCCTGGACCTGCATATAGCCCTTGCTCGTGAGCTTCAAATCGGCTGCGGCAGGCGCAGCCACGAAGGCCACCAATGCAAACAGGGCCGTCAAACCAAAAAGGATTTTCTTCATTACTCTTTCCTCCTAAGAAAGAAGTGCTGAAACCTGATTTTCCCAAACCTGAAAGACTCTCCCAAAGAAACCCGAAAATAATTCTACCGTATCCCCGCGACCACCCCCTTTCACCCCAAAAAGGAGAAACTGGATTAACCGCTTGATCTTATTAGGCTAAATCCATTTCCCCTAGAAAAGTGCAAATTTTAATAACACTTATCCGGATAACTGTCAAGATATATTTAAGTTTTTTTTCAGCCGCCCCAGTCAGTCGGCGTTGGGTTCCGAGTCCCGCTTCCGATCTCTGACTTCCGATCTCCGATCTCTGGTCCCCAGCCCCCTAACCCTGCTTCCCCAGATTGAGCTTGTAGCTCACCACCATGCTCTTTGAGTCCCTGAACGCCATGGCCCGCTGCTTGAGCATGGCCACCACCAGGTCCGGCCGGCCGTCGTTGTCCAGGTCCTTGATCTGGTAGTCCGAGAGCGTGCCGTTGAGCTTCTGGGACTCCCAGTTGGCGTTGAGGGAGAGGCCGTTCCAGGAAAGCGACACGATTTTTCCATCGCTGTAGGCCTTGAACCGCTCCGTGAAATTCCCCACCGATGAGTGGTTCTGATTGATGATGATCTCGTTTCGCCCGTCCTTGTCAAGGTCCGCGATCAGGATGCGGGCCGGGATGAAGAGGTAGGCCTGCGTCGGGATGCCGACTCAGCTCGGGCGCGTCGGGATTGGTGAGGATGGCGTTCAGGGTGCCGCCATAGGCCTCGCTCGTCTTGTGGAGGGTCTCGCCGGCCTGGTCCATGAGGTGGAGGTTGCCCCAATTGTCAATCCTGACGATCTCCGGGACCCCGTCCCCCGTCAGATCGCCGATGGCAAAGTTGTAGATGTAAACACTTCGGAGATCCAACAGGGGCCCTTCCCCTGACGGGACGTAATCGGATCCGTTCCACACCAGGTGGAAGATCCCATCCCGGAAATAGGTGTTGGCCAAGTTTCCCCCTCCGATGCTCCCCTGCATCTTCTCCTGGCCCAGAAGGATCCGGCCCTTTCCGGGCCAGTCCATGACCCGGTAAAACCAGGGGGATTCCTTCACCAGGGGCCTGAGCTTGCCGTTTTCAAGCTCCAGGACATAGGAGGTCACCTGTGTGCCCCTCACCTTGGAGGCAAAGATCTCGGCGCGGCCGTTCTGGTTGATGTCCGCCACATCCACTGCGATGAAACGATCTTTATCCGGGGCGGCGAAGGCGGCCAGTTTCAGGAGACGCTCATCCTGGAATCGATAGACAACAATGTCGGTCCCTTGCATGAGGACCACTTCATTTTGGCCGTCCCCGTCCACATCGCCGATGTCCATGCCCGTGATTTCCGTTTGAAGGGTACGGCTCCGCCAGAAGGAGCCTTCCTCCCCGGCCAACCGTTGATGCTGCATGAAGGCCGGGTTCAGGGGAGAGGCCGTAGGGCCTTGGATCGCGGGGTTCACGGGAGCCACGGACTGAGGCTGGGATGGCGCTGCGACCTGGGCGAGGGCGTCAGGTCGTCGGAAAATCTGGCCGTTGATCTTCTGCGCGAACATGTTGACCTCGGGGATGACCGATGCCATGCCCTTTGTCTGGGTGAAGACCGTGACCGGGTCCTCCTTCTGCGTGATGCTCGCCATGGTGGCATCGAGACTCACGCTCTCCCCGAAAACCGTGACACTCCCGAAAAGAACATAGTCGGCCCCCAGGTCCTTTCCCAGCTGTTCCGCGTATCCGCGGATCCACGGGCCCCTGGTGATCGGCCATGGCCTTCCGCACCACGCCCTTCTCGATGACCGTGACCTTGTCCTTCCAGTAAAGGCGCGTGGCCAGCATGTCGAGGATGCCCTCGCGGAGATAGTCCATCTCCTGCTGGGCGTGCATGGTAAAGGGCAAGATCGCCACCTTCTTGGGCGGCTCCTTTGCGTCGAGACCCGTCATGCAAATGGGCAGCCACGGACAAAAGCATAAAAATAAAATTGAAAAGCTTGCTTTCATGGGGTGTTTCATGTTAGCGTATCACTCCTGAAGTGAAAGGAATCACCTCGTCGGGCCGGGGCCGTCCATGGTTTTTCGCCGCCCTCTTGGCTTTGCGGGTCCCGGCATTTACCGCTTCAGGATGCCGTAGAACTGGCCGGAGCGGTCGATCTTGTCGCCGACCTTGGTCCCGCAAAAACGGCATCGGTACTCGTAGCGGTCCCCGTCCGGGAGGATCAACAGGAGGAACTTGTTGACCGGCACCGCTGCGCGGCACTTGGGGCAGTAGAGCTCCGATGCCTCGAATTGATCGAAGTCCGCCGCCGGGTCCGGCAGCACGCTGCCGGCGGGGGGGGGTACGTGAAAAGGGCGGTTCTCTCATGGATAAAACCTTGGAATCACAAAAGGGCCTGTGGTATTAAAAAAGGCACAGGCGCACGGCACAACTTTGTCGAGGCGGTCCGCAGGGCTTCTCCTCCTGGCAAAGGGCCATGTGACCTTTGACTCTTATTACAGTACCGGCCCTCTAAAATCAATCCCCATTTCGTTTGAGGGCGATTGGGAGGCGAAGGATCGGAGCGCCACGTGGCGGGGCCCAAGGGCCATGGCCGCAGCCTCCGCCTTGATCCATGGGCCGGGTTCACTGCCATTTCAGGCCAAAGACAGGAGGAAACATCATGAAGGTGAAGCACATCGACCACATCGGCATCGCAGTAAGAGGGCTCGACCAGGCATCTGCCTTTTACACAGACATTCTTGGGCTTGAGGTCAAGGCCCTGGAGACCGTGGCTGAGCAGAAGGTCAACGTGGCCTTCATCCCCATCACGGACAGCGAGGTGGAACTGCTGGAATCAACGGAAGCGGACGGCCCGGTTGCCAAATTTATTGAAGCGCGCGGGGAGGGCGTTCAACACATCGCCTTTCGAGTGGAAAACCTCGAAGAGGCCATCGCTGAGCTGAAGGCCAAGGGGATCCGCTTGATCGATCAAAGCCCCAGGAAGGGGGCCGGCGGGGCGAAAATCGCCTTTATCCACCCCAAAGAGACCAATGGGGTCCTGGTGGAGATCTGCGAGCGGGATTAGAAGAACCATGACGAACGACCTGCGCGTATTCAAGACGTTTCGGTCTTTCACCCACGAAAGCGATGGGTTCAAGTCCGTGACAACGGATCTCCTGCTGGAGGTCCCCCTTGAGGTCGATCATTAACGAAGAACAGACAGGTCCTGATCATGTGCACGCCCAGACGCCATCCGTGACCTGGTCTACGGGTTTGTCTTTACGGAGGCCCTGATAGAAAGCCCCGATGATGTGGAGGCATGCCACATCCAGACCGCCTTCAGGCCCGATGGCAGAAGAGGGCGTGGAAGCAAGGGTGACCCTCCGGCCCTCGAAACGACTGGATCTGACCCCCAAGGGGAGGCGCGTGTCCTACTCCAGCTGCGGCATCTGTGGAAAGGCGGGTTCTGACGATCTCAGGGAGAAAGTCACACGCGAGTCAAGAGCCGAGAGCGGTTTTCCATGGAGCGCCTTGAAATCGCTTGCGCGCGGGATGGAGGGGTTCCAGCCCATGTACCGCAGGACCGGCGGGGCCCACGCGGCGATTCTCGCCGACCGAGACCGGCCAGGTGATTCTCCACAGGGAGGACATGGGCCGGCACAACGCGCTCGACAAGGTGATCGGGGCGGTCCTGCTCCAGTCCATTGCGGTTGAGGACAAGGTGATCGTTTCCAGCGGCCGGGCCAGCCTCGAGATGCTCATCAAGACGGCCAGGGCTGGATTCCCTGTCTTTGTGGCCATGTCTCGACCCACCTCGAGGGCCGTTGAGGCAGCCAAATTTTACAATGTGACGCTCATGGACATGGCAAAGGACTCCAATCGCATTTATAGCCATGCGCGCCGTATTCAAGGGTTTTGACGTGGCGCAATGGTTGATCTGGACCCACACGGGGAAGGCCTTGAAGACCCCTCGAAGACGTCGCCGGCGTGATCCTGGCAGGGGGAAAAGCCGCCGCTACGGCGAGAACAAGGCATTCGTGGCGGTGGAGGGGTTCCCCCTGATCGAGAGGGTCGCCAACGTGCTCGGATCCGTCTTCCATCGGGTGGTTCTCGTCACGAACAGCCCCGATGAATACAAGCACCTGCGCCTGCCCATGTTCGAGGACAAGGTCAAGGGCCTCGGCCCTCTGGGGGGTATTTTGACCGGTCTTTCCGTCATTACCGAGGAGGCAGGGTTCCTGGTGGCATGTGACATGCCCTTTTTGAACGCCGCCCTGATCTGTTACATGAGCCAGATGCGAGGGACCTTCCATGTGGTCGTTCCCCGGATTCGCGGGCGACCTGGAGACCCTGCATGCCCTTTACAGCCGCACAGTGTCTGCCGGTCATCTGGCGGTTCATCCATGCAGGCGAGTATCAGGTCTTTCGTTTCTTCCAGGAGGTGACCGTCCGATATGTGGAAGAGGACGAGATCCGTTCCCATGACCCGGACCTGCGATCCTTCATCAACATCAACCGACCCGAAGACCTGAGGACCATCCATGCCGACCCCTAACCTTTAAAGTAAGGATAAAGACGTGATGATCGAGCTCATCATCGCCGTAAGCCTGGCCCTGCTCCTTTCGGCCTGCGTGTTCCCTTTTCGAGGCGGTGCTCTATTCAGTGCCCATGAGGCAGGTCGAGGCCAACGCGGCGGCCGGAAAGTCGGTCTGGAAGCGCTTCAAGCGGCTTGCGGACCAGTGTGGAACGCCCCATCGCCGCCATCCTGTCCCTCAACACCATCGCAAACACGGCAGGCGCTGCCATTGCAGGCTCTGCGGCCGCAGCGGTGTTCGGCTACGACCGGGTGGGCTACTTCTCGGCCCTCTTTACCCTGGCGATTCTTTTCTTCTCGGAAATCCTTCCGAAGACCACGGGCGTGATCTTCGGAC
>CAVOVO010000050.1:0-78469 GCA_963699845.1 uncultured delta proteobacterium
GCCTTCTATGGCGCCTGTCAAGGGGTTTAGGACCAAACCCGGAGGTAATTGCCCTGAGACCAGTTCAATCTGATAAGGAGGAGTCCCGTTTTCGGGAAGAAGGACACGGCTGTAACGCCTACCAATTAGTCCATTAGGAAAGGTCCCCTCTTGGTCAAAATAGAGTCTTTTGTCAAAAAGAAAGGTGGCCTGAGCGATCGGCTGCATCATCTGGGAGAAGTCGCCATTTGGGACCGCGGCTGCATAGAACGTGTAGTTCCCGATTGGGAGTCCGGCGGGCAGGTCCAGTGAAAGAACCGTGTGTGCTTCTGTTTCTCTGGCAAATTGATCCTCGGAGTAGGGGAGGAGATCCAGCGTCAGGCCAGCTGGAGTCAGAAAAAGAAAGACCCGTCAGGTGAAGCCACCCCTGCGTAAAGGTGGGCAACTCCTTGCCAGTTCTCACGGACGACAAGCTCAAAATGATCCCCTGGGGCATAGCGGTCACGGTTGAGGGTGAGAGTGACAGGATCAGCACTTACCCCATTAATGTCCCAAGGGTCAAATGAACCGCCGGTTGACCCTCTGGTAGCGGGGATTTCTGCATTGTTAACCGGAGCCCCATCTGCACCGCTTGTATCTGAAGGCGCCATTGAAGAGATGGAGATACCTGAAGGCACGCCAGGCCTGCGATAACGCAAAGGATTAGAAAAAGGGCGACGTTCCTAAGAGTTTTGTCCTTTAAACAGCTCCAGGATATCCAAAGCATGATACCCTCCTTCTTGTTCACCGGTTTCGTACCGTCGATTTGCAGGCGGCTTGCCATCTATTGCAGTGGTCTCGTTTCTTATTATGCCGCTGATCAAAGTATGTAGCTTTGACCCCGTCGGGCCAGCAGCATGGATAACAACCGGCATCTGATTGATCAAGACAAAAAAAGCAGCAGTGATAATTTGTTAAAATATCGCAGATTTTGACATAAAATGACTGAGTGATTGATTCTCTATGTTATCCTTCACCGAGATAGACACAAAGCCGCAGCACGAAGCGCATCCGATACTATCAGCTCTCCACCCTTTTCAACTTCGTCAGGAACAATGTCGACCAAAGCATCCGAAATCCCTGCGACACCCCCATGATGAAGAAGCTCTTTCGGAACAGGCCACCCCTCCGTTGGAACACCATCGAGAAGGACACAGTGGACGAGATCATCTTCAAGACTGCCAAATTGAGAAGCCGGCTCATGCTGGAGCTCATGGCCAGGGGCGGCATGAGGCTCGGGGAGGTCCTGAAACTGACTCCGGAAGATGTCAATGGCGGGAAGCTGACCCTCAGAGAGCCCAAGAGCGGTAATGCTGGGAAATCGTTTCCATCCCCCAGAAAGTAGCGGACCGCCTAAAGGAGTATGTGAACGAGAAAGGCATTCAGCCTCAAGGAAAAATATTCCCGATTATGAGACGATAAGGTCCATGTTGCGAACGGTCTTACAATCAAGTCCCAGGATCGGGAAATACGCTTAATGCCCGCTCCTTGGGCTGCCACTGATAGACAACTTCCACAATCTCGTTCATTGTGACCTCCCTCCTTGCCATCGGCCCCTCCCCAAGAAATAGTTCTCAGGGAGATACACCGTTGAAACCCTCTGGCCAAAGGGGGGGGGAATTAAAGTGACCATGGTGGGGGAAATGAGATGATTCTAACCCCGCCAAAAGGGGGGATTTAACATGACTCTCGACACCAGCAAAAAGTCCAGCTTCTTTTAGGCATCCTTACTACTATGATGCAAGAGGACTGCGCCTAGGAGTGAAGGCCATAAGGTCGCATTTGTGCGACTCAGACTTGTATCCTGCTTGCAGAAACGCTACGCTCGTCGCAGTGATAACCAATTTTCGTTTTTCCTAAAAAACGTAAGTCCTCGCAGATTATAGGTTTTCTCAATCCTAAAATTCGCAGCGTCAACGGCACACATGTTGCTTGCTCCTAAGTATCGGACGCAGACTAACACCCTGCAAATGAAGAAACAGACAAACCTTAAACCCGAGTTCTATTGATGAGTCGCGTTAAAAATCAAAAAAGATGACTCGCTTTGAATTTTAATGGATCTCTGCGGGGACACCCAAACTCCGCCAGTTGGCAAACAATCCGCGTTCGGCTGGAATTTGGAGTGTCAAATTTATGAATCGTTGTCGGAGAAAAACCGTGACGGCGAAACAGATGCGTGGGAATTTCTCTTAAAATAACAGTAAGCACGAAAAGGAGGTATTTTTAATCCGAAGGGGGTCTAATTCCCGGCAGCTTGCTGCCTTTAAATAATTCGATTCCATCTTGGTTTTGATACCCCACTGCTTGCGCCGGATAGTTCATTGTGGAAGTCCGCAGGTTCAGTGAAAATTTTTTTGGGGCTAATCCTCGGCGAATTTTTATAAATTAAGTGCCATTTACGCCTTTGCAATGTCGATCTCCAAAAAAAACATAAAAGGAGGTGAGGAGAGAGAGTTTCCTAGGGACATGGAAGTCGAGTTCAAACTTCACCCTTTAACAAGGAGTGAGCCATGAAAGAGATGAACCGAAGGGATTTTTTGCGGACCGTGGCCGCGATCGGTGGGGCTGTAATAAGCCTCGGAGATGCAGTGTTCAACAATCCTTTGGAGGCCGTGGCAAGCGGGAAATACGACATTGGGCAGTGCAAGAGCGTCAGGATTCGGTGCGTTTCGGAATTGGGCTGGTTCGATAGCAAGGTTCTTATCAGCCAACTGAAGGCAGGAGGAGGGCCGCAGACCAATCAATGGACCATCCCTTGGGACCCGAAAAACGCCGCTGGGAGTTGCACCCTGATCGACATGGAGACTCTGGACGGCGGGCACCACAAGTTCCTGCTGGATACGGGATGGAGCCTTGATTACATGGATGAGTGCTTCAAACGCGAGGGCGTGGACCATATGCTCAAAAAAGGAGATATCGAGTTTCTCATGATTTCCCATGAGCACCTGGATCACTACTGGGGCCTGGAAACCACTCTCAAGTACAATCCTGAAATCCCGATTTACATCCCCAGCACCTTCTACCCCGAGGGTATGGAACTCCTGAAAGGGGCGGATTTCAAAGCGGGCAATGTGAAAAACAGCGTCCCTCACAGGGGAAAGCTGGTCAAATGTACTCCCGGACATATTAACAAGCTTTATGACGGTTGCGCCATCGTTGCATTCGATCTCCCTATCCTTATTCGCGTGAGAGGAGAGCAGTCACTATACTTCAACGTCAAGGACAAGGGCATCGTCTGTGTCACGGGGTGCTGCCATCAGACCATCCTCACCTTTGCCGATTTTGCACAGAAGAAGCTGGTGGGAGGAGAAAACCTCCACGGCCTATATGGAGGGCTCCATATCGCACCCTTCGGAGGTCTGTCGCCGGAAGGGGAAAAAATGGTGCGCGGCATGGCAAAATACAAATTCAAGAAGGTCGCCGCCAATCATTGCACAGGTCTTCCAGCGGTCCAGAAAATGATTGAGCTCGGCTATCCGGTCGTCAAAGGAACAGGTAAAAAGGGCTCCCAGAGCGACCTATACATCGGAAACGGAGACGAAGTGGTCTTTGGATAATCGGTTCTTCCGGGTGGGTGGTTAGCCTCCAATCCCCGCCGAGGTAGGGCGCGGCTTGGGGGCCAACCCTCCCGTTCCTATTTCGCTTGGGAAAGGGGCCACGTTTTTTTTGGCGGCCCTTCCCCCCATAACAGAGTACCTTTGTCTCACTTCCACCTCCTCTTTCGAAAGGCTCCAATATAGCGTTCTCTGGCCTCTCCACTTCATGTAATCTGGGGCTATATTGATACCGACACCACCCATTAACTTCCGATTTCGTCTTCTATATCAAGTACAAAGACCATCCCACAGACCTATTGGATCTCCATTTCAAGTCCTTAAATTATGACGCGAACAGCATACCGCCTGTCCGCGCCTTTCCGGATGAATTAGGTCTCCGTTCTTAACCAGCCATCGCGAAGTCGGCCCATGTTCCACAACGATCCTTGTAATCAAAATGCCTGTTATGATCATTGTAATTCCAATAGGGTGTATGAGCCGCTTTGACATTGGTCAGAAATGGCAGGGTCTGGTTTTCAAGACGTACCGGGGACCCATCAGCGCCGCGCGTCAATTCCTGTTTCATCTCCCCGAAGGGCATCTTGAAATGGACGGCGTCGCCTTTAGCATCAACATTGATGTCCACATATTTGATACCGAAGTTTTTCTTCATAAGTGCCGCACCGAGGCTGTTGGCCGCGAAGGTATCGAGCACCTCTCGTTGCTCCGGCGTGGCGTCATCGCTGACGTAAATCCCGCCGGTCGATCCGCGCTCCAGAACCTCCTGAAATGTCGCGTGAGGCAGGTCACCCTGATAGATCACAGTGATCCCGGAGAGGTCCAGGTCATTTACCTTCCCCTCCTGAATTCTGAAGACCATGAAATACCTGCATCCACCGTCTCTTGGCCTTCCAAAATAATAGGGGCAATGTCCTTGCGACGCACATGACTCATTATAAATCCCCTTAATCTGCCAACCCGGTTTCAATTCTCCCATGGCTTTCCCTCCTTTCTCCAAGTATTGAGTGATGAGGTTGCAGTGGATTTGCCCACCCTTTCGATCCCATATGATTTTAAAATAAGGTAAGCCACGAAGATTAGCGTTATGCTGTTAGTTTTTCTGGAATGAGGTGGAATGAACCTGGTTCATTCCAGTTAAGACCCAAAACTGCATTTCTGTCAAGAGGAATCAGGTGTCTCGGGTAAATCCGAGGCGGACGGTTAAACTCAGCAGTTCCATCCCGCAAGATTTGGGGATTACTTGCCTGGCAGCAGATCAATGAAGGATCCGCGCCGAAACGTTTTGAAAACACGGGTGCAGGCAATGAAAAGGGGCTGATCCCGTCACTGGATGATGTCCCTGCAAAAGAAATGTATCTTTTTGCGATGGAGAGGTGTTTTCTCTTGACAGGGGCTTTTTAATGGGCGCCAAAAGACCACGCCCTTTCGGACGATTCCCCCGGTTTTCAATTGAATTTCAAGACCATACACCAGTCGGTTGACTCTGATCAAGAATCTCAGGCATATTCCTCCAGACCCCGGTGCCTGTGTCGGGTCATGTCCAAAACCTTATCATCCAAAGCCGTCACGACCGCCTTCGAGGTCATCAAGAAGTCTCTTGAGCGCGGCGGAGATACTTAACTGAGTGGGTTTGGGATCTTCTGCGCAAAACGTAATAGGAAAGGATGATACCCAAGAACGGGTGTGAGCATTAATCTTGAAAAGATGTGACTTGCAACGGACAAATGGGTCGAAACCGGAAAGGAGGTGAGGTTAATATGTTGTCATCTTTTTTTTGAGTTTGCGTGGACTCAGAGGAATGGAATTCGATAGGAAATGACAAAGGAGGAGCTCTTCATGGGAAAGGCGAAAAGGATTACAGGATTCACAGGGTTGTTCTTGCTAAGTCTGGTGGTCGTAACGGCCTTAGGCCTGTCTTCAGCCACGGCGTTGGACCTCACACCCGAATATTTCGTCGTTAAAGACTTCAAACTCGTCTCGGGCGCTGTCCTACAGGAGATGAAAATCGAGTACGCGGTACATGGCACTCCACAAAAGGACGCTGCCGGTAAAATCACCAACGGGGTCGTCTTTTGCCACGGTTGGAGTGGCAACTATAACCAGATCAACATAGTGAAAGGAGTCATCGGCCCCGGCAAGTCGGTTGACCCGGAGAGGTTCTTCTATATTTTCCCTACTGCCCTGGGATCGCCGGGTTCATCTTGCCCCTCGATTTCAGGGGCGGGCCCAGATTTTCCAAAATACACCATCGCCGATATGGTCGCGGCGCAGTACCTGCTTGTAAAGGATCACCTCAAAATCGACCACTTGGCCGGAGTGATGGGGCTAAGCATGGGCGGCTTTCAGACTCTCCAGTGGATCACAGATCATCCGGAGATGATGGACTGGGCGATCCCCATAGCCACCGGCCCGGCCTGTGTTGGCCGTAACGTGGGCGTCTTCGGCCTTATGAGCGAGTTGGTTCGGTCCGACCCGTCCTATCAGGGAGGACGGTACCAGACCCAGCCGAAAGCCGGGATGCGTCTGGCATTCATGAGCACCTATCTATTCTACTTCACGCCGGAATTCTTTGCCGGCAAATTCAAGACCCCGACGGAAATGATGAAAGGCCTGGAGAGCGCCGGCTTGGGAAGCGAAAAGATGGACGCCAACGACATAATCTGGCGTAATGAGGCGATGATGGCTTACGATGTCAGGGCCAAGTTGCCTTTTGTCAAGGCCAAGACCCTGGTCGTAGGGGTCAATTCCGACGAGCTCTTTCCGCCTGAGGACGAATTACGACCGATCGCATACGGTCTACCCGGAGCAAAGCTGTTCGCTTATGATTCGGTTTTCGGTCACCTTGGCTGTGCCCTGGATGCAGCTAAGGCGGACAAAGCGATGGTAGATTTCATCAATAGCTGTACCAACCAGTGAGGATTCAGGGTCGAGTAGTGAAGTTTTAAATGGGTGACCAGCGAGGCGGGGGCAGACAGGTGAAAGGCTCCTGGCCTCGCTGGGATGTTTCGGAAGAGAGGATGAAAAAGCAATAAGCAATTGAAATTTTCTTCTAAGACGTGACTGTTCGCGGATTCAAGCTTCACGCATCATTGAATCCACCGTAAGTCACAGTTATGATTCTGATTCACGCCCCTGACTCCCAGATAATGAGTTTTTTGTTGACAGAAAGGATAGGAAGAAGTTTTAATCCTTTATCTCAAATGCTCTTTGTTCACCTTGAATCGTAAGCAAACCTGACCTTAACCTTCTGGGGGTATTTGTGGATTCCAGCAATACCGGGAGGGGCGGAAAGTTGATAGCCTCCGTGTGCCCGCAAAAGGGTGCCGGGGGCTTTTATGTTTTCATGGGTCATGACCAGCATTGCCTTGGACATTGACGCGTAAGCCTGAAAGGAGGCCCAGACATGAAATTGGGAACGTTGACCCTGTTCGTTCTCGTCTTCATTGCCAACCCGGTCTTTTCGGCTCACGGCGAATCCTGCGGCTTGATTGACAATTGGAATGAACAGGATGCAAAATCCTTATACAGTGATTACGAAACTTGGGGGACGAATAGGTTTTCTGAAGAAAATGGATATTCATCGCTTGTAATGAGCGCCCTTAAGTCCTTTGCCAATGATTACAAATGGCGCTTGGGCATAGTCTTACTTTCTTTTCCGGATATGGCTTCTGCGGGCGCATATTATGACAAGACGAAAAGCGACTGGGACGTAATGTGGGGTCCTTACGGTGATCGAACAATCTATCCAGACAATTCAAACGATTTGATCTCTATGATTCCAGGGCCGGACAATCTCTAGCGGTGATAAAGCAAAGAGATTTTCCTGATGGGCAAGCATCTGGGCACTTTTGTTTTTTATTTCAGCACTTGGTCGACAAAACCGTTTGATTCAGACGGCCTCGATATCTCGCAACTTCGAAGTGAAGCCTTATCCATCTTTGGGCAGGCCAAAACCCTCATCAACTCCAAGTGCAGTCTTTCCGCCTGCGAAACGGGGAAAATGGCGCTTCCTTCGGAGCTTGAATATTTCATCTATCTTCATCAGGATTACGAGTACCCGCTTGACTCGGTTGTCCTAGGCACCGATCCGAATCAAGTGCGACCCCTTTACCTTGGGGATCCTGGACAGGGGGGCGTTCGTTTCGACGTTGGCTTTTGTGAGTTCACTGCACCGGTGGACGTCTACCTCGCCTATGCAGACAACAACTCGCTTGGGATCTTTTATATGGACTCAAACAGAAAGGCGCGCTATTTCGGCCCTGGTGCAAAGAACCAGATTACTCCTTTTCTGACAAATCTGAACGAACACGCAGTGGTGACGTTAAACGGCGACTTCGGAGGGCTCTTTCAGGATGGAGAACGTCTGCCAAAGGGAGGGAGAGATTTCTATGTGGGTGTGGTGCCATCTGGAGAGCCGATTTTCGATTTGAAGCTCCTCTGGGAAACAGGGATCAAAATCGAATGTGCAGGAGATATCCCCGCCCCTGCGGGAAAAGAGATGTGGTTCTATCCACCGGCGGCTGTTCCCGGCTGTGGAGTAAACCCCACCGATCCATCAAAACTGAGGCCGCTTGCAGTCGGGCCGATTGCATTGGATGGGAACAACATTGCCATGTATGTGGATACCTGCCCCTTTGCGGGTCAATGGCAACAATCCGTAGATGCTCACTTCGCGGTTTACTGCCCTCAAGAGGACGTTGCCAATGTTTACTTCTTTACCAAATCAAAAATCGCGGATCAAGCTGCACAAGGGCTTTCGGCCATGACGCAGGATCAACTTGACCAGCTTTTGTGGGAAAAGGTTCCCCTATCCCAGGTGCTCAACACATTTCCTCTGGAATGTTGGGAGAAGGGCTACTCCACCGACAGTGTGCAGGAGAGCGAATCCTGGCTCCTGAGGCCTAGCTTCTCCGGTGGATTGCCGGCCTCGGCGACACAGCAACTCACCTACTACATGTTTGCTGTAACCCCCCATGGGGTGCGGGATAAATTTTACGCCTGGGTAACGATGCTTCCTGTAAATGTCCGACATGCCATAGCACGGCAGGTTCAATGAGATTGGCTGTCATAAGAGAAATTTGAAATGCTGTCACAACAAATTGTCAGGGACAGGGGGGGCGTTTGATTTGGGTAAGCGCAATCCGGCATCAATATAACGATTTCGATAAGGATGTCTTACTCCGAAATGAGGGACTCTCAAGCGCTACTTTCGACCGCTTTTCCTCACACTCTGCAGATCTGCTATTTCTCGCAATGATCCAAGCAGACGAAATCAAGTGAGAATTACTGATCTTGACAAGTCATCATAAATGAGGTTCGGTGCGAAAGGGGAACGATCTGGCCCTCATTTCAGAAGCCCAATTGCCATATGGCGGCCGGTCGGCGCAAATTTGCTTGACACTTTAGGGTTTTGCTGTCCAAATAGATGTCACGTTTCACCACCGATCCAATAAACTCCACCCAGGAGGTCTCGCATGGAGAATCCTCTCAAATTGTGCTCGTCATCCTCCTGATAGGAGTCTTTCTTTCCTATTGGGAGCCAAACCGATTTCATAAGTTCGATCCATTTCCCCACTGACCGATCAACGATCGTTTGAGCATTAGCTCCTACTTCGGCAGAAAGCAGCAATGGAGTCATTTGACAAGCACATGAGGTCATTTAGGCTTGGAAGTCTTGTCATAAGGAGACAGATCAAATAATAATGATCCAACAAGAAAGGGGGGCGCCATGAAGATTCAAAGGGGTCTGGGAATTCTCGGTGTCTTGTTTGTGTTTATCGTTGCGGGGGTGGGAAATGCGCAGGAGATTGAAATTCTACTCATTTCAAAAGCCGTCTCATCAGATTTCGTTTTTGAAGAAGGCCATGCTGGAGACCAAACCCGAATCGTGGGTTTCAATTATGAACAGGACTATCTCATAGGTGACCAAAAGATCAAGATCGCCACGGAGTCCGGGGAAGTACGCCTGCCAGACGGCCAATATTTCAGTCCGTTCGCACAGGTGCTCGAAGGGCAGGTTACGGGGACTCTAACGGTTCCCGGGATTGGGGCCTTCACCATCAAAGGCACCTTGATAGGTTTGGGGGGGCCGAGCGTAGCGATAACGGGGGACGTGATCGTTTCTTGGGTGCAAAGCTATTTTGACGGCACCGACCTTCTCGCCGGCTTTTACGGGTTGGGGTCCGGCACCGGAAAGCTCAACCTCTTCACGAATGTGGGAGAGAATCCTTTCAAAATGATTCTCATGCCGCCAATCATCCAATGAGACGTTTGGGCTTCCTTTGAACGGACAATATTAGGGACCTGGTCACTGCGACCAGGTCCTTTTTTTGGGTGTCAAATATCCCTATTCGTCCAACCATTCCAGATCCGCCACATAAGGAAAGTGGTCGGACGGATAGCGTCCGTCAAAGTGGTCTCTCACGATCCTTGCCTCTCGCACTCGGAAGTGGCGCGACACAAGGATCCAGTCGATCCGCTGATCCTTGGGAACCCCTGTAAACCCGTGGTGGGTGCCGCTCTCACCACTCTCTCCCCGCCCGAGGGACTGCCAGGTGTCCTCGAAGCGCACTCTCAGGGCCCGCGAGCAGTTGATGGATCATCGATTGGGGATCGTCGTTGAAGTCCCCCATCAGCATCACAGGTCCCTCTCGCTCGCTTCACCCACCGGGACAGGATCGATGCCTGCTCAAACCTGGCCTCGCTCCCGATGTGGTCCAGGTGGGTCACGGCCGCCCAAAACGACCTGCCCCCTCCCCTTCCGGTCAGCTTCAGGTAGCTCATCATCCGCGGAAATCCGCTGTCCCAGCTCTTGCTGCGATGGACAAGGGGGGTCTTCGAAAGCCAGAATTCACCTGCCTCCTCCACTTCGAATTCCCTCTGCCGATAGAAAAGCGTCGGGTACTGACACGTCTCGTCCACGACCCGCCCCGGCGCGTAAAAGACATAGCCGGGAAGCCGGTCACGGAGGTAGATGAGCTGAGGCCACTTGGCCTCCTGTGTGCCCACGATATCCGGGGAATACCGTTCAATGATCCTTGCGACCAGCTCACGTCGATGGACCCATGCATTTGAACCGTCCTGCTCATTCTCAAACCGTATATTGAAGGTCATGAGCCGCATCTGATTACCTCTCTTCTTCCCCTCGCCGGGCGAATTACCCATATCTCTTCTCTCACATCCCACCCTGTTCCCACGCCCATTGAACGGCTTTTTGCCAGTATATCTCCCGGCCGGCCGTTTCCAAGAAAAATCTGTGGGTGACAATCCCCTTTCCCGGCCTTCCCGTCAAAACCCTGCGCAAAAAGCTCATTTTTGGTTGCCGCCTCCCGTCAGCCTTGTTATGCTATTCACTAGAATCAGCCCTTTCAAAACCGGTTGTTTGAGTCCTCATTCGGATAAGGAGACATCATGAACAAGGCACAGCAGGAAAGATTTTCTCAATTGTCAAAAGAACAGCTCATCGAAGTCATTGATATGCTTCAAAAGAACTGGTGGAACCTGCAGAACAATTACATCCTCCACATCAACACGGAATACGGGGAGGAGGCCGCGGTCAAGGCGGATGCCATACTGCTTCCCGGCCAATGCCAAAGTGCAGATGTATCGACTCCAAAAAATGTTCAATCTCAAGAAGGACTTGAAGTCTCTCATGGACGCCATGGTCCTGTCCACCATATGGACCAACAGCGACTATGATCTGAAAATCGTGGATGAGAAGGCTTTTCGGATCACGGTGACCAACTGCTATCAACAGGTCCGGAGAGTGGAAGAGGGTTTGGGGGAGCTCGGATGCAAACCGGCAGGTATTGCCATCTGCGAGGCGGCCGCCGAAGTGATCGTCCCGGGGGCGAAATTGAAGTGTTTGGTCTGCCCGCCGGACGATCATCCAAAAGACGTCTGGTGCGACTGGGAGTTCAGGATCCCTTAACTGAATGGAGTACGACAACACCCAGAACAACGCAAACCACATCCACACCGTGTGGCGGGATCTCGATGACGAGTGGGGCATGGATCTCCTGAAATGCCACTACGGAAACACCCATACCCGCATGTGAACATCGATGACGGGAAACCCCGTTAATGCCGCACCGATTTCCGCGACAAAATCACTTGCCTTTGAAGACGGGTGGCCGCTTTCCCATTCGGGCAGTGATCGCTTCAATGAAGTCTTGTGTGGCCATGGCTTCACCAAACCCCTGATTCTCGCGGTCGAGGGCCTGTGTCACCGCTTCGATCAGAGGCTTGTGAAGGATGCGCTTCGCGAGCCTGACCGAATGGCCGGCGCCTCGGGGAGGGATGAGCCGCAGGGCCATCTCCCTGGCGTAAGGAATCAGATCGTCGTGGGGCAAAACCTTGTTCACGAGCCCCAGTTGGAGGAGCTCCTGAGCGGATAGCTTCTCCCCCAGGTAGATGATTTCTTTTGCACGATGAAACCCCAACAAGTCGGGGCAGAAGGAAGCTGGATGCCAATTCCGGAATGAGGCCCAAACTGACGAAGGGCAGTCTTGCCCATGCGAATTCAGAGGCGTAAATAAGATCCGCACAGGCCAAGGGGAACGTGAAGCCCCCGCCTATGGCAAGTCCGTTTATGGCGGCGATCACCGGTTTCTCGAGCTGCCACATCCTCAAGATCAGCTTTTTCTGGGTCATGTCGGTGGTGTCGATCTGCGCCTTGATCTCATCCCTGGACATGGGATCATCTTCTCCCGGCGGCGCAAAATTCAAGTAAGCCCCGCTGCTGAAGGCCTCGTTTCGGGGGTCATTGGAATCCGGGTCCTTGGCCCCCGTGATGATCATGACCTTGGCCTCTTCGTCCTGATCCATCACCTCCACCGCCCAGAACAACTCCAGAAAGGTGTAAAAGCTCACGGCGTTTTTCCTTTTGGGCGTATTGAGCGTGAGCATGACGATGCCCGTGTCGTCTTTCCTTTTCGTATCGGATATCCCTGAATTCATCCACCTTCATGAGGGGGTCCTTTCTCCTTATGCCAATAGCCGCAACAAATCGTGCGATGATGTTGGCCGGATTTCAGTCTTTGCGATTCGTCTTCGACCTTCGATGGTTGGACCCGATTCTTAACCCTCCGGCGGCAGGCCGAAGCCAGGCTCTCCAACCCCGAATCTTCATGCCGCCGTAATCAGCCTTGCCACCTGCTCGCGGTGATAGACCGGGTCGCCCAGGATCGCCTCATTGGCCTTGGCCCGTTTGAGGTAAAGGTGAATGTCGTGTTCCCAGGAAAAGCCCGTTCCCCCCAGCACCTGGATGGCGCTGGTCGTGGCGTTGCGGTAGACCTCTGAGCAGTAGGCCTTGGCAACGGATGCGGCCAGCGGGCCGCGTCGGGCTGCTTCGTTGTCCTGTGCCCAGGCGGCCCAGTAGAGCAGCGAGCGGGCGCTTTCCACCTCCACGTACATCTGCGCGCACCGGTGCTTGACGGCCTGGAATGCGCCGATGGGTTGGTCGAACTGGATGCGCTCCTTGGCGTATTCCGTCGCGATCTCCATGGCCCTGTGCGCCCCGCCCAGACTCTCGGCGCAGAGCGCCACCTGGGCCCGCCGGAGCACGCGCTCCAGAGGCGCCCATCCTTCGTTTACCTCTCCAAGAACGCTGCCGGCATCGACCCGCACCCCTTTGAACTCCACCGCACAGAGCTTGCGGGTGCCGTCCATGGTGGGCAGCAGGGTGATCGACAAGCCCTCCGCCTTGGGATCCACGAGAAACAGGGTGACCCCCTTTTCCGGCTCGTTTCCCTTCCCGGTCCGGGCGGCGCAAAGGATAACGTCGGCCACGTGGGCATCAGGCACGGGAATCTTGGTCCCTTCCAGAACGTACCCGTCACCGTCGGACCTGGCAGACATCTGAATGTAGGCGGGGTCTGCACCACCTTCCGGCTCGTGGAGGGCGAGGGTGCCTTTCATTTCACCTGCGGCCATGGCCGAGACATAGGTTTCCTTCTGGGAGTCGTTCCCGGCGGCCAAGATCGCTTCCGCCGCCAGCAGGACCGTCGAGAAAAAGGGCCCCGGCACCAGGGCCCGTCCCATCTCCTCCAGAACCACGGCCAGGTCCATCAAGGGCATGGCCAGCCCGCCATAGGCTTCGGGAACACACATGGCCATCCACCCCATCTCCGCCTGTTTGGCCCAGAATTCATCGGTGAATCCGCGATCATCTTCGAACATGGCACGAACATATTCCATGGGGGATTCATTTTCGCAAAACCGTCGCGCCTGTCTTGCGATTTCGATCTGGTCCTCGTTCAGTCTTGATATCCATACGCTCACCTCCTCTACTTCTCTCGCGCCATGCGGCTGATGTCTTTCGGCAGGCCGAGGACCCGTTCACCGATGATGTTTCTCTGAATCTCCGACGTCCCTGCCTCGATGGTGTTGCCCTTGGACCTCAGGAAACCGAACTGCCAGAACCCGTCCTGAACGGACCAGGGGGAACCTCCCAGGATCTGACCGAGGGGGCCCTGCATGGCCAGGGCATCCTCGGTGATACGCTGATTGGGTTCGCTCCAGAGGAGCTTGCCGATGGAGCCCTCCGGCCCGGGGATGCCCCCGGCGAATAGCTGGCTGAGGTTCCTGTACCCGTGATACTTCAGCACCATGACTTCGATGTAGGCATGGGCCAGTTGCTGCCGGAAGACAGGGTCCTCAATGACAGGTTTTCCGGACCGCTTGGTCTGCTTCGCCAACTCGATCATTGATCGCACGTTTCTCATGAAAGCCGCGGCCATGATGGCGTCCCCCACGGTCCGCTCGAACATGAGCGTGGTGATGGCGATCCTCCAGCCCTCCCCTTCTTCGCCCACTCTCATTTCCACGGGCACACGGACATCTTCCATGAACACTTCGTTGAATTCGGGGTCTCCCGTGATCTGGGTAATGGGCCTCACCTCGACGCCGGGCAGTTTCATGTCCATGAGCAGGTAGCTCAGTCCCTTGTGCTTCTTGGCGCTCGGATCGGTGCGCACCAGCAGGATGCAGTAGTCGGCCATGTGGGCGAAGCTCGTCCAGACCTTCTGGCCGTTGACCACGTAGTGGCCGTTTTTCCTCACGGCGCGGGTGGAGACGTTGACCACGTCGGACCCGGCGTTGGGCTCGCTGAATCCCTGACACCAGATGTGGGTGCCGTCGAGGATCTTGGGAAGATATGTCCGTTTCTGCTCCTCCTTCCCGCACATGAGGATGGTCGGCGCGGCCATGCCGTGGGTGATGACTCCCGGCACCGACAATTCCATGCAGCGCTCGGCGACGGTCTGCAAAACGATCACCTCTTCGGCCAGGCTCTTGCCCTGCCCGCCGTACTCCTTGGGATAGTGAAGGCCGGCATACCCTGCCTTGAAAAGCGCCTTTTGAAAGCGCCTGTGCGCCTGAGCCCACGCCTCCCCGGTCTCGACGATGCGGAACCTGGAGATGTCCCCGGCCGTGGCAAGATAGCCGTCCAGCCAGGCGATGAGCTCCCGTCGAAACGCCTCTTGCTCCGGTGTGAATCGAAAGTCCATTTCGTTTTCTCCTAGACCATGCCCGGCATTAGCCGTCGAGATTGCAAAAAACGGCGGTTTTCCGCATCGGGTTAATCCTTGCCGATGATCGCGATGGCCGCCACATTCATCCAAGGGGTCCCGCCCAGGTTGTGGGTCAGCCCGATGCGCGCGTTCTTGACCTTTCGCTCTTCGGGGACCCGGTCCAGGAGCTGCTCGTACATGGCGTAGATCATCCGCAGCCCGGAGGCGCCGATCGGATGTCCGAAGCACTTGAGCCCGCCGTCCACCTGGCAGGGGACCTGACCGTTCAGGTCGAAGAATCCGTTCATGACATCGTCAATGGCTCCCCCTTGGGAGAGATGTGAAGGTCTTCCATGGTGACCAGCTCCGTGATGGAGAAGCAGTCGTGGACCTCCATCATGCTGATTTCCTCTCGTGGGTTCCTGATGCCCGCCTCTTCGTAGGCCTTGGTGGCCGCGTTTCGCGTGGTCACGAAATGGCAGCCGTCCCAGTTGGAATACATGGCCTCTTCGCCGGAGCTGTCCGGATATGGCAAGGCCTTGACCTTGACGATGTCCTGGTTCGTCTTCAGGCGTCTTGGCGATCTCCGGTGTGGCAACGATGGCGCAGGCCGCACCGTCGCTCACGCCGCAGCAGTCGAAGAGCCCCAGCGGGTAGGCGATCATGGGCGCCGCCTTGATCTGCTCCTCGGTGACGACCACGCGCAGGTGGGCCTTGGGGTTCATGGCACCGTTGGCATGGCTCTTGGCCGAGACGTGGGCGATGGCATCCTTGATCTTCTCCATGGGAATGTCCCACTTGGCGCCGTAGGCGGTGGCCAGCTGAGCGAACATGCCCGGCGCCGTCATGTTGGCGCCCGATCATGAAGGCATTCACCCCTCCCGCAGCGCCCCCCGGCAGGCCGCCGTAACCGGTGTCCTTGAGTTTCTCCACACCCAGGGCCAGGACGATGTCGTAGACACCGGCGGCAACCGAATAGCAGGCGGCCCGAAAGGCCTCGGTCGCCGTGGCGCAGAAGTTCTCCGTCCGCGTCACCGGGATGTAGGGCAGCTTCAGGGCGAAGGACAGGGGCAGGGCGGCCTTGCCCACATTCACTTCGTCAAAATGGGTGCCCAGGTAGGCCGCCTGGATCTCCTTCTTCTCGATACCGGCATCCGCCAGGCACTCCACGAAGGCCTCGACCATCAGGTCCTCGGCGCTCGATTCCCATCGTTCGCCGAATCGGGTGCACCCCATGCCGATAATTGCGACCTTGTCTCTGATTCCGTCAGCCATCTTACTTCACCTCCTTCACCGGAACAGCCTTCCAGAAATACCCGGAGATGTCCCGGTTCTTGTCATCGTATTTCTTTCGAAAACTCATGGTCACCGGCATGCCCGTCGACAATCCATCCAGATCACAGTCCGTAAAATCGAAATAATATTTTCCGCCCCCTTCGAATTGAATCGCCCCGTAGATGGCCGGCGGGTCTAGGACGCGGCCAGCATGTCACCGGTATAGCTGGCGATCTGTCCGATCTTATCGGAGAACAGGTAATCTTCCATGTCGTCGACCGTCCCGCATTCGGGGTTGACACAGATCCGCTGGGCGGGAGCTGGGGCGTGCCGCATTTCTTGCACTTGCTTCCCCACAGGCCGAGAACCATTTTTCGGATTCGCCACAGCGGGACCACCGGGTCCACAGATCCTCCTCGGCTCGTAGCCCCAGCTCGGCCGGCAGGGTGTCTCGCCAGACCAGGAACTTGGTGTAGTTGTCCAGCTCCGCCTTGTTGGCCAGGCATCCGGATATGCCGTTTCGATCCCGCATCTTCTCGATGTTTTCCGTCACCTCGAAGCAGAGGGCGTCGCATCCGCTGCCGAAGCTCATCACAAGGATTTTGTCGCCGGGCTTCGCCTCTTCCAGGGCCTTCACGAGCATCACGAGGGCCTGCGGCGTCCCGGTCTCGCCGATTTCCGCCTGGAGGTTGGTCTGTTCCGCTTCCGGGGCAATGCCCAGTATCTTGTTTAGCTTCTTACGCGCCGCCGGATAGTGGCACGGATAGATCACCTTGGCGAAGTCGCTCATCTTGAGACCGTACTTGTCGAAAAGCCCGTTCACGACCTCCGGAATCAATTGATCAAAACCAAGGTCCCGAATCCAGCGGTCTTCCCATTGGCGGTCGAACTTGGCTGTATCGCCCCGGAAGTGATCCACGAAGTCATAGGTCGTGGAATAGGATCCCTTGAATTCGGCGATGACATCCTCGTCTCCCACGAGGAGGGCGGCGGCCGCATCGCCGAAGATCAATTCCTGGGGGGATGCGGGCTTTCCGAGCCGGCAATCGGACGCACAGACGAGGACATGGCTGAGGCTCTTGGATTCCACGCCCTCCAAAGCCGAGAGCAGGGCCGTGGTCCCGGCCTTGATGCCGCCGCTGAAATCTGCGGCCCGGATGTGGTCATCGAGGCCCAGGGCCGCCGTGACGATGCCCGCATTCAGCCTTTCCTTGTACGGCATCGTGGTTGAGGCGAAGTAGACGCCTTCCACCTTGGATCGGTCGAATCCCTTGAGGGCGTCGATGCCGGCCGCCACGGCCATGGTGATGCTGTCTTCATCGTAGTTGGCGACCGCCTTTTCGCCTCGGGCATTGCCGATGTTCCCGGGATTCATCCAGCCCATCGCCTCATAGATCATCATGCGGTTCAACCGATATCGCGGCACATAACCGCCATAGGCACAAATTCCAGCCATAGGTTCTCCTTTCATGTCTCGGAAACGCTGTCGATCCCCGGCGTCTCACGGCGCATCGACCGCGCGACTGAGGGCAATCTGAAGTTCAAGGGAAAAAATTCCTCGATTCAGGAAGGAACCCCTGAAGCCTGCCTCCTGCAACACCTGGCCGTCTCGTTATTTGTAACTCACATCCGCGATCTTGACGAACTTGTTGTCCTTGACCTGGCTCATGATGGCCTGGAAGGCCCCCTGGTGGTTGGTGGTGGTGAACTGGATCGGCACCCCTCCGAAGAACTCGTCTTTGTACACCCCGTAGTTCTCCGCAGCGTCGATCCATTTCTCCCGGGTCAGGTCTTTCCCGACCTTTTGGGCCACCTTGGCAAAGAAATTCGATGCCTGTGTACCCCGCTGATGTGGGAATATCCGGGATCCTTGCCGAACCATTCCTTGTGCTTGGCGCAAAACTTGCGGATCGATTCCAGCGGGCTGTCCGGATAGATATAGGGCGACTGGCCGGTGGCGTAGAAACCGTCCGCGGAAAAGCCGGCCTTGAGGCACAGGCCCGACCACATAGCTCGTGTAGGCAGGGGACATGCCGGCCATGTCCACCTCCCAGTTGAGTTTCTTTGCCTCTTTGAGCGCGCCGACCGTTTCGCGGATGACGGTGGCGAGGACCACGAGCTGGACGTCCGCCTTTTTGAGCTTGGCGATCTGGGAGCTGAAATCCGTGGCCCCGCGCTTGTAGGATTCCGCCGCAACCAGCGGCAGCTTGTGGACCGCGAGCTGGTCCTCCACGCCCTTTTTCATGATGGCGCCCATCTCATCGTCCTGGTACATGAGGCCGATCTTCTTGGTACCCCTTCTTTTCTACAAAGTATTTGACGACGCAGCGGGCCTGATCATAGTAAGGCACCCACCCCATGAAGCTGTAACGGTCGTAGGGTTCGAAAAACAGAGATGCGGCCGTGAGCGGAAACATCTGAGGGATCTTCTTGCCGGAGATGATGGGCTTGGTCGCACCGGCCGTCGGGGATCCCATGTTGCCGACGAACGCAAAGACTTGATCGCGGGTGATCATCTTGTTGGTGACCATGATGGCCTTTTTTGGGTCGTAACCGTTGTCCTCGATCACCAGCCGGATCTTTCTGCCGTTGATGCCCCCGGCCTCGTTGATCTCTCTTGCCCGCATCTCCAGTCCCATTTTGGTCTGGGTCCCCCAGCCCGCAATGGGCCCGCTCAGATCCTGGTGGGACCCGATGACGATCTCATCGGCGGTGACCCCTTCTTCCGCCTTTGCAAAGCCCGAAAACCCCATCCCCATCAACAAAACCAAAGTTCCCAGTATTGCTCTTTTTCATCCTCCACCTCCTCATGTGGTTAAGGTTAGTTGGAATCAATACATGGATTCGATGACGTCCTTGAATTTTTCGTTGATGTATTTTCGTTTCAGTTTCATGGTGGGCGTGATTTCCTCATCGTCCGTTGTCAGCTGAATGTCAATGAGACGAAATTTCTTGATGGTTTCCACCCGGGCGAATTTCTTGTTGACCTCGTCCACTTCATTCTGGATGAGCTTGATCACCTCCTTTGCCTTGGTGAGGCTGGCGTATGTGGTAAAGGGGATCCGGTTTTCCTGGGCATACTTCATCACGTTCTCGTCGTCGATCATGATCAGGGCCGTCAGGTACTTTCGGCCGTCCCCGATGACCACCGCGTCGTTGATGTAGGGGCTGAACTTGAGCTGGTTTTCGATCTCCGAGGGGGTGATGTTCTTTCCGCCCGACGTGATGATGATGTCCTTGAGGCGGTCCTTGATGACCACGTGGCCGTCACCGTCCACAAAACCCACGTCCCCGGTGTGGAGCCATCCCTCCCGGATCGTTTCCGCGGTCTTGTCCGGGTCATTGAAATACCCCTTGAACACGGTCGGTCCCTTGATGAGGATCTCGCCCTCCTCGGAGATCCTGACCTCGATGCCGGGAAGCGCCTCCCCCACGGTGCCGAACTTGGTCCGGCCCTCAAAGTGCATGGTGGCAGCCCCCGTGGACTCGGTCTGGCCGTAGACCTCCCGCATGTCGATCCCCAGGGAATGGTAGAACTTCAAGAGATCCGGGGAGATGGGGGCAGCCCCGGAGATGCACATCCGGACACGATGGAGCCCCACGGACTTTTTGAGATTCCTCAGCACACACCAATTCGACGACCGCGAAAGCGGCCCTGAGGCGCAGGGGCGGCTCCAACAGGTTGAGCCGGTAATCGGAGCAGGCCCTGCCCACGGCCATGGCCCATCGAAAGGCCTTCTTTTCGAGCCAGGTGGCATCCTTCATCCGGAGGATCAGGCCGGAATAGAACCTCTCCCAGATCCGCGGCACGGCAAAGAAGCACGGTGGGCGACACCTCCCGGATGTCCTGGGGCACGGTGTCCATCTCCTCGGCGAAATTGCAGACCCAGCCGTTCATGATCATGCCCATGGCGGTCACGCCCCGCTCGGCGATGTGGCAGAGGGGCAGGAAGGTCAGGAGCTCGTCGTTCATGTATCCCGTCAACACCTGCCGCTGGGACTGAAACCCGGTCAGGACGTTCCGGTGGGTGATCATGGCGCCCTTGGGCGGACCCGTGGTGCCCGAGGTGTAGATCAGGAAGGCGGTGTCGTCGGGCCGCGTCTCCTGAAGACAGCTTTCAAAGCGGGCCGGCTCCCGCTCGTCCGCCCGCTTTCCCAGCTCCAGGAGCTCTTCAAAGCTCATGGCCATGGGGTCCTTGAAGTGGCGCAGGCCCTCCATGTCGTAGATGATGATCTTCGTGAGGTCAGGCAAGGTTTCCCGGACCTCCAGGACCTTGTCGAGCTGCTCTTCGTCTTCGGCGAAGTAGAACCTGGACCCGCTGTGGGCCATCACGTAATGGACCTGCTGGGGAGAATCGGTCGGGTAGATGCCCACGGTCACGCCGCCCACGCACTGGATCCCCAGGTCGCAGTAAAGCCACTCGGGAACGTCGTCGCTGATGATGGCGGCGCGGTCCCCTTTTCCAGGCCGAGCTCCAGCAGCGCCAGCCCCACGTATTTGGCCATTCGTCCGTAGTGGCGCCAGGATATGTCCTTCCAGAGGCCGAAGTCCTTCTCCCGCATGGCCGTGCGGTCGGCCCACTCATGGACCCGCTGCCAGAAGAGCTTGGGGATGGTGTCGACCCCCGGGCCCGGCGGGCTGGAGTGGCTGCCATTTGCCTAACGCCATCGCTTCTTCCTCTTCCACCGCTTGCTTCCCCGGACGCTCTCTTCCTTGATGCCCAGGTAAAATTCGCGGACATCTTCGTTCTCCATGAGCTCCTTGCAGGTATCGGCCATGACGATTCGGCCCGAGCTCCAGGATGTACCCGTACTGGGCCGTTGAAAGGGCCATCCACGCGTTCTGCTCCACCAGGAGAATGGTCGTCTTCTGCTCCCGATTGATGCGCCGGATGATCTCGTAGATCTCCTTGACAAGGAACGGGGCCAGGCCCAGAGACGGCTCATCCAGCAGGAGCAAGCCTGGGCCGCGCCATGAGGGCCCGTGGCAATGGCCAGCATCTGCTGCTCGCCGCCGCTCATGTTGCCTCCCATCTGGGATCTCCTCGCCTTGAGCACCGGGAAGTACCCGTAAACGGTTGCAAGATCCTTTGCGATGCCCTCCCGATCCCGTCTCAGAAAGGCCCCCATGGCCAGATTTTCTCTCACCGTCAGGTCATGGAAAACCTCTCGTCCCTCGGGGACGTGGGAGATCCCCATTCGAACGATCTTGTCAGGGTCCATGCGGTCGATCCTCCGGCCCATGAATTCAATGGTGCCCTTTTCAGGCTCCATGACGCCGGAGATGGTCTTGAGCACGGAGGTCTTGCCCGCACCGTTGGCCCCCAGGATCGTCACGATGGCGCCCTCTTCCACCTCGAAAGAGATCCCCTTGATGGCCAGGATGGGACCGTAATAGGTCTCAATGTTCTTGACTTCGAGTACCGCCACTTTCCTCTCCCAGATAGGCCTGCAGGACCTCGGGGTGTTGAAGAACGGTTCTGGTCTCTCCGTGGGTAATGGCGACACCGAAATTCAGGGCCAGGACCCGGTCCGAGACCTGTCTCACCAGTCGCATGTTGTGTTCCACCATGATGATGGTGATCCCCAGTTCCTCCTTGATGTCGGTGATCCAGAAACTCAGGTCCTCCATTTCCTCCATGTTCATGCCGGAGGAGGGCTCGTCCAGGAGAAGGAGCTCCGGTTCCATGGCCAGGGCCCTGCCCAGTTCCACCGTCTTCTGGACGCCGTAGGGGAGGCCCGAGACCGTCTGGTCCCGGTAGGCCTGGAGCTCCAGGAAATCGATGACCTCCTCCGCCTTCTTGCGGTTTTTGAGGGCCTGCCTGCGGACCGAGGGAAGAAAGAAGGCCTCTGACAGGAAATGGGTTCGGCGATGCCGATGGCGTCCCAGGAGAAGGTTGTCCAGGACCGTCGTGTTCTTGAAGAGCTCGATGTTCTGGAAGGTCCTTGCAATACCCATGTCGGCAATGGCATGGGGCCTCACCCGGGAGATGTCCTTTCCCTTGAACAGGAAGGCCCCCTCATCGAGGGTGTAATAGCGATTGATGCAGTTGAAGATGGTGGTCTTTCCGGCGCCGTTGGGCCCGATGATGGAAAAGACCTCCCCCTTCTCGACCTCGAAGCTGACGCGGTTGAGGGCCATCAAACCGCCGAAGCTGATGGATATGTGGTGGGCTTCAAAAAAGGCCATTTAGTGTCTTTCCGCCTTGAAGTATTTCTTCTCGCGTCTGAAAGTGTCCTTCTTGTAAAGGGGGAACATCTCAAAATAAAATCTCGTCTTTCGCCATCTCCCGTAGATGCCCAGGGGCTCGAACAGGATGAAAAGCATGATCATGATGCCGTAGAGGAATGCTTCGAGACCCGTCTGGTCCGCCAGATAGGCGGGCATGTAGTCCTTGGTCACGAGGATCAGCTGGGGCAGGAAGATGACGAAGGCCGCCCCGAAGACCGCCCCATGAATGCTCCCCAAGCCCCCGATGATGATCATGGCCAGAAGCTCGATGGATAGCAGAATGGTGAAGCTCTCCGGGTTGATGAACGTGATCTTGTGGGCATAGAGGGCCCCCGCAATTCCCGTGAAAAAGGCACTGATGGCAAAGGCCATGGTCTTGAATTTGGCAAGGCTGATGCCCATGGCCTGGGAGGCCACTTCGCTGTCCCGGATGGCGATCATGGCCCTCCCCGCCGGGGATCGGAGGATGTTTTTGGCCGCAAGAATGGTCAGGATGAGGACGACCAGTGTGAGATAATAGTAGCTCCTTTCCGTTGTAAAGGTCAGGGGCCCGATGGCGGCCGGCTGCACGATCATGCCCATGTTGCCATGGGTCAGCCCCTCCCACCGCGCCAGGACCTCTTCCACGATGAAGGAGAAAGCCATGGTGGCGATGGCCAGATAGAGCCCGGAAAGCCTCAACGCCGGCAGGCCGATGACGATCCCCACGACGGCCGCGGGGATGCCGGCTGCGGGAAGGGACAGGAGAAACGGTATCCCGTTACCGGTAAGGATGGCGGAGGTGTAGGCGCCGATGGCAAAGAAGGCCGCATGCCCCATGGAGATCTGTCCCGTGTAACCGGTCAGGAGCATCAAGCCCACGGTGGCTACGGAATACATGCAGATGAAGGTGAGCTGTGATAGGACGTAGTCGTCCAAGACCCCCGGCGCGAGGAGACACCCGACCACCAGGGCCAGGTACCAGAAAAAGGTGCTTCGATACCTGAAAAGCCGGATGTCTTCGTTGTAATCCCTTTTCATGACGAAGCGCATGGGATTACACCTTCTTCTTTTGCTGTATGCCGAAGAGGCCCTCCGGCCGGATCATGAGGACCAGAATCAGGATGATGTAGGCCGCAACGTCTTTCCACCCATCCGGGAGGTAGACGCCGGAGAGACTTTCGGTCACGCCGATGATGATCCCGCCTACGATGGCCCCCGGGATGCTCCCGAATCCCCCCAGTACCGCGGCCGGGAAGGCCTTGAGCCCGATGAAGCCCATGTTCATGTGCACAAAGGTGATGGGTGCGAGGAAAATCCCGGCGATCCCGCCGATGGCCGCACTGATGGTCCAGGTGAGGGAGAAGACGCGATTGACGCTGATCCCCATGTAGACCGCAGCCAGTTGATTCTGGGAGGTGGCCCGCATGGCGATTCCCATCCGGGTGAACCGGAAAAAGAGAAAAAGGATCAGGATCAGGACGGACGTCATGAGGATGATGGCCACCTGCTCCCAGGAGATCACCAGGTCCCCGTACCGGATGAACCGGTCCGTAAAGGGCGTCCCGAATCCGTAGGTGTCGGTCCCCCACCCCGGCACCATGCTCACGCCGCTTCGCACCGCATAGCCGAGACCGATGGTCAGCATGACGAGGGCGAAGACCGGCTCCCCGATGAGGGAGCGGAGCACGAACCGCTCCAGCAGCATGCCGAAGGCGCCCAGAGCAAGGATGGTGATGAGGAGGGCCAGCCAGTAGTTCATGTCGGAGCAGACCCACAAGGGTGTAGGCGATGAAGGCGCCGATGACCATCATCTCCCCCTGGGCGAAGTTGATGACCTCGGTGGCCTTGAAGATCAGGACGAATCCGAGGGCGACCAGTCCGTACACGCACCCGATGGAGATGCCGGAGAGCAGTGTCTGAACAATCTCGTTGAAGAGATCCATCCTGTCCTCAGCGGCGTCGCGAAAAGTGAGAGGTCTTTCTCTGCTTTGGAAGGTCGGTCATGGAGCGTCCCGTCTCTCACTGTCTGGCAAACAGCCTTCGGTTCAACACAAGCCCATGAACTTACTGCTATGGAGAAGACGCGTTTCGAAAAAGAAGCGCCAATGCGGACGGTCGAAAAGGTATGCAAATATTACTTACTCGGTTCCGGGGTTTTGTCAAGCCTCTTCTTGAACCCCGATCCGTCATAGCTGCCGGCTGATCGCGCGAATCCAAAAATAGCCGATTTATCCCCTTCTCTCCTCCCTTTCGCAAAGGGAGGACGGGCAGGATTTCGAGCTTGTGAGGTCTATCCTCCGGCAGGATATTGAAAACCCATTATCTCACGCAGAGCTGATCAGACAGTCCGCCATACTTCCGGCGGATGGCGGACAGAGGAGGGTCCCAGGCACGAACCGGGCACTTAGGACCTTGCCAACTCTTTCAAATCTGCCTTCCCGCCCCGACCCACGGAGAACGGATCGTCCCGAATCCCCAAAAGGATTCTCCGGCCCTGATGGCCTTTCTTCGTGAGCTCTGAATGACGCCCGTTCCTCAGAATGCAGATCCTCATAAAGCCCTCCAAGTATCCAATCGAGTGCATCGCTGTTCAAAAATAGAGCGGAGCTGCCCGCCCTGTTTGATTACAGCCACTCTACTGCAACAAGATCCTTAAACTTCTTGAAGTCAGGGTCTCCGGTCACGATGCCGGCATCTTCTCTGAGGGCGGTAGCCACTGCAAACGCGTCAGCGTAAGAGATGGGATATTGAGCCTTTATTTCCGAGGCCTCCAAGACCAGGTCGTCCGGGCATGGGTATGTCTTTACGGGAAGGAGCTTCAGCTTTTCAAGGATATCCCTGGCGAAGGGAAGGTCCTGCACCCGAGCGCAACGATAATAGATTTCACCCAGGTTTATGACACTGATGAGAACCTGCGCCCTGTTGCCTTGGGCCTGATACAAAAGATCTTCTACCGACTGGGCGCCCGGCTCATCTTGTATCCAGGCGAAAACGGCGTAGGCGTCGAGAAGTAACTTCTTCTTCGCGTTCGATCTCTTTTCTCCTGTCTTCAAGCAAAGCCTTTGTCATGGAGGGCTTCCCTTTAAGTGACCCCCTCAGCGCCCTGATGGGATCCTCGGGGAGAGGCGTAATCACGGCTTTTCCGTCTACAAGGGCCAGGTTGACGTTCTGGCCCGGTTTAATGCCGGCTTCTTCCTTATTTCTGCGGGAACGACAAGTTGCCCCTTGGAAAACATCTTGACAACAGCCATTTGTTCTACCTCAATCATTTCGTTTTACTTTTGAGAAGTTTAACCTTTAAAATTGGGTTCATCAAGAACCGGAAAGGTAAGAACCCGTTAAATGAAAGAATAGAGCCCGGATGAGGAGGGGTTAAGGCATGGATTGATCATGGCGGCAAACGTCAGGATCTCTGGGAGGAGGAAACGATGATCATCAAGATACCTTACGGTGCCGATTTCATGCAGATCGAGCTTCCCGAAGGGACCGAAAAGATCTCCAACACGCAGGCGGTTCGGCTCGAACCGGTCAAGGACCTTCAATCCACTGTTCGGAGTGCCCTCTCTGCGCCCCTGGGTTCCCCCCCGCTGCCGGGACTGGTTCATTCCTCGTCGCGGGTGGTCATCGCATTTGACGACCTGACGGTCAGCTCTTACGGCCCGGTTCGCGAAATCGTCATCAAGGAGCTTTTGGACGTGCTCAAAAAGGCCGGGGTCAAACAGGAAAACGTGACCCTTATCTGCGCAAATGCGCTGCACCGAAAATTTCGGCCGGAAGAGCTGACAAAGGTGATTGGTGGTGATCTGGTCGACGCCTTCGGCCCACGTCTCATGTGCCACGACGCCGAAGATCCGGACGACACTTGTCTATCTCGGCAAAACCCCCGGCGGCTACGATGTCGAGATTAACCGGCTCGTAGCGGAAAGCGATCTTACGATCTACGTCAATGCGGAGCACAATCGCGGTTTTTCAGGCGGCTGGAAGTCCGTCTGCGTCGGGCTTTCGACTTACCGATCCATTCGACACCATCACACCCCCGACGGCATGTCCATGTCCATCAAGAACAATCGCATGCACAGAATGCTCGATGAAATGGGAACACTGGTCGAATCGAAAATCAGGGGCAAAATTTTTAAAATCGATACTATCCTGGCCAATCCTCTCGAAGTGGGCCGGATCTTTGCAGGGTCCGTTTGGGAGACACGAAAGAAGGTCCTCGAGGTGCAGGCCGAGCTCTTTTCGGACCGCCGCGCCCTAAGCTCTCAGAAATTTGATGTGCTTTTGTACGGCGTCCCTGACTGGAGTCCCTACGCCGTCTTTTCATTCACCAATCCATTGTTGACGTTGATCTCTTCGGGCCTTGGCTACCTGGCCGGCACGGTTCAAGCGGTGGGCCGACCCGGATGTTCGGTCATCATGGTCACGCCTTGCCCCAACCGATGGGACAGCGTTCACCATGCCTCCTACCCGGATGTGTGGGAGAACGTTCTGTCCAAAACCCTCGACCCATACGAAATACAGACCAAATATGCAGAGCAATTCGCAACGCACCCGGGGTATATTGAAAAGTACAGACGCGGCGTATGCTTTTCATCCCGTTCATGCTATCATGGCGACCTATCCTTTAAAGCGTTTGGATCATATCGGACGCGTTTTCGTGGCCGGTGCAAAGGACTATGAGGTCGTCCGGCATGTGGGGTTCACGCCCGCTAAGGACGTGGAAGAGGCCTTACGCCTGGCAGGGGAGGCCCATGGGAGGGACTTCCGTTTGGCATACGTGGAGCAACCCGTGCCCCATGTAAAATTGACGATGTAAGCTGAGGTGTAATTATGAACAGAGGAGGGAGGATTATGAAAAGGAATATGGCATTTTTCATTCTCGGTGCAGCGCTGACGACGGGGTTCTGTGCGGTTCCCCTGTCAACGGCTTCCTCCAAGGAAAAGGTAGGCGTGATCGTGGTTGACATGCAAGGGGATTTCACCACCTGGAAGAACGGGACGCTGGCGGTTACCGGGGCGGATGAAGCCTACGTCAAGAAGGTCGTGGACGCAACGGCGCTTTTCAAGAAGGAAGGGTTTGTCATCTACGGCACGCAGGACTGGCATCCGGCCAATCATATTTCCTTTGCCGCCAACCATGCGGGCAAAAAACCTTTCGAGGTCATCCAAATAGAGGGCAGGACCCAGGTGCTGTGGCCACCGCATTGCGTCCAGGGGACCGACGGAGCCAAGATCCTCCTCGACGACAAAATGTTTCAGGCAATTGTCAGGAAGGGGCAGAACCCGAAGTTCGACAGCTACTCGGGTTTCCAGGATGACGGCGGCGCCAAGACCGAGATGGACGCCACCCTAAAGGCTGCCGGAATCAAGAAGGTTGTGGTGTTCGGGCTTGCCACGGATTATTGTGTCATGGCAACCGCCGTCGACGCGGCGGCAAACGGATACAAGGTGGTTGTCATCGAAGGGCTTAGCAAGGGCGTGGCACCTGACACAACGGCGAAGGCCCTCGACAACATGAAGTCGAAAGGCATTCAGATCCTGAAGGAGATCGACATGCAGAGGATCCAGGATCTCTAAGAAGAGGACTTGCAGAGGTCTTGACCTACCGGGAAGCCCTCGCCCGCCCCAGCTCTTCTTTGGCTCGCTTCAGGATCTCCGGCTGGGTGATCAGATCGACGGCGGTCATGGCCATGGCCTTTGCGCCGTCCATCGCGGCCTTAATCCCGCCTTCCGAACGCGCCGCGCGGCAGAACTCATCCGAGTGCAGGGGCAGGTTTTCCTCTGAAATGGACACGAACGCGTGGATGGTGGGAACGGTCACGCTCACGTTCCCCGTGTCCGTGCTGCCCGAGTTTTCAACGATCCCTCCCACCTCGCGGCCAATGGCCTTCATGTTCTCTCGCCACGGCCCCAGGAGGGTTTCATTGTTGAGCATGGCGTTACATCTCAGGCCCCAGCGGTATTCCAGGCGACATCCCGTTGCCAGGGCCGCCGCCTCGAAACATTTCAAGACCTTCTCCTTGAGCTGGTCCAGGTAACCATCATCGGGGGACCGCATTTGAAAAGTCCCCGCAGCGTATGCCGGGATCACATTCACGGCTTCCCCGCCCTTGGTGATGATGCCGCTGATCCTCCCTCGGTCTCTCACATGCAGGCGAAGCGCGTTCACGTGGTTGAATGACTGAATCATCGCCTCCAAAGCGCTCGCACCATCCCAGGGGTTGGCGGCGGCATGGGTCTCCTTGCCGAAGAACGCCACGTCCAGAAAGAGACAGGCCGTGCTCTGAAACCCCGCCCAGTTCTCTTTGATACCCAGGGGGTGCACCTGCAAGGCCGCATCTACCTCCGTGAAGGCACCCCTTTCAACCATGATGACCTTGCCGCCCAGCAGCTCTTCGGCCGGGCAGCCGAATACCGAGATCCTTGCGCCGGCTCTCCCCGAGCAACCTCTTTTGCAGCAACGCGCGCCCGACGGCGGCCGTGGCGATGATATTGTGGCCGCATCCATGACCCACGGTGGGAAGGGCATCATACTCAGCCAGGAAAGCGATCTCGGGTCTCCCTGCCCCGATAACTGGCCTTGAAGGCCGTCTGCAAGTCGTAAATACCGGCTTTCCACGCGGAACCCGTTTCTCTCCAGATAGTCGGTGAGCCACGCCGCTGCCTTTGTTTCCTTCCAGCCGGGTTCCGGGTTTTCGTGGATCTTAGTGCACAGGGCGGTCAATTCTTCTCTCCGAGCGTCGATCTGCCGTTGGACATGCCATTTCATCTCGTCAGCGTTCATCCCTTTCCTCCACGAACCCATTGCACTCAAGGCTTTGATTTTGCCTTGACACCGTATCCGCCATTCAATAATGTTTCGGAAAACCGTCCTGGCTCGGATGATTGATCCGAAGCGGATCAGGACCGATGGGACACTCACCAAGAAAAGGTTTTCAGGTTTAGACGAAACCTGGGGAGTGTGCCCGGAATGAAAACAGCCTGCCACAAATAACCTGGTTTTGGAAGATATTTTGACAAGGAAACCGGGGCCCACCGTCAAGGCGCTTTCTTCGCCTCCGCCCCGTGAGCCAAGAGTCGCTGAGTCTCTTCCGTGAGCGACCCCCATGCCTTCTACGATGCTGCGGCTCCATCAAGGAAACCAAATCCGCCCTTCGTGGCCACAAATCTGCTGGGTGCGTCAAAGACTCTTTACGTTCCCCTTTACCTTAAGATAGGGGATTTCTTTTGTCTCACATCTAGGCCCCCCTGTCAGGTGGTTGCGCGTGGCGTCTGTCATGCGTTCATGATTGGCCTTTTCACGTATCAGCAAGCCCTTATTGACATGGAAAAGGAGGTGATCAGCGACAAGGATTTCAATGGATACGGGACATTTCATGGTTTGATTTGAACGTTTCACGACCGAAAGGAGGAACACTGATGTCCGCAAGAAAGATGGGATGGATGATTCTGATGGCGTTTTTGGCGGTGACCTTGGTGACCAGTCCGTGTACGGCTGCAAACCGTGATTTCAAAAAGGCGGATACCATAAGAATCGGTTCCCTGGGACCCGTCCAGCTGGCCGTCGGCATAGGAATTCACAACGCGATGAAGATGGCCGTCGAGGAAATCAACGCGGCGGGAGGAATCCACGGGAAGAAGATAGAGCTCTTCATCGGAGACACCGAAGGCAAGCCCGAGCCGGCCATCTCGGCCTTGAAAAAGCTCGTGATGGAGGACAAGGTGGATGTGCTGATCGGAAGCTATTCCACCGGCGTCTGCCTGGCCCTGCAGCCATACCTGGCCAAGTACAAGACCGTCTTTATCACCACAGGGGCGGCCTCCAAGACCCTGACGGATAACGTGGCCAAAGACTATAAGCAAAACAAATATTTCTTTCGGTTCATGATCAACTCCGACCGCCAAGAGGTGTTGGGCGCCAAGTTTCTAAAGGATTTCGTCAACGGCAAACTCGGGTACAAAAAATTCGCCATCCTCTCCGAAAATGCGAAATGGCTACACGAATACACGCCTCAGTTGAAAAAGGACCTGGAAGCGGCCGGCCTCGAGGTGGTCTTCTACGAGATGTTCGACACCGACGTGATGGATTTCTCCCCCACCTTTGCTTCCATCAAGGCCAAGGGCGCCCAATGGATCGCCGAGTTGACCAGCCACGCTGCAAGCGTCCCGCTGGTCAAGGCCTGGCAGGACAATCAACCCTGCCCCATGGGCCTGGTTGATGTGAAGAGCATGGATTCGAACTTCTGGGACATGACGGACGGCAAGTGTCTGTGGCATATGACCTACAATTTTTTCGTGAGGGCGCCCCTCAGCGACAAGACGATCCCCATGTGGGATAAGTACGTCAAGCAGTTCGGGGTCAGCCCCGTTTACACCACCGGCTTCACCTACGATGTGGCCTACATGGTGGCGGAGGTGATCAAGCAGAAGAAATCGCTCAAGTCCGAAGACATCATCAAAGGGCTCGAGGACATCAACTACAAGGGTGTAATGGGCAACCAGATAGGCTTTGACAAGAAGACCCACGATACGAAGGAAGGTCTTGAACTGGTCGTCGTTCAATGGCAGGAGGGCAAAAAGCAGGTGGTGATTTATCCCGAAGCCGCCAAGACAGGCGATTATGTGCCACCGGGCTGGTGGAAAAAATAACTCGACAGCGCCGCATATCAATGGTCAATGACGGACCCGGTCCGTCATTGACCGGTTCAAATCAGGCGACCTGAAAGCCATTGCTTAAACGATCACTCGAAACGCGAGAGCCAGGGGAGCGTCTATTCTATGACAACGCTGACCAATATTCTTGTACTGGGCACAATCTGGGGGGCGCTCTACGCTCTCATCGCCGTGGGATTCACACTGATATTCGGGGTGGCCAACATCATCAACCTGAGCCACGGCGCCTTTTACATGCTGGGGGCATACCTGGCTTACACCTTCATGGTGGTCCTCGATATCAATATCCCGCTCTCCATGGTCCTGGCCGTGGCATCCACGGCGCTCATCGGCATGTGCCTCGATCGCTTCGCCATCAGACCCATGCGGGAACGGCATACCTATGTGCTGATCATCACCCTTGCCATGGCCTATTTTTTTCAGGAGCTCATCTATGCCTTCTATGGCCCCCATGGAAAACCCGTAAAGAGCTTTGTCGAGGGGGAATTGGTCCTGGGCGATCTGCTTGTGACCTACCAGAAGGCGCTGACCTTTTTTGTTTCAGCCTTGATGGTCATACTGCTCCTGCTTTTCATCAAGAAGACCAAGACAGGCAATTCCATCTCCGCCGTGGCCCAGAACCGGGATGCGGCGGTTTTCATGGGCATCCAGCCCGAGCGGATCTATCTGATCACCATGGGGATATCCGCGAGCCTCGCCGCCCTTGCCGGCGTCCTCATCGCCCCCATTCTGGAAGCGGTCCCCACCATGTGGACGTTTCCGCTTTTTAAGGCCTTCGCCGCGGTCATCCTCGGCGGCCTTGGAAGCGTCGTAGGGGCCATTATCGCCGCCATGCTCCTGGGCTACTCGGAGACCATGGTGAGCGTGCTCATTTCCGCTAACTACCCGGATTTGGTCTATCTCGTGGCCATCATCCTGGTTCTGCTGCTGCGACCCCGCGGTTTGATGGGCAAAAGGGCGCAGTGACGGAGTGACGCGATCACAAAGATCCTCAATTTCCGGAATTCCTTTTCTTAGTCACAAGGAGAGCAAGCGAACATGCAAAACAGAGAAGATTTATTCGGTCCCAGGCTCCTGTACAAGCAAATATTGGGTCTGGCGATCTTTGCTGCGTGCGTTCTGCTGGCCCCTCTCGTTATCACGGGATACTATTATCAGGAGATCCTCTTTCTCTGTCATTACTACGTCATCCTGGCGTGCAGTTGGGCCCTTCTCTCAGGGTTTACGGGCAACATCAACTTCGGGCACTCCTTTTTCATTGCGGGGGCGGGTTATTGCGGCGCGCTCCTGAACACCATTCTGGGTTGGGGACCGATCTTGACGCTACCCCTGGGGGGTCTGCTGGCAGCGGTTTGCGGCCTGGTAGTGGGATCTTTCACCCTCAGACTTCGTGGCCCCTATTTTGCCGCCGTGACCTTTTGCTTTGCCGCCCTGCTCTACAAGATCGTCCAGATCAACCATCAATTCTTTGGAGGGGAAGAAGGGATTCCCGGAGTTGAGAGCCTTACGGAAACCACTTTGGGCGCCTATTACTTCTCCGGCATCCTCATGTTGATGGTCGTGATTTTTCTCTATTTCTTGTCCAAATCCTCTTTTGGCCTGATTTTGCGCTCCATCGGTGAAAATGAGCCTGCCAGCGAAGGGTCGGGGATCAACACGACATTTTACAAAATTGTCGCCTATATGATCAGTGCATGCCTCGCCGGGATCGGCGGGGCCATGTATGCCCACGCCCAGATGCATGTGGGGCCCGAGCTGGCGCATGACTCCACCTCCATGACGATTGTCTTCCTTGCGGTCGTCGGAGGGATGGGGAGTATCGTCGGTCCCATCATCGGGGCCTATGTCCTCACACTGGGAGACGAGCTCCTCCGGTTCATGGGCCAGTTTCGTCTCCTGATATACAGCAGCGCGGTCGTTGTGATCATCCTCTTCGCCCCCAAGGGGTTGTTGGACCTCATTCTACGCGGCTATAATCGGGTGTTGAAAACGCAGCGCTAACCGAATCGCTAAGGGAGATGCCTTTTAGATGGAACCTATTCTGGAGATCAAGGGACTCAGCAAGGCCTTTGGCGGACTGCAAGCCTTACTGAATTTCGACCTCACGGTCAATCAGGGAGACCTCATGGGCCTCATCGGCCCAAACGGGGCGGGCAAGACGACGGTTTTCAATCTGATCACGGGTTTCATACGCGCCGACTCGGGAGAGGTCCGGTTTAAGGGGAAGACGATCACCCACCTGAAGCCTTATCAGATCGTCAATCATGGGGTGGCAAGGACTTTCCAGTTGGTGGATCTCTTCAAAGAAATGACCGTCCTCGAAAACGTCATGGTTCCTTGTTTTTCGCAGCGGGGCAAGGCAAAGCGGCATGACGGGAAAAAGGCCTGGAAGATGGCCCTGGAGTTTCTGGAGGAAGTGGGCTTGGCCCATCGCTTCAACGAGTTTGTGGGAAATCTTGCGTTTGGTGAGCTTACGTCTCCTTGACATCGCTCGCGCCATGGCAACAGACCCCGAGATCCTGCTCCTGGACGAACCTTTTTCCGGACTGGATGTGGAGGACGCGGCGGTTCTCTCAAAGGCCATTCAGGGGATGCACCAGAGAGGTCAGACCATGATCATCATCGAGCACCGCCTCAAGGACCTTCTCAGGCTGGTCAAGGGTGTCGTGGCCATCGTCTTCGGGCACAAGATCGCTGAAGGGACCCCTGAGGAAATCATGAACAATGAGAAGGTGATCACGGCCTACCTCGGAGAAAGGAGAGGATAGATCCGATGATGCTCGAAGTGAAGGACATCCGCGTTCTTTACGGGAAGGCCATCGCCTTGAATGGTTTGACCATGAACCTGAATTCCGGAGAACTGGTGGGGGTTGTTGGCCCAAACGGTGCCGGCAAGACAACGCTTCTGAGAGCCATTTCAGCGGTGGTGCCCGTCCAGGGTGAAATCACGTTTAATGGCGCAACGGATTCACAAGCTGAAAGCCCCATGAGATCGTCGAGATGGGAATCATTCACTGCCCGGAAAGGAGACAGCTCTTTACGGAATTCACGGTGTATGAGAATCTGGAGATGGGCGCTTTCTTGAGAAATGACCGGGACGAGCATCCAACGGGACATGGCGCATGTTTTGAACCTTTTTCCCGTCCTCGAAAAACGTCAAAATCAGATATCAGGTACACTCAGCGGGGGGGAACAACAGATGCTCGCCATCGGCCGCTCCCTCATGAGCAAGCCAACATTACTGATGATGGATGAGCCTTCCATGGGACTTTCTCCGCTGGTCAAAAACGACCTGGCTGACAGCATCGTCGATATCTGGAAGTCGGGCATGACGGTCCTCGTGGTGGAGCAGGATGCAAGCCTCACCCTTGGGCTCACGCAACGGGTGTATATCCTCGAACACGGAAAAATCGGTCTGGAAGGGGACAGCCGCGAGCTTATGGATAATGAGGAGGTGAAACGCGTCTATTTTCAGTTGGGATGATTTATGTCAGATCGTGCCGCCGCCCCAGGCCCGGGCAGCGGCACGACGGAGTAGACCAATGGACCGCTTTGACGTCATTTTTGTTCTCCCGTATCGTTTTCTCCGACCACCCCTCATTCCCTGAAGGCATCCTCAAGCGGGCACTTGAATTGGAGGGCTTCTCAGTCGGCACCATCGAAAGACCCTTCTGGCAGAAAACGGAATCCTTTATGGTCTTGGGGCGCCCTCGCCTCTTCTTCGGCATCATCGCCGGGCCGGTCGACTCCGTGGTGCTGAACTACACCTCCTCCCGAAAACGCCGAAAAGAAGATCTCTATCAATTGGCGGGAGACGGTTTCTTTCCGGACTGCCCTCCTTCCATCCAGTACAAGGTCAGACCGGACCGGACGACCATTGTCTTTGCCAACCGCATACGGGAGGCTTTCAGGGATGTCCCCATCGTGGTCGGAGGCATCGAATCGTCCCTCAGGCTTTTTGGCCACTATGACTTTCAGCAGGATGGTCTGCGGCGCTCCATTTTGTTGGACGCCCGGGCGGATCTCGCGGTCACCGGCATGGGGGAAAAGCAGATTGTGGCCATCGCCCGGTCGCTGAACGAAGGGGCCATCGCCGCAAACGCTCTCCCTCCCCGGCACCGCCAGGGTCCGCGCCACTTCCCCGGAAGGGGACGGCTTCGTGCCCCTTCCTTCTTTTGAAACCATCCTCTCTCGACCCCAAAGTCTGCTTGAGGCCCAGATGGCCATGGAGAGGGCGGCCGTGCAGAGGAAAGGCGTCTTTCAGCAGTTCGGGAACCGATATCGTGGTGGCCCAGAGGCCGGAGACCTATGACGCCATCGGACCTCGACCGCATTTACGGTCAGCCTTACACCCGGGGCCACGCCGTCGGGTCCCCTCTCAGCCCCGCGTTGCAGATGAACCTCTTCTCCATCACGTCCCACAGAGGCTGCTGCGGGGGTTGCGCTTTTTGCGCCATAGGCATGCACGAGGGAAAGGAGGTGGTTTCACGCTCACCCGACGCCATCATCGGCGAAGTGGATCGGCTCACGCACCATCCCCGATGGAAAGGCGTGATATCGGATATCGGCGGCGCATCGGCCGATATGTACGGAAGCCGCTGCGAGAAAGAAGACTGCCCGAGACCCTCCTGTCTCCACCCCAAGGCTTGCCCCAGCCTTTCTTCCGTCTCCCCATACCTGGAGCTCCTCCGTGCGTGCAGGAAGCGGCCCGGTGTCCGAACGGTGTCGGTGGGGTCAGGCGTGCGCTACGATATCCTCCTCAACCATCCCGATGCCCTCGAAGAGATCATGACGCAGCATTGCGGCCGATTTCTTCGCATCGCACCCGAGCACACATGCGACCACGTGCTTCGAGTCATGAGAAAGCCGCCGTTTGCCGTCCTGGAGAAATTTGTGGCGCTTTTTCGTTCCATCAACAAGGGACTGCACCGAAAGATAGAGCTGGCACCCTATCTCATCGTCGGCCACCCAGGCGAGACGGAGAAGGACGTAACGGAGATGAAAGAGAAGCTGAAGGCGCTGGGGCTGAAATCCACGGACGTTCAAATCTTCACACCCAGCCCCGGCACCCTTTCCACCGCCATGTATTATGCGGGCGTTGACCTCTCTTTTTCCCCGATTCCCGTTGAAAGGAACGTAAAGGCCCTCATGGCTCGCAAACAAAGCCTTGTTGGGATTTGAGATATGAGAGGTATGCGGGCTTGCTTCCTGCTTCCACTTAATCTAACATCCCCCATCTCAGAGAAGCCATGAAATCAAAAGACCACACATCACCCCTCCGATCGCGCGACCGGCTGCTCCTGCTTGTGGTGCCGCCGTTGCTCGCGCTGCTGATCAAGGCCCTCACGGCGTCGTGCAGGGTGGTCAGAATCCAGGGGCTTGAACAGGAAAGGGAAACGCTGGCCGCTTTCACCACCGCGCTTTACGCCACGTGGCACCAGCGGATGATGTATCTCACTCGGTTCATGAAATCTCACCGACTGTGGATTCTGGTGAGTCAGAGCCGAGACGGGACCTACGGTGCTGAGACCGCCAAATGGCTCGGGTTCAAGACGATCCGGGGCTCCTCCTCCAGGGGAGGGGCCCGGGCCCTCCTCCAGGTGTCCAGACAGTTGAAAGATGGCCACGCGGTGGGCATCTTGGCCGACGGTCCGCGGGGGCCGGCACGAGAGGCCAAGCCGGGGCCCGTACTTCTGGCCGGCAGGGCCGGCGTTCCGCTCTTGCCGGTGATGTGGGGGGCCGACCGATGCTGGGTCCTCGACACGTGGGATCGCTACCTGATCCCGAAACCCTTTGCCCGAATCGCCATCCACTTCGGCAAACCGATTTACGTCCCGAGATCAACCCGTCGCGAAGACCTCGAGGCCTACCGGAAGCGGTTCGAGGATCAGATGAACACAGCGGCCAGGTGGTGTGACGAGCAGTTCGGGCAGGAGCGGCCATGGAGAAAGCGAGCGAGCAGAATGGAGTAATGGCGCGATGGCAGATGAGGTGTAAACCTTTCCAGTTCAAAGGGCATCTAACGGGCCAAAAGCATTGGGCTGGAGGTGCAACATGCGCTGGAAAATTCTTCTGCCGGGCTGGGGAGTTGTTTTCGGCGGCCACGGCCGGTGGTGAACCAGACCCGCGGTCACGGCGCCGCACGCCGTGGCCGCGTTGACACGAAGACAACGTGAAGATGCCGGGCCCCGAAGACTTGCTCGCTGGATTCGATGAACGGAAAGCGCTTTGATGAACCAAAGACCAAACAGGCCCGGAATCCGCCCAAGACCTTTTGATGGCCCCTCGGACAACCCTCCGGGAAACCCTTCGGAGGCTGCCGAAGAAAAAGCCCTCGTCCGAAGGGCCCAGGAGGGTGATCGGGTCGCAGTGGAGGCGCTGGTGCGCCGTTACCAAAAAATGGTATTCACCACGGCCTACCAGTTCTGCGGGTTTCAAATGGATGACGCGCAGGACGCCGCCCAGGAAGCCTTTCTCAAGGTCTTTCGGAGAATCGGACAGTTCGAGGGCCGATCTTCTTTTTCAACCTGGCTCTACCGAATCGTGGTGAACACTTGTCTTTACGAAGGCCGGAAGAAAAAAAAGTGGCAGAAGATCCTGATGCCGTGGCGGTTTTCCGATAAAGGGGAAGGGGATGACCCTTCGCCACTTGAAAATCACCCGGATTCATCTCAAGAGGCGGATCCCGCGTCGGTTTTGAGTGGGCGGGAGCTCGGGAAGGACGTGGCCAGGGCCATGGAGGCCCTCTCGGACAAACAGCGGATGATATTCCAGATGAAGGCCTTCCAAGAAATGAGCATCCCGGAGATCGCCGAAGTGACCGATTTGGCTGAAGGTACGGTGAAATCACACCTTTTTCGTGCGACCCAGGCCCTCAGGCAGCGCTTGGGCAAATGGGTCGAGAGGTGAACATGGAGGCGTCACGCGATGGCATGCAAAGATTACCATGAAACCCTGATGCTGGATGTCATGGGGGAACCGGACCCGGAGAACCGGAATCGATGGGAAAACCACCTCAATGGATGCGGGGCATGCCGCTCCGAGCGAACACGGTTGTCCAGGCTCCTGGAAGAGATGAGGAAGCACGCGAATCCGCCGGAGCTCTCTGAGACGGCGGTCGACCGGTTCGCGCAACATATCAGCTGGACGCTCAGAAACGAAAATATCCGGGCGGGGTTGAAGCAGCAGCCCAGGGCAACGGTCTTGAGAAGGATCCCCGCCATGGCCGCCCTCTGCCTCCTCCTGGCTTTCGGCGCCGTTCTCTGGTACCGTGCCGGGGACCGCTTTTTCCAGTCTGGGCAAATGGGCGATCAAAGAGCGGAGATGGCCTTGCCAAAACAGGACCTGGATGTTATCAAGAATCTGGATATGCTACGAGATATGGAGACGATCCGGACGCTGGTGCAGACCATTGATCATCCCGACAACACCAGCCAGGATCCCCCGATGTTGCATCTCGACACTCAGGGAACGCTGAGACCGAAGGGCGGAGGTATTCATGCCTAGTCCGTTTGGGCGGTTTTTCCGGGCCGCGTCCGTGGTGCTGGTGGCTGGAGGGGTGTTTCTTTTGTCCAGGGAATCAACGGCATCCATCCCTTCGCCGGAATCTCCCGCCGCCATTGGCTCAGGAGGCTCGAATGGGGTGAAGGCCCCTGATGGCGGATGGCTGCTTCTGAGTGACAGAGGGAGAGGAAGGGGCGACGATGACCGCTCCATGGACCAGCGGTACCGGGAGTGGCAGTCCCTCCCCCCCGAACAGAAGGAAATGCTGCGAAGGCGGATGGACCGCTACAAAGATCTCTCCCCCCAAGAGCGCGACCTCTACGAGCGCCGGCACCAGCAGTGGCAAGAGCTTCCCCCAGAGGAGCGGAACCGGATCCAGGAGGACCTCAAACGCTGGGAAAAGCTCTCCCCCCAGGAACAGGACGCCATACGGCGTCGCTTCGGCCGGTAGAATCGGCAAGCTCAGCGCAACCAAGCCCAGATTTATTCACCATGGCCCATCCCAAGAGGCTTGCCCGCCGTTTTCCAGATTGCTCACCGAATGAAAAAAATTTGACAGATTTCAGGATTGACGTGATATGTATTTTGAAAAACAACTGCTTGATAGAAAGTGCCAATCAAAATGGAGACCATGAAAAATCTGCTCGGAAAATTTGAACGGCTTGTTGTGATGGCACTCTTGGTCATGATTACCATCGTGGTTTTTCTGACAACCGTTGAGCTCGCCTATATCCTCATCAAGGATATTGTCACGCCTCCTGTGGTCATCCTTGAAATTGATGAAATCCTTGACCTGTTCGGCCTGTTCCTCTTGGTCCTCATCGGAGTCGAGCTCATGGAAACCATCAAGACTTACTTTCATGAACAGATCATACGGGTGCAAGTGGTTTTTTTGGTGGCTCTAATGGCCATTTCCAGAAAGGTCATCATATTGGGCGTAAGCAAACTGAACGGAGAGACCCTTGTCGGTATCGCTGCTCTGGTCTTTGCTTTTTCCGTTGGTTACTTCTTTGTGAGGCATGGCCATTCAAGGGTGGAGGACGAAAAAGAGGCACCACCGCCTGGCGCGTCAACACGAGTCAAAGGTTAGTTGCATGCAGGTGGGGCGCCTGCGGCCCCTTCCAATCTAAGTTGAAATTGAAAGGCACACGACACTAGGATTGCAACGATGGAATCAGAAATACCTAGAAGGGTTCTTTCGGCCGATCAGATGTTCAAGACCGCGCAGTCCTTCTTCAAAAAGAGCGCCTCCAGCAGTCTGATCCTTCTCTCCGCGACCCTCATCGCGATTATCTGGGCAAACTCCCGCTTCGACCAGTCCTATTTCGACCTCTGGCACATGGATCTCACCCTCAGCCTTGGGAGGTATCATTTCACCCAGTCGCTGCTTCACTGGATTGACGACGGCCTTATGACTATCTTCTTCTTCACCGTTGGCCTCGAAATCAAACGGGAAATTCTGGTGGGCGAGCTCGCGTCCCGCAAGAAGGCCCTCCTCCCTGTGACGGCCGCATTGGGTGGGATGCTCTTTCCTGCCGCGATCTATCTGATCTTCAATTACGGACGTCCCGGTCAGGAAGGGTGGGGAATCCCCATGGCCACGGACATCGCGTTCGCTTTGGGCGCCATCGCCGTGTTCGGACGCAAGCTGCCTGTGGGGCTGCGGGTTTTTCTCTCCGCCTTTGCCATCGCCGATGACCTGGGCGCCGTCCTGGTCATTGCCCTCTTTTACACAAAGCAAATTGCCTGGCAATACCTCTTGCTGGATCTCCCTGTGCTCTTAGCCGTTTTCGTGGCCAATCTCCTGTGGATTCGCTGGACCCCCATTTATGCCATCCTGGGGTTGCTGACGTGGCTCGCCATATTGGCCTCGGGCGTGCATCCCACGGTCGCAGGTATCGTCATCGCCATGTTCATTCCAGCCCGCGCCAAATACGACACAGACCGGTTCGTCCAGAAAGTCCATGAGATCATGGGCAAGTTCGAGTGCCAGGAACAGAGCTGCGGTAACACCATTTTGCTGAACCGGGACCATTTGGACGCGGTCCGCGACCTGGAAATGGCCTGCCATGAAGTTGAAACACCGCTTCAAAGAATGGAGCACGGCCTTTACCCAATGGTCACGTTTCTTATTCTCCCGCTCTTCGCCCTGGCAAACGCAGGGCTGCGGATTTCCGGCGCGAACATCCTCGATACCCTGACCCAGCCCATCACCTTGGGAATCACGTTGGGCCTCTTAGTCGGCAAACCATTGGGGATCCTGGCTTTCTCCTACCTCAGCGTCAAATCAGGCCTCGCGTCCCTGCCGGACGGCGTCCGATGGTCACATATTTTCGGGGCCGGCCTACTGGGCGGGATCGGTTTCACCATGTCGCATTTTCATTTCAACCCTTTCATTTAGCGCATCGGAACCGGCCAACTACTCCAAACTGGGCATCCTGATCGGCTCCTTCCTTTCCGCGATTGCGGGGCTTGCCTACCTCTGGTGGGTGTCCAGACCAAAACGCTATTCCTGAAGCGGTTGGGTCGGGGATGGTCCTTCACGGACTGCATGAGCCTTGTGCTGATGAAGGATTTGCGACTGAAGGAGGCGTTGACCTGGGATTCCCACCTCGAAGAGGCAGGCTTCACCTTTTTTCTTCCATGAGGCGGCAGTATTGAGAAGTGAAAAGGGATGTGACCGGACCGGGCTCACATCCCTTTTGCGCGCCTCGCCTGCCCCATTCATCCAGTGTTCTGCAATCAAGCCGAGCAGAACGCCAGACACTACAGCACCGGCATTTCAGTTGTCCTGCACCCTTTTCAAGCCCATCTGGTACTTGAAATCGAGCGGCGTACTGGAAAAAATCTGCCGGTTGTTTTCATCAAGGTTTCCCGGCATGAGGACCAGGTAGTAAGCCGGCAGGGCAGCGTCATCCTCTACGCTGCGAGACCTGTCGACCGCCGGCCTCCGTCTCTCGAAACCAACTTTCCGGAATCCCTCCAGGTGAAAGAGGGGTTCATCCGGAATGAAAGCACGATCTGTCCTTGTGTCTGCTGGACCGACGCGTTGGAGATGAAAAAGGCTTCCCCGAGGGCCATCGTATAACCCTCCTCGTTGAGCACCGCCAAGGGCGAAACTGACGGGGACTCCATGTTGAGACTGGCGGGCAGAGTCGAACTTCAAGTCGCGGTCAGCTCCAGGAACTCATCGTGACCGAAAAGCCTCTGGGCCTGGCAGTCAATGACGCCACAAGGATCCAGGGCCGTGCCGAAAACAGGTCTGATCACTGCAGGGTGGGCTCATCCAGACGACCCCAGTTGAAATGCATGCGGACTTCCGCTTCCGGAAGGAGCCGGCGTCGGCGGGCATCCGTACTCCCCGCACGCGTACCCGGGAGGGGCGACGCAGAGCTCAGGGTAGGCCGTGTAACTTCCTCAGGGCAGTGGTCCTCTGCCGTTGAGGATCCCGTCTCCGTCCGCATCATCGTCACAGCGCATCTCCCAGGCCGTCGCCGTCGATGTCTGACTGGTCGGAATTGGATAGCGTTCAGACAGTTGTCGCATGCTATCCCCCACGCCGTCATGATCGGTGTCGAACTGGCTGGCGTTGGCGAGCGCAGGGCAGTTGTCCGTCGCGTTGGCAATGGAATCTCCGTCCATATCATCGTCGCACACGTCGCCCTCGCCGTCGCTGTCCTGGTCGGCCTGGTTCCGGTTCCGGACGCTCGGGCAGTTGTCCGGAGCTGTCATAGACCCCGTCCCCGTCACTGTCGTCGCACACGTCGCCCGCGCCGTCGCTGTCCGTGATCCCGTTGATCCGCGTTGGCCGTGCGAGGGCAGTTGTCAACGGGGTTGTCGAGCCCGTCATTGTCCATGTCCGGATCACATGCATCCCCGAGGCCGTCTGTGTCCCGATCGCGCTGTGTGGGATTCGGGACCAGCGGGCAATTGTCAAGCCCATCTGCGACCCCGTCGTCGTCGTCGTCCCACTCCACATCATCACCAGTGCCGTCACAGTCCACATCGGAGGACGCCGAGCCCGACGGCGGCAAAGGCGTTTCGCACCTGGCAGCAGTCATCGGCAACGATGCCATACTCGTCCAATCAATTCGTTGCACGCATCCCGAATCTTGGTGGCGAAACCGCCGAAGTCTGTCATTTCGGCCCAGCTTGTTCCGTGACAAGCCTATAGTAGATGCGCATGGACTTCTCTAAGCCGATGCCGGTCACCGGGATCGCCGAATCAGGATGGGTTCCTCCCGCTGTCATGAGGTACGCGGCTTTGCTCAAGATGGTGCTGTTACCATGGACCCAGCCAAAGTCCTCATCCTCGGTGCTCGCACCCACCAGATACTCATTCATGTGGTCGGGGTCGCCACCCATCGGCGGGTCCGAAAGGCTCCTTATGAAGCAGTCGCCGTCAGTGTCATCAAAGCCGTCTCTGTCGCCATTGTCGATCCCGTCATCACAATTGTTTGGGCAACCTTCATCGGCGAATCCATCTCCGTCGTCGTCTGCCAGGTTTCCGCAGTCGGAACCTGTCTCCGGACATCCCTCATCGACTCTGCCATCCCCGTCATTGTCAATCCCGTCCCCGCATTGGGTGTCTCTTTCAGGACATCCCTCGTCAACAAACCCATCGCTGTCGTCATCGGCACCATTGCCGCACTGTTCACCCCGTTCGCGGCGACCGTTCCCGTTTGCGCCGTCCCAAAAACCACCTGCAAAGCGATCTTCAATCAAGGTCGAAATTTCTTCGCCCGCGAGCCAATTGGGATCGACGCCGCTCCAGACGGCCACGTAGTGCGAGAACATGTCGGCGATATGCTCGGCTATGGCTCCGCTTTGTTGCTCTCGATCGTAGCGGACCTCAGACCAGTGAAACGAGTGCCCGACTTCGTGGCCCAGGACGTCGATGACGGCGTACCCGTCTGAAAACTTGTGCACCTCGTAGGCGCCGCACTGCTCCGAATAGGCGTTCGGCCCATCTGGAAACTGACGTCAAGGTACATCCGGTAAACGGAATAGTGGTCGTCGTACGACCTCCGACCAAACACCTCACTGTAGAAGCGGTGGATCAGGTGGGTGTAATCGAACGCATCGTACCCTTCGGCGTCGGGGTTGGCGCAGGTCAAGTTGCCGTCCCACCAGCAAGAATTGCGGTAGTCGCAGGCGTCTCTTTCCTCGCAGACCCCCGATTCGTCAAGCCAGTCGACCGCGTCATTGCGGTCCATGCAAGTGGAGAACTGGTTTCCGCCGGCTGCCCAGATCTGCATTTCCATCCAGTCGCTGCGCGGCTTGACCAAGAGCGCCGAGGAGCTCAATGCGTCACGAAGGCGTCGACCGCGATGCCGCCGTCCTTGGGGGATTCGAAGATGACCCGCCATGCAAGCCTGGGGTTGTGCATCACCTCGGGGCAGGCGGGGCAATCGGGCGCAAAGAGCCCTTCATCGAAGATCCAGAGCTTCACCGGAACAGTCGTCCGGAATTCGCCGAGCGCGCCGACCCCGAATTGTTTCATGATCTCGGTCACGGCCTCTTGGGATGAAATCTCGGGTTCGAGGGTCTGCATCTGAAGGTCAGGGGTGTAATGTCCGTGAGATGCTTCTCAGAATGAACGCCTCCTTCCGGTCTTCGAAAGTCATCTGAAGTCCTGCCCCATAGACGGGGACATCACGGTAGTACTGGGCGAACGTCAGCGTTTGCACCTCGGTGCCGGCCCGCTTCTGGAGGCGGAAGCTCTTGCGCGGCGTTTCGACCCGGAGAAGCGTTTCCGAGGCCGAAAGAAGGGCGAGGGCCAGGTCGTCCACGGTGGTTCCGGCGGGCAGCAGGGACTTCGGGATCGGAAGATCCAGGTTCAGACACTTCACGGCTCCCTGCTCGGTTGTCGCCTCAAAGAGATCCGGGCCAACCAGGCTGCTTAGACCTCTCAAAACACCCGTCTGGTTCCGGTCGACCGTGTTCTCAGGGCTCCCGATGACCCTCGTTCTGGCCTGTGCGATGTTGGAGAGCAGGTGGTCCACCGTCAGGTCGGCCCCGGCCTCAACGAGCACGGCGAAAACGTAGATCTCGATCCCCTGGGGGAAGGAAGGGAGCACGCTCTGAAAGACAAGATAGTCCTGGGACCCGGCCGGTATGTTCGTCTGAACGGGCGTCTGGGACACCACCAGCGGGTTTGCCGCATTGCCTGTGAAGAAGAGGAGATAAGGAAGGCCGGTGCCCAGGCAGCGGCGTAGAGATCCCCTTCGATGGCTTGCGACGCGAGATCGAGCGACACGGAAATGGACAGCTGCTCCCCTGCCACATAGGCCCTCTTGAGCGCACCGAACGTCACCTGGGCGCTGTTCTCGGCAAGAACCCCCTTCTGCGGACCGCCCATACCCGGCAGGGCATTGTCTCCTGCGCCGGGGAGTGGGGACGAAGGCGCTGTCTGGATCCCCGCCCCGCCCTGAAAAGGGCGATCACGGGCCCGAAACCTTCATCCATCATGGCGCCTGAATCCGCGGAGACCACCTGCCTCTGGGACAAGGCCGCACTGAAAAACGTCAGAACCGCGAAAACGATGACCGCCGTCCACCTGCTCGTCTTCGTCATGGGTAACCCCTCGCTTTCCACAGTGCTCGGTTTCTAACGAATCACCATCTCGCTCTCGTAGAGGTAGTGGCCCATGGCCAGATTCCCCGCCGGGACCACGAAGAGGTGCAGTCCGTAACGGCCCCTGGGGAGCAGGCTTGCGTCGAGGCTGCCGAAAAAGGACTGGTCCACGGCCGCGGTCTGCGCGCTTCTCCACTTGACCAGACTGTCCGAAAGGAGCTCCAGCCCGCCGGCCGGCGTGATCATGTACAGGTCCGGACCCCAAGGGACGGAAATCCCAGCGTAGACGTCAACGGGGGCCGAAAAGGCCGGAAGCGCGATCCGCAGGCTCACGGTCCCCGAATCCACGTTCCCGCAGGCAAAGGGCCTGGCAACGAAGGGGTCCGAAGACACCGTGGGGAGGTCCGATTTGACGTGGCGCACCTCCACCGGCTCTGAAGGGGCAGGGTAGAAATCGTCGCCCAAGAGGGCATCCCCGATGATGTTCCCGCCCAGGTCGTTAAACGTGATGTCCGAGACATCCACCGCACCGGAAAGGCCGCCCGTGAAAAGGTTTGAGCCCGCATCGGCCACCATGTTCCCGTCGGACGAGTTGTACAGGTAGACCTCCTCCACATTGGAGGTGGGCTGGTTCCGGTGAAAGATGCTGTTGTAGAGGTTCAGCACGAAGTTGTCCGGCATTCCCGATTCCGCCCGGGACCGCCCCCGCCATCCGAGCCCCACACCGAATTGTTGCAGATCCGGTTATTCTTGATGTTCAGCGTCGAGGGCCCTGCCGAGTACGTGTAGACCCGCACGGCTTCGTCATAGAAGGCACTGTTCCCGCTGATGTCGTTCCGCGAAATGCTCGAGGCCACGCCCGCTTCCTCACAAGGGGAACGGTTGCTGTCCACATAGAGGGCGCTTGCATTCATAGCGGTGTTCCCGTGGATGGTGTTCCCTTCGACGGTGTACCGGAGAACGGCCTTCCCCGGCGAGAGGTAGCTGTAACCGTTCAAATAAAGCGCCCCCCCTGTGCTCATGGAGGAATTGGCAACGATCTCGTTGTCCACGACGGTCAGGTCCAGGACCGACCTGAAGGTGTCTGAGTCCGCCGAAGCGTGCGCGTAAACCGCTCCGCCGCTGTAGCCGGCCTGGTTACCCACGAGGCGATTACCACGCATGGTGAACCGCACCGACGTGTCGGCCATGGCACTCGATCCCGAGCCTGCCTGAACGTACACGACACCGCCCGAACCTGTGGTCAACCCGCCGGTGAGGGTGAACCCTTCGAGCGTGATGTCGATGGTCTCGCCGTCATAGGCGTAAATGTAGAGAAACCGGCCCGAGATGAGCATGTCCACCACGGTCAGGGATGGGTTGGATGACCGGGAAGTGAAAGACGCGTTCCACCCGCCCTGGATGGTGATGGAAATGGGATCATACAGTTCAATCTCACGGGTTTCATAATAGAGACCGGCGGCCACCCGGACCACGTCGCCGGTCTCCCGCAGCCGAAACGGCTTCGTAGATGGAAGAGTAGGCACAGCCGCTCGGGCAGACGTCCCGATTGGCGCCCCAGGCGCCGGAAGCCGACAGGAGCAGAAAGGACAGGGAAACCAGGGCCGCTCGAACCACACGTCTCTTGCACATATTCCACCTCCTTGGAATTCATGAACCGTTTTCCGCCCGGTTCTGAAGCCAAGGACGACCTTCGTTCGGCGCTGCGAAAAGGGGTGAATGACCATGCAGAAAAAAAGCCGATGCTCATTTAGTCGGCGCAAAGCATCCGTATCTTGACAAAGACGGCCCTTTTTTATCGCGACACTATTAAAATGCACTGAGTGTGTCAAGCATAGTGGTAAAGGGAATGAGAAGCCTTGGAACCCCTTAGAACGAATATGAAAAGCTGATGGAGCCGAAGCTGCTTTCGCTGTCTTGCTTTCTGAACTCCTTGGTGCGCGACACCTGCGCGTAGGAGACCTTGAAACGATGCAGGATCAGGCTCGCGCCGATGATCAGGTCGCCTACGAAGGGCTCCTTGCTCACGCTGTGACTGTCCTTGAAAGTATTTCCGTCAAGAAAAATGTCTCGGAGCACCGCTCGACCCGTCAACGCCCCAAAGAGGTAGAACCCGAAAACCTTTTGCGGCGAAAACCGGGGGTCGCTCGTGTCGCTGGGGCTGTTGGCATCTCCGCACGGCCGGATGAGTGAGGTGCCGAAGTCGGTCGGGACATTCCAACCCAGCCGGAGCTCAAATCCCGCATTGAGATAGGTAAACACGTTTCCCAGGGCGCCGCCCCCATGCGTGATCAAATCGGTGCCCAGGCCCGAGTCGTGGTGCGCCTGGAACGCTCGCCACTTGCGCTCCAGGATCATGGCCACACCTGGCTCGTCCTTGAGCTGGTGATCCCACCCCTTGGCCTCTCCGATGCCGCGGTAGCGGTGCACGGTGTTTTGAGATTCCTCGCCCAGGGCCGCCGGGCCGATAACCCCCAATTCGACCTCGATGCTGTCGAGCCGTCTCACGTTTTTGTTGTGAAAGGCGGCCGCGAAATAGAGCCACCCTGCGTAGGGACGGTCGTTCTTGATAAGCATTTCGGACTTGATGTCCTCCGGCGTGAAGATTTTCTGACCCAGAGAGAAGGAGACATTTCGCTGGAGTCCCGGTTCATTGATGAAGGGAAGCAGATGAACGAGAGCCAGGCTCCAGTCCGGCAGCCTGCCGCTGTCCTTGTAGTGGGTGAGATCCGGCGAGATCCAGCTGACCTTTACGCCGTTTGTGTAGTAGCGGTCGGTGTTTCTGAAGAGGTCGTTTTCAAAGAGGGCCGTAAGGGTCCAGGACGTCTCCTTTTGGTCGGGACCAGTCTGGTCTGCCGCCCAGCCCGTTCCCACGAGACCGAAAAAGACCAGTGCCGCCACGAAAAAGTCTTTCTCTCGCCAAGACGCAAAAAACGCAAAGAACAGACTCTTCAAGTTAAAACCAAAACCTCTTCACATCCAATCATTGGTCTTTCCCTTTGCGACCTTGGCGGCTTTGCGAGATACGCTCCTCTCATTTCGAGCCGTCCGATCGCCTCACAGGTGCAGGTCCCGCCTCACGTCTCCCTCGTAAAACCGCTCGATCTTCTCGACAGCCTCAAGGACCTCCTGGTCATCCGTCTGGGGGACTTTGACCACCAGCTTGACCATCAGGTCCCCGCGGGACTTGGTCTTGGGATTGAGGGCCCCCTTCCCTCTCAGCCTCAAGGTTTGGCCGCTCTGGCTCTTGGGGGGGACCTTCAGGTTGAGCATGCCCTCCACGGTCGGGACAGTGATGGTAGCGCCGGCCACCGCCTCACGCACCGTGATGGGCACGTCCATGTAAAGGGTGTCCACCTCCCTTCGCAGGAACGGGTGGGGCGTGATGTGGATGATCAAGTAAAGGTCGCCGGGGTGGCCGCCATTGAACCCCGGCTCTCCCTTTCCAGCCACGCGAACCTTGGAGCCATCTTTCACCCCGGGAGGGATCGTCACGCGGATGCGTTCGGTACCCGGGACCATCCCGTTGCCGCCGCACTGGGGGCACGGCTTCCCGACCTGGCCATGTCCATTGCATTGGGGGCAGGGTCTCGTGAAACGCATGGGTCCCTGCGCCACGTTCACGCGCCCGGAACCGCCACAGGCTGTGCAGACGGACATCTTGGTATCCGGGTCCATGCCCGCACCGTGGCATTTCGTGCAGGCGGTCATCTTCTGGAGGGCAATTTCAGTCTCAAACCCCTTGAGCGCTGAAACCAGGTCGATGTTCATCTCATATTGCACGTCGCGACCCGTGGAGGTCCGGGCGGCCCTGGAACCCGCAGCGCCCCCGGAGCCAAAGAGATCGCCGAAAATGTCTTCGTAGCTCTCGTACCGGCCATAGTCCTGGCCCCCGCCCTTCCAGCCCCTGGCCTGCTGAAACGAGGCCCAGTCCTTGTACTGTCTGGCCTTATCCGCGTCAAAGCCTGCCTTCAGGGCGTCTTCGCCGAATTCGTCATAGAGCTTCCGCTTCTCATTGTTTCCAAGGACCTCGTAGGCCATGGAAATCTCTTTGAACCGCTTCTCGGCGTCTTTGTCGCCTGGGTTCAGGTCGGGATGCCACTTCCTGGCCAGTCTGCGATAGGTCTTCTTGATGTCTGCTTCCTTTGCGTCCTTCTTGACACCCAGGATTTTGTAAAAATCCTTAGCCATGACAAGGGGCTAGTTAACCTTTGCCGAACCGATAGATCGACGATAGCACGATGCGAAGTAAATTCCCATACTTACATTTTTCAGAATTAGCAGTCTGTGTCAAGATAAAGGACCTAGACACAGGTCAGCCGGCGGCAAAGATCAAATAATTCATTGACTTCGATTTGGATCTGTGTTGTGATTATAGGTCCGGTTCGGGCACCGCGCTGGTTTAATAGGGAATCCCGTGAAATTCGGGAACGGATTCGCCGCTGTGACCCTGCCCGCTTCTTGCCCTTCATAAAGCGGGAACCCTTTTGGCTGTTTGTGCCACTGTTCCGCCTCGGTGGAATGGGAAGGCCGTCGAAAGGGCGGGGGAGTCAGAAGACCTGCCTGAGTCTGTGACGTGGGCTATTTCTCAAAATGGCCTTGCCTGCAGCTTAAGGATTCAGAACCGCATCACCCCGAATCGGCTTCCCTGATTCGGGGTTTTTTTTGTGAAACGCATTCCTTCAAGCATATGTCTTCTGGTGGTCGCGCTCACATGCGCCCTGTGTGCCCAGGCCCAGGCATACACGGTTCAGGACGCCATGGGAAAGCACGTCCAATTTGAGCGGCCACCGACGAAGGATCGTCTCGCTTGCGCCAAGCATTACCGAGATCCTCTTCTCCCTGGACCTGGGCGAAAGGGTGGCCGGGGTCACCACTTACAGCAACTACCCGGTCGAGGCCACGGTCAAGCCAAAGGTGGGCAGCTACATCAACCTTAACGTTGAAAAGATCATCAGCCTGTCCCCCGAATTGGTCATCGGGACCAAAGACGGCAACCGCAAAAACGTCACCGACCTCCTGGAGCAGGCCGGGATCAAGGTCTTCATCGTCAATCCCAGGAATGTGGCATCGGCCATAGAGACCATTGAATGGGTCGGTATGGTCGCGGGGGTTCCGGAAAGGGGCAGGGAGCTTCGAAGGACACTCGAGGACCGACTTTCCCGCATCCGTGAGCTGGTTTCCCCTCGGCGCAAGCCCAGGGTCTTCATGCAGATCAACCTCAAACCCATCATGACCGTGAACCGCGACACCTTTCTCCATGATCTCATCCGTCTATCGGGAGGCCGTAACCTTTTTGGAGAGGAGCCTTTCCACTACCCCCGGATCAACGTCGAGGAGATCATCGCCAGGAAGCCGGAGGTGATCATCATTTCATCCATGCAGTTGGGCGGACGATTTGAGGCCGCCAGAGAAGAATGGATCAAGCTGACCGTCATTCCCGCTGCGCGCGACAAAAGGGTCCATCTCATCGACTCCGACATCTCCAATCGGCCCGGGCCCCGCATCGTCGATGCACTTGAAATCATGGCCAAATTCGTTCACCCGGAGGTGGTGTGGCGGTAATTGCGTCTCGGAAAAGGGATTCTGACCCCGGCCCGCGTGGTCGCCACGACCCTCCTCATGGCCCTGGGGCTTCTGATCACCATCGGGGTCTCACTGCTGCTGGGCACGGCGGAGGTCAATTTCATGGATCTGTGGGCGCTGCTATCCGGCGCGAACACGGATGCGACCTCGAACCTCATCCTGCTCAAGATCCGCCTTCCCAGGATCCTGCTCGCGGCCCTGGTAGGCTTCACTCTTTCGCTTGGCGGGCTGGTGTTCCAGGCGCTGCTCCGCAATCCCCTGGCGGACCCTTTTATTCTAGGGGTTTCAAGCGGCTCGGCACTCGGCGCCATCAGCGGCATCGTCCTTGGCTTCGGGTTCGGTCTGGGCATCCCGCTCATGTCATTTGGGGGCGCGCTTCTCACCGTCATCCTGGTGCTCCTCCTCGGGACTAGGGCCATGGGCCTCGAATCCTCCACCATCCTGCTCACGGGGGTCATCGTGAACGCCTTTTTCACCGCAGTGATTATGTTTTTCGTTTCCATATCCAGCGACGCCCGTTTGCACACCATGCTCTTCTGGCTCTACGGGGACCTTTCCCAAAGCCGGTTCACCCAGTCCATGATCCTGGCACCGGTGATCCTGACGGCCGCGGTCATCCTTTACGGGTTTGCGAGGGACCTCAACATCATCACCTCCGGCGAGGAGGTGGCGCTGCAGTTGGGTGTGGATGTGGACAGGACCAAAAAGATCTGCCTGGTCCTTGTCTCTTTGATCACCGGTCTCGTGGTCTCATTTTCCGGCCTCATCGGTTTCGTGGGGCTCATGGTGCCTCACTTGGGAAGAATGGCCTTTGGCTCGGACCACCGGCTTTTGATCCCTGTCTCTTGTCTGGGAGGCGCCATTTTCCTCGTGGCCTCCGATGCCGCCGCGCGAACTCTGATTTCCCCAAGCGAGCTCCCGGTCGGTGTCATCACGGCGTTCATGGGCGCGCCGTTTTTCATCATGCTTCTCAGGAAGAAAGGAAGCCAGTGGAGCAGATCCTGAGCCTTAGAAACGTCGGGTTCCGCTACGACGGGCGATGGACCCTGAAGGGGATCGATCTGGACATCCATCAAGGGGGAGATCCTGGGTATCCTGGGGCCCAACGGATCAGGAAAGAGCACACTTTTGCGGCTCATGGACGGGCTGTTGATCCCCCCAGGAAGGGGAAATTCGTTTCAGGGACAGGCCGCTGGCGACCAGGAATAGAAAGGGGCTGGCCAGAGAGGTCGCCTTCGTGGCCCAGGAAAACGCTTTCCGATTCACGTTTTCCGTTCTGGAAGTGGTCTTGATGGGCAGGGCCCCGCACCTGGGTCGGCTCCAGTTCGAAGGAAAACGTGATACCGACATCGCGCTCCATTCCCTGGAAGTCATGAATGCCCTGGACTTGGCCGAACGGTCCATCCATGAGCTCTCGGGAGGCGAAAAGACAGCGGGTGCTGATCGCGAGGGCCCTTGCGCAGGAGCCCCAGGTCCTGCTCCTTGACGAACCAACGTCCTTCCTCGACATCAAGTTCAAGCGAGAGATATTCGAGCTTCTCTCTTCGCTCAACCAGGAGGGATGGACTGACCATCGTGGTCGTGTCCCACGACATCGATCTGGCGGCGCATTACTGTCAAAGGCTCATTATGCTCAAGGACGGATATCTTTTTTCGGCGGGGACACCGGAAGCCACCATCACGGCCGCAAATGTGGAATGCGTTTACGATTGCCCGGTTCTCGTCGACAGAAATCCGGCCACGGGGAGCCCCCGCGTCAATATCATCGGCAAGTCAGCGATCCGGGGAGAGGCTTGACAGATGATAGGTGTGAGGGCAGAGAGGTAACGCATATGCTGGAAATCTTCGTCAAGGGCGGACCCGTCATGTATCCGCTGCTGGCCTGTTCGATCATCTCCATGACGGTCGTGATCGAGAGGCTCATTTTCTGGATCCGCGAGGACATGCACAGGAATCACTCCCTTGTCGATGAAGTCCTGGAGCTCTGTCGTCTGGGAGACTGGGAAACGGTACGGCTCAAGACAACGGGATCAAAGGATTTTGTCATCAAAATCCTGGTGACCGGTATCCTTCACCGGGAGTTTTCCCTGACCAAGGCCATGGAAACCAGGTCGGCCGACGAGATCAAGCGGATGCGGCGTTACCTGGGCGCTCTGGACACCATGATCACTGTCGCGCCCCTCCTGGGCATATTCGGGACGGTGCTTGGCATTATCTCATCCTTCGAGCTCCTGGGGTCAACCGGCATCGAGCACCCGCAGGCCGTGACCGCCGGGATCGCCCAGGCCTTGATCACCACGGCGGCAGGCCTCGGCATCGCCATCTTTTCCGTGTTTCCATTCAACTATTTCAACTCCCGTGTCGAAAACGCGGTTCTGGCGGTTGAAAGCGCTGCAACCAGCCTGGAAATCGTCTACGAAAAACTGGTCCAGGCGGAAAAGATAGCGAAGGAGCATCCTCTTGAAGGTTGAGCTTTATGGCAGGAAAAGACCTCGTATCGAGATGTTGCCTCTCATCGACATCGTCTTTCTCCTCCTGGTCTTCTTTATTTACGCCATGCTTTCCATGGCCGTGCACCGCGCGCTGCCCGTTGTCCTTCCCACCTCATCGAACCGCGGATATCGACAAACGGCTGACCCTTTCGATCACCATCGAGGCAGACGGGGAGGTCTTCCTGGACAAGGAGCAGGTGCCACTTGAAGCCTGAGCGAAGCCATAAGAGCAAAGGCAAAGGGCGACAAGGAAGCAGGGGCGCTGCTCTTCGCCGATCGGGATCTCTCTTATCAGCAACTCTTCAAGGTCCTCGACCAGATACGACTTGGCGGGATTCAGCGCATCTCATTGCAGGCCGAAGAAGATCGATCGCGATGAAACGGTTTCTGATTCCCTTCACGCATTGCCGTCCTGATCCACGTGCTCCTGCTGCGGCTCCAGGGGAGATGGGTTCAAAAAAGGCTCTTTCAGGCAGCAGTCGGCCCCGATTGCCCTGGCTCTGACGTACGTGAAGCACGAAGCACCTCCTCTGCCCTCGCCCCCTCCTCATCGAGAAGAGACTCCGGGAAAAGTGAAACCACCTGAGAAGCCGCAAGAAATACCGGCTGAGACGCCCCCTGCCCCAAAACCACAACCGATAAAGCGCCCCCCTCAAAAAGTCAAGAAGAAGACCAGGGCGCCCGAAAGGAAAGCGACCGTGGCAACGACCCCCAGGCCCGAGCCGTCGCCGCAACCGCCTCTGGAAGTTGAGAAGCCGCGCCGCCAGCTCCATCTCCCCCGACGCAAAAGACCGAGCCTGATCCCCCTGTCCCCAATTCGGCAAGCCCTGGGGAACCCCTGGGAGGAATCCTCTCCCCCCAGCCGCGATTTGCACCCTGACGCTGGGCGACAGCTGGCCGCCCTGACACCCGCAAAGACGCTGAAAGAGGCGGTCCCCATCTATCGTCAAAACCCGCCGCCCGGCTATCCGCGGATTGCAAGACGGAAAGGCTATGAAGGAACCGTCGTCCTGGAGGTCCTGGTCGGCCGGGAAGGAAGGGTCAGTGATCTCCGGCTCTTCCACTCCTGCGGCCACACGGTGCTCGATGAGGCGGCGGCAGATTCCGTCCGCTCCTGGTTGTTCGATCCGGGAAAGCTCGACAACGACCCCGTCGAAATGTGGGTCAAGGTGCCCATTCGCTTTCAGTTGAAGGAATGATTCCTATATAAAACCGGTCTCTCGCAAAGCCGCAAAGGTCGCAAAGGGAAAGACTTGAAAATGTGAAAATGGTTTTGGATTTGATTTGAATCAATCAGTTCTCTGCGTTCTTGGCGTCTTGGCGAGAGAAGATTTCTTTTCTTGCTTGACAAAGTCAATCAGACTTGTCTTAGATGCAAATCAAGGTGCCGATACGGCTTAATAGGGAATCCCGTTAAAATCGGGAGCGGTCCCGCCGCTGTAATCGGGGACGAAATCTGCACGATGCCACTGTTCAGCTTCAGCGGGATGGGAAGGTGCGGAAAGTAGGATGATCCGAGAGCCAGAAGACCTGCCTTGAACACCGCCCTTTCTCTGCGTCGACAGACGGCGGATGTGTTTCAGGAAGAAGGCGAAGTAAACTGGGTGCAGCCCTTCAGGTCAGACGACGTGAAGGGCTTTTTTATTTTCCGGATCTTTTTGAAAGGAGAATCACTATGAACACCAAGAAATCGTTACTTCTTCCTTCTCGCAATGGCTTGTTTCACACTCCCCTCCTTTGTTTTTGGCGCGGTAAGTGATTTCGAAGACCTCACCCTCTCCTCCGAATCCTTTTACAACGGCTCCGACGGTGCCGGGGGCTTTTCAAGCGGCGGGACCCTTTTCAGCAACAACTACAATTCCGATTTCGACGCCTGGGATGGTTTTGCCTATTCCAACCTGACAGACAACCAGACACCCGGATTTGGAAACCAGTACAGCGCCATGACCGGCCAGGGCGTGGAGGGGTCAAGCAACTACGCCGTCGGATTCGTCGGTTTCACGGACCCCCCTACCATCACCTTCCCGGAGCCGACTGTGGTGTCAGGGCTCTACGTCACCAACACCACCTATGCCTATTTCACCATGCTCCAGGGGGACCCCTTTGCCAAGAAATTCGGCGGGGAAACCGGTAACGACCCTGACTGGTTCCTGTTGACCATTACCGGAAGGGACGCTCAAGGCAATGCCGTTGGAACGGTCGAGTTCTATCTGGCGGACTACCGTTTTCAGGACAATTCCAAAGACTATATCATCAACCAATGGGAATGGGTCGATCTGGGTGCACTTGGCCAGGTCAAATCCCTCACGTTCGCACTCTCATCTTCCGATGTGGGAGATTTCGGCATGAATACGCCCGCCTACTTTGCCATAGACAGCGTGAACGCACCACAAACATCCCCGGTGGTTTCGATCCGTGCTAACGGGGCAAGCGGAGTTCTAACCGTGGCGCCTGGAACGCCCGTGTCCGTTACCGTTCATGTGGACAACGCACGTCTGGCAGGCTCGGCGCCCGAGTGGTGGATTGTGGCCGGTACGCCTTTCGATGAACCGCTGAACTGGTTTTCCCTTGTGAGTCCTGGTCACTGGGAACCCACTGTTGACCCGTTGGACCCCAGGTTCCTTTTCTTCTATTCTTTCTTGCCTTCATGGGAAGTGTTCAATGGGACCCTGTCACCGGGCGTCTATACTTTTTACTTTGCAATGGATGATAAACAGGATGGCATCCCAGACTTGAAATGGTGGGATTTCGTCGAAGTGCAGGTCCGATGAGGCAGCACATCCTACTAGCCCGGGAGGCCAAGCAAAGAATCAGATTTCAGACGACCTGGCTTTGCCTGCACTCATGGAAAAGGATGGGCTTTAACAAAAAAAAGCGTTTCTCACGCCCGTCCCGCGAAACGCGGGACTAGAGCCCGCAGAGGACACAGAGAGTGGAGGCTGTTTCATGCAGGAATTTGAAGCATTTGCCGTTTCTCTGTGTGCTCTGCGAGCTCTGTGTGAGATAAAGGTTTTGGATGTCTCTCTTTTTAAATGCGGCTACGATTTCGAGATAAAGTGCCTTAAGTTAGAAAAGACTGGCGGACTAGAGCCCACTGAGGGCCGAAGCCAGAAACAGCATGAAAAAGCGTTATCTCCTAACACGAGTCCCTTTGGCTTCTCATCCTGAGCTCGTCGCTTTTTCTGGGTATCTCCGTGGCGGGCGCCGCCGACCAGAAGCAGCAAGGGGGCAGCCCGCTTCGAGATGGAAGAGGTCGTCGTCACGGCGACCATGATTGAGGAGCCCATCCGTGAAATCCCCAAAAATGTCACCGTCATCACAAGAGAGGATATCGAGCAGGCATCGAGCAACAACGTGGTTGACCTCCTGGCCAGGGAGGCCAACCTCAACCTCCTGAGCTTCTTTGGCACCGACAAAAGGGCAAGTGTGGACATACGCGGTTTTGGTGCGACAGGGGTGAGCAACGTGGTCGTCATGGTCGATGGTTTTCGACTCAACCCGCCTGACCTGGCAGGCCCCGATTTCTCATCCGTGCCCCTGGACCAGATCGAAAGGATCGAAATCGTCCGAGGCGGCGGCTCCGTCCTCTACGGCGATGGGGCAGTGGGAGGGGTCATCAATATCATCACCAAGAAAGGGCCCGCGAAAGAAAGAGGCGCGAGCCCTGGCATCCTATGGGAGCTATGACGACCTTCGAGGGCGCAGCCTCCGTGGGCGGACAGTTCCATGGCTTGAGCGGCGAATCTGGATGGGAGCTATTACGATTCAGACGGATACCGCGAAAATGGCGGCCTTCGCAAGAAGGATGGCAGCGCCAAGTTCTCCTATGATGTGAACGACCGGTTAGGATTATCCTGGGGGGCATCGTATCACAAAGACAAACAGGGTTTTCCGGGAGGCGTTCCCCTTGAAGACGTGGATTCGAAGCGGAAAGCGGACGGAGAGCAGCAGCCCAAATGACTTCGGCGAGACCACCGACAATCGGGTCTTACGGCAGCCATGGAAGCGGATGCGGGCCCGTTGGGCGTTCTCAGGTTCAGCAGTGGATATCGCTGGCGGGATAACGATTTTATCATCGGCTACACGCCTCTCCTCAGCAAAGGACAGCAAACGGACACCATTGACGAGGACACCTGGACCCTTAACCTTGGGTTGACCAAGCCCTACGAGTTCCTTGGCCGGAAACACAAGCTCCTGCTGGGAACCGATTACTACCGGACAGACTATGTCACCGAAAGGATCGGTCAGAGGACCAAGAAGGACAGCGACATCGACGATCTGGGTCTTTTTGTCGTGAACGAATGGAAACTCTTGACGCCGCTCACTTTGAGCCTCGGGCTATCGATACAATATCTATGACAGCACCATCCGGACGAGCCGCCTGGTCCGGTCAGGCCAGGATGTAAAATGGGAGAGAAGAGGCAAATCCGACGAAAACTGGAATAATCAGGCCTTTGAAACCGGAATCGTCTATGAAATTGTATCCGCTGCGACCTTCTTTGCCAGCTATGCAAGCAGCTTTCGAACTCCCAATGTTGACGAGCTCGCGCTCTCTGAAGGGGACTTGAAACCACAGGAGGGCAAACACCTCGATGTGGGCCTGCGCGGATTCATCGGAGATTTCCTGGAATTCTCTCTCACGCTTTTCCAGATTGACATAAGCAATGAGATATTTTTTGACTCAATCAACCAGGTAAATAGAAATTTCGATGACGATACCCGTCGAAGAGGCGTCGAGACCGGAGTCAAGTGTTATCCGATCGACATCCTTTATCTCTGGGCGAACTATACATACCTGGAGGCAAAGTTCGAGAAAAAGGATACCTATGTGCCTCTGGTTCCAGAACACCAGGCCTCCTTTGGCCTGGAATGGACCATCATCGCCCCGCTCCGCCTGGCCGTCACAGGCACATGGGTGGGGTCACGCTACGATGGAAACGACGAGACCAATGAAGAATTCAAAAAGTTAGACGCCTATAAGGTCTTTGACGCCAAGCTCACCTACACGCGAGGTCCCCTGAGGGTGTTCGGCGGGGTGAACAACATTTTCGATGAGCTTTATTCCACGGTGGCATTCAGCGAGATCTATTATCCCATGCCCACCCGGAACTATTACGTGGGGGTGGAATGGAGATTGTAATCCATACTCGTGTTCGTAATCGTACTCGTAATCGAAGTCCAAATAAAGGGTTTCGATTACGAGTACGAGCACCGTCCCGAAAGAAGGGACTGAGCCGAGCGAACAAAAAACAGAACAAGTGAAGGGTACGACGACAGTGCTAAGACTGGACAACTTTGACAAGCCTCCATGGCACCAGAGGATCTTGTCACAATTGGTTTTGGAGGTTAATATGAAACCTAGAATCGTGCCTTCTTGTTAGTACTCTTTCGTGTTTCTCACCATCCCCGCAACCGCCGGCCCCTATCCCCCGGCCGCCGGCGAACAGGGCTCAACCGCGGTCTCCAAGGATGACCCTGCCTTTGTGGCCTGGGCAACGGGATGGGAAAATTATTTGCCCGGCGCAGATGTAAGCGACACCTTCCAGACGCCTGAAAAGGCCTTGGGCAAGGCCGAAGGGACCGCTTTTGACATCGTGTCCCTCGGCGAAGGCGGATCGATCACCCTGACCTTCGACCCCCCATAACAAACGGGGAAGGATGGGATTTCGCTGTGTTCGAGAACTCCTTCAGAGACGACTTCCTTGAACTGGCTTACGTGGAGGTTTCGTCTGACGGCATCCATTTCGCCCGCTTCAAGAGCCACTCCCTGACCCCATCAGCCGTCGGAGCATTCAGTACGATCGACCCGACGGACATTGACGGCCTGGCGGGAAAATACAGGCAGGGCTTCGGCACACCATTTGACCTGCAGGAGTTGTCAGGCCTCGTGGATGTCAACCGTATCACCCATGTTCGCATCGTTGATGTGGTGGGAGATCGTAGCTGCCTTGATTCGACTGGGGCGCCTATCTATGACCCATGGCCCACCAATAGACAGCGCAGGTTTCGATTTGGATGCCATCGGGGTGCGCTATCAGTCATCCGGGATCGAGCCCGTGGTGGACACCGCGGTAGACATCAAAGCGAACGGTTCGGATGACACGGTGACCGTTCCACAGGGCACGCCGGTAACTATTTCGCTGGCCGTGACCGCCGGGGCTCACGTAAACCAGAACGTGGACTGGTGGCTGGTCCACAACCATTCCACCGACTGGCTGTCTTTAGAGGTTACCGGTGGTTGGACCCCTGGCATTGTTCGAACGATGGCGTTTCCTCTCGTTGACCTGCCGCTAACCACGGTTTTTCAGATGGCGGACCTCCCAGCAAGGCCTTCACACCTTTTACTTTGCGGTCGACGATAATGCAGACGGGAATCCCCGATGCAACCTGGTGGGATTTTGTCACCAGTGGAAGTGCAGTAAGGTGCCTAAATCGCTGTCCACTCCGCAACAGGCTTTAGCACCCGGACAAGCTCCGAAGGCGCTATTTCCGCGAGGAGCCCCTTTTTGCCTGCATTGATGTAGATCTTGGGGAGATCGAGGATCGTCCTTTCCACGTAGACCGGAAGGGGCTTTCTTGTCCCGAAAGGGGACGTGCCCCCGACCATGTATCCGGTGTGCTTGTTGGCGGTCGCGGGCTCGCATGGGTTGATGGACTTGACACCCAAGACTCTGGCGAGCGACTTGGTGGAAACCTGTTTGTCGCCATGCATGAGAATGATCAGCGGCTTTCGGTTTTCGTCCTCCATCACGAGCGTCTTGATGACCAGGTGTTCATCCACACCCAGTTCCCTGGCTGAAACCGCTGTCCCGCCCTTCTCTTCGTAGTTGTAGGGACGAAGAATGAAGTCCGCCTTGTTCTCTCTCAGCACACGGATGGCATTTGTCACGGGTGATTTGTCCTGTGGCAATAGCTCCCCCCTACTTTAGGCACTTTAGCGCACTTTATGAACTTTAGGCACTTCCTAATCCAAGACAAACGATGTCGTCCAGAAGTTATATATTGTGAGCGTTCCATGCGATGTGGCCAACAGGTAAAGGTTGTAGGTCCCCACCGGAAGCATTGACTTCGGGATGTCACCAAACAGCTTAAGATCTGTGGCCTCGGAAGACCCTGCCCGCCACGGTGTCAGGTCTTCAGACAGGGGCTGAAGCGCACCGGCGGGTGTAACCAGAAAAACCTCAGGGCTCACTTCAGGTGCCTGGATACCGATGTATACGTCGGCCGATTCAGAGAATGGAGGGAGTTTGAGCTGCAGACTCAGGTAATCCCCATCGGAAGCCAGGGAACCCAGACCGAACGGCTTGCAGGTAAGGTGGCTGGAACTTCTCACCGGAGTGGCCTCGGCAGAAAAAGACCAAATCCCTTGACCTCCCGGCCCCGTCAACATCACATACTGATCTGCCCCGATGTCAGAGCCCAGCTGCACCTCGCAGCAGGGTCGTTGATCAAAGTCCGCTCTGAGGTCTCCCTCGAAGTCATCCGAAGGGGATGCCTTTCTGTATCTCCAAGTGTTGAGCATTTTTCTCCAATTGGCGTACATGCCGGCCCCGATGGCAGGCGAACCTGGACTCAAGTGAAAATCCCCGAGCGCGCGGTTCACAAAGAGTGGGTCTGAGCCAACCACGCCATGACTCGCGTAATCTCCGCCTTCATTACGGACAAACCGAATAACGGAATAACTGGCGGTGACCTTCGCACCCGCCCCCACCAGCGCCAGATCCGCTCCTACACTCGGGGCCGTGTTTCCCCAAATGATGCAGTTGGTAATCAACACATTTGACAAGTTGGACGCATCATCCGATTCCTCGTAAACACCGCCTCCCATGCTGTCACCACCAGAGGCTGAATTTCCACTGATGGTGTTGTTCAAGAACGTAACGGTTGTGTCGTCTATGGTTGTTCCATCGATCAAGGATTTAACGCTGACGCCCCCGCCATCTCTCACACTGTTGTTGTTCAGAATCATGTTGTTGGTCACGGAGGCCCGGGTCTTGCTTCCTTGGGAATAAAACAAAACCCCACCCGCAGAGACCCCCCCGTTCTCTTTGATGATGTTCTTCTCGAGATTGATCTCTGTGGAGGCGCTTTCCTCTGTCACAATGCCGATGCCTCCTGCCCCCAGGCCAACCAATGCGCCTATCCCTGGCCGAATGGGTTCTAATGCGCTGATGTGAGGGCCCAAGCTCATAGAGACATTGTTCTTGACAATGGTGTTAGCAACCGATAGGGCCCCGCTATTCTGGTTCAAGAAAAACAGTCCCCCAATCGCCCCTGTATTCCCTGAAATCTCACAGTCAGAAATCGTCAAATCCACGTTTCCGGCGTTAATGACGCCGATTCCCCCTTGCAAGAAAGAGCTTTCGCTTTCGGGAGACGGCCCATTGTTCTTGACGACACAATTTTTCATATTGAGACTGATCGTTGCGCCCATATTGTATATAGCCAGTCCAGCCTCACCGTTCTCAAATGTCAGATTTTCAAGATCGAGATCCATATTGGCAACCGTCGCCACAAGGCCCAAAACAGCCAAACCTCCGGCCCCGTCAAGAACGGTTGCCGAAGCCTGATCAAGTCTGGCGGTGAAATCGGCGTCCCACCCGCCCTGCAATGTCATATTCTTGAAAAGGGCCTCAATGATCACACTTCCACTATATGTCCCTCTCGCCACCTTGATGGTGTCTTCGTTTTCGGCCACGCCCTACCGCTCGGTTCACCGTCGCGCAGGGGGATGTTGAATTGGAACAGTCGTTCCCATCGTCAGACCCTGTGCTGGAGACATATCGGTCCATGGCGGAGGCCGCTGCCGTGGTCAAGCAAGAGACAAAAAGCAAAACGAGAATCCAGCACAAGAGTCTCCTTCTCATAAATCCTCCGGTTTCCCCACAACGGGCTAGGTTCAAAACCATTTTGAGCTTCCTCTTCAAGAAAACGATCGACACAATCAACGGATATATTCAGGTAATTGGACCGGGCTTTGCCCCGAAACATCGTCGGTTTTTGACCCCGCCCTCCCTATACTGATCCTACTGGGCTTTAAATCTGCTGTTCTTGACCAGATTGAAATAGCCGTCCTGGAAAGCTGTTTGATTGCAGTGTTCGGTGGTGCTCCCCAATATCATCCAATAATGAGGGAAGGATGCGGCAGCAGGCCAGTTGCAGTCCATGAAGTAGTTCATCTTGCTGTCAATCTGCACCCACCGATTCGCCCACACACCCGTGGAGGATGGGTGCCTGACCCTGCAGTCAGGCCCATGATACACCGTCCCGTCGCCACATAGGCTCAAACAGTCCGTGTTGCAGGAAGCCCAGTCCGAACAGGTTTCCGCGCAGTCCTTTGCTACCGGCGTGTCGTCACAAATGGTCTCTCCGTAATCTCCAGTGTAGCAATAAGGACCTTGGCTCGCCTGGGGAATTGACATGATACAGCAATACTCCCGGCTACCGTCCGGGTGCTCGCAGTAGGCCTCATCCCACCCCGCCAGGCAGTCCAGCGAATAGATGTCCCCCATTCCAGTGACCGCATGGTTGAATTCATGGGCCAGAATTCCGCTCCCCGCCGCATCTCCGACAAAAGCAGCGTCATCGTGTCCACCCGTCCCCCCGCCGCCACCTCGCGAGACAGCAACGATGAAATCGTAGGCGTACCCTTTTGAATCCGCCAGTTGTTTAAGCCTGGTAAAAAAGTCGTATCGGCTTTCACCCACCGGCCAGGTGATCGAGTATCCACAGGTCTCTCCCGGAATATCCGTACATGGCCCTGTTGTCGTTGCCGGCATAATCTGATATTTGATATTCATGTCCCCGATTGGAAATGTCCCGAGCAAATACTCGATACTTGCCTTTGCCGTCGCCTCCATCCTGTCTAAACGTGCCGGCCCTGGATCTGCGAGGTTATTCGTCGGCACGAACAGAAAATTCCATCCATACATTCCCTGAGCCTGGATAAAGCTGGTCGAAGTGGTGTTATTCCCTTCATTGGTCTCTGCAAGTTCATTGTCCGGGTCAAGCTCAAGCTCGTACCGCACGTGATCAGCCTTGGGCACAGGAAGGACCCTCACATCCGGGCCGCATCCTTTGAACGTGCAGTCCCCGCTGATCACCCCGGCAGGATTCGCCAAAGAGACCGCTGCGCCCTCTTGGCCGGGGGGAATGTACGGAAGCATGATTTCGTTGTCGCCCGGCTCAATCGGAACGGGCCCCCATTTCTCCGGCCACTGCCAGCCGCTCGGCAACCGAGCAAGCGTGTAGCCCGATCCGGTTATGAAGCTCCACTGATCTGAGGGAAGGGTGAGTTTGATTTTCACGTTCACTGTGTAGGCGAAAGTTGAACGCACCTTTACCCGGAAGCCGGTGGCTTTCCACTTCACAAGAGGGGCAATGTCCAGAACCTGCACGGCCCGGGTCCATCGGATATCCAGGTCCCCGGGTTGCAGAGAATAATACAGGCTATTGTTTGTCGCCCAAGGAAGAAAATCAATAGCGACCATGTTGCCGGGTAAGAGTATGTGAACGATAGAAAACGAAGTCTTCCAAAGATAGTAATTGTTCCAGTTTCCGCTTCCCGCTGGAGTCACGGCAAGGTAAAAGTCGTAGGTTCCTGCGGGCAGCGCTGAAAGGGGAATCTCACCAAAAAGCGCTTCAGTCATATTTCCCTTCGTATTTGACTTCCACGGGACAGTCCCCGCCGAGGACATTTGGAAGGTATTGTCGGATTTCAGCAGGAAGAGGTCTGTTGGATGAAGGGCCGCAGAATAGATCCCAAAATAGACATCTGCCGCTTGAGAAAATAAAGGCAGAGAAATGCTTAAAGCGATGGTTTTTCCACCGGTCGCGGCATCCCCCATGCCGATCGGCTTTGCTGACGATGGGTCGGCATTTCTGACGGGAGAAACGACGGCCGGATATTCCCAGTATTGAGATCCGGCCGGGGGCGACATGGCCTTGACGGCGATGATTACGTGCTCCAAATCCAACAGGGGTGAGGTTGGCAGGACAACAAGATTCGGCAACAACGCCGGCTTCTTGGCACTCACGAGCTCGACGGAATCAACGCCATTCGTTGCGTCATCCGCCAGGGCGTTTGAGAGATCAAAACCCAACCAACCGATCAGGCAAAATCCAAAAATTAGAATACTCAGTCGCGCTGATTGTTTCCTACCCATCATCTTACCCCCTTTTGTCATCCTGGTTTCCCTCACAATTTATGATGGCATTCCCCTCTCCCCGCACAGCGCTAAAGGAACGCGCGGAGGGGGGAGAGGGTCTTTAAGCCGGCATCACGATTATCTGCACACCGGATCATCCGGCATGAGGATCGTGATGGTCTTGTTGCCCGAGCTCCAGTGAATTCTGCCATAACCGTTGATCGCCCGGTCCCAGCCGGTCACGCGGAAGGTATAACCGCAGGTGGTCTCCCAGTGGTCTCCCGCATCTCCTTCACAAAGGAAGGTCTGGCTCGGGAAGGCGCCCTGCCAAATGGGACCTGTTCCGCCATCGGCCAGGTATCCCTCATAGGTTTGGGCATGGCAGGTGAAGCTTTGGTTATCGCCGTAAAGGGCATGCAAACTGAAGTCATGGAGGAAGCCGTCCGGATCGTAGGCGCTGACGTTTACTTCGAGAGGATCATCGGCATCCTCCAGCCGAACGATGGCACATGCGCTCACGTCTCTGCCAAGATAGGATATGGCATTGACGGACATTACCGGCTGGGTGTTGTCAATGCGAACCACCAGGGTGCTTTCCAGGGCGGGCGTGGGGATGAATGAAAAAAGATTTTCAGCTGCAAAACCGAAGAAATGGATCCTGTATTTCCCGGAATTGACGAAATTGGTCCCCGTGGTGCGCCAGTCAAACAAGAGGTTCGGGAAATACCAGTCAAGGGTTCCCGAAGGGACCGGATAGGCCTTGACCACCAAACCACCGGCATCCCAGATGGTTGAGGGGCTCACGCTGTCAAGGACATATTTCCCTTGGGCACCGTCCCAGTAATAGTTGGTCCTAACGTCCGAGACGAATTTCCAATCGGTGAGCGTGAAACCCGGGGTGCCGATCGGTTCGCAGGCATCTAATTCCATGTTGCAATAGCCGATCCCATAAAATTGGATCGGGCCGGGCGGCGCCCATGTCCGCAACTTGTTCAGGTTCCCAATCACCCGCAGGTGAGAACCGAAGGGCGTATCGATCACATCGATCTGGTGTCCGCTTCCGGTGGTGGCCAACCCTGTGGTCTGGTCAATAAAGGTCCGCGGGACCAGGCCGATGCCTGCAATAATGGGGGCCGCTGGATCAAGGGACATGCTGCCAAGTCCCATCGCGATTCGAATCATGGGGTTCTGCCAGGATCCCCCCGACTGGCTGGATGGGTAATGGACCTGAAAGCCTGGCTGCAAAGAGACGACCTTTACATTCATCCGGGCATGGAAGGGATTGCTCGGATCTGCCAGCACATCATCAAAGTTGATCCCGATCTCAGAGTAATCGATCCTGTACTCGTAGAGCTTGTGGTTGCCGGCTGAAAAAGGCGTGGACCCGAAACCCTCCGCATACTGGGAAAGGGACGTGGAGCTCAAAACCGTCCAGCCAGTCTGGCTGGGATTGTTGATATCACTGACCGTCCATTGAATACCCAGGGTTTCAGTGCCGGTCCCTGTGGCGTACTTCAAATCCACATAGGGCGACTTGAATCCGTCCATGCCAATATCAAAAGCGAGCGATGAATAGTCATCATTGGGATTAAGTCCTGCATTGGGGTCTCCCCTCATGTCCAGGAGGAAATAGAGGGCCTCGTCATCGTTTTTCACGTACAAGACGCCCCTCTGAAAATTGACATTATCATAGATGGGCAACATGCCGGCCCCATTCCACTCCCCACTGCTCACGATGCCGTCGATCACGGGAGGGACCATCGCATACTGGGACTGGACCTCCAGATCTTCCGTCACAATTGGACCCAGCATCTTCTGAATGGGCACCAGGGTCGACCGATATCCGTCCTGCCAATTGGCCTGACACAGCCTGTCCCAAAGGATCACCCACACCCCGGTGGGGGGTGCCTGACCTGCGGGGACGGCAAACCACAGGCCGTCCATGTCGTCCGCGCTGCCCAGGGCGCAAAATCCGTAGCGGTACTTGTCGTCCTGATCGAAGATGCCGACCCATGTTCGGGAGGAATTGGTGTTCAGTCCACACGGGGGAAGCGTGGGCGAAGGCGCAAAAAGGGCATCCGGATACTGGGCACGGTTATCCACGCTAAGCAAATAGCGAGTATAATCAACGCCGCTCACGCTATAATTCTCAACACCGATAAAACTAACCTGGGGCTTTGGGTAAGTCTTGGCGCACAACAGGCCGGGATTAGGAATGATGGGTTTCACTGGAATCAGCGGTGACACCGCGATCGGATTATCGATCAAATCCACCCTCATGGCGGCATGGCCCGTTGAGGTAGAAAGGAGGGTCACCAGAGATGCAACGAGGCAGAATCCTAATACACTCCAGAAATAACGTCTTGCCGTAGATCCAGTTCTCATGTCCATGCCTCCTGTTTCAGCCGCCGAACAAATCGTTGAATGATCTGCTCGGAACGGCAGGTTAAGGTGAAAATTCCATGATCCCAAACGTGCACAAAAAGCTTGTCCTTATGTGAAGGCGAAACCCTTTAACACATTCCCCCCGTGATGACTGTGCATTTCTGCACACCGTTTGAGTGCGGTTGCGTACGTCTGAGGCAAATTTTGTCATTTTCGAAAATTTTACCCGCCACCACTGGACCATTTAGCATCCACATTTCTGCTTATTTCCTATCTGTGAATAATTGTCAACAAATCAACGGGAGGTCTGTTTCGTTCAGAGGAACTGCAAAGGGCATGCCTAATTGAAACGAACCCTTCCATTCTCTAAAATGGCCTTGCGTATCCAATTGTTTTTTCATAACCTGCGCCGGCGAGGTGCGTCCCCATCACGACAAGGACTGATATTTTTTTAGTTGAATTAAACACTTAGACGCCACCATGCGTTGGAAGATTCAACCAACTTAACGGAAACACGTGAGATTTGGACATCCCGGATCTTTTTTTTCTGGGGAGGAGAGACCATGAAATTGACATCAGAGAAAGAAAATTGGCATAACTCGTCCACGCGGGTCTTCTGTATCGGGCGTAACTATTTGGAACATGTACGAGAGCTCAATAACCCGATCCCGACGAAACCCGTCATCTTCATGAAGCCATCTTCCAGCCTCGTACACCTCGGTGAGGCCATCCGTTTTCCGTCCCACGGCAAGGAGCTCCACCACGAGACCGAGGTGGTGGTTGAAATTGGGAAGGAAGGCAAACCCTCGACAGAGGATGAGGCGGAGACCTTTATCCGCGGCCTCACGCTCGGCCTGGACCTGACCCTCCGTGACGTTCAGAGAGAAATGAAGGCCAAGGGGCTGCCCTGGGAGCTGGCCAAATCCTTTGACCAAAGCGCCCCCATCGGTGACATGGTGCCCTACCGGGCGCCCCTCCGCTTTGATGCCATTGAATTTGCCTGTTATGTGAACGGCCAAAAGAGACAGGAGGGAACAACCGGGGAGATGATTTTTCCCATCCCGAGGCTGGTCATGGAGGTGGGAGACGTGTGGTCGCTTCGGCCCGGAGACTTGATCTTCACCGGAACCCCGGCCGGCATCGGTCCACTTAAACCTGGAGACAGGGTTGAAATCTCAAGCCCCCAACTGGGGTCGTGGTCCTGGTCCATTGCCTGAAAGCGGTCCTGATCACGGATCGGGGAAAGCCCGCGTCCAAAATAGTCCCGGTTTCCGGCAGAAGCCGCCTAAACGCTGACATAATGTGATAGTCTGGCGAGGCACCTGCTTTGAGGATCCGGTGATGAAACAGGCGCCCCCGAAACCGAAGGCGCCTGTCGATGAATTCAAGATCGGACTGAACGAAGGGTGTCTGGGACTCCTAAAAAGGTCTTTCGTGGCACAAAGTGCAACTGATCGGCTGGCCCTTTGAAACCGAAATGGTGCCCCCTCCATCATCATCTCTGGCGAGAGTGCGGTTGGCCGCGGCCCTGGAAAGGACGGTTCCCTCCAGGTTGGCCCCATGGCATGCCCTGCACTCGTTGCGGAGGGTCGAGTTGTGCTCGACGCGTTCCTCGTGCCTTCGATTCCACGTTGGGTCGTTCACGTTGTGGAGCCCGTGGGGGCCGTTCAGGGTGAGGCCCAGGGTGCCGGGCGCGTGACAGGTCGAGCACTCTATGATCGTCCCTGTGTGACCCTGCAGTTGGGTGGCGGCGATGTTGTCGTTGGCCCCGGGGTCGGCGATGGGCCATTCGGCGTGGGTGCTTCCATGGCAGCCCTCGCAAAGAATCCCGCTGTGCCCCTTGCTGAAGCGATAAAGGGTGTTCGGGTTTTCCGCAAAGCGCGTGTTGGTGGCAAGCAGTGGGGAGGCAGAGGGGTCACCGGTTCGATAGGCCTGACGCAAACGGATATCGTCTCCGGCCGGAACCAGGCCCGCTCCTGTCAGTTGAGAGACCGCGTCGCCCGTGTGGCACGATTGACACCTGGGCAGATCCTGCCAGGGCCGTCGCATCCCGCCGTCATTGGTCCCGTCGATACTCCCCCCGGCCATCAGCGGATATACCCCGCCAACGGCAAACATGTCCCCATGGCAATCATGACAGCCCATGCCGCCGGTCCTCATGGCGCCCCGCTGGCATTGGGTGACCTTTCCCGGATGGCACTGATAACAGGTCTGCTCAAGCGTCCCTTTTGGCGGAAAGAGTGGACCGCCCTGGTCATCCAGCAATTGACCATGGAAAGCGTGCATGACCCGCGAAAATGCCGGATTCCCGATCTGACCGCCCTGCGGACCGGTGCCTGCCAGATCCAGGGCAGTTGAGTAATGACACTGGGCGCATAGAACAGGTGTCGCGTTCTGGAGGTCGGTCCCCTGGTCCGTATCGTGGAGCAACAGGATGTTCTTCTTGGTCTGGATTTCGAGGTCGCTGTCGTTCGGCCCACTGTATCCCAGCTCTCGAAGCGGCGATCAGCCCAGTTGCGTGACAGGTCTGGCAGTCGGTTTCGTCCGAGACGGGCAAGACCACATCGGTTTGTCCCAGTAGCTGCCCCCTGGCCTTGTCATGGGCCGACACCCGCATGAGCGGATAGGGATTTGGAATCATTTGATCGTCCATGGGAAGGATCGGGATCCCCTCGGCCGCGAAATACCCGTGGAGGGCGTTATAAGGGATGGGCTGAGAACCAAAATTCTGAAAGTTGTCCATGGGCATGAACAGACCTTTGAGGCCTTCTCCCGGTAGGAGCTGAGCGCCGTAAAGGGGCTGGGCGAATTGCCAGAAATCGGTCTTGTTCACGCTGGTGCTGTTGATGGAACTGCTGGGGTCTGCAACCGCGTCATATTTCAGCTCAACCGCGGTGTCATCCAGGAGGGTCGGAAAACCTTGAGGGTTGAGTTTCACCGCCTGTGCGTTCAATACATTGTAAGGGGGCAGAATGGAAAAAATGGAGAAATCCTTGTCCACGCAGTGCATGCCGAGATCGTTCACCCCCAGCACTTTCACGGTTCCGGCAGGAACCGGGTCGGGTTTGAGCGAAAAGAATCCGATGTTCGAGAGCCTGCCGCCCCCCGAGCCCGTAACACCCTGCACCGCCAGGTAGAGGGAGAAGCCCGACGGTAGGGTGACCGGGCCAACCTGTGTGGCAGCCCAGGAGAAAGCCGCCAACCGGGTCAGGTCCGGCTGCCCCGTCTGGTCGGGCGGGGCAAAGTAGACAATATAACCGCTCGCGCCAGGGACGGCGGTCCACGACGCGGTGACCTGATTGCCGTTGGTGGTTGTGAACAAGTTAGGTGGAAGGGCTGCAGCATGTGATGACGAATGTAAAAGGGTGGTTGCAAGGACAGCCGCGATGAAAAAAGTGGATTTTTTCACGGAAGACTCCTTTGGTTGGATGCCCTGGAACTTGCTGCTGAATCACTTATTATTGCGGTCGACAAAATGGCGCTTTTCCTTTCCTTGGCCCGCCGCAGGGAATCAGGTCCCCGTAAACCCGAAATCGTGACCGTCTTGCGCGCACTTTCACCGCCCGGGGACTAATTGCCTTTGTCGGGCTTGGCTTTGTCGTCGATTGAGACAAGCTCTACGTAAAAGATAAGGGTGCTGTTGGGGGCAATCACCGCGCCGGCCCCACGCTCGCCATAGGCGAGCGTGGCAGGCAGAAACGATTTCCCACTTGGCGCCCTCCTTCATCATCTGCAGGGCCTCTGTCCAACCCGGGATGACGCCATTGACCTGGAAGCTCGCCGGTTGGTTCCGCGCGTACGAGCTGTCGAATTCCGAGCCGTCGATCAGCGACCCACGATAATGAACGGTCACGGAGTCCTCGGCCTTGGGCGCCCTACCGGTCCCTTCCTCGATCACCTTGTACTGGAGTCCGCTCGGGCTGACCTTTACCCCCTCTTTCTTGGCGTTTTCGGCCAGGAAAGCCTCGCCTTTTGCAAGGTTTTCCGCCGCCGTCTTTTTCTGTTCTTCCTGTTGGGCGGCCACGATTTTTTGTTTTAACGCCACGAGCGTCTCCTGCATTTCTTGAGGGGTCATGACCGGTTCCTTGTCCCCCAGGGCGTCCTGAACCCCTTTCATCATCAACCCGGGATTGATCGCCACGCTTTGGCGCTTGAGATCGCCGCCGATCTGGTATCCGATACTGTAACTGGTTTTGTCATTCTGGTCCTTGAGCGCCGGCTTTTCTTCTGCTTTGCTCACCCCGACGAAAAGCCCGACGCAAAGCAGTGCTGCAAATAGCTTGTTTCATTTAATGTCCTCCGTTTATTTCACTTCTTGAATGCCCGCAAATCAGAGTCATTATCTCACAACGAGGCGCAGATCACACGTAAAAAAATGAAGGCCTTGATCTGCAAATACAAGCAAAACCCCTGAGGACTCCGTGGCGCAAGCCAGTCTTTATTATCTTTCTCGCCCTTCTTCCTCCAACTTTAGTCATTTTAAAGAACTTTATTAACTTCTTTAATAATTTTACAAACTTTTGATTCTCCCAACAACTTTAGGCACTTCCCCCTAACCGTGCATCCACATGGAACAAGTTGTAACCGTAATACCTGCGCACCTTACGAAAATCCTGATTCATGTGGACTTGCCGGAATTTGCCATTGATCCTCTCGGAGGGGTCGCCTATCATGTGGAAAAAGAGCGAAAAAACAATGCTTGAGAAAGAGAAAAGAGCCTTGGCGTTTATCGCCGGAACGTTGTCTCAAGAACCGGCGGTAAGAAAAATCGTGGCATACGGTTCGCGGATCCGCGGGGATTTTCGGGAAGACAGCCGCGTCTCCGCCCAGTCAGTTCTTCCGTCCCTATTATGAACTTTAGGCACTTTAGCCACTTTTTTAACTTTAGGCACTTTAGCGCACTTCCAACTCCTGCTGACTCCTGGATTCTGGATTCTGGATTCTGGATTCCCTCTTACTTACTGGGCATCCATGTTGAACTTGAGAGTAGAGATCTTGCCTGCGTGATCTATGATGATCCGGATGTACCATGGACCGGCCATGATGATATTCAACGTTGTGACATATTTGTCCTTACTCAAGTCCGCCTCGGTCTTATAGTTCATCGGCACCATCCTGGGCATGGGGGGCATGTAGTAATTCACCAACACCTTCGCGTCAGTGACAATCTTGCCGGAATCATCCTTTAGCTCAACTTCGATGTGGTTGTCGCCGATCACGAGGGGATTCCGATCAACCTCCACTTCAACCTGATAGGCTTTGGCGTTCCTCTTGACCTTGAGCCCCCCGGAATGGGCCAGAGTGGCCGCCAATGACAACACGAGAATGGCAATGATCCAGATTTTTATCATGACGATTAAGTATCACCGTTTTTACGTATTGTGCTTGCCTTGATGGAAAACATCTAATAATAGATATAAACATCATTATGTTGCATCCATAAGTGAGGCGGGGTTTTTTAGTCCATTATGTATCATCTAATGCTAAATTAGACAGATGCGACATTTGAGACGGAAAAAAGAGGTCAAAGCCAGGGTGCTGTCTTCAGATTTTAGTGGGATGATGACATCTCACACAGAGCTGTGACGGGGCGGTAGGGACCGAAAAGATAGTTATTGGGTTCATTGGGTTCGTTGAGTTATTGTGTTCAAGAACTCAAGCACCAACAAACCCAAGCAACTCAAGCAACCCGAGTAACCCGAAAGGCGGTTCAAGGTACGCTAGCAATGTGCCCAAGAACCCAAGCAACCCAAGTAACCCGAGAAACCCAAAGAACCCGCGCGGCTTTGCGTGAGACAAGAAGTTATTCGACTCGGCTGCCTGGCGACAGTTAATTTTGTTATCCCGTCAAAAGGGGGCTGAACCGTTACAAATTTTCTATCCCAGACGTGAACCATTTCTTTTCACCGCAGAGTAGAGCCGAGTACTCGGAGATTAGGCTAAGACAGAAAGCGATATATTGGCTCCAATCCCTTTCAAGTTAGCGTTGAGCCTGATTTTCATCTCTGCGCGCTTAGCGATCTCTGCTCAAAGAGCTCGCCGAGAGGCCCAGATTGTCAATTTCAAGCTTCCCTGCACACCAGCCCCCCTAAAACTTTCCCTTTTAAGCTTCCAGCTTCACTGTCCGTGTATGTCTGTGGTTACATTTAAACCAGTCGAACGGAACCTAGCTTATGGGCAATTTACGTACGCGATATTCTGTCTCTTCTATAGATACAATCGCGCCGTCCTGCAAATCCGGCTCAATTTGGGGTAACACGATCTTGAGTATTCTTGAAATACGGTGAGGTTTTGCGTCACTGACCCGCAGAGACACGATGCTGGGTTTGTTCAATCCGCTTTGGGCCACAAGCGCAGAAAAGTCTAAATCCTGGGTAATAATTGCAGCACTTTCGAGAATCGCTAGCTCAATGACCTCGACGTCAGATGCACTGGCGGAAATAAAATCGTTCACTCGATGAATTTCATACCCAATCGCCCGTATTTCTGCGACTGTTAAAGGAGAGATGTGAATATCAGCAAGAAGTTTTGGCCTCATCTAATTCATCCGGCCGAAATGTTTAGAGGCCGGTGATACTCAGAGGCAAGCCAGGCTGCATACTCGATTGACTGTCGGATATCCATTTTTTCAAGCTCCGGATAGGATTTAATTATTTCTTCATAGCTCATTCCTGAGGCTAATAATTTAAGCACGAAGGCTACCGTTATCCGCATGCCCCGGATTGTGGGCTGGCCCATGCAAATTTCTGGACGAATAGTAATTCGATCTAACATTTGCCTTAACTCTCCCTGCCAAAGATTGTATCTGAATAATAAGCGATTATCTTCCGACCGTCAAGCATTGGCATATCTACCTGGATATTCGAAATAACGACCCCATGATGCTGCGAGAGGTTTGTTGGAAAAGGAAAAAAAGTTGAAAAAATTTCCCCGGGGCGTGGTTTTTCGATTTTCCATTTGCCATTCGGAAGGCCGCTGCAGGCGCAGATCCTGGTCCAATCTTATTGTAAGGCTTGAAGTTTTCATGTCTTACATTGTAAGGCATTGCGAATCGGTACGTCAAGAAGAATTCCGAACATCCACGCGTAGCGGGCCCTGCGGAGACAAGAAGTTATGGGCGTTGAGTTATTGGGTTATTGTGTTCAAAACCCAACAAACACAAGTAGCCCAATAAACCCAAGTAACCCGAAAGTCGGTTCGTTGGGTTCGTTGAGTTATTGGGTTATGCGCTCCTGAGCTTCTTGATGAGGGTCTCGTACTCAGGGTGCGACCCGATCCAGAACCACGTGATCTCATCCTCCTCAAGGCAACCCACAGCGCGATAGTCGATGTTTATTCGGACCTAGAAAATCGGTCTGGTAGCATGAATCCGCTTGAAGTGCAGACTCGGGTGGTAAGGGTTCTTGGAGACGCGTCGTAGACGATTTCATAGGTGATCGAGATCAAGTGGAATGGTCTTGCCTTTTCGTTTTTCCGCAATGGCCTCATCGGCAAGCTTGTCCAAGACATCCTCGGACTCGGCGAAGGCTTTTTCCCATGCCCTCTCAGAGTGCAGTTCATCCAGAACCCACTTAGCCAAAGCGTTCTGGTCCACCTCTGGAAGTCTGGAAGCCTCGTCAAAGGCTTTCTCAAGCAACTTCGTCATTGTTTCTCCTCCTGGTTCTATTCTCGCCGAAATAAACCGCGGTGGCAACCCGACGGGCCGGTAACCCCTGAGATCATCCTCGCTGCCTCGATTGAAATGTTACGCCTACTTCGATCGACTTCATTACTTCAGCTGTGAATGGATTCTCTCTTCCTCTTTTCTTCCTCCTTCTGAATTCTGACTCCTGACTGCCTGGATTCCTTCTTACTCTCTTCTTCCTCCTTCTGAATTCTGACTCCTGACTCCTGGATTCCTGAATTCTGTCTTTCCCCTTTCCGACTCTGTCCTCCTGGCTCCTGATTGTTATCTCCCTCGATATAGTGGGGATATGGGGAGGAGTATTTGCGAGGGTGTTCTGACCGATGATATAAGGGTGGACGAATGATTGAGGTAAGGAATTGACCTTGGAAAAATAACCAAGCCCAGCAAGGAGGCAGGCCCAAAGGTTTGAGCAGCCCAAAGACCTACCTCCCTGTGAGCGAGGCGCCGAAAGATTCAGCTCCCCTACCTTAACAAATTCGAGACCCTTTGGGAATACCGGGAATCGTTTCTGGCCGGTCAGGTTGATTTTTTCCCCTCCATTGGACCTGCTTGCCCTATCTGTGGCCGTCCGGATTGCTATCGAGAGATCACCCCCTATTGGCGGTATGCCATTGAGCTCTTCCCGGAGTTCCGGAAAGAAGAAGATCCCCATTGCTCGTTTTCTCTGCCGGAAGCGGGGAGAGGACCTTTTCTCTCTTGCCGATCCAGTTGATCCCCTACTTTCAGTACACGGTCAGTGCGGTGATCGGGACTCTGCTTCTGGCGCTCAAATGCCGACAGATGGGTCAACAGGGCTTCTTTGGCGCATCGATTGGCGTGGACCCAGAAAGTCTTGTTACCCCCTGGCTCATTGCCTGCTGGCTGGCGGTTGTTTTGCGAGGGCTTCGCCGGGGGCACAGGGTGCTTGTGGGGCTTTACGATCTCGAGCTGCCATCCGCATCCAGCAAGAGACTCCCCCTTGGGAAGAAGTGACAGGCTACTTCATGGCCTTTGGCTTGGGGCCCCAGGTGCAATCGAGTTACGCCGCTCGCTCGACGACTCCTTTACCGATACAGCCACGCCACCGCCCAGTTTCTCTTCGGCACCCCTTCTCAATCCCGCTTCCTCCGGAATCTCCGAGCCGTCATGAGCTTTCCCCATGTGACCCAGAGGTGTTATCGAAGGCGTAATCAAGACGTCACTGAACTCCACCCTTTGCCACCCAATCCACCTCGTTTTCCCTGTCCATGCCCCCCATTGCCTTGACCGCCCTCCACAACCCATCCGGAAAGGGTCTTTTTGAAACCGTTTGTACAGAGCGTTGCTAACCACCACGTTTTCAATGGGTTATCCATGGGCCATCTACTGCGAGTTTCTTTCAGCTCATCAACAAAAGACAAGGAGGAAAAGCCCATGGAAAAAGACATTCAGGAAAAAATCGCCCTCAAACGCTACCAGATCATCTCGCCCCGTCCTGGCCGAGCCCAAAAGGGCCCAGAACGACTACTTCCGCACACAGGCCGAGCGTCGAGCACGACTTCCCCCGCTATGGCCTGAAAAAACTCAGCGTCTCCACCCTCAAGGGCTGGCTCAGGGCTTACCGCAAAGAGGGCTTTGACGCCCTCAAGCCCAAGGGCCGCTCCGACATGGGACGGCCAAAACGTCTGGATGAAGACACCCTCAAGGCCATCGAGATCAAGTGCAAGGCCTATCCCTTCTTGACCGTCCAAAAACTCTATGAAAACCTTCGGGCCCAGGGCCTTCTGGGTCAGCCCCCCGTCCACTACAACACCCTCCTGCGAGTGGTCAAAGACCAAGGCTGGCTCAACCTCAAAACCCGCACCGATCAGAGAAAGGCCTACGAGGTGGAAAACGTAAACGACCTCTGGGTCTGCGACTTCATGCACGGCCCCCAGGTCGCCACTCCACCAAAACGCACGACCAAAGCCATCCTCTGCGCCATCCTCGATGATCACTCCCGCATGGTGGTGGGCCATGCCTTCTCCTCTTCCGAGACCATCAGCGTCCTTACCCTCGTTCTCAAGGAGGCCTTCCTCACCTACGGCATCCCCAAGCGCCTCTATGTGGACAATGGCCCAAGTTTCTCCGCCGACTTGCTTGCCCGCAGCTGCGCCATGTGTGGCATCTCACTTATCCACTCCAAACCCTACGACAGCCCCTCCCGCGGCAAGGTGGAACGCTTTTTTAGGACCGTCCGGGAACGCTTCCTCCCGGGGGTACAAGAGGGAATCACCATCCATGAGCTCAATGAGGCCTTCTGGCTTTGGCTCACGGACGACTACCACCACAAGGTCCACTCCGGCATCGGTGAGCGGCCCATTGACCGCTACAACACATCCGTCTCCCAAGTCCCCATCAGGAGACTTGCCAAGGCAGAGCTCGACGAAATCTTCCTTGTCCGACACGAACGCGTCGTCAATAACGATGCCACCATCAGCTTCAAGGGCGCCATCTACGAGGTCCCCGCCGCCTATATCCGCCAACGCATCGAGATCCGTCACCCCGTCGATGACCCAGATGCGCTTTTCCTCTACGATAACGGCCTCCGGGTGGGCAGAATCAAGCTCGTGGACAAAAAGGAAAACGCACGCACCTTCCGGCCCAAGATCCGTCCCCACTAACCTCTCCTTCCACAAAGGGAGGGTCCAGGAATGAAGGATCTCTTGACTTGGTTCGGCCTCAAGCGCTTCCCCTTCGACAAAGACATAAAAACAAGGGATGCGCTCCACACCGAGCCCTTCAAAGAGTGTATGGCAAGGCTTGACTATATCAAACGAAGGGGCGGCATCCTGCTCTTGACAGGGGACCCGGGCGTCGGAAAGACCCTCGCCTTGAGACACCATGTCGACTCCCTCAACGATAACCTCTTCAAGCCCCACTACACCCCACTTTCCACCCTCAGCAGGGCCGATCTCCTCTATCACATCAATCGCCTCTTGGGTCTCCCACAGCGGCTGTCCAAAAGCGCCGTCTACTCCCAGATCCAAAAGGCCTTTCTGGAATCCAAAGAAAGCTCAGGCAAAACCATCTTTCTCATCATCGATGAGGCCCACCTCCTCCAAACCGGCCCCCTGGAGGAGCTGAGGCTCCTTACCAACTTCAAAATGGACTCCTACGACCCCTTCATCCTCGTCCTCTCAGGTCAGTCCGACCTCAGAAGGACCATGGAGTTTGCCGTCATGGAGCCCTTCAACCAGCGAGTCGCCATCCGTTACCATATGCCGGGTCTCAGCCCCGATGAGACCAAACATTATGTGACCCATCACCTCAAGCTCGCCGGTGCAAAGGAACCGATCCTCGATGAGCACGCACTCGATGCCGTTCATCAGGTCTCCTTCGGCATCCCAAGAAAAATCGGCACCATTACCGAAGCAGCACTTACCTATGCCATGTTCGACCAAAAACGCACCGTCACCGCCGAAATGGTCCTCAAGGTCAAAAGCCTCGAAGGATAGCTTCCACCTTTAACAAGGAGACAACCATGAAAGACCAAAATGAAGTCCAACTGGCCTGGAGAATCGTCGAGCTCCTCGAAGCCATAACCAGTCTCATCTGGGATCACTATCAAAACGACTTCAACAACCTCATGGAAAATCTAAAGCCCGAAGACGCCTGGGCAGAGTGACACATTAACAGCCATCCAACTCTCACCACAACAACACATCAACTCGGGAGCGGCAGGGCACCAAAAGCCCCTCCGCTCCCACTCCCTCCAACCGGTCAGCTCACCTCGGTGAAAATGCCTCCAACATCCCCTCAACCATTTTGTCAGTAACCCTCAAATATCCTCGTCTCTTCGGTCAGATTACCACCTCAAAACATCGTCAGATCTGCGTTGTAATCAAC
>CAVOVO010000051.1:0-31137 GCA_963699845.1 uncultured delta proteobacterium
CGGATTTGCCCCAGGCCCAAAAGATCTTGATCACGCGTCTGGCCGACCTGAAATCTACAAAAGGGTGCGCCTTCCGCCTGTGCGGCGTGTAGCGACTCCTCAGTCCTCCAGGCAGTAAAGATGCACATAATATGCGTCGCAAGGAAGGTAGCCTGCGGCTGTCCAACCAGAACGGTCAAATAGTCGTCCAATCCCTCCATTGAACGATTGGGTGGCATCGACCCAGTTGTTGCAGGTGTCGGGGTTCTTGCCTCCGATGTGGTTGGTCCCTGTCCAGGCATAATCGAAGTCGATGTAATCACCGGTCTCCGTGAGATTCAGGGTTGTGTTCAGTGATCCGTCAGTCAGGTTTTGGCGATTCTCGGCCAGAGGCCACGCTGTTTCGCCTTCCGGTCTGGTCGCAAGCCGTCGTCGGTCGACTGGCACATCCGCATGCCCGGAGCAATACGGCGTCACCGCGCGGTCTGCTCCGGCGTCGGGCGGCCCGCCAGGAAGTCCTCGATCTCCTGCCGGTTCTGTGCAACCACCTTGGCGGCGGCGGTGATGAGCAATTGCCGGTCACACTCCGAGTCGATCGCGAACCGGGTAGGGATCTCCGCGATACGCTCCACAACCTTGGCTGGGGAATCGAACAGGGGCGGATCCTGCCGGCAGGCCTCCGGAAGGTCGCTCAGATCGTCCTTCCATTGCGCGTCGGTGTGGCGCAGGGTGACCAGGTGCAGGGTCTGGTTGTCGGGAAACACCCCCTCGATCTGGAGGCTCCGGAAGAAGAGGGACGCATACGCGGTTGCGCGTTCTTCCATGATGCCGGGGATACGGGAGAAGTCGTAGCTGAAGAGGGTCCAGGGCAACGCGCGCCGGCTGAGGAGTCGGAACCCCACCGCGAAGGGGTACGAGCTGTCAAACGAGAGGATCAGTGCCCGGCGTGCATGCTTCGCCTGCAGTTGCGCCAGGAAGACGAAAATCAGCGATTCGATCCCGCCGTTCTCGTACAGTCCGCCATCCCCAATATGCCAGTAGGACTCCTCGTCCCCGACCCGGAAGGTGATCGGGCCGACGACCGGCGGGAACGCAGCCGATGCGCTCACCGCGTTGGCCACATGGATGTGGCAGGGATCGATCTGGAGTTCCAGTGGGGTGACTCCTCGCAGCGACTCCCAGCGTCGCACGAGGATCGGCGGGTATTCGGCGGTCCGCCCCCGCTGCGCCGCGGATCGCCGCAGGTCCTCGAAGAAGTCGTACCGCGAGGCTTCGGGGGGCAGCGTGCTCAGCACGAAGCGCCGGCCGTCGTTGTAGAGCGTGGTGTTGATCATCACCCGGGGGCTGTCGCCCTGCACTTCTCGCGCATGCAGGTCCGCGAAGGTGCCCGGGCCGAGCAGGCGCTCCTCGAGGATCTCGGCGAGGGACTTCGCCATCAGGGCCGAGTTCAGGATCCAGCGAAAGTTCCCGATCTGGCGCCAGAGGAGCGCGCTCTCGAAATCCTGACTCAGCTTCTCCTGGAAGCCTGTGAAGAAGGCCTGATAGCCCTCGGTCATCGCCCCGTCGGGGCCGAGGACCGGCGTCTCGCGGGGGGGCTTGTGCAGGGCGTAGTAGGCCGCCGACAGGCTGCCCCCGGAGACGCTGGAGAGATACGAGACCTGCTCCAGCACCGAGGCCCCGGTGGGGGCTGCGCAGCCGCCCCAGCGCCTCCAGGCCGGCGGCCCCAAAGAGCGCCGCCCGACTCCCCCCTCCCGAGAGGGCCACGCCTACGAGCAGCTCGCGATCCGCTGCGGCGGAAATGCAGGTCGTCTCGGGTCCGGCCTTCGGGGCGCGGAATGCGGTGGCCGATGCGCACCCGGTCGCGAGGAGCGCATAGGCCAACACCATCGCGGCCCGCTGCCCCACACGCCCCCTGACAAGAACTCGATCTTCCCCGATCTTCATCGCACCCTCCCGGGCATATATGCCCCATCGCCTTTCGCAGGTTACTGAAAAAGCCCCACCTTCTGTCCCCGCTGTCGACCCTGCGGGTCCGGGGTCCTTCTGGTAAAGGGCGCTCAACCAGGAGTTGGTGGACTAAATTTGAGAGATCTCTCCACAGTCAACCTCAGAAGAGAGGTTAAGGGATGGAGGGATAATTAATAGAAATTCTGTGCAGAAAATGGAGATCAGTCAACATAAATCGGAGAGGATAAGAGTTTGATTTATAGAATTTCTTGTTTAAAGCTCTCGGTTTGCCCCGGCCGGTCCTTCACCCCCAGCCACCATTCAGCCTTACTCTTGAGAACCTCGGAACACTTGAAGGTCACAACCCTTCTCTCGGCCAGTTTAAGGTCCTCAACTTGTAGGCCCTCAAGGCGATAAGGGACTAGTTCTCTGTCAACCTTTTGAGGGACTCCTGAACAGATTTGAATAGAGATGCCCTGCGACCCAGCTGCACATAAGCCTCCTGATTCACATCAGAGATATGAGGACTCCGAAAAGGAACTTCACCTGCAAGCACGCTTAGGCCAGACTTCGGGAAACGCTTGGTTTTTCTGCTTATTTTCTTTACAAACTAATTCTCTCTTCTGTATTTTAAATCCATCTAAAAACAAGTTTTTTTACACATGGAGGGCTAAATCACATGAAAAAATGTGCAGCGGAATTTATCGGAACGTTCAGCCTCGTGCTTTTCGGGTGTGGTGCTGCAGTGATCTCAGGAATCTCAGCTACAGGACCAAGCGGAATAGGATTGTTAGGGATTGCAATCGCCTTTGGCTTCGCCGTTGTAGCGATGGCCTATGCCATCGGCGGGATCTCGGGTTGTCACATCAATCCAGCTGTCACTATCGGGGTTCTTACCGCGGGGAAGATGACGGGGAAGGATGCCTTTGGGTATATCGTAGCCCAGTGCCTCGGGGCAATTCTTGGCGCCGCTATCCTTTACCTGATCGCGTCGGGCCGCCCTGGGTTTACCATGCCAGCATGGGGACTCGGCTCCAACGGATGGGGTGATGGATACCTTGGAAATTACAATATTCTCAGCGCTTTTGTTATTGAGACCGTCATGACCTTCCTTTTCGTCTTCGTGATCCTGGGAACGACCTCAAAATTCGGGAACAGCGCCATGGCCGGACTGGCCATCGGCGTTACTCTCATGCTGATCCACCTCGTGACCATTCCGGTAACCGGAACTTCCGTCAATCCTGCACGCAGCCTCGGCCCTGCCCTTTTCTCCGGCGGCAAAGCCCTCGCCCAGCTCTGGCTCTTTTTCGTTGCACCCATTGCAGGCGCAGTCATAGCCGCCCTAGGATGGAAATTCGGGTTTGATGAAGAATAGAAGAATCTCAGCCTTCTGGAGGGAATCATGCTGATTCGTTCTCGGAAGGTTCCTTCATATTAGCCTCCCAGGGCGTCCTGTTGCCTTGTGAGGCTTTTTTGTCTGCTCTGTGAGAAGCGGGCCGGGTTAGGGTTTTCTCTCTTGAGTTGGACTTGTGGTAATCGAACCGGAGTGTTACGGCTTCAAAGACTCTCATGGTGCTTCCTCCTTTTTTAAAAGGTTCACAGAGGATCAAGCCTACAATCCGGGGCTTTGCTATGGAAATCACCAGCGAAATAGACCTTCAGGCGCTGGTTTCCATATCAAGCTAGAGCAGATTATGAGAGGTGAAGCTGCGGAGTTCAATGACCCATCTCCATCACAGATCGCCCGATTTCGCTTGACAGGAATTTAATTTTAGGTCCTAATCGGGATGAATAGGCTTCATTTCAGATAATCGAAATCAAATCAACAGAGCGGCGCGCAAGAGATGGCTGTCAGCGCCAGCGGTGAAACCGTTTGACACTGTCCGAGGTTCGTTTGGAAAGGAGGCATCGGCTATGTATGAATTTGGTAGGCGAGCTCTGAACAAGCCTTGGTTTGTCTTCTTTGTCGTGCTGATCCTAGCAATGATGCACTTGTCGGCGGTCTTTTCTTCTGGTGAATGGTTTGAGTTCCATGAGGATTTCTCAGGGAATTCGTCCAGCGAGTGGACGTATTCGCGAGCGAGATGGTCCATCCAAGATGGGAAGCTGAATGTCAGTGATATCGAAACGCCATGGATGGCGATGGCTTCAGCCCCTTTTTTGGCCTGGGATTACTTTGTGATGGATGTGGACGTCCATCCCCTTGCTGTCCCCGACCCGGATGGCGCATTTGGCATATATGTGCGAACATATTCATCTAATCCGCTTCCCTTTAGTGGCGGTAAGGTAGACCTGGTGGGAGCGACTTACTTTGCCAAGGCCGGTGTTTTGGATTTGGCTGGCTGGGATACCCTTACGCAGAGCTGGCTCGCGACCGAGCAATTTTCTCCCTCCGGCCCTGTGAGCTCGATAGGGTTTTCTTTCAGAAAGGATGGAATGACGCTGCGAATTAATCAGCAGGAGGTGCCGTTGACGCTTCCTGCGGTGGCTGCAGAAAACTTCTGGTTGTTTATAAGTGAGGTGACTTTGAGTGCATGGGGAGAAGGTACGCTCGGGTCGTTTGACAATGTCCGTGCGAATTCACTTTCTGGAGAAGGTCCCGGCCCATCTGCTCTCCTCTCGCCATCGAATTTGCGCTGCTCGTTTGGCGGCACCCTCGTGACGGTTTCCTGGGATGGAGTCGCAGGGGCCGCAGGTTACAGAATGGGAATAGGTATGCAGCCCGGCGATTACTTCGGTGCCTACGACATGGGATCGGCAACTTCATTCGGACCCGTCGATGTCAGTGGTGTTGCGCCTGGAACCTACTTCGTCGCGGTGAAATCATATGCCGGCGCAAATGAGAGCGCTTATTCTGATGCGCTCCCCGTGGTTATTTCGTCATCTGGTGAAGGATTTGGCGCCCCGAGGGGTTTGCGCTATGAAACGCAGGGGATTTGGCTCACGGTAGTTTGGGATAGAGTGCAGGGCGCTGCGGGCTATCGGCTCCACGTCGGAACACAGCCAGGCAGCTATCTGCCGCCCATAGACATGGGAAACGCTGATCGAATCGGACCGCTTGACATGCGTGCTCTCGGTGTCGGATCGTACTACGTCACTGTGAGCGCGTACAATACGCAGCAGGAAAGCGCCCCGGCCAGCGAGCTGAAAGTGCAAATTGGCAGTCAGGTGAGCTTTGGGACAACGGCTGCAGAGGGAGGCGTTTCCGGGAGGTGCGTGAGCTACCCCTCCGGCAAAGAAACGGCTTTTTCGGCTCAACCAAAGTCAGAACAAGGTCGAGGCTCTGCACGCTATGAAACGGCTGGGTCCGGAGAGACACTCGATGTCCAGATAGATGCTCCTGACAGCGGTCACATTATCTGGAAGGGGGTGAAGATCGACGGTAACGGGGTGCTCACGGCCGAAGAGGAAACCGCTCTCCGTGAGTTGGCAACCAGTGAGCTTTACAGGGCCATGATGATGGCGCCGCTGGAGGTTGCCTGTAGCGTCGTTCCTGATCCTTCTTCTCCTGCGCTCGCAGCTTTGCTGCTCCCATGGCAAATGATCCTGAAATATCTCGAAGCAAACGCCGTCGGGGCGGTTCGAATGGCCACCTACGGCTCCTCCTGCGTCTTCTTCCCCGATCAAAAAACGGGGCCACCTCCAGGCGGGCCGTCCGGCAAGCAGGCGGCACTGATTTTATCCAATGCGGCACCCTTGCCCGTGGTTTTCGGGTACTTTCCAATGGACGCGGAAGGCGCTTTCGAAATGCGTGAAACAATGATGAACCCCGGGGATACGGCTTCCTGGGTTGAATCGCTGCGCGGGCCGTGCAATGCCCTATGTCGAGGAGCCTGCGGTGCTGACTGCCCTGTGAGCGAAAACGCGGCAGTAACAAAGAACTGCGAACGTTCAGAAGACCGGCCCTGTGTCAAAGACGAGGCTACCGGAAGGTTCACCGGGAAAAGCCGCCAGAGGGTCACATACACATGCTGGACGCATCCGGGCTGCCAGGAGCATGACGACTGCTACGACGAATGCAATAGGAAATACGGATGCGGTACGTTTCTGGCAGGTTTCTGCCGTCATAATCAGCTGTCGAGCCTTCAGGGTCTGAAAGGATGTGACATCCTCGCGCAGGATAAATATGGACAGAGCGTCGGGCTGTGGGCCCAAGGTCTGCCTGGATACCAACATAAGCCGGAGGACAGGTTCACGGGACAGCTTACTTTTCAGTACTGGGAAGGGGCGGAGACAGAAGACCCCAAATGCAATATGGATATCAGCTCCTGCTTCGAACCCGGCGCGGTGATTTTGTACGATATGTGTGATCCGCCGCCATACGCGGGATGCCACGCATTTGTCTGCAGTGCACTGGGGAGACTTTGGTTACAGACCCCCGCCAACATGCACCAGGTCGTCGAACTCAACAAAGGGGGGTATTATGTTCTCGATGGCTGTTACTGGAATAGCAGCGTTGTGACGGATAGTTGGACGTTTGAAGGTATTCTGTGTCCAGCTGATTAGTTCTTAAGTTCTTTGATGCGATGTCGCCCCAAAGACCCAATAAAGCACCTTTTCCCGCTCCTGTCCCCTCCCTATGACCTCTTGATAAGGCAGGGATCACCCTGGCTTATCTTCTGGCCCGATTAAATAGTCCCTTATCACTTTATATACGTATTAAAGGTTAAAAATTATTCTAAATGCCGCTCTCTGGACACCTTTTTCAAGCAGGGACCACCTATAAATGCGTGCGTGACCTGTGCCCGTCATTCCTGCCAAGTAATCGACTGAGCAGCGCACCTCTTCATTGCTGGTCCGGCCGTCTATGGTGCTCCCCATTATCATTCAAAGCGGAAAATTGAGAGAGTACCATGACCATATAAAAGCGCATCACCCATTGGCAAGGCCTGGTTCAAGAGAACGCCCAAAGCGGACTGAGTGCGGTACGCATTGTAAAGAAATCGCTTGAATCGGACTATCCCCAGCCATAGGGCGGGGCTTTACGCCCGATTCATGGCTTCGCCACCGCGATTTCCATTGAAAAATTCAGGCATAGCCAACAAACATGACCCCACCCGTAGGGCGGGGGTTTCTACTTCGGACTAAAAGGAGAAGACAGTTCTTTTCCTTTCGATCCGGTTACCTTGGTGTCTGCTATATCTGCTATGAACCTGCAATCCTGCCGGCTTTGAGAATCCCTGTGGTATGAACTTCGTATCCCAGATCGACCATTTGGGGAAATGGGGAGGCAGTGATTCTTGGACCCTCCCTCTTGGAGAGCAAAGACATACCGTTTTCCGGTTAGGCTTCCAACCTGGCCTTCGTCCAGGGTCTCCAGTTTTTCATAAAGACTCGCCAGTATCCCTGATATGACAATCATTGCCCTGTCACTAAACGGTAACAAATCCGGTGACACTGGAGAAATGTCCTGTTGGAATCACGGAAACCACGTTGGAGCATAAGTTTTTTTGTTGAAAAAGGAGTTATATTGGCTGGGATAGAGTCTTAAAATCTTCAAAAGTGTTTTGTTAAATAGTTTAAACGATTCTCCAGGATTACTCATTTGTAATGTTTCTGTCATGCGCATGAAACATTCATGCGCTATCTTCTGTGAAACGAACACGGCCATCCAGGGCCAAAACCAATCACAGAGGAGAATTGAAAATGGAAAAGAAGAAGCGTCTTAGAAAAGCGTTGGGTGTTTTCATCATTGCGGGAGCACTTACGGGATTGGGTTATGGGGTGTCGCCGGTGGTCAAGAGCAACGGGGCCAATGCGGCTGTTGCAATCAGCGATTCCGCCGTTCCCATGATTCCTGCGAACTTCAGCGAACTTGCAGAAAAAGTTCGTTCCGGTGTGGTCAACATCCAGGTGAAGAAAACGGTGAAGAACGTTGGCTTCGGGGATTTCTTCGCTCCTTTTTCGAAAGAAATGCCCGGTCACGGCCACGAGCAACAGGGCGTGGGCTCGGGCTTTGTGATGAGTGCCGATGGCTACATTCTGACCAACAACCATGTGGTCGGTGATGCGGATCAGATCAAGGTGAAGATTGTCGACGGCAAGGAGTACGAAGGCAAGGTGGTGGGACAGGATCCAAAAACCGACCTGGCGCTTGTAAAGATCGAGGGCGCATCGGATCTCGAGGCGCTTAAGCTGGGTAATTCGGATGAACTGAAGGTGGGGAACTGGGTGGTGGCCGTCGGAAGCCCCTTTGGGCTCGATCAGACGGTAACGGCAGGGATTGTAAGCGCCAAGGGAAGGGCCATCGGGTCCGGGCCTTATGATGACTACATCCAGACGGATGCATCGATCAATCCGGGCAACAGCGGTGGACCGCTGCTCAATACGGCAGGGGAAGTCGTAGGGATCAACACGGCCATTTACTCCCAGAGCGGTGGGAATGTGGGGATCGGTTTTGCCATTCCCATCAATATGGCGAAACAGATCGCTATGCAGCTCAAGGAGAAGGGGCATGTGACCCGAGGCTGGCTTGGTGTCGTCATTCAAAGGATCACACCAGAACTTGCCAAGTCCTTTGGTCTGAAAGAGGAAAAGGGCGCCCTGGTCTCTCAGGTGGTCGAAGGCGGTCCTGCCGACAAGGCAGGCATTGAGACTGGGGATGTGATCGTTCAGTTTGACGGTAAGGAGATCGCTGACTCCAATGACCTCCCTCGCGCGGTTGCGGCCATTGCGGTAGGAAAGACGGTCAACGTGAAGGTTCTGAGGAAAGGCGATGTGCTTGACCGTCAGGCAAAAATAGGGGAATTGGAGCAGAAGGAAGAGGTGGCGGAGGTGTCACCCCACAAACCCCTGGGGATGGCCTTACAGAACCTGACCCCTGAAATCGCAAAAGGCCTCGGCTTGAAAAGTGACAAAGGGGTTGTGATCGCGAACGTGGTTCCGGGAAGCCCGGCTGAAGAAGCGGGCTTGCGCGCAGGCGACGTCATTCGGCAGGTCAACCGGGAGTCGGTGGGGGATTTGGAGAATGCCAAAAAGATGATCGAGAAAGCGAAAGAGAAAGACACGATCCTCCTCCTGATTGAAAGAGAAGAAAACAACCTTTTTGCCGCCATCACGGTTCCCAAGGCGTAGATCCACGGGACGCCCGGTCCACGGTTTGTTTGACTGAGGGTCGTGCGTCCCTTCCACTTAATGCAAAACTTTCCAAAGCAGGTGATCAGGACATCTTCACCGCTCACTTGCAAGCATTTTTTGGGTCTTTCGGGTGTAGTACGCAAAAACGACGCACACGGCTGAAAGGGCGACGGTGAGGTAGAAAATCGGATGGTAGGAATTGTAGCGGTCGAACACATATCCGGCGAGCCACGGTGCGATCAGCCCCGCTAATCCGAAGGCCAGCGTGCATGCCCCGAGAATGGCGCTCACGCTCCGGCTGCCGAAAGTCTCTGCCAGGATCGATATGGTAAGCGGCCAAGCCATCCCGAGCTCGACTCCGTAAAAGAAGACGAAGCACCAGAGACCGAAGCTTCCTCGCAGATGGATCAGCCACAGGACCAGCAACGTGTGGACCACCAGGAGCCAGGTGAGGAGGAGTCTTTTATTGAACCGATCGCCGAGGGGTGCAAAGGCGACCATGGTCACGGTGGAAATGAGTCCAAGGTACCCGAGCGCCTTCGCAGCGGTGTGGCCCTCGAAGCCGATGTCGGTGAGGTAGGGGTAGATGTGGACGAAGACGACGCCGTCAATGACGAAGCAGATGATGAAGTACATCCCGAAATAGGTCCAAAACGGCGCCGTTCGAAGGGCCTGCCCCAGGGTGTAGTGCCGTTGGCGCTCTTTCTCCGACCCGCCCGGCAACGAGTCCTCGGCTTCGTTCTCCGGAAGTCCCCGACTCCGAAGAAGCAAGAGAGGCAACGCGATGCCGGCTCCCAGCACCAGCCAAGCCGTATACAGGAAAGCGGTCTGCCAGCCGCGGGTTTCGACGATCCCCTGCACAAAGGGCGGAATGAGATACTGCCCTACCCCGACTCCGGAGACAGCGATGCCAAGGGCAAAGTTTCGCTTTTTCACAAAAAATTTTGAAACCGCGCCGGTGATCGGCACGTAGAGAAATCCGCTCCCCAAGGCCACGAGCACGCCGTAGGCCAGATAGTAATGCCACACCGCCGTGATTCGGCTCGCCAGGAGCAACCCCACTCCCATAAAGAGCGATCCGGCCGCGAGGATTCCCCTGGAGCCGTACCGGTCCGCCAGGTTCCCCGCGAGGAGGGCGAAGACGGCATAGACAAGCATATAAAGCGACTGGGAGGCTGAAATCGATGCCCTCGTAGCCTCCAGGTGCTCGGCCATGGGTTTGATGAAGACGCCGAATGAAAGCCGAGTTCCGAACATAAGGAGCAGAAGGACGAAGCCCACCGCCACGATCCGCCACCCGTCTCGCATCTCGCTCTTGGCTCCAGCGGCGCCGGTCACTTCTCGGGTCATCTCTCCCTCTGTGTATTCCCCCAGCGAGCGCATTCCCAAACCCCGTGAGTCTTTCGAAAAGGGGTTGGCCGGAATCTTCTTTGGACCGAATGCGGTCTCAGAGGTCCAGACGCGGGAAAGGCCTCCTTTTCCGGGAATCGGACTCTACGGGATTCCCACCTTGCGTGTCAAGGAAGCAGCCGGTTGATTCCTCCCTTTCTCAGGGAACGACGAGAGCAACTCGAAAAGGATATGGCTGTAAGCGAAAAAGTTGAAAAACCGTTCAAGGCCTGTTCATGGTTTTTTTCTGTCCTCTCGGAGACAAATGCCGTATCCTTCCCTCCGTCACGAGGCGCCTTTCTCTTTGCGTTGGGACCTCGTGCCTCGCTCAAACGTTTAGTATCCCAAAAAGGATCCGCCACATGAAAAAAAAGCCAAAGGATTACATCATCTTCCCGCTGGATGTCCCTGACAGATCCTCGGCCTTGACCTACGTGAACCGTCTCAAAGACCAAGTGGGTCTTTTCAAGGTGGGACTTGAGCTCTTCATCAGCGAGGGGCCTTCCATCCTGGCTGCGATCCGTGAGATCACCACCGCCGGGATCTTTCTGGACTTGAAGCTCCACGACATCCCGGAGACCATGAGGCGTTCTTTCTCGGCTGCCTCCGCCCACAGGCCGCAGTTCGTGACGGTCCACTGTGATGAAGGGGGTGGCTTCCTCAAACCCACGGCGGAAAACGAGCCCGGGGGCACCCAAGTCCTGGCCGTGACCCTGCTCACCAGTCTCAACCAGGCCAAGTTAAAGGCCCTCGGGTACGCCGGGGCGTATGTGGCGGACCTCTCCGCCCTGGTCCTGCTGAGGGCCCGGATCGCAAGGGATGCGGGCTGCGACGGTGTGGTCTGTTCAGGGCATGAGGTCGCCCGGATCAAGGCGGAGCTGGGGCGGGACCTGATCGCGGTGACACCGGGCATACGGCCTGCCTGGTCCCTGGTGGAAAAGGATGATCAGAAGCGGATCGTCACACCGGCCGATGCCGTAAGGGCGGGGGCGGATTACATCGTGGTCGGGAGACCCATCCGGGATGCAGCGGACCCGGCTGGGGCTGCCGAAAAGGTGGCCGACGAGATCGCGTCAGCGCTTTGAGGCGAGCCTTTCCCGGTGAACCGCCATCAGGGTGACAAGGGCCTTGGCCACGAGGGCTTCCGTGCCGTCTTTGACGTCGAAGACCTCCGACTCGGCGATGATGATCTGCGCGCCTTCCCGGATCACCCTTGATCGGCACACGAGCGCCTCTCCGTGGGCAGGTTTGAGGAAGTTGACCTTGAACTCGATCGTGAGGATCTGGAATTCTTCGGAAACGGTGCTGAACGCGGCGTATCCCGCCGTGTGATCCGCCATGGTGGCCATGATGCCGGCGTGGATGAAGCCGTCCTGCTGGCGGTGATGGTCCTGGATCCGGACCCTTGATTCAAAGAACCCGCGCTTCACGACCTCTGCCCGTATCTGGCAGTGTTTGATGAAGCCCCGACTGTAGTCTTCGGCCAGGAAGGCCGCCCGCTCTCTGGAAATCTCCTCCACCCTGCGACTCCTAAACCGCTGCGTATCTAAATTTTTATCGTCTGCCAAAGGCCATTTCTTTTAACACTGGAAGGGAGGATTGACAAGGCGCAACGATGGTTCGATGCGCACCGCGACCCGATCTGCAGATTGACATCCCAAGCGTTTGCCTGTAGAGTATTATTTATAAGTTATTGGATTTGCAAATGCTTTGGGATAGGATCTCCAACCGAAACAGATAACGTCCAGGATTTCTCCCCCTCTTCGGACGGAAGGCGCACGAGGGGAGCGCCATACCGAGTCTTTCACGACTGGTTTTGTACCGGGCCCTCCCGGGTCAAATCGCAGACCACCAGGATATGAAAATGGAAATGAAAACCGTTTCAGTTACGCATCTTAAGGCCTCGGAGCTCAAATTGGAACCCGGGACCGAGCACCCCTTCCATCTGGTCCTTGAAAGTGACGCCATGAATGGCGCTCAGGGGGTCGAAGCGCTCGCGAAGGTCCTGGAGCTCATCATGGACAATGTCTACTCAGGGGTCATTGTTTGCGACAGCCATTCGAAGATCCTTTACATCAACAAGTTCTACGCCGACCTTCTCCAAACCACAAAAGAAAGGGCCCTCGGGCAACACATCAAGAACTTTTTCCCTTCCTCCAGGCTCCCGGGCGTACTTGAAACCGGAGAAATGGAACTGGGACGGAAATGCAGTCTTCGTGCGGACATCGCGCTTCTCGTGAACCGAATCCCCGTGAAGCGGGGCAACAGGACCGTCGGGGTGGTGCTTCAGACGGTTTTCAAGGACTACGCTGAAATCAATGAATTGATGGCCCGTTTGAGCCTGCTGCAGAGGGAGGTCAACTATTACAAACGGGGGCTTGACAGCGTGCTTTCTGCGACCTTTGATTTTGACGCCATCATCGGGGAAGAACGATCGGCTGCTCGAAGCCAAACGCGTGGCGGAGAAGTACGCCAAGACCGATGGCGCGGTCTTGGTCCTGGGTCCGACCGGAAGCGGAAAGGAGCTCTTTGCCCATGCCATTCACCTGGCAAGCGACAGAAGGAAGGGCGCCTTTGTCTGTGTGAATTGCGCCGCCATCCCCAGGGACCTCCTGGAGTCCGAGCTCTTCGGTTATGAGGAAGGGGCCTTCACCGGCGCTCGCAAAAAGGGCAAGGCAGGGAGAATCGAGCTGGCCGATCACGGCACCCTGTTCCTGGATGAGATCGGAGACCTTCCGCTGAATGCCCAGGCCAAGCTCCTTCGCGTCCTCGATACCGGGCGGTTTGAACGCCTCGGGGGGCTCAAACCGGTTCAAGTGAACTTCAGGCTTGTGGCGGCGACCCATCGAGACCTGAAGGCGATGATCCATCGAAACGAGTACCGGGAAGATCTTTTTTACAGGCTGAACACCATGTGCGTGAACATCCCCCCGTTATCGGAACGGCCGGACGATATCCCCGAATTGGCCCATCATTTTTTTGTGATCCTGGAAAAGCACCACCTGAAAATTTCAGAGCCTGCCATGCAGGCCATGAAATCCTATTCCTGGCCTGGAAATGTCCGCGAGCTGAGAAACGTCATTGAACGTGCGGTCAGCCTCGCGGAGGGCAACGCCATCGATATGGAACAACTCCCGGAGGAGATCCGTTTTCCGAGAACGGGGCACCTCAAAATGTCCGGTTTTCCGGACGACACCTTGGCGAAAGAGATGGCGGCCGTGGAAAAGAAGATCCTTGAGCGTGTCCTTGCCCGGACGCAGAATAAGATGGTTAAGGCGGCTGAGGTATTAGGCATTTCACGGTCCACCCTCTATGAGAAATGTCGCCGATATGAGATCCTATGATCGTCTCGGCCGGACATGTCCGAAACTTCGGACATGTCCGGAAATCCGGACAGCTTGTCGCTTTTTTCGAGACGGCCTGTCTTCACCCGTCTTCGCCGTTCATCGATAAAAATATAACGATTATAATCAGTTGGCCCGACTCGTCTTCTTCTGACAAGAAATGGTGCCCTGTTTTTGAGCGTGGCACGCGTCTTGCTCTCGGTTGGGCTCACAAGATTTTACGGGTATCCTAGAAGATCGGACATGGATTCTAGCCATCGTCCATGGGAGAGGAGCTTTTCTAATGGACCAGTTTCGCGTAAGTCGAAAGGACTTCATTGTTCCGCGCTGCACCGACGCCTGCCCCGCCGGGGTGGACGTGCCGCGATACATCCGCGCGGTAAGAGACGGCAAATATGATCAAGCGGTGGCCATCCTGCGGGAAAAGATCCCGTTTCCCACTGTGTGCGCGGACGCCTGTTTCGCCCCCTGTGAAGATGTCTGTGCGTACAGGCAGTTTGGTGACCCCATCGCCATTCGCGCGATAAAGCGGGCCGCGGTGGACAAGGGGGGGGACGGTTGGAAAAAGGGAAAGAAAAAACCGACCAAATCCGGCAAGAAGGCGGCCGTGGTGGGAGCGGGTCCCGCGGGCATGACCGCGGCCTACTATCTCAACGCGAAGGGGCATGAGGTCACCATGTTCGACGCCTTTCCCAAGCCCGGCGGAATGATGCGCTACGGCATCCCGAGGTACCGGGTTACGGATGAGCGGTTGGACCAGGACGCGAACGTGATCCTGGAGCAAGGCGTGACCTTTCGTGGCGAAACGGTTGTGGGCAAGGACGTCACCCTCGCCGAGCTCAAGAAGGAATTCGACGCGGTTTTCATTTCCTCCGGTGCCAATTCCAGCGCGCGGATCCCGATTGAGGGCTCCGACCGGAAAGGCGTCCTGTGGGGTTGGGAATTTTTGCGTGACGTTTCCATGGGGAAGGCGTTCAGCCTGGGGAAGAACGTGGTGGTGGTCGGCGGCGGGAATGTGGCCATCGACGTGGCCCTGACGGCGAAACGTCTTGGGGCAAAGCGGGTGGATCTTTTCTGCCTGGAGAAGCGGGAAGAGATGCCGGCCCATCCGTGGGAGGTGGCCCTGGCCGAGGAGGAGGGCGTCTTCATCAACAACAGCTGGGCCCCAAAACGGGTGCTCGGTGACGAGAGGGTTACCGGCCTGGGTCTCATGAAGTGCGTATCCGTCCTGGACAAGGCCTGCAACTTCAACCCGGTCTACGATGATGACATCACCCACAAGGTGCAGGCGGACAGCGTCATCCTGGCAGTGGGCCAGACCGCGGTCCTTGATTTCATCGCCAAGGAGAAAAATATCTCCATTAAGGGTAACCGGCTGACCGTTGGGGATGATCTCTCAACCGGCCAAGAAGGGGTTTTTGCCGGCGGTGACGTGGTCACGGGGCCTGCCTCCATCATCGGCGCGATCGCCTACGGGCGCAAAGCGGCCGAGGTCATGGACCTCTATCTGGGCGGGTCGGGAAATATCACTGAAACCCTGGCGGAACCGGAAGATGAAGTGGTCCTCTCGGAGCTCGTCATGCAGGTAAAGCCCCGGAACGAGCTTCCCCATTTGAAGGTGTGGGAAAGGGTGAAAAACTTCGATCAGGTGGAAGGACCCCTCACAGACAGTCAGATCAAATCGGAAACAACCCGGTGTCTCAACTGCGACGCACGGAGGTTCGAGGTGTCGGTGAACGTCGAAAGCTGCAAGGAATGCGGCTACTGTGTCGAGGTTTGCGGTGTGGACACGTTCGGGCCGGCCGATGGCTTCAACGTCAAGGGCTACAGGCCCATGGAATGTAAATCGTCTGACTGGTGCGTAGGCTGTTTCAAATGCTTTTTTTCATGCCCTGACTTCGCCATCGACATTCGGGAAGTTCGGTCGTAAATCCGGGGAGGTTCGAATCATGAAACGTTTTCTCGAAACAGGGAATTTTTCAATCACGGAAGGGGCCATTATCGCGGGGTGCCGCTTTTTCGCCGGCTACCCCATCACGCCCGCCACCGAGCTCGCGGAGGCCATGAGCATGCGGTTGCCACAGATGGGCGGCGTGTATCTCCAGGCGGAGGACGAGTGCGCGGCCATGCACATGTGCATCGGCGCAAGCCTCGGCGGGATGAAGACCATGACCGCCACCTCGGGCCCCGGTTTCATATTGTATGCGGACCCTTTCGGCTGGGCGCTCGGTTGTGAGACCCCCGTCGTCGTCGTGAATTCGGGCCGCGTGGGTCCTGTCTCCGGGATCACCGGCGCCCCCGGGCAGGGCGAATTCTACCTCACGCGCTACCCCACCCAGGGCGGCAACTTCGAAACCGTCACACTTGCGCCCAACTCGGCGCAGGAAGCCATGACCATGGTGGTGGAGGCCTTCTATCTCTCGGAGCGGTTGAGGATGCCCATCATCGTGCTGGCCGACCAGCTCATCACCGACGGGTTTGAAGACATCACCGTTCCCGAGACCGAAGACGAGATCAAGGAGATGGGGTTCAGGATATGGCCTCGATTCGTCCACAAAGGGCCCGACTTCTATCCGACAACGGACGCCTTGGATGTCCCTCCCGTGCAGATGGGTCAAAACACCGGCGCCCTTTGCTCGGACTGGACGCCGACGGAGGAGGGCTACGACATCGAGGAGGTGGAGGCGCACCACAAGCACGCCTACCGTCTCATCTACAAGGTGCGCAACAACCGGAACCTCTTCAATCATCTCTATGAAAAGCGACACATGGATGACGACCCCGATCTGGTGGTCGTCTCCTTCGGGAGCCCATCGCGGGTGGTCAACACCGCTGTGGACAAGGCCCGGTCCATGGGGCTCAAAGTCGGCGCCCTGCGGCTCATCAACCTGTGGCCTTTCCCCGATGAGCACTTCGCCCTGAAGACCAAGTACCTGGTCGTGGAGCTGAACTGGGACGGGCAGCTGGTGAGGGAGGTGCAGCGGGCGGCCTCAAAGGATTCCCATGTCCATTTCATGGGGACCTGCGGGGACCTGCCGACGATTCCGGATCTGCTGGAAGGATTCGAAAAACTGTTGAAGAACCAGCCTCTACAGCGCAAGGGCTGGGTCGTGGAGGAATGGTAAGATGGAATACTTGTCGTCTCAATTGGCGCATGATTACCTGCGGTCCAGAAAAATTCCCAGCACGGCCTGCTCCGGATGCGGGCTGGGCATCAACCACAAGATCGTCGTTCAGGCCATCAAGGAGCTCGAGCTGACAACAGCGGATATCGTGTGGGGCACATCCATCGGCTGTGCGGGGAGGCAGACCTTTGCCACCTGGAAGGGGGATGGTTTCGCCGGCACCCACGGCCGCGTGTACGCCATGGCCCGTGGGTTGAGGATCGCGCTTCCGCCTGAAAAAAAGCTCATCTTCACCGTGGGCGACGGAGATGCTTTCGGCATCGGCCTGATGCACCTGATCCACTGCGCCAGGTCCAATGCGGACATGACGGTGATCGTCAACGACAACCTGGGCTACCAGTCCACGGGCGGTCAGTTCGGGTTCACCACCCCCCAGGGGGCCAAGACGGATTCAAGCCCCTACGGGATGTTCGAGCACAACCTGATGAGCGAAGGCATGGATGTCATGCACATCCTGAAGGGGGCAGGTGCCACATTTCTGGCCCGCCACGTGGCCATGGACGGCCCCCGGGCGGTTGAAAGCGTCAAAGCGGCGATCCTGAACAGGGGGTTTTCCCTGGTCCACATGCCTTATCCGTGCCCGACCAACTTCGGATCGAGGCACCTCGGGTCCCGGAATCAGGTGAACATCTATCGCTGGATCAAGGATCACGCCGCCCCCATGGGAGAAGAAAAGGAAGACACCATCTGGGCGACCGGGGTCTGGCACGATGCCAGCAATTCGCGGGCCGAGTTTTCCGAGCACGTTTGGGCGAGCGTTGACAAGATCAGGAGGACGGGAAGCATATGAAAGACAGAATCGAAATCGTCGCCAGCGGATTCGGGGGCCAGGGTGTGGTGCGGTTGGGTCAGATCCTGGGGGAGGCGGCCGTCAAGCAGGGGCTCCACGTCACCATGCTCAAGAGTCACGGCACCGAGATGCGGGGGGGGTACGTGAGAAGCCAGGTGGTGTTTTCGCCCAAGATCATCGACAGCCCCATGTGCGAAAGCCCGGATTATTTTGTGGCCCTCTCCTCGTCTGCCTACAACCGGTTTAAGGACACGGTGGATAAGGCCGGGCTCATTCTTTTTGACCCTGCCTTCGTGGAGCAGATAGACGACGCCTTGCCGTGCGAGCAGAAGCCGATTCCGGCCAAAACGTTGGCCATGACCCATTTCGGGCGGCCCATCTTTGCCAACGTCATCGTGCTCGGTGCCATGGCCAAGCTTGTGGAGGGGCTCGACAAGGCGTTGGTCGTTGAAAGCCTTCTCAGTATCATTCCAAAGTTTCATGAAGACAACAAGAAGGCGTTTGAGATCGGCTACGGCGCCGTTTGAGCCTGCTCGATAGGCGCTGATGGTGGTCACGGCGCCTTCTCCTTTTGCAGCGAGGGGAGAGGCATTGCACGATCGCGGTCCCGGCCCTTGAAAGGGGCGGGACTGAATAGAATAGGGTTCATGAGGAGTTGCCGGTAACGAAGATGTAACGGTTTCCGCACATTGTAGCGAGGTGTGCGGCAGTAAGGGCCATAATATATTGTGACTGCCACGTTGAGACGGTCAGCAGCCATTCACCCACCCACTCGGCCTGCATCCGGGCGTTTGCCCGGCATGGGTCGAGTGGGTGTTTTGTCGGCCCATCCAAATCGTTTCGTTTTGAAAACACGCCCATGGGCCTTTCCCGGCCCACCCAGGTCCAACCTATTCGCTGCGGGAATCATTGCAGGAGAAGCCGGTTATGCGCACGATCCGTCACTACATTGACAAGCGGGCTCGCGAGCAGTCGCAGAAGCTTTACATGATCGCCCCTGAGCCGCGCCTTGAGATGACCTACGCCCAGCTGAGGGAGGACTCCATCGCCCTTGGCAAACATCTCGTCAAGATGGGGCTTCGCAAAGGCGACAAGGTCTCTTTCATGATGCACAACGGGTACCAGACCTGCAAGCTCTTCTTGGGCACCATGTATTCGGGTCTCGTCGTGGCTCCCCTCAACCTTCAGGCTCAGCCATCCCAACTGGAGTACGTGGTCCGGCACTCCGACACGAAAGCGGTTTTCGTGGTGGAAGAGGAAAGGGATCGACTCATGGCGGCCATGAAGGCGGTTGGCAGGCCGATCGAGGTCATCCTGGTCGACAACGACGCGAAAGACCTCTTCCCGGAGGAGGATCTCTCCGGGTATGCCCTGCCGGAGGTGGAAGAAGAAGACCCGGCCTTGCTCCTTTACACGTCCGGGACGACCGGCACCCCCAAAGGCGTCATCCTCTGCCACCGGAACATGGTGGCCGGGGGAGAATACACGACGCTCGCCCACGAGCTGACCGCGGATGACCGGGCGCTCTGCTCTCTCCCCCTTTATCACATCAACGGTGAAGTGGTGACGGCGGTCACGCCCCTTGTGAGCGGCGGGAGCGTGGTCATGCCCCACCGATTCTCGGTATCGACTTTCTGGGAGCTCATCTCCGATCACCGTTGCACCTGGTTTTCCGTTGTTCCAACGATCATCTCCTACCTGGTTTCCGCGACAGAGACGGAAGGGAAGGGCTTTCACCTGGAGCAGGTCCGATTCGGGCGCTCGGCCTCATCGGCCCTGCCGCCGTCACTTCATCGGGCCTTCGAGGAGAAGTTCAAGATATCCATCGTGGAGACCATGGGGCTCACGGAAACAGCCGCCCCCGTGTTCTCAAACCCCATGGACCCGGCGAAGCGAAAATACGGCTCCCCCGGCCAGGCGGTGGGCAACCGGGCAAGATCGTGGACAAGGGGGGAAACGAGGTTCAGCGCGGCACGGTGGGCGAGATCATGATCAAGGGTGACAACGTCATGAAGGAATACTACAAGAACCCGGAAGCCACGGCCAAGGCCCTGGAACCGGACGGGTGGCTCCACACCGGGGATCTGGGATTCATGGACGAAGAGGGGTTCGTGTTCGTCACTGGGCGTCTCAAGGAACTCATCATCAAGGGCGGCGAGAACATCGCGCCGCGGGAGATCGACGAGGCGCTTTACAGACACCCGGCCGTGCTCGATGCCGCCGCAGTGGGGATCCCCGATGACCGGTACGGCGAGGAGATCCTGGCCTGTGTATGCTTGAAGCCGGGGGAATGCTGCACCGAAGCGGACCTGCTCTCCCATTGCGCAACGCATCTCGGCAAATACAAGACGCCCAAGAAGATCGTGTTCATGGAGGATTTACCAAAAGGGCCGTCAGGTAAGATCCAACGACTCAAGCTGCCGAAGCTGTGCGGCTACGGGTGCTGAAACCCGAACGTCTGAAACCATTTCACTGGATTCTCGTCCCCCAATGTGAAAGGGACTTGCGCGTACACCCATTTGAGAAGGTGGTTCGTCATGGCTGAATTCTTCCAGTATCTCCCGAACGCCCTCACCCCCATCAATCTGCTCGTCCTGATCCTTGGCACCATCGGCGGCCTGTTTCTCGGGGCAACCCCGGGGCTCAGCCCGACCATGGCCGTGGCCCTCCTCGTGCCGTTCACGTTCCACATGGACTCGGCCACCGGCCTGATCCTCCTCGGCGCCGTTTACACGGCCACGGTGGCAGGGGGCGCCATTTCCGCCATCCTCATCAACATCCCCGGGGCACCTGCCAACATTGCCACCTTGCTGGACGGCCACCCCATGGCCCTTCAGGGGCATTCTCAAAGGGCCCTTTACATCTGTTTCATTTCGTCTCTGGTGGGCGGGCTCTTTGGCATGGTGATCATGATCCTTTTCACGCCGCCCCTGGCGCGGATCGCCATTCAGTTCGGGCCGTCGGAGCTCTTTTGGACGGCCATTTTCGGCATCACGGTCATGGCCGGGCTTTCGTCGGGTTCCATGTTCAAGGGGTTGATCGGCGGCATGTTCGGGTTGCTCATCTCCATCATCGGCTACAGCCCGGTGTTGGGCGTGCCGCGCTTTATCTTCAACGACGTCTTGACCGGGGGCGTGGCCATCGTGCCCGCCCTCATCGGCCTCTTTGCGGTACCGCAGGTCTTCTCGCTGATGGAAGAGCTTTACGCCGAGGCAAAAACGGTCGACTACCGACCCAAAAAGGGCGTCCTGCTCAAGACCATCGTCGAAAACCTCAAGATGACCAAGGCCCTGGGCATCGGGTCCGTGGTGGGGACGATCATCGGGGTCATTCCGGGGGCCGGGGGCCAGGTGGCGGGCCTCATTGCCTACGATCAGACAAGGAAATTCTCCAAAGACCCCACGCTCTTCGGAAAGGGGAACCCGCATGGGGTCGCGGCGGCCGAATCGGCAAACAACGCCATGGTGGGGCCGTCCCTCATCCCGCTGCTCACCCTGAGCATTCCCGGGTCGCCCACCGCTGCGGTCCTCCTGGGAGGACTGCTCATACACGGTCTCTTTCCGGGTCCGGATCTTTTCCAGAGTCACGCCGAAGTGACCTACACCTTTATCGCAAGCCTGGTGCTGGCGCAGTTTGCCATGTGCATCTTCGGGATCATGATGTCCCGGTATTCCTACAGCGTCATGAAGGTCCCAAAGCTTCAGATGCTCGCGGCTGTGACCGTGCTTGCCGTTTTCGGCACCTACAGCGTGCAGAACAGCTTTGACGACGTGATCGTCATGTTTGTCCTCGGAACCTTGATGTATGTTGGGCGGAAAGTCGGGTTTTCCCCGGCACCCGTCGTGCTTGGGATCATCCTGGGGGCCATCGCCGAGGACAACTACTTGAAGGGGATGATGATCGCCCAGACCGATGTGGGCATGTTTCAGTACTTTTTCACCGGAGGCATCAACATGGTCATCATTCTGCTTTGTGCCGGATCCATTGTGTACAGCGTTTTCAGTGAAATCCGGGCCTACCGAAAAAGGGAAAAGGCATAGGAGCATCGTCATGAGCAAGGAGATTATGGTCGCCCTGGTATGTCTCGTCGGTTCCCTGGGCCTTTATGCATCGTTGGGGACGATTTCCGAGGAAACGGCAAGGATATTTCCTCGCGTGGTGATTGTGGTCATGATTGTCCTTTCGGCACTCATGCTGCTCCAAGGGGTCCTGTTGAGAGGAGAGGGGCACAAGAAGGGGAAGCCTTTTCCTTGGGGTCGGTTTTTCCTCCTCCTTGGCATCATCGTCGCATACCTCGCTTTCATGCAGTCTGTGGGGTTTTATGTGTCGGCATTTGCCTTTTTCGTGATCGTGAGCTTCTTGTTGGGCAGATCCGATTTGACATTGAACAAGGGCGCGGCGAGAATGGTTCGAATCCGCCGTGTTCACCGGCATTCTTTTCGTTCTTTTCAAGGTGCTGTTGAAAGTCCAGACGCCCAGCGGTTTGTTGTTTTGAGCTTTTGACCCGCTTCCAGCGGGAATGATCCGGACGGTTGATCATTCGAATCCATGAAGAACCGTTTATGAAGGAGCACGAGACAGGTTTCAGGGGTCGCCGGCTATGCGCGTGTCCGGCGCTAAATGATGGACCATTTAGACAAGACAAAGGAGGCACATATGACCAGGGGAAAAGGGTACAGGTGGTGGGTTGGGATCATCGTCAGTGTTCTAATGGTGGCTGCAGCCGGCGTGGGCAATGCGTTGGAGCAATATCCGGACAAGCCCATAAGCATGATTGTCACTTATTCGCCCGGCGGGGCCACGGATTTTCAGGCCAGGATCGTCACCATGCTCGCTTCGGATGAGAAGTACCTGGGCCAGCCCATTGTCATCATCAACAAGCCCGGGGCGGGCGGGCAGGTGGGATGGAACTGGTTCGTCGAAAAGGCATCCAAAGACGGATACAACATGGTCACCTACAACGTGCCCCATTTCATCGCCCAATCCATTGTATATGATACCAAGTTTTCCATCGAGGACTTCGAGCCGGTCGGGAACTGGGGCTCGGACCCGGCAGTCCTGATCGTGGGGAAGGACAGCCCCTTCAACACGCTGGAGGACTTCATCAAGTACGCAAAGGAAAACCCAGGGAAGATCACTGTATCCGGTGCAGGGATGTTCGTGGGTCATCACATCGCTACGCTTCAGCTGGCAAAGGCCGCCGGCATCCAACTGACTTACATTCCGGAAAAGGGCGGCGTGGATGCGATTCAATCGGTGTTGTCGGGGAAAGTCAAGGCGGGGTTCAACAACCTGGCCGACTCCTTTCGGAGCCAGGACAATCTCAAAATTCTGGCCATCGCCGATCTGAAGAGGCACCCATTCCTGCCCGACGTCAGGACCTTCAAGGAAGCGGGCCTGGATATTGATGATTCCAGCGTGAATTTCCGTGGTGTCGCGCTGCCAAAGGGCACCCCAAAGGAGATTATCGACAAGTGTGCGGAGATCTTCCCGAAGATGTTCAACGATCCCCAGATCCTCAAGAAAATGAAGGAGTCGGGAAGCCCGGTGCGCGTCATGACAAGGGATGAGGTCATCAAGATGTTCCAGGATGGAAAGGAACAACTGTCCGAGCTCCTGAAAGAGCTGAAGAAAAAGTGATCTGCCGGCTTGATCGGACCGGGGGGAAGGGGATTTCCTCCCTTCCCCCCACGACAAGCGGCATGTCCCGTGATCACGAACGTTGTCAGCGAATGAGGCGCGTGGCGCACCTGAAGGAGAGAAAGTGAAGATCCGTTTCCTGGGAACGGGGGATGCCTTCGGCCACGGAGGGAGACTGCAACCCTGTATCCTCGGTGAGGCCAGAGACTGCACTTTTCTGATGGACTGCGGCGCCACAGCCATGGTTTCCATGAACCGCTTTGGCGTGAATCCAAACGCCATTGACCTGATTCTCATATCCCACCTTCACGGTGATCATTTTGGAGGGATTCCCTTCTTTGTCCTGGACGCGCAGCTCCACAGCAAACGGCGGGGGCCTTTGGTCGTGGCAGGGCCACGCGGCACCCGTCGAAGGCTCGATGCGGCCATGGAGGTGATGTTTCCGGGCTCTTCGAAGGTGCAAAGAAAGTTTACCCTGGAGGTACTGGAACTGCCTCCCGGGGAACCCTTCCCGTTTCGAACGTTGACCGTGACACCGGTTGTGGTAGACCATGCGAGCGGAGACGTCGCACTGGCGTTCCGGGTTGACTGCGAAGGCAAACGGGTCGCCTACACGGGAGACACGGCCTGGACGGACACCATCCGGGAGATTGCCATGAATGCGAACTTGCTGGTTTCAGAGGCCTATTTCTATGAAAAGCCCATCAAGTACCATTTGAGCTACCTTACCTTGGTCGAACACCTCAAGGAAATGAATCCGGGGCGCGTCTTACTCACCCACATGAGCGGGGACATGCTTTCGAGGCTGGGCGAGGTCGAGGTCGAGATCGCAGAGGACGGAATGGTCGTTGAGGTTTGAATCGACGACAGGTGTGACCGTCATCGGACCGGTTTGAGAGCGTCGGTGACAGGAGGGAATGGCATGCATTTCATTACCTTTTCAAGAACGCTTGGATCGCAGGGCACGGAGATTGCCAAGCGGGTGGCCGACGCCATGGGGTACGCCTTCAATGACACGGAGGCGATCGACAGGGCTGCTGTGGCCATGGGTTTCTCAGCCAGCGTGGCGGAGCTGGACGGCAAGGCCCCTTCATTTTTCCAGCGCTATTTCTCACATGCGCCGGAAATCAATTTGGACCGGCTCAACTCCGTGGTCCTCGACATGGCCAAACAGGGAGATGCGGTCTTTGTGGGTCGCGGTGCGCAAGTGCTGCTCAAGTCATTTCACTGCGCCCTGCACATCCGGATCAACGCATCCATGGAAAGGCGGATTCGAAATCTTGTGGCAAGGGGATACACGGAGGCTGCCGCACAAAAAGCGATCCATCGGAGCGATCACGAACGATCCGCTTTCATACGATTTGCTTTCGGTGTGAGCTGGGATAACCCTGCCCTCTACGATGCGGTGCTCTGCACGGACAAATTGGACGTGGACCTGGCGGTCGACACCATCCTCACCATGGCCCGATCCACTGAAATCATTGCCTGTTCCGCGGATGCCATGAATGAGTTAGCCAATCTTGCCCTCCGGAGCAGGGCAGAGGCCGCGATCATTGAAGCGGGACTGAGCACCGGAAGGCTGACCGCGGTTTTTGTGTCTGTGCCTGGGCCCGGCGTGGTTCAGTTGACGGGCGTCGTAAAGGATGGGGAGACCAGGGATCTCGCCGAGGTCGTGGTAAAAAAAGTGGAGGGCGTAGACGCCGTCGAGAACCGGATCACGGTTATCCCAGGGTCAGTCGGTGCGGTCTGAGGGGTAAGGCAATAGGTCTTCCAGCCCCAGCTTCACCAGGGTCTCCTCTTTTGGGACGCCATCGCGATCCCACCCCCGCAGGTCGTAGTAGTCATTCAGCATGGCTTGAAGTTCCTCCGGAGTCGTCCGCAACCCCTTGGAGGGTCCCGAGGGGATCTCCTCGTTCATGAAGCGGTGCGGAAGGATTTCGTCGCGCCTTCTCAATCCCTCCCGGCAGTTGAAGTGCCGCTCAAGCGTGTGCACACGGCATGCGATTTCGGTGAGCTCCTCCAGGGTCATGTCCCATCCCACCGTCCAATTGATGAGATCCACGTGGGCCTGGGTCAGAACGCCCCCGTACACGGGCTCACAGAAATGGCACACAATCAGGGAGTCCCCGATGGCCGACCAGTTGGCGGTGTTGAAGGCCATGGCGACCTTTCCATCTGTGGCGAGTCGTTGCGTCGGGGCCATCTTGTACTCCGGCCCGGGCCGCGTGTCGTGGTGGCTGCCGCCGCGGGGCGAGACCGCATAGCCGATGCCCATGCTCTTGAGTGCTCGCCCGGAGTGCCCCGGGGGTTCGAGCCCCTTGATGTGGCAGGCAAATCGCTTCGCCTCTTCGCCGATCTTCTCCGCCATGGCTTTCACGCCCCGTGCCAAAAAATCTCCGAACCCCTCGCGTTTGGCCACGAGATGCGTACACTCGACCATGGTTTGCGCATTTCCGAAGGTAAAATCCAGGCCTCCCGTCTCTGCTTTCGTCAAGAGCCCCCTCTGGAAGCACTCCATGAGAAAAGCGATGGACCCCCCATAGGAAATGGTGTCGAGACCGTAGTCATCGCACAGGCGATCCGCCTCGATGATGGCATTGAGGTCATCAATGGCGCAGTTGGACCCAAGGGCGAAGAGGGTCTCGTATTCGGGTCCCTCCGTGACTACGGCGGGGTTCGCCCCCGACCGCACCACACGGGTGCACCCGCCGAGGTTACAGGCATAGCACCCCCAGTTTCGGACAAAGTGGTCTTCGAGAAGCCTTTCGGCCCGGATCTTTTCCGCCCCATCCCATGTCTCTTCCTGCCAGTTCCTCGTCCCCAGCCCACCGGCCTTGTTGATCATGTCCACAAGAAAGGGCGTGCCGAGCCGCACAAAATTATCGAGCCCTATGAATTGATCTCGGGACTGACCATAGGACTTCAGCAGACCCTTCATGTCGGCGACCTGGATGTCTTTCGTCCCCCGAACGGTGATGGCCTTGAGATTCTTGGCGCCCAGGACGGCGCCCGTCCCTCCGCGTCCTGCGGCCCTTCTGCCGGAAATGCAGCAGGCCATGGGGACCGCGTTTTCCCCTGCAGGTCCGCAGCACAAGGTACTGACCCCCTTTCCAAGCTTTTCCACGAGACGATCCTGGGTGTCTTTCGTGGTCTTGCCCCAGAGGTCTTTGGCCGGGAGCAGCGAGACCCGGTCGTCGTCGCAGAAAAGGACGACGGGCGCATCGGATCGGCCCACGACCACGATCATGTCCCTGCCTGACCGTTTCAGGGTGGCCCCGAATTCGCCGCCGAAATAGCTGTCCATGAAATAGCCCGTGAGCGGGGACTTGGTCACAATGCCGCATCGGCCGCTCCCGTGGGCCAGGGTCCCGGTCAAGGGGCCGGTGCACACGATGAAAGCGTTTTGAGGACCCAGTGGATCTGCACCTTGCGGCACGCGATCGCAGAGCATCTTTGCCGCAAAACCATTTCCACCCAGGTATTTCCTTGCAAAAGTCTCATCAAAAGACGCGTCCTCGATGGATCCGGTTGTGAGGTCCACGAAGGTGATCTTTCCGGCGTATCCCTTCATGCCTTCACCTCCTCCACGCGCAGGGCGCCCCTGGGGCAGGCATCCACGCAGCGTTGCGTCTTTCCGCCTCCGCAGAGATTGCATTTGTAGATGTAGGGCTGATCCGGATGGGTAAAAATGGCACCATAGGGGCATGCCGCCACACAGGTTTGGCACCCATCACACTTCTTCTTGTCAAACCCGATCAACTCCCGCTTGTCATCCACAAACAGTGCCCCCGTGGGGCATGCCTTCACGCACGGTGCATCCGGGTCCTGTCTGCAGATGATCCCGTTGAACGCGCCGTACCATTCCGACTGCTCCACGCGGAGGTTGGCCTTCAAGGGATTGAAAACCTGCTGCCAGGTGCCTGAACAGACCAGTTGGCAGATCTGACAGCCCACACATTTGTCCGAATCAAAGGCGATGTATCTCAAAACCTTCCTCGCATTGAATTCCAAGTCTATGAATGACCGAATCGGCTATGGGTTATACAAGGTGACAGGCCACACGATGGTCCGTCAGGATATCCCTGAGAAGCGGCGCTTCCTTACGACAGCGGGGCTCCGCAAGGGGGCAGCGGGGATGGAACCGGCACCCTGTCGGTGGGTCGATGGGGCTCGGCGGGTCCCCCGTCACTCGCACGGGATCCATTTGCCTCTTTTCCCTACGATGAAGGCGCGGCACCGCCGAGAGCAGTGCCTTGGTATAAGGGTGCCTCGGTTCCCTGAACAAAGACCGCCGGCCCGCTTGTTCCACGATCTTACCCAGGTACATCACCGAAATCTCGTCGCACATGTGCTGGATCACCGCCATGTCATGGGATATGAAGAGATAGGTCAACCCGAACGTCTGCTGGAGACGCCTCAACAGATTCAGGATTTGGGCCTGAATCGCCACATCAAGAGCGGAGACCGGTTCATCGCAGATGATCAGATCAGGCCCCGATGCTAAGGCCCGCGCGATGCCGATCCGCTGGCGCTGCCCGCCGGAAAACTGGTGGGGGTAGGCCCCCATTTGCTCATGCCTCAACCCCACAAGGGTAAAGAGCTGCGCAACCCGTTCCCGATATTCCTGCCTGGTTCCTATTTTCTGGATCTTCAGCGGGGCCCCCACAATGTCCCCTGCCGTGCTATGGGGGTCCAAGGCGGAATAAGGATCCTGGAAGATGATCTGCATGTCCCTGCGTTGCCGCCGCAGCGCCTTGGGTCCAAGGGATCTCACGTCCGTGTCATTGAACCATATAGCCCCCGAGGTCGGTTCCACAAGCCGAAGGACGGACAACGCTGTGGTGGACTTCCCACACCCGCTTTCCCCGACGATTCCAAAGGTCTTCCCACGCCGAACTTCAAAGCTCACGCCATCCACCGCATAGACGGTCCTGGCGGCAGCGAACAGATGCGATTTGGCCAGTCGAAAATGGACGCAGAGATCTCGCACGGTCAGCAACGGTTTTTCTTTGGTTTCCGTCTGTATCATGAATCCGCCCTCATGAGCCAGCAGGCCGCCAAGTGCTCGGCACCCACCTCGTAGGGAGGCGGCATTTCATCTCGACACAGTTGGGTGGCGTGTTCGCAACGATCCTGGAAAGGACATCCCGCCCCCACTTCGCTAAGGGCCGGAACGATACCGGGGATCTCCTTCAGCGTCTCCACCTCCGGGCCGGGGTCCTCCTTGAGATCGGGGGCGCACCCAAGGAGCCCCTGGGTATAAGGGTGGTGAGGGTTTTCGATGATTTCCGTCACAGGGCCCTCTTCCACCTTGCGCCCGGCGTACATCACAATCACGCGATCGGCGATTTCACTGATCACTCCCATGTCGTGCGTGATGAGAATCATCGATGTGCCCATTTTCCTCTGGATTTCTTCCAACAGCTCAAAGATCTGGGCCTGAACCGTGACATCCAGGGCGGTGGTGGGCTCGTCGGCAATAAGGATGGTAGGACGGCACGAAAGCGCCATGGCGATCATTACCCGTTGGCGCAGCCCCCCTGAAAGCTCATGGGGGTATTGGCGGAGCCTTTCATTCGGCGCCGGTATTCTCACCGCGATCAGCATCTCCAGAGCCTTTTCCATCGCTTGTTTCCGGTTCACCCGTTGATGTCGCTGAATGCACTCGGCGATCTGCATCCCGATGGTGAAGACAGGATTGAGGGAGGTCATGGGCTCCTGAAAGATCATGGAAATCTCGTTGCCCCGCACATCCTGCATCTGCTTCTCACTGAGGCCCAAAAGGTCTCTGCCGTTCAATAGCACGCGGCCTCCTGAAATGTCTCCAGGAGGAATCGGAATCAGGCGCATGATGGCCAAGGCGGTCATGCTCTTCCCGCAACCGCTCTCTCCGACGACGCCAAGCGTCTCTCCCTGCCTCAGGTGAAAGCGGATCCCGTTCAAGACACGGACGCGCCCCTTACGTGTGGCGAAATCCACGCAAAGATCCTCGACGGCAAGAACGGGGGTCGACTTGGTCACTTCAACCTCAGTTTGGGGTTCAGCGCGTCGTTTAGTCCATCGCCGATGAGGCTTACGCCCAGCACGGTGAAGAAGATCGCCAGTCCCGGGAATGTGACCGCCCACCACGTTTCGAAGATGAAGTCCCGGGAAGCACCGATCATGTATCCCCAGCTGAATTTATTTGGATCTCCGAGCCCTAAGAAACTCAATGCGGCCTCGAAGAGGATCGCAACCCCCACGCTAAGCGTAGCTGAGACGATCAGGGGTGGTGCAGCATTGGGCAAGATGGTCCGCCACATGATCCGTCGATTCGTTGCGCCCATGGCCCGCTCCGCCATGACGAACTCCCGTTCCTTTATCTTCAAGAACTCGGCGCGGGTCAAACGGGCTGCCGGTGTCCAGCTGACGATCCCGATGGCGAAAATGATGGTCCAAAGGCTTGGAGAAAACAAAGCAACCAGCACCATGGCCAACAGCAATGCCGGCAATACCTGGAAGAACTCCGTGATGCGCATGAACAGGCTTTCGATCCATCCCCCATAGAATCCGGCCAATCCACCTATGGAAATCCCAATGACCAATGTAAAGAGGGTGGCCGCAAATCCCACCAGAACCGTGGTGCGGGCCCCATAAACAATGCCCGCAAGCACGTCTCTGCCGAGATAATCCGCACCCAACAGCAATTCCTCTCCCGGTGGGCTCATGGGTGCCGCGACCATCTCAAAAGGATCGGCAGGATAAAGGATCGGTCCGAGAACGGTGACCAACCCGACGGCTACACCCAACCCAAGCCCTAAGAGCGCCGCCTTGTTGCCGGCGAACATATGCCACGCTTCAGCAAAGGGTTTTGAAGGAGCGATCATATTCATCGTCTGCGCTATGTCTCCTGTCGATTCATCTATTTGATGCGCGGATCAAGCAATCGATATGACATGTCGGTCAGAAAATTGACCACCACAACGATCAATGTGGAGAAGAACAGGATGCCAAGCAACAGAGGGTGATCCCGCCGCAAGATGGCTTCAAACGCCAATTGTCCCATTCCCGGCCAACTGAATACCGTTTCCACCACCACCGCACCGGCAATCAACTGGCTGAACTGGAGACCGGCCATGGTGACCACGGGCAGCACCGCATTTTTCAGGGCGTGTTTGTAAACCACCACCCTTCGGCTCAGCCCCTTTGACCAGGCCGTCCGGATGTAGTCCGCACCGAGGACATCCATCATGCTCGCCCGGGCCAATCGACTGTATACCGCAAGATAGATGCTGCCCAGTGTCGCCGCCGGAAGCACCAGGTGGTGAACGAAATCGAGCAACTGATCAAGGGCTCCCCCCGTCGTTCCCACTGCACCCATGCCGAAGCTCGGGAACAGGGGAACGAGGTAGGAAGAAAGAGTATGAGCAGCATGATCCCGTCCAGAAGACCGGTGCGGCGTATCTTGCCAGCGAAATGACGGTTACGAAACCGCTGAAGAGGCTCTTGGGCTTCTGCGCCGCAATGATCCCTAGGAATGTGCCCGTGACAATTGCCAGGACCAGCGCCGTCATGACCAGAATCAAGGTGGCCGGCAATCGCCCCATGATCAGGAAACGACCGGCAGATCGTAGGCAAGACAGGACATCCCCAGATCCCCTCGTGCCATCCGGAGGATATGGGTCATGAGTTGCGCCGTGATGCTTCGGTCGAGACCGTATGAGACCTTCAGCTGAGCGATGAGCTCGGGTGCGGCCCCTCCCATTTGACCCACCAGGGTTCTACCGGATCGCCGGGTGCAATATGG
>CAVOVO010000052.1:0-70059 GCA_963699845.1 uncultured delta proteobacterium
TTAACAGCTTGGCCAATTTTAGGCGTTTTTTGCGGTGCGATTTATAAGCGACAAGATTTCGATTGATATGGTATTGGACAATTTCCATGGCACCCTCTAAAGTCAATGATTTAATGGGCAGGATTACGGACAACAGCCTCCGAACCAAATGTGGCGTCAACAGAGGGCTTTTTTTTAAAGCGTAATCGCATTCTTAGCAAAAAGTGCAGCGCCAGAAATACGTAAATCATATGGCGATGCCAGGCAGGCCAGGAGCGATGTTCATAGTAATCCATGCCCACCTGATTTTTGCCTTCATGAAAGCACTGCTCGATAGGCCATCGCATGGTGGATGCTTTGACAAGCTCTGCCATCGGGATATCTTTTGGCGCATTGGAGATGGAGTATTTCACTTGCCCATCGGTATCCTTGCGCAGGAACAGCCATTGGGGATATCCCACAGGCAGTCCGTCCCGGGACAAATAGATGCGAATACGCGCCACTTCGGCGATAATGGGTCCTTTGGCGCCCTCAGCGACCATGAACGGCTCCCAAGAGACTTGCTTGGACCTTGTAATTTGCAAAACGCTTTGCGCCTTTGGTTGACCGGGCAATACGATGGCTTTCTTGGGGCGGGGGCCTCGACCCTTATAAGGGGGTAGGCCCGTTTTTGGTTTCCTTGTAAAAACCTGAGCATCGGAGCGAATGGACACAAAATAGTTCAAGTGACCGGGCAGGGCATTTAAGAATTCAAGGTCGCTGCCAAAGGAGGCATCGGCGCCGATCCACTTGGCCGGAAACAGGTTTGTGGCCACGACCTCATTGATTAACTCGAGGGCAATCTGTTGTTTGGTCTGAAAGACAAGATCTTCCGGGACCAGGTTGTCTTTACGTCGTTTTTCCTGCTCTGTGGTAAACCAGCTTTTCGGCATGTACAGGCCACAGGCAAGCAGGCCATAGCCTTTGTGACTCGAATAGCCGACAAAGACGCCTGACTGGCAATTCTCAACTTTTCCGAGGGTGCCGCAATACTGCCGAGCGACCCCGACAGATTCCTTGCCTTTTTTGACAAATTCACTGGGATCAACGCTGATCATCCCATCAGGAGAGGCGATCAGCGGGGCGAGCATACCCTGATGAGTCTGCTGCATGCCCAGATGATCCCAACGGTAGGTCTTCATAAACATTTGAATCGGCCGTACGGATTTCTTATCGAGAAATTCGAGGGCGATCGGTTCGGCCGATTTGGCCGTGGCGTTGCTCATCAGTCCGGATAGGTAGGCCAACCCCAGACGATGATGTTCGATACGGCCATAGCAATCATGAAACTGCTTGTGGAAGTCGACAAGCTCCTGAGCCATGGTTTTGACATCGTCCTGGCTGAGATCAAAATCGGCCGAAATCTGCGGGTGCCATCGGCAGTGTTCTAAAAGCATGGTCAGCTCCTCCACTTTGAGCTTTGTTTGTGGAGGACGATCAGGCAGGGGGGCGGGCTTTTGTCGGCAACCGATAATGTTTCTGAAATCAGGCTCTATGACATAAAGGTAGATCTCCTTTCGGCTTCCGTGGTATCGGTATCCTTTTCCCAGTTTGGTGCTTCCGTGGGTGTGTCCGACATGGACCCAGTTCGAAGCCTTGTAGCATGTGCCTTTGAAAAAGCGGCCGTCGACAAAGGTTTCCAGCAGCAGCAGTCGCTGGTTGAACTGCCGTTGCCAGTCCAGAGGCAGGCGCGCGATGTTTTGTGCCAAAACACGGGATGCCATGTTGGGTATTCGTACCCAGGGCATCACCAAAAACCGGCTGTTCCCGGCAATCTGTTTGAGATGGCGTTTCCTTTGCTCGGCCGACCAGCCAATAAAACAATCCCTGGCAGCCAGTTTCAAGGCCGGCGCGCTCCACGATAGGGCAGCCACGGGTCGCTCATGGATGAAAGCAAGATATTTGAGGCCGTGCCCCAAGAGTCTTTGGTAACCCAGATAATGATACTTTTTGACCAGTTCATCCCATACACTTTCCCAATCAGACCCGCTGACCAACTCAACAGCGACGGGGTCAAAATCGTTCAGATCTCCTGTCATCAGCGCTCTGTTAATGGAATCTGAACTTCGGGTCATGCAAACATTGAGCTGAGGTCGTTTCATGGCATAAAATGTATCTCCAGCTACAGGGCATATTCCACCGGCGCCCGCTGCGACAGATTTTTCGCCGGGCATATAGTCAAAAATGACACCGTAACCCCTGTCAATCGCCCTGTTAGACTGAAACATACACACTTTATTCATGAATGTCTATAAAATAATGCGCTGTAGTGTTAAGGAAATCAGTCAAGCAAAATCAGCAAGTAATGAGTATGATCTCTCGAATCGCATGGAACCAAAGTCTGAATCAAACCAGCCACTGTCAACCCAATGAACCTTAAACCCAAAGGCGCCGCTTTTTTGAAGTTCCTCTGGGTCTCGATTGCAATTTGGTCACCTGTTCTTTCTGCCCCGGCTAAATTGATACCAAGAATTCCTGCTAGATCAAATGGATATCCCCAAAAGGCGGTCGAGAGTCAAATCAATGTCTGCTCCTTTGACGCCAAAACGACAAGTATGCTGAGTCAATCTTGGAGTAGGATGCATGCCAAAATCGAGACTGTGATACTGATCCTTCGGGAACCCATCTCTTGTAACCATTCTGTCACCACCCAGCCCAAAACACCCCCAAGAAACCCAACAAAATCCAACTTTGCGCTGACACCGAAAAGCCAATGAAAACGGGGGAAAACTCCGCCACTCAAGTCTTTCCCCCGATCCCAGGATTTTCAATTTTTCGGTTCAAGTGTCCTTATTTTCTTCCCTCCCCCTATATTCCATTTCCTCGATCGCCATCACTTCTGAAATGAGCGACAGGTGGGTGAAACCCTGAGGGAAGGGCGTCTCTTTCCGGTGAGGATCGAATTCCTCAGAGAAGGGGGAATAAAGGCCATCCCGCATTTTGTGGACAAATCGCCCCTGGTTTTGACACAATGTCTCATGCTGCCGCTTCAAGAGCTGCTTTGATTGCTGTGCAGAGGGATCGGCATCGATAAAGAGACCGGACCGGTTTGGGGCTTGCGAAGGACGCTCGGAACGAAAGAAGCGTCCCACGAACCGTAAGATTCGAAACCACCCATTGCTCCTGCCGGCAGGTCATTGTTTTGCCTGCCCGGCGGGAGAATACCGGCTCGCAGGGCCTCCAATGCATGAAGGCCCCTATTTCCATTGTTCCTTCGTGCGGTTATGTTCTTGCCATGGATACGTTTTCGGGATGCACCGAGCGCTTTTCAACAGGGGACGACTGACTTCACGCCTTAACTGAATTACGGAGAACCCATGGAATCTGCTGGGACATATGTGGCCTTATCGCCTTGGGAACCGGGAATATTCAGCTTGGCCGTATATGGGTTTATGGTCTTTGCCCTGATAGCGGTCTTTCTTTTTCTTTGCGCCTGGCCGGGGGAGAAGAAGGCCTCCCCCGAAAAGGCAACCCCTTACGAGTGCGGCATCATTCCCACCGGTTTTGCGCGATTCCGATACCCCGTTCCCTTTTACCTCGTTGCCATTTTCTTTCTCATCTTTGACGTGGAGGCCGCCTATATCTTTGCCTGGGCCGTCGCCTTTGAGCCGCTAGGATGGGCCGGCTGGGTGCGGATCTCCTTTTTCATCCTCATGCTGCTGTTGGGCCTTTTCTATCTCTGGAGCAAGGGAGAGCTGGATTGGAGAATAGAGACGTCAAGGCCGTCCAAGACCTAGTCTTCGGATCCGCGGACACCGTCGTCAACTGGTGCCGAAAGTACAGCCTCTGGCCCATGTTCTTCGGACTGTCCTGCTGTTTCATCGAACAGATGATCGCCTACACCTCGCGCTACGATATCTCGCGATTCGGGGCGGAGGTCCTGCGGGGAACGCCGCGGCAGGCGGATCTTCTCGTCACATCGGGGACCATCTTCAAGAAGATGGCCCCCTCCATCCTGAGGCTTTACGAGCAGATGCCGGAACCCAAATGGGTCATGTCCATGGGGTCCTGTTCCAATTGCGGCGGCATGTATGACGTCTACAGCGTGGTCCAGGGCATCGACCAGATCCTGCCCGTGGACGTCTACATCCCGGGCTGCCCTCCCACGACCCGAGGCGGTCATGCAGGGGCTCATATTGCTCCAGGAGAAAGATCATGTCGGAGAGACCGATGCGGTCTATTCTCCACATGCCCGGAGGCACCCAGGGGACTCAAGGGCCGGTTCTCGAGGATGGGATCACCAAATCGAGGGACCCCCGGGGGCCGGGCTACTATGGGACCCCGGTCCGGGGGACGTCCGTGACGCCTCCCCATTTCTGGGAAAGCAGGTCCGATCTCATGTGGACCCCGCCGCCAAATCGAATTGAGCTCCCGGAGCGGGACAGGGCCCTTGGAGAAGCCCTGAAGGAAAGATTTGGGGATGCGGTCAGGCAAACGGCCGAGACCTCGGATATGCCGACCTTCCACGTGAGTCAATCCCGGGTAAAGGAGGTGCTGCGTTTTCTCAAGACCGAGGCTTCTCCCAAGTTCTTGCGTCTTGATGACCTTACGGCCGTGGACGAATCCGCTCGCCGTGAACGAGAAGCAACCCCTGACTATACCCTGGTCTACCATCTCCTCTCCTATGAGTCGGCCGGCCGCGTTCGGCTCAAGGTCGAGCTCTCTGGGCGGGACCCGGCGGCACAGAGCATCACCGACCTCTGGCCTTCGGCCAACTGGTACGAGCGGGAGGTCTACGATATGTTCGGCATTCGATTTCACGGCCATCCCAACCTGCGCCGCCTCATCATGCCTCCCGGCTGGGAGGGCCATCCGCTGCGCAAGGGCTATGCGGGCCGGGCGACCGAAATGGCGCCGTACACGCGGGCCGATGCCGTGAAGACCCAGCCCCTTGACGCGGCAGAATATCTGACAGCCTCAAAGCGACGAAGAATACCTTCTGAACATCGGCCCCCACCACCTGAGCACCCACGGGCTCATGAGATTCATCGTTCTGGCCCTTGGGGAGGAGATCAGGGGCCTCGACATGGACATCGGCTACCACCACCGGGGTGTCGAAAAGATCGGTGAGCGCCAGTCATGGCACCAGTTCATCCCCTACACGGACCGCGTGGATTACCTGAGCGGCGTGGCCAACAATCTGTCCTATCTGCTTTCGGTGGAAAGGCTGGCGGGCATCAAAGTCCCTGACAGGGCAATGTTCATCCGGGTCATGCTCACGGAATTCTTCCGCCTGAGCAACCATTTGATGTGGTTCGGAGAAATGGCCCACGACACGGGTGCCATGAGCCCCATCTTTTATACGACCGCTGATCGGGAAAGGATTATGGACATCGTGGAGCTGATCACCGGCGCAAGGCTCCATCCGAGCTGGTTCCGCCTGGGCGGGGTCGCCGCGGACCTGCCCGAGGGATGGAAGGAAGCGGTGGATGATTTTGTAAAGATCTTCCCTTCACGGATCAAGGCCTACGAGGGATTGCTCACCAAAAATCCCATCTTTGAGGGAAGGACCCGAGGCATCGGGCATCTCTCCCTGCAAGAGGCCATCGATTGGGGGGTCACGGGGCCGCTTTTGCGGGCAAGCGGCCTTCAGTGGGACGTGCGAAAGAAGATCCCTTACTCCGGCTACGAGGCCTTTGACTTCGACATCCCAGTGAGGAGCGAAGGGGATTGTTATGCACGCTATCTGGTCAGGGTGGAGGAGATGCGCCAGAGCCTGAGGATCATCGAGCAGGCCGCGGCAAACATGCCGCCCGGCAGGCACATATGTGAGGATTACCGCTATGTGATCCCAGACAAGAAAGACACCTTGAAGGATATTGAGAGTTTGATCCACCACTTCATCAATGTGACCCGAGGGCCCAAGATCCCCAGGGGAGAGGCCTACCTCACGACGGAGAGCGCCCGGGGGGAGCAGGGCTATTACGTGGTGAGCGACGGTTTGAACATGGCCTACCGCATGCGCATTCGAACCCCTGACTTCGCCCATATCCAGGCCATGCCGTTGATGGCCGTAGGGGAATCCATCTCCGACCTGGTGGCCATTATCGGATCGGTCGATTATGTCATGCCCGATACGGATCGATAGGAATCCTTATATGTTACCCAAAGAGACCAAAGCAGTCGATATGCAGAAGAATACGAAGAGAGCGAGCACCCTCGTGAGGCGGCCGTTGACGTCATGTATTTGCTTCAGAAGCACTACGGTTATCTCACGGATGAGGCGGTTCGGGAAGGGGCGGCGCTCCTCGGGATGACCCCTCTGGAAGTGGAAGAGCTTGCGACGTTTTACGACTTCATCTACCGGGAACCGGTAGGGAAATACGTGATTCATGTCTGCGACAGCGCCATTTGCTGGATGGAAGGCCATGAATCCGTCCTGGCTCACTTGTGTGGAAAACTGAATATCCCGGTCGGCGGCACCACCGCAGACGGATTATTCACCCTTCTTCCTGTGTGTTGCATCGGATTTTGTGATCAGGCACCGGCCATGCTGGTGAACGGAGAACCCTACGGTGATCTGACGCCGGAGTCCATCGACCGGATCCTGGAAACGCTCAGACGGGAGCAGCCCGTTCCCGAAGAGGTGCGTTGAGCATGGCTTCCGCGCAGATCATTCTGCAAAACCGGTCCAAAGACGAAACCATTTCTCTGGAGGAATATCGTCGAAGCGGCGGATACGAAGGAATCCAGAAGGCCCTTCGGGACTTACACCCCCAAGGAGGTCAAGGATATCGTTCTGGATTCAGGACTTCGGGGTCATGGCGGGGCAGGGTTTCCTACCGGCCGCAAGTGGAAGTCTCTCAAGGATGATGCTTCCCACCCCCGCTATATTATCGCCAATACGGACGAGATGGAACCCGGCACCTTCAAGGACCGCGTCCTGGTCTGTGTCAATCCTCACACGGTGATTGAGGGGATGCTCATCGGGGCTTATGCGATCGGGGCCCAAAAAGGGTATTTTTTCGTCAGGCCTTCTTACGAAAAGGTGTCCCGAGTTTTCGAATCTGCCCTCAAAGAGGCGAGAGAGGCAGGATTGCTGGGCCGGCGGATCCTTGGGAGCGAGTTTTCCTTTGACATCGTCGTTCACAGAAGCGCGGGTCGATACATCTGCGGGGAGACAAAAGGTTTGGTAAATGCGCTGGAAGGTCGGAGACCCCATCCCAATATCGAAGGCCACCTGACGGACGCCGGATTGTGGGGGCAACCGACTGTCGTCAATAATGCGGAGACGCTTGCCTACGTGCCCCATATTTTGAGAAACGGGGCTGAGTGGTTCAAGGGCCTGGGAAGGCATGAAAAGGCCCCGGGACACAAGATATACTGCGTAAGCGGCCGGGTCAGGCGTCCCGGGGTCTATGAGCTCCCCTTCGGGACCCCATTGGCGGAAATCATCGAACACGCCGGGGGGATGCAGCCCGGGTGTGAATACAAGACCTGTCTGCCCGGAGGGGCCTCGACCCGATATGTGCCCAAAGGGTACCATGATGTGGCCATGGACTTCGATTCCATCGAAAAAATCGGACCGGGCCACCGGTTCGGAACGGGGTCCATCATGGTCTTTGATGAAAAGACCTGCCTGGTCGCCGTCACGCTGAACCTGATTCAGTTCTTTGCCCGGGAGTCCTGCGGGTGGTGCACCCCCTGCCGTGAGGGGTTGCCTTATATGAGGGATTTGCTGGCCCGCATCGAAAAGGGGAGAGGGCAAGGAGGAGCATATCCCCATGCTGCGGGAGATGGCCGCATATCTGTCCTATTCGTACTGCGCCTTTGCCCCTGGCGCGGCGGCCCCTGTCCAAGGCCTGCTGGAGGATTTTCGAAGATGAGGTGCGGGAGCACATCGTTCAAAAGAAATGCCCCTTCGCAAGGGGAAAGTGATTCGTGATTTTATGCCCAAGCTGATCATCGACGGTCGAGACATCGAGGTTCCTGAAGGGACAAAGGTCATTGAAGCCGCAGAGCGTCTGGGGATTATGATCCCCAGGTTCTGCTATCACAAGGCCCTCGGTTCCGTAGGCGCGTGCCGGGTTTGCGCCGTAAAATTCGTCGACGGCCCGGTCAAGGGAATAGAGATGAGCTGCATGGAGGATGCCCGGGACGGCATGGTCGTCTCCACGACGGACCCGGAAGCGCAGGCGTTTCGAAGATACGTCATCGAATGGCTCATGCTGAACCATCCCCTTGACTGTCCCGTGTGCGACGAAGGCGGGCATTGCCTGCTCCAGGATCAGACCGTTGCAGGCGGACACGGAATAAGACGTTACCAGGGAAAGAAGCGCACCTATCATGATCAAACCCTCGGGCCCTTTGTGCAGCACGAGATGAATCGCTGTATCCACTGTTTTCGGTGCAGGCGCTTTTACCAGGACTTTGCTCGGGCTACCGCGACCTGGGCGCCATGCAAATCGGAAACCGCATGTACTTCGGCCGATTTGAGAGACGGAACGCTCGAAAGCCCCTTTTCAGGCAATCTCATCGATATCTGCCCGACGGGTGTCTACACCGACAAGCCGGCGCGGTTCAAAGGACGCCGGTGGGACTTCGAACGGGGTCCGTCAGTTTGTCTCCACTGCTCGCTCGGGTGCAACACGACGGTCAGCGCCCGGTACCGGGAGGTGATGCGACAGGAAGGCCCGATACAACGAATCCGTGAACGGGTTTTTTATCTGCGATCGGGGACGCTACGGCTTTGATTTTGCCAATCATCGCGATCGTCTCCGGACGGCCCGGATCGGAGACAAGGCGGTTCCATGGGAAAAAGGGATTGAGGCGGCGGCTTCGGCGCTAAAAGGGATCACCGGCCAAGCGGGAGCAGGGTCTGTGGCCTGTGTCGGGTCGTCGCGCTGCAGCCTCGAAACCCAGGCTTCTCTCAAACGGCTGTGCCGGCAGCTCAATTGGCCGGATCCCTTCTTTTTCACGGATCCCCTGATGGCCAGGAAAGTCAGGAGCGCCGTGGATCACCTCGATGGGCAATGGGCTGTTTCCATGCGTGAAATCGAAGATGCCGACTTCATCCTGGCCGTTGGGGCCGATCCTCTGAACGAGGCCCCCATGGCGGCTCTTGGCGATGAGACAGGCTTATCGCAAGGGCGCCCATGTGGCCGTCGTGGATCCCCGCCCGGTTTCGCTCCCTTTTGACCTTCTCACACGTCGCCGTCAGACCGGAGGTCCTTGATCTCTGTGCAGGACGGATCGTCCGCGCCGCCCTCGACGGGAGGCTGCCGAACGGTCTCGCCGGGGAATCGGCCGGGTTTTTCGACGCACTTCTCGGAGACGACACGCCGGATCCGGATCTGGAAATCCGGCTGAATCAGACCGCCGAAAGACTCGGAAAGAGCAAACGGCCTGTTCTTATTTGCGGAACAGATATCGTCCCGGAGGACACGCCTTCCTTCGTGGCAACCCTCGCCCATCTGCTCCGGCGAAGCTTCGAATGGACGGGACTCTTTTATCTCTTGCCCGGACCCAATGGTTTCGGCGCCGGTTTGCTCTCTTCCGTGAAGGAGGAGGCGTCGGTTGTCGAAGCGATGGAATCCGGAAAGATCAAGGCCTTGCTCCTGGTGGAGCAAGATCTTTTCCACCTTTACCCGGACCGCCCACGGTTGGAGAAGGCGCTCGAAAGGCTCGATTTTCTGTTGGTCATGGACTACCTCCCCTCCCCGTCGGCGGCAAGAGCGCACATGGTGCTCCCAACCACTACAGTATTCGAATCGGCCGCACTTTATAAATCAGGAAGGAAGGGTGCATACGGTGGCTCCGGTCCATCGGGGAGGCACGCCCATCTCGCAGCTCAGCGGTGGGAAACATCCGCCCCGCACATTCCTTGACCACGTGCCGGGAGGGGACTCCAAAGCGGCTCACATTGTGATTGACGAGCTCTATGCGGTTCTCTCGGGGGAGGAAAAGGGGGAACTTCTCGGGGACATCCGGGATTGGCTGGCCAGGGAGAACCCGGTATTCGACGCGATTCGTTCCGCTTCTCAGACACTGACCGGCTTTCGTCTCCCCATTCAGACCCGGGGGTCGGTCGATCTTTCGCCGGCCCTTTCGTCGCGAGCGATCCTCAGGGCAGGAGGGGCTTGAACTCTTGATGACGGAGCAGGTTTTCGGCACCGAAGCGCTTTCGCGCTACTCAGCGTTTACGCAGAAGGCGGAAGACGGCCCCCGCTGCCTTTCTGCATCCGGAGGACGCGCGCGTCTGGGCCTTTCGGAAGGAGATAGGGTTTCCCTTTCTCTGGAGGGAGGCGCGCTGGTTCTGCAGCTGCACGTGGTACCGACCATGGCAAAGGGGCTCGTGATCGCCCCGCAGGCATCGACAGTTGGATTGGCAAAAAATAAGTCGTTGGCCGGTGAGGCTCACGGATGCGCAGATCAGAAAACATCCGGCTGATTATGCGGGTATGCTCAAACAGGCCTTGTTCTTTTGGAACGGGACCTGACAGGAATTGCAAAATGGCATTGTTTTTGGGAATTCTTTTCTTGGTCGTAAAAATCGGGATTGTGCTCGGCGCCCTATTGTTTGTGGCCGGCTATCTGGTCCTGGGAGAACGCAAGCTCATCGGGTGGATACAGATTCGCCTGGGCCCCAATCGCGCCGGCCCGTGGGGTCTCCTTCAACCGCTGGCCGACATCGTGAAGCTCCTGGCCAAGGAAGACCTGGTGCCGGAGGGTGCGGACCGATGGATTTTCCTCTACGCGCCGGCGGTGGTGGCAGCCACGGCCCTCCTCATCTTCGCAGTCGTGCCCTTTGGAGACCACTGGACCGTCATGGGGAAAAGGATCCCCATGGTGATAACGGATCTGAATGTGGGACTGCTCTATGCACTGGCCCTCTCTTCCCTTGGGGTCTACGGTGTGGCACTCGGAGGATGGGCGTCGAATTCCAAGTTCAGTCTTCTGGGCGCCATCCGAGGCGGTCGCCCAGATGATCAGCTACGAGCTTTCGCTGGGGCTCTCTCTGGTACCGATCGTCATGCTGGCCCATTCCTTCAGCCTTGTGGACATCGTAGGGGCTCAGGCGAGATATCCCTTTATTCTGGTTCAGCCCGTCGCTTTTCTGATCTTTTTCATCAGCGCCGTGGCGGAATCCAAAAGAATCCCTTTTGATCTGCCGGAGGCGGAAAACGAGCTGGTGGCCGGTTACCATACGGAGTATAGCGGCATGCGGTTCGGTCTCTTCTTCCTGGGAGAGTATGTCACCATGGTGGTGCTGGGCGCCCTCGTGGCGATCTTTTTTCTCGGGGGCTGGCGCGGCCCCCTCCTTCCGCCCATTGTCTGGTTTACCGCAAAAGTTATTTTCATTGCCTTCGTGATGATCTGGTTGCGCGCAACGCTTCCCCGGCTCCGCTATGACCAGTTAATGCACCTCGGATGGAAAGTGCTGATCCCTGCGGCCCTCTTGAACATTGTGGCGACCGGCGGGGTGATTCTGCTGATCAGGGGTGGATGATAGACTTTTGTGTGAAATTTATCTGCGATTTGGGTAGAAGTCGAAAAGCGAACCGCAGAATATCGAATATAGAATGTCCAATGTAGAAGTGAAGATTGAAAAAGGCGTCGAGGTTGAATGATGGAAAAAGAAGGGTACTTTGAGCAGACCACGGATATTTTCAGGGGACTGTCGCAGGGAATGGGCGTGACCTTGGCTCATCTCTTTCGCAGAAAGATCACTGAGGAATACCCAGAATACCGGCGGCCGCTGCCGGCGCGCTCCCGTGCCCGCATTATTCTCACGCGGGATCCGGAAGGAGAGGAGCGGTGCGTCGCCTGTTTTCTCTGTTCGGCCGTGTGCCCGGTCAGTTGCATCTCCATGGAGGGGGAGGAGCGGGAGGACGGCCGGCGGTGGGCCCGCTGGTTTCGCATCAACTTCGCCCGCTGCATTTACTGCGGCCTGTGTGAAGAGGCCTGCCCGACCTTGGCGATTCAACTGACGTCCGATTATGAATTCTGTGACAGAGACATATTGAATCTTGTCGCCGAAAAGGAAGACCTGCTGGTGGATCACGGCGGCAAGGACAATGAATATAACTTTTACCGGTATGCCGGGGTGAGCATGATGGGGGACAAAGGCACCCACATCAATGAGGAAGCGCCCGTAAACGTGAAAAGCAATCTGCCCTGAGGCGATGATGATCCTTTACGCTGTCATCTTTTATGTGGTCTCAGCCCTTATTCTGGCCTCCACCGCCATGGCCGTCACGCGCAAGAACCCGGTGCACGCGGTGGTCTACCTGGTCATCTCCTTTCTCGGGAGCGCGCTGCTTTTCTATATTCTGGGGGCGCCGTTTTTGGCCGCCCTGGAGGTCATCATTTACGCCGGCGCCATTATGGTCCTCTTTCTCTTCGTCGTCATGATGCTCAAGATGGAGGCGGTAGAGCGCAGGGGATTCTCCCTGAGCCGAACTGGATGCCAGCCCTGGTCCTCGGCCTGCTGTTCGTCGTGGTCGCTGCGCTTGCGGTCTTCCGGGATCCCGGCAGTCATGCGCTCCTTCAGGTCGCCATCGCTATGCCGGCAACATTCGGCCGTTTCATTTTCGAGCACTACTGGCTTGCGGTTGAGATCATCTCGATCTTGCTCCTCGTCGGGCTGGTGGCCGCGGTCCAGTTGGGCCGGGGCAAAGGGGAAGGCCAAGGTCATGGAAACGGCACCCGAAACATCCGGCAAGGAGGTCTAGCCTGTGATCGTTCCTTTCAGCCATGTATTCATGCTGGCAGCCCTCGTGTTTTTTCTAGGACTTGTCTGCATGGTGGCACGACGCAATCTCATCATGACGCTCATCGGCATAGAAATCATGATGAATGCGGCAGCCATCGCGTTTTTGTCCGCCTCCCTGCACTGGCAGCGACTGGAAGGACAAGCCTTTGTGCTTTTCATCCTTGGGGTGGCGGCAACCGAAGTTTCGGTCGGGCTGGCCCTGGTGGTGGCCGCACTACCGGCAAACGCAAACCATGGACCCGGATGAATACCACGCTCTGAAGTGGTGATTGGGTGAGGCGCAAATGACTTCTTCATCGGAAAATGGATCTCACGTTGGCGGTGACGATGATTGCCCTGTTGCTGCCCTTCCTTTCCTTTGCGGTCATCACGGTCTTCACGAGGAATCGCCGGCGGATGTCAGCCGTCCTATCCATCGGGGCCGTGACCGTTTCCATGCTCTCCGCCCTTTTTCTTCTCTACCGGTTCTCCCATCTGGAAAATCCGATCCAGCACACCGCCCGTTGGCTCGTTGCGGGGGATTTTACCCTTTCTTTCGGATTTCTGCTGGACCCCACGAGCCTGCTCATGTTCGCCCTGGTCGGCGTGATCTGCTTCCTGGTGCAGGTGTACTCCTTAGGTTACATGAGCGAAGATCCGGGGTTTACCCGATATTACGCGTTTCAGTCCCTTTTCGCCTGGTCCATGCTCTCTCTCACGGTCTCCGCTTCTCTTCTTCAGCTCTACGTGTTCTGGGAACTGGTGGGGTTGAGCTCCTATCTACTGATCGGATTCTGGTACGAAAAATTCAGCGCCACCCAGGCGGGAAAAAAGGCCTTTGTCATGACCCGTCTCGGCGACGTGGCCTTTTTCTTGGGCCTGCTTTTGCTCCTCCTCCACCTGGGGGACGTGAACATCCTCAAGCTCAACGGGGCTGAGACCGCCCGCAGCCTCTCCCCCGCCTTTCTGACCCTGTCCGCCCTTCTTGTCTTTGGCGGCATCGTAGGGAAGAGTGCACAGTTTCCACTCCTCACCTGGCTCCCGGACGCCATGGAGGGCCCCACCCCGGTGAGCGCGTTGCTTCACTCGGCCACCATGGTGGCCGCCGGGGTGTTTCTGTTCGCCCGGTTGTTCCCATTTTTCAGTCACTCCCCGGACGCCATGTCCGTCTGTCTCGCCGTCGGCACCCTTAGCATGCTGATGGCGAGCACCATGGCGATGGTGGATCGGGACATCAAGAAGGTGTGGGCCTACTCCACCATCAGCCAACTGGGCTACATGCTGATGGGGCTCTCGGCCGGCAGTTATTTCGCCGGGACCTTTCACCTGATCACCCACGCCACGTTCAAGGCCCTGCTTTTTCTTTGCTCCGGGGTCTGGATACACTATTTTGAGACCAACGATATGTATGAGATCGCCAGGAAAAGGGGCCGCGCCCTCAAAATTCCGATGGTCTGCATCGTTCTGGCAGCCGCCAGCCTGTCGGGGCTTCCGCCGCTTTCCGGTTTTTTCAGCAAGGAAGGGATCATCTCGGCGCTTTTCGGTCTTGAAAATCCCGTATGGCTTCTGGCAGCCCTTCTGGGCATCTTCATGACCGCCTACTACGCCTTCCGGCCCATCTTTATCATTCTCTTCCCCCGAGAATCGGACCCGGAAGACATCAAGGTGCAAGAGAAGGGACCCTATCGCGCCATGGCCTGGCCCCTTTTGGTCCTGGCCGCCCTGACTTTGCTCCTCGGTTTTCTTGAATCCTCCATGACGCACTTCCTCGGGGCTAAGATGACCGGAAGCGCACGGCTGGCTTCTTGGGGTGAGCGTGTGCCTGGGCCTCTTTGGCGTCGCGCTGACATGGCTGGAGTTCGGCCGAAGGATCGGCCCCCCGGATCGGGTTTGTGGAGCGCATGGCACCGGTAAGGCGGTTCTTTCTGGAGCGGTGGTTTCTCGATCGGGCCTATGCCTGGTTTGTGAGAAATATTATCCATCGAATTTTTGCAGATCTCTTTACTCGCAATGACCACCAAGTCATCGACGGAGCGATCCATGCGTTCTGTCGATTTACGATCGGAAGCGGTCGGGTGTTTTCCTATCTCCAGTCGGGCCTTCTGCGTTACAACTTCATGGTCATGCTCGTTGTCTTGATTCTCCTCGGACTCTATTTCCTTCTCTCTTTGGGTGCGAACCCATGAATGTGACATACGCACAATTCCCTTTTCTCTCCGCGCTCCTGCTGAGTTGTGTGGTGGGTTTTCTGGTCATCCTTTTTCTACCCGCCGAGCGCAGGGATCTCATCCGGTGGGTCAGCGTGCTCTTTTCGGGAATCTCCCTGCTCCTTTCAATCTATCTCTTCGTAGCCTACGACAGGGGCTTGGGGGGCTTGCAGTTCGCTGAAAAGGTCCTCTGCGATTAAGCCACTCGGCATCTCCTACTTCAACGGGGCGGACGGCTTCAATCTCCCCCTCATTCTCCTGACCGGCATCGTCCATTTCACCGGGGTGCTCACCATGTGGGAACTGGAGGTGAGGGTCAAAGAGTTCTTTGCCCTCTCCTTCGTGCTGGTCGCCGGGGTGTTCGGCTTTTTTATGAGCATGGATCTGTTCTTCCTGTTCGTCTGGTATGATGTCTCCCTCTTCCCCATGTACCCGCTGATCGCCATCTGGGGGACGACCCGCAAAGAATACGGGGCCATGAAGCTTTTCCTTTACCTGCTTGCCGGAAGTGCCCTGATCCTTCCCGTGATCCTCTACCTGGTGGTTCAGGCAGGCTTCAATAACTTCGATCTGCTCAATCCTGATGCGCTCCGGCGTCCTTTCCCCCTATCAGCAGAAATTCGCCTTTCTGTTTCTTTATCTGGGCTTCGGAATTCTCGCCGGCGTATGGCCGCTCCATACCTGGTCCCCCTCCGGCCACGTGGCGGCCCCCACGTCGGTGAGCATGGTCCATGCAGGCGTGCTCATGAAGCTGGGCGCGTTCGGCATCTTGCGAGTCGCCATTCTCCTCTGTCCGGAGGGTTGGCAGTATTGGTCCCCGTTGATGGCGATCCTCGCGACCATCGGGATCGTTTACGGCGTCTTTGTGGGTCTGACCCAGTCGGATCTCAAGTTCGTGGTGGCCTACTCCAGTGTCTCTCACATGGGGATCGTTGGCCTCGGGCTTTCCACCGTGACGGCGGAAGGCCTGAGCGGCGCCGTCTTTCAGATGTTCGCCCACGGCATTATGACGGCCCTCCTCTTCTCATCCGTGGGTTACATTCATGACAAGACCGACACCAAGATGATTCCGGAACTGGGGGGCATGAGCCGGATCATGCCGGTGGCCTCGGGCTATTTCATCGTGGGGGCGCTTGCCGGCATGGGGGTGCCGGGGTTTGCCAACTTCTGGGCCGAACTGACCGTCTTCGTCTCTTCCCTGAAGGTGTATCCCGTTGGGGGCGTTTTTGCGATCGCAGCGCTCGTGGTGAGCGCCCTGTTCATGCTCAGGGTGGTCCAGAGGGCTTTCTACGGCAAGAAGAATGAGCGTTTCGCCCACTTGGCCGACGTCTCATTCGGGCTTGGGATCCCCAGGATCATCCTCGTGGCGGTCCTGCTTCTTTTTGGTTTCTTCCCGTCTCTCATGCTGGATGTGATTCAGGCCTCCGTGATTCCTTTTATGGAGGGATTGGCGCAATGAAATGGGTGCTCATCACCCCTGAAATCTATTTTCTTGCTCGTGGCCGTCGTGTTCTTTGTCCTCACCATGATTCACAGGCAAAACGCCAGGCGGGACTATACGCTCGCCATGGTTCTCGGCGCTCGCAGGCGTCGTGGATCGGTTTGACCTCCATCCGGCTTGAAGGATCGTTCTATGAAGTCTACCGGGTGGACCTCTTCTCCCAGGTTTTCAAAGTGCTCCTTGCGCACGGGCTTCTTTCTCGTTGTTTGCCTCTGCTCCGAGCTCCGTGGCATCAGCGAGCGGCGCCATCCGGAGTTCTACCTTCTCCTCACGCTGTGCACCCTGGCCATGATGATGCTGGTGAGCAGCGTGGAGCTTCTCACGGTGTATCTCTCCCTGGAGCTGACCAGCTACTCTCTCTACATCCTGGTTGCCCTCCGAAAAGACTACGGGATGGAGGCGGGAATGAAGTATTTTTTCATCGGGGCCGCCACATCGGCCGTCATGCTCTTGGGTCTTGCCTCGCTCTACGGTGCTACCGGCATCGACGCACCTCTCGGAGCTGGTCAGGATGCTTCCGGACCGCATGAATTCCCCCATGGTGATGATCGGACTGCTATTTGCGCTGTGCGGTTTTTTCTTCAAGCTTGCCCTGTTTCCCTTCCATGTCTGGGCGCCCACGGTCTACCAAGGCGCCGCCAACCAGGTGACGGCCTATATCGCTACAGCGACCAAAGTGGCGGCCGTGGCCATACTCATGCGCTTTGTGTCCTTGGGCGCTGGCGAAAAGATCTATCTTACCCATATCCTGGTGACCCTCGCCATCGCCTCCATGACGTTTGGCAACCTCGCGGCCATTGTCCAGAAGGACCTGAAGCGATTGCTCGCCTATTCGGCCATTGCCCATGCGGGATATGTGACCGTCGGCATTCTTTCAATGAACGAAAGCGGCTATGCGGGCGCCATCTTCTATGCCCTGGCCTATCTGACGATGAATTTTGTCTGCTTTCTGGTGCTCGTGAAAGTGGCTTCCGATGGTCAAAATCTTGAGATCGCCGGACCTGGCAGGACTGCATCGCCGCTCACCGCTTCTCGCAGCGGCCATGATGGTGGGCGTGTTCAGTCTGGGGGGAATCCCTCCCACCATCGGGTTTACCGGTAAGTTTCTGGTGTTTATTGCGGCCATCCAAAAGGGCTATTTCTATCTGGTCCTGATCGGGATGATCAATGTGGTCATCTCCCTCTATTATTATGCGCTTGTGGTCAAAGCGGCCTACCTCATTGAACCGGAAACAGACCGACCCGCCATCCATCTTTCCGCCCCGGTGAAGCTGCTTGCCGTAGCCATGCTCATCCTCATCGTCGTGGGAGGGATCTATCCGGGTCAGCTCTATTCAGTGGCTTTGGCTGCAGCCAAGATGCTGATGTGACCGTCAGGGCTGTTACCATACAAAGGATTCCCTATGCCTGATTCCCGTTCGATACATATCGGGACCTCCGGGTGGCACTACGATCACTGGAAAGGCTTCTCTTTATCCGGAAGACCTGTCCAGGGACGATTTCCTGTCATTCTGTGCGGATCGTTTTCAAACGGTCGAAATCAACCATTCCTTAGAGGGGGAAACATGAGCCTACCGCTGGAGATTTCTTTCAGGAATATTCGAAAAACGGATGCTCTGGAAGCGTTGATTCGGGGAAAGGCCGATGACCTCAAGAAGCTGCATGAGAACATCATCAGCTGCCGGGTGGTAGTGGAAGCGCCCCAGCAGCACCAGCGCTCGGGGCGAGCCTATCGTGTTCGTGTCACGCTGACCGTTCCGCCGGGCCATGAGCTCGTGGTGAGTCGAGATCCAAGCGGCGGAGAGCCAGCACGAAGCGCTTACATCCGTGATTCGGGATGCCTTCGAGGCAGCGAGACGGCAACTGCAGAAGCTCACGGAGAAACAGCGGGGAAGGGTAAAAACCCACCCGGAGCAGGAGCGGATGGGCATGGTGGTGCGCCTTTTCCGCGAAGAGGGATATGGGTTTCTGAGGGCGTTGGACGGCCGAGAAATCTACTTCCACCGAAATGCGGTCCTTAACGATGACTTCGATCGCCTGGTAGTCGGAGCGGGCGTCCGGTTCGATGAAGGGTTGGGGGAAGAGGGGCCACAGGCGAGCACCGTTCAGATCGTGGACAAACCGGGGGGCCACGTTTCCGGCGTCGGCGATGGCGTGGTCGAGCCCCCGCCGGGATGAAGCGGGGTTGTTTTTCGGGAATGATATGAGATATGAGAGGTGAGTCGAAACACCCGATCGTCAAGACCAGTCAAGGAGGAGGAAGTGCCATGTTTTTTGAGCTGCGCGAGTATCGAATCAGAGACGGAAAGCGTGACCGTTGGGTCAAGCTGATGGAGGAAGAGATCATCCCCTTTCAGGTTTCAAAAGGCATCGTGGTGATTGCAAGCTTTGCGGCCAAGGATGAGCCCGATCTCTACGTCTGGATCCGCCGGTTCGAGAGCGAGGAAGAGGCGGAAAGGCTTTACAAGCTCGTCTATGAAAGCGATTTTTGGAAAAAGGAAATCAAGCCCCAGGCCGACGAGATGCTTGACCGCGAGCGCATGCGCGTCGTCCGGGTCGAGGCGACCCCTAAATCGGTTGTTCAATGACCGAAAGGACGGTGGTCAGTGAAAAGAAGGTGCAAGGTTTAAGGTACAAGGTACAGGGTGAGAAGAACAAAGGCCTAACCCCTTGTACCTGAGACCTTGCACCTTGTACCTATTTTTCATCCTATCTCCATTCCACGTTGGGCGCGTTGCGGTTGGGCAGGCGGTGGTACTTGAACTTGGGACGTCCTATCATCATGGCGCCCACAACCTTTCGGCCCTCGGGCACCGGCACGGCCTGGGCGAGCGGCGGATAGGCATTGTACGCGGTGTAGAAATACCCCGACCAGGTGGCCCCCAGCCCCAGGGCCGGCGCATAGAGCTCGATGTAGCTTAACGCCAGGGCCGTGTCCTCCACGCCGTAAGCGCCAGGCCTGATCCACATGGGCGATGATCAGATGGGGCGCGTTTCGCAGCATCCGGTAACGGCCTTCTTCCCAGAGCTTCACAAGACGGGGGAATCTCATCGTCTCGGCCGCTTCCGGGTCCGACCGGATCACGCTTTTCACCCAGTCGATGAGCATGATATCCAGATTCAGTCATCTTCGAAGGGTCTTCGATGACGATCCAGGACCAGGGTTGCATGTTCTTGGCCGATGGGGCATGACAGGCAATGTTGATCAATCGATCGATCTGTGCCCGTTCAAGGGGCTCGGGCTTGAAGACCCGAATCGACCGACGCGACCGGAGGAACTGTTCTGCCTGTTCGGGGGCAAGTGCGAGCCCTGCCACGGACCGGGGGGCAGGCTTCCGCGGGGAGCCAATCGAGGCTGAAGGCTCCGGTCGGGCAGACCGCCACGCAGTGGCCGCATCGGAGGCACACGTCGTCAAAATCGGGCGTCGGCTCGGGAAAACCATCGCCCTTTTCGAGCCGCAGGACTTGCGCCGGGCACTCGGCCGCACAGATTCCGTCTTTGTTGCATTTTTCATGATCCACGATCACCTGGGCCATCTGTTCCTCCTCTCAGGTTTCAGAACGAGCTCATTAGATTTCGTGCAAACCGGCGATCATCACCGCCCATGAGTGGTCATGATCTTCCCTCTGGGGATGGGACCCTGATTTCGGGGGAAATGTACCGCAATCCCATCGGGACAATCAACCCTCAGGAAATCCACCACGAAACAAGCGAAAGGCACGAAGAGAGAAAAGCGCAGACAACAAAAGGATTCAACCGTTCTTCGGAGGCCGAAGGGTCAGGGTCATGGCTGCGATGAGGACCGGCAGAAACGCGACGAGCGTCAAGGCGGTCCGGATGCCGTGCAGGTCTGCAATCTTTCCCAGGAAGGGGGCGGCAAGCCCACCGATGGTCACCGCGACCCCGATGGTGATCCCGGATGAAAGTCCCACGTGATTGGGCAGGTACCTCTGACCCATCACGATGGTCGGACTGTAGGTGGAGGAGAGCGCAAGGCCGATGGGTATCAGCATAAGCATGGCGGCGTGGGTTTTCAACCCATATGAGCGCGGGAAGGAACGGGATGAGCAGGGTGGCTCCGATCAGCATCACCTTGATGTGATCGAAACGATCGGCCATTTTTCCGCCAAGGAGGTTCCCAAAGACGGCTGCGGTCCCCATCACGGTGAGCGCCGCCCCGCCGGCGGCCTTTGACTGGTTCAGCACGTGGATCCAGTAAAGCGGAATAAAGGTGTTGAGCCCGAAAAAGACAATGGACCGTCCGATGACGACGACGGTGAGTCTCGCGAAGGCCTTCCACTCGTCGACCCCTTGTTGGGAGCCCGATCCGGACCCCGCTTTGGCGCCTCTCGCTGTTTCCCTGAATCGCCGAGAATTTGGGTAGTTGAAAGACGACGACGATGGCCATGATTCCGACGGGGACGAGCAGGGCGAGCGTGCCTTTGATCCCCCATTGGAGGAGCACCATGGTGGCAAAGAGCGGGCCCACCGCAAAGCCGAGTAGTCCCGCCCACCCCGAAAAAGCTCATGGCGGATCCCTTTTTGTCGGCAGCGGCGAAAAAGACGAGGCGGGCTGCCTCGGGATGAAAGGCGGCAACGCCCAGGCCGGCCACAAAGACAGCGATCAGGATCAGGTGATAGCTGGGGACGACCCCGGTCAGGGCCACACCGAGCCCTGCCAACATGATTCCCAGCGGCATCAGCCAGGGTTTGGAGAACCTGTCCGCCGCGTGGCCGAACAGGGGCTGGACAATGGTCGAAGAAATGTTGGCGGCAAGCACGATGCCCGCCCCTGCGGCGTAGGAAAGGTTGTGGCTGGCGATCAGGAAGGGCAGAAGCGCCGGAATGGCCCCCTGATTGATGTCCGTGATCAAGTGCGCTGCCGAAATAAGCCAAATCAAACGATGTTTCATTGAAGATCGCCTTTTCTCCGACCATTGGATCTCAGACCTTGACGTCGAAGGCCCTGCAAAAGGCTTCCGTGATCGCCCAAAGCCTTTCATCGAGGGTTGTCTTCACGAATCAGACAATGGGGGGCCAGTGGGGACCTCTCATGACATGGTTTCCAGAGCCTGTTTGATTTCAGCCCCGACGACCCCCTCTTCCGTCTTCCGCTTTGCCTCAAGCGCCTCCCTTGCCCGGCTGCCTGACAACCGGCCCAAGGCCCAACCACACATGGCTCGGACCTCTTCGTATGGACTTTCTCTCAAGGATTCGATCAGGACCGGGATGTTCTCCGTGTCCCCCAGGTTCCCGAGGGCCCTTGCCGCGTTCATCTGCCACTTGGACTTCTTTTTCCTGGAGATGTAAAACATCAGCGGCCAGACCTTGTTATGGTAATGGTCATCGCTCATGGTGAGAAGCGTCGTGAGCGCAAAATCGGGCGCCCGCTCTTGAAGGTCCGGGTTTTCCGGGAGGGCCTGGTTCATCCACGGCTGGTTTCGCGGGCAGACCTGCTGGCATCGATCACAGCCGTAAACCCAGGTGGACATGGGCTCGCGCAACGGAAGCGGGGTAAGGCCGTCTCCGTAATAGCTGTTGAAGGCGATGCAGAGCAGCGGGTTCATCTTGAGCGGCGCATAGAGTGCCCCTGTGGGACAGGCCGCCACACAGGCATTCTTGCACCACGTCGGGCAGCCAACCTCAATGGACGGCGCATCGGGCTCAATGGGGGCATCCAGGATGAGCGGGATGCTCTCAAGCCAGGATGCCCCTTTCATGCTCCCTCTTGCATAGACAAAACAGTTTTTTCCATAGGTGACAAGCCCTGCCCTGGCTGCGGACATGCGCGCGGGCAGCTCCCCCTCGAACCAGAACCGGACCCCCTCGCCCTTCAGAAAGGCGAAGAAGTCCATGAGCCGTTTGTGCTCCAGCCCCTTTTCCTTCCTCTCGTCCACTTGGTAGCAGCGGCCGAAGGTCCCGATGAGCTCGGGCGGGAAGGCACGACGGTGGTAGTTACGGATGAGGACGAGGAGGGACCTGGCCCAGGGGTGCTTTTGCGCAAAGGCGGCCCCTCGAAGGACATTGAAGGGATCCGTCTGGGCCCAGCCATACATCTTCGCCGGTCGGGAGCTCACTTCCGTGATATACAAATCCAGGGGTTCGACGCCGGTAAAGCCGGCATCTTCGAAACCCAACTCCAGTGCCTTGTCTCTGAGTCGCTCTTTCAAACCCATGCCTTTAACTCCGTTATTGAAGATTGCCCATCGCGCGACAGGACCTTTACGTTCCGGAGGCTTACCCCATTTCATGCCGGTATGCCTCAGAAGACATCCAGAATTCATTCGGCATCATAAGGCGGCAGATCGTTTATGTCAAAGTGTCCCGCCCGGCGCACACGCAGGTGCGCTATTACGGCATGACCGCTCCGTTGATTTGACTTGGCCCTGAACATGCTCTAGTCTACCACCTGAAAGCGCATTGGCTGAACTGCGGGCGAGTGGAGGGATGACCGGTGAAAAAGATGGATTATATGGTTGTCGCCGAAAGAGCAATGAACCAGATTAAGGAAGGGGCGTTTCTGACCGTAAAGGCCGGGGACGCCATCAACACCATGACCATCGGATGGGCCGCCATCGGGTACGTCTGGCGTAAGCCCATCTTCATGGTGGCGGTCCGCGACTCCAGACACACTTTCGGGATCATGGAGCGGGCGGCCGACTTCACGGTCTCCGTTCCAATGACCGACATGAAGCAAGCGATTATGTTTTGCGGGACCAAATCCGGCCGAGATCACGACAAGTTCAAGGAGTGTGATCTGCACCCTAAAGGGTCTCAAAAAGCGGTCACGCCGATCATTAACACCCCGGGGCTTCATTTTGAATGCAAGATCGTTTTCAAGGCGCCCATGGACCCGGCCCATCTGGCCGCTGAGTACGACCCGATTTATCCTCAAAAGGATTACCATACCCTTTATTTCGGGGAGATCCTGGACTGCTACGAGCTCTAAGACCGATGGAACCACAGGGCGGCCGGTTGGATGGATAGTCCGAGGTGGCTTCCAGCGGTCAGGAAGGAGATAACGAAATGGCTGATTTTTCCGATCTCTTGAAGGAGCGGCGCTCCATTCGGGATTTTCAAGACAAGGAGGTCCCGTTGGACCTCGTCAAAGAGATGATCAAGGAAAGCTGCCTTGCCCCGAGCTCGGCAAATGGGCAGCCCTGGCGATTTATCATCGTGAACAACAAGGAGTGGATCGAAAGGCTGTCTGATGAAAGCAAGAAGAATCTCCTCGCCTTCCTGGAGACCAACCCTGATTCCCCGCTCAAGAAGTATGAACAGGCCCTGAAGGCCAAAGCGTTCAACGTGTTTTACAATGCCCCTTGCCTGATCTTCCTCGGTGGTTCCTCTGCGTGTACGTTCCATACAGGTTGATTGCGCCCTTGCCGCGTGCTATTTCATGTTTTCCGCCGCACAAAGGGGATTGGGGACTTGCTGGGTCGGTCTGGGGACGAATATCCGCGATCCCCAAATCAAAAACCATATCGGGATGGACGAGGATTACCAGATTGTGGCCCCCATCATCGTGGGCTATCCGCGAAATATACCCGACATCCCTGAAAGAATGGAGCCTCAGATCCTCAGGATCGTATCGTGACGGGGTTAAGTCGCCCCTCTGTCGCCTGGCTCAGGTTAACCAACGGGAGGATTTGAATGTTTTTTTACTGGCGCATCGTGGAGGAGTTGAAAGAGTTAAACGAGATCGTTATTTTTCGGGATCCTGGCTTGCAGAGGATGTTTAAACAATGGGTCACCCGACATTATGAGGCGATCTCTGACTCTCATGAGAGAGGACAGCCTTCCATCCGTGTTCCGGAGCCATACCCCGTCTGGCCCGTCATCTCTTTGAATTAGCAGGGACGATGCTTAAGGCATCGACCGACCAGTAACGCAGCGGGTCTGCGCGCCCTTACTCAAAACCCGGGCGGGGGGACGAATCCCTGGTATTCTCGTTCCAGAAGGCCTGCGAAATGAATGCAGGTGTGGTCCCCGTACTGGGGCCCGACGATCTGAACCCCTACCGGCAGACCTTCGGCGGTTAATCCGATGGGCGCCACGGTGGAGGGAAGGTAGACATTGCACGAATACCCTGCCCAAAACATTTGGGTGGTAGAGGGCTGGGGCTTACCGTTGACCATGACCATGCGCTCCCACCTTTCGCCCTGCTGATTGTGCGGGAAGGCCGCGGTCGTAGCGATTGGGCACAAGAAGAGGTCGTATTCCCGGAAGAGCTCCGCCCAGGCAAGGCGCATGCGGTGTCTCGTTTCGTTGTGTGCAAGCCACTGCTTATGGTACATGGCCTGACCGCGAATCATTTGCGCCTGATAGCCTTCGTCGTCCGGTTTCAACGACTCGAGCGCCAGGAGGTTTTGCTTGAACGCATCTTGGGTCATGCGCCCGGAGGTGGCGGCTCGGAGGAGTTGGATGTAGTTACGATGGGCGTCACGGGAATCAATGTCAGGCCTGACGTTTTCAGCGACCTTCACCTTGTTTTTCCTCAAAAACGTCACGAGTCCGCGTAGCTGTTGCTGCACTTTCTCATCCACTTCTGCTTCAGGGTCGTCGTAGACCACTGCAACCTTGAACTCCCTCAGCGCGGGCTTCCTGGGTTTTGGGAGCCTCAGGTGCCAGCCATGGCCGTCGATGTCATCGGGTCCCGCCATCACGTTGAGCGCCAGGGCCAGATCCGCCGCACTGCGTGCAAGTGGACCCACCACGGTGATATCGCCCGCGGCGATTATTCCGGGCAACGCCTGGCCACGGGGAGAGGCGATGCCATAGGTGGGCTTGTGGCCGTAAACGCCACAGTAGTGGGCCGGATTTCGAATGGAAGCCCCTATGTCGCTGCCGGCTTCCAGCCCGGTAAGTCCGGCCGCCAGCGCCGCTGCCGAGCCGCCCGATGAACCGCCCGGCACACGGGTCACATCCCACGGATTGCTGGTGGTCCCGTAGATGTCGTTGAAGGTCTGCCAATCGGCAAGGTAAAGGGGCACGTTGGTCTTGCCGAAGAGCACGGCACCGGCAGCGAGAAAGCGGTCCACCGCAAGGGCGTTCTTTGAGGGATAGTTGTCTTTGTATCCCGGCACGCCCCATGTGGTCGGCAACCCCGCCACATCAAAAGACTCCTTGATGGTCATGGGCACCCCATGAAGGGGTCCCAAGCGTTTCCCCTTCGCCAAGGCCCGATCCGCCTGCTTGGCCCGTTTTCGGGCCTTTTCCAGGTCCGTGACCACGATGGCGTTGATCGTCGGGTTGTAGCGGTTGACCCGTTCCAGATAGAGGTCGAGCAATTCAAGGCATCCGATCTTTTTCGTGCGGATCATGGAAGCCAGCTTCTTGGCCGAGCGGAAGGGAATGTCGAGCATGGTGCCTCCTGTGAACGAATCACTTGTACCGGGATGAGATGGAGATTTTACGGATCGAACCAATATCGAAACGGACTATAACACATCTTCCATGCTCAGGCAAAACTCACGGGAAATCAAATGACAGGGGGTTCATTGCATAATGAAGCCCCTGTCCTCTGAATCCATACCCTTGCGCTTCGCTCTGGGTGCGCTCGGATTTTTTGAGCCTGGTTTCCATCTCATCTCTTGATCTTTAGACTTGCGCCTAGGATGGAGAAAGGGTTATTTCTGTTAGCCGGACGGGCTTGAGACCGCCACTACATAAACCTGACAGATGGAGGCGCCAATGTACCATGTCAAATGCACTGTCAAGTCGATCAAGGGGAAATGCCCTGTGGGCTATAAGGTCGGGGACCACTTTTTCGTCAAGGACATGGCGATGATTGAGCCGGGTAAACCCTCTGGTATCTGCCTCTACGCCTTGACCGCCATGATGCCTTACTTGACGGCCTTTTGTCGCAAGACGGATGAAGCGGATTGGATCAACCGGAAGCAGGAGCTCCAGTGTCCGGACAACACCAACTCAGTGGTCTTCGGATTGGAGCGGTTCTAGTTGATAGACGGCATCCTGGGATTGGATTCGAATGATCCTGCCCGGCTTGAATCGCAAAGGACGGCCGGGAATCATGTCGGTTTGCATGTGGAACCATGAAGATTGGACTGGGAGATGATCTAGGCGGCGAGTTCTGCGCGAGAAGGCATTTTCTACGGCTGGTGGGTCGTTCTTGCCGGAACCGTGATATTTGTCGTCTCAAGCGGCATTGGTTTTTACGGCCATGGGGTCTTTCTGGATCCGATCCGGACGCTGCACGGTTGGTCCAAGGCGAACGTATCTTCCGCCATTACGCTCTATTTTTTCACAGCCGGGGTTGCCGGGATTGCGGTCGGCCGGTACGTGGACAGGTTCGGGCCGACCCGGCTGCTGGTTTCAGGCTCCCTGGTGGTGGGGCTCGCCTTTGTGCTCTTGAGCCGCGTCCACACCCTTTGGCAGCTGCATGCGGTCTATCTACTGATGGCGATAGGATGGAGCGGCACATCGATCATACCCGTTAATGCACTGATCATAAACTGGTTCATTCTTAAACGCGGCAAGGCCATGAGCCTGATGATGACGGGGCTGAGCGTCGGAGGGATTGTGATGGTGCCCCTTGCCGCCTTCCTCATTTCGCGGTGGGGGCTGAAGGTCACATTGCCCGTTCTGGGGGCAATGTTCTGTGTCGTCATCATCCCGCTGGCAACGTTCGTGATCAAGCGGAGGCCGTCGGACATCGGTCAATTTCCAGACGGTCGATCTTCATCGCTTTCGTTGGGCCGTGGCACCGTCGGTCATCTGAGCTACGACTCCCAGATGAGGAAATGGACCGGGCGTGAGGCCATGGGGACCGTAACCTTTTGGGCCATCGTTGTGGCCTTTTTCCTGGCCATGACCTGCCAGGTGTCTTACCTGGTGCACCAGGTGTCTTTTCTCTCCGAGTATCTGGGACTTGCAGGTGCGGCGTCGGCGGTGAGCATCACGGCCGCCGCCAGCCTCGTGGGCCGGTTGTGCATGGGAGCTTTCATCGATCGCCTGGATAAACGGCACGTTACCATCGGTCTGCTTACCTTACAGGCGATTGCGATTCTCGGTCTGGCCTATTCAAGTCACATCGCGGTCCTCTACCTTGGCACCATGGCCTTCGGGTTGACCATGGGCTGCATCGTGATGATGCAGGCCCTTATCATCGGAGAGTGTTTTGGAATGAGGTCCTTTGCCACGGTTTCGGGTCTGGCCGGCGTGTTCGTGCAAGTTGGGGCTGCAATCGGTCCCACGATTGCCGGGGTCATTTACGATGCGACGCGAAGCTATCGGATCGCGTTCGCGATCTTCGCAGCCGCCAGCGTGGTGGCCATTTTCGCCATTGTATTCGCGAAACCCCCCGCACCGGCAGACCCAGGGATCTCACAAACCAGCTTTTTAGCATAATGCAAGCAAAGATCCACGTGAAGGAGAGCGTCAATGGAATTGTTTGAGCCCATAACCATACGGGGGATGGTGTTGAAAAACCGCATCGTGATGCCTGCCATGCAGCTGATGCTGGGGCTTACGAACCGGCGAGCCCGGGCCTTTTACCTTGAGCGGGCAAGGGGTGGGGTGGGCGCCATCATCATGTGTGCAACCTCGGTTGACCTCTTTATCGAGGATCGGGCATGGGGGCGGCCTGACGGCGTGCGGAGGTTCATGGAAGCCATGCAATCCTTCACCCGTGAAATCAGGGAGGCCGGTTCAAGGATCGGCATCCAGCTCTGGCACGGAAACCAGTTGCCAGCGGGAAGCGGTGCGCTATTGATGCCCGGGGCGGAAGGCGTGGCCCCTTCAGCCGTGGACGATCTGCGGCCGCTGACAAGAGATGAGATCCGGTCCATTATTCGGAAGTTTGCCCAGGCATCGGGCACGGCGAAGCAGGCGGGTTTCGATTTCGTGGAAGTGCACGGGGCCCATGGCTATCTGCCCTGCCAGTTCTTTTCCGGGGCGGACAACAAGCGAACGGACGAATATGGCGGTGACCTCCACGGACGAATGCGTTTCGGGCTTGAGATGGTTGATTCCATGCGGAGGACCGTCGGGGATGACTTCCCCATCTTTTATCGGATCGGTGCGGAGGAGAAGCGGGCAGGTGGGATCACCCTGAGGGAGAGCCAGGCCTTTGCGACTGAGTTGGAAAAGGCGGGGGTCGATGCCTTTGATGTCTCCATCGGTCTTCCGACAGGCCGCATGGCCTCACCCACCAAGCGCGCCAGGATGGGCACGTTCGTTCCTTTGGCCGAGGCCATCAAACGGTCCGTGACCGTCCCCGTCATGGCCGTCGGACGGATCAATGTGCCTGAGGTGGCGGAGTCCATTCTGGCAAAGGGGCGGGCCGACCTGGTCGGCATCGCGCGTCAGTTGGTCGCGGACCCTTTCTGGCCCAACAAGGTGATGGAGGGCAGTGCCCATGAGATCATTCCGTGCAACTCCTGCAATGGTTGTTTCAACCCCATGAGGAGCGGCAAATGGAAACCCGGCGACCCGGTTTGTGCCGTCAACAAGCGCGCCGGTAGGGAAATCGATATACCGTCGGATGGCGAAAGGGACCAATGAATCCTTCGTCCGGAATGGTTTGGGCAGTTGCCAAAGCGAAGATGTCTGTGGTGTAATGCGTCCGTGACGCATCTCAAGCGAGGAGGAAACGACCGTGAGCATGGATACCAAGTCACTCGTTGAAAGCGACATCAGAACCATGATCCACCCCTATGCGAACCTGGCCCTCCATCGAGAGAAGGGCCCCCTGATCCTTGAGCGCGGCAAGGGCATCTACGTCTGGGACCGGGAGGGGCGGCAGTACATAGAAGGGCTTGCGGGCCTTTGGTGCACGGCGCTCGGTTTCGGGGAAGAGGCGCTCGTGGAGGCTGCCTCCGAGCAGCTCAGGAAGTTATCCTACTACCATCTTTTCGGCGACAAGAGTCAGGGCCCCGCCATCGAGCTTGGTGAGCGGCTCAAGGCCATGGCGCCCATGCCGGTCTCCAAGGTGTTTTTCGTCAACTCAGGCTCGGAGGCCAACGACAGCCAGGTCAAACTGATGTGGTATTATCATAACGCCATTGGCCGACCGAAAAAGAAAAAGATCATCAGCCGGCTGAGGGCCTATCACGGGGTGACCGTCGCCAGCGGGAGCCTGACCGGACTCCCCATGGTCCAGCGGGATTTCGACCTGCCCATTGCCGGAATTCTTCATGCCGATTGCCCCCATCATTACCGTTATGCAGAGACCGGCGAGAGTGAAGAGGCTTTCGCCACGCGCCTTGCAGAGACCCTTGAGCAGCTGATCCTCAAAGAGGGGCCGGAGACCATTGCGGCCTTTATCGCGGAGCCTATCATGGGGGCAGGCGGTGTCATCGTCCCGCCCAGGACCTATTTCGAGAAGGTTCAGGCTGTCTTGAAGAAGTACGACATCTTTTTTATCGATGACGAGGTCATCTGCGGATTCGGCCGCACCGGAAACATGTTCGGCTGCGAGACCTTCGGGTTTACCCCTGACACCATGTCGCTCGCGAAATCCATCTCTTCTGCCTACCTCCCCATCGGGGCCGTGCTCATTCCGGAGAAGATCTACGAGGCCATGCTGGACGAAAGCCGTAAGATCGGGACCTTCGGGCATGGGTTCACTTACTCCGGCCATCCGGTGTGTGCGGCGGTGGCCCTCAGAAACATCGAGCTGATTGAGGAACGCCACATCATCGACCATGTCCGCAGAATCATGCCCCGTTTCCAGAAACGGTTGAAAGACCTGGCGGACCACCCGCTGGTCGGCGAGGCGCGGGGTACAGGCCTCATCGGCGGCTGCGAGCTCGTGGCCCACAAGGCCGAAAAGAAATCTTTCAGACCTGAGCAGGGGGTGGGCGTTTACTGCGCGGCCCGGGCCCAGGACCACGGTCTGATCCTGCGCGCCCTTGGTGATACCTGCGCCTTCTGTCCACCATTAATCATCACGGAGGCGGAGATCGAAGAGCTCTTCGACCGTTTTGAAAAGGCGCTTGCGGACACCGAGGCGTGGGTGGAGAAAAACGGGTTTCGCGCCGGATCGTGACAAGGAGCAGGCTCATGGAATTTGGACACATCACGTACCAACCGGGCAAGGTGGCACGCATCATCTTCAACCGTCCGAAGGTCTTGAATGCCCAGGGGTATCAACTGCTGGAGGAGGTGGACCAGGCCTTCGGACTGGCCTTATCGGATGGTGCCTGCGGGGCCATCGTGCTTTCAGGGGCAGGCCGGGCCTTTTGCGCCGGCCATGACCTGGGGACGGAGGAACACCTTCGTTATTGCGACGGTCACGGGTTTGCAAAGCCGAACGATCCGGACATGGGGCGGAAGGTGGCGGACATGTATGAATTCTATGTGAAAAAGACCCTGGCTTGGCGCAACTGCCCAAAGCCCACCATGGCCATGGTCCACGGTTACTGCATCTATGCGGGGTGGATGCTGGCTGCCGCCATGGACGTGGTCTTCGCCGCCGAGGACGCCCTGTTTCTCCCCGGCATGGTGGAGTACTTCTCGGCCCCCTGGGATCTGGGACCCCGGAAGGCAAAGGAGATCCTGCTCGAGCACCGGTTCGTCACGGCTCCGGAGGCCCTTGCCTGCGGCTTCGTGAACCGGGTTTTCCCGGCGGACCGATTGGAGGCGGAAACGCTGGGCTACGCCGAACGCGTGGCTGAAAACACCCTTTCAGCCCCGGCCTGGACCGGGACCATCAAAGCCGCCATCAACCACATGGAGGACGCGATGGGATTCACCTCCGAGATCGAGGCGGCCTACACGAGCTTTTGTCTGATGTACGGGCTGGGGGCCCACTCATCGGCCGGCCCCGAGGGAGGCGGCTTTGCCCGAACGGACGTGGCCCGAAGGAACTTTGCGCGCTCCAAGCCCTGGCTGGTGAAGCAGGGGCTGTGCGGGCCGGACCCATCACGGTAATCGCGCTGCACCACGCCCGCTTTCCGTCGAAGGAAAGCAGAAACGCGGGCCGACTCGAATATTCAAGAGGGGCGGACGGCCCTGACAAGGGGATCGAAATCAAGGGGTTGTTGAGAGAGAATTTCGGCCACGCGAACGAAGATCGTTCCATCGAAGTGTACAACTACGGCCGGATGGAAGGGATGAAAAAGATGAAGTCGTAAAAAGGACAAACTTTTCATCTTAAAATATGACATATTCAGATCATGCTTCAGTGCAGGGGAGCAAAACGTTCACTTGACAAGAAAGGGGCATTCCTCTATGAAAATCGGATAATCCGACCGTCGCTTTGAAGCAGGGATGACCCAGGCAAAGATCTCGATGGGATCGTTAGCGGGGGGAGGCTTGCTCGATCCTCAGAGAGCATGGATATGAAGGAGGGAACAAAAATGCAGGTATTGGTACTAGGCGGAACGGGCGGTATGGGTCAGGGGGTCGCCCGGGACCTCATCAAGCAAGAGCAGATCAGGAAAGTCATTCTCGGTGACATCAATACAGACCCAGACAGAGTGCAGGATAAGCTACGCGCCAGTGAAAAGATATCGCTCAGGAAAATCGATGTAAACGATCACAACGGGTTGGTCAGCGCGATCAGAGATGTCGACGTTGTCATCAACTGCGCGGGGCCGTTCTACAAGACGGCTGTGGCAGTAGCCAGGGCGGCCGTTGAGGCGAAGGTCAACTATATAGATATTTGCGATGACTATGAGGCGGCTGACATCCTTTTCGCTTCCGATATCGATAAGGCTGCCAGAGAGGCCGGAATCACCGTTTTGACGGGAATGGGGTCGGATCCGGGAACAAACAACGTCATTGTCAAGTGGTACGCGAATCAACTGGATCGGGTGGACGAGATCGCCTTGTTCTGGGTCGTCAGTATTGCCGAGCTCTCGGGGGCGGCCTGGGATCACAGCCTCCACATGACGATCGGGAAAATCCCACAGTATTTGGATGGCAAGCTGGAATATGTAGAGGGTGGTACCGGTGAGGAGACGGCTGAATTTCTTGAGCCCCTCGGCGTCTGCCGGGTTCGCTATGTGGGTCATCCTCAGCCGCTCACCATTCCCCGCTATATCAAAGGCGTAAAAAACGTGATTATCAAAGGGGCGCTCATACCGTCATGGGTCGATGAGCTGATTAAGAGAGCAGAAAGAGACAGGCTTCCTCAGTAAAGATCCAATTGAGGTCAAAGGAACAGACGTCACACCCTATGACCTGACTTTGCGCCTGTGGAATGACATTCCCAATCACCGAGATAAAGGACCTTTCTCTTCCGGCTTGAAAGTCATCGTCAAGGGGGAGAGAAATGGAAAACAGGTGACCTATACGGCCGACATCGTGGGCAGGATGGCGCCGGGGACAGGCCTTCCCGCCTCGATCGCAGCGCTCATGCTGGACGCCGGTGACGTCAAGGTAAAGGGCGTGGTTGCCCCGGAAGGCTGCATCGATCCCGAAAAATTCATTGCAGCACTAGTAAAAAGAGGCGCCAAGATACATCAAACGGAAACGACAAAATCGATGCTTGTACTCTAGCCTGATCCGGCGCGTTAAAGGAGAATACTTATGAAAAGCGTTGGGAAACTGAACATCGACAAAAGTCTTCGGCATTTTGAAGAGGCAGTAAAATTGGTTCCCGGCGGCGTCCTGGGCGCCAGAAAACCCAGCGACTTTATCGAAGGGGAATATCCTATTTTTCTTGAGTCCGGCAAGGGGAGACAGGTTAACCGATATTGACGGAAATGAATATATTGACTTTCTCTGCGGCTATGGGCCGATGATCCTGGGCTATAGAGAAGAAGAAGTTGATGAAGCGGTTATCAGGCAAATCAGGGACAAGGGTTTTTGCTTCACCCTCACGCAGCGGTATCAAAATCAGCTGGCGAAAAAACTCAGCGAGCTCGTCCCCTGTTCGGAAATGAGCATTTTCTTGAAGACCGGCTCGGATGCCACTACGGCGAGCATCCGTATTGCAAGGGCCTACACAAACCGGATCAAGGTGATGCGATGTGGCTACCATGGCTGGCATGACTGGTGCGTTGAGATGAAAGGCGGCGTGCCTGAAAAGCTTTACGAGGATGTGCATGAATTTCATTACAACAACCTCCATGAGCTTGAGGACTTGATGGCAAAATATGGCGATCAGACGGCGGCCATCATCATGACGCCTTTTGGGCATCCCCTCCATCAAAAACTGGAAGAACCTGCCCCTGGTTTTCTTGAAGGCGTAAGAGAAATCGCTACCAGGTATGGCGGCGGTTTTGGTCTTCGATGAAGTGCGCACCTGTTTCAGGCTCGCCATGGGCGGCGCACAAGAGCGTTATGGCGTCACCCCCGACCTGGCGGTCCTTGGAAAAGGCATGGCCAACGGATATGCCATAAGTGTTGTGACCGGAAAAGCCGAAGTGATGATGGCTTCCGCACAGAAGCTTTTCATCTCTTCCACTTTTTTTCCAAACAGCGATGGTTATGTTGCAGCCCTGAAAACCATTGAGATTATCGAACGAGACCATGTCATCGATGCGATCTGGGAAAAGGGCGGCCGTTTTCTGAAACGCATCCAAGGCATCATCGACAAGTATGACGCTGGGGCCGAGCTGAGCGGTATCGCACCGATGTTTTTCATAACCTTCAAAAAGGAAGAAGCCGGTACCCATCGGGGCAAACGCGATGATTTCTACACCCAGCTCATCCGTAGAGGAATCTTTTTGCACCCACACCACCATGGCTATATCTGCTACCGGCACACTGAAGAGGACCTGGAAATAGCGGCGAAAGCCATCGATGAAGCGATGGCCTATGTCAGTGAGAAATACGGGAAATAGGCCTTGTCCGGACTGGATTGAGGGCATAACCGTCGTGTCATGTTGGAAGGGCCTCGAACGCCGCAGATCCAAGGCGGCGGCGAAGGTCCGACGACGGTAGGATCATGTCCATTCCCCAACCATGTGTTTGACGTCTGGATGGTCCAATGGACTGTTCTCCAACTGTTTGAGGATGCCCTTGATGCGCTCCTTGGTTTCCCTGGGAAGGCGTTGGAGGTACTTGACCGGATATCGATGAAGAGCGAGTCTTGCCATCAGATGGATTCCAGGTCGACATAGGCATCCTTGTTTCCGCGCTCACGGTCGTGGCGGGCCTCACGAATCCGGCTGATCACCACATCATCCAGGTCCCACCCCAGCACCTCTTCTATCTTTCTGAAATCTTCCATTAGAATAAAGACGTCTTTGGGATTGCCATGTTCATTAAAGATGTATCTATTTTTGATATATCACAAGAAGTTGCTAAATTTATAACCATTGAGGCTAAAGTTAATAGAATTCCTGATCAAGGGAAGATTTTGGCACAGCCAAGATGACCGATTGCTCATAAAAATTCTATCTTAGCAGTGCGCGGCGACCTCCTTACCAGAATGAAAGAATTTCCAGGAAAGGGAAAGGGGCCGGGAAAAATGTTCCGCGGGCATGGGCTCCGTCGGTTACCCGGTCATGGGCCCTATTCAGGCGCCAATCGGGGATTTTGGTCTTTCCGCACCGATTTGGAATCACTTTTGCAGTGAAGGGCTCTGGCAGTCAAGTTTTCCAATTCTGACAGGGGAGATCTTACGATCATGGCAGATGGAAAGAAGAGCGTGTTGGGGCTTCAGGATCATGTGAAATCACCAAACGCGGCATCTTTTTCGAATTCGGGTGATCGCGACCCGGATTTATCGTCCGTCCTAGAGACCCGGGACCTTGAGTGGATGTTTAAGAGGGGGGCCTTCGGAGAAACGGTGACAGAGGCTTGTCCTTCCGTTTCTACGGAATTCGGTGACGAGGACCTGGTCGCGCCGGAGCTCCAGGGAAGTGGCGGTCTTTTTTCGGGTGGACGAACAAGGAAAAACTTACACTGGTCCGTTCCCTGGTCGGATTTGATGATGACCATGTTCGTCTTCTTTGCGGTCCTTTATGTTTTTCACAACTCCAAACAAAAGGCGTTCTCCGACGAGCCCAAGGCCAGATACGTCCCACCTGCCATTGTGACGCAGGCCGTGGCGACCTACCCGATGGAAAAACCAGCGGAACCCGTTTCGAGCATGACAAGGATATACGACCTGAGCCGGGAGACGGTTCGAGCCAAAGCCCTGGAGGAATTCGCCTCCGTGGAGCTTACGCCCGACAAGGCGGTAAGCATAATTCTGAAAGGGGATCTGCTGTTCGACAGCGGGAAGGCGGAAATGAGGCCGGAGGCGGCACGGTCTCTGGGAGAAATCGCTGAGATACTCCGGCAGACGCCTCACGTGGTGAACCTGGTGGGGCACACGGACGACGTGCCTATACACTCGGAGCGCTTTCCCACCAACTGGGAGCTTTCGGCGGCCCGGGCCTGTGCGGTCGCCAGATACCTGATGGATGAGATGGGTCTCCCTTCGTCGCGGTTCTACGTCACCGGGCATGGGCAGCAACAGCCGGTCAGACCGAACGACAATGCTGAGAACCGTGCGGCCAATCGGCGGGTGGAGATTATCATCACAAAGGATAAGCCCCACGTGGAACGCGGGGAGCTGGCGATGATTCAGGGTTCTGGGTGATGGGAGATATTGTGAAGAAATACCAGGAAAGAGATTATCTCACACAGAGCCCGCAGGGACCGCAGAGGGGAATGGATAACTGGGTTCCTCTGAGAACTTTGAGTGCTCTAGTCCAGCGAAGTGGGACGGGCGTGGGACATGTCCTTTTTTGTTTTGTTCCGCTTCCCGCGGGGGCATTCTTGGAGGGTGGGTATGGAACGTAAAAACGTCGTGGGTCTGATGCTCTGTGTGGGTCTGTTCGTGCTGGGATTCTTCCTTCAGGGGAACATCGGGCTCTACTTCAATCTGGCCGGGATCCTGATTGTAGTGGGGGGCACGTTGGGGGCCACCATGATCAGCTTCCGGCTGAAACGTCTTGAGATTCTCTACCAGGTGCTGCGGGGATGCTACCGGACCCGGGTCAAGGAGCCTCACGAGATCGTAGAGATCCTGGTGGATTTGTCAGTCAAGAGCAAACTTCGGGGACTCCTCTCCCTTCAGGAAGACGAAGATGAAACGTCCATTCTTTTCCTCAGGCGAGCACTCGGGTTTCTCGTTGACGGCTACCCGGCCCAGCAAATCAAAGAAATTCTTAGCACCGAGATGTATTTCTTCAAGGTGCGTCGCTACGACTCAGAGCGGGTCCTTCGGACCATGGCCGAGATATGCCCCGCGTTCGGGCTGGTCGGGAGCGTGGTGGGGCTCATCGGGATGCTCGCGGGCGTGGCGGATCAATCCATCTTTCTGAAAACCCTTCCCATCGCGCTCACTTCGACACTTTACGGCGTGGTCTTTGCCAACTTCCTTTTCATGCCGCTTGCATCCAACATCCGCGAACGGACGGACCGTGAGCTGCTCCTCCAGAAGATCATCATGGAAGGGACCATGGCCATCGCAACCGAGCTGAACCCCAGGGTGCTGGAGATGAAGCTCAAATCCTTTCTCACGCCGTCACTACGAAAGGGACGGCTGGTCTCCCTCAAACGGATCCAGGAAAAGTTCAAGATCAAAGCGGAGGCCCCCGATGACCGGCCCTCCACCGTCGCCGCAGTGGGCTAGGGAAGTGAGGAGGAGATCATCACTTACATTCCGAAGGCAACTTGTCGCAGCAATCCCTCGTTTCACACTTAACCAGGTTGAATGTGAGGCTCTGAGTGGTTTTTAGGGCCGGGTTTTCGTAAAGTGTCTCCCCAAGGCCAGCCAGACCTTGTGGGTCGTAGGTCCCATTTATGGTCCATATGTCGCCCAGATGCCTATAGTTGAAGGCAATGATCCCATCGGAGTGAGCGTCTCTTACAGGAAAATCTGTCCAGCTTGGTTGTGGGATCGAGATACATTCCATGCGGGAGTCCACATAAATATTGAATTTAACCTCGAAATCGATCGTTCCATCCGCTGCAAGGTAGATCCGATAGGGAACCTGCGAATCACAGGACTTGTACTGTGCATTTGACGTGACGGGATTTTTTTCTTCTCGGGTGGTGCGGAAGAACCCCCACCCGCCGTAAGTGATCGGCAGTGAGACCGGCGCTGGAGTGGGAGTCGGAGTCGGTGTCAGAATTTCGACGCATGGGCCGTCCCCTGAAAAAGTCTCTTTCACCGCCCGAGTGGCGGCAGCTTTTCTCCATCGGGGTTTCACACCTGGCGGGATTAATTCGCAATCATTGGTGCACTGCAACACTTGGCAGTCGGTAATGATTTGCCCTAACACTCCCATCTTGTAGTCAAAATTCTCTTCGCATAAAATAGTCACTTTCCCGTCAGAGAGAATGAAGTCGATAATCTGATCGAAAGTGTAGCCCTGCGCCTAGCCATCCCAAGACAATCGACCCAATCGGCTGTTCGGATAGCAGGGTGAGTTAATTCCATGCATTTAACACGCGCACCCGTTCGCACATCTCCAATAGAGGAGAAGCGAATCGAGCAACCCGTGTCCGGAGGTTGTTGCTCTGGCTGCTGTCTCCAGAAGCAATCCCGGCGCGGGATGACGCGGCGCTTCCGGGCCTCCCAGGATGTTTGTTATGCTTCCGTCCGGACTCAGCCGACCCGTGAGCGCGGCGTCCAGGATCTGCTCCATGGCGTAACCTCGATCGAGCCCGAGAAGGGTGGCGTCGAACGTTCCATCTTCCCCAAAGGCGTTTATGAAATCAAAGACGGCCGAGCCCAAATCGAACGGGCTCAACATCCGAGTCCACCATAAGTACTGGCCTGAAGGGTTGCTGGATGGTGCAACGAGCAGCAGGAAGTTCCACATGCCGGGAGGGAGCAGTTCAATGGGGATGCCGGTAAAGATATTCTCGTGGGTTTCCACCTTGGCTCCAGCTCGCCACGGCACCAAGCCGTCCGATGCAGAAACGAGCGCGTTGTCGTCTGTGAAAAGGAAGATCAGGGTCGGATGAAATGCAGGACAATAGGCGCCGAGATACATGTCCACAGGCGCGACAAATTCCTTGAGCCCGATCTCCAGATTGAACGTGTCCCCCCCGTTGGCAACGGGGCCGAGGGCAATGGGTCTGGCCTCTGAAGGATCCGCACTCAATACCGGCGCGGCTACCGCATCATAGTAGATGACTTGCAATCCGCTAGGCATGGGGATTAGGGAAGAAGCAGCGGCGGCGTCGAACTGGGCCGTGATGGCTTGATCCGAACCCATGGTCACCGTGCATCCGCCGGTGCCGGAACACCCCCCGCCCGACCAGCCAACGAAGGTGGAGCCGCTCGTGGGCGTGGCGGCTAGCGTAACCAGTGTCCCGGCAGGATAGGACTCGGTACAGTCGGCCCCACAATTGATCCCCGACGGGGTGCTGGATACGACCCCTGTGCCGGTGCCTGTCGGGGTGACGGTCAGGGTGTATGGGTCTGTCTGGGGGGACGTCACAGCGGAAGGTCCTGCGCACACGTTGTCAAACCAGACATATGTTCCCGCGTTTTGCGCAAAGAGCCACAGGGTGTCAATGTTGCCCGGGGCGTAGCTGAAATCCCCCGCAAAGCTCAGCGTTGTGTTGGCCCCGTTCAGCCTGAGAACGACCCGGTCCGACAGGTAGGCGACACCGACCGAGATGACTGTCGGCGGCAGCGTCAATTCCGGTGATTCGTACCAGGCTTGGGCCGGCACATCCCAGGCCAGGAGCCTGGCCGTCCCTCGATTGGGATAGACGATGGCGCCAACACCGGAGACATCGCGGCCGTCCACCCCGAAGAAGACGCCGCCGGAGGTGTAAGGGAGAATACCGTAACCGGCGTAAGGGTCGGGCCCTGCCACCCACTCCACATTGACCTCCACCGAGAAGAGATCCGGCGGTAAGAAGCCGGTGGCATAGCTCCCCATGCTCCCCGCTTCAGTGATCCTGGCCTCCAGCCTTTCGCCCAGGACGGACCAGGTGCCAGCGTTGGTGGTCCAGGAAACCCCTGAAGTTCCGGCGAAAGTCTCATCCAGGTAATCACAGCCGCCCCCGACCGGCGCATTGCCGCCCAGGCCGGTGGCATAGACGCTGATTACCCCATTGCCTCCGCAAGTTTGGGACTGGTCACCGGGGCAGGCAAAGGCGCACGTACCCGGGTCGGCCGGACCGTACTTGTTGGGGTTGTTCCCGCAGGAGCACCAGGGGGCGTTCCAGCCGGCGTAGGCGAAGCCCAGTGGCTCGCAATAGTCCACGCACCACTTGGGAGTCTGTAACTCCGGGTGATCCCACTTGCTCACCCAGGCGCCGTCCAGTGCGCGATTGCTGAGATCGCCGGTGCCTTCCTTGAAACATCCAACATAATCGTACCGAACGGATTTTATCTCCGACGCATGGATAACCCTGGAGGGCGATCCCGGAGCCGGGACCCCGATCGAAGGCTGACCTGCAAGCGCGTTTCCGGAGCTCAGAAAGATTAAACCACTCATGATGGCTTTCAGCATCCTTCGTTTCATGGCTCGACCTCCTTCTTGCGGGTTGGCGTGTTCCGGCGCTTGCGTTTCCCAGTGACGTGACAATGAATAGCGTTGAAATGAAGTTAGAGCGAAGTTAGAGTGAACTTAGAGTGAAGTAGTGATAGAAAATTTCTTTTTGAGATAAGGAGCCTAACGGTGCTAGCCCTATCTGTCAAGAAAAAAATTGGTGCAAAGTATGTGGGGTTTCAGATTCGGCGGCCCTGAAACCTCCATCACTGAGCCGTCCTCCCAATGCCTCGAACCGTTTGTGATGGCAAGATGGACCGAATGGAGGTGGCTCAGCCCATGTTTTCGCAGACGAGTTGCCCGAATGCCGAGCAAGAGACCTCTTCTGAACCTGCCATGAGTCGGGCCAGGTCATAGGTCACTTTTTTTGAGGCAAAGGTCCGCTCGAGGCCCCTTTCGATCCGTTCTGCCGCCTCGGTCCAGCCCATGTGTTCGAGCATCAGGGCGCCGCTCAGAATCAGCGACGAGGGGTTGACCTTGTCGAGGCCCGCGTATTTGGGTGCGGTACCGTGGGTGGCCTCGAAGATGGCGTAGCCCGCTTCGTAGTTGATGTTGGCGCCCGGCGCCATGCCTACACCGCCTACCTGGGCTGCGAGGGCATCGGAGATGTAGTCGCCGTTCAAGTTGGTGGTGGCGATCACGTCGAACTCGTCGGGCCGCGTGAGGGCCTGCTGAAAGAAGGCGTCCGCGATCACATCTTTGATCAGGATCTTTCCCGCCGGGGCCTTTCCACCGCACTCATCCCACGCAACGGTCTTATCCGGGAACTGCGCTTTGGCAATCTCGTAGCCCCAGCTCCGAAACGCTGCTTCTGTATACTTCTGAATGTTTCCCTTGTGGACCAGTGTCACGCTCGTTCGATGGTGCTTTACGGCGTAGTCGAGGGCCGCCTTGACGAGTCTTCTGCTCCCCGTCCGGCTGATGGGCTTGAGCCCAAGGCCTGAATCGGGACGAATTTCCCACCCGTATTGGGCTTTCAAGTGCTGAATCAACTGCAGCGTTTCAGGCTTCCCCTCTTCGAGCTCAAGGCCCGCATAGACATCCTCGGTATTCTCCCGAAAGACCACCATGTCCACTTTGTGGGGTTCCTTCACGGGGCTTGGGACCCCTGGGAAATAGCGTACCGGCCGGACGCATGCGTACAGGTCCAGACGCTGCCTCAATGCCACATTAAGGCTACGGATGCCTTTGCCGACCGGTGTGGACAACGGGCCCTTGAGGCCCACCCGATAGGCGCGAAAATCGTCCAGGGTCTCTTCTGGGAGCCAGTTCCCCGTTTCCCGATGGGCCTTTTCTCCGGCCAGGACCTCCTTCCAATCGATCCGCCGCCGTCCGGCCCAGCAAGCTTTCACTGCGTGATCGATCACCCCTTTGGCGGCCCGCCAGATATCCGGCCCGGTACCGTCACCCTCGATAAATGGGATCACCGACCGGTCCGGGACCGTCAGCCGGCCACCTGCAAAAGAAATCGTCTCCATTGGTCTTGACCGCTCCAATCCTGGTTCATCCATTCCCAGCGCCACGGGTTCTTGGGTCCTAACGATAACACGTGTGAGGGCCTCCTGAAAAGATTTTGTCTGGGCATGGGCCTGGAAAGGTCTTTGCTTGAAAGAGGAGGACATTTTCCCTATAAGATGGAGAAGGATTCAAGACGTGTTGCGTCCGCAGCAGACATCGGAGTCCAAATCGAGCAGGAGGTTCAGCCATGGGAAAGATCAGGACGGCCATCATCAGCGTGACCGACAAGACTGGGATCGTTTCGTTCGCGAAATCGCTTTCGGGATTTGGGGTGGAGATCCTTTCAACCGGTGGGACGGCCAAGGCCCTTCGGGAGGGCGGGGTGTCCGTTACCGACATCTCGGATTACACGGGGTTCCCGGAGATGATGGACGGGAGGGTCAAGACCCTTCACCCGAAGGTGCACGGCGGGCTTCTCGGACGCAGGGACAACCCCGAGCATGTGGCGGCCATGCAGACCCACGGGATCCGGCCCGTGGACATGGTGGTGGTGAACCTCTACCAGTTCGAAAAGACGGTGGCCAGGCCGGGGGTCACCCTTGAGGAGGCCGTTGAAAACATCGACATCGGGGGCCCCTCCATGCTCCGCTCCTCTGCCAAGAACTTCAGGGATGTGACGGTGGTGGTGGACCCGGCCGACTACGAGGTGGTGCTGAAGGAGATGAAGACCTCCGGAGGGGAGACCACGCTCAAGACCCGGTTTCGGCTGGCGAAAAAGGTGTTCGATCTGACGCATCGATACGACGGGGCCATCAGCCGCTACCTGGAGGGGGTGGATCTTCCGGGGTAGGGCGCCTTGACTTCTCCGGGCAGGGCATGTTCTTCGAAACGTGCCTGTCTTTCTTTTCGCAGTAGATGGCCTGAAAGGTCCGGCAGCTGCCTGAACCGTCCAGTGCGTCCTTTTCAGGCCATCGGGCGTGGCGGCAGCTCAGGTCGCAAAATTCCATTTGTATCATGTCCTCCCTCTGATTACGATGACGAGCACCCGCCGCCGGAGTGATTGCCAAATGGCATGTCCTTGATTCGACGGCATGTACAAATTAATATATAAAATTGGGATTACAAAGTCTTAGCTTTTTCATAAGCGCCTTAAATTCCCTTGCTCCTGAAATCCCCCCTGAATCCCCCTTTGCGAAAGGGGAAGCCCGAAGGGCAGGAAGCTTTAGACTGCGCGCAGCATTACCGGGAAGGCTGTATGGGAGAAAGGTCCACCGGGCAAGTGGAGGAATAATGGAAAAAAAGCATAAGTTTTCCATCTGGTACGTGATGCTGGGCATATGGATCGTCCTGTTGATCCAGAATTACCTGGCAACTACTTTTGCCATCAAGACGATTCCCTACAGCGAATTTCTCGGGCTTCTCAAAGAAGGCAAGGTGACGGAGCTGGCCATCACCGAAAACCAGATTCAGGGCCGCCTCCGGCCCGAAGGCCAGACCGGCGGGGAGGGGCAGCCCTTCAAGACTGTCAGGGTCGATGCGGAGCTTTCTGACCTGCTTGAGAAGTATAACGTGAACTTCAAGGGGCAGATCGAATCCACTTTCGTTCGGGACATCTTCTCCTGGATCTTTCCCGTCGCCATGTTCATCGGGATCTGGTATCTCTTCATGAAGCGGATGGGCGGACAGCAGCCCGGATTCATGAGCCTTGGGAAAAACAAGGCCAAGATCTACATGGAAAACGAGCTCAACGTCACCTTTGAAGACGTGGCGGGGGTGGACGAGGCCAAGCAGGAGCTGGTGGAGATCATCGAGTTTCTCAAGGACCCGGCCAGGTTCACGGAGCTCGGGGGCAAGCTGCCCAAGGGGGTGTTGCTGGTGGGCCCCCCTGGTACCGGCAAGACGCTGCTTGCCAAGGCCGTGGCCGGTGAAAGCCGTGTCCCCTTTTTCAGCCTGAGCGGCTCCGAGTTCGTGGAGATGTTCGTGGGCCTTGGTGCGGCCCGGGTGCGGGACCTTTTTGTCCAGGCCAGACAGAAGGCGCCCTGCATCATTTTTATCGACGAGCTGGACGCCTTGGGGAAGGCCAGGGGGTTCGGCGCCATGGGCGGCCACGACGAAAGGGAGCAGACCCTGAATCAGCTGCTCGTGGAAATGGACGGCTTCGATCCCAAGGTCGGGGTGATCCTGATGGCGGCCACCAACCGGCCCGAGATCCTCGACCCCGCCCTCCTGAGACCGGGACGGTTCGATCGCCACATCCTCGTGGATCGGCCCGACAAGAAGGGAAGGGAGGAAATCCTTAAGGTCCATCTCAAGAACATCAAGATCCCCAAGAATCTCGATGTGGAAAGATTGGCGGCCATGACGCCCGGAATGGTGGGGGCGGACCTGGCCAACCTGGTCAACGAGGCCGCCCTGCTCGCGGTGAGACGGAAGAAGAAGAAGGTGACCATGTCGGAGTTCGAAGAGGCCGTCGAACGGATCGTTGGCGGGACTCGAGAAGAAGAACCGGCTGATCAATGTCAAGGAAAGGGAGACCGTGGCCTATCACGAGCTGGGTCACGCCATCGTGGCCCTGTCGCTGCCGGGGGCGGACCCGGTTCAGAAGATCTCCATCATCCCGCGGGGGATCGCGGCCCTGGGCTACACCATGCAGGTGCCCACAGAGGACCGTTACCTCATGAGACGGACCGAGCTTTATGGGAAGATCGCCACGCTGCTCGGTGGGCGGGCCTCGGAGGAGCTGATCTTCGGAGACATCTCGACCGGTGCCCATAACGATCTGGCGAAGGCCACCGACATCGCTCGAAGCATGGTCAAGGAGTACGGCATGAGCGAGAAGGTGGGTCAGGTCTACTTCGCCAGGGAACGGAAACCGCTCTTTCTGGAAACGGGGCTCCAAGGATCCACCGAATACAGTGAATCCACGGCCGAGCTCATCGACCAGGAGGTGGGGCAGATCATTTCCCAACAGTACGCCAAGGCTCAGGAAATTCTCAAAGACAAAAAGGAAATCCTCATGAAGGGTGCTGAATTGCTGCTTGAGAAGGAAAAAATTGACGGAGAAGAGCTCAAGGCCCTGATGGAGGGCGGATCGGAGAAGATTCAATCGGCCGGGACATGATGCGCAGGGCCTTGGGGCCGCAGTTGAAGAGCAGGTCAAAGACGGAAAGATTAGGCAGAAACGGTCCCCAGAGCTGGGGGTAGACGGGCGGCTTGGGGCTGAAGAAGACAAGGTCGATCCCCTGCTCTCGAAAAATCTGCTCGTCCAGGTAGTTGCGAGCGCTCGTCTGCGCAAGAAATCCGGTGGCGCCAAGCTCAAGACATATTCTCACTGAAAGGTGCGGTTCATGCCCGGTGGCGCGCAGATCCGAGAGGCGCACCACCTTCGTGGGGATACCCAAGGCGGCCATGCAATAAAGGATGATCCTCACATTCAGGTCCGTGAGCCTTTCAAACCCTTCCAAAAGGACTTCTTTCAGAAACCCCTCGTGGTCCTCGAAAAAGGGGGCCTTGGCGTAGGCCGCACGCAGGCTGGCCAGGTGTTTTTCGGCCCAGCCCCGATCGTGGCAGATTCTTACTTGATCAATACATTGAAGCCCCAATCCCTTTTTCCAAACTGGGATGGTCATCCACAGGGTTCCCTGGTCGTTCTTGAACCGATTGCGGGTCAACCAGGTACTTCCCCGGGGAAACTGGACCCGATCCATCAGGACCAGGACGTCTGATAACAGGGCCTTTTGGAAAAAGCCCGTGCAGGGTGCGAAATAGGGTTGGTAGGTTGAGATTATCAGGAAGCCATCTCCGCCAGCCGTCTGGAGGTATATTCGCCCACATCGGCGAGGCCGTCAAGGGGCATGAAGGAAAGGGCGTTTGCGGAAAAGAGACAGGTGACGGAGGCCGGGAATTCCTCGTCCGGGAGATAGAAGACGTAGGTGAGCGCGATCTTGGGCAGGGGGAACAAGAGCAGGGAGAAGTCCCCGCCCAGGGATGGCGAACCGTCGGCGCCCCCAAAGGTCGCCTTGATTTGCTCCGACCGGACCCTGATGCGGGAGACGTGGGGAACGAGATGCCGTTCACTGTTGGCACTGAATGCCCCTTGGTAGGGCATGCTGTTCGGGAGATCCCTGAAGGCCTTGAAGGGCTCCATTTGGATCGGCGCCGAACCCACGTGGCGCGCATACAGGCTTACCAGAAGGCCTCTTGGCCCCATATCCGGCCTGCCGGAGAAGATCACGGATTCCTGTGTGACGCGGCAGTCCTCTCCGAAGGCACGGAAATGATAGGTCGCTCCCTCCTTCCTGGCAGGGATCCGATCGTGAAGGTCCGCAGTAGATCCGGTGTAGGCCCCTGAGAGATTTACAAGAATAAGCCTTTCGTAGTTGGTGGTCATCGTCTCAAACCAAGTCGGATACATGAACCATGACGACGTCTTGACCAACCCCCTCGCGGGCCGATAGAAACGTTTGCATGGCCTTGACCGTTTGGGGATGAGGATGCCCGATTCCTATGGCCCAGCCATGGGTCTCTGCCCTTTGCCTCAGCTCGACCAGGCGGCGGCGAATCATGTCTTCATCCAGGCAGTTATCCAGAAAAACGTCTCTTGATCCTGCGCGCATCTTCAAGGCAAGGGCCGTTTTGAAGGCCGCGGACCGAGGGGTCGTCAGGCTGTCGATAAAGAAGAGACGCCGCTCGTTGATGACCCGGAGCGCCTCCGAGACCTTTCTCGATGAGGCAGTGAACCGGGATCCCATGTGGTTATTGACCCCAACGGCCTGTGGGATTTCATCCAGGTTGGCGTGGATGATGTCCTCGATCTCCGAACACCCACATGTAAGGTAAAGCGCACCGGGACCGGGGTCTCGATCGTCGTAAACGGGTTCCATGGGTTGATGCAGCATCACGTCGTGGGCCGATGCGGCGATTTCATCTGCCAGGAGCGAGGAAAAGGGGAGGCGCGGCAGGATGGAAAAGGTGAGAGGGACCCCCAGCGCCAGGAATTCCCTTGCCCGTTCCACGCTGCTCCCGATGTCATCGATGATGATGGCCATGCGGGGGGGTGGTTGCTTCGGGGGCGTTTTGGCCGGCTGGCGCACAATGGGGAAGACCAAGCGCTGTTGGGCGAAGGCCCTGGATGGGAAAGGAAGGCCCAGAAGCCCTCCCATCATAAGCCCGAGCCCCCTGAGAAGAAACCGCCTTCTTTCGACCTGATGGACCCCTGTGTTCTTCTTCATATCCCTTGGGGTCGGTTTCTATACAATCCGTAGGGGTAAAGTCAAGAGAAAATACCACATATTGACAAAAAATCATTCTTGTTGGACATGTGGCGGGCGAGTGGGTACACTGCCCACTGATGACAAGACGGCAAGTCCAGCAGAAATGGATCGGGAAGGGGGACCCATGGACGATCGGCTTTTGAGGCAGATGCGGTCTGAGGCGCAGGAGATTTTCAAGAGCGGGGTTGAGGCGGTGGACCCCTTTGCCGCGGTCAGGCGATTCGTTCCGTTTAGACGGGTCCAGGTTGATCCTGAGTCCAGGATTCAACCGCCCAAGAGGTCTTGGACATGGACCGCTATGACCGTGTCCTGATCGTGGGCGGCGGCAAGGCGACCGCCCCCATGGCAAAAGCCATTGAAGATCTCCTTGAAGGGAGAATCCGGGCCGGCATCATCAATGTGAAATATGGCTTCACTCAGCCGCTCCGTTTCACGCGCATCGTGGAGGCGGGCCATCCCATCCCCGATCAGAACGGAGTAGAAGGCGCCAGGGCGGTCCTGGAGCTTCTCGCCGAGGCCGGGGAAAGGGACCTGGTCTTCTCTCTCATCTCAGGCGGAGGTTCGGCCCTCCTTCCACAGCCCATCGCGCCGATCACACTCTCCGAAAAGCAGGAGATGACCCGAAAGATGCTCGCCTGCGGCGCGAGCATCGATGAGATCAACGCGCTCCGAAAGCACATCTCTTCATCCAAAGGGGGGCAGATGGCCAGGGCGGCCCACCCCGCCACCGTGGTGAACCTGATGCTCTCCGACGTGGTGGGCGACAAGATGGACGTCATCGCGTCCGGGCCGTTTGTCCCGGATCGATCCACATTCGAGGATGTGATCCGGGTCTTTAAGAAATATGAGTTGAAAGACATCCCCGAAACGGTCCGCGATCACCTCAATGCCGGCCTTGCCGGACGCATCCCTGAAACCCCCAAACCGGGCGACGATGTCTTTCGCTCCGTCCACAACTTCGTGGTGGGAAGCAACATCCTGGCCCTGGAGGCCGCGGCCAAGCGGGCAAAGGCACTGGGCTACCAGACCTTGATCCTTTCTTCCATGGTGGAGGGGGAGACGCGAGAGGTGGCCCTCGTTCACACGGCCATCGCAAAGGAAATACTCAAGACGGGAAGACCGCTTGCCCCACCGGCCTGTGTGATTTCAGGCGGCGAGACCACGGTGACCATCCGGGGGAGCGGGCTCGGGGGTAGAAACCAGGAATTCTGCCTGGCCGCTTCACTGGAGCTCGATGGGCTTGAGCCGCGCGTGGTGGTTCTGAGCGGCGGGACAGATGGAAACGACGGCCCAACCGATGCGGCGGGCGGCGTGGTGGACCCATTGACCAAGAGGCGGGGGGCGGAACTGGGGGCAACGGCCGTGGACTATCTGAAGGACAACGACGCCTATCATTTCCTGGAAAAGACAGGAGATCTTCTGATCACCGGCCCCACCCACACCAATGTCATGGATGTTCGACTCATTCTGGTCCGGTGAGCGGGGGTCCTCTGAAAAACTATTGTTCCTGCCATCTCTGGAGAAGGTAGGGTTTGGCCATCTCAAAGGTGAGGCAGTCCTCCTCGATGGCCTCTTCCGCCTGCTTGATGGACATCCGCCGTGTCTTCTTGACATAAGACAGGGTCTTGCCAAAATAGAGCGGAATGAGGGAATCCATGATCGTTCCTCGACCCAGGGTTTCCGTTTTAAAGGCCACCGCCATATCAAAGAGGACCCGGGCCCAAAGGTCCGTCGGGAAATCGAATTCCGCCTCCTTCATCCCCAGGATTTCCATCACCTTCTTGTACACATCCTCGGCCAAGATGGCTTTCCACGGCGCTTGGTACCTGGTTCCCCCTTCGCGGAACTTGTCGAGCAGGTTCTGGGTGTTCACCTCCACCTTTGGAGGCATCTCCACCTCGCCCAGTCCGAATCCGTAAATGGCCGTGGGTCTGCTGTATTTGACCTTGGTCCAAAGGGGTTCAAGGTGGATCATCAAGGAGAAGATGGTGCCGACCACCTGCCTGAACATGGGGCCCAGGTCTGAGCCGGGGTCCTTGGTCCGGTGGATCTTGGGCCTGCCCATGAAGGCCTGCGAGATCTGTGCCCGTTCGCTGATGGCGATCGTCGTCATCCAGATGTCGATCCCGAAGTTCGCGACCGATTCGTCCCACGCGCCGGCTTGGAGGTATGCCGAGGCAAGTTTCGCGGTGAAACCGAAGTCCCCGCCGATGGGCTGGCGAACCCGCCTGCCGTATAGGCAGCGCGTCATGGGATAGGCGATGCCGTTGGTGATGGTGCCGTCATACTTGTGCCGGATGTAGAGGGGCGCCACGTAGGAAAAGCCGTTGAAAAGCGGCTCGGCCAGGTGTTTGATCCACTCGGGGGTGATGCTTTTCAGGTCGGCGTCCACCACCACCACCGCTTTGGCCTGCAGGTCCACCACCTTTCTGAAGAGGTTCATGAAGTTGTTCCCCTTCCCGCGAACCCCGGGGGGCGTGCTCACATAGATCTTCGGGGTCTGGGTCTCGGTGGCGAGGAAGGCCTCCCTGGTCTGATCCGGGGAGTTGTTGTCGCAGTTGACGATCACCGAGGACTTGCCACCAAAATACTTGAGGAGCCCCTTGTCGGCCTGCGTGGTGGGATAGCTTATGGAATCGGCCTCTCTGTAAGAGGGGATGCAGACCACCAGCTCGGCTCTTTGCACATCAGAGGGGTTCAGTTCACTCTGAAACGGCTCGCCCATTGTTGAGTCTCCTATCGGCCTGAGAGAATATCCAAGACGGCTTTGTTCCAACCCCTTGGCCCGGCCTGGTCGGTGACGATCAGCCTCGGGATTTTTTTCCGCAGATCCGGAAATGCGCGTCGGGATCTTATGAGAACGGGATAAACAGCCCTTTCGAACATGGGAAAGTCGTTGGGGCTGTCCCCCAAAGCCACGGCGGCCACTTCATGCCCGGACGCGCGGTACCACTCCATGACTTTTTCCATGGCAAGCCCCTTGTCGCTTGCACCATGGAGGTGGAAAAAGCGTCCTCCCGAGGTGACGCGGAGCCCTCTCTTCCGGGAGGCACGGATCAGGGGCTCAACATCGGGCTGGGCCCGGCCGAGGACCAAAAAGGGCTCATCGAAGTCCCTCTGAGCGGCAAGACGCGCCTCACGTTGTCCAAGGCCTGTGAGTCGGGAGATCTCATCCGTATCCATGTCCGAAAATCCCCGGAGGTTCCAACCCAGCTCCTCACGGATATGTCGAAAGGCTGAGACCAAATCCGCGTAAGGGGTCCCGAGCGTGTATTTCAAGAATCCGCTCTGATTGACGGCCCCGTCGGGCGGGCGATCAAAGGCGTCTTCCGGGATGAAGATTCCCCCTCCATTTTCGGAAACAAACGGTGCCGAGAGCGCCATTTCCTTAGCGAGCACCATCATTTCAGCGGCAGTCTTGCTCGAGACCATCACCACGGGGACGCCTTTTCGACGACAGAGGGAAAGGGCCTCCGACGCCTCCGCCCAGCGATAGGTGTCATGATCCAGCAAGCAACCGTCAAGATCGGTAAAAATGACGTGAAAAGGGGTAGGGACCTCCTTCGAACTGGGCGCGACGGTCATGACATCCGGGCGATTCATGAAAAACGCCTCTTTTCGTCCTCGATCACCTCGATCAAGTCAAAGAAAATGCGCGGAAGCTTGCTGGAAATCCGCTCCCAGGAAACCGTCTGCGGCATCTCAAAGACCGACTGGCGGGCATTTTGCTCGGCGGCCATGATGGCCTGGGCAAGGCCCTTTTCCAGGAAGGGCTTGAACTCCGCATGGGTGTGCACGAATCTGAGGAACCTTTCCGTCATTCTGTAGGGCGAGGTGAGCAGGTCGCCTGCCTGCACGATGGCGTTGCGAAAGAGATCCCTCACGAGAAATTCTTCGCAGGTCCCGGTTGTGGCTCAAATTGCTGAAACCCGCATCGTCCGAATATTTCTTGATCTGGAGCTCGGCCAGGGCCTGGTAGGTGATGGCCAGGTCCCGGAAGAAGGTATCCGCTATTTCGAGTCCCTCTTCGATGACCAGCGCGTTCATCAGGGTGGTGACGATATCGATGCCCATCCTGTGGAGCCCACGACCCTGGTCCCCGGGGGACGGGTCCTGGTGTTTGTGATCGAAGGGTTGCTCCGAAAGGGCCACTTGAGCAATGGAGGAGGCTTTTCGATAGACTTCGATCAGAGTGAAAATCTCCACCCCCCAGTTGGTGGCAAATCGCATCCGTTTAAGCAGATCCACATGAAAGGCCACCTCTCCGGACAGCTGATAGTGGAAGCTCAGGAGGAAATCGATCAATCGAAGCATCTTATCATCCTGGCTATCGGTGAACTTCCGTTTGAGTGCCAGGAGGAGGGGATCCAGAAGGAGCCGTTTCACACGGCCGTACATCTGTCCCTCCGAAAGCCTTGCATAAAATGCCTTGGAGAAGTCGTAGTTCAGCACCACCACGGGATAGAACAATCGGTGAAGTTGAACGCGCCTGAACGTCCGGATGTCCGCGTCGACCAACCCGATGGAATGGGAGCCCAGGGCCATGGCGATCCCGAAGCTCAGGAACATGTTCTTGCCCTTGCCGGGCTCGCTGATGTTGAATCCAGCCTCGTTCAGCTGATCGTAAATCGCCGGTGAAACCCGGCCCGTCGTTCCACTGGATCAGGTAATGGCGGATTCCGAAGTCTCTGGATCAGGTCCCTGAGCCTGAAGGCCTCCGCTTCGGTGGCCCGATCAAGACCAAAGATGATCGTCGAAAGATAGTTCACGTCCCTCAGCTGCTTCAGGATGTTTTCGAACACGGGAAGATTGGCCGGATCCGTGTATTCGCTCGCGAGGAGCGGGATGACCAGAACGGTCTTTTTCCAGCGGGAGTGGAGCCTGATCTGGTTTCTCAGGTGTTTGGGATCGTCGTGCAGGATATGGAAGGTGGTGATGCTGGCACTCTTCTGTGAAAAATCGACCATGATCCTCTCTCTCTCAACCCACGCCACGGATTTGGCCATTTGGAGCCCGCCGGTTCCGAATCTGCGCAGCGCCTGGCCTCGGCACGTTTATCCGTAACCAAAAAGCCGCCCGCTTGTCAACACTCCAGTCCTGCGGTTGATTGCTGAACAACGATGTGAGAGGTGGGAAAGAATTGCGCCTTGCGCCGGGTGCCTTGCGCCGATTTTTTCATCTCGATGGGGCCGGCTTCAACAGATTGAGATAGGTGAGCGGATTCCCCATGATGGCCCGGTAACTCCTCAGCCCGACGACCACGTCTGTCATGGCCTCGCACATCTGCCTCCCATAGACCCGGAAGACCCACGGCCGGATGCGGGGGATGTCATAAACCGTGCCGGCAACGATCCTCCCCCATTTGAGCTCAGGGAGGATGTGCGCTTTCAAGCCCCTTTCATAGAGCCGTTTGACCGTCTCCTCCCTGAGTTGTCCCTCGATCAGGGCCTGCGCGGCCATTTGACCGCTCAGCAGCGCGAAGGAGATCCCCTCCCCGGTGACAGGGTCCGCAAACCCGGCCGCGTCTCCTGCGAGCATGGTGCGGTTCTTGACAAAGCCCTTTCCCCTTGTGCCCAAGGGGATCACATAGCCGTGGGTGCGCAAAGGAAAACCCTGGAGCCCCAAGGACTGCAGGTAACGTCTGAAAGGTCCGTTCAGATTCACGGGCCTTCCCCGGATGACGCCGATCCCGACCGAGAGATGGTCTCTTTTTGGAAAGACCCAACCATATCCTTTGGGGATGAGACCCAAATCAAACTGGGCCCGATTCGCAAAATGTCGGAGGATCCTCTCACCGACGGAGATCTCCGCTTCCATGGCCGGCATAAGGTGTCGGTTGGGACCGAAGCCGGCCCGTTTCGCGACGGTGCTGTTTGCCCCATCCGAGGCGACGACGAACCGGGCCAAGAAAACCCCGTGGTCGGTCACGATCCGGACATGGTCGCGCAACGGGACCATGTCTTTCACCCGGTAGGGACATTTCAGGTCCGCGCCCTTCGATCGGGCACTTGAAAGGAGCTTGAAATCAAAGTCCTCCCGCATGGTCATGGAGATGATGGGCTCGTCCCTGGTGATGGTGATGGAGAACTCGGTAGGCCTCAAGTTCATGGTGGCAGTGCAGCATTGCTGTTCGAAGACATCCCCCATTTCCGTGGGGAGAAGTCTGCGTGCCCTGGCCACGATCCCTCCGCCGCAGGTCTTGTACCTGGGCACGACCGCCTTTTCGAAGATGACCACGTCCATGCCGGCCCCCGCAAGCGAGAGGGCCGCCGAGGCCCCCGCAGGTCCGCTTCCCACCACCGCCACATCGAATGTCCTTCTTGAATGGCTTGCGTTTAATCGATCATTACGGATTTCGATATTCTTCCCTCGTTTTCGTGCGCTCTAAATTTGCGGGGGCTGTTTTGGGAATCATCTATGATCGAGTCATTCCCTGTTCCCGCGGTCACCGATGTTAGGGCATTTACACTTGCGCGAAAGAGCGCAAGCTGATAAATTTATATGATTTGGAACTGAGCGATTCATCACGTATGGCAGACGTCACAACATCCTCCCGTGGTTCCACCCATTCAAGCCTGCTTTCATCTCATGGAAAGGTATGAGATGTTAGAGCACATCCGGGCCCACTCGATCATGGTTGCGAAGGTGGCCCGCGTCATCGCCAGGTCTCTCAAGCGCGAGGGAATGACCGTCTCCGTTTCCAAAGACCACGGTCGGTGCGTTGCTCCATGATATCGGCAAGACCGCCTCCCTCACAACGGGAGGGGATCATGCGGAAATGGGAAGGCTTATCTGCATTGAGAACCAGTTTTCCGAGGTTGCCGACATCGTCGGAGAACACGTCAAGATCAAGCATTATAGCCCGGAAGCAGACCTTTCGGAAAAGGAAATCGTCTACTATTCGGACAAGCGCGTGAACCACGATCAAATTGTGAGCCTGGAAGAGCGGCTGGCTTACATCATTGAGCGCTACGGTGGAAATCACGCATCGATCCAAAGGAGGATCCGGGATAACTTCGATATGTGCCGGCGAGTCGAGTCAAGGCTGTTCGGTCTTCTCGACTTTGCACCCGATTCCCTGCCCTGCCTCGCAGAGAAGGAGGACCTCTATTGAGCGGTCCGCACGGAGCGTTTCAGAGGGTCTGTGTGACAGCAGAATTGGAGGGACGGCTTCCGCGCCGTCTGTGAGGGTCACATGGGAGAGGAGTCAGAGGAACTGATTGACAGGAGGCAGCGGTGTCCATCCGCCTGATCGCAAAGGAGCTGTATCAACTTCAGAAAGAGGTTGAGAGATTGGAGCGGGAAATCGAATCCGCGCCCTCCGAGCGACGGGCGGCGCTGACGGAGGCGCTGCGAAAGGTCCGGGCCGAGAAGGAGCGCATGCGGAGGATCCTTGAGGGGAGCAAAGAGACCCCGCCGGCCAGGGTACACCGTTAGACCCCTTTTGTGTAATTTTCCGCAATTTGCGGAGAAAAGGATTGGCACATGGCTGCGGCTTAAGGCCGCTCGCCTTCATCCAGCCCCCGAAGCGGATGTGCGGTGTCCTGACGGAGATCATCGACGGCGAATTTCGACCCGAACCGTTGAAAAAGGTTGATCCATTTCTAGAGAAGTCGCAACCTGGCCCAATGCCCATGGCTATCAAACGATCCGTCTACCCGGCGGTTTTACTGCTTGTCCTGATTTCCCTGTTGACGCCTGTCCAGGCCTTTCCCGCCACCGTGGAGGTGTCGGTCATCCATTCCCGCGACATCTACCCCATTGGCGGGGCTTTCCCAATCGTCATTCGCGTGCCGGGTCTCTGAGGGTTGGTTCATTCACTCCGCAGTCGAGGGCGACGGAGTGCTGATTGCGACCAGGCTCGTGCTTCCCGAAAACGATGCCTTCACAGTCAGAGAGTCCGGTTCCCGAAGCCCCAGAGCAGGCGTTTCGAGTACGCATCCGCTTCCGTTGAAGTCTACTCGGGGGAGATCCTCGTTCCCGCCACCCTGGTCATTAACCCGAAGGCCGATCCAGGCGAATGGACCGGCAAGGGCCGCCTCAGCTACCAGGCCTGCTCGGACAAGGTGTGTCTCCCTCCGGAGACAGTCGACGCTGGTCATGAAGGTGTCAGTCACAAAGGGGCAGGATCCTTCCCGATTGATCAACCAGTCCTACTTCGACTCGGCCGTCGACCGCCGCGAACCAGTCCAAAAGCACCGCCGGAAAGGGGTCCGCCGTCGGGTTCTGGATCACACTTTTCGGTATATTCCTGGGCGGGCTCGGCCTGAACCTGACGCCCTGCATCTATCCCCTCATTCCTATCACGGTTTCATACTTTGGAGGAAAGGGCCAGTGGACGCCTCCCGGTCGCGCTGGCAAATGGGGCGGTCTACATCCTTGGCCTTTCGGTCACCAACTCCATACTCGGGGTTGTGGCCGCCCTGTCCGGGGGCATGCTCGGGGAAGCGCTTCAAAACCCCGTCGTGCTGGTGGTCATTTCCATGATCCTGGTGACGCTGGGTTTGAGCTTCTTTGGCCTCTGGGAGCTCAGGGTCCCTTCCGGAGTCCTTCAGACGGCCTCGAAAAGCTTCACCGGATATTTCGGCACTTTTTTCATGGGGCTCACGCTCGGGGTTGTTGCGGCACCCTGCCTGGGTCCTTTCATCCTCGGTCTGCTGACCTATGTGGGGCAGACAGGGGACCCATACCTGGGTTTCGCGTATTTCTTCGTTCTGAGCCTTGGCCTTGGACTTCCGCTGTCGGCCCTGGGCATTGCTTCCGGCGCCGTCGAGCGGCTGCCGTTGTCAGGCAAGTGGCTGGTGTGGATCAAGAAGTGCTTCGGATGGGTCCTGATGGGTATGGCCGCCTACATGATATGGCCCCTGATCCCCTCCACGTCGTGGAGAGTACGGGCTGATGAGCCTGTCTGCTTTTGGCAGCGTCCGTCCACCTGGGCTGGTTGGACGGATTCACCTCAGGATCCGGACGGCTTCAATGGGCTGAGGAAGACCATGTTCATCCTGCTCGTGGCAGGGGCGGTCGGGACCTTCCTTTACGGCCAGCAAGGAAGGCCAAGCGTCCAGTGGGTCCCTTACAGTGAGCCGATCATGGCGGAGGCGATTCGGAAGGGGAAGCATCCGGTGATGATCGATTTCTTCGCGGAGTGGTGCGGCCCCTGTGTGGCCATGGACAAGGATGTCTTCAGTGATCCGGAAGTGATTGAGCTGAGCCGAAAGCTCGACTGCGGTGCGCGTCGACCTGACCAGGAAGCACCCGGAACAGGAGGCGATTCTCAAACGGTACGGGGTCAAGGGGTGTCCCGACCGTCATTTTCCGGAACGAAGGGTCCAAGGAGCAGCAGGCGTTGAGGGTCGAGACCTACACGAGTCGCGAAGAGGTGCTCAAGCGGATGAAAAGCTGTTGGAGGGCTAGACCGCAGCCCTCATGTCGGGGAATGGGTGGCTTGTGTTTTCTGGATGAACGCCAGGACCGATTGATTGAATTCCTTGAAGCGCTCGACCATGACCATGTGACCGGCACCCGGAAGGATCCGGAGCTCGCTTTCCGGGATGGAGGCGTGAAGAGATTCCGAAAGAGCGGGGGGTGTCAGCTGATCCTTGTCCCCACACACGATGAGACATGGATTTCGTATGGATGCCACATCGCCGCGGCGGTCGAACCGGTTGCAGGCGGAGAAATCCCCCAGGACCGCATGCTGGCCGGCTGACTTCATGAGGCTCTCCCCCTCCCTGACCATGACGGGGTCGGCACCGGGGGCGTAGGCATACCGGATGATGCTGCCAACGGTCCCTTCGAAATCCCGGTCAAGGCCTTCAAGCATGGCAGGGGCCACACGAAGCCTTGCGCCCGTTGCCGCGAGGATGAGCCCTTCAAATCGGTCGGGCCTCGATATGGCCGCATCCAACGCGATGGCACCGCCCATGGAATGACCCATCAGGAAGACGGGAAAGCGAAAGATGGTTTCCAAAATCTCGGTCAACCACAGGCCATATTCGCGAAGGGTTTCCTTCACAGGACCTCCGGTGTCGCCGTGGCCGGGGAGATCCAAAGCCAGTACGTTGACGGTGTCTGATAGTAGGCTTATCTGACTCAGCCAGCTCAGGGAGCTGCCCCCGGCCCCGTGCAGCATCACCAAAGTGGGTCGATCTTCACGGAAGCCTGAAGGGCCTGTCTTGAAACCGATCCCGCGCTCCGAAAGCCTTTCGAGGACCATGGGTGTCTTGTCCTTTCTTTCTAATGCCACCGGATCAGGGCGCTGCCCCAAGTGAGGCCGCCGCCAAAGACAGGCATGCAGACCAATTGATCCTTTCGGATGGATCCGTCCCTTACGGCCTCATCCAGGGCGATGGCGCAGGAGGCCGATGAAATATTGCCGTATTTGTGAAGGGTCAGATAAAATTTTTCCATGGGGATATTCAGGGTCTTGGCGATGGACTGAAACATCCGGAGGTTGGCCTGATGGGGGATAAACCAGTCGATGTCCTCCACGGCCACTTGGTTGTGAAGGGCCGCCTCCTTGATGGTTTCGATGAAATGGCGGACGGCCACCCTGAAGCTTGCGTTGGCCTCGATCATGTTCAGGGTGTGGAGGCCTTTGTCCACGCTCTCATGGGAGATGGGGGTGGTCCTTGATCCCCCGCCCGGCATCAGGAGATCCTGTCCGTTTTTTCCGTCCGTGTGCAGATGGGTGGAAAGGATTTCGGGCCCGGATCTCCCCCTGGTGAGCACAGCGGCTCCGGCGCCGTCTCCCCACAGGATGCAGGTCTTTCGGTCCTTCCAGTTGAGCGGTGCGGGTCATGACCTCGGCGGCGACCACCAGGATGCGCTTGGCGGCCCCGGCTTTGAGGTACTGCTCTGCCACGTTGAGGCCGAAGATGAATCCCGAACAGGCGGCCGTCACGTCGAAGGTCACGGCCTGGGGCGCGTCCAGTTTGGCCTGGAGCCAGTTGGCACCCGACGGGCAACAGGTGTCGGGGGTGATGGTTGCCAGGATGATCAGGTCCAGGTCCCCGGCCTCGAGGCCGGCCATGTCCAGGGCCTTGAGGGACGCCTCGTACCCCAGGTCCGATGTGGCCACATCCGGGTCGGCCATCCTTCGTTCCTTAACGCCGGTCCGCTGCACGATCCAATCGTCCGTGGTGTCAAGCCCCATTTTCTGCAAATCAAGATTGGTCAGCACCTTCGGCGGCACGTAAGAGCCCGTGCCGAGAATTCGTATGGAAGCCATCTGTTAGTTATTCTCCGCCGAAATGCCCAGTTCTTTTTCCTTTTTCGCCAGCAGCAGCCGTGTCTTGATCACCGTGTCCGGTATGAGGCTGATTGAATCAATGCCGCACTCCACCAGGAATTCCGCGAAATCCGGAAAATCGCTGGGCGCCTGGCCGCAAATGCCGATCTTTTTCCCCTTCTCCTTGGCCACCTGAATCACCTGGCTGACAAGCCGTTTCACCGCCTGGTTGCGTTCGTCGTAGATGTGCGCCACGAGGGCAGAATCCCTGTCGAGGCCCAGGGCGAGTTGGGTCAGGTCATTGGAGCCGATGGAAAAACCGTCAAAGATCTCCGCGAACTGATCCGCGCAAATGACGTTGCTCGGGATTTCGCACATCACGTAGACTTCAAGTCCCTCTTCCCCCTGCGTCAGTCCGAATCGTTTCATCAGCTCGATGACCCGTTTGCCCTCCTCAGGGGTCCTGCAAAAAGGGACCATCACCTTGATGTTGTTCATGCCCACCTCGTTTCGGGCCTTCCGGATGGCCAGACACTCCATCTCGAAGGCGGGCATGAATGTCTCATCGTAGTAACGGGAGGCCCCCCGCCACCCGATCATGGGGTTGTTCTCCTTCGGTTCGTAGAGGAATCCGCCCAGCAGGTTTTCGTACTCGTTGGTCTTGAAATCCGACAGCCGCACGATGACGTCGTTCGGATAAAAACCCGCCGCGATTCGGCTGATCCCTTCGGCCAGCTTGTCGATGAAGAACTGTCGCTTGTCCTCGTAAACCGTGGTGAGCTCCTCTATCCGATAAACGACGCCCGCGATTTTCTGATCGTTCTTGGCCTTTTTCTTGAGCTTGTCAAACTCCAGGAGCGCAAGCGGGTGTATGCCGATGTGGGAGTTGATGATGAATTCCTCTCTGGCCAGCCCCACGCCGTCGTTGGGGATCATCCCCTGGGAGAAGGCCTTCTCCGGCATGCCCACGTTCATCATGATCTTGGTCCGGGTCTGCGGGAATCCGGTCCAGGTCGATCGTTTCCACTTCATACTTGAGGAGCCCTCCATAGACGAGGCCTGTTTCCCCCTCGCAGCAGCTGACCGTGATCTCCTGACCGCTCTTGATGAGCTCGTCGGCATTGCCCGTCCCGATCACACAGGGGATGCCCAGCTCCCGGGATACGATGGCCGCGTGACAGGTGCTGCCGCCCTTGTTGGTGACGATGGCCGCGGCGATCTTCATGACCGGTTCCCAGTCCGGGTCGGTCATGCTCGTAACCAGGACCTGTCCCCTCCTTGAAGCGGTCCATTTCCTGCGTGGACTGGATGACGTTGGCGACCCCCTGGCCGATCTTTGTCCCAACGGCCGTGCCTGATCACGATGACCTCCCCCTTTTCGAGCAGGCGGTAGTTCTCGTAGGTGTTGGTGTTTTTCTGGGAGTGGATGGTTTCCGGCCGTGCCTGGACGATGAAGAGCTCCCCGGAGCCCACGTTTGACGCCGTCCCCGTCTTTGGCCCACTCGATATCCATGGGCTTGAAGTAGCCGGCCTCTTTGCTGTAGTGCTCTTCGATGATGCACGCCCACTCCGCCAGTTTGAGAATCTCGTCGTCGGTCAGGACGTAGCGGTGCCGCTCCGTCAAGGTGGTTGGGACGTTTTTCACCGTGGCATCGTCTTCCGCGGAGTAGACCATCTTTACGTCCCGGTCACCCACCTTTCTGGCTGATAATGGCCCGTTTTCCGGCCTTCAGGGCGGGCTTGAAGACGTAGTATTCGTCGGGGTTGACCACCCCCTGGACCACGTTTTCTCCAAGGCCGTAGGCCGCAGTGATGAACACGGCATCCTTGAAACCGGTCTCCGTATCGATGGAGAAGATGACACCGGAGTAGGCGGAGTCGCTTCGCACCATTTTCTGGACCGCAATGGAGAGGGACACGTCGAACTGGCCGTATCCCTTGTCGTGTCGATAGGAGATGGCGCGGTTGGTGAAAAGGCTGGCGAAGCACTTCCGGCAGGCATCCAGCACGCTTCGTCTTCCCCGTACGTTGAGAAAGGTGTCCTGCTGGCCCGCAAAGGATGCATCCGGCATGTCCTCGGCCGTGGCCGAAGAGCGGATGGCCACATCCAGATTGTCCAGCCCTTCCTGGCCGAATTCGGCTGCCAGGGTGTCGTAGCCGGCGAAAATGGCCTGGGTCAGATCGGGCGGGAACTCGGCATGCCGGATGATGTCCCGGACCTCCTGCCCCTGCGCATGAGACCGGGAAGGTCCGAGGTGTCGAGATCCTTGAGGATCTTCTTGATTTCTTCCTCGATCCCGGCGTACTTCAGGAAATAACGGTAGGCATAGGCGGTGATGGCAAAGCCGTTTGGGATCCGGATGCCCTTTTCGTGGAGTTTCTGATACATTTCCCCCAGCGAAGCGTTTTTTCCTCCCACCAGGGGAACATCCTCTATCCCGATCTCATTGAACCAGAGGATGAACTTTCTTGTGCGTCCCTTTTGCCATGGAAAAGCTCCCTTTTCTTTCAGGTTCAAGGGTCGAATCGAGACCGCAGTTCGCAAATGGCTCAGAACTCATTAAAAAGACGAGACTTTTGACAAGTAACATTAATGGAAAGGGTTGTCAATTCTCAAAATCTGGGCTAAAGATGAAGGCAGGCGCAAGGTAAAAGGAGAGGGAGAAGGGAGTGAGTGAATGGTCGCAAGACAACATGATTTATCTCGACCACAACGCCACGACACCCCTGGCCCCCGAGGCGGTGGAGGCCATGATGCCTTTCCTGAATGGGGAGTACGGCAACCCTTCGAGCGGCTATGACCTGGGCCGGCGCGCCAAGGAGGCGGTTGAACGTGCAAGGGCGGACATGGCAGGGCTCATGGGGTGCAAGGCCGATGAGATCCTTTTCACTTCAGGGGGGACCGAGTCAAACAACACCGTCCTGAAGGGCGTCGTGGACTTCCTGAATCCACGGGCCACCCACATTATTACCTCCGCAGTGGAGCACCCCGCCATCCTGAACCCCCTCCTGTACCTGCTGGAACTCGGGGTCCAGGTGACCATCCTGCCCGTGGACGGCCAAGGGCCTGGTGGACCCTGACGGGGTTGCCCGGGCCATAGGGCCCCAGACGGCCCTGATCAGCATCATGCTCGCCAACAACGAGACAGGGACCCTTCAGCCCATCAAGGAGATCTCCGAGGTGGCCCGGCGGCGGGGTGTGCCGGTCCACACCGACGCGGCGCAGGCCCTCGGGAAGATCCCGGTGGATGTCAACGCGCTGGGGGTCGATTTCCTGACCGTGGCGGGCCACAAGCTTTACGGCCCCAAGGGGGTTGGGGCGCTTTTCATCCGGCAGGGGAAAACGCTGACGCCGCTCATGCACGGCGCCGCCCAGGAGGGTGGGAGACGGGCGGGCACGGAAAACACCATCCTCGTGGTGGGGCTGGGGGCGGCCGCCCGGGTCGCCAGGGAGAGATTGGACCATGATCCGGAAGCCATGGCGGCCATGCGGGACCGGCTGCAGTTCCTGCTCTTCGAAGGGGTCCAGGACCTGGTCTTAAACGGCCATCCGAGTGCGCGGCTTCCCAACACCCTCAACGTCTCCGTGCCGGGGGTCGAGGGCGGCCGGATTCTGGACGGCCTGCCCGGCCTCATGGCCTCCACGGGTGCTGCCTGCCACGACCGATCCGTGACGCTTTCCCATGTGCTGGCCGCCATGAAGGTCCCCCCGAGAATCGGTATGGGAGCGCTTCGGCTGACCGTCGGGCGCTCCAACACCATGGCGCAGATGGATGAGGCCGCCCGGATGATCATCGGCCGGATCAAGAGACTGAAGGAGGAGAGCCGAGTGATCATGGAGAAACCGGTGTGCCTGCCCTCCTTCGACGCGGCGCCCCTCAACCCATTTCCTGACTGCGTGGACTGTCTGGCCGGTCTGGCACAAAGCGCGGTCGCCATGGTCTCCGGAAACGATCCTGACCATGATCCTTCGTGCCAGAGGCATGGCCAAAGAGATCATTGGAGACAGTGTGTGATCGCCCGATCAGCTCGCCCGAGATCGCCAACCGAATCCTGAGAAGCATCCGGGCCATGTTCGGGGTGGAGGACCCATACGCCTCGTTCAAGGCCCAGGAGATGGCGCATGCACGGGAGATCATTTCGAGGATAGGGCCTCTGGAAGGATTGGGTCTGAGACCTCTCGTTCAACTGGCCGCCCTGGGAAACAGCCTCGATTTTTTTACCGACCCCGGTGAGGCGCTGGCCCAGGTCCCGGAGACGTTCCTGCGCGGGATCACCTTTTTTCGTGACGACATCAGTGCGAACTGGATCGACCTTCTTTCCGTCGCCCCGGGACTGGTCCTCTACCTCACCGACAATTCGGGGGAGGTCTTCTTTGACCTTCCGCTTTACGAGCATATCGCCGCGAGGGTCGGGCGGACGGTCCTGGTGGTAAAGGGCGGCCCTGCCCTCAACGACCTGACGCGCAGCGAGCTGAATTCACAGGGATTGGGTGACCGAATCAAAGACATCGCGGATACGGGACGGACGGGGCGGGGATTGATTGGGAAAACGTCTCGCCGGGGTTTCTGCGACTGCTGTCCGAGGCCGACCTTGTGGTCTCGAAAGGGATGGCAAATTTCGAGACCCTGTACCCCAGGGCCGTTGGCCGGGCGGTCTTTTATATCTTCAAGTCGAAGTGCCGGCCGGTCCAGGAATACATCCAGGCCCCACCCAACAGTTATATGGCGCTCTTGAAACGGGGGAGGGACGAGGGTCAACCCTGATTTTTCGACACACCATTGCAGATCAAGGCCGTTTTCAGGTATTGGGCGGGATCAACCAGCTCAGCGGGCCTTGGGGCACCGAGGAGATTGCCGCCCAGGTAGTTCGGGCAGGGGTTTGCGGCATGACGCGGTAGACCTCCAGGTGCAGCATGCTTCCGAGCCCCGCCTCTTTGAGCTTCTGAATGTAGAGGGGGGCATCGGCCCTGATGGCCCGGTCGTTGAGAACCATTCCCACCTGGCCGATCACCTGACCCGCCTCGACCGGTTCCCCCGGAAGCACGGCGGTTGTCCCCAATTCGGCATATTTGCAGAAATGACCGCTCTCATGCCGAATCAGCACGTAATAGGTCTCGTTCCAGTAGGGCGATGGCCTGGGGTGAGGTAAAAGGGGCCACCGTGACGACCTCCCCGGCCTCGACGGCCACGACGTCGCTCCCTGCAGGCGCATGGATGTCCATGCCACAGTGTCGCCTGTCGCCGCGGTCTTCCCAGAAATGGCCCGGGGTTCCAGAGGCCGACACTTCCGCCCGAGCGCTCCCCGGCACCGGCCAGCATCTCATTTCAGATCCGTCCTCCCTTGTGAGAATGCGAATCGCTTGAGCGTCATCATAATCAACAAAAGGCCGAGTCGAATTCAAGGGCCGTTCGATGGGGGCGGGCAAATTGGCCAGGAGGAAAAAGGGGGCGTGATTGGACGTGAATATGGGGGGAACCCGTTTCAAAATGGCTGAAACATCCGGGTGCTTCTTGAAGACGCGATCCAGGAAATGCCTCACCAGGGGGCGGTCCCAGCCTTCAGGGTGCTTGAAGTCACTATAAAGCGAGAGGTCTCCTTCGTAGAAGGCGTTGGTCTGGAACCGTTCCGCGTCGGGCCGAAGGTTGGCAGATTGAAGAGGGCCAGATTGAGGAAATCGATGCATGGCGCATGTCTCACCGTGAAGTCCAGGGTTCGTCGGGCGCTCTCGATCGTCTCGGGCGGCGTTCCGAACAGGAGATAGACGTAGGTGGCGATCCCCGCGTTCTTGAGGTTTTGAAGGGCTGCGGATGCAACCTCGATCTGGACCCCTTTTCCGAGGGCGTCAAGCACCCCTGGTCCCCGGATTCAATTCCCAGTTTGAGCATGACGCAGCCTGACCGTTTGAGGGCCCGGCAGAAGTCCTGATCCAGGAAGAGATCCGAGACCCTGGCGAAGCCGTACCACGGCATACCGGGAGGTCGGCGTACGATCTCCTTGAGGAGTCCGGGGCTCACGGCGTTGTCGAGCAGATGGGCGACGACGGGTTTTACCTCCCCTTTGAGGGCGCGGAGGTCGTCCAGCACGGTCCCCGGAGCCAAGGGCATGTAAGGGTTTTTTTCGGCCCGCTCCGGACAGAAGGAGCATCGCTGCCAGTAGCACCCGCTTGATCCGCTGTAAGGAAGGATGGGCCCGGGCGACAGGTAGTCCTCCATGGGAAAAGCGCTGTAGTCGGGCCGGTCATGGCCCTCGCGCCATGGGTACCCGAGAAGCGAGAGGAGCGGTCTTTCCCCGGGTCCCGCAATCAGGTGATCCACCAGTCCCGAAAAGGGGTTGCGCCATCGCGGCTTTTTCATCCAGGAGGTCACGAGTCCGCCCCCCAGGACGATCGTGAGCCCTGGGGCGAAATTCCTAAGCCACCCGATCATCGCAAAGGTGCAGAGGGCCTGGCTCAGGTAGTTGAGGGAAAACCCCACGGTTGATGGCGAATGTCGATCGAGAAGACCCTTGAGCCGCGTCCTCGAAATAGGGGTGGAAAGGGCTCTGGGAGGGCGCTTCCGCAGCCCGGATCAGGTCGCTGCTCCGCACCGGCGAAAGCCGGTCGTCCTGGTAATTGGCCAGTCCGATTCTGACCCCATTTCGGGCCCCGGATCTCTCAAGGACCCGATTGAGCTCCGTCACGACGCGGCTGTAACGGGCCGACGTCCCTGTAACCATCCAAGCGGTGCATCCATCTCAGATTGTCTTCGAGGTGGCGCCATGCCCTCCGGGTATAGGTGTCTCCGATTTCCATCGGCCGGCCGAGCAGGTCGAGGGTCCCTTCCAGGTTGGCGTCGACCACGTTGAAAGAGACCCCATGGCGGCTGAGTGCCCCTGCGAGCCTTGCGAGCCCGGCCGGCGGCTCACAGGCCTTGGCAACGGGGGGGTGAATAAGGAGCACGGACATGGGGGTTTCAGGATTCCATTTCGTAGGAAAAGAGGGGTTCGGTGATTCTTTCGCCTTTGCAAACGGGGCAGCGGGTCGGCTTCGTGAGGCGTTCCCTCTTTTTGAAGACGAACCCGCATGCCTTGCAGACCGCCGGCGTGACCGCAAGGCTTTCTTCTCTGGATCGGCTCGATCGCCGGATGTGGGCCAGGTGACCCATGACCTCCTTTTCGCTCAGGCCCACCCGTCCGGAGATTTCTTTGGCCGATGCGGGCCGCCCAAGAGACCGGAGCTCGCTCGTGATGGCCGTTCGAAGCGTCTCCGATCTTTCAGCGGGTGCGCGGATCCTCTTGTCTATCATGTCCAGACTGTTCAATGACGACGGTTCACGTCGCATCATGTGGACCGATGGCGTCGATCGGATGCATCATTTTTGTCGAGAACAACCATAAGGGGCGTACACCGAAAATGTCAAGGAAACCATTGACACCCGGTTCTTTCTTCCCTATAGTGCGCCGTTACAACGGACTGCAGCTGAATCAGGCGGCGGCCCGGGCAAAGTGGAGTTCCCGCCTTGAGGAGATCCGTTTTGAGCAACAATCACACCTTCGCGACGTGATTCAAGTCTCTTTTCCTCATAAGGAACACCGATACCCAGTGAACATCGAGCGGGCGGATTTCGAGCCCGGATTTCAAGGCCAAGGCCTTTCATTATCGAGATAGATAAGGAACCGCGTCTCGTTCCGGAGGTAATCATGCGCTACACGAACAACCACTTGAAGGAAACAGATCCCCCCCATCGCGTATTGATGGGACCTGGCCCAAGCGAGGTGTCGCCTCGGGTGCTCCAGGCCATGGCTTCCCCCTGCATCGGACACCTGGACCCATGGTTTCTGGCGATCATGGACCAGACCCAGACGCTCCTGAGAGACCTTTTTCAGACGAAAAACGACCTGACCATCCCTGTGTCGGGCACGGGGAGCGCCGGCATGGAGACCTGTATCGTGAACCTCCTGGAACCGGGCGACGAGGCCCTGATCTGCGTCCATGGGGTATTCGGCAGCCGGATGTGCGACATCGTGAATCGCGTGGGCGGGCGGCTGATGCGGGTGGATGCGCCGTGGGGCCGGACCGTGGATCCTCAAGCGGTGCGGGAGGCCATCAAGGGAAGGCATCCCAAGCTGGTGGCCGTGGTCCATGCCGAGACGTCCACCGGTGTGAGACAGCCCCTTGACGATCTGAGTGCCATCGCCCACGAGGCCGGAGCCCTCTTCGTGGTGGACACGGTCACCTCCCTCGGAGGGCTGGAAGTGGCCCTCGACCGGATGGCCATCGACGTCTCCTACAGCGGGACCCAGAAGTGTATTTCCTGCCCGCCGGGGCTATCGCCCGCCTCGTTCAACGAGGCCGCCATGGCGGTCATCGGAAAGAGGAAGACGCCGGTCCTGAGCTGGTATCTGGACATGAGCATGGTCAAGAGCTACTGGGGGGAGGAGCGGAAGTATCATCACACGGCGCCCATCAACATGATTTTCGCCCTGTGTGAGGCATTGAAGATCATTTCTGAAGAGGGCCTGGAGGCCCGCTTCGCCAGGCACCGTCTGAACCACCGGGCCCTGGTGGCCGGCATTGAAGCCATGGGGCTGTCCATGTTCGTCCCCGAGGCCGAAAGACTCCCCATGCTGAATGCGGTGGCCATTCCGGAAGGGGTCGACGACGTGAAGACCCGAAAGGCCCTTCTGAACGGGTTCGGCATCGAGATCGGCGGGGGCCTGGGCGCGCTGGCCGGAAAGATCTGGCGCGTGGGCCTCATGGGGCATTCCTCCACGCCCAGAAACGTGTTTCTCTTCCTTTCGGCCCTCGAGACCGTTATTCAGGCCCAGGGGTTCAAGGTTCGCCCCGGTGCGCTGGTTGCGGCATCGTCGATCTATGACGGCGCGCAGTCATAGCATGCCTGAGGGTTTCATGAAAAAGCGCGGTGCGTGGAAGATTGTCCTTTTCACCTGGATCATGGTGACGGGTTTCTGGGGGGTGGCAAGGGCGGAGGGTGATTGGGCGTTCAGCCTTTACTGGGCCCGGTTGACGCACGGCACCCTGCAAGAGACGGTCACCTTTCAAACCGGGTTCACGGACGCGGATCTTGTGGCCGGTGCCCTGTCCAGAAAGATCGGCTCTTTCAGAGCGTACATGGACTTCGAGCTGGAAGGCCAGGTGGCCAGACACTTCGGCGACCAGGGCTACTGGGAGTTCAACGGCCTCGTGGTGGCTCGTTGGCTCCCTTTTCCGTGGGACCATGTCATCGACACCAGTCTGGCCGTTGGACAGGGTCTCTCCTACATCACCGAGACCTCCAAAGTGGAGGCCCGACGGCACGACGAGACCTCAAAGTTCCTGGATTACCTCATGTTTGAAATCGCCTTTTCCCTCCCAAGCCGGCCCGAGTGGAGCCTCATCACCCGGATCCACCACCGCTCAGGGGTCTACGGGCTCTTCGATGGGGTCCATGGCGCCTCCAACGCATGGGGGATGGGGCTTCGATACGCTTTTTAGGAAGACGGTGTTTTTCCTCGAAGGGCCTGACGACAGGTCTCAAGGTGGGATGCCGCTTCCCTGGAATTGGGGAACTTGAGAAGATGGGGAAGCGCGTCCTCGTATCGCCCCAGGTTCATGTAGCTGATGGCAAGGCAAAGGTGCAGGGACTCGCTCTCGGGGTAGTGCTTGATCCCTTTTTCCAGCACGTCGGCAGACGCGACGAAGTCCCTGTTTTTTTGCCTCACTATGCCCAGCCCCAGGTAGGCCCGATGGTCGGGCCCATACTCGAGCGCCTTGAGGAAGAGGCGTTCGGTCACCTGGTCCTTTTTTTTGATGGAAGGGACATTGGCGTAGTCGCCCTGGCTGAAGGTCATGCCCAGCCTGGAGAGGAAATCGGCGTGGAAGGGATAGAGGTCCTCGCGGTCCACCAGTTCGATGGCGTCCACGTAATCCGGGAGCTTTTCGTGAAATGTTTCCCGAAGGCGTTTCCCAAAGGCCAGGACCATCTCGGCGGACAACCGGGGATCGGTTTCAAAGTAGAGGATGTCCTCAATGCGTTTTAGCCAGATGTCATCTGAAAGGGTTTCACGCGCCTTGAGCTCTGAATAGAGGGCTGTCCCGGGGAAGAGGTCCAGCACGTAGAAGATGGCGCTCAAAGGCTTGATGGCATCCATGAGATCCAGGGTCTCCTGTATGGTATCCTGAATCCTCCCCGGGAGATCCGTAGATGAAGTAGGCCCGCGACAGCATGCCGTAGCGGGTCGTGAGACGGAAGGCCCGCTTGATGTCGTCTTCTTGAATGTTTTTGTTGAAGAGCGCACGGATCCGGTCCGATCCGCTTTCCACGCCGTAGCTGATCTGGATGCAGCCGGCCTTCCGCATCCAGGTGAGGATCTCCTCGTCCACATGGTTCACCCGCGAGATGGCTACCCAGGTGATATCCAACCCCCGCTCCAGGATTTTTCTGCAGATGGAGAGTACGTGCGTCTTTTTCGCCGTGAAGGTGTCATCGGAGAAAAAGAAGAAACGGACCCCTCTTCGGTTGAGTCGTTCCAGTTGATCCACGATGTAGTCCGGCGAATGAAATCTCACCTTCCGGCCCCAGAAGAGCGGGGAACCGCAAAAAGTGCAGTTCCCGGGACACCCGCGCGTCGTGGCAACGTGCTGGAACTCGAAATAGAGGGCCGGGTCGGGCAGGTGGTCAAGGTCATCCATGAGGGCAGGGGGGGCCGTGAGGCGCGGCCTCCCATTTGCCCTGCGCGCAATCCCCGGGATGGCATCGAGGCTGACTTCGGAGGGGTTCTCAATGGCACGCACAAGCGCAAGGAAGCTTTTCTCCCCTTCCCCCAACACCACGTAGTCCACCTGCGGAAAGTGTGTAAGGAAGTGCTCCCACAGAAAGGTCGCGCCAATGCCTCCAAACACCACCTTCACATGGGGAAAGAGCGTTTTGGCCGTATGGGCCAGGTCGATGGCCCCCCACCGGTTGGCGTGGAACACTGAAAACCCGATGATGTCCGGCCGCTCCTCAGCCAGGGTCTTTTCGACTTCTGCCATGGATCGATCGACCCGCGACCAGTTCAGGATTTTCACATCGTAGCCCTTCTCCCTGAGCGCGGCGCCCACATAGTAGAGACCGATCGGCACGACGGTAATTTCTTCTTCGTGGACCCGCTGTTCGAGAAAATAGGGATATATAAGCAAGATTTTCATGCGTGAAAATCGCTCAGCCTCAAGCTCATGCCGTTTTCAGCTCCGCCGTTGCCCTCATGTTATCATGAAATCCGCGCTCAATCTGCCTCACCTCGCGCATCCTTCCCGGATCCAGGAAATGGCCGTAAATGGGGCTTGAGGTGCGTGAAGCGCCGAAGACCTTTTTCTCAATCAGGTACAGTGCCTCGACGGACTTGTCACACACGGGATATCCTCGGTCGTCCAAGGAGATCTTTCGAATCGAAACGGACCAGACAGACGTTGTTGATGTCAACCAGCTTGAGGAGCCCTTCCCGGGTCAGAAGGAGGTTCCCGATGCCTGCAAGGTCAGGGGCATGGCCGACTTTGAGGATCATTTTCTTGGTCCTCTCGATGAATTCACGGACATGGGCCTTCGCGTTTGACCGCCTGTCTTGGGGGCCTTGCCCATGGGCGGGTGGGGGGAACCGCTCAAAGAGGGGTTTGAGGGGGTCTCCCTCCCCAGGGCTCCAAGGGTCTAGGATCTCTCCTTCCACCACCTCCTGAAGGCCGCAGAGGAGGATATCCACAGATCCCTTTATCCCGTAATGCACGAGGAGCTCCTCGGACCTGGCATAATAGGGATGACCGAGGAAAGCCTCGATGATCTTGACCTTCCTGATCTCCTCTTCTGCCCGGGCAAGACTTTCAAACTTGGCCCTGAAGATCCTGAGCATTTTAAGGGGTTGTGCCTTTGGAAACCATGCGATCCCGTCCAGGGTGACGCCGTTTCTCTCAGCCTCAACATCACGGGGCCGAAGGACCTGAAGGATGTGCGAGCGGAGACCGGTGCGGTGATGCCTCCTGAATATGAATGGGCAAGTGACTTTGATGAAGTTGAGGCCCAAGACATCCTCGTGGGTGAGATAGGGCCTGTCTCTGATGTCGTCTTCCATGGTGTGCATCCTTGATGCTTTTATGCACACTCCCTGCCTGTTTTCAAGATCCGTTTTCCTTCCTATCCTTCCACGGTCCCGATATTGAGCGCGTACTGAAGAATGACGTAGATCAGGTATATCCCCAGCAGCCATGCCCCGTGCCACCGCCTGAATTCTCCATCCTT
>CAVOVO010000053.1:0-34419 GCA_963699845.1 uncultured delta proteobacterium
CCCTGAAGTGGTGGTTCAAGGACCGTTTCTGAGTAGACTTGTCGAGGCAAAGCCGCTTTGCCTCTTTGTAGATGGCCTCGCTGTCCAGGCCGTATTTCTGTCTCAGAACCTGGACCGGACCTGCCTCGACGAACTGATCCGGGAGCCCCATCCGTTGGACCTTGACCCCTTCGTATCCCTGGTCGTTCAGCAGTTCCAGGAGCGCACTGCCGAGCCCCCCCTGCTTCACATTCTCCTCCACGGTCAACACCATGTCCGTGGAAGCGCAGAGCGGACCTAGCTTCGGATCCATGGGCTTGACGAACCGCACATTCACAACGCCAACAGAAAAACCCTCCTCGTCGAGTCGCAGGGCCGCCTTCAAGGCGGGGTGAACCATACTGCCCAGAGCCGCGATCACGAGGTCGTCCCCCTCTTTGAGGATTTCCGCCTCACCCACGGGGATCGTCTCGTATTCCGGGGCCATGACCACCCCTTCGCCTTTTCCCCTGGGATATCGGATCGCCATGGGGCCTTGGTGCGTCAGGGCGGTGTGGAGCATGTGCTGCAGCTCGTTTTCATCTTTCGGGGCCGCCACGGTCATATTGGGAAGGCTTCTGAGGTAGGAGAGGTCGAAGTGGCCATGGTGGGTGGGGCCGTCCTCCCCCACCAGACCGCCCCGGTCAATGGCGAAGACCACCGGCAGATTGGGCAAACACACGTCATGGACGATCTGGTCAAAGGCCCGCTGCAGAAAGGTGGAGTATATGGCCACCACGGGCCTGAACCCCTCGGTGGCAAGACCGGCTGCAAAGGTGACCGCGTGTTGTTCAGCAATCCCCACATCCAGGAAACCGATCAGGAAAGGCCTCTGAAAAGGCCGTCAGCCCGGTTCCCTTCGGGCATGGCCGCAGTAATGGCAAAAAGCTTGGGGTTTTTCCGCCCGAGCGCCACCATGGTCCTCCCAAAGACTTCCGTGTAAGTGGGAACGGTCTCGGCCTTGCCCCCCGATGGGAGAGCCCGTGGAGATCTCAAAGCACCCGACGCCATGATAGTGACACGGATCCTTTTCAGCGGGCCCATACCCCTTGCCCTTTTCAGTGAGGACGTGAACCAGGACGGGCCCTTTCAGATACCTGGCGTTCTTCAAGGCCTCGATCAACTGGTCCAGCCGATGGCCGTTGATCGGACCGATATACTTGAACCGGAAGGCCTCAAAGAGCATGCCCGGCGTGAAGAACGTGATAAAGGAATCTTCGCCCTTCCGCACGAAGTTCATGATGTTTTCCCCGACGCCGGGCAGGGACCGGATGAAGTTTTCCAGGTCCCGCCTCAGATTCACGAAACGCCTACCGGTCATCTTGCGGCTCAGGAAGGAGGAAAACGCCCCCACATTGGGTGCAATGGACATGGCATTGTCATTCAGGACCACGACCAGGTCTCGCTCCGTGTGTCCGGCCTGGTTGAGGCCTTCAAAGGCCATGCCCGCCGTCAGGGACCCATCCCCGATCACCGCCACCACATTGCTTTTCTCTCCCTTTAAGGCCTTGGCCGTGGAGATGCCGAGGCCCGCTGAGATGGAGGTGCTGCTGTGGCCGGTGTCAAAGGCGTCGTAGGGGCTTTCACTCCGCTTGGGGAACCCGCTGATGCCCCCGTGGGAGCGCAGGGTGTGAAAGCGATCCCTTCGCCCCGTAATGAGCTTGTGGGCATAGGCCTGGTGGCCCACGTCCCAGATGATCTTGTCTCTTGGCGCCTCAAAAACGTAGTGAAGGGCAATGGTCAGTTCCACAACCCCCAGACTGGGGGCCAGGTGTCCGCCGGTGCGAGAGACGGTCTCGATGATCTTGTGGCGGATCTCCGAAGCCAGCGCTTCCAGTTCTCGGAGGGTTAGCGGTTTCAGGTCATCGGGCGTGTTGATTTTCGTCAGAATCTTGTATCGGTTCTCCAAATGCTTCAATTCCTTCTTTCCAAGATGTAACGGGCGATTCGACGCAGGGGCTCGGCCTTCTCATCGTAGCGCGCAATCGTTTCGATGGCCTCTTCAACGAGCTTGGCTCCCATCTCCCTCGATCGAGTCATGCCGAAGACCTTTGGAAACGTCACCTTATTCATGCGGTCGTCGCTGCCGGCACGCTTGCCCATGGTTTCGCTGTCCCCTTCCACGTCCAGGATGTCGTCGGCGATCTGAAAGGCTAACCCGATCTTCCGTCCGTAGAGGAAAAAGGTCTCAACGTCCCTTTCGTCCCCTCCGCCCAACAGGGCCCCCGAGGCAACGGATGCCTCGATCAAGGCCCCCGTCTTGTGGACGTGCATGAACTCCAGAAGCGGGCCGTCCACCTCGGCTTTGCCCCCGACCTCCATATCCACCGCCTGTCCGCCCACCATGCCCTGGCAGCCGGCGGCCGTCGCAATGATCCCTACGGTCCGAACGATGACCGAATGACTCACCCTCCCGCAGAGGTCCGGATGGCTGAACAAACGAAAGGCCTCAGTCAAAAGGCCATCTCCGGCCAGCAACGCCATGGCCTCTCCAAACACCTTGTGGTTCGTGGGCTGCCCTCGTCTCAGGTCGTCGTCGTCCATGGCGGGGAGGTCATCGTGAATGAGCGAATACGTGTGGATCATCTCCAGGGCACAGGCAACCGGCAGCACATCGTGGGCGGTGCCTCCGACGGCCTCTGCCCCTGCCACACAAAGAATGGGCCTCACCCGTTTTCCGCCGGCAAAGAGGCTGTACCGCATGGCCTTGAGGAGCTGGGCCAACGGGCCCGCACACTCGGGAAGATAACCATCGAGGGACCTGTCCACCAGGGCCCTTCTCTCGGATAGATAGGCTTTCAGGTCCATGGCGCGTCCACCGGCGGATTAGGATTCCTTGTCTTCCACGGCATCGAATGGAACCTGCGTATATCGGCCGGCGCTTTCCTCGATCAGAACCGTCACCTTTTTCTCTGCCTCTTCCAGCTTCTTTGAGCAATATTTGGCCAGCTCCATGCCTTCCGCAAACACCTTCAAGGACTCCTCCAGCGGCAGGTCACCGCTCTCAAGGCTCTTGACGATTTCTTCCAACCGCTGCATGGCGTCCTCAAATCTCTTGACCTGCATCTTACCCCCGCGTTCATGCCGCAATGGCGTCTTTCTCTCCACATCGAGGCTGGAAGGCCTCCGGATTTGCAATAGATAAGACTATACCCATCCCGCCAAGGTGTCAATTCAGCTCGGCCACGGCAAATTTGTTCTGACTCCGAGTCGTCAATGAATCGAAGGTATTTAATCGGTCCGTCTCGGGCGGAATCCTAGCACCTGCCGGGTCGTGCTCGTGCTCAGTCCCGCCATGCGGGGCGGTGCTCGTAATCGTAATCGAACGGATGAAACGCAGCTCAAAAAATCGATTACGATTACGCGCACGAGCACGAGCACGAACAACAGGAAATAGACGGAACAATAAGTTATTTAAGGTAGTTATGATTGGAACACATTTACCCTTTCAGCTCGGTTCAGATCCTTTTCCTTTGCCCGCAGCATGGACCGACCGTTGTTCGACCCGGCATCCGAGCGCCCCTTTTGCGAGCAGGACTTCCACCTGATCCCCTACGCCCACCAGGGCTGCATCTGTCAAAAAGGTGCCTTCGGGCACTTTGCGTGTGATGCTGTACCCTCTCCGGAGGACCCCAAGTGGACTCAGGTTGGCCATCTGGGCATCCATCAGCCTGAGACAGACTTCTCTTTTCCTGACAAAGCCGCTTCTCGGCCGCCACAAGGCCTTGCCATCTGAAAACCATGCGTTCGCGCTCGGCAAGGATGCGCCGGACGGGGGAATGGGTCCTCAGAGCTCGCCGCTCCGCCTCCAGCAGGAGACGGTTGTTCCGCATGATGACCCCAATGGCTCGGACGGTGCGCGTATGGGCCTCATCCAGCCGCATCCACCAGTCGGCCAGCCGCCGTCTCGGGTCCTTGAGGCGGTGGTTCAGACCTGAAAGATCCTGTTTGGCCTGTTCGAGGATTCGGGAGACCGCACCGACAGACCGCCCTTTGGCATCTTTGACCCGCCGATCGAGGACCTCCTTCTCCAGGACCAGCAGCTCCGCTGCGGCAGAGGGCGTCGGGGCGCGGAGATCCGCCGCCAGGTCCGAAATGGTGATATCGATTTCGTGCCCGACGGCAGAGACGACCGGAATATTCGAACGCCTGATGGCGAGCGCCACCTCTTCCTCGTTGAAGGCCCAGAGATCTTCAAGAGACCCCCCGCCTCGGGTCAACACCAGGACATCCGCCTTCGTAAACTCGTTTGCGAGCTCGATCCCCTTCACGATGTCTTTGGAGGCCCCTTCCCCTTGAACGCGAACCGGCACCACGACCACCTCCAGATTGGCAAACCGCCTGTGGACGATCTTGAGGAAGTCCCTGATGGCGGCGCCTGTGGGGGAGGTGACCACCGCCACACGCTGCGGTAAATAAGGAAGCGGCCTCTTGATCGCAGGGTCAAAGAGCCCCTGGGCCGCGAGCTTTCGCTTCAACTGTTCGAATGCCAGGGCGAGCGCCCCAACGCCCATAGGCTCCAGATAGTCCAGGATGAACTGGTATTCCCCGCGTGGCGCGTAGACGCTCACCTTTCCCTGAGCGATGACCCGCATCCCGTTTTCAGGCGTGAAACGGAGGTAACGCGCCTGTGGACGAAACATGACCGCCCTGATCTGGGAACGGTCATCTTTAAGTGCCATGTAATAGTGACCAGAGATCGGCGCACTAAAATTGGAGATCTCTCCCTCGATCCATATGAAATCGAAGTTGGCTTCGAGCAACGACGTGATCTTTCCGGTCAACTCGCTGACCGTGAAGACCTTCGGGGAAGATGGTTCGTGCGACACGGGTAGAGCGCCTCCTTTTCTATCCTGCTACATCAAAGCCACGGTAAATTTGTTCTGGCGCCAAATCGGCGATGAATCGAGGGTATTTATTGCTTCCGTCTAGGGCGGAGTCCCATCATTTGGCTGTTCGTGCTCGTGCTCAGTCCGCGGACGGTGCTCGTAATCGTAATCGAACGATAAAGAAAATCGCAGCTCAAGAAATCGATTACGATTACGCGACGAGCACGAGCACGAACAACCGGAAATAATTTTAACCATACGTTATTCAAAGATTTACGATTAGAACACATTTATCCTGATATCAAAGCCGAAAGGGGTTGACCCCCCGTGATGGACTGTCCTATATACTAAAATTGGCATTTCTGGGTTTCCCGAACGCGCAAACGGATTGCGCCCGTTTGAGTCGCGGTATCAACAGCCCCGCGATGGTCCTTGTCGGGACGGATCATCATTTTCTGCGAACCCCGTTAACAGGATGAGGGAGGTTTTATCATGAACGCTTTCTTAGAGGAAGGGCCGAAAAACCCCATCAAGATCCAGGATAACACTTTCAGGGATGCCCACCAGTCCCTGCTTGCAACCCGAATGCGGACCGAGGACATGCTTCCCATCGCCGAAAAGATGGACAGCGTGGGCTTTTGGGCCATGGAGGTCTGGGGCGGGGCAACCTTTGACACCATGCACCGTTTCCTTGGGGAAGACCCCTTCGAGCGCCTCAAGACGCTCAAAAAACACATCAAAAAGACGCCACTTTCCATGTTGCTGAGGGGCCAAAACCTGGTGGGATATCGGAATTACGCAGATGATGTGGCGCGGCTGTTTGTGGACAAGACCTGCGAGGCCGGGATGGATATCTTCCGCGTCTTCGACGCGGTCAATGACTTTCGGAATTTTCAGACCGTGGTCGAGCGCATCAAGGCCAACGGCAAGCATTTTCAGGGGACCATCTGCTACTCCCTGACGGAGCGGCGCATGGGAGGCGATGTTTTTAACCTTCAATACTACGTCTCCAAGGCCAAAGAAATCGAGGACATGGGCGCAGACTCCCTTTGTCTGAAGGACATGGCGGGCATCATGGCCCCCTTCGACATCGCCAAGATCATCACTGAGCTCAAGAAAACGATTTCGATCCCCATTCACCTTCACACCCACTATACGAGCGGCATGGCCTCCATGGTCTATCTGGAGGCCATCAAGGCCGGCGTGGACATCGTGGATACCTGCCTTGCCCCATTTGGGCTCAGGACCTCTCAGCCTGCGGTGGAGCCCATCGTGGCCACCCTTTACGGGACGGTCAGGGATCCCGGCTTCGATCTGGGGCTCCTCTTGGAACTGGGTGACTACATCGAGAGCATCGCGCCCAAGTACCGGGACTACCTGGCCAAACATCGCATTTCGGTCATCGACACGGCTGTCCTGGCCCATCAGGTGCCGGGCGGCATGATTTCCAATCTGGTCAGCCAACTCAAGGAGGCCAAGGCGCTCGATCGACTCCCCGAAGTCTACAAGGAGGTGGCCGTCACCCGAAGAGAGCTCGGCATGCCGCCCTTGGTGACACCCACGAGTCAGATCGTGGGCGTTCAGGCCGTTTTGAACGTGCTCTTCGGCCGGTACAAGATGGTGACCAATGAAGTCAAAGACCTCGCCTACGGCCTTTATGGAAAGACGCCCATCCCGCTCGATCCTGAGGTGCAGCAGAAGGTCCTCAAGGGATACAAGCGGGGACAGACGCCGGTCACCGGAAGGGCCGCCGACTACCTGGAGCCGGAACTGGAAAACGCCAGGAAAAAGATCGGAGCCTGGCCAAGGATGACTTCGACCTGCTGATCTACGCCCTTTATCCCACGACGGGGGAGCAGTTCCTGAAATGGAAGTATGGCATCGAGGAGAGGCCGCCTGCCGTAAAGCCCAAGACCCTTGAAGACATCCGCAAGGAAGACGAAGCCATGGCCGCGGCCATCGAGCAGGTGTGCAAGACCATGTGACGGATTCATTACCACCTTAACTGGGCTTCGCCCCAATTGGAAGATGGAATGCTCAATTGGGTGTAGCGGAATGAAGCATCACTATCTCCGGGCGACCTTGGCAACATTTCCAGCGTCCCGATTTATTCCTGCACAGATTTCGGACCGGAAGCTTGTCCAGCTATTAGGGTCTCAGAAGAACCACGGAGACAATCGTCAGGACCACGCCCAAGGCCCTGGGCACCGTGATCTTCTCAGCGTAGATCCATGCCGACAGAAAGACTGAGATGACAAAATGCATCCCGGTGATGGTTACGACCACGGACAGGGGCCCCAGGGAGAGGGCCATGAGGAAGACGTAAAACCCGAAAAAATTGATGACTCCCATGGTCGAACCCGATGATCAACGCCCACTTGATGTCCTTCCGCCCATCTTCGCACTTTGGTTTTTTCGCGAGGCTCACTGCAAACATCGTCCCGATAAAATAGGAGAGGGCCATGAAACCGAGCTTGTCCGTATGAAGTGCGGCGAATTTGCTTGAAATCGAGGCGATGGCCCCGCAAAGCATGGTAGACGAATACGAACGCCAGTCCATGTTTGGTCGGCCTCGAGGAAGACGTCTTCGCCGGAGGCGTCGACGGGTCAAGGTCAGAATGACCGCCAGGGCGACCACCATGCCCAGGACCTGCCACCCGGTGATCCGCTCACCAAGCACGATCATCGAGAACACGATAACGACGGCGGTGTTGAGACGGATGATGGGATAGGCGACCGCCGCCGGGACCCGCTTCAAGGCCTCCATGTGGCTCATGGTGGCCAGGGCAAAGGACCGCACTGTTGATGAAGGCGATGAACCAGAGGAAACCCGGATTAACCGCCGGCACACCCTTGAGCAGATAGAGCAAGCCGCTGAGCGCGGACACCATGGCCATCATGAAGAAAGTCGTCCAGGCCGTGGGGCATCCCTTTTCCGCGGACACCTTGTAGAGGAAACGCTGCGTTCCCATCAACACCATCGCGATCACGCTAAGAACATACCAATTCATCCCCGCCACGATTGCGTTCCGCCCGGCATGAGCGCTAAGCCGTTTTCGAGTGTTTGCCGCCTGTGATCCGATGAAGGAACCAGCGCCCCGCCACCAGAGTGACCGGCACGGCCACGATACACGAAGTCATCCTTGGATCCAGGGACAAGGTCGGGCATGAACACATAGGTCACGCCGCGCCATGAGAAGGCTCACGCGAAAGGCTCTGCCGTAACCCATGAATGTGAATACCCTGAAAAAGGTCATGAAGCAAAAAAACCAGAAACCGAAGAGCAGAAGGTTTACCAGATGACGATATCTCTCCGGGATCAGACCCAAGCAGGGATCTGAGCCATTTTTCATGAATGGCCCTCTCTTTCGTGAACCGAACCTTGATGACCTCTCCGATGGTCATCCTTTCGTCCACATAAGTGGCCGCCGGTATCAGAAAATCCAACGTGATGGGAGCTTCCTTCCGATGGAGCAAATCGTTCGTCTGTCTGAAGGGAAGCCCAAGGAGCCGTTTCCCTACAATCGCCCCGTGGCAGCCACGGCGGCCAACACGGCCAGAATCGCGATCTGAACCAACACCCTTTTCACGGCCTTCGCTCAATCCTGGTGAATCACCATCATACATGGCGACGTTTTCCCTCCCTGTCCTTCCCATACGGCACGGATCCTCGTTCCTTTTCCCTTTCGCGAGTCCAGGCTGAACTCTCCCCCCGAAAGCTCGGTTCGCTCCCGCATGCTCGCCAGGCCCAGGCCCGTCTCGGTCGTCGCCCGCAGCGGGTGGATCATCCAGGGCCATTCCGATACCGTTGTCAGCGATCATCAGTTCCACCTGCTTCCCGTTCTCTCTTGAGACTGATCCTGATAAGCTTTGCATGACTGTGTTTCGCGGCGTTGTGGAGGGCTTCCTGCACAATCCGGTAGATAACGATCTTCAGGTCTTCCGCGCAGGTCCTTTTCGTCGGATATTGAATTCCGATTTGATTCTGATGCCGGAATAGACCTTCTCGAACTCCCTGGCGAACCAGGATAGCGTCACGACAATACCCAAGTCATCCAGCATGGGCGGCCGCAGATCGGTCTGAATCCGTCTCACTTCTTCGGTGGCCTGCTGCGCCATGGCGACGACCGTCTGGAGGCGGCCCCTGCAGGTCCGGTTCAGAGCAATCATCCGATTTCGACCATCGTCTGTTCCACGCCGTACTTGATGGCGGCCAGGCTCTGTCCGATGCTGTCGTGAAGGTCCCGCGCCAGATGTTTCCGCTCCGTCTCCTGTACGGTCAGCAATTGTCGTCGATAATCTGTGCAGCTCCAGCTCCGATCGAATGAGCCGGTCGCGATTCCTGGCCCGTTCGAGCGCATAGCGAATGGCACGCTCCAGGGTCGGCCCGGTCATCTGGGCCTTGACCAGAAAGTCGGCCGCTCCGCCAACGCATGGCCTCAACGTCCACTTCGTACGCATCGAGGCCTGTCAGGAATATGAACGGAGCGTTGCATCCCTTCGACATGGCCTCTCGCAACAACTCGATGCCGTCCCGCGTCACCCAGCCTGTAATCCAGAAGGTAGACGTGATGCGCCAAGCGGCACACATCTTCAATGGCTGCCTCATAGGTCTTCACCCAGTCCAGGTGCAAGCCGTGGGCGTAAACATCCCTGAGCATCTCACGGATCAGCACGTAATCGTCCTCGTTGTCCTCGACAAGAAGGACTTTCAAGGGTTCCCCTTCAGACAGGCAACGTTTACCTGACAGGTCGATTGAGTCCATAGACGTCATGAAACCTTCTCACTTTTCGAGTTTTATATTTGGTGTACAAGCTAAAACAAATTCAAAAAAATGTCACCATCCGGAAAACCTGAATCCAGGGACCGGGACTCAGTCCATCTCGGCGAGAGGTCTTTCATTTCGCAAGGAAGTCCGCCATCGAATCCTTCTTAAACGTTAAATTACGGAGTTGACGGTCGATGGGCTTTCCCCTATATTGCTTATAGTTCGGATAGGTTAGGGCTTTGTGGGCACTTATACCGAGGAGTAAGAGATGAGAAACGATATGCTGAGGAAATTTGCAGTGATTGGCGCGATGCTGTCGGTGATTTTTCCTGATGTGGGGGGTTGGACTGGCAGAAGAACCCAAAGGGGTCATTCCCGATAAGGCCCTTTGCGCCAAAATGCTCCGCTTCGGTGAGGAAGCCTACGCCAGGGGGAAATACCTGGACGCAAAGGAGTTCTTCCGCAAGGCCATTCAGGCTGACCCGACGTCGCAGAAGGCATGGGTTTATTATGACCTGACGGCCATATTCGCGCTCGCCGAGAAGGCGGAGCAGAACACAGAGCTCGTTGCGCCGGGCGTGTCCGTGAGGCAGGAAGGTCTCTCCTCCGGGACGGCTCAGACCGTGGCGCCGCCACCACCGCCGGCACCGAAGCCGCCGAAAGACACCGGGTTTAAAATCGGATCAGATGAAGGGTGTTAGGATTTTCAGAGGAAAATATGGAAGAAACGGTCAAGGAAAGGAATGTTTTATTAGAGATCCTTCAGAGAGGCTATCAGAGGATTTTTTATGAAAATTGGCCCATGTGGCTCGGCGGGGTATTGGTCGGCATCATGAGCGTCATCACCTTTGCCTGGGACAGGCCCTGGGGTGTGGCCGGGGGCTTGAGGAACTGGGGGGACTGGCTCTTTTATCTGATGGGGGCCTACAAGGCCAAACCCCTTTCGCCGCTCCTTTCAACCAGCTCGGTCCTGACCCTTGGACTGCTTTGGGGGGCCTTTGGGTCGGCCTTGATGTCCAAGCAATTCGCAATCCGATCGGCGCCTCCTTTTGAACTGCTTAAGGGATTGGTGGGCGGAACCTTGATGGGAACGGGTGCGGCCATGGCCGGGGGCTGTAACGTGGGCGGATTCTACACGGCCGTGAGCGCACTCTCTTTGAGCGGGATCGCCATGATGGTGGGGTTGATCATGGGTGCGTACCTGGGAATCCGCTACCTATTCTGGGAGATCGAGCACCTGTCCTTTGGCGGGGGCGGGGGCGGGGAGACCGTCACCCGAAAAGAAGGTGGTTTCAGTTGGCTCGATGCGGAGCCATACCTTGGGGCCACGGTCTTCATCGCAGCAATCATCGTGGCTTGGATTTACAGCAGGAGGCCCTGACGAGCATCGGGGGACTGCTGCTGTGCGGCTTGGCCTTCGGGGTCATCATTCAGCGGACACGCCTGTGTTTTGTCCGGGGGTTCCGCGATCCATTCATGACCGGTGAAGGCGAGGTCCCACGGGCCATCGCCATCAGCATCATCATCAGCATCCTCGGATTTGCCGCCCTCAAGTGGTCCGGTTTGCGGCAGGAATCCGCATACGTCCCACAGGCCTTCTGGTTCGGCGGCCTGGTGGGCGGTTTGATTTTCGGTTTTGGCATGGTCGTCGCCGGTGGTTGCGGCAGCGGGTCTGTCTGGCGCGTGGGCGAAGGTCAGGTCAAATTGATGGTGGCCGTTCTGTGCTTCTGCCTGTCCATGTCGCTTTTTGACAAATGGATCGCGGCCTCTGAAGGATTGAGCGCACTGATGGGGCACCGGGTCTTTCTGCCCGACTACCTTACCTACATGTGGACGGTCATACTCCTGATCGCGTTTTTCATGATCTATTACTCTGGTGGCCACATGGAACGAAGAGACTGAGAAGTTCACCCTGGAGATGTAAGGGCCATTAGACCGTCACGTGCGGTTGGCAACGTGGGCCCGACGCATAAAGAACCATGAAAGAGGAGGAATGAACATGGCGATGATATCAAAGCCGATCAGGTGCTGGATTGCAGAGGGTTGAGCTGCCCGATGCCCATCCTGAAGACCAAGAAGACCATGGGGGGCATGAAGAGCGGTCAGGTGCTGGAAATTCAGAGCACGGATCCCGGAACCAAGAATGACCTCCCCTCTTTTGCCAAACGGGCCGGTCACGAGTACCTGGGTGAAAAGGAAGACCAAGGGTTCGTGCGGTTCTATCTCCGAGGTGAAATAGGGCCCGGCCTCGTCCTGAAGCGAAACGGTTTGGGGGAGACTGATATATGGCAAGAAAACTAGGTATTTTTGTCGACGTCCAACCAGCATTTTGACAAAATCAAGAAGCTCTGCGAGGCCGCAAAGAAAAAGGACGTGGAGGTGACCGTGTTTTTCAGCCACATGGGGACACTCCTCACCCAGGACCCCCGTTTTGGTGAGCTCCAGGGGCTGGGGGCCTTGTCCCTCTGCAATGTGGGGTTTGAGAGCCACGGCCTCAAGCCTCCTGTGCCGGGCATTTCGGACAAGGATTACGCCACCCAGGCAAGGCACGGTCAGATGATTGAGGAATGCGATCGATACGTGGTGCTCTAGGGGGTTAGCAATGGAAAATATCAAGCATGTGGCCTTTCTCGTCCGCAGGAAGGAAGACCTGTGGGAGGGCTCCAGGTCCACCCTTGGCCTGGCAGTGGAAAATTTCTATTCCTACATGTTCGTCATCGATGTGGAAGTCGACATGACCGAGGCCTATCAGAGAGAACCTGGAATGGCTCACCGACATGGAGTGTTCGTACTTCTCCAACAACCGGGTCAACGTGGACAAGCACGGGTTCACCTACATGAGCCTGGAGGAGATGGGCCAGAAGCTCAGGGAGATGGACCTGATCGTCCCTTTCTGATAGGGCGGACTCGAACCATGAGGATGGCATGTTAGCGTGAAGTTCGTTCCACACATGAGGAATCAGTGATGAAATTGCTCCACATTTACAAGTCTGAACCCGACACGGTCTCGAAAACGTTGGTCGACATCCTGTCAGAGGGAAATCAGGTCACTGAATTCAGGCTCTATGAGGGCCAACCGGACTATGAACGCTTGATCGATCTCATTTTCGAGCACGAAAAGGTCATCTCCTGGTGGTGAACCGCTCGATCGAGGCCCGACTTCCGGACAACAGCGCCGACTGGCTGCTGGCGCCTGAGTTGAACTTCGCCTTGTCGGACCGGTGCGGGAGGTTCCGTTCTTTGCTGTCCAGACCCTTCCAGCTCGTTGTCCAGGTTCCTCCAGAAATTGTTTGACTTTTCAATGACGGGTGGTAATAGAATCATCAGACGCTGAGCTGAGTCCACCAGTGGTGGGGCATTTCCACGTGATGTTTATGCAATAGACCAGGAGGGCGGTGAGAGATGGCGGTGATCACGATCTCGAGGCAGTTCGGGGCGGGCGCTAGAACGCTGGGGGAGAGGCTTGCAAAAAGGCTCGGCTACCGGTTCGTGCACGAGGACATGATAAAGGAAGTGGCGAGAGTCACGGAGGCGCCGGACAAACAGATCCGTGACTTTGAAAAGCGGGGAACCACCAAGATTTTGAAATTTCTTGATAAAATAGTGAGCCCCGATTTCATCGCCCGCCTGGTGGCTGACAGCTACGTCAATATTGACGAGAAGTCCTACGTGGACGCCGTAACCTCCATCATCAAGGGGCTTTACAGCGAAGGGAACATGGTCATTATCGGTCGTGCCGGCCAGTTCATTCTCAAAGGCTATAAAGATGCCTATCACGTCCTGCTGGTGAGCGATCTGGAACACCGAACCCATTTCCTTATGGACAAGTACCACCTGACGGAAGGCCAGGCCGAGAGGGCCATCAAACGCGCGGACGAAACAAGGAGTCGCTTCCTCAGTTTTTTCAGCGAAGAGACATCATCCCATGACAATCCGGTTACCTACCATCTCGTCATCAACACGGAGAAAGTCGGCATGGAAAAGGCCGAGGAAATGATCATCAAGCTCGTCTCACAGGATTAGATGAAAAAACCCTGGTTTTTTCACGCCTCTCAAAGGGAATGTGAGCGCCGCCCAATTTAGGGCACAAAAAAGGGGGCCCGGTCTTCCCGAGCCCCCAATGATTTGCACACCGTGATTTGACCAAGCTAGTCGGTTACTCCTCTTCCTCTTCGTCGAGCACGACATCATCCCGCTCGTACTGGGCGTCCCTCAAGCCATGGGCCTGTTCGATCTCCTCGTCGCTCCAGGGCTCCACGATCAGGGAATCGGCCACCAGCTCCCACAGGTATTTGACCTCTATACCCAGGTCATATTCCTTGTTCAGGGACTTCATGATCTGATCACGGCAGTTGTGGCAGGGCGCCATCACCATTTTGGCCCCGGTGTCCCGGATCTGTTTGGCCTTGACCCTGCCGTAGTAGATCCGCTCTTGTTGTAGGGCATGGCCCAGGCGCCGCCGCCGGCCCCGCAGCAGAAGTTGTTCATCCGGTTGGGATACATTTCCACGTAATGCTCGCAGCACTGCTGGGTGATCCATCTGGGCTCTTCGAAATAGCCGTGGCCAAAGGCCTTCTGGCCCTTTCGCCCGTAGTTGCACGGATCGTGCACGGTCGTGAGCTCCTCGTGGATGGACTTGTCGAGTTTGATCCGGCCCGATTCGATGTATTCCTTCAGGAGGTCATGAACCGAAACGACCCTGTACTTCTTGAAAACTTCCGGATACCAGTTTTGCAGACCAAGCCTGGTCGCATAGTAGGCATGCCCTCATTCGGGCAAGAGGAGCGTCTTACACTCCAGACGCTCCAGGTGTTCCACGATCCGGCCCACCAGGGTCTTCATGGACTCGTCGTCCCCGGAGAAAAGGCCCCAGTTGACCCCTTCCCAGTTCTCGGAGGGGACGGTCCAGTCCTCCTTGGCGGCGTAAAAGATCCTCCACCAGAACTTCATGTCGTCCGGCTCGCCGAAGGGCTCCTTGGAGTTGATGGTGACGAGGACGTTGGCGCCCTTCTTGTCCACCGGCACATAAAATCCGGGACAGCCCTCGTCCTCCTCCATCTCCTTGCCCAGGTCCGCCAGCAAGAAAAGGAAGTCGTCCTTGGGGATACCCAGGTTGTTGCCCCTTTCCAGGTCCATGACCACGCCCTTGTGGATGGGGCCGGGCACCTTGTCCCGCTCCCGCAGGCCTCTGGCGCGGCGCATCATCTTGAGGATCTCGACCCCCTGAGGGCATGCGTATTCACAGCGGCCGCACAGCGTGCACACCCACGGAAAGCGGGAGTCGATCAACTCCTGATCCAGACCCAGCGCGGCCATGCGCACGGCCTTTCTCGGGTCAAGGCCGTCCACCCCGGTCACCGGACATCCGCCTGCGCAGGTCCCGCAAGTGAAGCAGACGTCCGCCCATTCAGGGGCGACGCGCAGCTTGCTCTGTTTCGGGTTTATGGCAATTGGTTCCATTCATCCTCCTCCTGCGGTATTTCAAATCCCGAAAGGTTTTCCAGTTTATTCAGGTATATCATTTAACCTTCCGTCACGAAAAAGTCAATCCGTAAAAAGTGAAAAAATTCCTCATCCTCGCCATCCCTCTGAAGCCATCAGACAGTGCCTCAATCTAGTTATAATTATAGCTACAATGTAAATATTTTCTTGCGATATCCGACCCGATGGCCTATAAGAAGGTCTTCTGGATCGAATCGGAATCCAATGCTGCCGAAGACACTTTCGGTCAGATCATCCAAAGGAGGTTAGGCCTATGAATTTTGAGCTCAGTGAAGAACTGCAGATGCTTCGTGAAATGGCCCGGGATTTCGCGAAAGAGAAGATCGCGCCCTTTGCGGACGAGTGGGACGAAAAGCATTACTTCCCCTATGAAGAGGTCATCAAGCCCATGGGCGAGCTGGGCTTCTTCGGCACGGTCATCCCTGAGGAATATGGCGGAAACGATATGGGCTGGCTCGCGGCCATGATTCTCACCGAGGAGATTGCCCGCGCCTCCAGTTCCCTGCGGGTCCAGATCAACATGCAGGCCCTGGGCTGTGCCTTCACCATCTTTCGATACGGGACCGACGCGCTCAAGAAGAAGTACATCCCCAAACTGGTAAGCGGGGAGTTCATGGGAGGATTCGGCATCACGGAGCCCAACGCGGGTTCGGATGTCATGGCCATGAAATCCACGGCCGTGGACAAGGGCGACCACTGGCTCCTCAACGGTTCCAAGACCTGGATCTCCAATGCCAACATCGCCGATGTGCTCATCTATTATGCCTACACGGACAGGGACGCCAAGAGCAAAGGCCTTTCCGCCTTTGTGGTTGAACCGAAGAACTTCAACGGCATCACCACCACTGATCTCGACAAAATGGGGTCCCGCTCCTCCCCAACCGGCGAGATCTACCTGGAGGATACCAAGGTCCCCAAGGAGAACATCCTGGGAAAACCCGGCGACGGCGCCAAGATCGTCTTCGGGTCCCTGAACCAGACACGGCTTTCCGCCGCGGCCGGAGGGGTTGGCGTGGCGCAGGCCTGTCTGGATGCCGCCTCGGCCTATGCCATGGAAAGGGAGCAGTTCGGGAAGCCCATCGGTGAGTTCCAGATGAACCAGGACATGATCGGCCAGATTGCATCCGAGATCGAGGCGGCCCGTCTTATGGTCTACAAGGCGGCCTGGCAAAAGGACCAGGGGCAACCTGGGAAACACCCTCGAAGTGGCCCATGCCAAGTATCTGGCAGGGGAAGTGGCGGTCAAGGCATCGCAGGTGGCCATGAAGATCCTGGGTGCCTATGGATACTCCACCGAGTACCCGGTGGCGCGCTTCTACCGGGATGCCCCGACCTATCAGATCGTCGAAGGTTCCACCAATATCTGCAAGTGGATCATCGCCCAGGACCAGCTCGGTATCCGCAAGGCGAATAAATAGAGAACACGGAAGGACGGAGGGACGGCAATACAAAAGGATCCCTGAGCGTCCGTTGAATAGCACCAGGAGGGTATAATGCGACCGTATTTCCAGGAAATGAACCCCATCGGAAAACCCCTGACGGACAGTCAGAAGGAAAGCGCCAGAGAGAACGTCGAAGAGATCAAAAAGGTAGAAACAGAGGTGGCAGAGGCGGTGGAAGCCGTCAAAAATGCCGGTATCCCGGCCGAGGTGATCAAGAAACGCGGCCAGATGACCGTCTGGGAACGGATCGAATACCTCATCGACCCGGGCACCTGGTGCCCGCTTCATACCCTTTACAACCCCCAGTTCAATGAAGAGGGGACGACCGGGGTCATTGACGGGCTTGCCAAGATCAACGGCAAGTGGGCCGTGGTCATCGGGTTTGACAACAAGGTCATGGCCGGGGCCTGGATCGCCGGCCAGGCGGACAATCAGCTCCGGGTGACGGACATGGCCAAGCGGCTCCACGTGCCGCTGGTCTGGCTCGTTAACTGCAGCGGCGTGAAACTGACGGAGCAGCAGGAGGTCTATGCCAACCGTCGGGGGAACGGGACCACCTTTTTCCGCCATGCCGAGCTGGAAAAGCTGGGCGTCCCCATCCTTGCGGGCATTTACGGAACAAACCCGGCCGGCGGCGGGTACCAGGGCATCAGCCCCACCATCCTCATCGCCCACAAGGACGCCAATATCGCCGTGGGCGGCGGCGGCATTGTGAGCGGCATGAGCCCCAAGGGATACTTCGATGAAGAAGGTGCCGAGCAGCTCATTGAGGCAACGCGTCATTTCAAGGAGGTGCCGCCCGGCAGCGTCCCGATCCATTTCAATGAGACCGGCTTTTTCAAGGAGGTCTACGACACCGAAACAGAGGTCCTGGATGCCCTGAAAAAATACATGGACATGATCCCGGCCTATGATCCGGCCTTTTTCCGGGTGGCCGAACCAAAGGAACCCAAGTTCCCAGGAGAAGACATCAACTCTATTGTGGCCTTCAACCAGAAGCGCAGTTACAGCTTGGACGAAATGCTGGCCCGGATCTTTGACAACAGCGAGCACATGGAATTCCGGCCGGATTACGGCCCGGAGGTCTACACGGGGCTTGCCAAGATCGACGGGTTTCTGGTGGGTTTCATCGGAAACCGACAGGGGTTTCTGGGCAAGAACTACCCTGAGTACGCCCCCTACCCCGGCATCGGCGGAAAGCTTTACCGCCAGGGTCTCATCAAGATGAACGAATTTGTCACCCTGTGCGGCCGAGACCGGGTTCCCATCGTCTGGTTTCAGGACACCTCCGGCATCGACGTGGGCGACATCGCGGAAAAGGCGGAACTGCTTGGTCTTGGGCAGTCCCTGATCTATTCCATTGAGCAGACCGATGTGCCCATGATCTGCATCGTCGTTCGAAAGGGCACGGCAGCGGCCCACTACATCATGGGCGGCCCCACGGCCAACAACCACAACGCCTTCACCCTGGGCACGCCCACGACCGAGATCTACGTCATGCACGGGGAAACCGCCGCTGCGGCCTCCTTTGCACGACGGCTCGTGAAGGAAAAGGATGCAGGCCGTCCCCTTAAGCCCGTCATCGACAAGATGAACGAGCTGGCCCAGCAGTACTATGACAATTCAAGACCGGTCTATTGCGCCAAGCGAGGGTTCGTGGACGAAATCGTCTCCTTTCCCGATTTGAGGAAATACATCGTGGCCTTTGCGGGCTGCGCCTACCAGAACCCCACGTCCCTCTGCCCGCAGAACCACATGATGCTCCCGAGGATCATCAAGGGTTGAGCCTTTCAGTCAAAGGGTCGATGCCTCTGCGAAGGGCCGACCCTTTGACCCCTTTCCTTCGATAACGCCCCAGAACAGAACAGCGCCTTTCCCCACACCTTTGCAAGGCCCCCCTCAGCTTGAACCTTGAGATCCGGCCCACCATGGACTATTTTGCCAGAATATTAGAGTCAGATTGGTCGAAGCGCCGTTCAAGAACCAGGGCGCCCATACCAATGGTCCGGGAGGGTCAAATCGTGAAGCTCACCGAAAAGAGACAGATCACCCTCCCTGATGGCCGCACCCTGGGGTTTGCCTTCTACGGCGCCCCCCGAGGAAAACCCATTTTCTACTTTCACGGCTTCCCGGGCTCCAGGCTCGAGGCGCGGTTCGCCCACGACCTTGGGTTGGCGCATGGCGGCCGGATCATTGCTGTTGACAGACCGGGCTACGGGTTGTCTGATTTCATGCCGTGGAGGACCATCCTGGACTGGCCAAGAGACGTCCTTCAGCTTGCAGATGCACTTGGGATTGATCGGTTCCGGGTCATGGCGGTCTCAGGGGGAGGCCCTTACGCCCTCGCCTGCGCCTATGCCATGCCCAAAAGGATAATAGGCGTGGGAATTGGTTGCGGAATGGGGCCCATGGACATCCCGGAAAACAGAGAGGGGATGGTGTTCCTCAACCGCTTGGGCCTCCATCTCGGGGAAAAGGCGCCCTGGACGGTCCGGGGTCTGTTTGCCTTGGCAGCGATAGCGCTTTCACGCTTTCCAGGTGCAATCGTTGATTTTATTGCCAACCGCCTGCCTGAACCCGACCGTCAAACCCTGTGCCTCCCCACTGTCAGGAAGCTCCTTGCCGATTCCTTTCGGGAATCGGTTCGCGCGGGGCCCAGAGGCCCAACCCGTGATATCATTCTCTATTCACGGCCCTGGGGGTTTGATTTAAAAAAGATAGAAAAGGAGGTCCATCTCTGGTACGGCGAAAGGGACACCATCGTCCCGCCGGCCATGGGGCGCCACCTGTCAGAGCGGATTCCCGGGGCCCGGCTCACATTGTATCCGGAAGATGGACACTTCTCTCTGGTTGTCTTTCGGCTAAGGGAAATGGTGGAAGACCTCATTCAGGAGATCTATCCGTAGCAGCTTTCATTGGGCACACACGATTTAACGAACCCTTGTTCACTGCATGAGATAATCCAGCGTGGTTTCCCAAAAGCTCAGGTCGTAGGCTGTCCGTTCGTAAAGCTTCGCATTAACGATCACGATGCCTGCGATCTCGGCAAGTGCCAAGCAGAAAAGCCACCTCATCCTGCAGGTACTCCCTGGGCTCTCCCCCATAGAGACGCAGCACGCCAAGCACGCGACTCTGAGCCGTGATGGGGAGGGAGAGGACGGAAGCGATGCCTTCCTTCATCAATTCCAACGGATATTGGACGCGTGGGTCATGCGTTACATCCGCAATGAACACGGGCCGGCCTTGCAGGGTTTCTCTGATGCTCTCGTCCGCAGACACCGGTCCCTTGCCAAGGAATGCTTCGCTGAGTCCCCTGTGGGCCATCAGGTCCAGCTCGCGGGTGGTCTCATTGATCAAACGCAGGGAACACCCCTTGACCTTCATGATCTCCATCACCTTCTCGAGGATCAGATCCACAATCTCCCTGGAATTGAGCGACGAAAGGATCGCTGTGGTGACATTGCGAAGTATCCTGAAGAGTTGCATGCTCCTTGAATGGTCATATTGCGGCAAGACAAAGGGTTTCATCGGTCCCTCAAAGGGTTTTGTCTCGGGCAGGTCAACGCCGACGCGGCCAAGAAGCGTGGAGAGCTTTACGCCTTCCTTTTCATGGATCTTGGCATTGGCAATGGCTAATCCACCCATCTCGGCCAATGCGGAAACAAACTCCAGTTCGTCTTCTTCGAAGTCGCGAGGCGCTTTCGTATAGAGCCGGAGGACCCCGATCACCTTTTTGCCGGCAAGGACCGGAACGGTCAAAATCGTGTGGATTCCCTCCTGGGCCTGCTCTGCTCTGTATTGAATCCTGGGGTCTCTCTGTGCATCCCTGATAAGGACGATCTTGCCTTGCAGGACTTCCGGTATGCTTTGATCCGCATCAAGGGGCCCTTTTTCCAGATACCTCTGGCTCAGCCCATGCGAGGCGCCCAACTCCAGTCGATGGGTCTTTTCGTCCAATAATCTGAGGCTGCCGGCCTTGACGTCCAGCACCTCGACAGCCCGTCTGACCAAAAGGTCCAGGATCTCTTTTAAAGAAGCCGAAGAGAGAAGCGATCGGCTCACCTCAAAAAAGGCCTCAAAGTGCTCAATACCCCCCTTTGGACTTCCGGTTAAAGTGGCCATTGCTGCCTCCTGTCTCGTTCCTGTTGCGAAGCGAAACTTACCTCATCTTTATTTATCAAGGGAACACGGGCAAAGGTCAAGCAGTTTGGGTACCATCCGAGAGGGGCGAACGCGGTAAAGCCCGGAACACGGATGCCTTGAAGCCCTGCTGAAAAGAGATCCTCGTGTCCCAGAAAACCATAGACACCCGTTGGCTTTCGGGATAAAAAAAGAGCACAAATTTCTGGCTCAGCCAGCCTGAAACACAGACATAAGGAGGCGAAAATGCAGGTTCTGAATTGGAAAGACGCAGCGAACGTGAAGATAGAGACCTTCCCTTATAAGGGGAAAAAATACCAGGTCAAGGGCATCAGCGTCCGCTGGCTATCAAAGACAGGCGAGGATGACTTTGGAAACCCCGAGTACGGACTCAGATATTTCACCGCCGAGCCCGCAGGCGAGATCCCCATCCACAATCATTTCTACGTTCAGACCATGTACATCCTGAGCGGCCGGTTCGAATGCTGGCGGTTCGACCAGGAGACGGATAACCTGGTTAAGAAATGGACCTGTGGGCCGGGGGATGTAATTTACGTCCCCAGCATGGCGCCCCACGGCATGAAGAACCTGAGCCAGGAGGAGCCTGCCACCTTCCTTTGCTGCATCTGCAATGTCTATGAAAAGGACACCCTATAAATGAATGGACGTCCTGTCACAAGGATGGGCATTCTGAATGACGTCTCTTATTTCGGCTAGAGGGTTCGGTCATTGAATGGTCCAACCTCCGTCCACGGTGAGAATGTGGCCCGTGATCATGTTGGCGAGATCAGAGGCCAGAAAGAGGGTCGCGTAGGCAACTTCTTCCGTTGTCGCCATCCGTCCGAGTGGAATGCTTCCCAATACGTACTTCTTAAAGCTTTCATCCTTGAACATGCCTTCCGAAAAAGGGGTCAGGACAAAGGTCGGTGCAACCGCGTTAACAAGGATGTTGTGCTTGGCCCACTCCAGGGCCAGCGTCCGGGTCAGCTGATCCACGCCTCCCTTGCTGGAGCAATAGGCGGCCCGCAGAGGAAGGCCGACGGAACCGGCCTGCGACGATATGTTGATGATTTTTCCACCTCCTTTCTTGATCATTTCCTTTCCCGCGGCCTGGGAAACAAAGAACAGTGCCTTCAAATTGATGTCCAGCACGTCGTCCCAGTTCTTCTCCGTGACATCCTCGGGCTTCTGGGGTCTGTTGATTCCGGCGGAGTTGACCAGGACGTCGATCCTGCCCATGTCTCTGATGACCGCATCCACCAGTTCCTGGGCAGCGCCTGAAACCGTAATATCCAACAGCCTTGTATCCGGTTTCGACGCCCTCCTTGCTCATGGCGTCGGAAAGGCTCTTGAGCTTGTCTTCCTGCCTGCCATGGATGTAAACTTTGGCCCCTGCTGCACCAAAGACCCGGGCCACGGCGCCCCCGATCCCTCCGCCGGCCCCTGTCACAAGGGCCACTTTGTTCGTCAACGATAATTCTGGCTGTTTCATTTCCCGTATTTTTCCTTTCGCACCTTGCATGACAGGCCGTGGGCCAGCATGTTCTCGTAGTTGCACGCCCTCTCGCAGACATCGGCGACCTTGTAGGACCCCTCTCTTGTGGCATACTGATAGGTCACCGTCTTGACAAATTTGCCCACGGAGAGACCGCCCGTATACCGCGCCGCCTTCATGGTGGGAAGGACATGGTTGGTCCCTATGGTCTTGTCCCCATAGGCCACCGTGGTCTCCTCTCCCAGGAACGCTGAACCGTAGTTCTTGCAGTTCTCAAGGTAGTAGCGCCAGTCCACGGTCTGAACCTCAAGGTGTTCGGGGGCCCATTCATCGGATACCTTCACCGCCTCCTCCCGCGAGTCCACCAGGATCACCTCTCCGTTGTCTCTCCAGGCAACTGCCGCCACGTCCTTGGTAGGCAGATCGATGAGTTGACGGTCGATTTCCTTGACGGTTTCCTCGGCCATCTTCCGATTCAGGCTGATCAGACACTGCCGCGCATTGGGGTCGTGCTCTGCCTGCCCCAGGATGTCTGCGGCAAGGATCCGGGGGTCTGCCGCCTCATCCGCAATGACGAGGATCTCGGTGGGCCCTGCCAGCAGATCAATGCCCACGGTCCCAAAAAGCTGCCGCTTGGCTTCGGCCACGTACTTGTTCCCGGCCCCCACGATGAAATCCACCGGTTCCAGCCCCTCCATGCCATATGCCATGGCGGCCAAGGCATGCACGCCCCCCATGCAGTAGATCTCATCGGCACCTGCAGCCACCATGGAATAAAGGGTTGCCGGCCATAGCCCCTGACCTCTTACCGGCGGCGAACAGGCCACCACCCGTTTTACGCCTGCCACCTTGGGCGTAATGACGGTCATATGCGCCGAGGCGAGCATGGGGTATCGCCCGCCGGGAATGTAGGAACCGCTGGACGCAACAGGGATAATCTTCTGTCCCAGGTGGACCCCGGAAAGGGTCTCCACTTCGAAGTCCACAAGACGCTTCATCTGCTCCTGGGCAAAATTCCGCACCTGGGCCTGACAGAAATCGATGTCTTCCACTTCGCCCTTCGGGAGTCGCTTTCTTTGCGGCCTCCATTTCGTCCTTCGAAACCCTGAAATTCTTGGGCGACCAGTTATCGAATTTCTCGGAATAGTATCGAACCGCTACGATCCCTTCTTTTCTTACCTTTTCAAGGATCTCTCTGACGGTGGCCTGCACCGCGGAGATATCCTCTTGCGGTCTTTCAATGGCCTGTTTCAGGTATTCTGCCATCGCATATCGCCTCCTTTCTTATAAAAACGTTTATCCTCCAGTGATTCAATTATCCCTCATCCAATATGGCCACCGCACGCAAGGGTGACCCCGTGCCCTTTCTGATTTTCAGCGGGAGAGCGATCATTGCCGAGGAGCATTATGAGGCCTTCCTGCTGGAAAGCACCCTTTCCAGAACCCGTCCCAGCTCATCGACCTTGCAGGGCTTGGGCAGCACCGCGGAAAACCCATACTTGCGGAAATCGCCCACGATGGCTTCGCTGGGATAACCGGTGGTGAGAACTGCACAGATATCTGGAGCTATTTCTTTGAGTTTCTTTATGGTCTCCTTCCCTCCCATGCCGCCGGGAATGGAGAGATTCAGGATGGAGGCGTCAAAGGGCCTTCCCGAGGCCTTTGCCTCCTTGTAGAGCAAGACGGCTTCAGCCCCGTCGCTTGCGAACGAAACGTCATACCCGAGGTGCTTCAACATCTGGCCCAGCACATCCCTGACGATCGCTTCGTCATCCATGACCAGGATCCGCCCGCGGCCCACCATAACTTCCGCCTTCTTGCCCGGGGCCTCCCCGGATGCAGGGCAGGTAGACGCGGAAGGTGGAACCCTTACCCACTTGAGATTGGACCTCCATGTGGCCCCCATGTTTTGTGACAATGGAGTGAGCGATCGTGAGCCCCAGGCCCATGCCCTTCTGTGCGCCCATCTCTTTGGTCGTAAAATAGGGGTCGAATATCCTTTGCAGGTCCCCCGGCGCGATCCCGCCTCCCTCATCCTCGATTGAGATCATCACGTATTGGCCATTCTCCGGTGGCGTGCTTTCGGCCACACCTTGCCCGTTCAGGGTCACATTTTCCGCCCTGACCTTAATGACGCCTCCGTTGGGCATGGCCTCCCTCGCATTCTGGATAAGGTTGCCGATCACCTGACCCATTTGCCCTTCATCCACGTCCACCGGCCAGAGATCAGGGGGTATCGAAAAATTGCATCTCACGTTGGAGCCGCTGAGGGTCAGGCCGGCTGAATCCATGATCAGTTTCTGCGACGGAGACCGTGCGCTTGATGGGCGCCCCTCCTTTGGAAAAGGTGATGAGCCTCTGGGTCAAATCCTTTGCGCGCAAGGCCGGTCTCTTCGGCCGTGCTCAGAAGCTCGAAGACCGCATCGCCCGGGTGGGTGCGGAGTTGAGCCAGGGAGATATACCCGACGATGCCCGCCAGAAGATTGTTGAAGTCATGGGCAATGCCGCCTGCCAGTGTCCCGATGGATTCCATCCTCTGGGCGTGTTGAAGCCGTTCCTCCAGTTTGAGCCGTTCCTCCTCGGCCCATTTATAATCGGAGATGTCTCGGGCAACATAAACGGATCCGATGAGGCGGCCATGACCGTCATGAAAAGGGGTTGCCGAGACAATGAAGGCCCCCTCTGCCCGGTAGTCGGGGATTTCCGCCGTGTGCTCCCTTCCATCAGCCAGGAGCCTGGCGTGAGGGCAAGATGAAGGGGGTCTTCCACGAAGGCAAATGAGGTTGTGGCATGGCTTGCCCACGGCCTCTTCCGGGCCGACCCCCATCCGGTCGGCCATGGCCCTGTTGACCCTGACGATCCTGAAATGTTGGTCAATGATTGCAATGAGATCGGGCACCGTGTCAAAGGTCCGCTCCCACTCCTGTTTGGCGTGCGCGATGGCTTCCTGTGCCTTTTTTCGTTCCTCGATCTCCTGTCTGAGCGCAACGTTTGCCGCCGCAAGCTCGGCAGTGCGCTCTCTGACCCGCGCTTCTAGGGCATCGTGCGCGGACTGAAGGGCATCTCTCGCCTGTTTACGATCCAGGGCGTACCGGATGGACCGCTCCATGAGGTCTGCGGTCACCTGGCCCTTGACCAGGTAGTCCGCCGCGCCGGCCCGCATGGCCTCCGTGTCAAGCCCATAGCTGCCTGCGCCCGTCAGAAAAATGATCGGGCCGCTGCAGCCCATCTCGATGGCTGCTCTCAAGAGCGCCAGCCCGTTTTGATGGCCAAGCCAATAATCCAAGGAGATAGACGTCATGGCAACCCTTCGCCCAGGGCCTTCAAACCCGCATCAAAACTGTTGACCCAATCCAGCTGAAAGCGTGAAGGGGCCTCCGAAAGGAGACGTCGAATGAGGATGTAATCGTCCTCGTCGTCTTCTATCAACAGGATCCTGATGGGTATCTCTTGCATGGGATTTGAACACCACTTCCAGACGGCAAAAGGCCGGCAACCGTTGCTGAACGATCGGTAAAAAAAAGGGCAAGGGGTCTTGCCATGGCTGCGCCCAAGGTTTAAAAGTGTTAGCGGGTTATTATAACGTCGGACCGACTCATGTGGCAATGGGGGATATCCTGTATTTGCCTGACCAAAGGGACTGTATTATACACCAAAGGGGGGTTCGGTTTCGATCCCCGTGCTTTGACACCGGGCCCCGCCTTCTTACTTTGTTTGCACTGTCTCACTAACGTATCATGGGGGCCAAGTCATCGCGTCGGCCTCCCGCTTAGAACTCAATCTCAGGGGAGGTAAAATTAAGGAGGGTCAAATGGGAGCCATCACCATCAGCAAAGAGGCTGTAACCGACAGTGAAAAGATCGCATCCCTGCTCGCCAAGAGACTGGGCTGGCAGTACGTGGGTAAACAGCTGGTTGCAGGATCGCCAAGGAGCTGAACATTTCTCAGAACGACGTGGAGGTCTTTCGTCGCGCATCGCAGTCCGGGCTTATGCGTTTTATCGACCGCTACACCTGCTCCATCATCCAGCGGGTGGTGGATCGCGAGTATGGATGTCTGGATGACAAAAACTACTTCGAGACCACAAAAAAATTGGTCGAAGCGCTCTATGACGCGGGGAATACCATTATATTGGGCTGGGGCGGCCAGTGCATTTTGAGGGACAGGCCTGGCGTGCTCCACGTTAGGCTCGTCAAAGACCCTGAGCTCAAGATACAAGCGCTCGTCGAAAAAGAGGGGTTGGACATTCATTCCGCACGGGAGCTCATTGAAAGAGAGGAAAACGATTCCAGGAGCTATATCAACCACTACTTCGAAAAGGACTGGGCCAGCCCCGTCCTCTACGATGTCGTCATCGACATGGGGAAGGTCTCCCCGGAGGATGCGGTTTCCCTTATCGCCAAGAAATGGGAGGAAAAGCAGGCTGAGTAGCGGGAATTTCGCCTCCTGGGCCATGACACCCAGGAGGCGCTTTCCTGAGAAGGGATCAACCCAGGTTCGCGTTCACGAAATCCCAGTTGATCAGGTTCTGGACGAAGGTCGTCAGATAATCGCCGCGCCGGTTCTGGTAGTCCAGGTAATAGGCGTGCTCCCAGACGTCCACCACAAGCAGGGGTTTCATGCCCTTTGCGATGGGATTTTCGGCGTTGGGGGTCTTGACCACCTGCAGCTTACCGTCCCCTGAGGCCAGCCAGGCCCATCCGCTTCCAAACTGGGTCAGTCCGGCGTCCTTGAGGGCTTCGACGAATTTTTCGTAGCTCCCGAAGGCTCCCGTTGATGGCCTCCGCAATCTTTCCCGCGGGTTTTCCTCCCCCGCCCGGTTTCATGCACTTCCAATAGAAGGTGTGGTTCCACACTTGGGCCACGTTGTTGAAAATACCGGCCTTTGACCCGTCACCGGCCGTTTTCTTGATGATGGTCTCGAGGCTTTCCCCGGCCAGATCGCTTCCCTGAAGAAGCTTGTTAGCGTTGTCCACGTATGCCTGGTGATGCTTGCCGTGATGGAACTCAAGCGTCTTGGCGCTGATGTGTGGTTCAAGTCCATTCTTGGCATAGGGCAGATCGGGTAACGTTATCATTGCATGACCTCCTTCCAATATTGGTTGACAGATTGAGGCGCCGAATGGCGCGTCCCACGATACCACACTTCCTATTAAATCTATCAGGTAATCATCCTGATCCAGGATCTCAAGCCCCCAGGGAAAACAATCTGCCGAAATCAAAAATACGCCCATTCTCTCTTGCCTTGACTTGCGAGGCAGGCTTTCGGTAACGTTCAGGAAAGGGAGGCAAAAGACATGTATTTCTGCCATCTGACCGAAATGTGGCGTGATTTCCCCAGCCTGGTGCCGGGGTCATGGTCGTTGAGCGGCTCCGCCCCCATGTGGAACAGGGGCCGGATCTGACCTTCTGGCTTGAGCGCGCCCGTGAACGTCTGAGGAAGTGCATCCGAATCCCAGATGGAAGAGATCATGGCATGGCGGCAGGCCTACTCCAAGATGGGGCTCAAGCCGTCTCAGTACCGCTCGGCCGCAGAGGCCCTTCTAAGGCGTTTCAGGAAAGAAGACAGCCTGCCTTCGCTTCATCCGGCCGTGGATGTGTGTAATGCCATATCGGTGGCCTTCGCCCTGCCCGTGGCGATCCTTGACATCTCGAAGATTGATTCATTTGTGGAGGTCTGCCGCGCAAAGGGCGACGAAGTCTATCTTTCCTTCAACGGGGAAATCGAGCACCCTTATCCCGGGAGAGGTGATCTTTCGGGATGCAGCCAACCACGCCCACGCCCGGCGCTGGACCTTCCGCCAGAGCCGGCTCTCCACGGTGGGCCCGGAGACGGAACAGGCCCTGGTGGTGAGCGAAGCCCTGCACCGGAAGGCCTCCGAAGACATCCCGGCCTTGCTGGAAGCCCTGTCCCTCGAGCTGACCGCCCTTGGAGCCACCGTTCGCTCCGCGACGGTCCTTACGGCGGAGGCGCCCAGGCTGGCGTTTTGAAGCCGAGGCTCCATCGCTCTGAGCTGGGAACGCCTTCTCCCAACCTTGATTTGTGGACCACATCAGCTGATTAGCATCTGTTTCGGAGAACGTTTTGAACCTGGGACTTGTGGCTGATTCGCATACCAGCTGTTAGCATCTTTCGGAAAACACCTTGAACCTCCCATGGCCGATCGCAACATCCGGACGTTGGACAGGACCAGAAAGCGTATGGTCTGATTGAGCTTGGCAACGGGAGTAACGCGTGTCTGACAATCTCTACATCACCGCAACCGAGGCAAGGAGCGGCAAGTCGCTCGTGAGCCTGGGTGTCATGGAAATGCTTCTCAGGAAGATCGAAAAAGTCGGGTTCTTCCGGCCCATTGCCAAGGGCCGCCCGGGCGTGGATGAGTTGGATAACGACGTCCACCTCATATCCCGGCATTTCAAACTCCCCATCCCCTACGAGATGATGTTTGGCGTGACCACGTGGGAAGCGGGCGAGCTGCTTGCCCGCAGGAAGAAAGGTGAGGTGATCGAGGCCATCCTGAACAAGTACCACGCCCTTTCGCGGACGTGCGACTTCGTGTTGTGCGAAGGGACCGACTTTGCCGGCTCGGTAGCGGCCTTCGAATTCGACATCAACGGGGAAATCAGCAAGAACCTGGGCTGTCCGGTCCTTCTCGTTGCCAACGGTCACCGAAAGTCGGTGGAATCGGTCCTCCAGTCCATTGAGCTGGCGCTCGACGCCTTCACGGCCAAGGGCGTTCAGACCATCGCCACCATCGTCAACCGTATCCAGGATGAAGACCGCCAGGCAATCCTCGAACGGCTGTCGCTGAGGGGCGGGCCCTGGGGCCAACTGGCCTTCGCCATCCCGGATGAACCTGCGCTCGGCAAACCCACCATCGGGGAAATCGCACGAATCCTTAACGCCGAAGTCCTCTTCGGGCAAGACAAGCTCAACCGCCACGTGCACAATTTCACCGTCGCCGCCATGCAACTGCAGAATCTCCTGCCGAGGATCGAACGCGGTTCCCTGATCATCACCCCCGGGGACCGGGCCGACGTGATCGTGGGGTGTCTCGCCGCCGCCTCGTCCACCTCCCTCGAAACCATTTCGGGGATCCTTCTCACTGGAGGGCTCAAGCCGGAGGAACCGATCTGGAACCTCATCAGAGGCTTTCCACGGGTGGTCCCCATCCTGAGCGTCAAAGAGAACACCTTCCCCACCGCCGCGGTGGTCGACCGGATCCACGCCACCCTATCGCCGGAAGACGACCGAAAAATGACACAGGCCCTCTCGATTTTCGAAAAAAACATCGATGTGGCCCGTCTGAGTGAAAAGGTCATCACGACGCGGACCACCATCGTCACGCCCAAGATGTTCGAATTCAACCTGATTCAAAAGGCAAGGGCGCACAGGCAGCACATTGTCCTCCCCGAGGGCGAGGAAGATCGAATCCTGCAGGCCGCTGAGACCCTCCTCCGACGCGAAGTGGTGTCTTTAACCCTCTTGGGGGATGAGGATCTGATCCGTCCGAAGACATCCCAACTGGGGCTCAGGCTAAATGGTGCCGAAATCGTCACGCCCTCCAAATCACCGTTCATCGACGACTATGCCAGGACCTACTTCAACTTGAGAAAGCACAAGGGGATCACCCCTGAAAACGCCTTCGACCTCATGTCGGATGCGAATTTCTTCGGGACCATGATGATTTACAAGGGCCACGCCGACGGCATGGTTTCCGGCGCGGTCCACAGCACCGCCGCAACCATCCGCCCCGCCTTCGAGATCATCAAGTGCAAGCCGGGCTTCTCCATCGTGTCGAGCGTGTTTTTCATGTGTCTGGCAGACCGGGTGCTCGTGTACGGTGACTGTGCCGTCAACCCCAACCCCACGGCCGAGCAGTTGGCCGAAATCGCACTCACCTCGGCCCAGACGGCCATGAGCTTCGGCATTAAGCCCGTGGTGGCCATGCTGTCCTACTCCACGGGGGAATCGGGCAAGGGGGAAGATGTGGAAAAGGTGAGGCTTGCAACGCGCATGGCCCGGGAAAGGGCCGAGACGGTCTTTCCGGGGCTCGAGATCGACGGGCCCATGCAGTACGATGCGGCCGTGGACGCGGCGGTGGCAGGGACCAAGATGCCCGGAAGCGCGGTGGCCGGGAAAGCCACGGTCCTCATCTTCCCTGATCTCAACACCGGCAACAACACCTACAAGGCCGTTCAGCGCTCCGCGGGGGCCGTGGCCATCGGGCCGATCCTCCAAGGCCTGAAGCACCCGGTAAACGATCTGAGCCGCGGGTGCACGGTCACCGACATCGTGAACACCGTGGCCATTACCGCCATTCAGGCCCAGTCGCAAAAAGGGCTTTTATGAAGATCCTCGTAATCAATACAGGAAGCTCATCCATCAAGTATGAGCTCTTTGATATGGCCGATCAGTCCGTCCTGGCATCCGGCGTCGCCGAACGGATCGGTGAAGAGGGGGGCCTTCTCACCCACCGGCGGTTTGAGCCGGACGGTACGGTCTCACGGTCAGTTATCGAGGAGGTGATTGCGGATCATCTGGAGGGGCTCAACCGTATTGTGGCCCTGCTCACGCACCCGGAGCACGGCGTGATCACGGACAGATCCGAAATCAAGGCGGTGGGGCACCGGGTGGTGCATGGCGGCGAGCACTTCCAGTCAACCATCGTGGTGGATGGTTCCGTCATGGAGGCCGTCAGGGAAAACATCCCGCTCGCCCCTCTGCACAACCCGGCCAATCTCTTGGGAATCGAGGTTTCCCGGTCCATTTTCCCACAGGCCCTGCAGGTGGCGGTCTTCGACACGGCCTTCCACCAGACCCTCCCCTTGAAAGCTTTTCTCTATGCCATCCCCTTTGATCTTTACCGGAACCACAGGGTCAGGAAATACGGCTTCCACGGGACCTCCCACGCATACGTGGCGGACAGGGCGGCGCACTACCTCGATAGACCTCTCGTGGCGCTGGACCTGATCACGATCCACTTGGGCAATGGCGCGAGCATGGCCGCCATAAAGGGCGGGCAGTGCATCGACACATCTATGGGAATGACCCCCCTGGCGGGTTTGGTCATGGGGACCCGCTCGGGCGACCTGGACCCGGCCATCCCCTTTTTCCTGGCAGATCATCTGGGGATGTCGCGCCACGAGATCGACACACTTCTGAACAAGGAAAGCGGTCTCAAGGGCATCTGCGGACACAACGACATGCGCGAAGTCATTGAAAAAATGGAGACCGGGGACGAACGCGCCCGCATCGCCATCGATCTCTACACCTACCGAATCAAGAAATATATCGGCGCCTATTTTGCAGCCTTAGGGCGCCTCGACGCGGTCGTGTTTACCGCAGGCATCGGAGAAAACGCCCCCTTGATCCGTGAGCGATGCTGCGAGGGGCTCACCGGGCTAGGGATCGAAATCGACACGGAAAGAAACCAGGCCACCACAAAGGGCATCCGCGAAATCAGTCCCCCGGGAAGCGAGGTCGCGGTGTTGGTCGTGCCTACCAACGAGGAGCTCAGGATCGCCCAGGAGACCCTTCGGGTGGTCGAGAGTCGAAGATAGGCGTCAGGCGGTTTTCTGGCTTGACGCCAAACAGGGGAGGAATAGCATGGCCGAAAAACAATTCGATGTTGTGATTCTGGGAACCGGCCCTGCCGGAATCCAGGCGGCGATCCACGCGGCCAGGCGCAAGGTCTCCGTGCTGGTCCTGGGCCGACACCAAAAGAGCGCCGCTTTTCGCGCCCATATTGAAAACTACTACTCCATCAGCGGAACGACGGGCCAGAGAATGATCGAGGAGGGCAGGATCCAGGCGGAAAAGGCAGGCACCGCCCTTTACGATGAGGACGTTCTTTCAATCGAGACGAAAGATGGGCAATTCTCACTGAGGCTTGAAAGCGGGACAACCGTCTTTTCAGCGGTCCTTATTCTGGCCATGGGCATTTCGCGAAACAGGCTGAACGTCCCGGGAGAGAAGGATCTCCTGGGCCGCGGCCTCAGCTACTGCGTGGACTGCGACGCGGGGTTTTATCGTGGCGAGTCCGTGGTGATCGTCGGCGGAGAAAGCGCAGCGGTCTCGGGGGCTCTCACGCTCCTTTTCTACGCAAAGGAGGTCCATCTGGTCTGCGAACGTCTGGACGTGGCAGGCCCCTTGGCGCAGCAGTTGAAAGAGAGCGCCATCACCGTGCATGAACAAAGAAAGGTAAAGGCGATCGAGGGGGAAGCGGCGGTTCAAAGCATCCTGTTGGACGACGGCACCCACATCCGGGCCGCAGGGGTCTTTATCGAGCTCGGCGCCAAGGGTGCTGTGGCGCTCGCGGGGAACCTGGGGATTCGGCTGGACCCCGAGACCATGCAGTATATCGTGACCAACAAGAAGCAGGAAACCAACGTGGCCGGCATCTACGCCGCAGGCGACATCTGCGGACCGCCGTGGCAAGTGGCAAAGGCCGTCGGAGAAGGGTGCATCGCGGGCCTGGAGGCGGCAGCCTATGCAAAGAGGATCAGGCAGAAATAATCAGAAGGAGGGCAATTCCGTGGCACATGACCTTGCAGGCAAACCGGCCCCCAGGTCGATCCTGGCAAACATCCCTCGACTCGTGACGGCCTACTACACCCAAAGGCCGGACGTGTCGGACCCCGCCCAGCGCGTTGCCTTCGGAACCTCAGGGCACCGGGGGTCCTCCTTCAATAACAGTTTCAATGAACATCACATCCTCGCCATCACTCAGGCCATTGTGGAGTACAGGGTGTCCAACCACATTGCGGGGCCGTTATTCATGGGCATGGACACCCATGCCCTGTCGGAGCCTGCGCTCGTCTCAGCCCTTGAGGTCCTCGCCGCGGCCGGGGTGACCGTCATGATCCAGAAAGGGCTCGGCTACACCCCCACGCCCGTCATTTCACATGCCATCCTGACATACAACGCGCAGCGAAAAGGGGGGCTCGCTGACGGCATTGTGATCACCCCTTCTCACAATCCGCCCGAAGACGGCGGTTTCAAATACAACCCGCCCGAAGGAGGTCCGGCTTCGCCTGAAACCACAAAGACCATTCAGGACCGGGCCAATGAGTTGCTCGCAGGCGGTCTCCCCTCCATCAAACGCATGGGCTTTGAAACGGCCATTAAGGCCGACACGACCCGCCACCATGACTACATCACCCCTTACGTGCATGACCTTCAAGCGGTCATAGACATGGAGACCATCGCGAAGGAAGGCCTGCGTATCGGCGTGGACCCCATGGGCGGGTCTTCCATCGCTTACTGGGACCCCATCGCCGACCGTTACTCGCTTTCTTTGGAAGTCGTCAACCGTGTGGTAGACCCCACTTTTTCCTTCATGACCCTTGACAAGGACGGCAAGATCCGTATGGACTGCTCCTCACCCTACGCCATGGCAGGCCTCATCCGCCTGAGGGAAAAGTTTGACCTGGCCTTCGGCAACGACACGGACACGGATCGACACGGGATCGTGACAAGGTCCAGAGGGCTTCTCAACCCCAACCACTACCTCGCCGCGTCCGTCTGGTACCTGTTTCAAAATCGCCCCGGGTGGCGAAAGGATGCGGCGGTGGGTAAGACACTTGTCAGCAGCGCCATGATCGACCGGGTCGCAGCCCACCTTCAGAGGAGGCTCGCCGAGGTTCCGGTCGGCTTCAAATGGTTCGTGGACGGGCTCCTGGATGGGTCTTTTGGGTTTGGCGGCGAGGAGAGCGCCGGTGCATCGTTTTTGCGGAAGGACGGCAGGGTCTGGACCACCGACAAGGACGGAATCATCATGGACCTCCTTGCCTGCGAGATCACGGCAAGAACGGGAAGGGACCCGGGTGCGCTCTACAAGGAGCTCGAAGATCGTTTCGGCGCCTCCTTCTACGAGCGCATGGACGCCCCAGCCACATCCGCTCAAAAAGCCGTGCTGCAAAAGCTCTCCCCCGAAATGGTCCAGGGAGAAGCGCTGGCCGGGGAGCCCATCATCGCCAAGCTCACGCGGGCGCCGGGCAATAACGCCCCCATCGGGGGGCTCAAGGTGGTGACGGAAAACGGCTGGTTCGCAGCCAGGCCGAGCGGGACCGAGGAGATCTACAAGCTTTACACGGAAAGCTTCAAGGGGCGGGACCATCTCCTCAGAATCCAGGAGGAAGCCCAGTCCCTCGTTCGCGCCGTCTTCGAAAAGGCCGGGCTCTGACAGGTATCAGTTTCCGCTTCTGCCTGAACAAGGAGA
>CAVOVO010000054.1:0-13467 GCA_963699845.1 uncultured delta proteobacterium
GAGTCGCGACGCTGAAGGGACGTAAAGGCACCATTTCCCCAGCCCGTTCAGGTCAGGGAAAACCTCCGCCCATGGGCTCGTGCCCCGAACAAGGTCCGGCTCGACGAGCTGCTGGTGGAAAAGGACCTCTGGCCCCGAGCCGTGAAAAGGCCAAGGCCCTGATTATGGCGGGCCTTGTGGAGGTCGATGGCGCACGCATCGACAAGCCTGGCCGAGTTTTTCCGGTGTCCGCAGCGGTTAGGGTCAAGCCTCAGGCCATCTCTTATGTGAGTCGGGGTGGATTGAAGCTCGAGGCAGTCCTGGATGCCTTTTCTGTGGAGGTGAAGGACAAGGTCTTCCTTGATGTGGGGGCTTCGACGGGGGGATTCACGGACTGTCTGCTCCGCCGCGGCGCCCGCAGGGTGATCGCCGTGGACGTGGGCTACGGGCAGTTTGACTGGAAACTGCGAAACGACCCCAGGGTCAGGTTGCTTGAAAAGACAAATGTCCGTTACCTGAAACCCGAGGATCTGGCAGAATCACCGGACGGGGCAGCCATCGATGTGTCGTTCATCTCCCTGCAGCTGATTATAACGGCGGTCTCCGCGCTGCTGAAGCCTCAAGCCGTGATTTTGGCGCTCATCAAGCCGCAGTTTGAAGTCGGAAAGGGACAAGTGGGCAAGGGCGGCGTGGTCCGCGACCCCGCGCTTCACCGAAAGGTGATCGACGACGTGATCGCCTGCTTCGAGCGAAACGGCTGGATGACGCGCGGACATATCCCGTCCCCAGTGCTCGGGCCAAAAGGAAACCAGGAGTTCCTGGTCATTTTTGACCCGGGGTGCACAGGGCTGAGCCAACAAGATCCCCACGCCGGTTCGAACCCGCGGGAACGACCCGACTGTGCGGCTCAAAGTGTCGGCGGTTAGTGGGAGCCTCTTTTCGAGGCCTTGAGCGGATTCACTTTAGGCGTGTCTTTCTTGGCGGCCGCCTGTAGGTGCGTGGCCATGTTGCAGCGGCCAAAACGCCACTTGGCGCCTGGGTCGGGGAAAGAGACGCAGTACTGACCGTCGGTGAAATCCTTTGCCTTCTGGCAGCCGTCGCACTTCTCAACGACGGCGTAGCATTTTCCGCCGTTGAACTGACAACCATTCTTGGCCATGAAGGCACACTCAACACCTTGTTTCAACGTTGCACAAAGCATGGCAATCACATCCTTCCTGGGGTTAATCAAAAAATATTAAACGACGTCTTTTATCTATATGATCGGCATTTGTCAAGAAAAAATAATAAGGGTTTCCCTTTTTGCAAGGGACAAATCATATTTCTATCCTGTTTCGAAACCGGGATTCCATCGGCAGATGGGTTGTCCCGGATTTGGCGAATCTGTCCGCTGGATTCAGTGAACCGAATTCCGGTTTACAGGTTGTGATCTTTCCGCATAAAGGCGTTCTTCCGGCGCAACCGCCGAAAGACCCAGCTCAAGCAATTGGGCCTGGTCCACCGGCGAGGGTGCGTCGGTCAGGAGGCACGAGGCGCTGGTGGTCTTTGGAAAGGCGATGACCTCCCGGATGGACTTGAGCCCCAGCATGATGGCGACCAATCGGTCGAAACCGAGGGCCATGCCCGCGTGAGGCGGCGCGCCGTAACGCAGGGCCTCGAGCAGGAAACCGAACTTGACCTGCGCCTCCGTGTCGCTGATGCCCAGGATGCGGAACATCCGGGCCTGCAAGGCCGGGTCATGGATTCTGACACTTCCGCCGCCGATTTCCGTGCCATTGAGGACCAGGTCGTAGGCCCTGGCCCTCGCACGCTCAGGGCGATCCTCCAGCAGAGCAAGGTCGGATTCCAGGGGCGCCGTGAAGGGGTGATGCACGGCGGACAAGCCTTTTCTCCTCCTCGTTGTACTCCAGGAGCGGGAACTTCGTGACCCAGACCCACGAAAAGCGCGTGTCATCCATGAGCCCGAGCCTCTTTGCCACCTCGAGCCGCAGGAGGCCCAGGGCCTGATTGGCCTTTTCCAGACGATCGGCAACGATCAGGATCAGATCATCAGGGTCCGCCCCCGCTTTTCGTTCAAGGGCCTTCTGATCTTCCTCTTTGAAGAATTTCTCCAAGGAAGACTGCCAACCTTTGGACGTCACTTTGATCCAGGCAAGCCCCCTTGCCCCGGTCTGGGTGACGACCCCCGAAAGCTCGTCCAGGGTCTTGCGTGAGAAGTGGGCGGCCTGACCTTTGACCGTGATGGCCTTGACGACCCCACCTGATTGGATCGTGTCTTTGAACACCCTGAACTCGGATCGCGTCGGCTTCCCCTGATATGTCCGATCAGCTCGAGACCGAATCTCAGGTCCGGTCGGTCAGAGCCAAAACGGTCCATGGCGTCCCGGTATTCCAGTCGAGGAATTGGAAGGGGGACGGACTTGTCCAAGGACCGCTTCGAAGACATGGGCCATCATCCCTTCGAACACCATCATGACCTCTTCCTCGTTTACAAAGGACATTTCGAGATCCACCTGGGTGAACTCGGGCTGGCGATCGGCCCGGAGGTCCTCATCCCGAAAGCAGCGGACAATCTGATAGTATCGGTCGAAACCCCCGATCATCAGGAGTTGTTTGAAGAGCTGGGGAGACTGGGGAAGGGCGTAAAACATCCCACGGTTCACCCGGCTCGGCACCAGGTAGTCCCTGGCACCCTCGGGTGTGCTCTTGGTGAGAAACGGGGTTTCCACCTCGATGAATCCCTTTTGGTTCAGAAAGGTGCGGATGGCGGCCGCGGCGAGGTGTCGTTTCCGAAAGCCCTCAAACACCTGGGGCCGCCGCAACTCCAGGTATCGGTATTTGAGCCTCAAGGTCTCGGATCCATCCACCGGACCATCGACCTGGAAGGGTGGGGTTTCCGCCTTGCCGAGAATCCGGAGGTGGCCGGCCTTGAGCTCCACCTGGCCGGTCGAGCGTTTCTTGTTCTCCTGGCCTTCGGCCCGAGGGGATACGGTTCCCTTGACCGCGATCACCCATTCGTTTCTCAGAAGACGGGCCATTTGGTGAGAGGCTATGTCCGCTTGAGGGTCAAAGACCACCTGTGTGATGCCGTCCCGGTCCCGGAGATCGATGAATATGAGGTTTCCCATGTCCCGTCTGGTGTTGACCCAGCCCATGAGCAAGCGCTCCGGATCCGATGTCTGAAGCCCGCAGGGCGCCGCAGTGATGGGTCCTCACCCAGTCCCCCAGGGAATCGATTACAAACGTCTCTTCCGAATTCATGGTCATGCCCTCGTGTCGGATATTGCCAGCCGACTGGTCAGCGTCTCGATCAAATGGTCGAGCCCAAGGTTTTCCTGAGCCTTGGTTTCCATGTCCCGCAGGATGACGTATCCTGCCTGCAATTCATTGTCCCCCACAATGAGGACCTTCCGTGCCTCCACGCGATCGGCCCGCTTCATGTGGGCCTTAAGCCCCTTGGGCCCGTAATCGGTTTCGATCCAGTGCCCGATTTCCTCAAGGAATAGGACCATTGAAACGCCATCTTTTCGGCTTCTTCCCCAAGCGCCGCGATGTACAGATCCGGCTTTTTCCCCTCGGATGCACCCTCCATCTCCATCAGAGAAACGGCCCTCTCCATGCCCACGGCAAATCCGATGGCAGGGTGATCCGGTCCTCCCAGGAGCTTTATGAGGCCGTCGTAGCGGCCGCCGCCGGCCACCGCGTTCTGGGCTCCGAGCCGATCGGTCTGGATCTCGAAGGTGGTGCGCGTGTAGTAGTCCAGGCCCCGGACGAGCCTCGGGTTCAAGGTAAATGACAGTCCGATCGCTCCGAGGCCCCTTTGGACCGCCTGAAAATGTTGTTCACACGCCGGGCAGACATAATCCACAATGGACGGCGCCCCGGAGACGATATCCCTGCAGGTTTCGACCTTGCAGTCGAGGACTCGCAATGGGTTGGTCTCCGCCCTCCGCCGGCAGTCGAGACAGAGCCCTTCTTTGCGACTGAACCAGAAGCGCTTGAGCGCATCCTTAAAAGGAGGCCTGCACGCCGGGCAGCCCAGTGAGTTGAGGTGGAGGGTCACGTCGGAGAGGCCGATTTTTTCCATGAAGGCCATGGCCATGGCGATCAGGTCCGCGTCGCTCCCAGGGCCGGGGTCTCCGAAAAGCTCCGCATCGATCTGGTGGAATTGCCTGAACCTTCCCTTTTGGGGCCGCTCGTGTCTGAACATGGGGCCGATCGTGTAAAGCTTCTGCACAGGTTCGGCTTGATAGAGCCTGTGCTGGATGTAGGCCCTGACGATGGAGGCCGTGGCCTCGGGTCGCATGCTGAGGCTTTGGCCTTTGCTGTCTGCGAAGGAGTACATCTCCTTAGAGACGATATCCGTATCCAGTCCGATGCTGCGGCTGAAAAGGTCGGTCCGCTCAAGCACCGGGGTCTTGATCGCTTTGAAGCCGAAGGTCTCAAAAAGGGCCCTCGCCTTCGCTTCGATCCTTTGCCAATAAGAGGATTCTTCCGGAAGAATATCCTTGAAACCTTTGACGGTTGAGAATTCCAAGCCGTGACGCTCCTTTCGAGGTAAAGCCCCCAGTCTACGAACGCCGATGTCTTCGCCCCGGCGTCCCGTCAATCCACCTGAACACGGTGATGGAAGCACAAAGCGGCAAGCTGCGTCAAGGGCGAGCTTGCCCTCGGTGGGCCGGGACGCTTGACAGCGCGGCGCGGATCATGAAACACATGTCGGTGCGGGATGTTGAGGCTGGTTGGGGCCCTGCAGAGCCCCGGACATTCAGGCCTCTTTCACATCTGAGGTTTCCTGATTGTCCGATTCTTCGAGATCTGAGAAGGGAATGACGTCAATGTCCGTGTCGATGACCTCATAATCCAGGTCGTAGGATTCGTCGTAATCCTCCCAGTCGCTCGCGGTCCGTCCTTCAAAGCCCGAATGTCTCCTGTTGGCCATGTTTCTCATCTGGTCGAATTTTTCGAGATCTCGCTGGCAAGAGACGCAGAAAATGGCCTCCGGCACAATCAAGAGACGTTCATCCGGTATTGGGTCGCCGCATTCTTCACAGGTGCCGAAGTTCTCATCCTTTTGGATCTTGGCGATCAGGTAGTCGACTTTCTTGAGCTCCCGTGTCTTTCTCTCAATCACGGTGTAGGTGCTGAAAATGTCGATCTCTCGCTGGGCGCTGTCGGTCTCGTCGGCGATGTTGTCCCCTGAAATCAGCTCATTGTACTCTCTCTGCTTCTCGACCCAATGGGCCAGGCTTTCTTTGAGCTGATCACGCTTGGTTTCAAGCTGACCCAGGAATTTCTTGCGGCTGCTTTTCATGATGAAATCCTCCCGGAGAACACATTCATCCGGTCAACGAAGTCCTCGCCTCGGGACCCTTGAACAATAATCCTATCGACGACCATTCTCGGTTTCTTTAACCATTCCCGGATCTTTCGTCTTCTGCGTTGCCCCTCAATAATCTAATGACGTCAGGGGGGCTTTAAAGGCCTTGGAATATTAGCTAGTTTTTCCACTTTGTCAACGGTAAATGGACCCATTTCGGAGGTCTTTTCGTTACCTGCCTGTTATCTTGATTCATGCCCCGGTTTCCTCTATACTCCACACCCCGGGGCACGGGAGTGGAAAACAGATCGGGGGGAGTGGTGTTCATTACGTTTGAGGGCATTGAAGGCTGTGGGAAATCCACCCAGGCAAGACGGGTTGCAAAACGTCTCCGGTTGGGAGGCATTGAAACGGTTTTGACCGTGGAGCCGGGAGGGACCGCGATTGGTGCGACGATCAGGCAGATCCTCCTGAGCTCACAGAACCGTCACCTATCGAGCTTGGCGGAGTTGCTCCTTTACGCCGCGGACAGGGCACAGCATGTAAGAGAGGTCATTCATCCGGCCCTAGAAGCAGGGAAATGGGTTATTTCCGATCGTTTCATGGATGCGACGGTTGTCTACCAGGGATACGCGCGGGGCCAGGACATGCCCTTCATCCATCTCCTGAATGAAAAGGCGACCAGTGGGCTTCGTCCCGACAGGACCTTTCTCCTGGATTGCCCTGTGGAAATCGGTCTGGCCCGGGCCACCAAACGAGAGAAAGAGAGTGAACGTCAGGGGCAGGACCGGTTCGAGCAGGAAAAGAAGTCGTTTCACGAAGCGGTGCGTCAGGGATATCTCACCCTTGCGTCAAAAGAACCTGACCGATTCGTGGTCATGGATGGAAAGAGCCACCAGGATGAGTTGGAGGAGCAGGTGATGCGCTTCTTGTCGCCCTTCCTTAAGTAAGGATCTCTCTCATGTTTTTTTCGGACGTCATCGGGCAGGAAAGGGCAAAGGGCTTTCTGAGGGCCGCCTTATCGAAAGGCAAGATCCCGCACGCTTACCTTTTCACTGGGATCCCGGGTGTCGGGAAGACGACTACGGCCATGGCGCTCGCCACCGTGCTCAATTGTCAGGCCCCCGAAAACCTGGACGCATGCGGCCGATGCGCGGCCTGCAGACAGATGGCAGGCGGAAACTGCCCCGATTTCTTGACGATCAGACCGGGGGACAAGTCGGTGCGGATCGGCAACACCGAAGGGGGCGGGTCCTCCGCAGAGAGGGGCGAGCAGACAAAGGGCAGCGGAAAGACCATCGGGATCGACCTCGTGAGGGAACTGAACCGGGCCCTCTCCTTCGCCCCTTTGTCCGGCAGGTACCGGGTATGCTTGTTTCACAAGGCTGAGACCATGACTCAGGAGGCGGCCAATTCCCTGCTCAAGGTGCTCGAGGAGCCGCCCCTTGGAAACGTTTTCATTCTTAAGACCACGGAGGCCCTCGACCTCCTTCCCACCATTCTTTCCCGCTGCCAGAGGGTGCCTTTTCAACCTCTGCGACCGTCGCTTGTCGAGGGGCGGGTCCGGGATCGGCTGGGATCTAGAGAATCGCTGGCGCGGCCCATCGTCGCCATGTCCAGCGGGAGCCTGGGGCGGGCCATCATGATGTGTGAAACGGCCTATTTGGAAAAAAGACAACAGTGGCTTTCAAAGCTGCTGGAATTGGGAGGGCTCTCTCCGTCCGAAATCGTGGCAACGGCCTTTGTCCTGGCCGAAGAAGAAAAAGAGGCGGGCCGATCCGTGTCGGAGTCGGAAGAACCGGGTCTGATGGATCTTCTCACCATCTGGGCGAGCTGGTACAGGGATCTGCTGCTCTCAAAGGTCAGCGGGTTGCAGGACGCGGTCATCAACTCGGACTTTTCTCACTTGTTGAAAAGTACCGCCGGAAACTATAAGATAGATCAGTTGGTTCAGAGCATCATGCTGATCGATCAAGCCCAGAGGGACCTCGGTCGGATGCGCAACCAAAAGCTGGTCCTTGCGCACACGGCGCTGGGGCTCAGAGATCTTGCCGCTTAGACCCGACACGCGACTCGCTTAAGGGGATATGAATATTGAATAAGAGTGTGGGCGTCCAATTCAGGGATGCGGGTAAGGTTTATGATTTCGACTGCGGCCACTTCGTCCTCAAGAAGGGCGAGATGGTCGTGGTGATCACGGAGGAAGGCCCGGCGGTAGGGTGTGTCGTCTCGGACCCTCAGACCCCAATCGAATTGCCCAGGGAGCGCGTTCTGAAAAAGGTCTATCGGATTGCCACGCCGGAAGAGGTGAACCGCTACAGGGCCGGTTGTGAGGTGGAGGAATCCATTTACACATTCTGCCTCCGCAAGATCGCCGAACGGGGACTGCCCATGAGCCTGGTCTCTGTTGAGCGGCGCTTCGACGGGAGCAAGACCGTGGTCTACTTCACGGCAGAAGGGCGGGTGGATTTCAGGGAGCTGGTCAAGGACCTGGTGCGCGAATTCCGGGCCAAGATAGAGATGCGCCAGATTGGCGTGCGCCATCAGGCCAAGATGGTTGGGGGCATCGGGACCTGCGGCCGGACCCTGTGCTGCGGGAGTTTTCTGACGAACTTCGCGCCCGTCACCATCAGGATGGCCAAGGAGCAAAACCTTTCGCTCAACCCGAACAAGATCTCGGGTATGTGCGGGCGGCTCATGTGCTGCCTTGCCTACGAACACGGGCTTTATGAACAGGCCAAGAAGGTTTTGCCCAAGGTCGGGAAGATGGTCAAAACCAAACAGGGCGAGGGCAAGGTGATCCGCCAGAATGTGCTCACCGAAACGGTCACGGTGGTTACGGAATCCGGCGAGGAGTGCGAGCTCAAGGTGGATGATCTCGAATCGACCGGGTTTTTCAAGAAAAGAAAAAAGAAGGAGTAATAGCGTCCATTGCCAAGCACATTTTATGTCACCACACCCATCTATTATGTGAACGCGGACCCTCACATCGGCCACGCCTACACGACCATCGTGGCTGACGTCCTCACCCGGTTTCACACCCTGGCAGGCGAAGAGACCTTTTTTTTGACCGGGACCGACGAGCATGGGGATAAGATCGTGGCTGCCGCTGAGAAGGCGGCTCAGACCCCCAAGGACTACGCGGACCTGGTAAGCGGGCGGTTCAGGGCCCTGTGGCCCCGTCTCAACATCGATTACAATCACTTCATCCGAACGACGGACGAAATGCACCAGGAAACCGTCCGTTATATCCTCAACCGCGTGAAGGACAATGGCGACATCTACTTCAGCGACTATGCGGGTCTTTATTGTTTCGGGTGCGAGCGGTTCTACACGGAGCGGGAGCTGGTGGACGGGAAATGCCCCGATCATCGCACGGCGCCCGAGATGATTCGAGAGGCCAACTATTTCTTCAGGATGAGCAAGTACCAGGATTGGCTCCTCCACCACATTCAGACCCATCCCGAATTCATCCGTCCCGAGCGGTACCGAAACGAAGTGCTCGCGTTTTTGCGGGAGCCCCTGGAAGACCTTTGCATTTCGCGGCCCAAATCGCGGCTCAGCTGGGGCATCACGCTGCCCTTTGACGAGGATTTCGTCACCTACGTCTGGTTTGACGCCCTCATCAACTATCTCTCCGGGCTCGAGTATCCCGACGGCCCGCTTTACAAGCGTTTTTGGCCCGTGTGCCAGCATCTCGTCGCCAAGGATATCCTGAAACCCCACGGGATCTACTGGCCCTGCATGCTGAAATCCGCCGGGATCGAGCCCTATCAGCACCTCAATGTCCATGGTTACTGGAATCTGGATGAGGGGAAGATCTCCAAGAGCGTCGGAAAGGTCATAAGGCCTCTTGATCTGGTGGAGGTCTACGGCCTCGATGCGTTCCGGTATTTCCTGCTTCGGGAGATGGTCTTCGGTCTGGATGCGGAATTCAGCCACGATGCCTTGGTTGGGAGGATCAACGCCGATCTGGCCAACGACCTGGGCAACCTGGTGAGCCGCAGCCTCACCATGTTCGAGAAGTACTTCAAAGGGGAGATCCCCGAAGCGCCCGACGGCCAGGAATGGGACGAGGAGCTCAAAGATCATGCCCTGAAGCTTATTGATGTTTACGAGGGCTTCATGAGGGGGATGGCCTTCCACAAGGCGCTCATGGCGGTCTGGGATGTGATTGGTCGCGTGAACAAGTACATCGACGCCATGGCGCCGTGGGTGCTTGCCAAGACCAACAGGGAAAGGCTTGCGACGGTCATGTTCCACATCCGAGAGACGCTCCGGATTGTTGCGGCCCTCATATGGCCGTTCATGCCGGCCTCCGCCGAGAAGATGCAGGAGCAGTTGGGTCTGCCAAGAAAAGGCCCCGAGCTCACCCTGGCTCACGTCCGGCAGTGGGGCCAGGAGAAACCGGTGAAACCCATGACAAGAGCGCCGGCTTTGTTTCCCCGCGTGGAAGAGAAGCGGGAAGGCCGGGAAGGGGGCAAAAAGGCCGTGGAGACACAGGAAAAGGAAGTCCCTCAGGTGTCCTTTGAGGAGTTCCAGAGGCTGGATTTGAGGGTGGGGACGATTGTTCGCGCCGAGGCCATCCCCAAATCCAAGAAGCTGCTCAAGCTGACCGTGGACATCGGAGAGGAGCGAACCGTCGTGGCCGGCATTGCCGAGCACTACGCACCAGAGACCCTTGTGGGTCGGCAGGTGGTGGTCGTTGCCAATCTCCAACCGGCCAAACTGATGGGCGTGGAATCGCGGGGCATGGTCCTGGCAGCCGGCGGCGAGGGGGGGCTGCACTTGATTGTCCCGGAAACCCATGCCGCTCCCGGCATCAAGGTCCGCTGAATGAAGGCGGCCACCTTCAATGCCAATTCCATCCGCATGAGGCTCCCCATTGTCCTGGAGTGGCTGGAAAGGGAGCTGCCTGACGTCCTTTGCATCCAGGAAACAAAGGTCCAGGACAAGGATTTCCCGTCAGAGCCCTTTCGCGAAAAGGGTTACGAGGTCGTTTTCGCGGGGCAGAAGTCGTACAACGGCGTTGCCATTGCCACCAGATCCAAGGCCGAGTCCGTCCGCCGTGGCCTCTACGAAACGGAAGGAGAAGAGGCCCGCCTGATCTCCGCTTCCGTTTCCAACATACCGATCATCAACGCCTACGTCCCCCAGGGGTTCGCCCCGAATACGGAGAAATTCGACTACAAGCTCCGCTGGCTGAAGGACCTGCTGTCCCACCTGCAGAGAATCTGCGACCCCAATCAGCCACTCCTGTTGGCGGGCGATTTCAACGTGGCACTCGATGACCGAGACGTCTACGACCCGAAGGGGCTTGCCGGCGAGGTGGGGTTTCACCCGGATGAACGGGCGGCCATGAGAGCGCTGCTTTCGTGGGGGCTGATTGACCTCTTCAGACAACACCAGCCCGAGGGGGGACACTACACGTTCTGGGACTACAGAGTTCCCAACGGCTTCAAACGGAACCTGGGCTGGCGCATCGACTACCTCCTGGCCACAAAACCCCTTGCAGATCTTTCAGAGAAGTCATGGATCGACAAGGCCCCCAGGACTCAGCCCAAGCCCTCCGATCACACTTTCCTCATCGCCGAGTTCCGTTTGGCCGGTTGATGTATGGTCAAATTTTTAATGTTTCCCATAACCTCCCTCCTTTTCATTTTTATCTTGCTTTTTTAAATAATTTCTGATATTTTCCTTCCTAAGATTTCCCTGAAATCCCTTGTTTCAGCAAGAAATGATGGACAGATGATGGACAAACCCGACCAATTGATATTGGTGCCTCGATGAACCCATGGGCAAAAGGAACTCTCCATGAAGTGGTACCAGACGACTTACCCGGAGTGAGATACAGGGTCCACCCGACGAGGAAGCACGGGATCCAAAAGGACAAGTACTTTGCCATCTACTATAGATGGAACGGAAGACGTATAGAGGAAGGGATCGGATGGGCATCGGAGGGCTTGACGGCCAAGGAAGCCAACATCTGGCTTTCGGATCTCAAAAGGCGCACAAGTCGGGCGAAGGTCCTGCAACGCTTGCTGAGAAAAGAGCGCTTGATAAGGCAAGGCGGGACCAGGAAGAGGCAGAAGCAAAGCGTCTGCAAATGGAAGAAATCACCTTTCGGAATTTTTTGAAGAGACGTATTTCCGGCAGCAAAAATTGGCAAGAGCCAGGGGAGCCTCAAGGCCGAAGGCGTCTGTGCAAAAAATGGCTCAAACCGGTAATCGGCTCTATGCCCTTCAAGGACATCGCCCCCATCCATTTTGAGCGGGTCAAAGAATATGGTCGAAGCAAACAAGAGTCCGCGGAGTCTTGAGTATGCCTTTGCCGTTGCCCGCCAAGTGTGGAGCATGGCAAGGCGCGACGGCCTTACGGATCGAGTTTGTCCGACCGGGGAGGTCAAGAAACCCCGAATCGACAACAAGCGCATGCGGTTTCTGACACATCAGGAGGCGGATGCCCTTCTTCAAAACCTCAAAACACGAAACCAACAATTACACGGCATAGCCCTTCTGGCCCTTCATTGCGGGTTGCGGGCAGGGGAAGTTTTCAATCTGACCTGGGGGGATGTGGACACGGGGAGGGATCTTATAGCTCTTCGGGATACCAAGTCCGGAAACCGGATGGCGTACATGACCGGTGAAGTCAAGACGATGTTCATGCGATTAGGATCGGGCGATCAGAATGAGTTAGTCTTCAAGGTTAGAAGGAAGGCACTCCTCAAGAAGGGCGAAGTGCGCGTGAAGCAAGTCTCCAACAGCTTCGACCGGGCTGTCGCAGACGTCGGGTTCAACAAAGGTGTTACTGATCGCCGGCAAAGGGTTGTGTTCCACACCCTCCGGCATACATTGCGTCATGGTTGGTGGAGGCCGGTACGGACCTTTACACGGTAAAAGAACTGATGGGCCACGGGACCCTTGCCATGACCGAAAGGTATTCCCATTTGTCCGAGAACACCTGTCGGGCGGCGGTCAGGAAACTGGAGAAATCGGTTTCGGGGAAACAGAAAGCCGAAGTGAAAAACTTGGGGCAGTGAAATTAGATGGTAGAACCCTTGTGAGCATGGGATCGCACCCGAACGGCGGTTATCCTGGACCGGCTTCCCCGCTTGTCAGGAGTTGAAATCAAACCTTGTGGAGGGACAGCATGAGCGAAATTGTCGGAAGCGCCTACCTAGACTTACAAAAAAGAGTGAAGTCATATGCAGAAATGGACAAGCCCGTGCTCTTTGTCGGCGAAACTGGCTCTGGCAAAGAAATGTTCGCCAAACTCTACATGAAGTCTACTAATCAACTGCGGCCCGGTAATAGAAGGGCCGTCAACTGCTCGGCATTTACTGAGGGTCTGCTCGGATCTGAAGTTTTTGGTCACGTTGAGGGGGCGTTTACAGGTGCCAAAAAAACGCGATGGCTTGTTGAAAACCTGTGAAAACGGCGTCTTGTTCCTTGACGAACTTGGAGACGCTTCTGAACGATTTCAAGCTGCAATCCTGAGGGTATCTGAAAACAATAGCTACAGGCCTGAGGGTTCGGACGAAGAAATACCCTGCACTACCTTGTTTATTGCCGCGACCAGCAAATTTTTCAAGATTAGAGATGACATCAAATTCCGTTTCAATATAATTCTGATTCCGCCTCTTCAATCATTTGATATCCCTGCCTTAGCATCACACTTCCTGGACGGACCATTGAACGACGACATTCTCTCAGACCTTATGGCTAAAAAATACTATGGAAATGTGAGGGAATTAAAAAGAAATTGCGACAGACTAATTGCGGAAGAAGGCAATTCGATTTTCAAAGAGAAAAGGAAAAAAGACAAGAGCGATTGGAAAACAAGCATACTCTTTGATTACGAGAGGTTTGCCCGAGAATACTCTACCTGGCTAGAACTTATGCAGCCTATGATTGATCGTATCGAATTGCAGCACGATAGAATTCGGTATGAATATCAGCCATGGGACGATAGTGAAAGGAAGGCGTTCCAGGAAAAGTGTGGATTGGACGGACACGACAAACGGGTTCTTCTTGGGAATCTGATTACAAGTTTGGGACACCTAAGATATAAGAAATTGCTCGATGATTATGAAGGTCTAAGTACGGTCCGGAATCTTATCGTATCCCTTGAGGACATCATAAAGCGTGGTTGGCTACCATATTGTTTGG
>CAVOVO010000055.1:0-186644 GCA_963699845.1 uncultured delta proteobacterium
ATCTGAAATATATTTCTATAAATTGTATCTGGGCATGGAATATAAAGATAAGTTAAATAATCCCATATTGCTTGCTCGTTGATTTCTTTTGAAACCAAGTTAGAAGCTAAAACTGCTTTAATTTCGGATCCAAAGATTAACTTACCGTTAATATATGCGTAGTAAAGTGGTTTAATTCCTATGTGATCACGCACTAGATATACTTTTTCATTGATTCTATCATATAGTGCAAATGCAAAGATTCCATCTAATCTTGTGAAAAAATCATATCCGAACAATTCAAACCCTAAAACTATTACCTCAGTGTCTGTATTTGATTTGAATACAAAACCTTTTTTTTCTATTTCTTTGCGCAAATGTAAATAATTATAGATTTCTCCATTATAAGTAATCCAAATCGTTTTATGATAATTCGTTAATGGTTGATGACCTGCATTTGATAAATCAATGACAGATAGTCTTCTATGCCCAAGACTTATCTTTTCTTCTGGAAAAATTTGAACACCCATATCATCTGGTCCACGTAGCTTTAATGTACTACACATTCGATGTATTGTCTTTTCTTCAGCAAATCCGCAAATTCCACAAATACCGCACATATTTTTATTCCATTATTATTATTGCATATAAAATTTCATAATTCTGTATATTAGTCGCTTAAACAATTCAATGTTTCTTCAAAAGACTTTTTATTCATGCCGTTTTTTAACAGACAATGGTTTGAGTCGTTTGGCAGGGTAAAAGATTCATTTAGGGTGCACGAAAAAATAAGTTCGCAATTTTAGTCGTCAATCCAACCCGGCCGGCAAGGCTCGAAAAAGCATGAAAATTTGGAGATTCAGAGTTTGCGCAAAGCAGCAGGACGGGTTGAATTTTCGTCCAAATTATGCCGTTATTTTTTAGTGAGCCCTTAGTGCAGCAAAAATTTATGTTTGTGAGTAATTGAGATTTGATATGTAATCCGGAGCAATGTCCTCCTTTTATTGTCTCTTTATTTTTCAATTACTTTGAAAATTTTATTATACATCTTTAAAAATTTTTTTTCACCAATTATTTTTTTGAGTGTTCTCATTACATTATTTTTAAGTATCAAATTTACATAAGGTAGTGCATTTTTATCAATTAACATTCTAAATGTAATATCAGACATGTTTCTTTGAATATTTATCCTTCTAAAAAAATAAGAATCTGTATTACAATCATTTAAACCAGGGTCTGAACAAAATCCTCCATCATATCCGGAATTCTGAGCAATCATTTTATACCTATTGTCATAGCTCCCGTGTGGCAAGGACAAAAATTTAATTGTTTCACATACCTTTTCTTCTATTGTTCTTTTCGATTCTTCAAGCTCATATTCGATTTCTTTTGATTTTAAACTACCTATCAACGCATGATTGACTGTATGAGAACCGAAGTTCATTCCATAACTGTACATTTCTCTTACTTGATTTCAGGTCATCATTTCTTTTTTGTCTATTCTCCCGGTTATTAAAAAAAAATTTCCAGTAAAATTAAATTCTTTCAAAATGGGAAAGGCGTTTACATAATTCCCTAAAAATCCATCATCAAAGGTTAACACAATATATTTTTTTTCCTTGTAACTAAAAGATTTATTATTCTTTTTTAATAAATTTTTTAAATCATCTATGGATAAAGTTTCGAACCCTCGCTCTTTCAAATATTTCATTTGTTTTTTAAATTGCTTTATGTCGGTGACATAAGAATACTGCAATTTTCGTTTGTTTGTATTTTGCCTACTTATATCATCTATTTCATGATACATAAATATTGGTATTTTTATTTCCTTTTCCATTTTGTATATTTTAGAAATCGCTGTAATTTTCTTAAATACTATTTTTTCTCAGCACCATTAAAAGCTTCGTCATTTCAGTAACCATTAATTATTTTATCTTTTATAATATTTGTCAAGAACTATTAGAATAAAAATAAAATATTATCATTAACGTATAACTAAACATTTATCGCTACTATTCTATTTTCTAACACTATAATTTTTTTAGACTTAAAGGATTTTGCACTTTCGGCTATTGCCATCAAAACCCAATAATAACCTCCTAAATGAAAGTATGACCACCTGTCGCCAAAAAGATTAGTAATTGCAATAGAAAGAGTTATACATTGAATGGAAATCCCTAACCCTGTGGTATATTGACTTAACTTTTTACCAAGTAATACCTGACCGTTTTTAAAGTTGTGTAAAAGTAAATAAAATATAAATGCAATACCTATTATTCCTTGCGTAGCCAAAATTTCAACATAATAGTTGTGCGGATCATTTCTGCCTCCAAAAAAACGAAACGTATCATAGCCAGCTCCGAATAGTGGTGATTTTAAAAACATTTTGAAACATTTTTCCCACATTACAATTCTGCTCTCTGCAGAATCATCTAACATTCCATTTTCTTGTTTAGTCATTTCAATTCTGTTGATTACTGATGTAGGTAATACTAAGTTCCATAATAAAAACAATAAGATAACAAATAAAATCATAAAAGTTTTTTTTAGCCTAAAAGATAAATACACGAAAGATACAAAAATTGCGATGTAAGCACCTCTAGAGAAAAGAAATAAAACAGGATACATGGTCACAACTACAACTATTACATAAAAAAATTTTAATTTTATATCATTTTCAAAAAATAATAAAACCAGGGGTAAAAAAATAAAGTGCACACAAAAAGCCGCGAATTCATTACCTCCTAAAGTTGGAAAAATTATGCCATCATCTTTTAAATGCCAGCTAAATTTGCTTAAATTTTTGTCATGGTAATTAATAAAATAATACCACGATGCAGCAGCTAAAGAAAAAATAATTATATATGTTGTAATCTTTGCTTGACTCTCATTCTTTATCAAGCTTCTAGTAATTATATATAAAATTGGCATCAGAATGTAATTTTTCCAATCCAAAAATATGTTATTATCAAAGCTAAAAGGGTTTCCTAAGCCGAAATGTAATGTTCCATAAATTACTGTAAAAAAAGTATAAATGATAATATAAATAGGTATTTTATCAAAGTAACTATTTATTAGCCGATTTTTCCCAGAAGATTTACAATTCTTTATAAGTATTCCAAAAATAACTGCTAAAAAGTAATAATCAAAAATATTATTTGCTTGGATATACTGTGGCAATCTTTCTTTTATAATTTCAAATGGTAACAATAAAATTATTGTGTAATAACCAATGATTGGCCTCTTTAGGCTTATCAAATATAATACGATACTTCCAAAATAAGCTAAATAAGGCAAGATTTTTGTAATACCAAAATGAGGAATCATATGACGTTATTTGTTTAGTGTTCTTTTTGGTAAATATTTTTTTCTGTCTAATCTATTTTTTATGGTCGTGGTAGGAGTGTCGGTTTCCCGACAACCCCAACACAGATACCAGCAAGCGCTGTTACGCACCGGGCTCCTGCCTCGGTTAGTAACGCGACTCAATACCCAGCCAGCACTTTCACCTGTGTCAACGCTTCACGCCTATCCTTGCGGCTGGACACGAATGACTCGGGATCGATGTGATTCGATAGATTTTCATCGTTTGAAACTTTCATTCACGACTTCCCGCCGGTTTAAACCGGCGCGCCAACTGCAGGGCATATTAAAACCTATATTTCTATATAATGAAAATTTTGTATTTTATAGATCCTTTTATCGTATAAATAGTCAAAATAAAATCAAAAACGAATTCAATACCAGATGTAAATATTCTTTTAATTAGTTTTTTTATATTTTTTATCCCGCTAAAATAAACAAAGTAATATATAATTAAAAACATTATTATAGCAGTATAATTTAATGCATTTATTTCAAAATATTTTATATTTACAGTAATTATCAGAATTGCAATAAAAAACGTCAAAACAGCAATATGCCCTCTTTCTGCAAATATTTTTAAAAATAGTTTAGATCTGTATTCTAAATGTTTTTTAAAAAGTAGTACTCTATTTGTACTTCTATGTCTACTTATATTCCATAACCTTTTTATCCTGCCTGAAATCGTATCATATTTGAATGGATGATATACTATTACATTCGGGTCAGTTACCATTTTATATCCTGCCTTTAGTGCCCTTATACCCATATCCCTATCTTCAGCGCCGTATACAAATCTCTCATCAAACATACCTATTTCTTCAAATATACTTTTTTTGTAAAATATATTTAGTGTTGGGAAATGTAAACCTTCAGGATTAAGACTTGAAAAAAAAGTCCCATCTGGCAAAATAGCCGCACCGCGGATAACATCAACCGCACAATTTTCATAAATCTTCATTGCTCTACTCAACCATTGATGGTGTGCCTCGCAATCATCATCTATGAATCCAATAATTTCTCCTTTAGAGAGTTTGATCCCAAAATTGCGTCCGCTAGCAAGTCCTTCTCGGTCTCTCTGTACAAATTGTATATTTTTATATTTGTTACATATTCTTTTTAAAGTATTTTTTGTACCATCAATAGAATTGTCATCGACAACAATTATTTCGTAACTTCTATATTCTTGCGTACATAAGGACTTTAAACATTTAAGTAACATGTTTTTTCTATTTTTTGTCAATACAATTATGCTTACAAATTCCACAGTTTCCTTACCATCCAAGCAAGTTGCCAATTTGTAGTTAGTTATGAGTTACTTTCAATTAAAAAATCTTTTTTATTTATTATATTTTTAAGTACTCATTCATGGGTTCACGCAATTGAACGTAAACAGCTGATATTACGCACAAGAAAAAAAAATTATGACTTGTTGAAATAATTGTAAAAAAATCGTAGATTTTTATTCAAGCTATGCTACGCTTTCGGTTTTGGAAATCAAGAGACCCTTTTCCTCAGCCGAGTTGCTCTAAAAAGAGCGCTGTGGTGGACAGTCAAGCACCACTATGTTTACCTTCACTCTTTTGGCAGCGGATCCGAACTTCGGGACGGTCTCCGCGATTGGTTCAATTTTTATAACAGGGACCGCTTTCACTAATCTCTTGACAATCTGACCCCGGATGAGGTTTACTAAAAACTTCCTCATCCATTTGCGGACGTGGCCTGATGTCTCCGGTTGCGAATCGGCTTAGAGCTTATCTACCCCCTCAGGCTGTCCAGCCTTCGGGGTCCATCGCCAACAGGTGCTCAGTCTTCTCAAACAGCTTTGTGACTTTGCCAATGCACCGCCAGGGCCGGGCAAGTGGAAAAATTTCTACTTACATTTTGTCATGCTGCTGATGCTTCATGAAACCGCCGACGATGAAGCCGGTGCCCTCGCACGCTCTCTTGCTGCCTAAATGGAATCGCTGTGGGTCTTTTTAGATGAGCACGGCGTGGAGCAGACCAATAACCGTGCCGAACGCGCGTGGCGTTTTGGCGTGCTGTGGCGAAAACGCTGCCTCGTCAGCCAGAGTGAAAAAGGACTGCGTTGGGTAGAACGCATTCTTTCCCTGAAGGAACCCTGTCGTTTTAAAGCCAAGGCACCCTTTTCAGTACAGGTGGAAATGTTAAACACTTATTTCAAAGAACAACAGCCGGATTTACCTTGGCTTGGATCAATTAGCCTTGACTTACACCTCCCCTGTGGCCAACTACAAAATTACATTAAAAAGTATTTTATTTGAGCACTTCCCTTGGACAATGCTAAACAAAACCTTTTACCGTTTTTGCATTTCTATTTTTTTTGGATTTGCATCTTCCGCCGCATCGTTGCCGATCTTTCAGTTTCTGGTCCAGCACTGGATCAATTGATCTTATTAACGAAAGTCTTTTCTAAATTCTTTTTTTGAGCGGATATATACCTCCTGTATAGGAGGTCACTTTGTCACTTTGAACGGAACAGTCATATTTTTTCTTTTTCACATCTGAGTATCACCCGCCAGGGCTATTTAGGTTTACCGAAACCGTTGCTATAACAGTGTTCACAGATTGTCTTTTTCTATTTTTAATCGATGCATTATCGTAGTATTAGATTAGTTTTTTTCCTGTCTTCTTTAACATTTTTACATCCCTATATGTAGGAAACGAATAATAAGAGCCTTTACGATTCGATTTTTTATATTCAACAGAATTTAATTTATATTGTTCTATAACTTCAGTCATCATTTTAGCACCATATTTTTTACTCTTTCTAATAAGACTATCTACTGTATCATTATCTTCAATTTTTATAAATTCCTGTTTTATAATATCCCCAGTATCTATTCCTATATCAATACGATGAATGGTTATACCTGCTTTTTGTTCATTATTTTTCAATTGCCAAAAATTGGGCATCATGCCTCTATAATTGGGCAAAGGGCCACTATGTATATTTATGCAATCTTTCTTTGGAATTTCTATAAGTTCCTTTTTGAATATTACAGGCGAAGCAACAGATATAAATAAATCTGTATTATAATTTTTTATTTTTGACAGGAATTCTTTTCCGTTAATATCTGTATTTTCTATTACTTCTATATCGTGCTTCTGGCATATTTGTTTGATATTATATATCTTTTTAAAATTATTTTTAAACATTTTCTTATTTCCATTGCTCAATAAAAAAATATACTTTATACCAAACCTTATAAAGTCGTATGGACTATAGAAATAGTACATTTTTTTAGCTAATTTATATAGTGATTTATTTCCCATAGGCTTAGAAATTACTACCGCTCTAATGTCTTTATAATCTGTGTAAATAGAAAAAAATTCTTCAAAGAATATCTTAACGTAAAAAGGATCATCTTGTGTAAAAAATATAATGTTCATTTTTTATCTCCTTGGTTCCCATACAACGACATTTTGTCCTTTTAATATTTTAAAAATACTTATAATCGAAGCCGTATTCACAATAATAAAATACATCGGAAAATAAAAAACCTTTTTCTTTATTCCTAATGGCTCTAAAATAAAACCTATAATGGCGAAACCATAAAAAATTAATTGAGACATGAAAAATAAATAATAGAAATAATGTTCTTTTATAATAAATAAATTTGTTAAAAATAGAATTATACAAAAAATTGGGATACACCATCTTAAAATTTTATGTGAAAAAATCTGTAGAGATACAAAAGGATACTTAAAAAAGTTTAGTAAAGATCTCATATATTTAATGCCATTTATTCCTCTCATTATTACCCGTATTCTCATTTTGAATTCTTCTGACGTATTTTCCGTTGTTTTTTCATATGCAAGCGCTTCTTTTTCGAAGACGATTCGGTAACCCTTTTCAATTATAGTTAATGGTTCTACAAGATCACTTATAATGTCTGGAGGCAATGGTGTATATAATGATTTTTTTACTGAGTAAATGCATCCACAACAACCGGTAATTGTGCTGATTTTTGTTTGTCGACTTTTAATAAAATTTTCTAATTTCCAGAAAATAATAGTGGCAAAACCAACCGACGCTTTTTTAGGATTTTTATATTCATATCTGCCACTTACAGCACCCACTGTAGGGTCAGCGTAATTTCTAACTAAGGCTCTTATCGCATTCTTTTCGTATAATGAGGCCGCATCTGAAAACACTATAATTTCACCTTTAGCGATTTCCACTGCACTATTTTGTACTGCGGTTTTACCTAGACGTCCTTCAACTCTAAGAAGTATTATATTTCTGTCTAATACATTATTTTTATATTTTTTTACTATATCATCTGTTGAGTCCGTTGATGAATCAGAGGCTACAATTATTTCGAATTTATCTTTTGGATATATAATATCTAAAGTATTATGTAGCTTCTTTTCAATCGTTTTTTCTTCATTATATGCGGTAATAATAAATGATACCATCGGTTCATAAACTTTTTTAATTGTTTTTCTGTCTATAAATATTGAAAAAATTGTTATTAAAACAACATACCCTATATATGTATAGAAGATTATAAATAAAACGATCCAAAAATAAATATAGTAATTTTCCACTTAAGAAATCCTTTATTTATTGTGAATTTTCGTGATTTAAATCTATATCTACTAAATCTTTTAAAATAGATATTCTCAATCCCTAAAACTTTGAACATATTTTTCTATACTTTTATACTTTTCATTCTTAAAATATTTGATAAATTTTTTTAAAATTATGTCGTCTCATCTTCTTTTCATTTATATATTATTAATTTTCTATTGATTTTTGCCGTAATATCTCTTTATATACTTTCATGTAAGAGCGGCACATTTCCTTTGATGAAAACCTTTTCTTTCACTCTTCTTTTTGCATTTTTCCCGATTTCCAGAGATATATTATTATTTTTTAACAAATATCTTATTGCATTCGTAATTTCTTCTTCTTTGCATGGCTCAACAAGAATTCCAGTTATATAATTTTCAATTACCTTAGGAATATCGCCGACTCTTGTCGCCACAATTGGTTTTCCGGCGGCCATGCATTCAAGCAGAACCATCGGAAGACCTTCTGTTATTGACGATATGACCAAAATATTTATTATACCATATAACTCTGCAATATTTTCAACAAAGCCTGTAAAAATGATATGTTTCTCATTAAATTGTTCGCTTAATTTTTTTAATAAATTTCCGTCTCCAGCGACAAGAAATTTTAAATTTGTTAAATTCATCTATAAGTGTCCTTGCAGCATTTAATAAGTAAATATGTCCTTTTTCTTCAGATATGCGTCCAATAATACCTATTACCGTGTCTTCATCTTTTATCTTGTATTCATTCTTTATTTTTTTTATACATAACTTTTTTGCGAAAACTTCAAAGTCTACCCCGTTTCTATTTTTCTTATTTTTCTTATTGGTATTTTACTGTCAATTATTAGCTCATTGACCTTTGCAGAAACGGCAATTACTTTATCAAAAAATCTTAAAATAAATCGATCAAGTTTTGCATAAAAATACATTTTTTTATTTAAATAAATCCAGTTATGGCAAGTACTTACTAAGCTTAATTTCATTTTTATTGATGCAAGAAAAGAATATATATTCGATTTATAACCATGACTGTGTACAATTTCTATATTGTTTTTTTTAAGTATTTTTTTTAGTGCTAATATGGTTGATACGTCTATTTTTCCTTTACACTTAATTATCTTTACATCGATATTTCTTTTTATACACTCTTTGGCGAATTTTATTTGAGGGTCATGGGTATTAAAAAATATAACTACTATTACTTTACAATCTAATCGCATCTGATGCTCAGCAAGCTGTAGGACCACATTTTCAGCGCCGTAAAATCCACTGCTACTTATAAGATGCAGGATTCTCATTTCTAAATAGTATCTATTTTCTTAACGACTTTTAATACATATTTATTTATAGTTACACATCATGTAAATTCTCGTTTATTAGGTCATAATAAAGTTTTTTATGTTCGTTAACCATCTTTTCTATCGTAAAGTATTTTTCTATTTTGCTTCTATTATTCTTTCCCAACGTCATTCTTAATTCTCTATTTCTATATAAATTCATAATACGATTTGCGAGTCCTATTTCATCACCTGGTTTTACGATGTATCCGTTTACTCCATCTATTACCAATTCTGCATTTCCTCCTACATCGGTAGCTATTATTGGCTTGCCTAAGTGCCATCTCTTCAAGTATAACATTTGAAAATCCTTCGTTTTTTATTGGAGTTAGACAAACTACATCCATTGTTTTTATATAATCTCGAATATCATTAACATATCCCGTGAAAAGGGTGTTTTCTGTTAAATTTGCTTTTCGTGTAAATTCAACTAAATCTGTTTTTGATTCTCCATCTCCTACAATTAAAACAAATAGATTTCTAATTTGTTTCTGTACAAGAGAGATGGCTTTCAAAAACATCTTAACATCCTTTTCCGGGCGTAGAATGCATGCTATGCCAACAACAAATTTATCTGTGTTTATTCCAATTTTCTTCCTCGCTTTTGATTTTGAATGATTATCGATAGTATAATTTATTAAATCAATACCATTATAGAGAGTTATAATTTTTTCAGAAGGAATATTTTCAACCTCGATTAATTTCTCTTTGACTTTATTACAAACGGATATGAATGAATTTATGCTTGGATTTATTAATTTATTTAATAATATTTGTCTTTTTTTCTTTAAATCGCCTAAATCTCTGCGACTAGATATTGTAGTTTTTACACCAGCTATTTTAGCTGCAACATATACCAAAAGTGTCTGATTTAAAATGAAAAGTTTGTACAATTTTAGGTTTAAATGATTTTATGATGAAAACCAGTTTGAAAAATTTTATTAAGGCATTAACACCATATATTTTTTTTAATTCTAAATCTATTATTTTTATTCCATTTTTTTTAAATTCTTTTTCGACGACTTTGTCTAATTCAAACGCAATAACAGAATATTTTAAAATTTTCATTACTAAGTTTTCTTGATAATTCTAATAAATGCTTTTCTGTTCCAGCAAACATTAAAAGCTGATCAATTAATAAATAAGCATTTTATCTTTTTAATTTTATCCATCAAAGTCACCTTCCGCCGGCAAAGCCGGTGGCTTGTAATTGTGAACCGCTCGAAGCGGTGATTCAATGGATTGTCTGACACCTGCGGTGGTCATTCGTCATCAAATAGTAGGAGCTGATCCAACCGTGCGTCTTCCTTCTCTTGTTTCTTTATGTAATCACGCACACTCTCTTCATCAGCCCCGATCGTCGATACATAATAACCTCGGGCCCAGAAATGCATCCCGTGATAGTTCCTCCGCCTGCCCAAATAGGTGCGGGCGATGTGGATGGCGCTCTTGCCCTTTATGAAACGGACGACCTGCGCCACGGAGTACTTGGGTGGAATTGACGCTAACATGTGCACATGATCGGCTTGCGAGATGCCCTTCCAGAATCCTGCTTTCTTTTCTGGAAAGCCAGATAGTGTAGCACCTCCCCGAGATGTTTGCGCAACTGACCATATAAAGTCTTACGTCGACATTTCGGAATCCATACCAGATGATACTGGCATTCCCAGCGCGTGTGGCTTAAACTTTCTGCAGTTCCCATGGAGCCACCTTCGGTTCGTTAATTTGAGCGGTTCACGCCCGTGGAGGCTTCACTATTTTTCCGGAACTGTCAAACTTTGGGAGTCCCCCGGCAGAAGCAGGGGGTTTACCTAAACGAAATTTTATAATTTTTTCTATTTTGATATTGATCAAAATTATATTTAAATTATTAATCTAACTTTTAATATTCAGTTTATCCCATTAAATGATAAGGTTTTTAATTATATAGTTTTTTTAAACCTAAAATAGATATAAGAAAAATAAAAAATAACTTTATTCTCGTAGTAAAATATATTTTGGGTTCGTCAAAAATAGAATTGACCTAGAATCAATTTCAATAAATTTTTTAAACAATTAAAAGCCATAAAACCTTCTATTCCAAAAATTTTTTTATTACTATCCTGTATTATTTCTGCTTTATCCTTACCAGCTAAGTAATGCCATTTTCTAAAATATTGTTTTTTTAGTCTTTCGGGAAAAATCTTATGGCGAACTATAATATTAGGGTTATAAATGGCTTTACCTCCAACAGATATCAGTCTTTCAAAGATTTCCTGATCCTCGTTACCTGAACCTCTCGCGCACAATTTTGTGTTAAAATTACCATGTTTTTCAAAAAAAGTTTTTTTAAACGCATAATTTACACCATATAACATGTATTTGTTATTTTCTTTTTTGAATTGAAATATTTTTTCACCTAAATCCAATATTGCCAATACGTTCATTAATTTTTGTGTCAGCCACTTCGGACGTTTACCTAACCATATTGGTAATACTCTACCACCCACGCAATCTACATTAAAATTATTAAATGTTTCGACAATTAATCTTAACCAATTTTTATCTACGATAGCATCATCATCTGTAAAAGCTATAACTTCACCACTTGATTTTTCTATCCCATGATTCAACGCATATGCCTTTCCTTGTTTAGCCTCAAAATAGGTAACTAATATTAACGTTCCTATCCCGAATAAACTTATTTACAACAGCCTTTGTTACGTCGGTAGAATTATTGTCAACAATGATCACCTCCCAAATAATGTCTTTAGGCACTATCATTTCTGTTAAGCTTTTTAGAGTATCTATTAAGTCTTCCGATCGGTTGTAAGTACAAACTACTATACACACTGATCTGATCATACGTATATCTCCTATTGCATCATATTTGTTAATAAATTTTGATCTTCAATAAGCGTTTTTCAATAGATAAACGTATCCAATTTACTTAACCTTGAAGAAAAAAATTTTAGGTACTAATTATTTTTGTTTTTTCGGTAATTTGACTTTGTAACTTTAGCCTCGCCGCCTCTGTGGTCATGTTCGTAGTTTTCTATTTCGTGCATGAGACTGTATTGCAGCGAGTCGTTTTCGGTGTCGGTACTCGAACTGGCGGATGACTTCTTGCTTTGTCACATCGCGCCGGGGAAGAAAAACGAGACAGGAGTTCTTCAATGTCCGAGCACAGACAGAGCAGCGGATAGGTGTCTTCGTGGCGAATCCGTTCAGTGAGCATAAAGAGCATCGCCATCATAGCAAGCGCCATATGATGGTGCCATGCGCTCCACTTGCGCACCTGGTAGTCGGCCATGCCGCATTCGCTTTTGGCATCCTCAAACGCCCTCTCTACCCAGTAGCGTTGAAGCTGCATCCAGGCCAAAGTTTTAAGCTCCATCGTCTCGGATGCATTAGAAAGCAATATTTTGGTCTCAGCTTTAAGTACAAGTAAGGAAGCGATGGGCAATGGTTATGTTATGTCGTTTATTTACTGGTACGACTACGTATTGCTGTTAAAGTTAGTTTTATTCTTAAGAACATGATAAACAATATTGGCAATTTCTTTAGTAATGATTGTTTTGGCTACTTGCTTGTTCTTTTTTCGTAATAATGCTGAATGATATTTTCTGATGACCGGATAGTAATGAACTGCATGAATGGCAGCATCAGAAAAACTATTCAGATATTTATTACCGTCTTTAGAAGAACGCTGTTTTAATTTACCTGCAGAGTTACGAGCAGAAGGAACAAGCCAGACGATAGGAGAAGAAATTTCTAACATCGGCAAAACGGTTAATGTCGTCAACTTCTAGAACTATGTTAAATGCATTCATTTTACCGATACCGGGAATCCAGAGTAGACGTTGAATATCATCGTTGGGAATAAGAAATAGATGACTTATTTCAAGATCGAGTATCTGACAATTAAGCAGTTCTTCAACTTCGGTTAGTTGTTCAAACTGATATTTGGCAATGCCTGTTCGTCCTGTTCCGGAGAATCATCATTCTTCCCCAAAAGAAGAGCAATACGTTTTTGTTGGTTTTTTTGTTGTCTGGCACCGTTCAGCGTATTGCTGGCGTCCTTCATGTGTTCTCTACTGACCTTTTACCGAGTTATCCCCGAACGCATGACATCGATGTACGGCTCTCAAAAACCTTTGCGTCCGGTTCTTTGATCTGTCTGGGAATTCCGCGGACAAATTCCTCTGTCATCAGAATTCTCTTCTTTCTCGATCTTAAGGAACCAATCTTTTTTCTTAATGGACACTATCTTGAAATGTAAGCAGTGTCAACAGGTTATACGAAATGCAGCCCCTTACGTCGAGACGGCGGGCGCGGCTGGGAAGGGAACGTCACGTTCCTCTTCCCGTTGCCGCCCGAAATCAGTGACGCCCCCTTCGCTCCGTGAACCGGGCCATCCTGGAGTAGCGTGGCCCTTTGCCGGAGCCGTCGGTTCGGTTGAAAAGCGAGAGGTGGAGGAGGCTCCCCTCGTGGGTCAGCCCGAGGCCTGTGACCTTTCGGTTTTCGACACGCCAGTCCGTGCCGAGCCCCACCGATGGCCGGCCTTCCGGGTCTGCCGCCAGGCAGTGGGCCAGAAAGGGCGTCACCTTGCTCTTGAGGGGTTTGGTTTCCTTTTGGGGCTCATACCCGTCCAAGGCGTCGAGCGCGTAGCTCTGGAGGAGCTTTCTGAAGACCTTCCCGAAGGTGTCAGGCCTGCCGAAGGCCTCCAGGCCCGCCACCTGGCCGTTGATCAAGAAGACCGCCCCCACCTGGGAAGTCACCAGCTGGAAGTGGTTCACGTATCCGTCAAGTGAGGGCCTCTCCTTTTCATAGATGGCCGCCATGGCCATGCTCGGGGACCCGGCCCCGCCGTTCACCATTTCCAATCCCCTCCCAGACGGCCCCCTGGTCCGCGCGGACCCTCGGGCACGTGGATACATCCATGGTTTATCGCACCTACGGACGAATCATTCCGGAACCTTACGAGTCTCGACGGGTCGGCCTTTGAGAGGCAGTATGAGGCGGGGATCAAACGGAGAAAAGGGCTCGAATTTGGCACAATTTGTGGCACAATCGCCATTTTCGAGCCCCTGAACGGAACATAACATATTGATTATTACTGTAGATGTTTGGTGGAGGCGGCGGGAGTCGAACCCGCGTCCGAAAGCATTTTCCTCAGGCATCTACATACTTAGCCCGATATTAGTGTTTCGCCCCAAGGTTTCCTACCAGGCAAGGTTACCGAGGGACTAACCCGTGTGTTGTCTCGCATTACCGATCCACAGGTGCATCGGCTCTGCCAGCCTGCAAGTCGGCGCCCTCATCAGCCCCGCAGGCAAAAGCTGAGAGGACGCTGGCCGTCAATTAAGCGGCCAGGGCGTACGCATAGTCGTCTGCGTTTGTGTTTAGCTCACCCGTTTTACGAGCAGATGAACCTCGGTATGCAACCTGAGTTCCTTTACCCCCGTCGAAGCCGTTTCGCCCCCTCGTTAATAAGGTCGATTTTCGTCCCCGCAAGTGGCGGGATCATCTGAATCGTCCATATATCATTATAGACGCAGCAATGCCGGATGTCAATGTTCGTATCTTTTCTTGGCCTGGTCCATCTCCCGCTTCATGTCCTTTTCCTTGAGGGACTGTCTTTTGTCGTATTTCCTTTTCCCACGGGCCAGGGCCAATTCGATTTTCACCTTTCCCTTGGGCGAGAAGTAGACCTTCATGGGAATCAGGGTCAGACCCTTTTCCTGGGTCTTGCCGATCAATCGCTTGATCTCCTTATTGTGGAGCAGAAGCTTCCGGGTTCGGGTGGCTTCCAGCTCCATGTGATGGGCATAGGAATAGGGGGTGATGTGCATGCCGTATAGAAAGACCTCACCCCCTTTGACCTTGGCGTAGCTGTCCACCAAATTGGCCCGGCCTTCGCGGAGGGATTTCACTTCCGGTCCCAGGAGGACGATCCCCGCTTCAAAGACCTCGTCAATCTCGTATTCGTGGCGGGCCTTCCTGTTCTGGCATACGATTTTATTAGACATAAGAACGAGTCAGCCTGTCTGGTCCGGTCTAAGCATTAAACGACGAAACCTTATCGTCCCGAGTTCTCGCCCCCATGAAAATAGCCCTTTTCGTGGAGGTCGGGGGCAAAGGTCTTCATTCTTTCAAGGACATATCCACGGATTTCTTTGGCGGTCACAAGCTCGATGGCCTCCCTGAAATCCCTCCGGGCCTCCTCCATGGAAAGGGAGCGGATGACCCGCTTGGCAATGGGTATGGCCCGGGAGTTCATGCTCAGCTCGGTGAGCCCCATGCCCAGCAACACCGGGATGCAGAGCGGATCGCCGGCCATTTCGCCGCACAGGGCCACCCCGATCCCGGCCCGCTTCGCCACACCCACCACGTGGCTGATCATCCTGAGGATCGCCGGATGGAAGGGTTCGTACATGTAGGCCACATGCTCGTTGACCCTGTCAATGGCCAGGGCATATTGAATCAGGTCGTTGGTCCCTATGCTGAAGAAGTCCACGTGGCGGGCAAAGACCTCGGCCATGGTCACAGCCGACGGAATCTCGATCATGACGCCCACCTTGATATGATGATCGAAATCTACCCCTTCCCGATCCAGATCCGCTTTAACCTCATCGAGGATCCGCTTGGCATCGAGGATCTCCTGCAACCCTGAGATCATGGGGAACATGACCTGTATGCTGCCGAATGCACTGGCCCGAAGGATGGCCCGAAGCTGATTCTTGAAGATCTCTGGCTCCCTGAGGCAGAACCGGATGGCGCGCAGGCCCAGGGCCGGGTTCATTTCCCGTGAGATGTCCAATTCGGACACAAACTTGTCCCCCCCCAAATCCAGGGTCCTGATGTTGACCTTGAAGGGCGAGATGATCTCGCCGACTTCTTTATAGTCTTCAAAGAGGATTTCTTCGCGAGGCAGCTCTCTTGCTCCTGAGATAAAGGAATTCCGTCCTGTAGAGCCCGATGCCTTCCGCGCCATAGTCCCTGACCGCCGCCACCTCCTCCAGGAATTCGATGTTCGCCATGATGTCGATCTTGTGGCCGTCCCGGGTGACGGCCGGGAGATGGCTCATCCGGGCGATGCTGGACTTGTAGCTCTCGTGCGCCAGGTGTTTTTCCTGAAAGGCGATGATGGTCTCCTCGTCAGGACCCACGATCACCTCTCCGGTGTTTCCGTCCACGATCAGCAGGTCCCCGTCCATGATCTGCTCGGTTGCGGATTCAAGCGCCACCACGGCAGGGATCTCAAGGGCCTGCGCCATGATGGCCGTGTGAGAGGTCTTGCCCCCCACGTCCGTGATGAAGCCCATGATCTTTCCGATGTTCATCTCGGTCGTGTCTACCGGCGAAAGGTCGCGGGCGACGATAATGACCCGTTGGTTGATTTGTGCCAGGCTGTCCAGGGTGTTCCTGGAAAGGTTTCGAAGGATTCTTTCGGTAACGTTTTCCACGTCGTTGATTCGGCCGCGGATGTAGTCGTCATCGATCTGATCGAAGACCCGCCGGATCTCTTGGAGCGATTTCTTCACAGCCCATTCTGCATTGATTTTTTCCTGCCGGATCCTTTGAAGCGTTGCATCGGTCAACATGCTCTCCTTAAGGATCATGAGGTGGCTCTCGATGATGAACCCGTGCTTTTTCACCTGTTCCGGCATGCGGTTCTTAACGTTGATAAACTGCTCCTCGGTTCGCTTGAGGGCCTTTGTGAACCGATCGATCTCGATGCTCACCTGGTCTTCGGTAATCAGGTATTGGTAAAGGATCTTGACCTTGGATCGATCGACCAAGTGGGCCTTACCGATAATGATGCCCGGGGAAACGGGAATTCCGTTGAGCTTCCGCTGGATGGAACCGACTCAAGGTCGGTCATCTGCCCTCCCCAAATCGCTGCTCAAACAGCACGGTCAGCCTCTCCATGAATTCAGCGGGGTCCTCTCCCACGATCCTTGCCTCAATTTCTGTCCCCTTGGGGCAGGAAAGCGTGAGAATGGAAAGGATGCTGGATGCGTTCACTTCCTTGTGTCCCTTTCGAATAAAAATTTCCGACTTATACTGACGGGCCAGCGCAACGATCTTTGCCGCAGCCCTTGCATGGAGCCCCAATTCGTTCCGGATGGTCAGCTTCCGAATCAATTCCATCGGCCTGAAGCGGCAGGCGTTTCCGCCCCTTTTCCTTCCATGGCCACCCTCAGGGCCAGACAGGCCTTGTAAACCTTCCGGTAAGGAATCCGTTCTTCCTCTGAGACCTTCCTTGCGACCTCCACAAGGGTCATCCCCTTCTTCTTAAGAAGTGCTTTGATCTTCTCCTGAAAGTCGCTTTCAATATCGGGATTCAAGGAACCAGCTCGCCTGGTCCGTACCGGCCACGACCAGCGTGAACTCCCCCCTGGGCCGATCCTGCCCCAGATGCGACATCAGTTCGGAAGCCGGCCCTCTGCCGGATCTCTTCGAAAACCTTGGTGATCTCTCTTGCAAGGACCACCGTCCGATCCCCCAGCACCTCTCCGAGATCGCGAAGTGTCTCCTTGATCCGGTGGGGCGCCTCAAAAAACACCGCTGCCCTATTTTCGGTTGTCAAAAGATCCAGGACCCTTCGACGCCTGCCGGCCCTGTTGGGCAGAAAGCCCATGAAGACGAACGCCTCCGTGGGAAGGCCGCAAACGGAAAGGGCAGCCATGACCGCAGAGGCCCCGGGTATGGGCGTCACCTTGACTTCTTCTTCCAGCGCCAGACCCACCAGAAAGGCACCGGGGTCCGAGATGCCGGGCGTGCCTGCATCGGTCACCAGGGCCACGTCTTCACCGGATTTGAGCCGGCCGATGAGCTCACGCCCCCTGGCCTTTTCGTTGTGCTGGTTGTAGCTCGTCACTTTCGTCTCAATGGCGTAGTGACGGCAGAGCGCCCGCGTGTGTGACACGTTTTCCGCAGCGATGAAGGAGACCTCCTTGAGGATCCTCAAGGCCCTGAACGTCAGGTCCTCCAGGTTCCCGATCGGTGTTGCCACAACGTAGAGCGTCCCGAACCCTCTGGACTTCATCGCAGGATCCGCACCTGTTCACCGGGTCGTGTTCCCGGCCCTTATGGAAGGAACCGGATATGGAGGCCCAGATCAATAGGCCAATTCAAATGCGTTCTTGATCACCTCGATCCGAGGTGGGCCCTGACCCAGGCTCACCGCCACAACGTCGAACCTGGATTTTACGTCACAGCATCCGTTGGATTTCATATAGGCCAAGGCCGCCTTTGAAACCTGTCGCTGCTTCCTGGCATCCACGGCCGCCTTGGCAGAATCGATGGCTCCCCGTCGTCTCGTCTTGATCTCAATAAAGACCAGGCAGTCTCCATCCTTTGCCACAAGGTCCAATTCCCCCACGGGCAGCGGTAATTGGCGGCGATGACCTTGTAACCCAGGCTACGGACCTTCTTTATGGCCAGCGTTTCCCCCAATTTGCCCAGATCCAGTCTTTCCCGGGTCAAGGTGCAAGACCCCCCTGAAGGTCAAGCGGTGACACGGGGATGGACCGTGGTGCCGGATGGCCTCCACGTGCGCCTTGGTCCCGTACCCCTTGTGTTGATGGAAGCCGTAGTCCGGATACATCTCGTGATAGGCCTGCATGATCCGGTCTCGGTAGACCTTGGCGACCACTGACGCGGCTGAAATACTCGCGCTGATCTGGTCGCCCTTCTTCAAACACCATTGAGGGATTCCGATGGGGACCTCGTGAATGCCATCGATGAGGAGGAAATCGGGCTTTCGGTCCATGCAGAGCACGGCCCGCTTCATGGCCTCCAGGGAGGCCCGGAGGATGTTGAACCGATCGATATAAGCCCGGGAAACCACGCCCACGCCCAAGGAAAGGGCGCATTGGCAGATGATTGGGAAGGCCTCGTCCCTGGCCTTTTCGGTCATCCGCTTGGAGTCGTCAATTCCTTCAAGGGCAACGCCTTCGGGCAAGATCACGGCCGCGGCCACCACCGGTCCTGCCAGAGGGCCTCGCCCAGCCTCGTCGACGCCCGAAATCAAGCCGTATCCCGCATTGCGGGCCAAGGTCTCGTAGAAGAAACGGTCTTTCCCATCCGGTGAAAGGAAATCCGGAAAAAGCGGAAGACGTTCCTTTTGGGGTCGATGACGAGTCGGCGATAATCAATCCCTCTTTTCCTTGATTCGAGCTGCCCTCCCTCGGAGCTTTCTCAGGTAGTAGAGTTTCGCCCTTCTGACCTTGCCCCTCGTGACGATCTCCACCCGATCGATGGTCGGGGAATGGGAGGGAAAAATCCTTTCGACCCCGATGCCGTACGAAACCTTTCTCACCGTAAAGGTCGCGTCGGTGGTTCCCTTCCTCTTGCGAATCACGACACCCTGAAAGACCTGAATCCTTTCCTTGTCGCCTTCCGTGATCCTGGCATGAACACGGATGGTATCGCCGGGTCTGAAATCCGGGATGTCCGTCCTCATCTGTTCTTTCTGAAGCATTTCCAAAACGTCCATGTTGCCTCCTCAGTGTTATGCGCCACCGGCCAGCCGGTCCAATATGATGGCCGCCGCACTTCTTACGGATAGATGATTATAGTCGCCCCTCCCACAGATGGGGTCGAGAATGAAATCGACACAACCATACACCGCCGGAGCCAGGCCCCAGGCGGTCCCAAACAGCAGGCCCACTACCTTTTGTTCGCCGTGGATCAAGGCGCGAAGCCCCTCGTAGGAGATGCGCTTGTCCTCATGCCATGAAGCATCCGTTGCGACCAGAAGGGGGCGTTCCCCTTCCGACCGGGTCATCTCTTGGGCTGCCTGCTCCAAAGAATCCGAAACGGCCACGAGCCCCATGGCGTCCCTTCTGTGGCGGTTGTAAGTGGCCCCATAGCCCTCCGTCCAATGGCTTCGTATGCGCTCGACCAGATCACTGCTGGTCCTCGAGGGGAGTCACCACAAAAAACTTCCTCACCTCATAGGTCCTGGCAAGCCTTGCCATATCGTGGATGTCCAACGTGGTGACCGCCGACGCGATCCGGCGTCCATTCTTGTTCCGAACCGGATAGTGGAGAAGCCCGATATATAGCCGCATGCGTCAGCGTTTGCCCATCCGGAAATCCCTGATGCCGGGCGTCCGTCCAATGATGAAACCGCCCCGCGGCCTGTCCGGTTTTCAGATCGTCTGACTCCGGCCGGTCCTCAGCTCTGCCAGGATCCGTTCGTCTTCTTCGCTGAGCCTTGCCGTCTCGAGGAGCTCCGGTCTCTTCTCCATGGTCCGTTTGATCGCCTGAGTTCTTCGCCACAACCGGATCTTTTCGTGGTCCCCTGAAAGGAGAACACTCCGGGACCTCGTGGTCCAGGAACACGCTTGGCCGCGTGTAGTGGGGGTATTCCAGGATGCCGTCTTCGAAGGTGTCCTCCCGGTTTGACCGCTCGCCGCCAAGAACGCCCGAAATCAGACGGCTCACCGTGTCCATCACGACCAGGGCACCCAACTCACCCCCGGTCAATACGTAATCGCCGATGGAAAGCTCCCGGTCCACACACGCCAGTCGGATCCGCTCGTCGATTCCTTCATAGCGCCCACAGATCAAGATGAGCTGATCAAAGCCGGCCAGTGTCCCAGGCCGCAGACTGCCGGAAGGTTTCCCCCTGGGGGCTCAACAGGATCACCATTCCTCTGCCCGGGAGCCTCTCGATGGACCCGAGGGCCCGATAAATGGGCTCGGGCTTCATGACCATGCCTTCTCCCCCCCCGTACGGCCGGTCATCCGTTGTCTTCCGGGGACCGTCGGCATGATCGCGTATGTTGGTGACCCTTACCTCTATGAGCGCCCTCTTGATGCCCTGGGCGAGAATCCCTTCGTCGAGGTACGCAGAGATCATCCGGGGAAATATGGTGAGGACGTCAAACCTCATTTAGATCCAGGAGTCCTTCGATGGGCGAAATGATCATCTTCCCGCTTTCGAGATCAATGGCCTTGACCACCTCCGTCGCTGCAGGCACGAGGATCTCTCGCTTCCCCCTTCTTACCACGTAGATGTCATTGGCCCCCGTCGGAATGATGCGGGAGATCGTCCCGATCACCTCCCCCGTGTCCAGGTGCACTTCGAGGCCAATGAGCTCAAACCAAAAATACTCATCCCCGTCGCGCCGAAGGTCCCCTCTGTTCACAAGGACGTCGGCGCCTCGGTAGGTCTCTGCCTGTTCAGGGGTGCTAATGCCTTCAAGCTGCAGCAGCGACCCCCCCTTCTGAGGCTTTATGGCAGACCACCTTGAAGCACGCTGGGGCCTTTGTGCCCGCCCGGAGGTAAACGGTTCCCCCTGCCTCAAGAGGCAGGGCAACGCCCGCGTCGGAACGAATCCGAAGAAGGCCCTTCAGACCATGTGGCCTGAGGACCCTTCCCACTGGAATCAGCTCGGCAGGGCCCTAATCCGACTCACCGCTATTCGATGATTTCAAGGACGGAGCGCTTGTTCAGCTTGGTTGAGGCCGCACTCAAAATGGTTCTCATGGCCCGTGCCGTCTTGCCCTGCTTGCCGATGACTTTGCCCAGGTCCTCTTTGGCCACCTTCAACTCAATCACGGAAGTCTGCTCCCCAACGATTTCCGACACCAACACATCTTCGGGTTTGTCAACGAGCGCCTTCGCGATGTAAGCGATCAAGTCCTTCATCTCCATTTCCCTCCGCGCCTGGCTTGGCCACCCCTTCAGTTTGAGCTGGCAGGAGATCCCAGCAGCCCCTGTTTCCTCAAGATGGCACCGGCCGCCTCCGTAACCACCGCACCCTTATCTAGCCAGTACTTCACCTTCTCCGGGTCCAGCTTGATCGTGGCCGGGTCGTTGGTGGGGTCGTAAGACCCCAGGATTTCCAGGAACCGCCCGTCGCGCCGCGCCTCCGAGTTGGCAGCCACAAGCCGATAAAACGGCTTCTTTTTCGCGCCCATTCTAGTCAATCTGATCTTAACCGGCATTTTAGTGTCGTCACCCCCTCTATACTATGTTCAGTGTGCTCAACCCAACATGGAAGGCAGGTTCTTAAGCCCCTTCTTGGCAAAACGCTCCATCATCTTCTTGGTCTGAGCAAAGTTTTTCAATAGCCGATTCACATCCTGAATCGTCGTCCCACTCCCTGTTGCGATCCTCTTTCTCCTGCTTCCGTTAATGATCTTGTAGTTGCGGCGCTCCTCCCCGGTCATGGAATTGATGATGGCTTCAACCCTCACCAGCTCCTTTTCGTCCGGCTTGAGCTGCTTCAGTTTCTTCAACTGGCCCAGTCCCGGAAGCATGCCCAGGATCTGTTCCAGGGACCCCATTTTTTTCATCTGCCCAAGCTGCGCCTGGAAATCCTCCAGGTCGAAGTCGCTCTTCCTGAGTCTCTTTTCGAGCCTGACGGCCAGCTTTTCGTCGAGCTCGGACTGAGCCTTCTCGATAAGGGAAAGGACGTCTCCCATTCCCAGGATTCGGGAGGCCATTCGATCCGGGAAAAACGGTTCAAGGGCATCGATCTTCTCGCCCACACCGATGAACTTGATGGGCCGCTCGGTGACCGCACGGATAGAGAGCGCAGCGCCCCCTCTGGCGTCGCCCTCCATCTTGGTCAACACGATTCCGGTAATACCGATCGCGTCGCCGAACTGCTTGGCCACATTGACCGCGTCCTGCCCGGTCATGGCGTCCGCGACGAAAAGGATCTCAGCGGGATGAGTCCTTTCTTTTGTCCTGACCAGCTCGGCCATCAGGGCCTCATCGACATGGAGACGGCCCGCGGTATCCAGAATCACCGTGTCCGCACCTGATAACCCCGCCTTGGAAACAGCCTCAGCACAAATGTCCTCCGGCCTCGAAGAAGACACCGTGGGGTGGACCGGAACCCCGATCTGTTCTCCGAGCACGCGGAGCTGCTCGATGGCCGCGGGCCTGTGGACGTCCGCGGGCACAAGGTAGGGGAACCTGCCCTGTTTCCGCAGGTGCCTGGCGAGCTTGGCGGCCGTCGTCGTCTTTCCGGAGCCCTGAAGCCCCACGAGCATCAACACAAAGGGCGGCTTTCCCGTGAGATTGAGCCCTTGGAGGGCTTCGCCCATCAACCGGGTGAGCTCCTGATGGACGATCTTGATGAACTGCTGCCCCGGGGTCAGGCTTTCAAGAACTTCCTTGCCCAAGGACCGATCCCGGATCTCTTCAACCAGCGCCTTGACCACCTTGTAATTGACGTCCGCCTCAAGGAGGGCCATGCGCACTTCCTTCAAGGCATCCGCAATGTTTTCTTCAGTCAGGCGCCCGCGGCCCGTAATCTTTCGAAAGACACTGTTGAGCTTTTCCGTGAGACTCTCGAACATGGATCCGGCTCTATACAGAGAGATAAACAGCTACATTAACTTTTGTCTGCCCTTTTTGTCAACCACAACCGATCGACGACCGCACTTCTATGATATTTTCAGTTCTTACCACATGTCCTCCGCATTTTCATCATAATCTTGCCTCCGTGATGACCACTCCGTCCCTTATGGCCCTTTCAATGCGCTCGCCATCGTTTTAGGTTGCTATCCTGCCCAATTCCCTGTAGTAATAACCAGTTAGAGCGAACATGGCAGGATGTCTCCGCACCATGCACCATCCACGCGACGGAAATGAAGAGATCATACGGCCTCGCCGGTCCAGGCAAGACCCCCAAGTGGGTCCTGATGCCCTCATGGTCATGGTCCCTTCTCACCTGGAATGGATCCGAAGGCGTATCCGCGCCCAGAAGGCCAGAGTCAGCGACGGGGGGCCCTGGCGCTATTATCTTTCACCGGCCGACCATCACCCGGCGCTCACACTGTCAGGCCCCATGATCGGCGCACCCCAGGCCGTGATGGTCATGGAGAAGCTCATTGCACTTGGTTCGACCAGAATCTGGGTGGTGGGGTGGTGCGGGTCGCTCCAGCAGGACCTGAAAATCGGGGAGTCTGGTGATTCCCACCACGGCCCATTCCGAAGAGGGGACCTCCACCCACTACCCGGTCCCGGAGACACGTCCCGAATCCGACGCCATGTTGAATCGTCGATTGCAGGAGGCCCTAAATACAAAAGGGCTTCCTTTTCGCACGGGAGAGGTCTGGACCACGGACGCCCCTTATCGGGAAACGCTCGACAAGGTGAAGCACTATCAGCGGCTTGGGGTTCTCGCGGTAGAGATGGAGATGTCGGCCCTCATGACGGTGGCCCGCTTCAGGGCTGTCTCTGTGGCAGCACTTCTCGTGGTATCCGACGAGCTCTTTGATCTCAAGTGGAAACCGGGATTCTCCGACCCTCTGCTGGTCAAGCGGTCTCGTGCCGCTGCGGAAATCCTGTTGATGGCAACCTCCGCCCTCTGCTAAATATCCGTGACCCTACTCTGGTGTGCTCCATGCCTGAAACGACAAAGGAAAGACCCTCGGTACTCGACACAAGGAATCCTGGCCATTGATGTGGGGAGCGGGACCCAGGACATATTGGTCTGGCGCCAAGACCGAAATGTCGAAAACTGCCCCAAGCTGGTTCTCCCCTCAGCCACGGCGATTCTTTCTGCGAGGATTGACCGGGCAAGACTCGACGGCCGCCATCTCTTCCTCTCCGGCACAACCATGGGGGGCGGACCTTCCACTGCGGCGGTGAGGCGACATCTGGGGGCAGGGCTCAAGGTGTTCGCGCTCAAAGGACCTGCCTTGACCTTCCACGACGATCTCGAAAAGGTCGAAAAGATGGGGGTCCAAATCGTGGCGTCGAAGCCGAGGGTGGAGGGTCTTGCGGAGATTGTGATGGCAGACGTGGACCTCGCGTCCATAGAAAAGGCCCTTCGCCTTTTTGACGTGGCGCTCCCCGGGGTTACAGTGGTCGCCGTGCAGGATCACGGTTATTCTCCGAATGAGAGCAACCGGGCCTTCCGGTTCAAGCAGTGGCTTGAGGTGCTTGAAAGAGGTCGTGACCTTGACACCTTGCTTTACTCGACCCCCCCGCCGCATCTGACCCGGATGAAGGCCGTGACCGAAACCGTGCCCGGCGCGTGGGTGATGGACACGGGGGCCGCGGCCATCCTGGGTGCCCTTCTCGACCCCTGGGCCTCTGTGCAGAGGGAGGAAGGAATCACCATTGTAAACGTCGGCAACGAGCACACGGTGGCCGCCCTTTACAAGGGAACAAGGGCATGGGGATTCTACGAGCACCATACGTCCCTCCTCGATCCCGAAAAACTTAAAGCGCACCTGGAGCGGTTCCGGCGCGGGGCGCTGACCAACCAGGAGATTTTCGAGGATCAGGGGCACGGATGCCAGGTCCTCCCGGAGGCAAGGGAGCAATCCGCCTTTGAGCCTTTGACCATCACCGGGCCCAATCGGGCAAAATTCCAGAGCCTTGGCGGCCATATGGCGGCACCTTTCGGCGACATGATGCTCACCGGGTGCTTCGGGCTCGTGGAGGCCTTGATACGAAGGAAAGAGCGCTTAGGTGCTTCGCCCCAATTGGAGTGAGTGACGACCCATGGAAAAGATCCTTGAGGAACTTGAAGCGCTGAAAAGGCAGATCGAGTACCACAACCACCGGTACTATGTGCTGGACGACCCGGAGATCTCGGACGCGGAATACGACAGGCTGTACCGACGGCTCGTCGAGTTGGAAGCGCTTCGACCGGAGCTCGTAACGCCCGACTCCCCGACCCAGCGGGTAGGGGGTGAGGCCCGGGAGGCCTTTTCCCAGGTCAGACACCGTCTTGCCATGTTGAGCCTGGAAAACGGCTTCAACGAGCAGGACATCCGGGATTTTGACGCCAGGCTCAAGCGCTTTATAGGAGAAGCGTTGCCCCTGGAGTACACCGTGGAGCCCAAGGTGGACGGGTTGGCTGTCGAGATGGTCTACGAAGGGGGGGCCCTGAGCGTGGCATCCACCAGGGGGAATGGTCTTGTGGGGGAAGACATCACCAGGAACCTCAAGACCATCCTGGCGGTGCCGTTGACGCTTTCAAAACCGAAGCAGGGGCCGCCCGTCCCAAGTCTCCTGGAGGTGAGAGGGGAAGTCTACATGGAGAGGGAGGCCTTTGAAAACCTGAACCGGAGCCGCCTGGATCACGGCCTTCCCGTCTTCGCCAATCCCAGAAACGCGGCTGCCGGGAGCATCAGGCAGCTGGACCCCAAGGTCACCGCCAGACGGCCCCTCAATGTCTTCTGTTACGGGATCGGGACCCTCGAGGGACAGACCTTCAAGACCCAATACGAGCTTATGCTTGCCTTGCAGCAATGGGGCTGCCGGATCAACCGCCCGCTCATCAGGGTGTGCCAAACGTTGGAGGAAGTCCTGTCACACTGCCGCCACCTGGAAAAAATCCGATGGGAGCTACCCTACGAGATCGACGGGGCCGTGATCAAGGTAAACGACCGCACCCTCCAGACTCGACTCGGCCAGAAGTCGCGCAGTCCCCGCTGGGCGCTCGCATTCAAGTTCGAGCCCACCCAGGCGACCACCAAGGTCCTCAAGATCGATGTCCAGGTAGGCAGGACCGGTGCCCTGACCCCCGTGGCCCATTTGGAGCCCGTTGAGGTGGGAGGCGTCATTGTCAAACGGGCGACACTTCACAACCAGGATGAAATCCGCAAGAAGGACGTCCGAGAAGGGGATACGGTGATCGTTCAAAGGGCCGGGGACGTCATCCCGGAGGTGGTCAAGGTCATCGAGTCGGCGAGAACGGGAGAAGAACGGGCCTTTGTGATGCCCGGACGATGCCCGGCTTGCGGCACCGAGGTCGAAAGAGGGGACGGCGAAGTGGTCTTGAGGTGTCCCAACCTCGCTTGTCCTGCCCAGGTCAGGGAATCGCTCAACCATTTCGTCTCCAGGTACGCCATGGATATCGAAGGATTGGGAGAGAAACAGGTCGGAAAGCTCATAGAGAAGGGGCTCATTCGTGATGCGGCGGACCTCTACCGCCTCAGAAAGGAGGACTTGCTGACGCTTGAAAAGGTCAAAGAGAAATCCGCCGGCAATCTGATGCGGGCCATTGAAAAGAGCAAGAAAACCACCTTTCCACGATTCATTTATGCCTTGGGGATCCGGCACGTGGGGGAGCACGTGGCCGAGGTCCTGGCCGACCACTTCCAGGACCTGGAAAGCCTGCAGGCGGCCTCTGAAACCGAGCTTACGGCCATCGATGAAATCGGCCCTCAGATCGCCGAGAGCGTGGTTTCCTATTTTGCGGACGAATCAAACCGTCATTATATCCGAAAGCTCCTGGAAGCAGGCATCTATTGGGAGGCGCTAACCCCTTCAAGAGGCCCGCTTCTTTCCGGAAAGACCTTCGTGCTCACGGGCACCCTCAACGCCATGACGCGGTCGGAGGCCAAGGCCTTGATCACCCGCAATGGAGGAAGGGTTGCCTCCTCCGTCAGCGGGTCAACCGACTACCTGGTGGCAGGGGATTCCCCGGGCTCGAAACTGGAAAGGGCCCGGGAGCTGTCCATCCAGGTCCTCAACGAGGGCGAATTCGTCGAAATATTGGGTGCTCAATCGGTGGATGTGAGGTAGGATCGTGGAAAACGTCAGGGTTCGACTGATCATCGAGGGCCTCGTCCAGGGTGTCTGGTTCCGAGAATCCACAAGGAGACAGGCATCAGCACTAGGGGTTTCCGGCTGGGTCGGAATCTGCCTGACCGCTCGGTGGAGGTCGTGGCGGAGGGTCCCGTGGAAAAGGTTGAAAAGCTCGTGGCTTGGTGTCATAAAGGTCCACCGGCTGCCGAAGTCCATCGGGTTTCCAAGACCATCGAGCCCTCAGAAGGATCGCTTGGAGCCTTTGAGATCAGATACCGCTGACGGAAGGATGGCCCACATTGAAGTCACAGACCATGTGTGATGCAGGAAAGATGAGACGAAATCGCCACCGGCGCTTCACCGGAACCTGTCTTCTGGTGACAGCGGCCTTTATCCTCTTCCTGACTGGATGCGCAACCACCAAATCCATCTTTGAACGTTACAGGGGGAAGGGGGATGCACTCACGAAAAAGGTCATGGTCCTCCCTCTGATGGACGTGGGCGGATTGGGCGAGAGATTGACTGCACAGACTCAGCGCGAATTCTATGAGTGGCTGGGCCGGGCCCCCCGCCTCTCTCTTCACTTCCAGGGCTCCGAGGAAAATGCGGGCGACCCCACCTTGACCGCCGTGGAATACGGGATCATCACGAATCCGGAAATGATCCGCAAGGCGAGGGCACAAGGGATGAACGCCGTGGTCGCAGGCGCGCTCAACCCCGTTCAGGTGACTCACAGAAAAAACAGGGATCTGGCCTTTCCGCAGAAAGGTGGTCGCCTATCAAGTCTCCATGGTGGTGAACGTGGTCGACGTCAACAGCGGATATCTTTACCTGACCAACCTGGAGAGCGAAGAAGTCAATTTCCCGCTCGAAGATGACGGTTTTCAGGATGAGGCCCGGGAGCGCCAGGAGGCCCTTGAATCAGAAACTGCCCAAGATCGCGAAACGTCAGGCCGAGATCGTCTCAAAGGAATTGGGCAGACAGGCCCTGGATCGGAACGATCCTCTCCTCGGCACAAGGTGGCGTCACCATCAGCGGTGGCACCGATGCAGGCATCCTTCCCGGAATGATATTCACGGTTTATCCCAGTGCCGAAACCATTACAACCAAGGATGGGCGGACCAGTCTATCTCCTTGGAAAGGCCATCGGCGACATTAGAGTGGAAGAAGTCATGTCTGACCGATCCAGGGCCGCGGGCTCGCAGGGCGGCCCTTTCGCGGAAGGCCAGTTGGTGAGGCCAAAGCCTTAGCCGAGCATTTCTTCCGCATGGGCCACGGCAGTGGCCGTGATCTCCTTTCCCGCCAGGAGCCGGGCGATCTCCCTCACCCTTGCCTCGCCTTCCAGCTCAAGGAGCGTCGCCTCCGTCCTGCCGCCGCTGACCACTTTCTTTACCAGGAAATGGGTCTTCCCCTTTGCTTGCGATTTGAGGCAGATGGGTGATGCAGAGGATCTGATGAAACCCCGACAGTTTCAAAAGCTTTTCCCCGATCACCTCGGCCGTTGCACCGCTGATCCCTGAATCCACCTCATCAAAAATGATGGTCTCAACGGAACCCGACTGGGCCAAAATGGTCTTGAGGCCCAGCATGACACGGGAAAGCTCACCCCCCGAGGCGATCCGGCTGAGCGGCCCAAGGCCTTCGCCCGGGTTTGGCGAGATCATGAACTCGGCCTGATCCATACCTTCACCCCGCATACGGGGGGTGTCTCTTCTGCCCCTTGGTTACCGATCCGGTTCTGGACATCGCGGCGTCTGCGTTTCTCGGCGTCCGCGCGTCTCTCGCCCCCTTCCGCATCCGCGGCGGTGTCGGTCCTGAAACGGACGGAGAACCGGGTCCCCTCCATGTGAAGCTGCCGGAGCTCCGCTTCCATGGCCTCCTCAAGTCGCAAGGCTGCCTTGCGTCGCTTCTTCGAAAGGATCATTCCCTTTCGCGCGATCTCTTCCCAGGCAAGGGCCTGCTTGGCCTCCAGCATCTTGATCCGCTCCCTCTTTTCGGCCAGGTCCGCCACAAAGGAGGCGAGCTTTTCTCCAGAGGCGATGACCGCTTCGATGCTCCCGCCGTACTTCCGTTTCAGGTGACCCAACAGCTGGAGCCGTTCCTCCAGCTGATCGAGCCGCACAGGGTCAGGCTCGACGGTCTTCTGAAGGTCCCTCAGCAAGAGGGCCGCATCTTCGACCCTGATCCCGATATCGTTGAGGGCGTCCCGCACCGGGCCGAGCCGGACATCCATTTCAGAGCCCTTTTCCACCTCTTTTGCGGACGGCCGAGACCATCGACGAAACCGAATCACGACTTTCATAGAGGACCTGATAGCCCTCCAAGACAATCTGGCGCAGCGTTTCAGCGTTCTGAAGCCTTCGCCGCTCTTCACCGAGCCGCCCCTCTTCGCCCAGGCTCAAGGCCGCGCTCTCGATCTCCTGGATCTGAAACCTTCTGAGCTCGGCCTGGTCTTCCGTTTCCATCACGTCTCTCTGTAGAGTCCCGGATCTCTCTGTCCAGAGACTGGGCCGCCTCAAACAAGTCCTCGCAGATCGTCCCGCTCTTCAATCAGGTCCACCGAATGAATCCAGAAAGCTGAGATGGTTTTCGGGCCGCAGAAGGACCTGGTGCTCGTGCTGGCCGGAGATGCTCACAAGCGCCGCGCCGATTATCCCAAGGGTTTGCACCGTGGCCAGGGAATCATTGATGGCGATCCGGTTTCGTCCCTCCCGGGTAATGGTCCGCCGGATGATGAGATCGCCCTCAAAATCGAAGCCCTGCTCTCTCAATAGCGCCTGGACCGATCCATTTTCAGGCAGGCTGAACAGGGCCTCGACCCTCGCCTCTTTTGCGCCGTGCCGGATGAGCTCTGACGAGGCCCTGCCGCCCAGGACAAGGTTCATGGCATTGATGATGATGGATTTTCCGGCGCCGGTCTCCCCTGAAAGGATGTTGAGCCCCGGCATGAAGGTGATCTCAAGGCGCTTGATGACGGCAAAATCGGAGATATTGAGTTGTGAGAGCATTTTCGCTCCGCCTCGCCCCCAGCAGCTTGAACCCAACCCGGATAAACGCAGGAACGACTTGAAATCCGAAGCCGACCGGTCTTCGGAAGACCTCGATGCGCGCAGGGATGGGTCCCCGGTTTCGAACCGATACCGAGTATCGGATGTTCAAAGCGCTTCACCCCAGGTCACCCTCAGGACCTCCTGATAGGTGGTCTTTCCTTCGAGCAGTTTGAGAAGCGCATTTTCCCTCAGGGTGACCATCCCCTCCTTTCGGGCACAGCGCCTGGATGGCGGAGAGCTCCGCGTGCTCGGTCGTGATGGACTTCATGGTCTCGGTGAATGGAAGGACCTCGAAGACCCCCTCCCGGCCGTGGTAGCCGGTTCCCCTGCACCGGACACACCCCCTGCCCCGTGACAGCTCAATCCGGCGGGACGCGGCCCCTTCACCCCCTGTGTGGAGCCCCATGGCGCTCAACGCTTCACCCTCCATGTAAAAAGGACTCCTTGCACTGGGGACAGATCCTTCGAACCAATCGCTGTGCCACGAGCGCCGATCAGGGTCGCCTGAATCAGAAAGGAGGGGATGCCCAGATCCAGGAGCCGGGTGATGGCGGATGGCGCATCGTTGGTGTGGAGGGTCGAGAGCACCAGGTGCCCCGTCAGGGCCGCTTGAACGGCGTTTTCGGCCGTTTCCAGGTCTCTCATTTCCCCGATCATGATGATGTCGGGGTCCTGACGCAGGATGTTCCTCAGGATATTCCCGAACGTGATTCCGACCACCGGCTGGACCGCGATCTGGTTGAACGATTCATGGACCATCTCGATCGGATCTTCCACGGTGACGATATTGATCTCCGGGCTCGAGAGCCCGCGGAGCGTGGAATAGAGGGTGGTGGACTTGCCGCTGCCCGTGGGGCCGCAGACGAGGACGATGCCGTGAGGCATGGAGATGAAGCCCTTGTATTTCTCCAGATCCTTGGCAGTGAACCCCAGCCCTTCCAGGTCCTGGAAAAGGACTTCCGGGTCCATGATCCGCATGACCACCTTTTCCCCAAAGGCCACCGGGACCATGGAGACCCGTATCTCCGCCTCGACGCCCGCCTTGTCCATCTTGATGCGGCCGTCCTGGGGCTTTCGCTTTTCCGCCATGTCAAGCCGCGACATGTTCTTGATGCGGCTTACAATGGCGGAATGGACGCTTCTCGGCAGCTGGTAAACCGTGTGGAGCACCCCGTCGATGCGCATCCTTACATGGCTTTTGTCCCTCTTGGGCTCGATGTGCACGTCGCTGGCCCTCTGATCGAAGGCGTAGGAGAGAAGGTGGTTCACCGCATTGACGATGTGCTGATCGTTCGAGGGCAATTCCTCGACCGCCTTGAGCCGGACGTATTGTTCGAGATTGCCCAGGTCAACCGTGGGGGCTGAAAACTGCGTCTCCGCCGCAGCGATGGATCGCTTGAACCCGAAAAACTCGTTGATCAGCTTGATGATGTCGCTTCTTGAGCTCACCACGGGTCTCACCTTCATATGGCTCACCCGTGCGATATCTTCCAGGACCTCCGCATTGAAGGGGTTGGGGGTCGCGACCGTCAACCACCCGTCTTCAACCGCCAGGGGAAGGACCAGGTGTCTCTTGGCAAAGGTGTGCGGGATGACACCCGTGACGAGATTGAGGTCGAGCTTGAGCGGGTCAATCTTCTTATAGGGAAGCCCCCACTCCCGTGAAAGGGCATGATAAATGGCTTCTTCGTCCAATGCCTTCTGGGAGTCATCCGCCCTCTCGAATTTGAGTGCGCTGATCATTCCGATGACATCGATGGTCCCGGTATCGTCCAGGCCTTGATCTCTTGAAACCCAGTCTCCGCGTCAAGGGTCTTTGCTTTGCCTTGGATGATTCTCCTGCCCGTTTGAGGATTTCTTTTCTTTGCGCCTCATTGATGAGCCCTCTTCCGAGGAGGATGGTGCAAAGACCTTTCAACTCCCAGGAGCTCCTTCCGCATTTGGTCTGCTCATGAAGCCCCCACGTTTCCTTGACCTGCAATCATCCCCACTTCAGTGGATGGGGACGCGCAGGTTAGAGGGGATTCTACCACTCAAGGGACCCCCGTCAAGCGTCATCCACCACCCCTTGCCGACAAGCCGGGATCTCTCGGTGTCGTCTCTTGGCCTGGTATGGCACTCCAGGGCTCAAGTTCCCTTTTCCGCTGACCGATGAAAAGATGTAGACCCATCTTGAATAGGCATCCCGGATTTTCGTCTCGTATGTCACAACGATCGGGCGGGGAAAAAGAGATATGAAGGGACTTTCAACGCCAAAACTGAAAATGAGCCTTTTCGCGATCCTTCTGTGTCTGCTCTGGCCGCTGGCCTCATTCTCCGCGGACCCAAGCGACATTGTTTTCCGAGGGCACAAAATACCTTAGACAGGGACGCATGCAAGATGCGATCGCCGCCTTGTCCCGAGCCATCGATCTCAAATCCGACTTCGCCGAGGCATATATCAACAGAGGACTTGCCCATTACATGAACGAAAATTTTCCGGCTGCGGAGGAGGACTTCCTGGCCGTCCTGGAAATAAGACCGGACGATCAAAAGGCCAACAACAACCTCGCCGTGGTCTATTACAGGCTGGAGCGATACGAGGAGGCCTCGGTCTATCTGGACCGGGCCTTGGAAGGGGGCCATCATCATGACCCCTCTTACGAGGACATCCACTTGAACCGGGCCGGCGTTGTCAAGGCCGGCCGGCAACCCTCGGGACCGTGGGCGCAACGGTCCGTCCAGATGAAGTTCTACGAGCAGTGAACCGGCAGGCGCCTGGCTAATCCCCTCTCACAAGGACATCCACCACAAGTAAAAGAAGTTGACCGACGGAAACGGCGGAGTGATGGCGAGGAGGCCTGCGCCCTCTTCGCCCTCGGCAGCCCCCTCACCCGGTGCCACGAGCAAACCGATCCCCCGCTCCATCAGAACGGGGACCGGTCCGGCCGTAATCCCGCCGCCGATCACCCTGCTTCGAGTGGGGTCGGCACCTTCGGAGACCGGAGGCAACCTGCCCGCCCGGTTTTGTAATTCAGCCCATAGAGCTTTGTTATACCGCCGCTGTCATCAGGGGTGTAGGTGTTTACAAAGTAGACCCTGTTCAGGAGCAGCCCTTTAGAGAGCACCTTTTCCCCTGACGCAAGTCGAATGTACCACCCTTTGTCCAACCTTTCCGTTCTCATCCACATCGGCTGTCTGACTGTCCAAGTTGGGAACGGGCCTTGATGGATCGGTCACATCCACCAGGTCTGACTCATTGAAGGTCTTTGGGTGAAAACCCTGACGGGTCCCCGCTCTCTACAAACTCATGGCCATCCTTGACCGCATAAATCCGGTCTTGCGAGATCAAGGCGCAGGGATCTTCCCGGTCTCCCGTCCCTGTAAGGAGAAGATCATAGCCCCGCTCGAGCGTAACGCTCGGGGGATAGAAGAACTTGCGGAGCGGAGTCGGGGGTGAGGGCTGGTTTGCCTGAAACAGGACATGGCCGGTCCAATGGTTGATATTCTCATCGCCCTGAGGGAAATCCAAGGGCTCTTCCTCTTCGTCCAAAAACCGACCAAGCCGCCACATCTGGCCCCCAAGGTCACCCACATAGACCTTGTCGATAAACGCTTTTTCGGGATCTGAGTCATCGCCGTTCTTATATCCGTCCACCAAGGCCACTGTGCTCGGGATGCTGAAGTCCATGCCGCTGATCCCGTTGACCCCGTTCTTGAGAACCTTGACGGCACTACCCGTTTCGACATCCAAAACCACTATGGCTTTCCCAGCAGAGTTGTCGGGGCTGAAACCTCCGCCAACAAATAGAACAGGCGTCCCATTATCCGTCTGTTCATCAGAAGTTTTGACCAAACCAAACGTGGGCTCGGACCAGGTTTCCCCTAGCTCGGGTATGACCACGTTAGGCCCTGCATTAGGGGGTGCATCATAAGTGAAAAAGGAAATGATTCCCGTGGCACCGGAGCTTTGGCCTGTCACCATCTCACCCACATTGATTGAGCCGCTTCTTTGGCCGTAACTCAGCTGGTCTGCCAGAAGGACGGTATTGACCCGGGCAGACGCCCCACCCGCGAAAACGAGGCTCTCTCCCTGCTGGAAGGTCCCGGTCACGTTCTCCAGTCCCACCTTCCCCGAAACCGCGTCATTCCTTCGGCTCACGCGCCACAAAAAGACCGGACTGTCCGGAACGGTGACGTCAAGGGCAAAATAGCTGGTCCCGCCCTTTCGCTCTCCACAGACAAGGATCACGCGATCGCGGTCGTCCTCATCCAAGTCCCCATCGCCGTCTGAATCCACACTCGTATCGATGATGCCGTTCCCGTTCACGTCCTTGAAATACAGCTTCGGACTGGAGTCCACGTAATACTGGTGGCCGCTCCCCTCCACCATCTCTTTCAGGCGGTGAAGTTGGTCCGACGGTATAAACGCCCAGGCCTCCGTACCATAGGTGGTCTCGTTTCCTTCAGCATCGACTTCAACGTCCAGCACCGCATGGAGCATCCCGTCATTCGCCCCAAAATAGACCATGGTCTTGAGATGTCCCATCTGGGAACAAATACTCAAAGACCGCCGGTTGGCTGTGGAGCACATCGCCGGTCATCACGGCCCTGTTTTCTGTGGTGTCACCGTCCGTATCTACGTCAAAGGCGTCAGCGCCCCGGACGAAGTTGATGATCTGCTCAGGGGACGCGTTGGGCGCTCCAAGCACCGCTGCGGTCAGGGCAGAGTTGGTGACAGCAAACTCATTGGACGTGAGGGTCAGGTCAGCGGTCGACCCAAGATAGGTGTAAATGTTTCTGCCGGTGTTGGGGATGCCATTGGGTTTCGTGAGGTCCGCCCAGTCCTTGGTTTGCCAGAACGGCACCGCTGTTTCAAGGATGACCCCGTTTGCGTCAACGGCCTGGATTGCCCAGCGAATCTACGATGCTTCCATCGGAGGCCAGACCCAGCTTCACCACGTTTCCTTCCCAAAATCTCTCTGTCCCGGGCAGAAACAAGGCCAGGTAAACGCCGCCCGTGGCCACCCCCTGGCCGGTTGAAAGGACCGGCGAAACAAAGGTGGTGGGTCTCGTCAGCGTTCTCCCATCGAAGATGCAGGTGTCGTCGGCCAGGCTCGAAATCCCCGCACCAAGGAGAATTGCCGATACACTTATGGTGATCAGGCCTCGGAATCGTTTCATTTCAGCGCCCCATGCTTAATGACCCACACGGTAAAACCCAACCTCTGTTTCACTTCTGGCATTGGCTGGACCGTAGCCATAGCACTTCATCCGGTAATTGTAGGCCCTGAACGCACCTTCTTCGAATCCTGAGCCCCTTGGGAGCTGAGAAGTGCCGGTAAACTCGACGCTGCCATTGAAGGACTGTCCTTGGTTCGTTCGGTGAGGGCATACCGACTGGCCGATGGTCTTTGGGTTGGAGTGATCGGCCACATACGGATCCGAGTCGTTGGGGAAGAAATGTGCATAATCTTCACCCACCGAAAGATTCTCCGTCCCATAAAGGAACCCCTTCGACGCCACATAATTCCTGGCTGCCTCCGACGCATAGAAGGCCATCTTCTGGAACTTCTGGTTCCCAGAAAGCCTCTGCTCGATCAAAGCCGTGGTGGCCGCTGCCATCCCTACGATCATAAGGATGCACATCATAAAAAGGGAGACCACCATGATGGATCCCTCATCACCCCAAAGACATCTGAAAGTTTTTCTCATGTCTCGCCTCTCTCAAGATCGGTTGTTTGAAAGGATATGGCGCAAAGAGAGGCTCTTAGGTACGCCCCGATCCTTCCACTTCGCGCTTATGTGGATGGTCTTCATATCGCCAGAGGGCGAGTCGGTCACATCCCAGGTGATCTCATCTGGTATGGATCCGAAGTCTTGGGCGCGATCTTGTGTGGATTCTCTTCCGCCTTCAGTTCATCGGCCGAGTAAAGGCAACATGGTCAGGGCCTCCAGCTGACTCGAAATGCGCGCGGTGGCATCGGCCAATTCCACGGCGGACCCGTTACTCCTGATGGCTGAACCCTGCAGAGACGCCACGGCCAGGATGCCGACGGCCAGGATGGAAATGGCAAAGACCGCCTCAAGGACGGTGAACCCGCTCTCCGATGAGCCACGCTTTGAATCTGAATGAGAGATGATGTGCCATTTTCGACTTTCTCCAAATTCGATCAGAACGCCAGGTTTCGACAGACAACTTGTTCCGTCAGGGTCTTGGTTCGAAAGCCCCCGTTTTGTTTAAAGGCCGGGTCCGGCCTTTGCAGTTTTGGCTACAAGGGTAATCTGAACTGCCCGAATATCGCGGAGGTTAAGGATCGGGAATTCCAATGGCATTACCATCTTCGTCCAGGTAGACGAAACTCAAGTGCATCTATGTTCTGAGCCACCGGCTGATTGGTCCCTGCCCCCACCTTTCTTCCCAGGTCATCCTCGGTTACGTCCGCATCCATTCCGCTGTCATAAAGGGAATAGGTTATCTCCTTGAGCATCATCGTTTTCATCCACCTTGCCGTCATCATTACTGTCCGGTCTCATCTTAAAGACGATTTTATTTTCCTCTGCCATGGTTAATCCCGGCGGTCGGGTCTTTGATGGGGATCAAATCCTGCCATCCGGATCTCCTTGACCATGAGATTCATGGCCGCCCTCAGATTCTGGTGCGAGGCGGCCAGCTGATCCTGGACCGCATAGGATTTCTGCTGCGAATTGAAGACCGCATACACCGCGGTCATCAACACACCGGAGATCACCAAAGAAACCATGAGCTCTGTCAGGGTAAATCCCCTATCCCACTTCATTGCTTTCCCAGCTCATTCCTTCCACTCCCGCATTCGAGCCAACGCTTTAGGACCACCACCCCGGCGATGGACGGTGTGCCGACTGCAAACGCCTCGCTCTTCCGGTTTGACAGGTAGACATACCCTAACGCACCCACTGTGCCATCGGTGCCGAACTTGAGCGAACTTATTGGTGTAACTAATATTCCTCTGGGAAAATTGCCCCCAACAGCATCTTTTCGTTGCCTCCCCATGGCCGAAGTCCACATCGCCCTTGTAATCCGCCAGCCTCACGGTCACCTCTGCCCGGTCGTCGCCGCCCATCTCCGGAGGGCCGTCCCAGCCGTCTCCCTTGTCGTCGGAGCAGATAAAGTACCTCCCGGGTCTCACGCTGGGGTCAAAAATGACCGCCCAGGGCCTATTGGTCTTGATGGCACCTCCTTTGGCCAGGTGCAGGTTTGAGTAAAGATCCTTGGCCGCACTTCTCAGGCTGTAGGATGGGATCCACGTTGAATACGCAGGATAGGCGAACGCGGCCATGATCCCCAGGATGAGCATTACCATGAGGACCTCCACCAATGTGAAGGCAGGAGACCCACCTTGGTTCAGCGATCCATCTGGCCTGGGGTCACACATTTTTTGTGCTTTCAAAATAGGTTAACAGGAGAAATGACCCACCCGGCAACAAACTGCTGGATGCCACGAATCGATATTTCTCCACACATTATACATGTTACCACATGAAGGCGAAAGGGTACAAATGATTTTTTTGGGGGAACGCCTGTCTCATCGGCCCGAAAGAAATCCAGAGTCAATCCACGACCGGGTCCCATGCTTGACCTGACTTATGTTCTGGAGTATGCAGCCAAGGAGTGAAATTGCCTCACAAAGCCGCGGAGCTCGCAGGCCTGCAAAAACCAAGTGGTCAAGTGGTCTTAGTTTTGCATTGGTTCATTCTCCGAGGGCTTTCATGACGCTCTGGTCCGCCGAAATTGTGGCGGACGGGCGTGAGCAATCCGAGGTTTTGAATATTCAGCATTGTTTGATTCGCGCTTGGCCGGGGCAGGGGGGATTCACCATGTTGAACAAATTGATCATGCTATTTGTTTCCGTTTGGATCGGGACCGTGATGCTGGGGGTCGCCTTGGTGGAGGGGCGGGGTTTAAGCCTCGATGTCAAGGAATTCGTCTGCGATGAAGGCCATTACCGGGCCCGATGCGGTGTGATCAACGATTACACCTATGACAGTCACGCGACCATTGCGTTTAAGATCTTGCAGGATGGTAAGACCGTGGCCTGCAAGACCGTGGAAACTGAGGTTACAGGGGGCGCGGACGGGGCTGAACCCATGGAGGTCCTATTTGATGCGGCCTGTCTGCCAGGAGATGTCCAGCTGGAATACAGGATTTATGAGAGGAAACAACGAAACCGGATGGGGCCCTGGCTCAGCGACTGCCCCGAGCCAGGGCCGGGGGAATGAATGACCGTGCCGGCTTGAGCAGCCAGAGTGACTGGACTTTCCCTTCCTTATCCAGCAGATAGCGTGGGATACCGATATGAAAAAGGGCGATCACATTGAGCTGAGCATCGATTCCATGGCTGTCGGGGGCAGGGGAGTCGGCAGGATCGATGGTCTGGTGGTTTTCGTGACCGGGTCAACGCCGGGGGACCGGGTGCGGGCCAGGGTCGTGAAGAAGAAACGGGAATACGCAGAGGCGGTCGTGGCGGAGGTGCTCACCCCCTCCCCGGAGAGGGTCAAACCACCGTGTCCCTATTTCGGCCACTGTGGCGGGTGTCAGTGGCAGCATGTGCCTTACGAACGGCAGCGCTTCTACAAACGCGAGCTGGTGAGAGGCTGCCTCGAGCACATCGGCGGACTCAAGGACTCAATGATTGGAGAGACGCTCCCTTCCCCCGCGGCCTATGCTTACCGGAACAAGATGGAGTTTTCCTTTTCAGACCGCCGGTGGCTGACGCCGGAGGAAATGGATCTTCCTGGTCTTTCACGGGCCTTCGCCCTGGGACTTCACGTCCCGGGTACCTTTGACAAGGTCCTGGATATCGAGGCGTGCCTCCTTGTGGAAGAACCTGCAAACGAGATCCTCAGGGAGGTCAAAGAGATCACACGCTCTTCCGGCATCCCGCCCTATGGCCCCAAGACGCACAGGGGTTTCTGGCGGTTCTTGACAATCCGACGTTCCAGGGCCTTCGACCAATGGATGGTCAACGTGATTACCTCCGAAAACCAACCTGCCTATTTGAAGCCCCTTGCCGACAGGCTGGCGGCCCGGTTTCCAGCGGTGACCAGTTTGATGAACACCATCAATACCGGAAAGGCTGCCGTGGCCACCGGCGAAAAGGAGATCGTTCTCGCGGGCCGGCCGCAGTTGAGGGACAAGATCGGACCCTACGTGTTCAGGATTTCAGCCAATTCCTTTTTCCAGACCAACACTGCGGCGGCCGAGCGTTTGTATGAGACGGTAGCGGCCTATGCCGAGCTGAGCGGGGGGGACACGGTGCTTGACCTCTATTGCGGGACGGGAACCATCCCCATTTTCCTCTCATCACGGGCCGGCCTCATCACGGGCGTCGAGATGAGCCCGAGCGCCGTTTTGGATGCTGAGACAAATTGCAGAGACAACGGCATCGATAACTGCCGCTTCATCCAAGGGGATGCCCGCCACATGCTGGGAAAAATTGGCGCCGTTCCCGATGTGGTGGTAATCGACCCGCCCCGTTCGGGGATGCATGAGGATGTGGTGAAAGGGGTGTTGGACCTTTCGCCGAGGCGGATCGTTTACGTCTCCTGCAACCCCGCGACCCTGGCGCGAGACCTGGGCCGAATGATCCCGGCTTACCAACTCTTGGCGGTTCAACCCGTGGACATGTTTCCCAATACTCATCATGTTGAAACCGTTGTGAAATTGATTCGGCATCCGTGTTGTTAGCCGGAGGGCGCATCCGGCCTCCAGTGGGAAAAATGGGTTGACATCGGACATGGCTTCCAGCTAATATTGCTTTCTTATTTTCAAAAGTTTTGCTTCCAACGGTTCAGCTTAAAGGGGCCGAATTCAGAATTAAAGGGGGTGATCGTACTTGAACGTGAATCGTCCGCACTGGTTCGGGTTTTGGCTCCGGTGCCAAGGCGGCCGGTCACCCCTTTACCATGGGTGCTTCCAGGACGTTAGAAGCGCTGAAGAGGTGGGATCAAATGGACGCTGATTGAAAGCCCCTTTTGAAGACGCCCGCGTGCGTCCGCTTTTGTCGCCCCTGGAAGAAGCACCTCACCGGTTTCACGGAGGTGCTTTCTTATTTCTAGACTTCCCAGATTTAATGGAAATGCGAGGTGTGAACCAGATGAAGGTCGTGGTCCAGAATAATCAGATTGAAAAGGCAATCAAAGATCTCAAGAGAAAGCTGACCAAAGAGGGGTTCTTTTCAGAGATCAAAGAACGGCGCTTCTACGACAAGCCGAGCGTCGCAAAAAAGAAAAAGCAGGCAAAGGCCGCCAAGCGCCGGAGAAAAAGGATGAGAAGATTCTAGTAACGCACCATATCCTGGACGGTGTCAGGAATGCCCGAGAGACCGGCGGAACTGACACCGTCCAGGAAAAACCCTCCCCAGACTGCCATGACGCCCTTCCCCCCATTCAATCGCCCCCCAAGACCATGCCGATTCAAGCTGAGCAATGATCCGTTGCGCGTCTCAAAAAAGCTCGATCAGCTGCCACCATGGAACAGATGAGAGTATTTGGCTGATTTTTCAACTTGATAAGCCCCCTTTTTTGCTTGACAAAAAATGCCCCGCTAAGTTAATACGCCCAATTGTCGATTCCTTGGTGCTCCGGCTGTTCAACTCCATCTTTATGAGAGGCGTTATCCCATGGAACAATCTACCAATTCGTCTCCGAAATCCTCGAAAGGAGGATGGGCTTTTTTTCTCGCGGGATTCGTTGGATCGTTGATCCTCGGCTGGGTGATCTTTCCAATGTTGCTCTATTCCACCGAACAGCAGCCCATGAATTTTAACCATGTCCTTCACCTGGATCCCGAAAGGGTGGACGGCATCGAAGGCGACACGGATGCTGAACGATGCTTGTATTGCCACGAATTCCGGGATGACGGGACCTTCGCCGGCATACCGAGTCTTTCCAAGTGCACCGAGTGCCATGACGACCCGGAATCACCCCTTGGCGAAACCGAAGCGGAAAAGCATTTTCTGACCGAATATGTCGCAAACGAAAAGGAGATCCCTTGGTTGATCTACTCAAAGCAGCCTGACTGTGTGTACTTCTCTCACATCGCCCACGTGAAAATGGCAGAAATGGATTGCAGAATTTGCCACGGCGACCTCGGCAAAACCGAAACCCTTCCTCCTTACCAGGAGAACCGCCTCACCGGTTACAGCCGCAACATTTGGGGATACCGTATCTCTGGCTTAAAGAAAAACTCCTGGGATCGGATGAAGATGGACGATTGCGCAGCCTGTCATACCGAGAAGCAGCACGAAGAGAACAACGCCTGCTTCGTGTGCCACAAGTGATAATAGGGCTCCATGGCCGAACCGCTTTACGGATCGCCTGAATCCTTCATGGCCAACAACTTAAAGGCGAAAGCTTCGATGGAGGCGCGATGGAACTGAACAGAAGAAATTTTGTAAAATTCGTGGTCGGAGGGGTGGCAGGGCTCCACGTCACGCCGCTGCCCTGGAAGCTCACGGACGACATCGCCATCTGGACCCAGAACTGGCCATGGGTCCCCGTACCGCCTGACGGGGAATTCACCCACGTCAGGTCCGCCTGTCTGCTCTGCCCGGGAGGATGCGGCATCGAGGTCCGAAAGGTGGACCAGCGGGCCGTCAAGATCGAGGGACGCACGGATTACCCTGTCAACCCCGGCGGGATCTGTCCCATCGGGATGGGGGGGCTTCAGCTGCTCTACAACGAGGATATCCGCTTTACCGGCCCCATGAAACGCGTGGGGCCGAGAGGCGCCGGCAAGTTCGCGGACATCTCCTGGGAGGAGGCCTTTAAGATCCTCTCGGACAAAATCTCCGATTTGCGCGGAAAGGGAAAGCCGGAGGCCGTCGCCGCCATAGACGGAAACCCCAAACAGTCTACCCTCTCACTCCTGATCCAGCGGTTTCTTCTTGCCATTGGAAGCCCCAATTATGTGCGAATCCCTAACGCCGAGGATACCTATGAGACCATGAGCGTTCTCATGCAAGGTAGCAGGCGATCCATGGCCTTCGACCTTGAAAACGCGGATTTCGTCTTGAGCTTCGGCGCAGGCATGATCGAGGGCTGGGGTAGCCCGGGACGGATGATCCATGCCTGGGGGCTTTCCAAAGAAGGGGGTCGAAAGGGGAAGACCAAGGTGGTCCAGGTTGAATCCAGGTCCTCCACCACGGCCTCAAAGGCCGATCAGTGGGTCGCCATCAAGCCTGGAACCGAAGCGGCCCTCGCACTCGGGATCGCCCATATCCTGATCAAAGAACGATTGTATGATCTTGAGTTCATCAACAATCATTCTTTCGGTTTTGCCGACTGGACCGGAAGCGACGGCCAAAGTCACATGGGCTTCAAGACCCTCGTCATGAGCAAGTATGGCCCATCACGGGTCGCTGAGATTACGGGGTTGGCCGAATCAGAGATCGTTTCCCTGGCAAGGGAGTTTGGAAAGGCCAAGGCCCCCTTGGCGATCTTCGGGAAGGGGAAAGGGGACATGAATGGGGATCTCTATGAGTTCATGTCCATTCACAGTCTCAACGCCCTTTCAGGAAACATCAACAAGCCCGGCGGGGTGCTCCTCCACCAGCCGCTCCCCCTTTCTCCGCTCCCGTCCTTCGAGATGGACCGTATCGCTTCGGAAGGTCACCGGAGACCTCGCCTCGACAAGGCAGGGTCGGGGTCCTTCCCATTTACCCGAAGCCTGATCAACAACTTCGCCGAGGCCATCGTTCAAAGCGATACGTCGCCCGTAGACCTCTTGATGGTGTTTTCATCCAATCCGGCCTTCACGCTGCCCGACGGGGGAGATTTCTTGAAAGCCCTCAAAAAGATACCATTTATTGTGAGCTTTTCCCCCTTCCATGATGAGACCGCCTATATGGCGGACCTGATTCTCCCCGACCACGTCTACCTGGAAAAAATGGAAGACATGGTGTGGCCCTCCGGTCTTCAGTACCCGTTTTACGCTGTGTCACAACCCGTCGTAAAGCCCCTTTACAACACCATGTCCACCGGAGACGGGGTGATCCAGATCGCAAAGAAAATGGGCGGGGCCGTGGCTGCGGCATTTCCATGGGAGGATTACGGTGAGCTTCTGAAAGAGCGGGCCAAAGGGTTGTTTGAATCGGAGGGGGGGTTGACGAGATACGATGGTGCCCGTCCCCCCTGGAAGCAGCTCAAGGATGTGGAGCCCTTGCGGCCCGATTACAAGTCTTTCGATGAGCTGTGGGATCGGCTCAAGGCAGGAGGATTCTGGTATCGACCCGCTAACACCCACAAAAACTGGGAAGGCGTATTCAAGACGCCCAGCGGCAAGTTTGAGCTCTTCCTTACCCAGCTTCAACTGGCCCTCTCGGAAACGGCGCCCAAAGGCGATATGGGCGCCGGCCTGGCAGCCATGGGAATTCACGCCAGGGGGGATGAGGCCTTCATGCCCCATTACGAGTCCGAAAGGGGCGAACCGGTGGGATCGAAATATCCGCTCCAGATGGTCCCCTATGAACTGATCACCCTGTCAAGCGGCTGGGTCCCAACCCCCCCTTACCTCTTTAAGCTGATTCCGGACACCGTCCTGCTCAAGAACGACGCCTTCGTCGAAATCCATCCGGAAACAGCTACGCGTTTTGGACTGGCTCAGGGTGATCGGGTGGCCGTTGAATCGCCGGAGGGCGCCGTCGTGATGCGCGTGAACCTCTTTGAGGGGGCCATGCCCGGTTTTGTGTACCTCCTGCGAGGGTTCGGACACACGGCCTATGATGAATTCCTGCGGGGAAAAGGCGAGAATCCCAATCGAATCGTTCAGGCTGGGAGAGATCCCCTCAGCGGAAACATGGCCTGGTGGAACACGCCGGTAAGATTAACCAAGGTGTAAATACGAGGAGCCTCATGGGAAAACAGCAGGATCATGTTCAAGGCACCAAATACGGAATGGTGATCGACCTGGACAGATGTGTGGGTTGCGGTACTTGCAGTATTGCCTGCGCCTCGGAAAACAACCTCTCTGTGCGACCTGATGAATCCGACTTCCAGAGACGGCTGACATGGATGCCGCTTTACAAGATCTCAAACGGGAAGCCCTTTCCCCAGACCGAGATCTCTTATTTTCCAAGGCCCTGCATGCACTGCCATCATCATACCCCCTGTGTCTCCGTGTGCCCGGCAACGGCAACCGAGACCGACTACCACACGGGCATTGTCAGCCAGATCTACACCCGCTGCATTGGCTGCCGGTACTGCATTGCGGCCTGCCCCTATCACGCCAGGGTCTTCAGCTGGTGGGACGGCTACTTTCCCAAGTCCAAGGGACTCGAGCGCTATCTCTCTCCGGAGGTCTCGCCTCGAATGCGGGGGGTTGTGGAAAAATGCACCTTCTGCCACCACCGCCTCATGCGTGCCAAGACAAAGGCTTACACGGAAGACCGAAAGACGCTCGAGGAAGACGAGTATATCACGGCCTGTGCAGAGGCATGCCCGGCCCAGGCCATCACCTTCGGCGACCTCAACAACCCTGAGCACCGGGTCACGAAGCTGAGCAAGAGCCCCCATGCCTTCAGGCTCCTTGAGCGACTTGGGACGGAGCCCAAGGTCTACTACCTTTCTTCCAGGGACTGGGTCAGGCGACTGGCGGACAACTACTTGCCCGGTGAATTCAAACCCATCACTTCTACAACGGGTTAAATCTCTTTTCTATCTTCAGGAGGATATTCCATGGATTCAGCATTGATCCCAGAAGGCGTCAAGAGATGCTCGCCAAAGGTGTTTTTCCTTTGGACCCTTCCCTGGCTCGGTCTATTGCTGTGGGGGCTTTTGTCGGCTGGTTTATGCCTCTGGAAGGGCTTGAACCAGACCAACATGAGCGACTATTTCGCCTTCGCCCTCTGGATCGTATTTGATTTGGCCATCATCGCCCTGGGCGCCGGGGCCTTTTTCACCGGGTTCCTCACTTATGTGATCGGGAAAAAGGAACTTAAAGACATCATCAACGCGGCGGTGATCATCGGTTTCATCTGTTATTCCGGGGCGGTGGCCATGCTCGGAATCGATATTGGTCAGCCCATCCGCGGATGGTTTATTTTCTGGCACGTGAATGTCCATTCCATGCTGGCCGAGGTGTCCTTTTGCATCACCTGTTACCTGATGGTGCTTGCCATCGAATACATCCCCATCATTCTTGAGAACAGAAAACTAGAGGAAATCAAGGAGCTGAGGCTCTTTGGCCATAACCTCCACGAGATCATGGTGGTTTTCGCCGCCACCGGGACCTTTCTGTCCTTTTTCCACCAGGGCTCCCTGGGAGGCCTGTACGGCGTCATGTACGCGAGGCCTTTTGCTTTCCGGGAAGGATTTTACGTTTGGCCTTGGACCTTTTTCCTGTTCGTGTTGTCCGCCATTGCGGCGGGGCCTTCGTTCACGATCCTTTGCACCAAACTGGCGGAAAAACTGGGTCGAAAGAAACTTGTCCCCGAGAAGGCCTTTCAGACCCTCGCCAAAATATCCGGCGCGCTGCTGGCACTTTACATGGTGCTCAAGATCGCCGACACCCTGGGCTGGATTTATGGCGTCGTTCCCCGTGCCGGGCTCACCTTCGCGGACTTCTACAAGGAAGGACCTTATGGGGCCTGGCTGCTGTTTGCCGAAATCGGTATCTTTGGAATCATCCCTGCCATCATCCTGAACATACCTAAGGCCCGAGAAAGCAAAGGGTGGCTCATCACCGGGTGTCTGATGAACTGTACCGGCATCGTGTTGAACCGATTCGTGTTCACGGTCGTGACGCTGGCCATCCCGGTGATGCCCTTTGATCGGTTCGTGAGCTATTTGCCCACCTGGCAGGAATGGGGGATCTCCTTTGCGGTGATCGGCTACGGATTTCTCCTCTTTTCGCTCTCGTACCGCTACCTCCCCCTGTTCCCCAAGGAGAAGGAGCTCAACGCCGTCGCCCGGTGATTTGAAATCTTCGGAGGAAATTCGAAATGTTCCCTTTTATTTTTGAATGGCAATGGAATGCGGATCACTATTTATTTTTGGGGTTGCTTTATCTTGCACTTGCCATCATCGGTTTCGGCCTGACTATCGCTGTGGCCAAGACCGTCCTGCAGGTGTTTGGTTTCATGCGAGAAAGGCATTTCTGATCGGATGCAGGAGACTTCACCGGTCCGGGCAAGTATCTGACGTCTCTCCACTGAAGGTCATCGCCCTCACGTCCGCCCAGCGAACTTTTGCGAGGCCGTGGGGGATCTCCTGGACCGCTTACCAACGCTTGACCTGCCCTCTTTCCTTTTCTCCGTCCGCGTTGACGCCGTCATTCTCCTTTTCTATTGCTTAATTTTGGAGATAACCACAGATGAGCGATGCCCGTAAATATGCTGTCGTCATTTTTGACTGCGACGGTGTGATGTTCGACTCCAGACAGGCAAACATCCACTTCTACAATCACCTTCTCACCCGATTCAGTCTCCCCGGCATGAACGAGGAGGAGATCAACTTCTGTCATCAGCACACCGCGGATGAATCCATCCGCCGCATCTTCAAGGGAACGCCTTACATGGATGAAGCCTTTGCCTATCGCCTGGAGGTGGATTACACTCCCTTTCTGGAGGACATGATCATTGAGCCGGGCCTGAAAGACCTGCTTGAAGTCCTCAAGGGGAGATACGGCCTCGCCGTTGCGACCAATCGCAGCAACACCATCCAACAGGTCCTCGAGATCTTTGACCTCAAGGCCTACTTTGAAATCGTCGTGTCTTCTCTTGACGTGGAGAAACCCAAACCCCATCCGGAATCTATCTTTAAGATCCTCCAGTTTTTTGGCGCATCAGCCCCGGAGGCCTTATACATCGGAGATTCCGGGGTCGACCACCAAACGGCACGATCTGCCGGGACGGTCTTTGTGGCCTACAAGAACGAATCACTCGACGCTGACTTCCACGTGAGCCGCCTGATGGACGTCGTGCCCATTCTCCGCGGCTGAAGTCCACCCATCGAAGCACAGACGACGGTGAAAAGCAGATCGCTTAAATGCCCGGGTCGGGGCTGATATGTCCCCGACCCGGATCCGCTTGTCGCTTAAGGGTTTTTGAGATGAAAGTAAGAGGGTCTTCAGATGACGGGGACGACGGTGGGCGTCAGGAAAATGAGCAACTCGGTCCTCGTGTCGTTCAAAGACCTGGTCTTAAACAGCCACCCCAGGAGGGGGATGTCACGAAGCCACGGCTGGCCGAGCTCGCCGACGCCCTTGTTTTCTCTATAGATCCCCCCGATAATCACCGTATCCCCAGAGGCCACCATCATGGTGGTCCTTGCCTCTTTCGTGTTGATGGGGACGTTGTCGCTGTCCCGTCTGGCATTGGCGTAATCGGGGAAGTCGTCACTTACGGCCACTTCCATAATGATCCGGTCGTTGGGAGTTATTTGAGGCGTCACTTCGAGCTTCAGGGTCGCGTCCACCAGTTGAAAAGTCGTGTTTCCGTTGCTGTCGGTACCGGACGGGAGGTTCAGCTTGGTTCCCTGCTGGATGGTGGCCTTCACCGTATCTCTGGTGACGATCTTGGGAGCCGACAGGATCTTGAGCTGGCCTTCCGATTCGGAAAACTGAATCTGTGTGTTCAAGAAGGTGGCGGTAAGGCCGCTGCCGGAAAGGGAACTGAGAAGAAGTCCGAAGTTCCCCGGTTGAACGGGCTGGTTGGTGCTGAAGCTGGGGTTTGACAAACTCTCGCCTGGGGGTAAGTTGCCCGCACTGTCGATGGAGGGTGCTGAATTGAATGGGACCGCAACCGAGGATCGGTGCTGGACCTGAAGGCCCCACTGGACGCCCAGCTCCCGACTGAATTGGGTGTCGGCTTGCACGATCCTTGCCTCAATCATGACCTGCTTGATGGGACGGTCGAGGCGCGCCACCAGGTCTCTTGCCTCCTGGATCTTCGAAACCGCGTCGGTCATGATGATGGTCTTGGTCTCCTTATCGACGGTGGTCTTGCCATTGGGGTTCTTCACCGTCTTGTCGATGATGCCTTGAATGTTTTTCACATCCGCATAATTGATCGTGATGAATTGGGTCTCGATAGGTTCCCTCTTGGCCAGTTCCTCTTCGCGTTTCTCCTGCTCCCGACGTTTCTTCTCGATGTCTTCTTCCTTCTTTCGCTCCTCTTCTTCGATCTGAGCGATTTGGGTGCGCGTCGTGACCCAGATGACATTGCCTTCGCGCCTCATTCCCAGATTGTTGTTGGCCAGAACCAGGTCGAGTGCCTGATCCCAGGGCACGTTCTTGAGTCTCATGGAAACCTTGCCTTTGACATCCGGCCCCCAAATGATATTGAGATTGCTCACCTCTCCGATGAGCCTGAGGATGTTGGTGACATCGGCGTTGTAGAAATCCATGGTCATGGGCGCACCGGTATATTTTCTGTGGGCCAATCCCGGGATGCCGCCCTCATCCTTTTTCTCGGCCGAGCCCTCGTTTGGAACCATCTTCGTGGAAGTTGCGGAGACAGCCTTTCCCTCCACCAAGCCCACAGGATAAATCCTCTTTTCAGGGGGCGTCACCGTCGTTCGCCCGAATTCCACGAACAGGCCCTTGTCGGATTGGTCCACATGAAAGGGGACCATTTCCCTCAAGTGGAGCGTAAACGAGACCTTGTTTTTTGACGGATAAATGGCCCCATCTGACCCGATCCAGGGCGCCCTCGAAGTACTTGGAGTCGAGGTGCCTCAGAAGCAGGGGCGGAATCGTGGCCCCTTCCACGTCCAAAACCAGGGCCTTGGGCCCTTTTCTCTCCACATGATAGGGCACCTTTCGGTCGGTGGTGATGGAAAGACGTGACTTTCCGTAATCCAGCATCGCAAAATCCACCCCCAGGATCTGTGCCACATCCCCCTGGCCCGGCTTGAAAAAGATCCTGGACTCAGACTCGGCTGTCTTCATTTCTTCAGGCTGGGGCTGCGCCGCTTCTTTGAGCGCTTGGATGGGGGGGTCTTCTCTTCATGCGGCGGTCCGCTCAGCGTGATGCGGATCAGGTTTCCATCGTCCTCCACCCGGTACGCCACGGTGCGAGCGCAGGCCCAAGACGATGCGCGTCGTTGCGGCCTGGGTCTTGCCGGGCTCATGGCGGATCTCACTCACATTGGGATCTTGAATCGACTGGAGCTTGGGGAGGCCCTGTCCAGGCACGCCTTGGACATCCACCACCACCCTGAGGGGATCAGTCAGCTTGAATGCTGTATGGGGAGCCGGTTTGCTGGCGACGATCTCAACGATCGTGGCGTTTTCTTGGGAGGCCACCCTGATCGCTTCGATGGTGGGAGCAGCGGAGGCCTCCATCCTTTCCTGACCTGCGGGCAGCGTCGCGCACCCCCACAGGAACGAGGCGGCCACAATCAAAATCCCTCCTGCCAGATACATGAGCCTGTTATCTAACACCCTGAAATGGCGCATGGGTCATCTCCCTTGCAGTTCCAATACCGATGGTCCTGGTTTTCTGATTCGATCCTTTTCCTCTTCCGTCTTGGCCCTATTGAGGAGAAGGGAGTTTCTTTTTCACTTCCTTGATCAGAGCTTGGCCCTTGAAGTCTGTATGTTTCTCCTTGATCACGACTTCTCCCTCTTCGATGGTCGCGACCATGCCTTCGTTGGTTCCAATGGGGGTCCCGACCCTGATAACGTGCCCCAGACCCTTGGCATCCCGGACCATGGCCCAGTTTCCCCTGGCTTCGATCACCGTGGCGACCAGATCCAGCTGCGAGAGATCCAGGGTCTCAAGATAGGTCCTTGGTTTCTTCTTTTTCTTCTCTTCGACGGCCTCTTGTCCCGCAATAAAGGACTTGAAGGGATCCGTCATGCCTTCGGGGTTGTAAGGCTTTCGCATAAGGGATGCCTGGAACGGGGTCTTGCTGCCGCCACTTCGCTCCTCCTCCCCTTCGGGAAGGGCCTTTTTCTCCCGAGGCGCCTTGTACACCAATTCCTGAGATCCCGCCGCCCCGAAAGGAAGGAGCAGAATACAGAGTGGGATCAACAGGCAGGGGCTATTTTTTCTTGCTGTCCTTTTTCTTCTGGTCTTTGACATCTGAGTCACCCTTAAACCTGTAAGTGACCGCGGTGCACTTGGTGATGAGCTGCGTTGACCGCTCTTTGACAGGCTTCATGGAAACGTCGAGGATATTGACAATTCGCTCCATTCGACCGACCGCGTCGAAGAACGAGGCCACGTTGTGATAGGATCCGCTCACTTCGATGGCCACCGGGATCTCGTAATAGAACTCCTTTGCACGCTCCTTCTGCGGGCTGAAATAGCGAAACTCGAGCCGGGCGTCGGTGCCCACCTGGGTGATGTTTCGAAGAAGGCTGGGGATTTCCCTTTCGTTTGGAAGGAGGCGGAGCGCCTCCTGGAATTGAGCGTTCACTTCCTTGAGCTCGGCCTCGAATTTGGGGAGGTCCTTGGCCCGGATCTTGGCTTGATGGATCTTCTGATCGAGGCCCTGAATCTCCTGACGCTTCTGAGCAATCTCGTTCGTTCTGGGCAAAACCACCAGCCAGACGAAAGAGTCCGGTTAGGAGCGCGATGGTCCCCACGAAGATCAGAATTCGGTGGGCCGTCTTGATTCTCTCGATTTTTTCGAAAAAAGTGGGATCCGCCATCTTTGATCCTGTCTGTTCGTTTTGCTTTCGCGATTAAGGCCTAGCGCTTTTTCGCAGCCTTTGCATCTTTTGGTTTACTCTCTTTGAAGGCATAGGTTCGGCAGTCGATCACGAAGTCGACTCACATCCAGCTTGTAGGCCGACAATGTCTTCAGCTTCGTACTCTTCAAGTCCACGGACGAAATATGAGACGATTTCTCCAGGTTGGTCATGAAAAGGGCGACCGTTTCATTGTCCATGGCCGTCCCTTCAAGGACCAGGACACCGGATTTCTCGCGCAGGGACCGCAACCACAGTTTGTCCTTGGGCACGGCCAGTGCGATTGCTTCGAGAAGGTTAACCGGTCCGCTCTTTTTTCTTTCGAGCTCCCGAATCACCTCCAGCTTGCCCCGCATTTCCGCTGTTTTCTTTTTCAGGTCCGCAAGCTTCTTATTGGTCTCGGCAAAAGCGGCAAGTTCCTTTTCCTTCTGGAGCTGAGCGGCCTTCAAAGAAGACAGCGTGCTGCTTAAGTCCCAGAAGAAATAGCCCATGAGCGTGAACATAAAGAGAACCGTGAGACCAAAGATGCTGACCTGACGTCGGATGTTCTCTTTTTTCCTAGCTGCCCGGAAGGGTAAGAGATTGATCCTGATCATTTGTCACCAATATGTCTCAAGCCAAGCCCGACTGCCACGGCCGCCTGAGGAGCCATGTAGCCCAAATACTTGGGATCAAAAAGCCGCTCGTTCACAATGAGATTGGCAAATGGATTCAGCTCTTCAACCGGAATTTCCGTTTCCTGCTCCAAGTAGCGCCTGAAACCGGGCAACCGGCACGAACCACCGCTCAGGTATATCTTTCCGATGGATTCCTGCGGATAAGATGTGGCCAAGAAGTCCAAGGCCCGCTTGATCTCTTGAACCCAACCCGAGACAATGGAAGTGAAGATCTCTTCGAGGACTTCCTGGTGCTCGCCCGGCTTCATGCCACCCAGTTTGATCTTCTCAGCCTCTTCATACCCCACCTTAAGCTGGGACATGATCCCGTCAGTAATCTGGAACCCCCCGTATGAGGAGTCTCTTGTGAACATGGAGCTTCCTTTTCGAACGGCATTGATGCCGAGCTCCTCCGCTCCGACGTTCACGAGCGCGAAAAACCCCTCGGGTTCCGATGCGCTGATCTCAAAGGCGTTTTGAAGTGCAAAGGCATCCACATCGAGAATGACGGGATTGAGCCCTGCGAGTTGAATCAAGCTCACATAGTCCTCGACGATGTCCTTTTTTGCCGCAACCAGCATCACTTCCATCTGATTGGCTTCTTCCTTCTTGGCTTCGCCTCGCTCCTGCACCGTCCGCCGATTCGGGTTCGAGGACATCATAGTCCAGGTTCACGTCGTTGATGTCGAAGGGGATATACTGCTCGGCCTCGTCCTGAATGCTCCTCTCCAGCTCGGTAGCCCCCCGCTTGCCGACCGTGATCTTCTTCACGATCACGGAGTACCCGGATATGGAGGTCGCCACATTCCTGTTCTTGACCTTGAGGTTCTTGTAGAGCGTCTTGATCGCCGAAGCGACCACTTCCATCTCTTTGATGGCCCCCTCAACAATGGCCTCGGGCGGAAGACCGATCACGCCGAAATTCTTCAAGACCCGGCCCTTCTTGCCGTGATCGATTTCCACTAGCTTGATGGAGTGGGATCCGATGTCCAGCCCGACCAATTGGTTTTTCTTGGGTACAGCCATAGCACCTTGAAAAATTTGGATCGTTCGATAAAGGGATTTTCGTCTTATGGGCCTGGTCGTCAGTGTGACGACGGCGCAACCCCGGTCAGTCCTCTGGAAACACCCTGGACTTGTCTGCAAGTTTCAGTCCCAAGGCCAGGATGATCTTCCTTTTGGTTTCCATTCGACAGCCCTTGCCCTTCTCGATTCTGTCGATGGTCAGCGGTGACACACCTGCTTTGCGGGCCAGCTCCGCCTTGCTCATAAGTTGTCCCTCCCTGACCTTTTTCAAAAGGGTGCGAGTCACTTTCACCTCCAATGCACGAGCAAAAATTCATAGGGCATCAGGTTGGAGGGAATGATACAATTGTAAACATATTTGTCAAATAATTTCTTTTTGATTAATTCGTTATAATTTGACAATCAACCAACACAAATAAGGATTCATTGTGATCGCTTTTTTCATCTTACGAGCCGGAACGGATAGAATTCTCGCTCGATCGCAACCATTGGTCATGTTTCAATCACCCTTAACCCTTATTGCGATCGGCAGGCCTGCTCATTTCCTTTACAAAATTTTTCACTGAAGATCCAGAGGCGCAGTCAATATCGTATGACAGCGTACACATTTCGCTCCTCAAAGCCTTTGCGTGTTATTTTTTGTATACTTGCCGATGTGGGTCGGAGCGCCACGCCCCTCGATCATCGATTCTTGACCGGCGTTTCCAGTCTTTGCAAAAAACACCTTTACAAACCATATGTTAAGGGTTTAGATTCCACCAACCATTGCCATTGTGGGCCTCGGACCACCTTGCGGAAGCCTTTACACTGATGCTCGCCTGTACGGTAAGGACCCGATTTTGAGCCCGCCGCAAGATAAGGAATGAACTTATTGCCACGGCCTGTGGTCCACTTCACGCGAATGAATCGGAGGGTTGCTTGGAGGACCAAATAGAAAAGACTCATTCGAAAAGAAAGAAGGGCGTGTTCAGAGAATACGCGGAAGCTGCAGCCATCGCGGTCATCTTGGCGCTCTTCATTCGCACCTTCGTTGTTCAGGCTTTCAAGATCCCTTCGGGTTCCATGGAGCCCACACTCCTTGTAGGGGATCATATCCTGGTGAACAAATTCATCTATGGTATCAAGATCCCCTACCTCCGCAAGACCCTCATCCCGATCAGTGAGCCGCAACGCAATGACGTGATCGTCTTCATCTATCCGGTGGACCAGAGCAAGGACTTCATCAAGCGAGTCATCGGCCTGCCCGGTGACATGGTGGAGATCATCGGAAAAGAAATTCTCATCAATGGAAAGGTGTTCGACGACCGTTTCGGACATTATACGGAAGGTCCGGGACCCTCCGCCCGATCTTCGGTCAGAGGCAAGATCGGTCCGTTGACCGTTCCAGAGGGCCACCTCTTCGTCATGGGAGACAACAGGGATCACAGCTATGACAGTCGGTTCTGGGGATTCGTCCCCCTGAGCGCGGTCAAGGGCGAGGCCTTTATCATTTATTGGTCGTGGCCCCACTGGAAACGATTTCTGAAGCTCATCGACTGATCCTGTCGCGACCTCTTGCCATCCCTATCAAGTGATAGCGGCATGAAAGAATGACAATTGGCGAGCATGATGATCGGATTCGGTTACATGACCCGCATTTCTGGTGCAGCGCTTGTCTGGATACGCCTGGCACCGTGGGACAGCACGCGCCCGACCTGAGCGGATGAACACGTCTGAGCGCTCAGCCGCACCCCCTTTACCGGTTGACAGAGATGTAACTATTCTTTTAAACTGAGTTTTTTATTATGGAGCCCTTGTGACATGCCCTCGTAACCGAAAGGGTTTTGCGAGGTGTCCATGCGCGAGCGTCAATCAACCGATTCCTTGGTCCGCCAAGAAAGGATCTACACAGATGAAAGCGATCAGCCAAACGATTGAAGGAAATGAAGCCGCCGCTCACGTTGCCTATGCCCTGAGCGAAGTAGCCGCCATTTATCCCATCACCCCCTCAAGCAGCATGGGCGAGTACTGTGACGAGTGGGCAGCCCACGGCCGAAAGAACGTTTTCGGCCAGGTCTTGAAGATCGTGGAGATGCAGTCCGAAGCGGGCGCTGCAGGGGCCGTTCATGGCGCGCTCTCCGCAGGGGCCCTCTCCACCACCTTCACGGCCTCCCAGGGTCTGCTGCTGATGATTCCCAACATGTACAAAATCGCCGGTGAAGTGATGCCCGCGGTCTTCCATGTTTCGGCGCGCGCATTGGCCGCCCACGCCTTGTCCATATTCGGGGACCACTCAGACGTGAACACCGTGAGGCAGTCCGGATTCTGCCTTTTGGCCTCCGCCTCGGTCCAAGAGGTGATGGACCTTGCGCTGGTGGCCCACCTGTCCAGCCTGCGGGCAAGTCTCCCGTTTGTCCATTTCTTTGACGGATTCAGGACCTCCATGGAAATACAGAAGATCGAGATGATCGATTACGAGAGCATGGCTTCGCTCGTGGATTGGGAGTCCATCGACCGGTTCAAACGGCGGTCCATGAACCCGGAGCATCCGCAGCTGAGGGGCACCGCGCAGAATCCCGACATCTACTTCCAGAACCGTGAAGCCGCCAACCCCTTTTACGGACGGGTGGCCCACATCGTTCAGGAAGAGATGGACAAGGTGGGCGATCTGGTTGGACGCAAATACCGTCTTTTCGACTACGTGGGAGACCCGGAGGCGGAGCATGTCATCGTGTCCATGGGCTCAAGCTGCGACGTGATCGAGGAGACCGTGAACTATCTCAACCGGTCGGGACGACGAGTGGGGCTCGTGAAGGTAAGGCTGTACATGCCCTTTTCCAAGAATCATTTTTTTGGCGCGCTTCCGGCCAGCGTCAAAAGGATCGCTGTCCTGGACCGGACCAAGGCGCCAGGTGCCGTTGGAGAGCCGTTGTATCAGGATATCTGCACCGCATTCCTCGAAGAGGGAGACAAGCAAGTGATTGTAGGAGGGCGCTACGGCCTCGGGAGCAAGGACTTCACCCCTGTCATGGTCAAGGCGGTCTACGACAATTTGAGCGGGAAGGTGCCCAGAAACCACTTTACCGTGGGGATCGTGGACGACGTGTCCCACACATCCCTTCCGCTGGGTGAAGAAATCGACCCATCGCCTGAAGGGACCGTGCGCTGCAAATTCTGGGGGCTCGGTGCGGACGGGACCGTCGGTGCCAACAAGAACTCCATCAAAATCATCGGAGAGAACACGGACATGTACGCCCAGGCCTACTTTGCCTATGACGCAAAGAAGTCGGGGGGAATCACCATGTCTCACCTGCGGTTCTCGCCGCATCAAATCCAATCTCCGTACCTGGTATCCCGTGCCGAGTTCATCGCCTGTCACAATCCCGCGTTCGTAACTCAGTACGATATCCTGGAAGGGATCAAGAATGGGTGGGGCTTTCTTGCTCAACTCCCCCTGGAGCCTCGAGGACATGGAGCGTGAGATTCCCGATCATATGAAGCGCACCATCGCACTCAGGAAGATCGCCTTTTACAACATCGATGCCGTGAAGATCGCAACGGAGCTTGGGCTCGGCGGACGCATAAACATGATCATGCAGGCCGCGTTCTTCCACATAGCCAACGTCATCCCTCCCGACCAGGCCTTCGGATATATGAAGGACGCCATCGTGAAGACTTACGGAAAGAAAGGTGAAAAGATCATTCAGATGAATGTGGAGGCCGTTGACCTCGCGGTCAGCGCGCTCCAACGGATTGAGGTCCCGGCGTCGTGGGCCGACGCGGGACTGACGGCATACACTGAGAAAGAAGAGCCGCCGTTTGTCAAGAACGTCATGCGCCCCATGCTGGCCCAGCAGGGTGACAAGCTTCCGGTGAGCGCCTTTTCACCCGACGGGATCTTCCCAACGGCCACCACCCAGTACGAAAAGAGGGGTATCGCCATCAACGTGCCGGAATGGCTCCCTGAGAACTGCATCCAGTGCAACCAGTGTTCCTTCGTTTGTCCCCATGCGGTCATTCGGCCGGCCCTGGTCCGCCCCGAAGACTTGGCCAACGCCCCGGACGGCTTTGTGACCCTCGATGCAAAGGGCAAGGAGCTCGAGGGATTGCGCTACCGGATGCAGATAAGTCCACTTGACTGCACGGGTTGCGGCAACTGCGCCCAGGTCTGCCCTGCGAAGGAAAAGGCCCTGGTGATGAGGCCACTCGGGTCTCAAACAGATACCCAGATTCCAAACCATATTTTTTCGCTGGACCTTCCGAAGCTGGGCGATCTCATGCCGCCGAACACGGTGAAAGGGAGCCAATTCCGGCAGCCGCTCTTCGAGTTCTCGGGGGCGTGCCCGGGATGCGGCGAGACATCCTACATCAAGGTCATCACGCAGCTCTTTGGCGATCGCATGCTCATCGCCAACGCGACGGGCTGCTCTTCCATCTACGGTGGGTCGGCCCCAAGCTGCCCCTATACGGTCAACGAAGACGGTCATGGTCCCGCCTGGGCCAATTCCCTTTTTGAAGACAACGCCGAATATGGGTTCGGCATGGCGCTCGGGGCGACCCAGAGACGAGACAAGCTCGCAGACCTGGTCCGACACGCCGCTGGGCTGGATTTGCCTGCGGACCTCACGGATACTTTTCAGAAATGGCTCGACCAAATGGATGATGGAGAGGCGTCCAAGAAATTCGGTCGGGAATTGGTCGCCCTCGTGGATCGAGAGCTCTCCAAACCAAGACCACCCCACAAGGCAATCCTCGCCGACATTTTGAGCCGAAAGGACTACCTCACCAAGAAATCCGTATGGATCGTCGGCGGCGATGGGTGGGCCTATGACATCGGATACGGCGGGCTCGACCATGTCATGGCCATGGGTCGAGATGTGAATGTCCTCGTCCTGGACACGGAAGTTTACTCAAATACCGGTGGGCAATCCTCCAAATCGACCCCCGTGGGGGCCGTAGCCAAATTCGCGGCCGGCGGCAAGGCAACAGGCAAGAAAGACCTTGGAATGATGGCCATGACATACGGCTACGTGTATGTGGCCTCTGTCTCCATGGGTGCCAACAAGAACCAGTTCCTGAAGGCGGTCCTTGAGGCGGAGAGCTACCGCGGGCCTTCTTTGATCATAGCGTATGCCCCATGCATTAACCACGGGATCAACATGGGAAAGAGTCAGGAAGAGGAAAAGCGGGCCGTTGAAGCCGGATATTGGTTCCTGTACCGACACGACCCAAGACTCAAGGCCCAGGGAAAGAACCCCTTTGTTCTCGATTCAAAGGAGCCGAAAGGCGACTTCAAAGCGTTTCTAAACGGTGAAATCCGCTATTCGGCGTTGACACGCACTTTCCCGGAAAACGCCGATGTCCTTTTTGAAAAGGCCGAAAAGCAGATGAGGGAAAAATTCGAGACGTACAGACGACTTGCCGAGGGTCAGCCGTCGGTTCAGGCCTGAGCTGTCCCGGCTTTCGTTGCATTACACCAGACAAAAGCCGGTCACAAGATTCTTTCATGGTTGCACGGTGACATTTCAAGCACGGCTCTGACGGGTCGCCTATGATCGCCCACTGATCAAACCCCCATCGCCGCTGTGGTTTGCCTGTGATAACCTAAAACCCATTTTGGGGATCATACCCGCGAAATGGGTTTTTTGAAAGGATTGAAAGGTAAACCTGATGCTCTACGATGCAACGCTTCCCATTCAAGAAGGCATGGTGACCTTTCCAGGAGACCCCCCCTTTCACATGGAGGGCCTTTACAGTCGAAACAAGGGAGACCCCTTTGACCTGGCCGCGCTCTCCATGTCCACGCATCTTGGTACCCACATCGATCCTCCCGCCCACTACATCGACGGCGGGCAAGACCGTGGATGAGCTTCTCTTGGATTCCCTTGTGGGTCCCGGCGTCGTGCTGGACCTGCGGGGAAAACCGGTGATTGATCGGAAGGTCTTGTCGCAGGCCCCCATTGGTCGGGCAAAGCGAGTCCTGTTCAAGACGGACAACGGTCCGCTCCTGCTGAAGAGGGATTTCTGTGAAAATTACGTGCATCTTGAGCGTGACGGCGCGGAATACCTGGTCAAACGCGGCGTCGTGCTGGTGGGCATTGACTACCTGTCGATCGAGCGCTACATGAATCCCGGCGCTCCCGTGCACCGCAAGCTTCTTGGTGGTGGGGTGGTCATCGTGGAGGGGGTCCACCTCCTGTCGATCCCTCCCGGACCTTACGAGGTCTTCTGTCTCCCCCTTCTGATCCGGGGGGCAGATGGAGCCCCTTGCCGGGTCGTTCTCCGAGCTCAACCCTCCAACCCGATACAGGCCGGAAGCGTTGAGTTGCCGCCATGACCCCTTCCTGAGCCGAAGCCTTAACGCTCGTGCGCTTCCGGTGGAAGTCCCTCAAATCGGAATCGACCCAGGCGCAGCCTTTGCAGCTCTTCGTGGCAGGTCAAGTCGAACTGGATCGGGGTGATGGTGATCTTTTGATCTCTCAGCGCCACGAAGTCCGTTTCAGGGTGACCGTTTCCAACGATCTTTTCCCCCGCAAGCCAGTAGTACACATTTCCCCTCGGGTCATTTCGCTGCTCAAAACGCTCCTCGAAACGGGCGACCCCCTGCCGTGTCATGACAACCCCCTTGATCTGCGCCGGCGGAACGGCCGGGATATTCACGTTCAACGCGATCCCGTTTCTAAGGTGGCACGAGGTCATGAAGCGGATGATCTCCCTGCTGAATTGCGCCGCAAAGGTGAAATCAGGGTCCTTCCTGGCATCCAAAGAGATGGCTGCTGAGCTGAATCCCAAGAAGGCCCCCTCTGTTGCGGCCGAGACCGTGCCGGAATAGAGGATATTCACCCCCACGTTGGCTCCCAGATTGATCCCCGAAAGGATCACCTCGGGCGGTTCTCTGAGCAGTTTCTGGACGGCTATCTTTACACAGTCTGCGGGCGTGCCCCTCACGGCCCACCCAAAAAAGGCCCCGTTACGCTTTACCTCCTGGACCCTGAGGGGGGACGAGAGGGTGATCGCGTGACCGACCGCGCTCATCTCCACCTCCGGTGCGACAATGTGAACATCGTGTTCGGTGCGAAGCGCATCGTGCAGGGCCTTGAGACCAGGGGCGTGAATGCCGTCATCATTGGTCAGGAGGACCTTCATGGCCTACCTCTCAAGGGATTCACTCACAAGACGAACCATTTCCCACCGGGCGTTCGGGCCTGGGAAAGAAACAGGCCCTTTCGTGTTTGCGTCCCGACCGAATCTTTAGTATATTGCATTGCCTCGACAGGCTTCCGCCGGGCTCAGACTCTGGGCCTCGCCTCCGCGAGAGGATAGAGCGCCCTTTGATGCCCAGGGAGCGGGGCCTTTTTGGCCGCCCCAAGGAGGCAAGACACTTGTAATGGGCTGCCTCGGAAATGTCAAATGGGGCCGGAGGAATTCATGCGCCAGATATCGACTGAAACGATCATACGGGCTGTGAAGGAATCGGTTGTTCGGGCCAACATCGAGCTGGGCCGAGATGTCCTGGATGCCTTCCAGCAAGGCGTAGAAAAGGAAGAATCGCCGGTTGGCAGGGAAATCCTTGCGCGCTTGATCGAGAACGCGAGGATTGCCATGGAAGAGCGTATCCCCATCTGTCAGGATACAGGGCTCGCGATCCTTTTTGCGGAGCTTGGGCAGGAAGTCAACATCACGGGAGGGGATTTCAACAGGGCCCTTGAGGAGGGTGTGCGACAGGGCTATGGTGAAGGATACCTTCGCAAGTCGGTTTGCCATCCATTCACTAGGAAGAACACCGGTGACAATACCCCCATCATCGTTCATCTGGAACTGGTTCCTGGCGATACGCTCAAGCTTTGGGTGGTTCCCAAAGGGGGTGGAAGCGAAAACATGAGCCGCCTCTTCATGCTTGCTCCCTCTGCCGGCTGGCCGGGGATCAAGGAGCGGGTGGTTCAGACGGTGGTGGAGGCCGGTCCAAATCCCTGCCCCCCGACCATCGTAGGCGTCGGAATAGGCGGCAACTTCGAGAAGTGTGCGCTTCTCGCCAAGAAGGCCCTGCTTCGACCGCTTGGCAGCCTGAATCCGGACCCCTCGCTGCAACAGATGGAAGAGGAGCTCTTGCTTGAGATCAACAAAACGGGTGTGGGTCCACAAGGGCTCGGCGGAAGGGTCACCTCCTTGGGCGTTCATCTCCTGATGATGGATTGCCACATTGCAAGCCTTCCGCTCGCTGTGAACATTCAGTGTCATGCAAGCCGGCATCTGGAAATCATCCTTTAACGGAGCTACGGTCATGGCAAAGCCCATTGAGCTCGTCACACCTCTTTCAACGGAGGTGATTTCAACCCTCCGCGCCGGTGACAGCGTGGTCGTCACCGGCCAGCTTTACACCGCCAGGGATGCGGCCCACCGGCGACTTCTGGACCTCATCGCAGCCGGGAAAGAGATCCCCATCCCGATCGAGGGACAGGTGATCTACTATGTGGGGCCTTCCCCTGCGCCACCAGGTCGGGTTATCGGCGCTGCCGGGCCTACCACCAGCTACAGGATGGACCCTTACACCCCCAAGCTCCTGGAGCTTGGACTCAAGGCAATGATTGGAAAAGGAAAGCGGTCCAAGGAGGTCATCGATGCCATGGTGAAGTACAAGGCCGTTTATCTGGCGGCTATCGGCGGTGCGGGTGCCCTCATGGCCCAGGCCGTGAAGAATGCCCAGGTGGTGGCCTACGAAGACCTTGGTCCTGAGGCCATTCGGAAACTGACCGTTCACAAGCTTCCGGCCGTCGTCGTCAACGACGTCCTCGGAAACGACCTTTACGCACAAGGCCAGAAAGCGTATCGGAAGACATAGTAGCCCGAGTGGTCTTCACTCGAGCGCGCTTCGGGGAGGGCGGATGAAGCGGAAGGGGAGGAGACGGCGGATCTTTTGGTGGGTGGTCCTGGCACTACTGATTCTGGTATTGGCCGGCTATTTCACCATGACCGAGCTCGGAAACGGCCCAGGCCGTGAAGAAACGGGGACAAGCTCCGGGACCGGCCCGAACGAGCGGGATTTGAAAGGAGATTCGACCGAGCCCGCGAAGACCTCCGAGGCCGATAGCGAGGCCATTAAGCAGCCAATGCCTGAATCCCCTTCACCCGTAATTGGCCCTAGTGATCAGGCTCAAAGGGATCTCGTGGGGCTCTTCGAGTTTCTCGACGGGAGGGACTACGTACAGAGAATCCTTTCCAATGGAAGCGCCTATGCCCGCTTCAAGGAGGTCATCAAGCGGCTTGCCGCGCAGCCCCCCTTGCCGGCAGGTGAATCCATGGATCCGGCCCACATGATGCGAAATACCTTCCATTTCTTCCGGTCGCTCGACCGCGATGATCTTCGCCTGGTCATCGCGATCATCCGGAACGAAGAGGCCTCCATGGAGCTTGACATGGAAGTGTTTTACAGGTGGCTCATGGCAGGCGATCGCGGCCCCGACCCCGAAGGAATAAGACCCCCTTTCAGTGTATCGTATCGTTATGCGGGGTTTTTCTTGAATACCATTGGCGGCCGCGCCTATCTGTACCGCCGCTCGGAGGGCGTGAGACTCCTGGCGAGTTATTACTGCATCCTGCTCCTTCATGAAGCCGACAGGCGAAAGGTCAACACCTATGGCATTGACGTCTTGCCATTCATCGGGCCGCTCATAAACGAAATGAATCACTACCCGGGGCTCCAGTTCCAAGAAACGTATATCGAGAAACTCAAGCAACTCGAGGCCTATTACCACCAGGCACGCTGATCCCTGCCTCTCCTTAGGCGAAGCGATCTGCCCCCTTTTTCGTTTCACTGAACCATGGAGGCGATCGCCTCGAATGCCTTTCGAGCTCTCAGGCTGACATCCGCGATCTTTTCCGCATGGATCGTGTTCTGCCCCGCTTCCATATAGAGATCCTGGTTGATTTCGATCTGGATGGCCATCTTGCCCAGGTGCTCGAAAAGCCGTCCGTAGTGGCGGATGATGAATCCCCCCGAGTAGGGATGATTGATGGAAACCGTAAATCCGACCCTTTCAAAGGCCTCCTTCATGCAACCCAAAGTCTCCTTCCCACACGTGGTCCACCCGCGCTGAGACGATCGGTCTCCGTGCAAGTCGCCATTGTTGCCCAGCACGATGTCACATCGCTTCTTGCCCGGATCCGGGGCCTCGGGCGGACCGATGCCCACCAGGGAATGACAGTCAAACAGTACGGTCGTATCAGGGTCCGCCATGGCTTGAGCCAGCCGATGGTGGTAGGGCCGGTAGTAAAGGCCTAGCCGTCGCTCGAATTCCATCTCATCCGGGAAAAAACCCTCGCGATACACGGAACGCCCTTGATAGTCAATCCGGGCGATGACACCTTTGCGGTCTCTCTGGGTCGGGCTGCGATTCAAGTCCACCAACAACCTGCTCCACCCTGCAAACAGGGCCGCTCGAACCGGAAGGGCTCCAAAAATCTCCAACGTGCCCAGGTCGCTCGATTCGCGTATTTCCTCGTCGCTCAATGCGATGTGGGCTCTCACATAATCTGGAAGATCGTGTGAGGCGTGCGGCAAAGAGAGGACAAACGGCAGGCTCACGACGGATCTCCCACGATCCGGTCCCAGGTCCAGCGGACAGCCTGGCCGGCTTTTTTCGAAAGAGATCCGTCTTGATTCAATACAGATCCCGGAAACAGGAGCCTGCAAAGCCTGTAGAGAGGGTCCGTCGATCCGAAGGGCTTTCCCATGGTCCGGGGGGGCCCATCGAGGACGATGAACTGGTCGTCTCCCCCCAAGTCGCTGAAATCAAAGGCCTCCCCCAGGTGGGTGAAACGCGCTCCTGCCGCATCCATCTCATACAGTCCTGCATCGATTGAGACAGGGTTCGGTGCCATTCCTTCCTGTTTCAAGAAGACCAGAAGATGGCTTCCATGAACGCTTTTTGAATAGGCCTCGTTGAGCGCATTCACATCCGTGGTGTAATGCGCATCCATGAGCTCCAAGATATGAAAGGCCTCAAAGGGGATGAGATGGTGGCCCGCATGAAGCATGGAAAGCATGGGGAATGCCCCTGTCAGGCGAGGGTTGATTTCCAGAGGGTAGACGCGCTGCTCCGCGAGGCTAACCACGAAATCAATGCCCAGGATCCCCTTGTATGGGAAGCTGCTCATGAATTCCCCGATGGATCGCGCCTGAGACGCCGTCGCCTCAAGGACCCAATCAGGCCACAACGCCTCTCCCCAGGCATGCCCGCAAAAAATGCCCTGCTCCGCCATTTCGTCGCAATAGGGCAGATCGATCAGCTGGCGCTGGAGCCGGGAGCGCAGCACGCCATGGCGCGTGATGCAGAGGGCCACGCTGGCCGGCACCCCGTCTATGAATCGACTGACGAGCACGCTTTTCAGTTTCACGCCCCGCCAGCGCTCACCCTCCAGAAGGGCCTTGACCCTCTCATAATCGATGCGGGACCGGACAAAAAAAGTACCACGCCCTCCCCCTTGCGTGATCTCGGCCAACTGCACGACAAATCGGGGTCCCACTTTGGCACACCAATATCCATATTCTTTTTCGAGCACGTCTCTCAAAGGGTGGATGGCCCCGGTCACCCCTTCGATCTTAAGCGATTGAAGCATCTCCCTGAAAAAGAGCCTTCCGGCCAGACGAGCTCTCAACGCGGCAGGATTGGCGAGCAGCCGCCATCCTTTCATCTCCGCCAGGGACTCGAGCTCCGGGTAGCTTTGGTAGACCATCAAGGCCTTCGGGGGGGCAAGTTTTTCCAGAAAGGCCAGAGTGGCCGGGTGTGTGAGAAGGGTTCCCGAATGGAACCCCCGCTCGTGCACCGGGCCTCCCAACGACTCCTCAAGGCAAAAGACCTGGCTTCTGGAACGCAGCACCGCGAGATCAGCGGTTTTTCGCAGACTGACGATGGGGTAGGTGTCCAGGAAATAGGCCGGTGCAATCCGGGGAAATGCGGTCAGACCCACACCGGCAATGGTGCCACCCAGAGAACGGAAGAGGGCCCTTGCGTCCCCTAGGTCCCGTAGTAACATGCGTCACTCTCGGCGGGCGCAGCCTTGCCCATCTCTTCTGAAAAAAAGCACGCCACGCCATGAGCAACGTTTGTCTCTTTGAAATCAGGCCGCTCCAGGCTGCATCTTAATCGTCGGGCCACTTTACATCTGGGATAGAAGACGCACCCTGCGTGGTTCACGCCGGATCTCTCTCCCTTCAGCAGGGTGTCATAGGGCTCCAACCGAGCACAGCCGAACCTCGGGAGGGCGTCTATGAGTGCCTGGGTGTAGGGATGGCTTGGCTGCCGGATCACCTCGTCGGCGTTTCCCATCTCTACCAGCGTGCCCTTGTAAATCACAGCGATCCGATCACAGAGGTATCGGGCCGCAGCCAGGTTGTGTGTGATGAAAAGGAGCGTCACATGGAGTCGGTTTCTCATATCCTTTAGGATGTTGAAGATCTGGGCTGAAATGGATGCATCGAGCATGGAGGTGGGCTCGTCTGCCACCACCAGTTTGGGCTTTAAAACCGTGGCCCGGGCAATGGCCACCCGTTGCCGCTGGCCACCGCTCAGTTGGTGGGGGAAGCGATGGACAAAATCACCCGGAGGCGAAAGCCCAACCGACTTCAGTGCCTGCGAGACCAATTCCATCCTTTCAGCGCCATCTCCGATCTTTTGTATCAGCAAAGGCTCCGAGACGGTGTCGAGGATCGAAAGCTGAGGATTCAGGGACTGGTAAGGGTCCTGGAAAATCATCTGGACCTCTTTTCGAAAGCCCCTGAGGCGTTTTCCTTTGAGGCCCGTGATGTCCCGTCCGTCAAGAAAGATGCTTCCACTGTCCGGTTCTTCCAGCTTGACGATCAAACGACCGGTGGTGGTTTTGCCGCTTCCGCTCTCCCCCACGAGACCGAATATCTCGCCCTTTCGGATCTCCAGAGAGAGCTGGTTCAAGGCCACAATCTCTTTCCCCGGTCCCCCGAAAATAGTCCCCCGGGACCTATAGCGCTTGCTTACGCGTTCCAGTCGGAGAATGGACGGGTTCCCTTCGTTCATCATCTATCTCAATCCCTTTTCGGCTTCAGCGGCATTCATAGCACAGGGCCTTGTGGTGGGGTGATATCTCAATCCAGAGTGGCTCGCCAATCCTACAGGCATCCTTGCCGCCAGGGCAGCGGTCGCAAAAGCGGCATCCGGATGGCGGGTTGATGAGGTTCGGCGCCTCACCGGGGATCGGGACCAGCTCCTCTTCCTGCCCGATCAGGGTAGGATAGGAGGCCAGGAGGGCCTTGGTGTAAGGGTGAACGGGTGACTCGAAGACCTCCTCCCTGGCGCCGTATTCCACGAGCTGGCCCGCATACATGATGCCGATGTCGTGGCACACCTCCGCCACGATGGATATGTCGTGCGAGATAAATATGATGCTGATCCCGAAATCCCTCTGCAGGTTCTTGGTCTCCTCAAGAATCTGATGTTGGACGATGACGTCCAGGGCCGTCGTTGGCTCGTCGGCCACGATCAACTTGGGTCGGCAGGCAAGTGCCATGGCGATGATGGCCCTTTGCTTCATGCCGCCGCTATATTGATGGGGGTAGTCTTTCATTCGCTCCTCGGGAAGCCCCACGAGCTGAAACAACCCTTCGACCTGTTTCTGAACGGTCCTCTTGTCAAGGGTCTGGTTGTGCGTCAAAATGGCCTCTGCGATCTGGTCATAGACGCGCTGGACCGGATTGAGGGCATTCATGGCCGCCTGGAAGATCATGGCGATCTTTTTCCATCGGATCTGCCTCATCTCTGCTTCGCTTTTGGTCAGCAGGTCCTCGCCCTCAAATAGTATCCTACCACGCCGCACCGACCCGTTCGGGGGGAGAAGACCCAGGAGCGCCATCCCCAAGGTGGTCTTTCCGCATCCGGATTCCCCTACAAAACCGAGCGACTTTCCCTGCTCCAGGGAAAAGGACACGGAATCCACCGCCTGGAGGTAACCCCGCTTGGTCTGGTACCCGATCGTCAGGTCTTCCACTTCCAGCAGTGCCATCTTACGCTGCGCGCTCCTCTCTCCTCAACCTGGGATCCAGCACCTCATCCATGGCCCGACCCAACATATAGAAGGAGAGCGTGATGAGAGAGATGCAGATGCCGGGCGGGAGAAGCCAGTAAGGGGCCCGGAACATGTGGCCCGTCTTCCAGACCCATTGAAGCATCATGCCCCAGCTCACCGTGCCCGGGTCCCCGAATCCCAGGAAGGCCAGGGCCGCCTCGATGATGATGGCGGACGTAACCCGAAAGGTCATGAAGAGAAAAGCCAAGGGCAGCACGTTGGGCATGATATGGCGGAATATGATCCGGAGATGGGAACCCCCTGCCACCCTCGCCGCCTCGATGAAGGGTCTGTGCTTCAGGGAAAGGGTCTGGGCCCGTATGACCCTGGATACGCCCGGCCATCGAAACAGGGCGATGATGAGCACAATGCTCCAGATATTCAGTCTGCCCGAAGAGAGATGCCAGGATGAGGACCACCAGCAGGGTCGGCATCACCATGACCATGTCGGCGGTTCGCATCAGCAGGGTGTCCACCATTTTCCCCGTGTAGCCGGCCACCATCCCGATGGCGGTGCCGAGAAAAATGCTCATGAATGCGGCTGAAACCCCCACCATGAACGCCACCCTTGCACCGGCCAGAAGCTGGCTCAGGATGTCGCGCCCCATGAAGTCCGTGCCCAACCAGTGTTTCAGGGTCGGCCCGATGGAAGACGGGATGTCGGGGTCAACGCCCGTCATGGGATGATACATGGGGTCAATCATGGGCGGGAGGAAACTGGCCAACGCCATCAGAGCAAAAAACCCAAGAAGAATGACCCCCAGCTTCCCAAGCAGGCTCTGCCAGAAAATGGTCCATCCCTCCTTAAAATGAACTGCCCAGTGAAATCTTTGCATGGCCCATCCCTTCATATGACTCGACCTTTCCTCTCTTTCACAGAGGCGCCCTCAGTATCGAATCCTCGGGTCAAGGTAAGCATAGAGCACATCCACGACCAAGTTGGACAAGAGGACCACAATGGCGATCAACAGAAATGAGGCCTGAGCCAAAGGGTAATCACTCTGGCTGACAGCCTGCACCAGCTCTCGACCGATCCCCGGCCAAGTGAAAACGGTCTCGGTCAACGCCCCCCCGTTGATGGAAAACGCGAGGCTGAGCCCCACGCTGGTCACCACAGGCAGCGCGGCATTCGGCGCCGCGTGTCGATTGCGGATCACTTTGTCCTCAAGCCCCTTGGCCTTGGCGGTCAAGATGTAGTCTTCTTTAAGCGTCTCCAGCATACTGCTTCGCATGATCAGGAGGTAGCTCCCAAAGTGGATCAGAAACAGCGTCGAAAGCGGCAACGCCATGTGATGAATCACATCCAGGAGCTTGGACCAGAAGCCGGAGGCCGGGTCCAGCCAGACGTCCTCAGAAATCATGCCCGTAATGGGGAACCACCCCAGTTTGTAGGCGAAGACCCAGATCATGATGAGGGCAAGCCAAGGAAGAAACGCGGTGTGGGTGACCAGGGCCCCCAAGGTCATGATGGTATCCAGTCTCTTTCCCTTGTGCCACGAAGCGATTTTTCCCAGGAAGACCCCCACCAGGGCGGAGAGTATGATGGATGTTGTAAAGAGCAGAACGGTATTGGGCAGCCTCGCCCAGATGATTCTAACCACCGGTTGACCATAATGGAAAGAGTGGCCGAAGTTTCCCGTGAAAAAGTTCTTCACGTAATAGACATATTGCATCCAGAGGGGCTGATCCAGTCCAAGCTCACTGATGAGACGCTTGGCATCCTCGGGCCGCATGCCCGGGTCCACCAACCTTGAAAGGGGGTCTCCAGGCGCCAGCCTGAAAAGCAGGAAGAGGACCGTCAAGATCACAAAAAAAATGATCGCGATCTGGATCAGTCGGCGAACGATGTATCTATTTAGCTCCATAGCCTCCGCTACAGCCTGTCTGGATCGGGGCCCGTCGGCTTCCGCATGCCCTTGGTCACGGGTTGGGTTTCAGCTGACAAAACGACCAGGCATTTCCAATGCCCTCCAACATTTCGACCCAGCCCGTGAACCGATCGGTCCGAACGGCCTCTATCTGAGTCGGGTTATAGAGAGGAAGGTAAGGGAGGTCACTGCTCACTATCTTTTGCATCTCGCAAAGGAGCGCCTTCCGTTTTTCTTCATCCATGGCCGAAGCGGATGCATCAGCAATTTGGTCAAATGCGGGGTTCCTGTACCCGCTCATGTTCCATCCTTTGGGCTTGTCGTTTTCCGAATGAAAGAAGTTCCGCACATAATCCGGGTCCACGGACAGGTTTCCATAGCCCAGAATAAAGGTGTCGAAGTCATGTCGCTCTTTGACCTGCTGTATCAAGGCGTTGAAAGCCATGGGTTTGGAGGAGATCGGCAACCCGATTTCTCTCAGCCATTCCTGGATGATGATTCCGGCCATGGCCCGCTGGGGGTCATAGTCCGCAGGGGGGGTGAGGATGGAAAAATCCGCCATGGGCTGCCCGTTGGGAAGCCGAATCCCCTTGCCCTTGCCGACCTTTCCGTCCCGGTCCACAGGTGGGGCCTCCCAAGTGTATCCTGCGTCGCGCAACATCTCAAAGGCCTTTCGCACACGCTCTTCACGATTCAGCCCTTCTCCGTAAGTCGGCACGTCGCCGCAGTACCAATAACGGTTTCCTGGGGGAACCACGGAAGCCATTTTGGCACCATACCCTTGAAGGATCCGCGTTATGATGAATTCCTTGTCGATGAGTGTGGCCATCGCGCGCCTAAGCGCCACGTCGTTGAAGGGCGCCTTTCGCACATTGAATCCCATGTAGTAAAGGCCGCTCTTCTCGTTGGAAAAGATGCGGATATCCTTTTCTTTCTTCAGGTCTTCCAGGTAACCAGGCTGAAGCGACCACCAGAACATATCAATGTCGCCCTTTTTCAGCCCGAGGATGGCCGCATCCGATGTCCCATAAACCTTGAAGATAATCCCGTCAATAAAAGGACCCAACGTCCTTCCCGCGATGGTCAGTCCTTTGCCGAAAAAGTGCTCGTTCCGCTGGAGGAAGAGGTATGCGCCCTTGCGCCACTCCTTCAAGACAAAAGGACCGCTGGCGCCTGGGGCCTCCACGCTGTAGTTCTGAAGGGAGGTCAAAGGCTTTTCCGTCTTTCTGGCCTCCTCCACCACGCTCAGCCACTGTTTTTTCTGCGCGATGGGGGTCGTGAGCGTCCTTTCCAGAAACACCGCCTCGGGCTTTTCCAGATAGAATTTGACGGTCCGTTTGTCAGGCGTTTCTATCTTCCGAATGAAATCCCAACGGGACAAATAGCGGGGGACCTTGAATTCGTTGATCACCTCTCCCGTGAAGGCGATGTCTTCCGATGTCAGCTCTGATCCGTCTGACCACTTGGCCGGCCTGAGCGTGACGGTGTAGGAAATGGAAGCCTCATCGTAAACAGGCTCCGATTCGGCCAGCCACGGGACCAGCTTCAAGGTCTCCGGATCCCGGACATAGAGGCTATCAATCATCTGGTTGAGCACTTTGAGCGACCATGCGTCGCTTGCAAGCCAAAGGTTCAGGGTCTTGGGTTCCTCCAAGAGGCCGATTTTAAGTAATTTGGATTCCGCCGCCGCCTGGGCGGACCATGAAATCGCACCAAGGAGCGCAAGGCACGCCCCCAGGACCATCAACGCATTCCCTTTGGACCGGAACGGCTGCCCGAACAACCCTTTTCGTCTCATCTCACCCGTCCTCCTTCCTGATGTTTGCCATCTTCCCCTTAAAACCCCTTGCTCTCTCCTCAACGAAATCGATGACATTGGCCTCCAGCTTCACGTTGTTGAAGCGGTTAATTCGCGGGATGCCCCCGGGGCTCACACTGTTTATTTCCCCCAGCTTGTCACCTATAATGTCGATCCCGACGAAGTAAAGGCCGTCCTGGACGAGCTTGTCCTTTATTCGCTCGCATATTTGCCTCTCCTTGAAAGTGACCTCATGTTTGTAGGCCTTGGCCCCGGCGTGGATGTTGGTGCGGAACTCGCCGGGCTTGGGCTGTCGCCTCATGGCGCCCAGGATCTCCCCATTCAGGAGAAGAACCCGCACGTCCCCGTCCCTCTGAACCACGTCCAGGTACTCCTGGACCATGATGGGCTCCCGCTCGGGGTAGGCCTGAAACGCCTTCACGTAATAGTGAATCAGCGAGTGCAGGTTCTCGCGGTCCTTGACGCTCACCTTGATGACCCCTTCACCGCCGAACCTCTGGATGGGCTTGATGATCATGGCACCGCCAAAGTCGTCGATGATCTTCTTAAGCCGGACAGGGTCCCTGGAGACATGGGTCTCCGGAATGATGTCAGGAAAATTGAGGGTGTAGAGCTTGCTGTTGGCGAGAATCTGGCCCCGGGTGCTGTTGATCATGAAGACCCGGTCATTGACCGAGCCAAGGAATTCCATGGTTTGATAGACCAGCGGTGGATTCTTGCGCAGAAAGAGCACATCCAGCTCCGTCACGTTTTCATAGATCAGCTCTTCTCTCTTGAGACATCGGATGAGGGCCTGCCAATATCGCTTCATGGAGAGATCGCGTTGGACCGTGATATTCCTCATCCTGGCGACCACTTGGTTTTTTCTTATATAGATGTCGTGAGGCTCGAGGAAATAGACCGTGTGGCCGCGCTGGTTGCACTCGTACATCAGATGGCTGGTGGTCTCATTGACAGGGTTGATGGAATCAAGCCTGTCCATCAGGAAGGCGATGCGCATGGACCCTCACTATCGTTTGGCAACGAATTCGATTATCCTTGAAGCGATGTCAATTCCAGTGATCTCCTCGAGCCCCTTGAATCCAGGCGAATAGTTCGCCTCGATCACCTGCATCCGGCCATCGTCCCGGGTCATCATGTCGATCCCTGCGATTTCCAGACCCAGTGCCCTGCTTGCGGTCAAGCTCAGTATTGTGAGATCCCCCGTCGGAGTCAAGCGCGTTCCATTCCCACCCTGATGGATGTTCGAACGAAAATCCCCCTCCCGGGGTTTCAGCGCCACGGCCGCCACCAGTTCCCCTCCGATGACGAAGGCCCGGATATCCCGCCGCGTCTCGGGGGGAATATATTCTTGCACGAGGACCCCGGTCGTGCTGACAGGGAGGTTGGCCAAGATGAACTCCGCAGTGACGTGAGAATCGACGCGTATCACCCCCTCGCCCTGCCGACTGGCCGGCGTCTTAACCACCACCGGATATCCCCCTAAATCCGCCACCGCCTGCTCGAAGTTTTCCATGTTGCTGACCCAGAAGGAGCCAGGGACGGCGACCCCGGCCTTCACCAGGGTTTGAAGTGTCAAAAACTTATTTCTTGCCAGAAGGATGGAATGAAAACCATTGACTGTCTTGAGACCGGAAAGCTCAAGGTGACGGACCAGGGTGAGGGCATAATCGTTGATGGTGGCCCCGATGCGGGGCAACATCGCATCCAGCCCCGCAGGGAGCGCTTTTCGTGTGGGTCCTGGTTATACCCCCGGTCAGCTGTGCCACGCAGTCTTTGGGGTGAACCAGGGTGACGGGGTGGCCCAATGCCCTTCCGGAGGATATCAGCCTTTGATTCGGGTGTGCCTCGAGACCCCTTGCCGAAAGGACGCCAATGCGCATCTTCATTCCTACCAAAAGAAATTTAGTAACAATAAGTCCATCCGGGATACATTTCAATCCCTTTCCCTGATCTGGACAAGTCCTCGGCTCCACGTGACCTTGGGCGGCAGGCATGTCCTTCGACTCAAGGAGACATTTGTCAGGGACCCCGAGATCTGCAAGGGGTGTTCATTGGGATATGCCTATTCCACCACGGTCTTTGACCGGAATGGGGAGGCACTTCCCTGCAGCTGAAACCGAATGGTTTCGGGATCCAAATCATCAACTACTTAAGGGCCGCTAAAACCTCACGGGAAAAAACCGTCAACGCGTAATCAATGTCTTCCCGGGTGATGTGGTAGTGGGTGACGGCCCTGAAGCGGTTCTTGCCGACTTCCAACACCCTGACGCCTTGCAGATTGAGCCTGGCCGTCAGTTCCGCCGCCTGGAGCCCGTCTTGCCTGATTTCGAAATAGACCATATTGGTCCGGACGGTCTCGGGATCCAAGTCCAACCCGTCGATGTGGGCCAGCCCGTCTGCGAGCCGACGGGCGTTGTCGTGGTCCTCGGCCAGCCGCCCGGTCATCTCGCTCAACGCCACGATCCCAGCTGCAGCCAGGACCCCTGCCTGACGCATGCCGCCCCCGACCACCTTTCTCACGCGCCGGGCTTGAGCGATGAACGGCCGGGTGCCGCACACAAGCGACCCAACCGGCGCCGCCAGCCCCTTGCTCAGGCAGACACTCACTGAATCCGCTTCTGAGGCCAGCTCCGCCGGGTCCACCTTGAGGCTGGTTGCGGCGTTAAAGAGCCTGGCCCCATCCATGTGAACGTTCAGCCCATGTCGGCTTGCTAGATCGCGCACCGCGCGCAGGTAGGCCTCATCCAGGGGACTCCCGAAGCATCGGTTGTGCGTGTTTTCAAGTGCAATCAGCCGGGTGCGGGGAAAATGAATATTGTCGGGCCGTATGGCGGCCTCCAGGTCCTCCAGAAGCATTCGCCCGTCCGCCTGATTTGGTACCGTGCGGGTGTGGATCCCGCCCACCGCAGCAGAGCCGGCCTGCTCGTAATAGAAGATGTGGGCCTGATCCCCAATGATCATTTCATCGCCCCGCCCGCAGTGGGTGAGCTCGCTCACCAGATTGGCCATGGTCCCGCTCGTGACGAACAGCGCAGCCTCTTTTCCCAGCCTTTCGGCCGCCATTTCCTCGAGACGGTTCACCGTCGGGTCTTCGCCAAATACATCGTCGCCGACCTCTGCTTCCGCCATGGCCCTCCGCATGGCCGCTGTCGGAAGCGTGACCGTATCAGATCTCAAGTCCACCAGCCTTTCTGGCATCGAATCTCTCCTTGCTTAACCAACCTGAAACGGTTTGCTGCTCTACCATGAACGCATTGAGACGACCTCATCCTTACACGAAAACATACCCCTAGATAGCGTAAAGATTCCTGTCTCCCTCACATGGAACAAAGTTGTTGTTCAATGCAGCGCCTGGCGTTTTCGTTCTTGACCGTCAGCAGCCGGACATACCCGGACCAGGGCAGAGGGAAACGGCTTCCTATATTTGCAAGGGATAATTCCGCTGTCGGCGTCTGCAAAATGCCAGACGGTGTCTGGAAAATCTGTTCCGGCAGGTAGAGAAGATAGAATTGCCTCATTTGCTGGAGGTTTTGCCTCGAAAACCCACGACCATAACGCTTGCCAAGATCGCCAGATAACCGTTCGAGCAGTTCTTCGCCGTACGCTGCGCGCTTCTCTCCCTTCTGTTCGAGCTCCACGATGCGTCGTCCAATCAGCCAATAAGCAGCCGTCATGATGCTATTCACTGAACGGGCTGTCGGCCTCCTCGCAAAATCGATGACATTGGATATGTCACCGAGGATGAAATCGTAGTGTTCATCAAGCCTGATGTCCGGCTTTGTCGGCTTTTTCGTCATTGAACCCTCTTGCCGCATAGCGTTTGATCTTCCTGTCAAAAGTGAGACAACGTTTCCTTCATCTTCATGAATACTCGGGAGGAATCTCCACACCCCTTTTCTTCGATGATCTTTATTCGCTCATGAAATGTTCATCCCCCCTCACCCAGCCTTCCCGGGGGGGAGGAAAGTATTTTTTCCACGCCCTTTCCCAAGGTGGGACTTGGGAATTGAAGGCCATCTCAAGTATGGCTTGGTGTTTAGAACGCTCACCGCCATAATAGCTCCATGTTCCCTAAAGGCATAGGGAAATGCTGGCGAGAACTTCAAACGAGAAAGGTGGTCACAATTTGCAACCAGATCCCAATAAAGGTCTTTCTTATGGAATGAATGCCTCGCCAGCAGAGACTGAAAAATTGAAGGTGTGTGTCAATACGTTCGGCTAAGTCCGCCGTTTGTGTCCTTGGAGACTCTGGATGCTTTCTTGGAGACTATATATGAAGCAGGGGCCCTTTCATATGGGAGGACGGCAAGCCATGTGTCGCCGGGACCTCAATCATCTTGGGGACTGAAAATCGCCTGTCTCATGCGATTTCATCTTCGCCTTCGAAGATCGCGGGGAGATGCCGCTTCATGCTCAAGAAACCGTTCTTGCCGATGATGATATGATCAATGACCGGGATATCCACGTCCCAACATGCCTTTACCAAGGCCCTTGTCAGTGCGATATCTTCATCGCTGGCCATGGGCAAGTCGGTCGGGTGATGATGCACTAAGATGATCGCAGCGGCCTTTTTCTTCAATGCGTTTTCCACGAATCGCGAGGGATATGAGGCTAGGCAGGAATCCATAGGTGCCTGGCCTTAAGATATGGACCTCGGTTCTCCGACTGCTAGGTGTTTCGAAGTGCGGTTCAAGTGCACAGAACCTCATCGGAATTTCAGGTCCTTATCTTGAGAGATTCCGCCGGGAGTCCTCACAAGTGGTCAGAATTTCCTGGCCAGCCAAAAAATCGCTGGCAATCTACAACGCCCGGCCCCTTTTTCAAAAAGCATCTCACGTGGACGATCTCCCTCCGGCCAATCCCTTATACGAATGACCCTATTTTCTTTGGATTCTTTTTCGCCCACGGAGGTGTTCTCCTTTATGTAGGATCCGACCCACCTGTTCGTGTGGGTCTTTCAGGCGAAAGCGACGATGGCCTTGCAGGCAAGGAAAATCGACGCTGTTCAAGCCATTTCGTAGCTCTGGATCTTCTGATGCAGCCGCCGGATCCTGTCGCTCAGGACCCTGCAGATGTGAAGTGCGATCTGGGGATACTCCCGGACTATTTCCGTGAACTCCTGCTTGTTGAGCACCAGCACGCGGGATTCCTCTGCCGTCCGGATGGTTGCGGACCTCACCACATCCTCGAACAGGGCCATTTCGCCGAAGTAGTCACCGGCCCGGATGCGGTCAAGCTCGATTTGGTGTGACGCGGTCCTCCCCTGGCTGGCTCTTCGTCACCGAGACTTCTCCCTTTGATGATCATATACATGGTGTCTCCCGGCTCACCCTCTCTGATGACCACCTCGCCTGCAGGGTAAACCACCTCCTCCGTCACCGATGCCACCGCTGCCAGCTCGCTGACGGATAGATCTTGGAATATCTGAATGGCCCTGAGATGGAGGATCTTCTCGGGCAGACTGATCTCGCTTTCCATGTATCCTCCTTGGAAGGATTTTCGCTTTAAGGACCATCGACGAGCTCGTTTGGCTAACGATGCTCACATGACGGTTTCCGAATTGGGTCAAACGACCTGACCCGGCCCCAGTCCAAGTCCTCTGTCGGATCGACCGCGATGAGGTGGAGGGTCAAAAGGACGGTGACCCAGTCCGGCTCGGAGAGCAAACGAGAATATAGCAGGGCCACATTGGCGTTAAACCGCTCCAGATGAAAGTGCTTGCGACCCAGGGCGAGGCTCTGGCTCACAGGCTGCTCTTCCAAGAGCGGCAGGAGCATCTTGGAAAGGGCCGGATCCATGGAGTCCTCCAGGGCCTCTATGCTGTTTGCCCGCTGACGGGCGTCCCGAGAGGCGATGCCACGCAAGATGATGTCGCATCTTGCCGGAGCGGTCCTGTGCCGCCAGGACCCTCAGGATGTTGTCGAGCAAGAGCCATCTCCGTTCGGCCAGGTGCTTGATGAGGAGGTCCCCAAGCCGGGCCATCCCGGCGGGCACGATCGAGGGCCTCGGACAGTGGAAACGTTCTTGTAAGCCCGCTCAAGTTGGCCGCGGGCGAACTTGAATACCTCCACATCTTTGACATTCAGGGACTCAAGGAGCTGAAAGACGCCTTCGCGGACCTTGCGCCGCGGGCTGCCGATGGATTCCACCAGGATCTGGCCGTTCTGGTGGGGCGCCGTCTGGAGCTTCTGCTTTGCCAGCTCATGGACCCGAAGCGATGGGTCACCCATGAGCTCGATGGCCTTTCTCAGACCATCGTCATCTTTGATTTCGAAGGCCTCCAATGCCGCCAAACGCACCGATTCGAGCGAATGGTCGAGAAAAGGCCATACCAAACGCGTCTTCTTGGGGTGCATCCAAGCGATGGAGTGCCATCAAAATAAAGGGTAGAATCGATCCTTCTTCTTCCGTGCTCAGCATGAGGCGGAGCTTATCCACATAAAACGTGTCACCGGATTCTCCCGCTGCAATTACCCCCGCTCGACGCTCCAGCAGATTGGGTGACTCAAGCCATGAATCGATGAGCGGTCGGTAGGCCTCCGGCGACCGGCGGTAAAGCCCTGAAACCGCATAGGCCTTGACCTGAATATGTCGGCATTTCTCAGGAAAAGCTCCTCTTGGAAAGGCGAAGGCGATTTGGGGGTCAAACCGCAGGGCAGCCCTTGAAAGGGCGATCATCAAGTCCGGCTTTTCCGGGTCTGCCAGGGCCCTGAATACGGGAATGGCCGCGGCCCCCGCTTCAGGCGACAGCAGTTTGACCAGTTCGACCCTGGTCTGATCGTCCTGCTCCTTGAGCAGTGATAGAATTTGACCGTCCAGCCCTTCCGTCCCCAGAGACTTCAGCAGCCTCGCGTACCAGATGCACTGATCGCCTCTGGCCGAGGAAAGGCCCTCCATGAGACGGGATTTCACGTTTTTGTCCTTGAAGATATGGGTCGCATCTCCCTCTTCCAGGGATTTCAAATCAAGCATGTCCACCGAGATCAGATCCAAAAGGATCTTTGAATAGCTCCGCTTGAGATGAATGTTGGATAGGAACCACATAATGACGAAGGATCCTGCCACGACCGAGAGGTATCTGGGATGCATCCACTGACCGCAGAGTATGACGAGCCCTGAGCCTGCGAGCGTTCCGATGCGGACCACGGTCCCCCTGAGAAAGGGCCTGACCAGGCTTCGGTACGCGGCAGGGATCAGCCCCACCAGGATGGCCCTTGCGGGGTTGTTGATGGTGTTCCTCAAGACGGTGGTGCTGATTCTGGCATAGATGGCCGAGACAATATCGAACCGGAGGAGAAATGCGCCGAAGGCGATCAAATAGTTCGCCGGGTGAAACATCAGGGAGACAGGGAGGCCCCATTTCCCGTAGATCTTTCCGACAAACAAGAGGATGACGAGGCTGATGATGTTCATGACATCCCCGGAAGTACGCAAAGAAGGCGATCATTTTTCCTTCCGTGGCAAATGTCTCGTCGACCACGTAATTGAATTGGTAGTTGATGATGGGAATGACCACGTTGGGCAGAAGCGTGATGACGACGAGGATTCTTAGCAGCGTTGACTCTCTGAGCAGGGGCCCCACCTTTTTGATACTCATCCAGAAACGGCGTCCTTCCCTTCTTCTTGGGCCTTTTCTCCGTGATGAGGATGGCAGGGAAACGCCGGCCCATCACCTTGACCATGATCGCCCCCAACCCGCTGATCACCAGGTAGGCCCACATCAGGTTATCCACAGAGATGGTCTTCGCGAGCCATGGCGTGCCGAAGCTCCCGGCCATGCCGCCGAGGACGCCCCCTGCGGTGATCAGGGGAAAAATCCGCTTGGATTGTCGCGTGTTGAAGAGATCGTTGGCCAGATCCCAAAAGACGAGGCCGAGAAGCACCTCGATACTGGGTCTTCATGACAAATAGCACAGGGTAGATTAATTCAAACCCCAGCGGAATCATCAACCTCATGACCCCCACCGAGGTTCCACAGAAGAGCAACAAATATCCCAGGAATCGCCCCCCTGACATGGCCGCCATGAGCCCTGTGACAATGGCCATGATGAAAAAGGTCAATACGGAATTGACCATGTAGACCACGGGCAGGTATTCAACGCCGAAACGCTTTAGAAAGGCCGTTTCACCGAAATTGTTGAAGAGGACGTCGGCGACGTGGATGAGGAAAAAGATGAGGGTCGACCAGAAGAACAGACCGAGTTCATCTTTGTAGATCTTGAACCATCTGGCCAGAAGGTCTTTCATCCGGTCACCGGGGAGAGGATTGGCGCGGTTTGTTAGGCAAACACAATTCGGCAGAAATTACCCCTCGAACCCTCCTCGTGTCAAGGCCTAGGATCGTCAAGGACCGTTGGGAGAGTGCAGGTCAGGCAAATCCAACCGGGATCCCAATCTGTTGAAGGCAAAAAAGCAGGGGCCATCCCCAAGCCTAATCACACACGTGAGGGTGACCCCTATTCGAACAATATCACTCCGCCGATCTTGGGGCGACGATTCTGATTTTCCCCGGACTATAGCTCAAGCCAGGAGTCAGAGTAAAGGCTGTGCCCCAAGATCACCCTGGCGGTCTTCACATAGCCTTGCAGCTCCTTGGAAAGAGCGCCCATGTCCAGCTCTTCGCCATCCATGACCTTGTGAATCACTTCTACGATGTCCGGTCTCTTCCCCCTGGCAATCGCAATCAGGCCATCGTCATAGGCATCGGCAATGCAGGAATACATGCCCTTTCGCTCCAGCATCACCATGTAGGTCTGGTTCAGGATGGGTCTCAGATGGTCGGGCGGGCCGTTTGAGATATTGGAAAGACCACAGGTCGATTTGACACCGGGTGCAATGTCCTGAAGCATCTCCTGAAAGGCAAGAAGACTCATCAACTGCGGCTGCTGGATGTTGACCGGCGTGACGACGCCGTCCACAAAGATGTCCTCATTGGGAACGCCCGCCTCGTTGGCTGCGTAGATCAGCTCCACTGCCAGGGCAGCCCGTTCGTTTTCGTCCCTGGGCAACCCTTCCGGTCCCCACATGAGGGCAATCATGTTGGCCTTGTACTTGACGGCCAGGGGGATCATCTTCTCATATCGCTCCGGCCTGCACATGATGGAGTTGATGATGGCCTTCCCTTTGTGAGCCGAAAGGCCCGCCTCCATGGCCTCGATGTTGGAGGTGTCGAGGCACAGGGGCAGGCTGTCTCCGATGGCTTCCTGGACGGTCTTTACCACAAACTTCATCAGCTCGGGACCGCCCTTTCTGGCAGGCCCCAGGTTGATGTCGATCCAGTCCATCCCCTTCTCTTTTTGCCTGTTGGCCTCTTCGGCAATGGGGCGGGGATCCATCTCCTTAAAGGCCTTGCCGATGACCCGGTTGATCACATTCAGATTCTCTCCGATCAGAAACATGGGCACTCTCCCTCTTCACTCATTGGACGGTTAACACGCAACGGCCAGGGGCCAAAGCTACTTTGCAAGGTCCTTCAGAAACTTGGGAAGCAACGATGCATCCCTGGGTCCGATCATGACCTCCCAGCCGGGCAGTTCCTCTTCCATCTCACCGCTGATGGATGCTGCATAACCAGGGATAATGATCTTCTTGTGGGCGACCTTGTCGGCAATGCCGCACTTCTTGACAAACGAGGCCACCGCATCGCCCACGAATTTCCCTGCAGCCCAGGCCGTCATGACGGACAGCCCTTCGGTGTCCATGATGAGGAGCCAGCTGGGAACCCGGCTCCCTTCGATTTCACCGCTGACGATAAAATAGGTCAGGGAGAAATTGGTGGTTACAAGCACCGGCGAATTCTCATCGGGGGTGCCGATCTCGTAGATTCCCTGGGTCACCGTCATGGGCCGCTGCGGATCGGTGAAGATGTTCAGCCTTTCCAGCAGCAGTGGAAAGAGGTTCTCCCCTTTGAAATCGGAGAGCACCACAATGCCCGCGTACTTGGCAATCAGCATGGCCGCGAGCATGGTCTCCACGTCCAAATCGGATGCCATCTCACAGGGGAACGTGATGGTCGGAAAACCCGAGTGAGCGGTTTCCGGCCTTGAGCGGCGCCCTGCGGATCAGCACCTGGTCCTCAAAGAGCTTCTTGGGCTCTCGCGATCCCGAATCCAGCACCAGGTCCTTAAGCCCCATGCCGGTCAGCTTGTCGGTCAGGGCCATGAGCCCTTCGATCCCATCCGCCTTCACGGCCAGAGGCAGTCCCTTCTCTTTTGCCAGGGTACCCATCTCATCGACATTTTGGGCCGTCGCTGCATAAAGAAGGGGCTTCTTGAAAGCACACACATCGACCGCTGCCTTGATCACCTCCGGCTTGTCGCTCATCAGGATGAGGCCGAACTCGCTTTCTTCGGCAATCTTCTTGGCCGCCGCCGCAAAGGAGGCGATGTCCCCATCGTCATCTTTCAGGGCCACCAGCTCCGGCCTCAGGTTCAATCCCACCCGTTCATATTGAAGCGCATTCCATGCCTTGAGCTTCTTGTCCAGCGCACCCGCATCAAGGCTGGAAGATACCACGGCCGCAAGACCGGTGGGGTTGTAAAAGGTCTTCTCATGTCTGAACATGACCGTTTCACCACCGATCTTGAAGGCCCTCGCGCCGGCCCCGATGGCGACGGGCCGGATGGGGGGCGCGGAGGCCTCGGCCAACTTTTCTCTCGCCTCGTCCGAGACGTAGGGGCAGGCGTCCAGTTCAGCCTTTCCCGAAGCCAGATTCATGGCAAAGGCCAGGCAGGTCGGAACACCGCATTCCCCGCAGTTCGTCTTCGGAAGCAATTTAAAGATCTGAATTCCAGTCAATCCCATGGCACACTCCTGATCAGAATATGATGTCAGCGCGATCTGAATAACATGGTCAATGGCACTCAAAAATCCTTCCCGCTATCCAACGATCGGATCCATTTTCAGGGCAGGATGATCCTTCTCCTTGAGGAAGGGAAGGATTTCTTCTTCGGTTATACCCACCGTCTCATCCGCGATCCGGTCGATCAGGTCGGGAACACCCATTTCCTCGCCACGCTTGATGAGCCGTTCCCTGATCTCTTCCTTCAGCGACTTGGGCATCCACACCATTCGCAGCAGTCCACCGTCGCCGACTATGAATTTCCTCTGGGTGATATTGAACTTGGAGTGCCCGACGAAACCAGGCGAAGACTGCCCGCCGCCCATGACACCGGCAAGGGTCGTAAACTTCATGCCCGAGGGCGTCTCGCCCAAGTAGTCCCTGTGGACCGTCATGACGCCGTTACACCCGGGCAACACGGCACAGATGGCCTCGCAGCACCCGCACGTGGTCATGGGATCGATGACGACGCTGTAGAAATTGTAATGGTCGATGGCCTGTCGGGATGCCTTGTAGACGAATTCGTTGACGCCTTTCCACTGACCCAGTTTGGGATCCAGACACTCGCCCTTTTCAACGGGCTGGTTGGGGCCGGTGGGGTTGATCTCGAAGGAGGCCTTGCAGTCCATCCAGTTGTAGGCACCGCAAAGCCCGGTCCGCTCGGGGCTGATCACACAGACATGGCTGGGCGCAAAGGACTGACACAGGGTGCAGGAGTAATAGGTCTCCATCGCTCTCGTCGGTCATTTTTTCGACGCGCTCATCCCGCGTCTTATATTCCGCCCTTGCCCTTGTGGTCAGCTTGTCCACATCTTCCTTCTTCGTGTAGAGCGTCACCTGCACCTTGTCCAGGATGTTCCCAAAGTCCTGGTGGAGCTTGGCATGAAGGATGGTGCCGATGTGCTTCAGGGTGAAGCCCTTCTGCAACGGCCGGCTCGCCCACCCGGATCCAGGCGATATCTCTCTGCCCGATGTGCATGATGCCCTGGGCATAATTGATGAGGTGGTGGATTTGCCTTTCAAGAATGGGTTCGAAGTCAGGCTGCATTTTCCGGCCGGCCACCTGGACGTAGATGCCCAGGGGCGACCGATCGCCCTTTTTCATGTCAGGGACATCCGGTCCGATAACCGTGACCTTGCCGTCCTCGATCTCGTTCATCTCTGCCATCTTGCAGAGCTCGGTGCACTGGGTCTTGCCGCCGCCCATTTCCAGGAAGAGGTCGTCCTTGCGGACACGCTCGCCCTCAAAGGCCGGTCCGTAGGCCAAGGGAATGTCTATCTTGGCGATGGAGACCTTGAGGCCGCGGATTTCAATGGATTTCTGAGTCATCTCATCGTGAGGCACATTTGCCACCACGTGCTCGTAGGTGCAGACACCCGTCGGCAGAACCTCGGGAATGTCCGTGTCGGCGATGGTGGGGAAGCCCCAGTTGATGGCACCTGCGGCATTGGCCGCCCATTCTGCATTCACGTCGCCAAGGGCGTTGACGAAGGCGAAAACCCGGTCCTTTTGATAGGCAAGCATTTTCTTGTAATCGCCGGGCTGAATGCCGCCGAAGGCCATGCCGGCCCGGTTTGCGAAACCGAGCGCAAAAACCGCTGCCGATATGTCCGGGCCAAAAGGAACCAGCCGCGTGTTCCAGCCGATCTGGACCTTTTCCTGGACGAGCTGCTCGGCGAAGGTGGTGCCGTTCTGGTTGGCGCACATGAAGACGTAAATGGTCTTGGTCTGGTATTCCTCAGCGATCAACTTTGCCGTGGCGGAATCTGGTGCTGCGCCCACGATGGCTGCAAAGCCCGGTGCCGTTCCGTCCACGAACTCCACGCCGCGCTTCCGCATGATGGTGTCATCGGCTGCGCCGAGCCAGATTTTGCCGTTGTCAAGATCTGGGTCTTCAACCGAGGGCTGATAGAAATCCGGTTGCTCGACATATCGGATGGCTTCCGCGATCTCTTCCGCGAAGAGCGCTGCCATACCCGCATCCAGCAGAGGCCCCAGGTAGGGGACGTGACAGTCCTTCTTGATGTGCGGAGGAAGAAGCTTTCTCGCGAAATCAAGCGGTTTTTTCGCTGAATCCAGATCCGTGACCTTGATGCCCGTCAGGCTGTAAATGATCGGCAGAAAATAGGCCGTGTTTGGAAACTCGAGCTTCTGACTTCCGCCATAGGTCTCAAGGGCCCTCTTGTAAAGCCCTTCCGTTTTCGAAACAATATTGTATGCGCCTTGAATCGCCGCAAATGCCACCAACTTTGACATGTCTGTTTTCCTCCCTTCTTAAGAGGTGAATTCGATGGGTTAAAGTCTCAGTCTCCAGGACGCGTATGCTTATTACGCGCGCCTGTGGATCCGGTCCAACTGAGCGATGAGCCTCTCAACCAGGCTCTTCTCTTCTCCGGCCGCTGCCTCCGCCGGCCTCGCGGCGGCCTTCTTCTGTTCGGCTTCCCGTTTCTCCTGGCTTCGCTTGGCCTTTAGGGCCTCAAGCTCTGCCTTCTCCTTTTCCTTCGCCTTTGCCTTGGCCTCAACGGCCGCCTTGGCTTCTGCCTCGGCCTTCTTCTTGGCCTCCTCCTTCGCCTTGGCTTCGCAGCCGCTTTGGCTTCAAGCTCTGCCTTGGCCTTGGCTTCTGCCTCGGCCTTCTTCTCGGCCTCTTCGCTTGGCCTTGGCCTCCTGCTCGGCTTTCAGTTTGGCTGCTTCCGCTTTCGCCTTGTCCACGGCCGGCTCTTCCTTTGGTCTCAACTCCACGACCTTTTTCTCAGGCTGCTTGGACGGCGCCGGTTTCTCTTTGGCCGCCTCGGCCTTGGGTGCCGCCTTCGCAGGTTTCTCCTTCGCCTCTGGTGCACCAAAATCCAAGATTGGGTGAAGGAGAAAGGGAAATCAGGTCAGCCTCTTTGGTCTTGCAGGTTCTTGGCAATCCCCTTGAGGTTCGTCGCCATCCCACCGTTGATACATCATGTCTATGAAGGACCTGATCAGACGAACGCTTTCCGGGTGTCGGAGGATCACCACGTCGCTCCCGCTCAGCAGATAGCAGACGGCGGCGACGGTCTCCATGAGAATGGGCCTCTTCTCCGGATCCCCGAGCGTCGGGGCCTCTTCAATGCCAAGGCCGGCCTCTTTGCACTTCCAGATCTCGTTTCCGATGTTTGAGATCATGGGAATCTGAAGCTTGTCATCCTCCTGGGTGAGGGCGGCCATCCGAATACGTTCCATCACGGAATAGCTGTATTCCAACCCATAACCCAAACCACCGGTTGTGGGATCGATCAAAAGCTTTTCACTCTTGACGCCCAAGTTCCCCAAAAGGATGTTCAGCTGTTTTGCCAGGTTCACGTCGATCGGCGAAGAGGCAATGACCGTGTGCCCGTATCCGAGCGCACTGGCCCCGATCCCTTTGTGGTTGCCCTCCTCAACCGGCGCAAGGCCGATATTTTTTCCATCGCAGAGCTCGGCAACCATCTTCAGGACCTCTTCGTCCTTTTGGTTGTTGGCCGTTCCCCATACCACCAAAGGGACATTGACCGCATCGGCCACCTTCTTGGCCACCTGAGCCGCCTCTTTTGCACCGCGATCCATGCCGTTGGGGTCGGTGCTCTTGAGCTGGAGCACGATCATGTCCGCCCCATACTGCTCCACGCACTTCTTGGCCCAGGCCTCCGGCGACGCGATCACATCCTTGAAAGGCTCAACCGCTGCAGCGGGCCATTCCCGGACGGATCATAGTCCCACACCTCCATGGCGATCTTTGGGGGGTTTGGCATGGCACCCTCAAATGTGTGAAACGGGTAGGCCTCCTCTCCCCCGATTCTGAGCGCCCCACCGCCGGATCCCAGTGCCACTTCACCTATCTTTCCTGAATAAGGTTGTTTAGGAATCTGAAAGGCCAATTTCCTTACCTCCTTCCTGAACTTGTTGTCCGCTGATTGCAGCGGACGAACTTGGGTCTATTTACCGTGCGAATGGTTCTACACCCCGCTCCGATCGGGGTGTGAGCCCAGATTGTTTCAAGTAACCTTGTGAAATATATTACAAAAAGGACAAAAGGATCCCTTATCGAAGCCTTGAAGGCCTCTAAAATAGGTGAACGGCTATTCATTGTCAAGCTAAATTCTATAGTGATTTAGATATGTTCAGCATCAAAATCACCACAATATATTGTGTCAAATTTTAGTATAAACACAAAATATTGAGCCCTAAGAAGATATTATCCTATCGAATGCATTATAGGCTGCCCGCAGCGCGGCGCTTCCTTCGTCGAGCTCGATGGTGGGTATTCCCTTGAAGATCGAACTCGCGCACCTTCGGATCATCCGGGATGATGCCCGACAAGTCCATGTTATACCCCTTGATGAACGATTCGATGGCGACTCACCTCCGAATCCCTGGCCTGATTCACCAAGAGGAAGTGCCGGCCGATATTGAGCTTGAGCTCCCGGGTCAATTCCACGATTCTCGCGGCCGCCTGAAGCCCCCGTTTGGTGGGATCGGAGACAACAAGAAGGGCGTCCATATTGTTAGTGGTCATTCGACTCAGGTGCTCCATTCCAGCCTCGTTATCGATCACGATAGAGGCGTAATTGTCCATCAGCTTGTCCAGGTACTGCGTCAGGAGGGAGTTGGCGGCACAATAGCATCCGGCCCCCTCCGGTCGACCCATCACGATCAGGTCAAATCCCTCCGCTTCCACAACGGCCTCTTGGATTTTCATCTGCATGAACACGTCCTTTGTCATGCCCGCAGCAACGCCCTTTTTCATCTCCTCCCTGGCCTCTCCCAGGGTCTCGCGAAGCGTGAGGCCCAAGCACCTCGTTGAGGTTTGCATTGGCATCCGCGTCTACCGCCAAAACAGGGGTCCTTCCCTTTTGCACCAAATACTTCACGAGCATTCCCGCCACTGTGGTTTTGCCCGTCCCTCCCTTGCCCGCCAGGGCAATCGAATAGGTCATATGAAACCTCCAATCGATAAGGAAATTTTTGTTGATATTTTTCTGTAAGTTTTCTAAAATGCTTAGGGATTTAAAGAATACGCTGTCTCGGCTTCTATTCGATTATGCCAGAAAAAGAAGAGATTTGGAATCGCATAACTGAAACGCTTGGGATCCAAGCTCGATAAGTTCGGAGCATTCACTGTGGTTTACCCGAGCAAAGATCCGGACCCTGGACAGGCAGCAGGTCGTCATCGAGGTCCCCAACCGGTTTTTCCAACGCTGGCTGGAGGAAAAGTATCTGGCCCCGATCCGGGAGGCGCTTGATGAGGCGCTGCACTTCAGACCTGACGTCCGATTTGTTCATCCGGATTCGCCGTCAGAGGGCGATGCGGCGCAGAATGGACAGATCTAAACCTGTTTCTATGCCGATGCCCGCTGCTTTGGATCGATCTCTGACCTTCGAAACATTTATTGTTGGAAAATATAATAAATTTGTTACTTATCTTCATTAGAGGCTGCAGGAGGCCGATCCGCCTCGTATAATCCGCTTTATCTTTTCGGGAAGGGAAGCAACGGAAAGAGCCATCTTCTCCATGCAATCGCATATCAAAGGCTTGAGGCAAACCCCTTTGTCCAAGGTCAAATACATATCCGTAGAGGCCCTATCGGCGGAGTTCTTCCATTCTCTTCGCGAAAAGGCGCTGGATGATTTCAGGAGACTTCACGGGGAGCTCGACCTGTTTCTGATCGATGACGTGCATCTGCTGGGGGGAAAACAAAAACTCCAGGAGGAATTGGTTGGCGTTTTCGACACACTCTATGAACGGCGGCAAGTGGATTGCTGTGGCCGGAAAACGGCCTCCGAACCTCATCCAGGCGCTGATTGACCCCCTCAGATCGCGATTTCAATGGGGGATCCTCACCGAGATTGGCGTGCCGGATCAGGAGACGAAGCTGAAAGTCATCCAACAGGAAGCATCTCGTCAGGGCCTGGACTTGGCGGATGACGTGGTCCTTTTCTTGGCCAACGGCACGGACAACATGAAGGTTCTGCATCAGAGTATCATAAGACTTTGTGGTTACAGTTCCCTGTCCGGACAGAAAATCGACATCTTTACGGCCAAGGCCATCCTGAAAGGGCGAAGATCCCAGCAGGCCTGATGCGGAAGAGATCCAAAGGGTAACGGCCAGGTATTTTGACGTCACGGTTCAGGATCTCATTTCCGGAGAGAAAGGCCGGAGAATCTGCTATCCAAGGCAGATTGCCATGTACTTGTGCAGGGAATTGACCGGGCTCTCCTACAAGGACATCGGCGAAGCCTTTGGTAGCAAAAATCATTCAACGGTGATCTATGGGACGAGACGGATTCAGGCTGAGAAGGACAAGAAAGGAGAGTCGGTGTTCAAAGACCTCAATCGCCTGTATGCCCTTCTCGCGTGAGCTCAGACTGGGACCGTCAGGATGCACCCAGAGTTGCTTGAAGATCTGAACAAGGAGATCACGCAAAGGTCGTCTGAATTCATTACCTGACCAAGTTTGGGACTGTTTTTTCTTGAAAGGCGTTCACAGGATTGCGACTGTTTTTCTCTTTTTTAGAAAACAATATCAATTGGATATCAACGATTTCGACAATTGAACAGGCTCTATCTAAATTATTACCATATATGGATCTACTAATTCCTATGGGAGGATAGCAATGGAGTTAAGTATCGATCGAAACGATCTGTTGAGAGGTCTTAGCAGGGTGCAGAGTATCATCGAAAGAAGGACAAATATGCCCATACTTTCAACCGTATTACTCAAAACAAGCGGCGCCGCCATAGACCTTTCCGCAACCGATCTCGAGATTGGATACCAGCAAAGACTTCCTGCAGATGTATCCAAAGAGGGGAGTCTTGCCATATCGGGGAGAAAGTTTTTTGAGATACTCAAAGAGAGCAAGGGTAACAAATTTGTTCTGAAGGAGAAGGACAATCACTGGGTTTCCATGTCCGATGGTGTCGCCACGTTTGACCTTGCGTGTATGCCTTCGGATGAATTCCCTGTGCTCGTTGAACCTGAGGGGCTTTCAACGATCGAAATCGAAAGTGCGCTCTTAGCGGAAATGATCAGTAAGACCATTTACGCGGTGACGCTGGAGGAAGTGGGGTTCAAGCTTTCTGGTGTTCTCACCCAAAAGGTCGAGGAGGCCGGAGAGACATTGCTGAGAATGGTGGCCACCGACGGCCATCGCCTTTCTCTCATCGACAAGCAAGTCAAGGGGGTTGATCTGCTTGAGATTGGCACAAGGGGTGATGATCCCTAAAAAGGCCATGGCAGAGTTATCGAAGTTTTCTGGGGACGGCGGTATAATAGCTTTGGGATTCAGGCACAATAACTGTGTGGCGAAAAGGGAAAACGGCATTCTGATCATTCGTCTTCTTGAGAGCAAGTTTCCCGATTATAGCAATGTGATTCCGAAAAAAGTTGAATTCAGGATCGTTGTGAACCGATTTACACTACTCGATGCCATGAGGAAAATGTTGATACTCTCCGATGAACGGTCCCGTGCCGTACGAATCGCCCTGGAGAACAACGGAATGGAGCTTGTGTCCACAAATCCGGATTTGGGTGAGGCTCGAGAGACTGTCGGCGTCAAATACGAAGGACAACGTCTCGAGGTGGGATTCAACGCAAGATATTTTGTGGATGTCTTGCAGTCCATGGAAAGTGAAGAGGTGGAGTTGGGATTTGTTGATAACTCAAAACCCTGTGTTTTGAGAGGTAACGTCGATCAAGGATTTCTGGGGCTTATCATGCCCATGAGGCTTTAATATGAGTCAGACACAGCCAACGATACGATGCGGAAGACATAAAGGTTCTGGAAGGACTGGCCCCGGTCAGGAAACGGCCGGCCATGTACATCGGAAACACCGGGCCGGAAGGACTGCACCATCTGGTTTACGAAGTCGTGGACAATAGTATTGATGAGGCGTTGGCCGGTTACTGTGATTCCATCGATATACAGATTCTCGCTGACAGCAGCGTCGCGGTCTTGGATAACGGCCGAGGGATACCCGTAGACCATCATAAGACCGAGAATATGTCCGCCCTCGAGGTGGTCATGACCAAGCTCCACGCCGGAGGAAAGTTCGACAACAAGTCCTACAAGGTTTCCGGGGGACTTCACGGCGTTGGCGTTTCGGTCGTCAACGCCCTCTCAGAGTTCTTGGAGGCAGAAGTCCATCGGGACGGCCAGATCTATTGCCAGCGCTATGAGAGGGGTGAGATCAAAGGTGATCTTAGGGTCATCGGGAAAACGGATCTGAGGGGAACGAAGATCCATTTCAAACCCGACCGAGAAATTTTCGAGAATACGGATTTCGATTTCGACACCTTGGCAAGAAGGATGAGAGAACTTGCATTCCTCACGCCCGGTGTGCGGATCAAGATCTCGGACGAAGAGAGCGGAAAAAAACGGGAATTTCTCTACCAAGGCGGCATCAAGTCATTTGTGGACTTTTTAAACAAGAGCAAGGAGGTTCTTCACCCCAAGCCGATTTATCTGATGGCGGAGAAGGACCAAATCATCGTTGAGATCGCGTTGCAGTACAACAACAGCTACGTGGAGAATTTGCTCTCTTTCGCCAATAACATCAATACGAGAGAAGGGGGTAGCCATCTTATCGGGTTCAAGTCCGCGTTGACCCGAAGCATCAACATCTACCTGCAGAAGTCGCCACTCGCCAAGGGGTTCAAGGAGAAACTGACAGGCGATGACGTCCGCGAGGGTTTGACCGGGGTGCTCAGCGTGAAGCTTCCCAACCCGCAGTTTGAGGGCCAGACCAAGACCAAGCTGGGCAACAGCGAGGTCAAGGGAATCGTTGAGAACCTGGTCAATGAGGGGTTGGGCACCTTTTTCGAGGAAAACCCGGATGTCATAAAGATCATACTGAGCAAGGTGGTGGAGGCTGCACGGGCCAGGGATGCGGCCCGAAAGGCCAGGGATCTGGCGCGGCGAAAAGGTGTTCTGGCCGACTTCTCTTTGCCGGGGAAGCTGGCGGATTGCCAGGAGAGGAATGCGGATCTAAGCGAGTTGTTCATTGTGGAAGGCGATTCAGCAGGGGGCTCGGCGAAACAGGCCAGAGATAGGAAGTTTCAGGCGGTGCTTCCGCTGAGGGGCAAGATTCTTAACGTGGAGAAAGCTCGTTTCGATAAAATGCTGTCGAGCGAAGAAATCAGAACGATGATCGCAGCCCTTGGAACGGGTATTGGCGACAAGGACTACGACATCAACGGGCTCAGGTACCACAAAGTGATCATCATGACGGACGCCGATGTGGATGGTTCCCACATCAGGACCCTCCTTCTGACGTTTTTCTTCAGGCAGATGACGGACCTGATTGACAATGGGTATCTTTTTGTGGCCCAGCCTCCGCTTTACCGGGTGTGGGACGGCAAGACCGAGAGGTTCGTCAAAGACCAGGAGAAGTTCGATCAGTTCATCGTCGGACGGGTCTCTCAAAGGGAGCGCATCTTGCTTGGGGACCGGGGAGAGATCGCGGGAAAGAAACTCGTTACAGCATTCAGCGATCTTATGCGGTTCTACGACAACTTGAACAAGCTGACTAAGAGGGGATATCCGCAGAGATTTATCGAGTTTGTGGCGGCCAGTGGTCCCGAGGACCGCAACTTCTACAAGGATCGCCAGTGGATGGAGGCCTTTTTCGAAGGACTGAAAGAGAACGGGTTCGAGCTCAGCGATCTGGCGTTTAATGAAGAGGAGGCATGCTACGAATTCGTTGTGAAGGAGATGAGAAATGGTGGTCAGATGTTCAGCGTATCATGGGAGTTTTTTTCGTCTCCGGAACTAAGGCATGTGATCAATGTGGGACCGTTGTTCCGGGATTTGAGCCAGGGGGATTGCCGTCTTGTCGGCAACGGCGATGACGTGAAGGTGGGCGGACCCGCTGAGTTGGTCAAGTCCCTCGTGGACCGAGGGAAGAAAGGCCTTACCATTCAGCGATACAAGGGACTAGGAGAAATGAATCCGGAACAGCTTTGGACTACGACCATGGACCCTGAGAAAAGGACACTGCTCAAGGTAAGAATACAAGACGCGGTGGAAGCCGATGAGATATTCACGATTCTTATGGGGGACAAGGTTGAGCCCCGCAGGGAGTTCATTCAGGAAAATGCTTTGGAGGTAACCGACTTGGACATATGATTGCCCGGGATGGAGGGCGGGGCAGGGTTTTAATTTTTTTGTGTCGCACAGCGGAACTGCGTAGGAGAGACGCTGAAATAGGTCGGATTGTAATCAGCCGAGGCCTTAAGGCGCGGGTTTTATTGAGGGCCAAAAGGGCCATTCGATAGAGGAGACACTGATCATGGTTGCTCTTACAGAGCCGGTGCTGGTCAATATCGAAGATGAAATGAAGAAGTCCTATCTCGAGTACTCCATGAGCGTGATTGTGGGCAGGGCGCTACCGGACGTTCGAGACGGGTTGAAACCGGTGCATCGTCGAGTGTTGTTCGCCATGCACGAACTGAAGAACTACTACAACAGGCCTTATAAGAAGTCGGCGAGGGTTGTGGGAGACGTCATCGGTAAGTACCACCCCCATGGTGATGCGGCGGTCTATGATACGATCGTGCGCATGGCCCAGGATTTCTCCATGAGATATCTGGTGATTGATGGGCAAGGGAACTTCGGTTCCGTCGACGGGGACCCGCCTGCTGCCATGCGGTATACCGAGGTCAGGATGACGGAGCTGGCGCAGAACTTCCTCTCCGATATTGAAAAGGAGACGGTCGACTTCGTGCCGAACTACGACGAATCCATGCTAGAGCCCGTGATCCTGCCCACCACCATCCCAAATTTGCTCATCAATGGCTCCTCAGGCATTGCCGTAGGGATGGCGACCAACATCCCTCCGCACAACCTCTCTGAGGTTTGCAGGGGTATTATCCGATTCATCGACAACCCAGAGGTGCCTGCGGATGATTTGATGACGTGCATCGCGGGGCCTGATTTTCCGACGAGCGGGTTCATTCTGGGACGCAAGGGTATCCGGGAGGCCTACGAGACGGGGCGGGGCATCATAAGGCTGCGTGGCAGGGCCTTCATTGAAAAGACGGGATCTCTGAAGGAGAAGATCATCATCTCGGAGATCCCTTATCAGGTCAACAAGGCGAAACTCCTTGAGAAGATTGCAGAGCTGGTTAAGGACAAAAGGCTTGAAGGCATCGCCGATATCAGGGACGAATCGGATCGCGAAGGGATGCGGGTGGTCATCGATGTGAAAAGGGACGCCAACGGCCTCGTGATTCTGAACCGTTTATACAAGTTCACACAGCTGGAGATTTCGCTGGGCATCATCATGTTGGCCATCGTCAACGGCCGGCCCGAGATCCTGACCCTGAAAGAGATCCTGCACTATTTCGTCGCGCACAGACGAGAGATGATTGTCAGACGAACGATTTTCGATCTGAGAAAGGCCGAAGAAAGGGCCCATATCCTGGAAGGATTGAAGCGGGCCCTAGATGTTCTCGATGAGATCATCGAAACCATAAGGTCTTCCTCGGATCCCAAGGAGGCAAAGGGCAGGCTGATTTCCGGCTTTGAGTTCTCAGATGTTCAGGCCCAGGCCATTCTTGACATGAGGCTGCAACGTTTGACGGGCCTTGAGCGTGAGAAGATCAACTCGGAATATGAGGACCTGATCAAGAGCATTGATCGGTTCCGTGCGATTTTGGGCAGTCCGGCCATGGTGCTCCAGATTATCAGGGAAGAGGTGGCCGAAATAGAGAAGCGCCATGGTGATGAACGTAAGACTGAGATCGTTGAAGAGGTGGGCGATGTGAATGCGGAGGACTTGATCGCCGATGAAGACATGGCGGTGACCATCAGCCAGGACGGCTATATCAAGAGGACCCCCATCAGTGTGTACCGGGCCCAGAAAAGGGGTGGAAAGGGGCTGACCGGGGTCAAGCCAAAGCGAGAGGATTTTGTTGAGCACCTTTTTGTGGCCTCTTCCCATGATCACCTGCTCTTTTTCACCAACCAGGGGAAGGTCTACTGGATAAAGGTCCATGAGATTCCGGAGGGAGGGAGGTTGACGCGCGGCAAGGCGATCGTGAACCTCTTGAATCTGGGAAAGGATGAGCAGGTGGCGACCACGCTTTCATTGCAAGATTTCGAAGAGGGAAAATACGTCGTGATGGCTACCAGGGACGGACTGGTGAAAAAGACACCACTCCTGGCCTATAGCCGTCCTCGGACAAATGGGATCTTGGCTCTGAATATCCGTGAAGGGGATGAGCTCATTGCAGTTCGAACCTCAAGCGGGGATCAGGACATTTTTATCAGTACCAGAGAAGGGAAATCGATCCGGTTTCACGAGTCCGATATCAGGGAGATGGGCAGGGTCGCCAGCGGGAACATAGGGATCAGGCTTGAGCCGGAAGATCGGGTCGTGGGTATGGAGGTCTTGGACGAGGGATTGACCATTCTCACAGTAACCGAAAACGGCTATGGTAAGAGAACACCCACCAGCGAGTACCGGCGGCAGGCCAGAGGCGGAAAGGGGATTCTGACCATAAAGACCAGCGAGAGAAACGGCCCCGTGGTCTACACGTGCCAGGTGACCGATTCCGATCAGCTAATGATCATTACTGAAAAGGGCAAGATCATCCGATTGCGTGCGTCGGAGATTTCGGTCATTGGGAGGAATACGCAGGGCGTAAGGCTCATCAACCTGGAAGAGGATGAAAAGGTGGTGGGCGTGGCGAAGGTGGTGGAAGAGGATTGAGAACGGGTGTCTGCCTTGTTGGTGGCATTCGATGAGAGGAGAGGTGGTATCTTGGCGGATGGAGGAGAGATCTCCAGGATTGCGGTGATCGGCGCTGGGAGCTGGGGAACGGCGCTTGGCAACATGCTTGCGCAGAAGGGTTACGAGGTCGATCTATGGGTGCGGGAGGAGGCGGTCTTTCGGCAGATCGAGCGAGATCGGGTCAACAAGGATTTTCTGCCCGGGGTAGCGCTTTTTCCGTCGCTCAGGCCCGTGAGGTCATTCGAGGAGGCAGTGGGGGGAAAAGAACTGGTGCTGCTTGTCATCCCTTCCCACGTTTTCGGGAAGTGCTGACCGCCGTTAGTCCATGCCTCGACAATGGGATGACCCTCATGGCCGCCACCAAGGGCATTGAGAATGACACCCTTGATGGTGATGTCGGAGGTGGCGGAGACGATTTTGCCCGCAGACCTACCACCATACCTTTGCCTGCATGGGGGGGCCTAGCTTCGCACGTGAGGTTTCAGTCAAGTCTCCTACGGCCGTGACCATCGCGTGCAGGGATTCCGGCCAGCGGACGAGGCTGCAGAAGGTTTTTCATACGGATTTCTTCCGGGTCTATACGACCGAAGATCATGATGGGTGTTCAACTGGGGGGGGCACTCAAGAACGTCATTGCGATCGCGGCGGGAGCAGCCGACGGGCTCAATTTCGGGCATAACGCCCGCGCAGCGCTCATCACCAGAGGGCTGGCTGAAATCACGCGCCTCGGGGTGGCCATGGGGGCCAACCCACACACCTTTGCCGGTCTCGCAGGGATGGGCGATCTGGTGCTGACCTGCACGGGCGACCTGAGTCGAAACCGGACGGTTGGTCTCAAGATCGCCGCAGGCATGAGGCTCGATGAGATCGTCCGGGGCATGAACATGGTGGCGGAGGGAATCCGGACGGCCCGATCCGCCTATGAGCTTTCGAAAAGGGCAGGGGTTGACATGCCGATCACCACCCAAGTCTATCAGATCCTCTATGAGAATAAGGATCCCATGAAGGCCGTCTCTGATCTCATGTCTCGGGAATTGCGATCAGAGCTTGAGTACTAACCGCACACGTCGCGTGCCCAGAGGAGGGCCCCGAAATGGCCCTTTTCCCACCTGCAGGGTGCATTGGGTCCACCTTTGAGCAAAGCCATGAGACCGGGTTCTGGAGTCAGCGAAAGGGAGGATCTGAACCGCGAAGTGGTCCGTCGAATGCTGGCCGGCTCAGGATTCGGAGCAACTGTGGTTTACGTGGAGCGGATCGATTCCACCAACCGCCTTGCCAAAGAGCTTGCTTCGTCTGGCGCCCCTGAAGGCACCGTCGTAATCGCCGATACGCAGACCGCTGGAAGGGGAAGGATGGGACGGCACTGGGTCTCGCCGGGCCACCTCAATCTACTCTTTTCCGTGGTTGTCCGGCCTAAGTGCCCGCCTGAAGACCTGTTCGGCCTGACCATGGCCCTGGCCCTCGGGGCAACCGAGGCGATCCGCCTGCGGTGTGGCCTCGCGGTGAAAATCAAGTGGCCAAACGACCTCTACGTGGGCCGCAAGAAACTGGGGGGGCTTCTTACCGAGTTCGCCTTGGAGGAAAGGCTGGTCACATACGGGGTCTTGGGTCTGGGGTTGAATGTCAACTGGAGCCCGCAGCAGGAAAAGGAGATTCTTCAACCGGCAACCAGTATCGTTGACGAGACGGGGAAACGGGCCCCAAGGGGCGAGCTGCTGGCAACGATCCTCAGTCGATTCGAAATCCTCTACCAGCGGCTTCGCTCGGGAGACTTGGAAGCCGTTCTCCGTTACAGAAATGAGCACTGCATGATTTTGGGCAGGGAGGTCCTGATCACTGGGACGGAAGGAGGTGTCAAGGGCGTGGCGGTGCGGATTGACCGGGACGGGGCGCTCGTCATCCACGAAGAGGGTGGAACAGAAAAACGTTTCGTTTCAGGGGAGGTATCCCTGCGGTTGGCCTCCCCGGTGGCGCAGGGCGCAGACGGCGTATCCTGATGGCCACAGTGTGATCCATTCTGCACGCTCTTTGGGCTCGATCGCCCTTCAACAGAGGCAACAGGGACTTGCCTCTACGGGAAAAAGCGGTGGCGGCGCTCTTTGGCCCGAAAATTGCTAAGGAATAAAGCACCGCTTGCGTTGCGGAAAAACATTTCGGTTGAGATTCGAGGAGGAAGGATTATGAACAAAAGGCTCGGAAGGATTGTGGGCGCGCTTGTCTTACTGCTGCTTCCAGTATCCGAGGTGTTTGCGGCCCCCATGCTTGCCTGGGATGCGAGCTCTGGGGAGGTGACAGGATACAGAATTTATTACGGAACCGCACAAACAAACCTCAACCAAAACCAGAGTGTGGGCAATGTGACACAGTACCCTGTGCTCAGCCTGCCCAACTTGACGGAAGCGCGGACCTACTTTTTCGCGGCCAGGGCCTACAACGCGGTTGGTGAAAGCGGGAATTCGAACATCGTGAGCTGGGCGGTTCCGGATGCCACAGCCCCCATGCCGCCCCAGGGGATCACCGTCAAGTAGATTTGCCTCTCTCGGCCACATGAGAAGGGGTAGGGTCAACCATAGCATTAAAGGAGAAATGGGGGTTGTCCCGTCTATGGCTCCAGGGCCAAGACAAGGAACCCCCATTTGCGTCCTACCACTTCAGGATCAAATCCAGCTGAAGCAGGTCCTCTTGCTGCGAATCTCCGCCGTCCTTTTCGTTGAGCTCGTTATTGTAGTAGTCAAGCCCGATGGTCACGTGTTTGGCAAGCCCAAAGACCACCTCCACCTCGGACCCCTTGCCATTCGTTGAACCGCCTCGGAAATCGCTGTCCGGAAGGAAATCCAGGATGGCGTCGCGTTCAATATCACGATAGTTGTAAACGACCTGCCACTGCCCGAATTCACTCACCTTGTTGTGGCCGAACTTGAAGCCGGCAAGCCAGGCGGTATCGTACTTCGCATCGGATTGGATATACTCCCCGAACAGGGCCAGATAGGGAAGGAAAGGCATAGGCAGCTTGAAGGCCACTTCGCCCATGACGGCGTTGGCGTCGTAGTCTTCCACTAGGAGGCCGTTTACCCGGGTGTTGGTGCGGGCGCTGTACTTGTCGAGGCTGTTCCCATCAACGTTGTAGAAAAAGTAGCGGGAGTAGGCGACCTTGAGATTAATCATGTCGGTCATGCCCCAGTCGATTCCGGGCTGGACCACGAGCATCCAGGGGTCGTTGGAGTCATTGCTGTACTCTTCCAAAATGAACGCAGACGGGTTCCAGAAGATTTTGAACTTGGGGAAGAGCTCGTAATGGCCCTGGATGGCAAAGCCCTCAGGCGTGATGTCCGTATCCCATATGAGATCCTTGGGTTCCCACAAGGGGTTGGGCATCTTCCCACCTGTCACGCTGGCGAACGTGAACGGCTTGTATTTGGCGTAGGCCTCATCGATCCTGATACTTTTGGAGCTGAAGGTGTCCCCGAAGCTCTGATTGGTGGACCGGGGGTCGTCCCCGCCAGAGGCCAGACGGAAACCGGCGTTCCACTGGTCGTTGATTTTTGAGTCTGCGCCCACGCGCCAGCGGAACCGAAAACGGTCTCGGTCGGGCTTGCCGGTGTCGTCCCGTTGCTCATGCTGATACCTGAAGGCGAAAGTCGCCCTTGAAGGTCGTGTTCTGCACCCACTTGGGGATCTTGGATTCAACGGCTTTAGCCTCTTTCTTGACCGTGTCCGTCGCCGTTTCAGAAGCGATGCGCTTCACCGCATCTTCCTGTCTGGCGTTCTCCTTTTGCATCTCCATGATGAGCTGCTTGGCGTCGGACTGGTTAAGGATGCCCTTTTCCACCAGTTTGTTGATCAGAATGTCGACCTCGCCGGACATGGCGAAGTCAAACATGGAACCGGCAAACACCAGTCCCAGGACCGCAAACACAATTGTCAGCTTTTTCATTTTACTCTTTTCTCCTTTTCGATGGATCGTTTGAATCTGAAACCTCAAAGTGCTGTTCTCTCCTTAACAAAAGGTATTTTGCTTGACCTATCACCCCCTTCCTTGGCGGAATTGGTCGGAAGGCCCTTTCTTGCCCGAAACGGTTAGCATCAAATGATGATTTGGTTAGATTTCGGTTAGCGGCTGCCAGGAGGATTCGATTCTTATTTGAAGGTGAGCGGCCTGGTGGTCCTGGGCTGGTTGATCCTCATCATGGGATAGGAGGTGGAGGGGCTTCGTTGGGCCGAGGCCGCTTAGAGGCAATTTTCACGAAAGGGACTATGGTTTGTCTGCTCGCCGCCCATGCCTGGATATGACCCCTTCGGTCATATAAATGACGTCCTCCGCGATGTTGGTGGCGTGATCGGCGATGCGCTCCAGGTGTCTGGATACGAACAGGAGGTTGATGAGATAGGCAACCCGATCGGGCGACTGCTTGATGGCCTCCTTGACCCGATCATAGGTATCGCGATTCATGTCATCCACCTCATCGTCCGCGAGGCATACTTTGTAGGCCAGATCCACGTCCAAACGTATGAGGGCGTCGAGGCTGCTCTTGAGCATGCTCTCGGTCTTCTCGGCCATCCGCTCGAACTGAAAGGGGACCGCCAGAGGAGGCCGTCTTGCAATGTTTGCAACCCGTTCAGCGATGTTGACGGCCTCATCGCCGATCCGCTCGAGATCGTTGTTGATTTTGATTACGGCGGAGATGAACCTCAGGTCCACGGCAACGGGCTGATGGAGCGCGATGATCTTCAGACATTCCTCTTCCACTTCGATTTCCATGTCGTCGATTTCCGCGTCCGATTCGATGATGGTCTTTGCAAGGTTGCCGTCGCGGGTCTCGACGGCCTTGATGGCCAAGCGCACGCGTTCTTCCACAAGGGCACCAAGGGCGAGGATTCTTCTTTTCAGCCTGTCTAATTCAACTTGAAGATGAAGCATGGGATCTCCCTAAACTTGAGTTGCTTGCATGACCTCCGCTAGCCGAATCGGCCCGTGATGTAGTCGGAGGTCTGTTTGAGCTGCGGCCGGGTGAAGAGGTTCTCGGTCTGCCCCACTTCAATGAGCTTGCCCAAGTAGAAAAATGCCGTTACGTCCGAGACGCGAGCCGCCTGCTGCATGTTGTGGGTCACAATAATGATGGTGTAGGTGCGCTTCAGGATTCGGATCAATTCCTCGATTTTTTGGGTTGCGATGGGGTCAAGGGCGGATGCGGGCTCGTCCATGAGGATCACCTCTGGTTCAACGGCCATGGCCCGTGCAATGCACAGCCGTTGTTGTTGCCCGCCTGAAAGGCTCAATGCTGAGCTGTGAAGACGGTCCTTTACTTCCTCCCACAGGGCCGCCTGGCGAAGGCTCTCCTCGACCTTTCTCGCCAGGAAGGACTTGTCCCTTATTCCGTTCACCCTCAATCCATAGGCGACGTTTTCAAAAATGGTTTTTGGAAAAGGGTTTGGCTTTTGAAACACCATGCCCACCGTCCGCCTCAAGGTGACCACGTCCACGTCGGGGTCGTAAATGTCGTGCCCGTCAAGCGCTACCTGCCCTAGAATCCTTGTCCGGGGAATGAGGTCATTCATGCGGTTGAGGCACCTTAAGAGCGTGCTCTTGCCGCAGCCGGAAGGTCCAATGAGCGCCGTAACGTGGTGGGTTTGGAAGTCCAAATCGATGTCGAGCAACGCATGGAAGTCGCCGTAGTAAAGGTTTAGATTCCGCACGGATATTTTCGGGATACTGGGTGTCATTTCGCGAAGGCCTTGTCGTCCTCTAAGCGCGGCGGCGTCTGAGGCGGGACCGGTAAAGGATAGCTAACAGATTCATCCCCAGCACCAAAGTGATGAGAACAAGCGCGGTACCATATTGCAGGGGCCGAGTCGCCTCAATCTCGGTACCTGCCGTTGCAAGCACATAGATGTGATAGGGCAGGGCCATGATTTCGTCAAACAGGGAGGAGGGCAGCTCCGGAGAAAAAAAGACCGCTGCCGTGAACATGATGGGTGCCGTCTCCCCTGCGGCGCGGCTGATCCCGAGAATCGCGCCGGTTAACACGCCGGGGAGGGCCGCGGGAAGCACGACCCTGTAAATGGTCTGCCACTTGGTACCGCCAAGGGCAAGGGAGGCTTCCCGATAGGTATTAGGGACAGCCTTCAATGCCTCCTCGGAGGCACCAATGATCACGGGCAGCGTAAGGGCGGCAAGGGTCAGCGCCCCGGAGAGAATGGAGGTGCCGAATTTGAGATAGACGACGAAAAAGGCAAGCCCGAAGAGTCCGAAGACCACGGAGGGAACGCCTGCCAGGTTGTTGATGCCAAGCCGGATGACCCGCAGTAACCGACCCTGGACGGCATACTCATGGAGGAAAACGGCGGATGCAACGCCCACCGGAAGCGCGACGACCATGGCACCGATGCTGAGGGAAAGGGTGCCGACAATGCAGGGGAAGATACCGCCCTTGGTCATGGAATCCGTCGGAGGTTGCGTGAGGAATGTCCAGTTGATGGCACGCCAGCCTTTGGCGAACAAGAAAAAGAGGATCACGGCGAGGGCCGCACCGTTGAGCAGTGCCGCGACCCTGAAAAGGGAAAAGGCGACCCCCTGCTTCATTCTCCTCGGGCGCATGGACGTCCTTTGGAGGAGCGAGGCCACCGTCTGCCCGGAAGAAGGCGCCTTTGATTCCGAGTCGGGTTCGGCCAAGCGGTGTGTCGTGTATGGCGGAGAGGATGGCTCAATCAATTTTTGCTGGTCCATGGATTTGCTCGACTAAAGAACCGGATCAGAGCGTGCACAAGGCTAAAGGGTTGCGGCCCCCACCTGTTTGTATTTGTGTGCGATGTGGTCCGCCACCAGGTTAAATGAAAGCGTGAAAAGAAAGAGGACGATTCCCGTTGCAAAAAGGGCGTGATAGTGGTCGCCCCTGAAGGGTGCTTCGGCCATCTCGGCCGCGATGCTTGCGGGCATGGGCCTGACCGGATCGAAAATGGAGCTCGGTACAAGGGCTGCGCCTCCCGCCACCATCAAGACGACCATGGTCTCACCGATTGCCCGAGACATGCCCAGGATGACGGCTGTGCTAATGCCCGAAAGCGCCCCAGGGATCGTGACGCGCGCAATGGTCTCCCAGTGAGTGGCCCCCAGAGCGAGCGATGCCTCTTTCACCTCAGCTGGGACGCTGTAGATGGCATCTTCCGAAATGCTGCATATGGTAGGGATGGACATGAACGCCAGCATGAGCGAGGCATTGAAGAGATTGAGGCCCGTGGGCAGATTGAGGACCGTTTGAAGAACCGGTGCGACGACCACCATACCGAAGAAGCCGATCACCACCGAGGGTAGTGCTGCCAGGAGCTCAACCATGGGCTTGACCACTTCTCGCAATGTCGGGGAAGCGATCTCGGCCAGGTAGATGGCGGTCATGACACCGAGCGGAATCGAGAGGGTGGATGACAAGAACGTCACGGCCAGGGAGGCCACGATCAATGGAAAGATGCCAAAATCGGGGGGATCGGATGTGGGATACCACAGTTTTCCGAAAATGAAGTCCTTGACGGACACCTTTGCGAAGATAGGGATTCCCTCCACAAATAGAAAAAAGACAATCATTGCAAGGGTCGTGATGCACGCAAGGGCGATCAACAGAAATGTAAAACGAATGACCTGCTCTTTGAATTGACGCGTCATGGTCTTCCAAAGGTGTCGGGGCGTAGATCGCCATCAGCCATTGGGGAGGGATTCACGTGTTTGATGGGCACTGCGGGTGCGAAAGGCTTTTGCACCGCTCACTTGTCAAAGAATAAGATGGTTGATCCCTGCTCAAGCGTCGACCTTTCTGCGGGTAAGGGACTTGGCGGCTGCAAGCCAACGTTACCAGACATGTATGAAAAGGACAATAGAATATAGCGCCAATCGAAAGAGACGCCCCGCGGCGGAGATGGCCACGGGGCGACCCCCGATCCTCAGATCGGAGGGGAACGAGATGGACCCCCTTAAGCTGACCGGGGCTAGAAGAGCGGAACAAACCCGATTTCAGCGACGAACTTCTGTCCCTTCTGGGGGTGAATCACATAATTGATAAAATTGAGGGTATCGCCTTTGGGCCAGCCGTCCGTAAACATGTAAAGGGCACGGGAGACGGGGTAAGTGCCGTTGAGCGTTGTCTCAGCCGAACCGGCAATTCTATTGACCATGACGGCTTTCACGGAGTCGTTGACATAACCGAGACCGATGTAACCGATAGCATTCGGGTTCTTTGAAACGGCCTGAACGATGGCGCCGTTAGAGGCCTGAAGCAGCGCGCCCGGAAACACCCTTTCCTTCATCATCACCTTTTCTTCCCACACCTCGTATGTGCCGGAGCTGGTGTCCCGCGAGATCACCACCACGGGCCGATCTGGGCCGCCGATTTCTTTCCAGTTCTTGATTTCGCCCTTGTAAATCGCCTTGAGCTGCTCCAGAGTGAGGTTCATGACCGTGTTGCTAGGGTGGACCGCGGGGACAATGCAGTCGTAGGCCACGGCGAAAGGAACGGGATAGATACCCTTTTCAACCGCGAGTTTGACCTCTTTGTCTTTGATGAACCTGGAGCTGTCGGCGATGTCGGTACTGGCGTCGATGAGGGCCTTGATCCCGTTTCCTGAGCCCCCGCCTGAGATGGAGATCTTGACATCCGGGTGTTCCTTCATATACGCCTCTGCGACCTTCTGGGCGATGGGGAGCACCGTGGTGCTTCCTTTGATCACGAGGTTACCTGCCGAGGCGAGAGCGGTGATGGACAAGAACAGCAGACCGACCATTACGGAAAAAAGACGACGTGTTTTCATTTTTTGACCTCCTCTTTCTAATATACCAATAATAGGAGTTCAATTGTTAGAATCGTGTTAGCGGCGCACTAAAAAACGGTTAGGTTGTCTGGGGACCAACTCAGGGGCCAATCGAACAGGGTCTGTTTTTCGTTTCAGGGCCTTGGCAGGTGGATCCTAAAGGTGCTGCCCTCGCCAGGCGTGGATGTGACCGAAACGCGGCCGCCATGGGCCTGAGTGATATGCTTGACGATCGCAAGACCCAGGCCCGTTCCGCCCTCCCTCCGGCTCCGACCCTTATCCGCGCGGTAGAATCGCTCAAAAAGACGCGGCAGGTGCTCCTTCCCGATTCCGCATCCCCGATCTGTGACCTCTATGACGATCTCATCGGGGGATTCCGTGGCCTGCAAGTGAACGGTGGTTCCCGATGGACTGTACTTGATTGCATTGTCAAGCAGGTTCATCACGGCTTGCTCAAGCAGGGGTGGATTGATTCTGGCCGGGATCTCCTTTTCACAGGAAAGTGAAAGGGTTACATCCTTGGATGCCGCTTGGGCCTGGCAGATTTGGATCGCGGTCCTTAGAGAGGCCCGGACGCTGTGAGGTGAAAGGAGGATTTCGCCCGTTTCCGATTCCTTTTCGATCCTGGAGAGGCGCAGGAGGTCCTCGATAATAGCCTCGAGGCGGTTGACGTGCTTGTCGATGATCTCCAGGAATCGAAGGGCGTCCTGCGGATGGTCGAGGGCGCCGTCGCGCAGTGTCTCCACAAATCCCTTGATGGCCGTGATGGGCGTCTTGATTTCATGGGACACGTTGGCCACGAAGTCCTTGCGGATGTTTTCCAGTTTCTTCAGACGGGTGATGTCATTTAAGACCACCACGGCGCCGGTCCGCTTCGCTGCGCCGTCTCTCAGGACTGAGGCATGGGCATTGAGGGTCCTTTCACCGTCCAGGTAATGGGGGATTTCCTTCTCCAGTGCCTTTTCGCTTGTGAGGGCCTTTGAGACGAATTTCTGGAGAACCGGGTTCCTCGCAACCTCCTGAATGACGCGTCCCGTCATGTCTGTAGGGGTCGATTCAAACATCTTGGCCCCGGCGTCATTGATGCGGATCACCCGCTCCTGCATGTCCACGGCGATGACGCCTTCAACCATACTGGAAAGGACCGCCTCGAGCTCGGTTCGTTGACCAATGACCACGCCGAGTCGTTCGTTGAGATCCGAGGCCATTTTTTTCATGGCCTCGGAAAGTCCTCCGATTTCTTCAATGGAGGAGACAGGAAGGGGGCACTGAAAGTCGCCTCTTGCGAAACACTCTGCACTCCTCTTGATCTCCTCAATGGGCCGACTGATGCGCCTTGAGGCCAGCAAGCTCAGAAGCGCGGCAAAGACCGCAATAAACAGCCCGACCATAACCATGCGGAGCTCGGTGGCTTCGAGCGCCTCTTCGATTCCGCTTGTGGGGATGCTCGTTCGGATAACGGCGACCGTGCGGTCGTTGAATTGGACGGGTACAGCCACGTACATCATAGGCTTTTCCAGGGTGCGGCTGTAACGGCTGGAGGCGCCAAAGGGCGCCGTGAAAGCCCGCCATGACCTCAGGGCGATCCAAATGATTGTCCATCTGGGCGGGGTTTTCATTGGAGTCGCCCAGTACCTTGCCGGCCGGCGATATGACCGTGATTCGAGTGGATGCAGTGGGCCCGGCCTTCTTGCAGATAGCGTCGATAGCCCCTGGGTCAGCAGGGTCGAGATAGGGGCGAAGCTGGCTTTCAACCAATCGAGCCCGTGACGCCAAATCATCGGCCGTTCGCCGTAGAAATTGGTTTTGCAGGAACCGGGAGGCATACCAGGTCAACAGCATCAGTGCCACGACGGTGACGACCAGGCTGGAGATATACAACTGCCAGAGCAATCTCTTCTTTTTCGGCATCACGTCTCCCTGAAGCGATAACCGACCCCCCGGATGGTCTCGATATACTTCCCGGCCAAACCCAGTTTTCGTCTGAGCCCCACGATCTGGACGTCCACTGAGCGGTCGGTTACCGCATAATCCTCCCCTCGAACAGCGTCCACGATCTGAGTTCTGGTGAAAACCCACCCGGGTCTTCGGGCCAGGTAACTGAGAATCCCAAACTCCGTGAAAGTGAGCGACACGGGCTTTCCGGCCGCCAGAACCTCTCGGCGTCCTGGGTGGATGACGAGGTCGTGGATCCTGAGGACGTCATCCTCTTTGGGGTGCGGGGTCGATTTCCTGCGAAGGACGGCGCGGATCCTGGCCAGAAGAACGCGGGGGCTGAAAGGTTTGGCGATGTAGTCATCCGCCCCAAGCTCAAGCCCGGCGACCACGTCGGCCTCCTCGCCCTTGGCGGTCACCATGACGATGGGGACTTCCCTGGTTTTTGGGTCTGCTCTGAGATACCTCGCAACCTCAAGACCGTTGATACCGGGGAGCATCAGATCAAGCAATATCAGGTCCATCGGTTCAGAAGCCGCCTTGAGGGCCTCCTCTCCTGTCGCCACGCAGCGGACCTGATAGCCTTCCCTGGTGAGGTTGAACCTGAGCAGTTCCAGGATGTCTTCCTCATCATCCACAATCAGGATTTTTTCTTTGGTCATAAATGGTTACCCCCATTCAGGCCCAGCGCCCCAAAGGCTCGGGGAGAATCCATGGCAGAGCGCATCAAAACAGGCAACACGATCTTCAAGCCTCGATGAACGGAGAACGGCGCACCCAATGTGATCTAGACAGCGCTGCGAAAGGGGCATGAGCCGTGGTTGTTTTACTTTCCCAAAGAAAACCGTCAAACGCGTGGTGAAAACCCACAGCTGTCCCCCCAATCCGCATTCCATGGATCTGGCGGGATAAGAGGTCCCTGCTAAAAAGATGACGGCTCAAGAACGAGGCGGATTATATTCCTAATTTGTTAGCATCCTGCAAGGAACGTGTAAAGGTTTTGTTAGGGCCCAAAGGCGGAGGGGTAATGTGATGATTGCGGGGTATGTGGTTTTGCTTTGGCCTGTTTGGGCTGGGGGAAACCGCGGCGTCTATCATCGTGTCCTTCTGTGGGTCACGCCTGGACGTGGGACGCGGGTTTAATGTTGTAAGGCCAAAAGAGAGACGAGGGTCAGTGCTTTATATGCTCTATTTTCTTGCTCAAAAACTGGACCTGACCTCTGAGCTTGCCATCGGTCCTCATCTGCTGCCCCAAGGCTTCGCAGGCGTAGAGGACCGTCGAGTGGCTGCGGTTAACCGATCTGGCAATGTCTTCCAGCGTCTCGTCGGTATGGTGTCGGCACAAGTAGATGTAAACGTTTCGGGGGTAGGCCGCGTTCTTTTTTCTGGACTTGGAACGGAGCGTTTCCGGGTCTGTCTTGTAGTAGGTGCAGACCAGTTTGATGATGTCGTCCTTGGATAGGGCGCGATCGTTGCTTGCAAAGGACTTCAGCACCTCTTCGGCCAGAGCCAGATCGACTCTTACCTTCATCAATTCCGATCTCGCCTTGAGACACTTCAAAGCGCTTTCCATCTGCCGGACGTCCTTGTCGAGGCGGGTGGCGAGAAGCTGGATGATCTCCGGTGGGAGGACCATCGCGTTTTCATCGGCCTTTGTCCTGAGGATTCGCATCCTTGTTTCGTAGTCCGGCCGTTCGATGACCGTCACGATGCCGGAGGAGATGCGAGAGGAGAGGGCCGTGGACATGTTGGGAATGTCTTTTGGGGGGAGCGAGCTGGTGAAAATGAGCTTCTTGTTTTCACCCGCCAACGCGTCCAAAGTATGACCGAGCTCGATCTGGGTCTTCTCCTTTCCCCCAAAAAATTGGATGCCTTCGAGAAGGAGAACGTCACAGGACTTGCGGTACTTCTCCTTGAACGCCTCAACCCGCTGGTTTTTGATTGAGAAGACGAGCTCGTTGGTGAATTCTTCCGCTGATAGGTAGTGCACCCGACACGCGGGATTGCTTTGGAGGATGGTGTGGCCCACCGCCTGAGACAGATGGCTCTTGCCCAGACCGGTGCTGGCGAGCATGAGCAGGGAGCGGTAATCTGACTGGGCGCCATGTGCCATGGACTTGGAGACGGAGTAAGCAAATTCATTGGATTGGCCTACGACGAACCGCTCGAAGGTGAAGCCGTCGTTGAGGCGGAGCGCGTTTCGGCCCAGTTGCTGAGACAAGCTTGGTAAGGTCAGTTGCGCCGCATGGACCGCCGGGCGCGGGGGGAGGGCCTTTTTCTTCGGCGCACCCACGTCCAGAAGGACCTCCACCTCGGGGGCGCCAACCTCTGAAAGCTTGTCCCGGATGAGGTGGAGGTAATGGTCCATGACCCAATTTCGCGCGAATTTGTTAGGACACCCGAGGGTCAAAATATTGTCTCGAAAGTCCACGGCCTCGATGGGGTTGATCCAGAGGCTGAAACTTTGCTGGGGGAGGTAGAGACTGATTTCCCTTTTTGCTTCTTCCCAAATGCCGCTCATGGGCTTCCCTTCTTGTGACGTGACAGCCAGTCGTAGATAAGGCTGTTTATTCTTTTGCTTCCTACATAAAGCGGGTATGTTGATTAAACAAGCGGCCCCTCCGCATTGGGGGGCCTTTTCAAGCGACCGGTCAAAGTCAAGTCTTCCACCGCCACTGGTTTACGTGCAGCCACGGGCCGTATCAGCCAAAAAACACATGCGAAGATTTACGGGTGTTGATTTGATAGCATCCGCCCGCTGTGGTGTCCGTCAGCGCGGATGACCCATGCAGATGATGGTGGGTCTTTTACCGTCGTGGTGCGAGGCTGTCAAAGGGTGTGGGACGGAGCCATGACTTAGATCGATTTCGATTTCTGACAGTGAATAAGCTGTATCCCACATTGACAAAATCCGTTGCGGTGGCGTAACCACAAGCCAGGCCACACGAAATGTTAAGCGGTGAATCGATTGGGATTCCGAATGGTTATCCTGGTGTCGGCCTGGTGTGGATAATTCTTTGAACAAAGCACATCTCTCGAATTCTTTCATTATCACCCTTTTTCCCCTATTTCCATTTTCTTGACGATTGTTTCTGGGCTCTGACAAAGAGGGACCTTCAGGAAATCACAGGGCTGATTTTTGTGTCGGTCCGTGGTTTCGAGGGAAGCGGGGATCACACGCCAGGCAGCCGCCCAATAGAAGCCTGTTCTTTGGATGGGCCTCATCCAACAATATTAGTCTGTGAAATGTCTGTTATTATGAATTAATTTTAGATAATGTAGGTTAATTTAAAATTTATGCATAAAATGGAGTGAATTGGCGCGGCGGCGATCAATGGCCATGAAAATGTTAATATATCAATAGGTTATTCGAATGAACCATCCATAAATGCTCGACTTATCAATGGACACCAACTAGCAAATCCTGGGCAAGGGCTCCCCCGTCAGCATGGGCAGAATCCGAGTCCCACCGATGACGGTCCTGAGGAGGGCTTTGCCGGGATGGCCATCCAGGACCTCCCCGATGATCCTGGCGTTCTTACCATAGGGGTGCTCCTTGATGGATCGAAGGATCCGTCTTGATGCCGCTTCAGGGGCGATAAGCAGGCATTTTCCTTCATTTGCCACGTAAAGGGGGTCTAGCCCCAGGATTTCACAGGCCGAGCGCACCGCTGGGTCGATGGGGAGTGCTTCTTCGTGCACGAGGAGACCCACGCGCGATTGTTGTGCAATCTCGTTGAGGGCCGTTGCGACGCCGCCTCGGGTTGGGTCCCGAAGGACGTGCATCTCGGGGTGGAGACGCAGGATGTTGGAGACGAGGGCGTTAAGGGGTGCGGAGTCGGTCACGATGGGTGTCTTGAATTTGAGGCCTTCTCTTTGACTTAGGATGGCGACACCGTGGTCTCCGATGTTTCCGTTGATGAGCACCCGATCCCCGGGTCTCGCATTGTGAATGCCGACCTCAATCCCCTCGGGGATGATCCCCACGCCCGATGTATTGATGAATATTTTGTCCAGGTGGCCCTTGGGAACCACTTTGGTATCTCCGGCCACAATCCTGACCCCCGCCTCTTGGCATGCCGCCGCGATGGAATCGATGATTCTTTCCAGGTCCGCGATGGAAAGACCCTCTTCCAGGATCAGGCCAAGGGTCAGGAAAAGGGGGTTAGCCCCCTGCATGGCCAGATCGTTCACGGTCCCATGGACGGCCAGGCTTCCGATGTTTCCGCCCGGAAAGAAGATGGGGTCCACCACGTATGAATCGGTGGTCATGGCAAGGCGAAGCGGATTTAGCTCAAGAACGGCGCTGTCATCCAGAGGGTGGAGGATTTCGTTGTCGAGACGGCGAAGGATCAACGCCTTGACAAGCTCATGGGAGGCCTCTCCCCCGCTTCCGTGATCCATTCGAACGCGTTCCATATCGATCGTCCCCTGCCAAATATTGCCCGCATGCGAGCTTTCCCGGTTTGGACCGCCGATCGGTCCACGTCAAGAGCATAATGCGCAACGCGCGGGAGGTCAATGGGGATTCCCGGGGAGCCGGCATAAACAAAGCTCATTCATATCAAAAGGTTAGGCAGTATTTCTTTTGAGAGCCTTTGAATGTTTCACGTGAAACATCCTTTTCGCTTTGAAAAGATGGATGATTGTGTTAACAGATTGCCGGACAACAAGGGGGCGACGGTTAGGGCTTCGTTGAGCGTCCTGATGTGCACGGCAATGGTTTTTCCCGGCAGGGAAAGGGGTTCTTGTCCCGGATGGCCGGGGTGACAGGTAATTCATGGGAACAGTCGTATCCATTTCAAACCAGAAAGGCGGCGTCGGAAAGACCACGACAGCCATCAATCTTTCCGCGTGCCTTGCCGCGGCCGAAAAACCATGCCTGTTGATCGACCTTGACCCCCAAGGAAACGCGACCACGGGGATGGGAATCGATCGTGCAGCGATCGAGAAGGGGTTCTATGAGTTCGTGTTGGGTACGGGGACCGAGGAGGAGGTGATTCGAGACACGCCGCTGCGCCACCTCCAGGTCATGGGCGCGACCGGGAGCCTCATGGGGGCGGAGGTGGAGTTGGCCACTCTGGAGCGCAAGGAGTACAGGCTCCGGGAAAGGCTCGCAACGCTTCGGGCGAAGTATGATTATATTTTCCTGGATTGCCCACCATCCTTAGGGTTTCTGACCGTCAACGCCCTTACGGCGGCGGATTCCGTGCTCGTGCCGCTTCAGTGCGAATACTACGCGCTCGAAGGTCTTTCCCAGCTCCTCAGGACCGTCAAGGCCGTCAAGCGGCGGCTCAATCCGCCCCTCAGGATTGCCGGCATTCTCCTGACCATGTACGACAGCCGAAACAACCTCTCCCACCAAGTGGCCGAAGAGGTGCGGCAGCACTTCAAAGGAAGTGTTTTCGAAACGGTGATCCATCGAAACGTGAGACTCAGTGAGGCCCCGAGCCATGGAAGCCCCATCATTCTCTACGATATCCAGTCACGGGGGGCACAAAGCTATCTGAGTCTGGCAAAGGAATTCATGGAAAGGGGGCTCTGACATGAGCAAACGGAAAGCGCTGGGAAAGGGTCTTTCAGCCTTGATCCCGGAAGCCCATCAACTTGAGGAGCGCGATGAGCGGTTTTTCCTGTGCCCCGTTGATGCCATTGAGCCCAATCCCAATCAACCGAGAAGGGATTTCGGGGAGACAGAGCTCAACGAGATGGCCGAGTCCGTGAGAGAAAAGGGGGTCATCACCCCTCTCGTGGTCACGAGGACAGAGGCCGGGTACCAGATCATTGCCGGGGAGAGGCGTTGGCGCGCCGCTCAGAAGGCCGGACTTGAAAGGGTTCCAGTGGTGGTGCGAGAGGCGACGGAAACGGAGTCTCTGGAGCTGGCCATTATCGAAAACATACATCGAAAGGACCTCAACGCCATTGAGGAGGCGCTGGCCTACCAGCGGCTACTGGAAGAAATTGGAACGACGCAGGAGACGCTCGGCAAGCGGTTGGGAAAGGACCGATCCACCATCGCCAACCTGCTTCGGCTCCTCACGCTACCCCCTCTCATACAAAAGGACTTGATCGATGGCCGCCTGTCCATGGGACACGCCCGCGTCATCGCCGGCCTCAAAGAGGCCGGCGAACAAATGACCTTGAGGGACCTGGCCATAAAAAAGGGATTGTCGGTCCGTCAACTGGAAGGCTTGGCCCAGAGGAAAGGCCCCCGCGCGAGATCCCGCAACAAGGAAAACGAGCGGACTCAGTACATGCGAGACTTGGGGGAGGATCTGAAGCGGAGGCTTGGGACCAAGGTGGAGTTAAAGCCACAGGGAAGGCGGGGCCGGATCATCATCCACTATTATTCGGACGAAGAATTGGACAGGCTGCTGGAGTTGCTTCCCTGACCGGTCCGGCCCCTCCATTTTCGCTCCTGACCGGACCGGATTCGACTGATGTTGCCCCTGTGTTTCCAAACAATGAGCGCCGCCGTGACCACGGCCGCCGCGATCAAGGGGGCCGGGGAACCCATAAGGCTGAGGAGAAAGCGGCATGGATGAAGCCGAGACCATGGATGCGAGCGAGATGATGTCCCAGACGCAAGACGACCACGACAAATATGGAGAGGGCCACCAGGCAGGAAAGCGGAGAGACGGCCAGATAGACACCCAGCGCGGTGGCGACCCCTTTGCCCACCGCGGAACCTCTCGAAAACAGAGAACTGATGGCCGAGGAGGGCGGCAAGCGAGACCACGGCGACGGTCCATTGGCCTGAAGGGCCGGTGCCTGAAAAGTGGCGTGACAACAAGAAGACGGGTAGAAAGCCTTTGAGAAGATCGAGGATCAACGTGAGAAGGCCCCAGAGCGTCCCAACCTCTCTTGCCACGTTGGTGGCCCCGATGTTTCCGCTGCCGTGCTCGGTGATGTCGATACTGGGCCACTTTTCTGGCGATGATCTTCCCGAAGGGGATGGAACCCAAAAGGTAGGCGATCAGTACAAAGTAGGTCCAATGGAGGCTCATGGCCCTGGTCCTCAATGGTGTTTGGGAAACGCGATGCCTGCGGGCAAATGCGCTCCGGCGGCCCGAGGGGCTGCGGAAGGCCCGATGGAAACAGCCACATCCCGTGATTCATAGCGGGAATTGGTCTCCGTGCAATGGTTTTTTAAGGGCGAACACGGCGTAACAAAACAGGCTGGGCCGTTTGGGCGCCGATGAAAGGTGAATATGAAACTGATGATCATGGACGGGCAGGGGGGCGGAATTGGGGCAGCCATCATCAAGTCCCTCAGGGATACCATGGCCGTCGACTTGACCATCCTGGCCCTTGGAACAAATTCGGCTGCCACAACCAGAATGATGAAGGCAGGGGCAAACCGAGGCGCAACGGGGGAAAACGCGATCGTCAGGACGAGCCACGTGGTCGATCTGATCATCGGGCCCATGGCCATTGTCATGGCCGACGCCATGATGGGGGAGGTGACGCCCGCCATGGCCGCTGCCGTGGCTTCAAGCCCGGCGCACAAGATTTTGATCCCTTTGAGCCAGGAAAGGGTCAGTCTCGTGGGGGTTACGGGAGAACCTTTGCCACACTTGGCAGAACAGGTCGTGAGACTCGTAAAGGAGATGATCGAACATGTGTGAGACTGCCGTCTGCTCAGGGAAGGGCCAGGAATCCGGTCCTGCAAGACCTTGGCCATCATGAGACGGGAATTTTATCGTGGGCCGAGAGACGCCCCTTCAGCTGGATCAGAGCCGGTGAATCGGCTCACTTAGGGCCAGGAAAGTCTCTCGGAGGCCATTTCAGAGGGATGACGGGACAGCTCAAGGTAGAAGGCCCCTTCTTCCGTTTGTCCCCGCTTCATGCACCCGTTTCCGTAAATCCTGCATTTCCGTGCCAGCTCATCCAGGACCAATGGACGCTTTTCTTCGCCCCAGAAGGGGGTTCGAAAGGAGCTTCACGAGAGCGTGGATTCGAAAACGGTCCAGACCCCAGCAGCAGCGCGAAAGTTGGTCTCCGTGGCCTCCCTCTTTGACCACCAGTGGTTTGGGCAGAAGATGGATGGGGTAGCGGCAGGCAATCCGCAGCCACAAATCAAAATCCTCGCAGGCCGGCAGCGATTCGTCAAAAAGGCCCACCTTGTCAAAAAGGCCCGTTCTCAACATGACCGCAGAAGGGACTCACCAGGCAAAGCCGCAGCGACGGCGCGAAGATGTCCCCGGAGGGTTTGGCATGTCGCTTCTTGGGATTGACGCGGCGGCCGTGCCGGATCCATGTCTCTTCGGTCTGGCAGGCGACGGCAGACGGGTTTTCCTCGAAGAAGCGGATCTGTTCCTTGAGTTTTTCCCGTCCTCCAGAAATCGTCTGAATCCAGGAAGGCAACATAGGCGGTATCGGCCAGCCGAATGCCGGTGTTTCTGAGCGGCTGAGACGCCCTGGTTGTATGGGTGGCGGACATGGCGGATCCGATCCCCAAAAGAGGCGAGGACTTCTTGGGTTTCATCGGTGGAGCCATCGTCCACCACGATGAGATGGAAATCCGTTAACGTCCTGGGCCAGCACGGAAAAGATCGCACGCGAGACCATCTTGGACCGGTTAAAGGTGGGAATGATTACGGTGACCCGGACCATGGACCGAACCGCCATAAGAGGGCCATGAGACCGGCCAGGATGAAATTCGCATCCACCAGGGCCTCAAGAGAGAGCCCGGTTTGGATCGCGTCTTCGACGGTAACCGACCTCACAAAGGTACAGGGTGGACGTGGGGAGCAGGAGGAGGAATGCGTAGCCACCCAACCATCCCAAGAGGGGGCTTGTGGCCAGGATGGTCCCACAGGCCAGGAGGCCGGCGCGGATAAGGCCGAGGCTTCGCTTTTCTCCCAGCGTCACGGGAAGGGTTTCCGTCCCGACGATGAGGTCTCCTTGAATACGGAGGACATCAAAAAAGAGGATACGGACGTGGCACATCAGGAAGACCACCAGGATGGTGAGGGCCGAGGCCGAAAGCGATATGTCTCCCCGGCTTTCGAGCAAAGGGGGCGCAGCGATGAGCGCCACCCAGGCCAGGACCTGCGAGACCGTCTTGGAGCCGGGGATATCTTTGATCCTGGCGTAGGGGTAACGGGCCTGGATCTTTCGTGGCAGGAGGGGAATGCTGTAAAGCACCCCCAGCAGGCTCAAGGCGGCGAGGAGAAAAAAGGTCGGGACGGATTTGATATAGGCAAGAAACAGACACGCCAAAATCGCTGCGCCGCCAAGGCCCACCAGAAAGGTTCCATATTTGCCATGGAATCTCGCGCGTTCCGGGTCGTCGTAAGTGCTGCCGCCTTTGTCAAGCACGCGGTTGAAGGCGTGCATGGCGTAAATGTAAAGGGCCGTGATGAGAGGGTAGACTGAGGTGAGGCCAGGCCCCATGAGGGTGAGAGCGGCATACGAGAGACAGAAGGCGGCCAATGCCCCGAAGAATTGGCTCATGACCATGAATTCCAGCGCTGAACCTGCCCATCTCGTCAAAGAATGGTCGCTTTCCCCTCGGATGGCTTCGATTTCTCTTACGACGTTTTGGATCATCCAGTTTGGGGTCGAGGCGCCGGCCGTGACACCGACCACCCCCATGTGGCTCAATGCCGCAATGTCGAGCTCTTTCTCAGTTTCCACGTGAAAGGTCAGAAGCCCCGCCTCCTTGGCGATCTGGACGAGTCTCTGGGTGTTTCCGCTGTGGCGACCGCCAACCACCACCAGCCCATCCACTTCGCCCGCAAGGGACCTGACCTCCTCCTGTCTCAAGCGGGTCGCACCGCAAATGGTGTCGAAGACGAGGGGGGCAGGCTCGTGGTCCTTCAAGGCATCCACCACTTGGCCATAACGACCCTCGTCCTGGGTGGTCTGTGCCACGATGAAGAGAGGCCCTTCGATCTCGAGGCGAGAGAGGTCTTCCACGCCCCGCACCACATGGATGGGTCCCTTGGCGTACCCCTTGAGACCCACGACTTCGGGGTGGTCCTCATCGCCCACGATGAGGCCTGTGTACCCCTTCTTGGTGTGATAGCGGATGACCGCCTGAACCCTCGCGACTTTGGGACAGGTGGCATCGAGAACCTTCATGCCTGATTCCCGCAGAATTTGTCGGTCCTTGGGCGGGATGCCATGGGCCCGGATGACGATCCGACCCTCGCTTGGCCCCTCGAGGCGATCCACCACCTTGACGCCCTTTGAAGCCAGGAGTGCCAATACCTGCTTGTTGTGGATGAGAGGGCCGTATGTGTAAAGCGGACCGCTTTTCCTGTTGGATTCGTTGAGCACGAGCTCCATGGCTCGACGGACGCCCATGCAAAAACCGCAGGTCTTTGCGAGCCGCACCTTCATGGGCCAATCGCCTCCACGGAAGAAAAGTAGCGCTCCATCGTCCCAACGAGGGATTGAAGATCCTTCACCTGCTCGATGGATCTCCGAAACAGGCCGCTGTGAGGAAGCCCCTTGGTGTATCGAAGCAGCAACCCCCTGAAATGGAAGGCCGCTCTGCGTTCGCCCATTTCGTCGGAAAGAAGATGGTAGTGCTTCATGATCAGGTGTTTTCGTTCAAAGGGGGTCGGCTCAAAAGGGACACGCCCTTGGTCGAGATCCAGGGTTTGTTGGAAGATCCAGGGATTTCCCATCGCCCCCCGTGCGATCATGACGCCGTCGCAACCGGTCTCTTCCCGGATTTTGATGGCGAGGTGCGGCGAGAACACGTCGCCGTTGCCGATGACCGGGACGGAGACCCTCGATTTGATTTGCGCGATGAGCCGCCAATCGGGAATGCCTGAAAAACCCTGGGTTACAAAACGAGGATGAACCGTGACCGCATCCGCTCCGCCGTTTTCAAGGGCTGAAGCCAGATCAAGAATCTTTCCGTGGGCGGGAGACCACCCTGCGCGGATCTTTACCGTCAACGGCAGGGGCGAGACGAGCCGGACCGCCCGGACGATGCGCTCTGCGGTCCGCCAGTCCAGTAGCAGAGCGCCACCCGAACCGGTCTTGACGACCTTTCGGGCAGGGCACCCCATGTTGATGTCGATCACGTCTGCGCCGGCTTCGATGACCTTTTCCGCAGCCTTTGCCATCACGTCCGGATCCGATCCGAATAACTGGACGCAGAACGGTCGCTCTTCGCGCGCGCTCCTCAAATAGTCAAGCGTCCTATTTTGCCCCATCATGAGTCCCATGGCGCTCACCATCTCAGATGTGACCATGGCGGCCCCGAACTGCTTGACGATAAGCCGGAAAGGGCGGTTTGTGATCCCAGCCATGGGCGCCATGATGTAAGGGCTTTCCAATGTCAACGATCCGATTCGAAGCATGGGGTTTTGCAGGAGAACCGCCCTCCAATGCCTTCCGACTAGAGGAAGGCTTCCAGAAAATCAAGCCAGTTACGTCCCAGGATCCGGGCGATGGTCTCCTGTTGGTAGCCATGGCGCGTCAAGCATTCCCTCAAGCGCTCAATGCCACGGATGTCCTCCAGGCCGTCTGCCGCCTTTTCAAATCCGCAGAAATCCGATCCGATGCCGACTGACCCGGGCCCGCATCGTTCAACGAGTGCGTCCAGGTGGAAAAAAATCCGCTCGATACCACATTCCTTTTCGCCGGAAAGCATTTCCGGATTGAAGCTGACCCCAACGATTCCGCCACGCTTGGAAATGGTCTCGGCCTGTGCCAGATCCAGGTTCCTCTGGATGTCAAACCGTTCCCTGACCCCCGTGTGCGAACAGATGACCGGGCCTTCCGTCAGATCCATCAAGTGCCAGAAGCATTTAGGATGAAGGTGGGCCACGTCTACCACCACCCCACGTTTTTCCAAGGCCCTGCAAAGGGCGATCCCGTCCCTGGTCAGACCGGTGGAATGACGGACCGCGTTGCCGTCGGCCAGTCGGTTTGGTCCTGCGTGCGTGAGTCCCACGGCCCAGACCCCCATCGCCCTGAGCGCTTCCACGAGACGGTCATCGCCGGCAAGGGCATCTCCGTTTTCAAGGATGAAAAGGGTTCCCATCTCTGCCGGGTCACGGCGGAGACGCTGGAGATCTTTCACATTGTGAATCATCGACACCTGATCCAGCAGGCCGAGCGTGAACCGATGGACTTCCTTAAAGTGGTCTACCGCCCCGTCCCCGTTGAAGCGGTCTTCACAGTAAAGGGCGGTGAAGAAGAGTCTCACTCCCGCTTCGAGGGCCTTGCTTCTGGTGAAGGGGCCCTCAGACAACTGGCTGAAAACAAGATCTCTGCCATGGGCCCACATGAAATAAGGAAGGTCCACATGCCCGTCAACCACGAGATCATGCTCAAGACGATCACTCTGATGAAGGTCAACGGGGGAATCCATGTCTGTTTCCAGTCGTTAAGCGTTTAAAAATCGAAGAGATTCCGGGTTTGCAAAGGCTGCCTCCGGTGGGTGCCAGTCGGTCGGCCTCGGGGGAGCTCATCAAAGAAAGATTGGATAAAAATGTAACAAATTCAATATATTACCTAAATAAATCGCCCTGGGGGACCCCGTTGGGATGAGGCAGTGTCCTATGGCCTCGACGATCGAAAATGGCTGGCGAGGTCCTCCAGTATGGCGTCAAATTGCCTTCTCATTTCGATCATCTTGTTTCTCATGTCAAGGATAACGTCAACCCCTGCCAAATTGACCCCCAGGTCTTCCACCAGAATTCTTGCCACCCAAAGTTTTTCGAGCTCGATCTGACTGAAAAGCCGCTTAGGAGGATCCTCCTCGCAGCTTGGGCAAAGGATCTTTTCATCGACCAGGTCATTGATGAATGCCTCGTCGATCTCAAACATCTCAACAACCTGCCTCACGGTGTAAGATCTCTCAGCCATGACGCGATTCCTGCTTCGATGCATGCCCGATAGTCAAGGTAGAGGTCCCTCTTGCCCGCTCCCCTTTCGGGGGTCAAGACACTGGCAAAATGTAGCATACCGTGATCGGATTGGCAACCCGTCCCCATCAGATGTTTCAAGGTCGGGGGCGTCCCGGCGGGTTTGCCTTAGGGGTCAAGGCAGCGACGGGACAGCTATCTATGCAGGCCAGGCAAGCTTCGCAAGACGAAGATAATGGGCCAGGATCCACCAAAGAGACGATCCTCGTCCGGAGACCTCTTTCGGCAAAGGTGAGCAGGGGCCGGCCGTTCGTCCTTTCGCAGGCAACGACACACTTTCCACACAGAACACACCGGTAGGGGTGGTGGTCAAAAACGGGGTGACCCGCGTCGACTTTCAAGGCCTCTAATTCGGGGAGGGCCGGGACTTTCAGTCCAATGCGGAGAAATCCCGCCATCTGCTGAAGCGCGCATTTCCGATTGGCCGGACATCTTGCGCATTCCACGCGGTGCATGGAGAGCAGCAACTTCAAGGCAGACCGCTGAAGGTCTCTCACGGCCGGTGTGGCGGTGCTCACACGCATCCCATCCCTGACCGTCACCGTGCATGACGGCACGGGTTGCTTCGTCCCCTGGATCTCCACGAAGCATAATCTGCAAGAGGCTTGCGGGTCTGTCGCGCTTCCTTCGAGAAAGCAGAGATTGGGGACATAGATGCCGTTTTTCAGGCAAGCCTCAAGGACCGTGAGCCCCTCTTCCACCCAGATCTCCCTTTCATCCACATTCAGCCTGATCATGTGACGCCCTCGTCATGGGCCGAAGCGTTGACCGCCTGCGGATGAGCCGGGCGCTCGATGATCGGGGCAAGACCGGCAGGGGAGACCTTCTTGACGGCCGCGTATTGTGTGGGACAAGCGGTAAGGCACTCCCCGCACTTGACGCAAAGCGCCTGGTCGACGGCCTTTTTTCGATCCTTGGTGGTGAAGATGGCATCCACCGGGCAACTGCCGACACAGGCGTCACAACCCCGCGCGCATTTATCGAGGTCTATATAATAGGCGGTCAGGGCCCTGCACATCTTGGCCGGACACCGTTTCTCATTGATATGCGCCTCATATTCCGCCTTGAAGTACCTGAGGGTGGTCATGACAGGATTGGGTGCGGTGCGTCCGAGCCCGCAGAGCGATCCTCTCTTCACCGCGTGGCTCAATGTCTCCAGCGCTTCAAGGTCGCCGTCTCGTCCTTCCCCCTTGCAGATGCGATCGAGAATCCCGAGCAGATGGTGGGTCCCGATCCTGCAAAAGGTGCATTTTCCGCAGGACTCCTGGCGTGTGAAATCGAGGAAATACCGCGCCAGGTTGACCATGCAGTCATCCTCATCCAGGACCACCAGACCCCCTGATCCCATCATGGCGCCCGCCTTGTTCAGGGAATCAAAGTCAATGGGCGTTTCAAGGAATCCTTCCGGCAGGCAACCCCCTGAAGGCCCCCCGATCTGGACGGCTTTGAAGCCCTTTTTGTGAGGGATGCCGCCACAGATGTCGAAGACGAGCGTTCGCAAGGGGGTGCCCATGGGCACCTCAACAAGGCCGGCATGAAGGACCTTGCCCACAACGGAAAAGATGGCCGTTCCGGGGCTGTTGTCACTTCCCACACTCCTGAACCACTGGCTTCCCCGCTTCAGGATCGCCGGGACGGAGGCGAGGGTTTTCACGTTGTTGATGACCGTCGCGTGTCCCCAGAGCCCCTTGTGCACGGGATAGGGAGGCCGGTGCCTGGGCATGCCGCGCCGTCCCTCGATGGAATAAATGAGGGCCGTCTCTTCCCCGCAGACAAAAGCACCTGACCCCTGGAAAATGGACACCTCGAAATCATGCTCGGACCCGAGGATGTTTTTCCCGAGCAAACCCATTCGCGTGGCCTCTGAAATGGCCCTGGCAACGATCTTGACGGCCAGCGGGTACTCGGCCCGCACATAGACAATACCCCTTGTGGCGGCGATGGCGTGCCCGCATATGGCCATCCCCTCCAGGACCTGGTGAGGATTGCTCTCAAGGATCGCCCGGTCCATGTAAGCGCCCGGGTCCCCCTCGTCTGCGTTGCAGATGACGGTTTTTTGTGCATCCCGGCCTTCTCGGGCCATTTCCCATTTCGCACCCGTGGGAAAGCCGGCACCCCCTCTTCCCCTTAAACCCGAGTCGCGCACGGCCTCGATGACGGCCTCAGGGGTGCTATTCAAGGCAGCGACCAGCCCGGCATAGCCCCCGATCGGCGATGTAGTCTGAAACGTCCTCCGGGTCCAGGCGTCCACACTGTTCGGTGATGACCCGGGTTTCCCGACAAAACCTCGGGAAATCCATGGCTGACGGGATGAGATCGTTTTCTTCCATGGCGCCAAGGAGGTATTCGAAAAGCGGGTCCCCGTCCACCAGAAAGTTCTTGACCAGCATCTTTGCCTTTCCGGGCGTGACCTGGTGATAGAGGATGGGGGGAAAGCCAGGGTTTTCTATGATGACGAGCGGTTCGGCGTAGCAGTGACCCAGACAGCCCACTGACCGAATGTGAGCATCCAATCCCAGGGCCTTCAGTGTTTCCTCGAAGGCCTTTTTTGTCTCGAAGGCCCCGGCGGCCAGGCCGCATGTGGCCATGCCGATCGAGATCCTTGGCCCAGCCGCGTTCAAGCGAAAAGTTTTTTTCTCCGATGCTGCGTCGAGGAGAACGCCGTAGGCAAGATCGATTTGATTTTCAATTGCCGGACTCATCCCGCCTTCGTTCCCTCTCTTCCCTCTCCTTTTCCAGCTTGAAACCCAGTACGAGCCCTTCGACCTTGCTCGGTGCCATGTGGCCGTGGATGGTTTCATCCACCTGGGCCACCGGAGCCAGGGCACAGCAGCCAACGCACGCCACCTTGTCTATGCTGAACTCCCGGTCCGCAGAGGTTTGGCCCGCCTGGATGGAAAGCTTACGCTCAAAGCTCTCCAGGATGATGTCCCCGCCTTTCACCTGGCACGCCGTCCCGAGACATACCTTTATCTGATGTTTGCCCGGCGGGGTGAACCTGAATTGATTGTAAAAGGAGGCCACCCCGTAGACCTCGGATGAGGAAAGGCCGACGTGATCCGCCACGAGCCTCATGGCACCCGCGGACAGATAGGAAAACCGCGTCTGGATTTCCTGGAGGATGGGGATCAGGCTTCCTCTTTCTTTGGCAAACAGCGGAAGCCGGGTCGCGATTTCTTTCAGAATGGCTCTTTCTTCTTGGTCTGCGGGGGTGTTCGTCAACTCGAAGATGGCAGCGTCTGTACCGTTCATAAAACCCCGGGGCCGCAAATGGGTCTCAATGGTTTGCAGCCTCCCCTATTCATCAGATTTTTTCCATGGCGCCGTAGGCCCCATGAATTCGATCCCGAAGGACGAAACAGAGTTTTTCCAATATGTTGAAACCCAGGCTCTTGTCCTCAACCATGATCTTTCGAAGCTCCGGACCCTGGATGGCCAAAAGAGAGGTGGGCCGGTGGCACACAGCGGAAGACATGAGGTGATGGGCATCGTCAAGGAGCGTGGACCAGCATCCCAGAGACCCTCCCCTTTCCCAGCATCCCGATCCGCACGCTTCCTTTGCGCCCCCCCAGGTCCGTTGAGCGATCGAGAAAGACCTGGCCTTCGACAATGACGTATAGCTTTTCTCCGAAATCACCTTGCCTGAAGACGGCTTCGCCTGCACCATAACGCTCCAGCTGACACAGGTCGGCGATGGCCTCGATCTCTTTTTGGTCCAGGCCTCGAAAAAGCTCGCATCCTCGAAGGACCTGCTCGATTTCGGAACGATTCAAGTCGACCCCCTTCCCAAGAATGTTTTACATAGCCGGATCAATACTGGATCGAGGGGAAAAGCCTTCTCTCCGTGTGAGGCAAAAACATGGCGGCGATGTATTCATCCATAAATGGCTGAAAGCTTGAAAGCTCAATGTTTGTCATGGACCTGGATATATTGAAACAGGTCTCAAGGGCCTTTTCGGAAAGCAGACACATGCGGGCCCCGGTGAGCGAGCTGTTTCCCACGAACTGGATCCTTTCGAGCGGGATATCGGGCAGAAGGCCGATCCCGACGGCGTTCGAGATGTTGAGGAAGCTCCCGAAGCCACCCGCCACATAGAAGGTGTGGATCTGGTCAAAGTCCATGCCGATGTAATCCAGCAAACACTTGATGGCAGCGAAGACCGCTGCCTTCGACTTGATGAGGTTCAGGATGTCGGATTCCGTGATGACCACGGCTTCGCCTGACTCCGTTTCCTGCGGAAAGGCCAGGCAGTATTGCGGGATGTCATCTACGATGTCGAAGCGAGGATCGTGTCGGTTTCTGTGAAAACGGCCGTCGGCTCCGATGATTCCTGCCTTCACCAGCTCGTAGATGCAGTCGATGAGTCCCGATCCGCAGATGCCCCTCGGCCGTCCGTTGCCGATGGTCTGATAGGTGACCTGGCCTCCGACGATATGGACCTTTTCTATGGCGCCCCGATGGCGCGCATTCCGCAGCGGGTCCCCCCCCCCTCAAAGGCGGGGCCGGCAGAAGCGGAGCAGCAGACGAGCCAGTCCTGGTTACCGATGGCAATCTCCCCATTGGTGCCCACGTCGATCAACCCCTTGACCTCCGGGTGGTCGGGAATGCCGCAGGCCATGACACCTGCGACAATATCCCCGCCCACATAAGAGGCGACGCTCGGGATGGTTTCAAGTAATGGCCTTTGGGTTGATGTTTATGCCCAGGTCCCTCGCGGCAATCTGGGGATAGATGTCGGCCGTGGGCACATATGGGTCCACTCGAATGGTGCAAGGGGTAAGGCCCAGCAGGAAATGACTCATGGTCGTATTCCCGGCAGCCACAGACCGCGTTGATGTGCTCCGGGGACACGATCATTTTCTCTGGTCATTTTTTCGATCAAGGCGTTGATGTTATCAATGACGGCCTGGTGAACGGGGGCCAGGCCCCCCTTTCCACAGGCGTAAATCATCCTTGAGATCACATCCTCCCCGAACTGCGCCTGTTTGTTGTGACTTCCTTCCACGGCAATCACCTTGCGCGCGGGGATGTCGATCAGTTGCGCAACAACCGTTGTGGTGCCCACGTCCACCGCAAGGCCGAAATTCTGGTCTGCGGAATCGGGGGGCCAAGATCTATGATTCGATAATGTTGTTTGTCCTTGGCGAGGGTGACACAGATCCGCCAATCATTTTCCCGCAGGGTTCCCGAGATCTGCTGCAGGCAGGCAAGAGAAATTTCGTACGAATGCCAGCCAACCTTCTTTCTCAATTCACGCAAGATCCGTTCCACATCGGCGATGTTGTCCGACTGGCTCGGAGGCGGCAGGTCGAGAAGGATCTTCCTGACGATGGGGATCTCGTCGGAGACAGAGGGTTCTTCATGGGACCCGCCGGTCATGATCTGCTCCCCCTCCAACCGCGATTCGGGTGGAACGAAAACGTCCATGTGATCATGGACGGAGGTTTGGCACGCCAAGACGTACCCGCTTTCGAGCTCAGAGGTCGAAAGAAGTCCCCGCGACGTGATCGGTCAGTGAAAAGGCGCCGCGCTTGATCTGGACCTTGCATTGTCCGCACACGCCCTCGCCGCCACAGAGGTTCGTGATGAATACGTCCGCCTTACGGGCGGCCTCGGACAGGCTCTGGCCTTCTTCCACCTCTACGGAAAGACCGTAAGGTCGAAAGGTGACCGTGAATTTTTTCACCCTTTCACTCCTGGCTAATAAGTGGTCGTTGGATGGTCTCAGACGGATGATAGGCCGGGCGACCGGGGTCACTTCCCCGTCTCTCTCGTCAAGTCGAACAGGCTCATCTGGCCCACCGAGTAACGGCATCGGTTGCACGCCCGGTGCTTTTTCATCTTGCAGACGCGAAGATGCACCAGCTGGCCTCTGTGGCCGCAGAAGACGAAAGTCACCTCTCCGCCCCGGAAACCATGTGGGTCCTGAGGGTCTTCTGGCGTAGCGCTTCTTTCACTCTGCCGCCAGGCCTTTCGTTTCGTGACGTGAGGCGCACCCAACGTGCGCGCAGGCGCTCCACGGTAACTGGCGCCTTGGGTTCACGAGCCATCTCAGCCCTCGGCGGGGGCATAATAAGCAACGCTTGGGAGAGGTCACCTTGCCCTTTTTCTTGAGTGCGTCAATGACCTTGGAGACGTCCTTGCTTTCAGCGCCGATCATCTTCGCCACATCACCGGGTCTTACGGGTTTACCGGCCTTCTTCATGGCGTCCAGCACCTTTTTCTCCATGCGCATTCCCTCCCTCTTTGGTGCGATGATTAAATGGCCCCTTTTCAGCACATTGCCGAAAGCCGATCGCCGACCCCGCGACATCGAGCCGCAAGCGGCCTAGCCTCGGAGTATATAACCAGGAAGCCAGCCGAACTTCAACGGCAAAATGCGCTAAAGGAGCGTCGACACGGTCAACCACCCGGGCTTATGGGCCGCTGCGTCCTGGATGGCATCCGCGCCCCCCAGGACCTTTACGATTCCCTTTTCCTTCAGATCGCCAAGCGCCGCCCCAAAGGATACAAAATCCTCCTTTCGAGTGGAGAGCATTTCCTCCCGCATCCTTTGTCGGAGCGGATCCGTGTCTCCCGTGAGGAACCTCAACATGGACGCACGGCCCTTGGCGTCAGGCAGCATGTAGGCGTCCAGCTCACCGATGGCACCAAGGATGGAACGGTCCAACTCCTCATCCGTGAGCTGGATCGACTCAAGGAAATGGGCCACCTGGTCGAAAACATCCAGTGTCTTCAAAAGGTTTGGGTCCCTGTAGGAGACAAGGGTCATGGACCCCGAATGCCTGTCAAAGCTAGAAAAGGCCCCGTAGGCCCCCCCCTGGACCCGCACGCGCTCCCACAGGAACTTGTTTCGCACGTATCGCGACACCACCAAGGAGGACCCATGAAATGGGTAGCCCAAGTGTAAAGATTGAGGCCCTTACCCACGTAATTCACCTGGGAGGGCACGATCATGGCCTCGTGAAATGGGGCGCGTCTCCCAATCCCATGGGGCCGGGTGGTGGTCATGCCGAGGTATCATCCCCATCAAGGACCGAACGTGTGGCTCAGCCCCATGCCATGCCTTCTCGTCCAGGGTTAGATTGAAGATCATGCGGCTGCCGTTGATGAGGCGGTGTCGCAAATCCTTCAGTCCCCGAGGACCGTCTTTCCACAATCCGTCAAAGTCCTTTGCAAGGCCCCTAAGGAACTGGAGATAATGAATCCCACCCATCTGTTCCGCCGCCCATTGCGCCGGCCCGAAGTGGGACCTCAAACGCAATCCCACGATCCCGTGACCTTCGGGAATCAGCCTCTCTTCGTAACGGGCCTTTTCCTCAAGAAGGATCTGTCGAAAGCGCTCTTTGTTTTCCAGTTTCACGCTGAGCAAAAGGTCCTTCAGGACATCGACGAGCGAGTGGGCGCGGTCGCTCATGCCCTTGGCGCGCAGAAGAAGCCATACGGCCGCCCCTCGATCGCTGTAGGCCGATGCGAATGTCTCGGACCAGATTCCGCCTGTTTCACGGCTGATGCGCTGGTTCAGGGTTACAAAGTCCTCCTTTTCGGTCCCCATTTCCGTAAAGGCCCGGCCCAGGAGGGGGACCAGAGGCAGATAGGGCCGTCGGCAGGCCTCCTACATCCATCGCAAGGTCCATATAGAGGATGCCGTTCGTGAAAAGGTCGTGAAATAGGAGCTTTGTGTCGCCTTGCGCCTCCAGAGAAATGGGGATGGGTTTGTTCTTACATGTCAAGATCTGCCAGCTCCAGGACCGGGATTCTTGCCAGGGCCTCAGGGGGGTCCGGCCTTTCCTGGAGCGCCCTGAGCCTTGCGGTGTCGGCCACCACCAAGGCCACTTGATCTTCGCTCATTTTGGAGCGGTCGGCCTCCAAGTCGTTTCTGCTCCTCCGTGTTCAACCGGGCCATGAGACCCAGGTCCGGTTCAAGGACCAGGGTGGCACGATGTGGGTTTGTCAGGAACCGGTCAGACAGGAGATCTTCAAAATGACGACGATCCTCGTTGACCTTGGTTTTCAGTACGCTTCAAGGGTTCCTCAAACGCCAGGAGTGCGAAAGGGTCCTGATCGTACAACCAGGTGGTGAGCGCCCGGAGCATCAGGAGAAGCCCCCTGGGGAAACGGCCCGTGTTGTTCTCCCTGAGCCGGAACTCAATGGTATTCATGGCCGCCTCGATCGTCGGTCGGTCAATCCCATTGCGGCTCAGTCCCAGAGAGGGTTTGGAGGATCAGCGGCTCAATGCGGTTTACGTTTTCCACAGCAACCCCCTTGAGCCCCGTGGAGAAGTAGATCTGGCGCAGCTCGGTCCCAAGGCCTTCCCCTGCCAGGTCCTCGCCCAAGCCCTGAATCGATCAGGGATTTTCGCAAGGGCGAACCCGGCATGCCCAAGAGAATGAAATGGAGGGCATTGAGGGCAAGATTCAGCCGGACATCGGCGGTTTCCCCAAGCACCCAGCCGACCGTGACCATGGACTTGGGTTTGTCCTTCTTCCCTCCCCGACCATATACGGTTTGGACACGGAAATGGGTTCCGGCGAATGGGGCCTGAAGGGCGATGCGCGGAGTTTGATCTCCAGGGCGTCGAATTCATCCAGATACGCGTCCAGTATCTCGAGGCGATGGTCCGGATCGTCATCCCCGTAAAAGTAGATCCTTGCGTTGGATGGGTGATAGTATCTCCGGTGAAAGGACTCAAAGACCTCGAAGCTCAGATTGGGGATCTCCCTGGGGTCTCCGCCCGAGTCAAAGGCATAGGGGGTCTCGGGAAAGAGAGACTGGATGGTGTATCGCGACAGCAGGTTTTCCGGAGAGGCGTAGGCCCCTTTCATTTCATTGTAGACGACGCCCTTGTAGGCGAGGGGCTTTTCGGGGTGATCGAGCTCGTGATGCCACCCTTCCTGTTGGAATACGTATGGCGTGAGCAAAGGGTGGAAGACCGCATCCAGATACACATCGATGAGGTTATAGAAGTCCTGCTGGTTCTGGCTGGCAACCGGATAGCAGGTCTTGTCGGGATAGGTGAAGGCATTTAAAAACGTCTTGAGGGAGCTTTTCAGGAGCTCCACAAAGGGCTCCTTGACCGGGTACTTCCTGGACCCGCACAAGACCGAGTGCTCGAGAATGTGCGGCAGACCGGTTGAGCTCCAGGGAGGCGTCCTGAAGGTGATGCCGAAGACCTTGTTTTCGTCCTGATTGATGAGCGACAACACCTGTGCCCCGGTCTTGCGATGACGATAAAGGCGCGCGACCGTGGCCAGCTCCTTGATGTCCCGCTCTTTCAGCAGGTCGTACGAAGTGGAGGCGTTCATGAAACAGATCCTTTCTCACGCAGCAACCTCCATACCCGAAGCGATGAACCGGGTCCCGGGGGATGTGGAGGAGGTCTGGGGTTGAACCGCAACTTTAACGTACCCAACATAATGCCGATACGCAGATGTTCCAGCGTCGGCGCACAGATGTTCCAGAGGGGTGTCATACCCCATGCGGCGGGGATTTTCCAGTCCGCTCATGAAAGCGGGAAAAAACCGATGGATTTCGGGGCAAAAAGGCCCTATCATGGTGCCGTTCCGGAAAGCGGGCTCGAATTGGTGCGAAAGCCTGTGTTGAGGCAACCGGACCAGGGAGAAATGAAGGTCGCTCGCCTCAGAGCAGACAACAAGGGGGATCAAATGATGAGAGGATTTTTGGCCGTCTTGATCTTCTTGAGCATGGCCGTTTTCGGCTGTCAGGGGAAAGAGGCACAACAGCTTTTCGATACGGCGCAACTGGAGGAGCTGCAGAATAATCGTGAGCACGCGCGATCGTTGTATGAAGAGATCGTAAGGAAATATCCTGACAGCGAGGTCGCGGCCAAGGCAAGAGAGAGGTTGTCGGCCATGAGATCGGGTTCCTAGGCCTGCAGGGATGAATCCTCTGGACCGACCCGACGGAAGCATCGCTCCGGCTGGATTCAAGCAGGTTTAGCTTGATTTTTGAAAAGAAATCCTTTAAAGAGAGGGCATGAACCGGAGATCGCCCAACAGGGAAGTCTCCATGTCTTTGATTTCAGCCAGAATTAGGAGACAGGGGACAGATGGTTGATTCGCCTCGAGGTTCGGGAAGGGAAGCAACTGGGTTTTTGCCGCCGATCTTTCATGAAGGTCATGGCTGCCTCCGTGGTCGTGGGCCTGATGCCCAAGCGGTTGCTCGCCGGGACCTATCACCTGATGCACAAGGGGAAAGAACGGTCACTGGACTCTTTACAACCCCCACACGGGCGAGTCTCTCAAGGCGGTCTATTGGGCCGAAGGCGGTTACGTGCCCGATGTTCTCAACGAGGTGAATTACCTGCTCAGGGACTATCGGGCAGGAGAGATCAAGCCCATCAGCCTCCGGCTTCTGGATACGCTTTACGGCATGAAGCACCACCTTGAGTCAGATGGGCCATTTCATGTCATCTCGGGCTACCGAACCCCCAAGACAAACGCCCTTCTTCGAAAGAAGAGCAAGGGCGTGGCCAGGAAGAGCCTCCATATGGAAGGGAAGGCCGTGGACATCCGGCTGCCCGGCTGCGAACTTAAGGCGCTTCGTCGCGCCGCCATGCAGATGCAGATGGGCGGCGTCGGCTACTATCCGAGGTCCTGTTTCGTCCATGTGGACGTGGGCGAGGTGCGTTACTGGTAGTCCATGGGTGATCCATTTCCTTCCTGGTGAAATCCACCACAAAGGCCATCGACGTCCTGGCTGTTGTCAACGCGGCATCGATCCATTGGGTGGGCGTTTGACCCGAGTTTCCGTCGAGGCCCACCATCCCCAAGCCCGCCTTGCTGAAAACGACCTCTTTCCCATCGCCAGAGGCATACTTCGAAAGAAGCGCCTGACGCGCCCCATGATGAGCGCTCCCATGGTGGGTGTCGCGTGGGTGATCAGGAGGCCGATGTGATGATCATCATAACGGCAAACGCAGTCGGTGGCGCGAATGTGACGTCTGATGAGTCTGCAGAATTCCGTCGAGCCAGTCCTCCGTCTTCTGGGCACCGCAGAGGAACCGAACCCATCAGGGATGAATTCGATCATCACAAGAATCGCCGATGTGCCGTACCTGAGAGCGCGAACACACTCAAGCTCGACGGCGTTCATGAAGAGGTCGCGCGAGCAGGGGTTTCTGACCGTGTCGACACAGCCGCTTTCAATGTAGCACTGGGTCACCTTTTCGAGCCGATCGCAGATCGCCTCCATCAGGTTGAAAAGGAATTTCTGGGCGGTGGGCGGATAGAGCCAGTGAAGCCGTCTGATCATCCGATCGTTGATCTGAAGCAGCTCGGAATCGGCCGAGGCAACCACGGTGGCCGAGCGCTCACACGCACGGATCATGCCCATTTCGCCGACCACGTCCCCCTTTCGAATGACGTTGATGACCTTTCGCTCCGCCGACCCTGATCCCGGCGTTTGAATCCCCTGGATCATCCACGACCAATAGCTCCCCGGAAATCACGGCGTACATGGAGTCGCTTTGTTCGCCCTTTCTGAACAAGACGTCATCCTTCTTGAAAGTCTTGAGCGCGCCGGCGGTCAGGATGTAGCGCACCTGAGAACGCGAGAGCCCTTGTAGCAGGGGGATGCCCTTCTGGGGTTCCTTGCCCAGTTTCAAGCTCAGGAGGTCCCACAGGGTTACGAGCTCCACCCGCGTCATGAGGCTGGGCAGAAGAATCAGGTCACCCATGAGGGCTGAAACCAGTGTGACCACCATCATCAGCCCAAAGACCGCCGTCGGCTCGAAGTGGCTGAGCATCAGTACGGAGAACCCCAGGCCAATGGTGACGGTGGTGAGGATCATGGGCCTGCCCATGGATCGAATGGTGGCATCGAGTGCCCGCTTCTTGTCCAGGTCCTTTTTGAACTCCCGGTTGTACCTCACCAGATAGTGGATGGTGTCATCCACTGCAAGACCGACGGCAATGCTCGCAACAAGGCTCGTTGCCACCGAAAGCTCGATGCCGAGCCATCCCATGAGACCAAAGTTCACGACGATCGGGAAACCATTGGCGAGTGATGGCGATGAGTCCCACTTTGATCGATAGGAAGAGCAGGAACATGATACCGAAAATCAGGACAAGGGTGATACTCAGGCTTTTCCCCTGCCCCTGGGTGAGGATTTGGCTGCTCTGAGAGACCACGATCCCGAATCCGGTGACCTGCACGTCGAAGTCACTCGGGGAAGCGGTCACGCAGATGGGCCATGATCTTCTCCTTCGTCCGCAACAGCGTCCCTCGAGCTGGAGATGTGTGTCCGCAACAGGATGTTGGTCTTTGAAAGATCAGGGGTCATGAATCGATCGAACATGTCTTGACCCAGCATGGTCTTGTAGCTGTTTACGAGCATGCGCACTTCAAACGGTTCCTCTGGCAGTCCATAGGACTTGGGTTGATAGTGATTGGTGGCGTAGTTGATCAACATCATGTAATCCGCAAAGGAAATGGTCTTGTCAACGCCATCCAGTGTATCCAGGTAGGCCTGCAGGTCTCTGATTTCTTTCAAGTGTTCGGGCGTTTCGTAGTAACTGTCTTTCTTCGTGTCGATCACGACATTTATCGGGAAAGCTTCCTGCAAGGTCCCTGTAAATGTCGTGAAAACGCTGGCGGATGGAGGTCTCTTCCCTGAAATACTCCACCGGGCTGGTCTCCACCCGGAGCTGAAAGATGCCCAGGAGTCCCAGCAGCACCATCAACACAAAGAAAGGGAAGCGTGAACCGCTGGCCCCTGAGGTTCAGCGCGACAACCCATGAGAGGATCCGGGCCATAGGCCCCTTCGGATGGTCCCGTTGAGGGGTCCGGTCTTTGGGCAGAGGGAGGAGGGCATGAGATCGCGGGCAGGAAAGCCAGCATCATGACGAGCATGGTCAGGATGCTGAAGCACGAAAAGAGTGCGAACTCCCGAATGGCGGAAATGCGGTTCACCAGCAAAGACCCAAGCCCGATGATCGTGGTTCCGACCGCCAGCGATGTGGGCAGGGCCAGCGCCACAAAGGTCGAGTGGGCGGCTTCCGCCGGGGAGCCCATCTCTTTGGCCCGAAAAAGATACTCGGTGAAGATATACATGCAGTAGGCCGTCCCCACGGCGATGAGGAAGACGGGCACGATCATGGTCAGCATGGACAGAGGCGTTCCGGTCCAGGCCATGAGGCCGAAGGTCCAGATGAGCGAGATCATGACCGTCCCCACGGGGACCAAAACGCCGCGGGCCCGCTTGAATGAGGCGAGAAGCACCAACGCGATGAGGAGAAATGTGATCGGCGGAAGCCGGAAGAAGTCCGACTGGGTGTATGAGGCCAGCGCCTCGGAGACGAGCGGCATCCCGATCTGGTATGCGGAAAGGCCGCCGTTTTCCTGTTCGGATGATTTCCTCCACCGCATCGATGACATCGTCTTTGTCTTTGAGGTCCTCCAAAACGAGGGTGATGCAGGTGGTCTTTTCGTCTTCAGAGAGCAGGTTCCTCCGAAAAAGCGTTACGGGCTCGATCGCGGACTTGAAATCCGAGACGTGCCACTTTCCCGTGATGTCCATCTCCTTCTTGATCCCCGGGAGGCTGATCACCCGCTTGACACCCCTTGGACCTGCAGACAGCCTGCCGGCCAGTTGCGTCAGCGCTTCGAAGACGCGGGGTTCGAACACGTCTTCGGTCTTGACCACCACCAGGATCAGCTCGTCGGACCCGAATGTCTCCTTGAATGCCTGGTATCGGATGGTTTCGGGCAGGTCCTGGATGGCGAGGTCATAAATGGACGTTTGGAATCGCAGATTGCGGATCTGCAGGCCGAAGAAGAGGGTGACCGTCAAAACCGCCACAATGACGCGGGTAGGATGATTCACCACGAAATGAAGCCAACCCCTGACACTCAACCGTTTGCCTGCCTTCTCCATGGACCCTCCTTGTTTGAGCCGGCCCTAAATGGCGTGAACCGTCGATCCGTGTGCGGTAAAGACGCGTGAGTTTTCAGTTGTCAATGCTTCGGTTTTCGGATTAAATAAAAATGGCCCGAAAAAGACGGCGTCATGAGCATGAAATGACACCATGAATCGCCCGGTTTGGTCAGTTGATCGAAATCGGTGAATCGGCCCAATGATCCTTAAGTTGATTCTGCGTGTCAAAGGATTTCTGGGTTTTGGGCATCGGCGATGCCAGGGGGAAACCCATGAGGGGAAAGAAGGTCATCGTAGGGGTGACAGGGGGCATTGCGGCTTACAAGGCCGCAGAGCTGGTGCGACTCCTGGTCCGTGAGGAGGTCTCGACCCGTGTCGCCATGACCGCCAATGCCACCCGCTTCGTGACCCCCCTTACCTTTGAAGCCCTTTCCGGGAACCGGGTCATCTGGGACATGTGGGGCCTCAAGGGTTCCGCCATGGATCATATCTCCTGGGGTCAGACGGCCGACCTGATCATCATTGCGCCTGCCACGGCCAACATGGTGGCCAAGCTGGCACACGGCCTCGCGGATGATTTCCTCTCCACCATGGTGCTGGCGGCAACGGCAAAGGTCCTGGTCTGCCCGGCCATGAACACCCAGATGTATGCCAAGACGGTGGTGCAGGAGAACTCTGCGCGTGCTGGCGACAGAGAGGCTACGATGTCATGTGCCCCGGCGGAGGGCCAACTGGCCTGCGGCGCCGAGGGCATGGGGCGAATGCCCGAACCCTTGGAGATCCTGGAGCGGGCCGCCTGTCTTCTCGCTCCCGAAGGACCTCTCAGGAATGAGGATTCTCGTGACGGCCGGCCCCACGGTGGAGCCGATCGATCCCGTGAGATACATTACCAATCGATCCTCAGGCAAAATGGGTTATGCCCTCGCTGGGAGGGCCTCCGTGCGAGGCGCGGATGTGACGCTTGTGAGCGGACCCACTCACCTCAAGCCGCCCCACGGTGTGAGGTTTCTGCCGGTAAAGACCGGCGAGGAGATGAGGGACACAGTGGTGGGCAGCCGGCACGGGTGGGATGTGGTGATCAAGGCCGCAGCCGTGGCCGATTACAGGCCTGCGGAAACGGCGCGCCAGAAGATAAAGAAGACGGCCGCCGAGCTGACCCTCAAACTGGTAAGGAATCCGGACATCCTGGGGGAGCTTGGCGCGTCAAGAGGAGAAAAGGCCTGCATCCTGGTGGGCTTTGCAGCGGAGACCGCGGATCTTCTCTCGAATGCAAGGCAAAAGCTCGAGGCGCAAAGCACCTGGATATGATCGTCGCCAATGACGTCACCAGGAGCGACGCCGGATTCGATGTGGACACCAACCTGGTGAAAATCATCGACCGGCAGGGAGCGAATAGAGGATCTGCCCTTGATGTCAAAGGATGACGTGGCGGATCGGATCCTGGACAGGATAAGGGATTTGTGGGGGCGTCGTGGTGAACCCAGAGCTTGAGTTGAGAGAGGTTATCGTTCAACTGAAGACGATTCTGACCGCCTACGGGGAGATGGGCCTTGACCTGCTTCTGGCACCGCCCGGATGGACCCGCTTGCGCCGCGTCAGGGCCGAGGGCTCTCAGAGGGGAACGTTTCGCCGCCTTTGTCCAATTCCTTGGATGGGCTGAAAGAACTGGTCTCGAGCTGCACACGGTGCACCCTTCATCAAGAGCAGGAAGCACGTGGTGTTTGGGGAAGGATGCCCCAATGCAACGCTTCTTTTCGTGGGAGAGGGCCCTGGGGAGGACGAGGATCTGTCGGGGAGGCCCTTTGTGGGAGAGGCAGGGAAACTGCTCAGCGCGGATCATAGAAAACGGCATGGGGCTCAAACGGGGCGATGTCTATATCTGTAACGTGGTCAAGTGCAGGCCCCCCGGAAATCGTGACCCTCGGATGAGGAAACGGAGACCTGTCTTCCGTTTTTGAGACAGCAGATCCAGCTGGTGGGCCCTCGCGTCATCTGCACGCTGGGCCGGGTGGCAGGCCGGGCCCTTTTGGGCGGCGAATTCCAGATCACCCAGGCCAGGGGTCGATGGCATGCCTACCAGGGGATACCGGTGATGCCCACCTTTCACCCTGCCTATCTCCTGCGAAACCCTTCGGCAAAGCGGTGGGTGTGGGAGGATATAAAGAATGATCATGAACCGCCTTGGTCTCGAGGTAAAGACAAATGACTAGCGCCCGCCAAGGGTCTTCCGCCCTGTTTACTTGTCCTGTTGCTCGCCCTGCTGGCTGCTCCTGCCGCTCGTCGTCCGAAAGCGTGGAGGATGGCCCTGGCAGATGTCTTCATCATGGAGCTGGAAGGGCCCATCAACCCCGCCTCCGCCATGTATGTCAAGCGGGGGATTGAGACGGCGTCTGAGAAAGGGGCGGCCCTCGTCGTGATCCGCCTTGATACGCCGGGAGGGCTGGCCTCGTCCATGCGGACCATTGTCAAGGCCATATTGAATTCACCCGTGCCGGTTGCCGTCTATGTGGCACCGAGCGGGGCGGGCGCCGCTTCTGCAGGCGTCATGGTCACGGTGGCCGCACATGTTGCGGCCATGGCCCCGGGCACCAATATCGGGGCGGCCCATCCGGTGGGCGCCGGCGGTAAGGATATCGACAAGACCATGTCGGAAAAGGTGGTCAACGACATGGCCGCCTACGCCCGGTGCATTGCCGAGGAAAAGGGGAGAAACGGGGAATGGGTTGAAAAGGCGATCCGTGAGAGTGTTTCCATCACTGCGGATGAGGCGGTGGAGAAAAACGTGGTCGACATGGTTGCAGAGGACATCGACGACCTCTTGAAGAAGCTGGACGGAAGAGAGGTCGTGCTGACCGGGCAAAAGGTCACCCTGCAAGACCGGCGGATCTGAAAAAGGTCTATTACAGAGCCGGGATTGCGGGACAGGGTGCTCAAGACCATCAGCGACCCGAATATCGCCTATATCCTCATGATGATCGGACTTGCAGGGCTATATTTTGAGCTCGCCCATCCGGGCGCCATTTTTCCAGGCGTCATCGGGGGCATATCCCTGATCCTGGCCTTTTATTCCTTCCAGACCCTGCCGGTGAACTACGCGGGTCTTTTGCTCATCCTCCTTGGTGTCATCTTCTTCATCGTGGAGACCCAGGTGCCGAGTTTCGGCATGCTTTCGGTCGGGGGGCTCGTCTCCTTCGTCCTTGGCTCCATGATGCTTTTTGAGGACATCGGGGTCTCTCTCAGGCTGATGATGCCGACCATTCTGCTGGTGGGGGCGTTTTTCGTTGTGGTGGCGGGCCTCGCATTCAGGGCCCAGCGGGCCAGGCCGAGCAGCGGAAGGGAGGGCCTTTTGGGTGAGAAGGGGTTCGCGAGGGACACCATCGACCCCGAAGGATCTGGTGTTCGTCCACGGGGAACACTGGAAGGCCCAATCGGAAGAGAGGATTGAACCGGGAGAGAAGGTGGAGGTCGTGGGAATGGAGGGCTTGGTCTTGAAGGTCAGAAAGATCACCAGTCGGAGCACATAATAAAAGGAGGATCCCCATGTTTTACATCTTTGCCGTCGTATTGGTGTTGTTTTTCCTGGCATCCGCCGTCAAGGTCCTGAGCGAGTATGAGCGCGGCGTGATCTTCCGGCTCGGCCGGGTCATCCAGACCAAAGGGCCGGGGCTGATTATTCTGATCCCGATCATCGATAAGATGGTCAAGGTGAGTCTTCGACTCGTGACCATGGATGTGCCCTCGCAGGACGTCATCACCAGGGACAACGTGTCGGTCAAGGTGAATGCGGTGGTCTATTTCCGGGTCATGGAACCCAACAAGGCCACCATCGAGGTCGAGAACTACCTCTTTGCGACCTCTCAGCTGGCACAGACCACCTTGCGGAGCGTCTGCGGTCAGGTGGAGCTGGACGAGCTGCTCTCGGAAAGGGACAAGATCAACACCAGGCTCCAGAACATTCTCGACCAGCATACCGACCCGTGGGGAATCAAGGTGACGACCGTGGAGGTCAAGCAGATCGACCTGCCCCAGGAGATGCAGCGGGCCATGGCCAAACAGGCGGAGGCGGAGCGGGAGCGGCGGGCCAAGGTGATCAATGCGGAGGGCGAATTTCAGGCCGCCACGCGGCTGGCCGAGGCAGCGGCCATTATCCAGAGATACCCCGAGGCCCTCCAGCTGAGATACCTTCAGACCTTGAGGGAGATCTCCTCGGAGGGGACCACCACGACCATTTTCCCCCTACCCATCGATCTCCTGAGCCCCTTCTTCAAGAAGCAGGCGTAAGAGGGGCGAAGGGTCGGAGCAAGGCGCGAGGGACATCCAGACGATTGAGCTTTGATTGGGGTTGTGACCGCAGGCCCGCATGGTTTTATAATGGCGGAAGGAGTGAGGGAAAATGATGGAAGAAGAGATCAAAAAGGCAGAAGGGCAGGAAATCGAGCAAGGACAACCAGATCAACCTGAGAAGCCCCTCGAAAAAATGACGGCGCCGGACCTCCGGGAAATCGCCAGCAAGCTCCCGGGCGTCACCGGCGTCCACGCCATGAAAAAGGAAGAGCTCTTGGCGATCATCAAGGAGGCCAGGGGTATCAAGGACGAGACGCCGTCGAAAAAACGGGCTCGGAAGACGGCGAAAGCTCCAGTCACCGCGGGAGAGGTGAAAAAGAAGATCTCGCAACTCGTGCTGGAGAAACAGGCGGCCCGGGAATCAAGAGACATAAAGCGCGTCGAAATCCTGCGCAGGCGTATCAATCGAATGAAGAAGCTGACCAGGAAAGTGAAAAAGGCTTGAAAAACAGGATGATGCCATAGAGCTCGCTGGGCGGTTTGCGGCATGAGCGCGCCAAGGCGCAGCTATGGACAGAACGGTGGCCGTGATTCCTGCGGCTGGAATGGGCATCCGAATGGGAGCGGCTCGGGCCAAACAGTTCATCGAGCTCGACGGCGTGCCGCTGCTCGCGTGGACCCTGGCACCCTTTTCAGCGCAGTGGGGCAGTGGATGCGCTCGTCGTGGTCACGCCCGCGGATGAAGTTGAATACTGCGACCGGGAAATCGTGAATCGCTTCGGACTGACCAAGGTCCGAAGGGTAGTGGCCGGCGGCCCGAGACGGCAGGATTCGGTCCGGCAGGGGATTTTCGCCTCACGGGGTGATTACGGCCTGGTGCTGATTCATGACGGTGTGCGTCCTGTGATCGATGAAATCCTCATCGATCGGATGGTGTCACAGGCAAGGCAATGGGGCCCGGTCGTTTCCGGCCTGCCTGCGAGAGAGACGGTCAAGGAAGTGGACGAAGACCGGATGGTCCTAAAGACCTATGACCGCAACCAGGTGTGGCTCATACAGACACCCCAGGTCTTTCCCTATCCGGTGATTTCGGAGGCCCACGAGAGGGCCTTTCGGGAGGGGTGGGAGGCAACGGACGATGGCGCTCTGGTTGAAAGGATGGGGGTCCCGGTCCGGGTCGTCGAAGGGTCTGAGCGGAACATCAAGATCACCACGCCCAACGATCTGGTGCTCGCCCGACTCTTCTTGAAAAGTAAGACGGAAACCGCTGACCTGTGTTTCAAGAGGCCCGGTTGAACCTGCCCCGGATCGGGGTTGCTCGCTGAAGAGCGAGATACCACAGCCAGTGGGTTTTATCGTCTCTCGCTGGAAGGAAGAAACGGGGAATCCCTTTTTGACATGATTTTACGAATTGGAACGCGAGGAAGCAAGCTGGCCCTGGTTCAGAGCCATTGGGTCAAGGAAAGGATCGAGACAACCCATCCGGATATCCGGGTGGAACTCGTCATCATCAAGACGACCGGAGACACGATCCTGGATTCGCCCCTGAGCAAGGTGGGAGGGAAGGGCCTTTTTGTAAAGGAGATCGAGGAGGCCCTGATTCAGGGAGCGATCCACCTGGCCGTCCACAGCATGAAGGATGTGCCGGCGGTCTTGCCTGAACCACTGACGCTGACCGCATACCCTGAACGGGAAGACCCGCGGGACGCGATGATTTCCGTCGACTATCCGTCCCTGGACCAGCTGCCGGAGGGCGGGCGGGTCGGCACCAGCAGCCTGCGGCGATCATCCCAACTCCTCCAGAGAAGGCCCGATTTGCGGGTGGAGACCCTCAGGGGGAACGTGGACACGCGCCTCAGAAAGCTAGATGAAGGGAAGTACGATGCCATCATCCTGGCCGTTGCCGGTTTGAACCGCTTCGGTCTCGACCATCGCATTACGGAGGTCCTTTCGACGGCGTGGATGCTCCCTGCTGTGGGTCAGGGGCCCTGGGGATCGAGGTGAGGCGGGAAGACCGTGAAACGCGCCGACTTCTGGGTTTCCTGGACCACGGTCCCACCAGGGAGGCCGTTTTGGCCGAGCGGGCCTTCCTGAAAGAGTTGGAAGGGGGTTGCCAGGTCCCGATTGGGGCCCTGGCCGTTTTGGAGGGAGATGAGCTGCGTCTCGAAGGGATGGTGGCCGAACTGGACGGTTCGGAAGTGATCGGCAGACGCTGAGAGGTGATCGACGGAAGGCAGAGGAGATCGGGGTCGCCCTTGCGAAGGCCATCCTGTCGGCCGGGGGCAAACGAATCCTGGCCGGAATATATGATACCGACGGGCTGAGGGTGGCTCGCTGGAAAGGCATTCAAACGCTTTGTGTGTAACTTCTCTGCAATTTGCGTAGAAGTTGAAAGGTGAACCGCAGAATATCGAATGGTGAATGTCCAAGGTTGAAGTGAAGGATTCCGGGAACCGACTTGTGATTCGACATTCTGATCGGTCAAATGGCAAATGGGTCGCGGCCGATTGCCGCGTATGGAACCATGGACCGGATTAGGTTGAAAATGCCAGTGCCGGTCAGAGGGGACGGTGTTTGATGGAAACGCGCCGGAAAGGAAAGGTTTACCTTGTTGGGGCAGGCCCCGGGGACCCGGGTCTTCTTGACCCTGAAGGGTCAGGCGTGTCTGTCTCGGGCAGATGTGATCGTTTACGATAATCTGGCGAACCGGGCGTTCCTGGCCTACGCCCCGGACAAGACGGAACAGGTCTATGTGGGCAAGGAGGCAGGGCGCCACACGCTTTCCCAAGAGGCCATCAACCGCCTGATTGTGGAAAAAGCCCTGGAAGGAAAGGAAGTCGTGAGGCTCAAGGGCGGTGATCCATTCATTTTCGGCCGAGGCGGTGAGGAGGCGCAGGAGCTGGTGAAGGCGGGCGTCCCTTTCGAGGTGATCCCGGGCGTGACCTCCGCCATTGCGGTACCGGCCTATGCCGGGATCCCCTTGACCCACCGCGACCACACAGCCACGGTGGCCTTTATCACCGGCCACGAGGACCCGCTGAAAGACCAGTCGAATATCGCATGGGAGAAGGTGGCAACAGGCGTGGGCACCCTGGTCTTTCTCATGGGGGTCGGCAACCTGGGGCAGATCGCCGAGACCCTGATGAAATTCGGCCGTTCGCCCCGAACCCCGGTTGCCGTCATCGAACGGGGGACCGTGGCGGGCCAGCGGACCCTTACGGCGGATTTGGCCACCATCGCGGAGCGGGCATCTGAAAAAGGCATCAGACCCCCTGCCATCATCGTGGTGGGAGAGGTGGTGGCCCTCAGGGAAGAGCTGAACTGGTTCGAGAGCAGGCCCCTTTTCGGGAAGCGAATCATCGTCACCCGGGCCAGGGAGCAGGCAAGCGGTTTCCTGCAGCAACTGACTGCGCCTGGGTGCCGAGTGCATCGAGTTTCCGACCATCGCCGTGGTTCCCCCGGCCCATTGGGGCCCGCTCGATGAGGCGGTGGAGACGATCGACCGCTATGATTGGCTGGTATTTACTTCGGTGAACGGGGTTGAGTATTTCCTCAAGAGGTTGGCGAGCAAGGGCAAGGATGTGAGGGACCTCAAAGGGATCCGCATCGCGGCCATCGGCCCCAAAACGGCCCAAGCCTGGCAGATGCGCTCCATCCAGCCCGATCTGGTGCCGTCCGAGTACCGGGCAGAGGCCGTGGTGGAGGCATTTCGGGGGTTTTCGGTCCGTGGGATGAAGATCCTGCTTCCCAGGGCCGCCCAGGCAAGAGAAGTGCTCCCGGAGGCGCTGCAAGAGATGGGGGCTGAGGTCCACGTGGTGGAGGCCTACCGCACGGTCAGGCCGGAGGGAGACAGGACCCTGGTGGCGAAAATGCTCGAGAGGGGGGAGATTCACATGGTGACCTTCACCAGTTCCTCCACCGTCTTGAACTTCGTGGAGATGTTCGAGCCGGATCGTGCCAGGCTCAAGGAATGGATGACAAAGGCAACCGTCGCCTGCATTGGCCCCGTAACGGCCAAGACCGCTGAGGCGCAGGGCTTCCGTGTGAAGGTCGTCCCCCATGAATACACCATCGAGGGGTTGACGGCAGCCATCCTCCGGTTTTACGGGACCACTTTGAACGAGAGGCGCCATGAATGAGAAGACCCCAAACCAGGTGCTCGCGTACCACGACCGGACAAAGCACCACTATGAACGGTATGCGAGATCCCCTGGCACCATGGACTGGAAGAACCAGCCCAACCCCTTTCGCTTCTATGAAGGGACAGAGCGGGTCCTTCTGCCCTTTCTGAAAGAGGACTCCAAGGCGCGCCACCTTGATTTGTACAAAAGGGACCATAATGCGGTCGCTCCGTTCAACCTCCGGAACATCGCTGCCTTCCTGGAGCTTTCGCTTGGCCTTTCGGCATGGAAATCTGTTTCCGGGACCAAATGGGCACTCCGGATCAATCCTTCGAGCGGGAACCTCCACCCGTCCGAGGGATATTTGGTGCTCCCTCCTCTTGAGGGGTTGAAAAGTGCTGTGTGCCACTACAGCCCCTTCGATCACGCCTTGGAGCCCACGGTCCAGATCCCGGCCGGGCTTTGGAACCGGCTGGAGGAACACTTCGGCGCCCCGGCCTTTCTGGTGGGCTTGACCAGCATTTTCTGGCGGGAATCATGGAAATACGGGGAACGCGCGTTTCGTTACTGCAATCATGACGCGGGACATGCCCTTGCCTGTCTGAGCATTTCCGCTAACCTCCAGGGGTGGAAAGTCACTTATCTGAACGGTCTTTCTGATCAGGAGGTAGGAAGATACTGGGCCTCGGTCGGATGCGATGGGAGCCGTTTGAAGCGGAACACCCCGACTTTCTTTGCGTGGTCTCCCCAAGCACCGCAAACGATGTGCCCCGATCCCTCAACCCGGAGATGGTCTCGGCCTTTGCCGATTTGACATCCTCCGGCGTGCCAAACCGTCTCAGTGAATCTCACGTGAAATGGGACATCATCTATGAGACGGCGGTCGCGGCGGATAAACCCGCCACCCGCGAAAGACGCACCCCGTGCGACGCGCGCGGTTTTATTGATCCGCCCGGGGTGGAGATGGGGGCGGCCCGTATCATCCGGCAGAGACGAAGCGGCGTTGACTATGACCCGCGCGGGTCCCTTGAGGCCAAGGCCTTTTTTTCGATCCTGGACAAGACCCTTCCGAGGAGCGGTTGTGCACCGTTTGACGCGGACCTTGGGGATCCATCGCGTCCATCTGCTCACTCTTTGTTCATCGAGTGCAGGGTCTTGAAAGCGGGCTCTACTTTTTTCTCCGAAACGAGCGGGATCTAAAAGACTACCAGGACAGGGTGCGAGCGGCGTCTTCTATGGGAGCAGGTCCAGGAGGGGTTCCCCCTCCACTCTGCTGTTGAAAGGGGATTTCACCAGGCAGGCCACCATGGTGAGCTGTCACCAGGAGATCGCCGGTGCAGGCGCTTTTTCGCTCAGCATGATCGGGAGGTTCAGGGAGATCGTGGAAAAGGAACCCTTCAGGTATAGACATCTCCACTGGGAGGCCGGGCATGATTGGACAGGTCCTGTACCTGGAGGCGGAGGCCCGTGGCCGAAGGGGCACGGGCATCGGCTGCTTCTTCGATGACCCGGTGTGCGATTTGATGGGGATCGGGGAGATGCGGTTTCAGGCCATTTACCATTTCGCCGTTGGAACACCTGTGGAAGATCCTCGTCTCACCACCTTGCCGGCATACCACCATCTCGATGCCCGCTGATGGCTGGGAAATCCCCTCAAGTCCGAAGGCTTTCGGGTCGATTTAATTCTTGACAGAAAAAGTTGCTTGAACCTATGCTTTTTTTGGGTGTTTCTTCCAAAAAGGGCCTGGGTTATTGTCGTGTGCGAGACTTGGCGTGGTTATTGGGACCCCGCCAAGGCGCAGAGCACTAACTTACCGGATGGAGAGGGCCATGTTAAAGCCAGCAAAGAAAGCTTTGGTCGTTTTTTTGGCGTCGATGCTTGTTGTTTCCTTTGTGACCGTTTCCCCTGTCTGTGCATCCAACATCGACGAACCCTTTGAAGGCACGGCAGGGGCCATGACCTTTGATATCCTGCTCATGAGACCGATAGGACTCGCTGCCAGTATCGTGGGCACCGCCATTTTCATAGTGTCATTGCCTTTCAGCGGCCTGGGCGGCAACGCAGAGGCGGCCGCAGAAAAACTTGTCAAAGAGCCTCTGTTTTTCACTTTCCAGCGCCCGCTGGGACAGCTGAGCGGATGGTGATCTAAGCCACCCCGCAACCCATATTCGTTTCACCGAGGGTTCACCCATTTCCGTGCCTCGGCGCAGGGCTCTGCTTTCCGCAGGACTGGAAAGCGATTTTTTTTGGACCAGCCACCCGTTTTCAGGAGGCTTGCCCTTGGAGATGAAATCGACCAGAGGGCCGTTCTTGACCCTTTTGGCGGGAAAAAAGTTTCGAATTGCGATGACATTCGTGGGCCTGAAAGGCCCAAGCCTGTATAGGGAGGAAAACTGGACATGGGAAAGAGGATCGGAGTGTTGTTGGCCGTCTTGGCCGTTATCGGATTGGCAGGCAATGGCATTTGCGCCGTCGAGCTGAATGTTCACCAGACCTTAAAGCTGGAGGGCACTCCGGTTGACGTGGCGGTATCCCCGAGCGGCCAATCCATTTACGTGTTGACCGATCGGGGGGAAATCCTCATCTATTCCGCGGATGGGAGCCTCAGGGACAGGGTCCAAGTCTCAAAAACCTTGAGCGCCATCAGGGTTGGGCCGCGAGACGAGACCCTGTTTCTGACGGATCGGGCAAAAGGCACCATTGAGGTGGTGACGCTCGATCTGGTCAAAGATGTCGACGTGACAGGGTCTCCTTTCAAAGGGTCTGAAAACGCGCCGGTGGTGATCGCCGTTTTCACGGATTTTCAGTGACCGTATTGCGCCAGGCTCGTGCCTGCACTCGATCAGGTGATCGAGAAATACCCTCAGGATGTCAAGATTGTCTTCAAGAACTTTCCGATCAGAGGACACAATTTTGCCGAAAAGGCCGCCATTGCTGCGCTTGCCGCCGGAAAGCAGGGGAAGTTTTGGCCCTTCCATGACGAGCTTTTCAGTGCCTATAACCAGCTGTCCGACCAGAAAATCAACGAGATTGCCGCCAAGTTGGGTTTGGATCTGGCAGCTTTTGAAAAAGACCGTTCCGACCCGGGTCTGAAAGCCATCATCCAAAAGGATGTCTCGGATGCAAACCAGGCGGGCGTCAGGGGAACCCCCACTGTTTTTGTCAACGGCAGAATGCTGCGAGACCGGAGGATCGAAGGGTTCCAGGCAGCGGTGGACAAGGAGCTGGAAAGGCTGAGAGGCGCACCTGCGGGCAAATAAGACTGCTGGTCCTGGGAGCTTTACCTACCGATTGGCCTTGACCCAGAGGCTGCGGATCAGCTCGAAGTGGTTTTCGTGATTTCGGATCCTCCACCACAGGCGGCCCTGGGCCTCAACGTTCCAGAGCCCCGGGAGCCCTCCCTTTTCCCCCCTCAGGCAGGAGATGAGATTGTCCATTCCCCTGCCCGCGAAAGCCCCTTCTCGCTTGCCCCCCAACCATTGGTCCACTTCCGAGACCTCCGCTGACCACGAAAACGGATCGGACACGAGGAGCTGACAACCCGAGCCGCGGGCGACTCGGTTGAGCTCTTTGAGGTGCGTCATGGGCTTGGGGACCTTGTCCAACAGATTGAGCGACGCGGCTGCGGAGAACAATCCCGTGGGAAAGGGCAAGGCCTGGGCGTCAGCCACGATGAACTCGACTTTGTCACAACGCCACGACTCGGGTGCGTTGAAAGAGCGCTCGGTGGCGAGAAATCCCTCTTGCAGGAGCTCAAGCGTCAATCTGCGTTTTTGAGCCAGGTCCCGAGCAACCCGGACGAAGGACCTCGAGAGATCCAGCCCCACCACGAAGTCACGACTTTCGGTCAGCTCGAACCCGAATCGGCCCACTGCACAACCGGCATCCAGACCGAACCCGGGCGAAGGGGTGATCAGACGGGCCCACTCTCCATAAGCGGTGTTGGCCTCCTCATCCTCCCACAGGTCGCTGTAATGACTCCACAAATAGGCGCCCAGGAGGGGGGGGTCTCGTAGCGCATGGGCTTCCCGGACGCCTGATCCACGCGAAGGCTCCCGGGTGTCAGGTCTGCAATCCCGTCCACTATCCGGAATAACGCCTGGCACCGTGTGCAGTGGAGCGCCCCCGCGAGGATGTCTTCCCCCGAGATTTCGTGCGTTCGACACCGGAGGGCGCCATTCACGGGGCAAGCAGGCAGGGCAGATCAGTATTTCAGCAAGGAGGCGATTCATTATTTTCGAAGCGTCCCTCCGGGTGAGGGGAGCAACCGGACTTCAGGGATAAAAAGAAATAGGGGGAACGCTGTTGCATCCCCCCAGATTGGGTTCATGAACCATGTACCCTAGGCCGGACCGTGTCACGTGGGTGCATGACATGCCGGCGCATGGCACGCAGGGCCATGGCAGGTCGCCGCGATAGACACCTTCTTTTCCACTTTCTTGACTTTCAGCACGTATCTCACCTCCTTTCCAGGGGCTTCTTGGCCCCGCCGGTTTCCAGCAGGCCCATTGTCCCCAATGACTCAACCGCCTCGATGCAAGCGGTAACGAACTGATCCCGCGTCATGTCTTGTCCGTATCTTTCGTAAAGGCACCGAGCCATTTCCTCTACGGAGCGTGAGCCGTCGCACAGTTCGAGGAGGTCTTTTCCAAATGGATTGATTTCCGTGGTATCCAGAACGTCCCCCTGTTGCCGAAAAAGAATCACGGTAGGGGTTCTTTCATATTTTTCGCAGAATCGGCCTGCTTTCAGATCAATTATAACCTCGGGAACGGAGAAATCAAACCTCCCAATGATCAGCTTGCGATTTCTAAGGGGATTGGTGGAAGGTTTGAAGGTCTCGGTCCGGTGAACGTCCATGTGGAAGCACTCCTTGTCCGTTGAAAACTTCCCGGCCTCCACAGAGAGATCTTCGTACTTCAGAATATCATGCAGATGCTCGCTCCGGAGCTCGCCCTTCTGAGACAGCCTCTCCGATACAAATTCCCGGAAGTGGCGATAGCAGTCCGTTGGGGAAAACGGTCTTTCAGGCCGTGCCACCCGATTCCCCAACCATTCGGCCCACGAAAGAAACAGGCTCGTAGGCGACGCTTCAAGCTCCAGCCCCATAAGCAGGAAGGTCTTTGGAAAGAAGCGAACGACCCAGGGGAAGTCATTGGCGATGCGGTCAAGATCTTCGAGGGATACCCCCCGGCATGGGACGTTGTAGAAGTTGCAGAAAAGGTCCGCGTGGGTGTTGATCAGGGCTTCATCTGAATCCAAACGTCTGCCCTGGTCGAACTCCAGCCCCAGGGCAAAGTAGGTGTCCACGCACCGCACCAGCCTGTCTTGGTATTGGGTATAGAGATCCGTCCCCTGGAGTACCGTTGGGAGTTGAATCAGGGGGTGGTTGTTGCCGATGATTCCGGTCCGCAGAGCCAAGAGAAGGGTTTCATCGATGTCCTCTCTCTCCTCCTCTGGGAAACCGATCACGAAGCTGAGGGTGGGGATGATACCGCGCTCGGCTGTTTCAGCCACCCGTTGATAAAGAATGTGGGGGTCTATCTGCTTTCGAATGAAATGGAGCGTTCGCTTGGAGCCGGAGTCAATCCCGTAGCACATGGATTCACAACCCGCCTTCTTCATCAGGTCAAGGACCGGGCCGTCTACCGTGTCAAGCCTTGAGATGCAGTACCAGGGCAAATGGCTAAGTCCCGCTTCGATGACCTCATGGCAGAAAGACGCCACAAACACCTTTTGGGCGGTGAATTGATCGTAGGCCAGTAGGAAGCACTCGGCGCCATGGTTCCTGTGGAGGTCTTCCATTTCAGCCACCAGGCGGGAAGGTGAAAACTGGCGTGTGCGCCTGCGCCACATGAGGGATTCGGAGCAGTAGATACAGCGGTGGGGGCACCCCCTGCCGACCTCAAGAATCGCAATGGAACGAGGGATGCCGCAAACATCCCTGTAGACGTCGAACGATTCTGCAAACCGGTAGTCTGGAAAAGGAAGGTCGTCAAGGCTTTCGATGAGCCGGCGATCAGGGTTCCGCTTGATCCCGCCATCCCCGCTGAAGGTCACACCCGGGATGTCACTTTCCGTCTTGCCGGCTTCGTAGGCCCGGATCAGGGCCTTGAAGGTTTCCTCACCTTCCCCCCGAACGACGGCGTCGATGAAAGGAAAGCGCTCCAAGCGTCAGGCGATCTGCGAAGGAGACGCTGTGCCCGCCCAAAACGATCTTGACATCACTTGCTTTGTTTCTTATCTTTTGTCCCAATTGGACAGCGGCTGGAAAGGTGGTGGATTGAACCGATATGCCCACGAGGTCCGGTCGTTCCTCCAGGATCCTTTCGACGCATTCATCGTAGATCCCTTTTCCCATCGCCAGGTCCCGTTTACGGATGGCCAGGACGAAGTCCAGGAGAACCACCTCCTGCGGGTCCCCTTTCAGGGCGGTTGCCAAACGTATAAGACCCAGCGGCGGCAAGTTGTACATCGATTCGAGGTAAAAGGGAGGAAAGACCAAGGCTATCTTCATTGGCATTCCGGTCGCTAGGCCTATCCCGGGGCCGGATAGACGTTTTGGCGGAAAAAAAGGCACCCCGGATTTGTAAGCTTAGGGTCACGTGTGAAAAGAGTAGGCCGGTAAAGGTTGAAAGTCAAGGGAAGCCACTTCAGCACACATCAGCGCAAAGAAAAAGGAGGAAATGATTATGGACCGATACGTTTGCACCGTCTGCGGTTATGTTTATGATCCCGCCAACGGAGATCCGGATAACGGCGTTGCGCCAGGAACCAAATTCCAAGATATCCCTGCTGGATGGACCTGCCCGGTTTGTGGGGCGGACAAGTCGGAGTTCGAAAAGGAATAGATCCCAAATCGGCTGTCCGATTTGAACCTGATTTGAGCGATTTCTATCCGATGGGCCGCCTGGCGGCTGGCTCCAGATTATGTGAAACGCTCGATTTGGGTTGATGTGAAGCGGTCCTCTCATGGAAAACGAAGAAAGGGAAAGCACGGGCCCGAGCCAGGCTCGAGAGCTTCTGATCCTCAAGCAGGCGGTTGAAAATACCAATGAGGCCTTCGTAACCATCGACCAGGACCACCGGGTCCTGATTTTCAACCGGGCCGCTGAGAAGATCTTCGGTTATGACCGGGACGAGGTGATCGGCCATGATTTGAGCGTGATCATGGCGCCCACCTGTGCCCGGGACCATCGAAAAGCGGTGGATCGTTACGTTAGAACGAGAGTCCCCGGTCGCATCGGACATGTGACGGAAATGATGGCCACCAAGAGAAACGGGGAGACATTCCCCGTTTCCATCTCTTTTTCCGTCACTGAAGTGGAAGGGGCCCTTTGTTTCACGGGACTGGTAAGCGACCTGACCGAAACCAAAGCGCTCCAGGAAAAGATCTCCCAGGCAGAACGGCTTGCGGTATTGGGTCAGCTGGTGGCAGAGATCAGTCACGAAATCAAGAACCCTCTGATGTCGATCGGGGGGTTCGCCCGCCAGGTCCTCCAGACCACAAGGGACGAAAAAAATCGCGAAAAGCTCGAGATCATCGCCAACGAGGTGAGCCGACTCGAAAAACTGCTTGCCGACCTGCGAGAGTTTTACCTGTCGAAACCACTCGAGACCGGCCCCGTGGACCTGCGGGCGCTCGTTGAGGAGCTTTTCGCGCTCGTGCAGGAGGAGTGTCGGCGCAGGCATATCGCCCTCCGAAACTGGAAGGTGAAGAAGAAGGCGCTATCGTTGCCGCGGATCCGGCTCGGTTGAAACAGGTCTTGCTGAACCTGGTTGAAGAACGCAATGGAAGCCATGGAAGAGACCGGAGGGACCCTGCGCGTCCGATTCACACGGTCGGAGGGAAAGGGTCAGGTCGACGGTGATTGACACGGGTGCGGGATTCCGGAAAAGCACCGTGGAGACATCTTCTACTCCCTTTTTTACGACCAAGAAACAAGGGCTCCGGATTGGGGCTTGCCGTCTGCAAACGGATTATCGCCCAGCACCAAGGAAGCAACTTCTGTCTTTGAAACGTCGGAAGGAAAAGGGACGAAGTTTCAAATCGGACTTCCGCTCCAAACCCCGTCGAAAAACGCGATTGACCAACCCGCCAACCGTAACTAGATTTTTCGAATTATGGCAATGTATCCATGCGGCGAGCGGTTCACGGGAAATCTTTCCCTAGATGGGCAGGATTTGAGATGACGGGACAAAACGCTGTTTGTTCGACAGCAACCAAGGAGACGAACCGAAAATGCCCTGACTGCATCTCCTGTCAGGGGTGCTCGAGGAACCGGTGCAGGCAGTGTCAGACAGGACGGAAAAGACAGGCCGGCAAGTTGGGGCCCTTTCTGACTCACGGGGAATATCTGGCCTGGAAGGAGAAGGCGCGCCCGAAAGGAGATCCGTTACCCTGCGGACCATGCGCCAAAAGGGAGGGGAGGTTGCGAAATGAAAAAGATTCCCTCTCTTGATGTGGGTGAATGCTCGGGATGTGAATCCTGTGTGGAAGTGTGCCCTCAGGTCTTCGAAGGAACCCCCAGACTGGATTGATTGAGGTGATGGAGTTGAGGATTATTCCGAGCAGGAGGTCCGGAGGCCATCAAATTGTGTCCGGCCGATTGCATCCGTTTGGAATAAGCTCCAATGGTCGTCGTCCAGATAGCACGCGCATTTGAGTTTCGGATTTCGGGTTTACGGTTTGTCACCGTTAGGGGGTTTCGTTGAAGATGGCAGTCAGCCGTGAAGGGCTCGATCAGATTTACCGGACATACAATTCCAGACGGTGGGTGCATCCTGATCCCCTCGAGTTTTTGTATGGTTATCGGGACCCACTGGACCGTGAGATCGTCGGAATCATTGCCTCATCCCTTGCCTACGGCCGGGTGCTTCAGATCCTGAAGAGCGTCGGGTTCGTCCTCGAAAGGATGGGGCCGTCGCCGAGGGACTTCCTGGTCTCGCAGGAAGAAGAGGGCGATCTCGTGAGCATCTTCCGAGGTTTCAAGCATCGCTTTCACGACAGCCGAAGAGGTCGTGGCACTTCTTCTGGGGATCGAGCGTGTGGTCAAGCGGTTCGGTTCGTCTCCAAGCGTGCTTTCGTTGCGGATACGAGGACGGACATGATACGTTGCTGCCTGCCCTTTCCCATTTCGCCGGCGAACTGTCCCACCTGTGGAAGGGAAGTGGCAACTCCCTCCTGCCCCGGCCGGGCAAGGGGCAGTGCCTGCAAGACGGCTCCACCTCTACCTGAGGTGGATGATCCGCAGAGACCGGGTGGACCTGGGCGTATGGGAGTCCATCCCGACCCGAAAGCTCATCGTGCCGCTTGACACGCACATGCATCGAATAGGCGATGCATCTGGGTTTTACCAAACGGTGCGCCGCCGATCTATCTACCGCGGTGGAGGTCACAAAGGGTTTTCAAATCATCTGCCCGGAAGACCCTGTGCGGTATGACTTTGCGCTGACACGGATGGGCATGAGGGGCCAGATTCCCTTTTGGCGCGTTCTCGGACGGGCCATGACAAGGAGGCTCACGTTATGAACGTTTTCATGACCGGGGGCACGGGCTTTGTAGGGACCACCCTCAGCGAAAAGATCTCGACACTCGGGCATGGTGTCACCGTATTGACTCGCTCTGCTGTTCCCGAAGGGAAAGGCCGGGGAGGCGTGCGCTATGTGACAGGGGATCCGACCCAGACAGGCCCCTGGCAGCAAGCGGTTGAAGGTCATGACGTGTTCATCAATCTGGCGGGGCCTCCATTTTCAAACGTTGGACCAGGGAAGCGAAGCAGCTCATTCGGGACAGCCGGATAAAAACGACTCGAAACCTCGTCCATGCCATCTCCAGGGCTTCGCCGGAAGGTAGCGGTGTATTGAGCACCTCCGCAATCGGATACTATGGTTTCCGTGGGGATGAAGCGCTGGATGAACAAAGCACACCGGGTGACGACTTCCTCGCCGATCTCAGTCGGGAGTGGGAGACCGAGGCGCTTCAGGCGGCGCAAAGCGGCGTGCGGGTGGTCATCTGCCGGTTTGGTATCGTCCTGGGGGCGGGCGGGGGTGCGCTCGGCCCAAATGATCCCGGTCTTTAAGAAGGGGCTGGGAAGTCCTCTTGGCAGCGGCAAACAGTGGTTTTCGTGGATCCACGAGCAGGATCTGGTCGACATCTACCTTTTTCTCCTGGATAAATCGGATGTCTCAGGCCCGGTGAACTGCACCGCGCCCCATCCTGTCCGCAATGAAGCGCTCACCAAGGCCCTGGCGCATACCATGGGCAAGCCCACTTTCATGCCGGCCGTGCCCGGTTTCATGGTCAAGATCATGATGGGCGAATTCGGAGCGGTGCTGCTGGAAGGGCAGAAGGTGATGCCGAAGCGATTGATTGGCGCTGGGATATCCCTTTCGCTTCCCCCGGATCGAAACGGCGCTTCAGGACCTTCTGGGCTGAAGAAAGAAAGCTGAACCACGACCTTTGCCGCGAAAAGATGGTCGCGGATTTGGTGAGTGGAAGGACCCCCCCACGCTCGCAGACTTGCAAAGAGGTCCTCCTCATCCCTCATGCGAATCGATTGGCCGAGGCCCTACTCGATCGATTCCTCTTCCTCCCCGGCCCCAATCAGGGGCAGCTCCTTGTCGACCTTGAAAAAGACCAGGAACCGGGGCTTTGCCCTCCTCCTTTTTGGATGCGTAGCGTTTGCTGCGTATGGCGTAAAGCAAATCGCTGTCCTTTCTCTTCCCGCAGCTTGGTCAGAAAAAGGCGCACCCCCTTGTAGCCGGCGCCGTCTTCCCTGAATAAATAGGCGGCGTGGGGATTGGGTTGCAGATTGTGGTGTGTCAGTCGGTCCGCCATGATGAAGGCAATCGTGCCATCTTCCATCATGTGGGGCTTTCCGTAGACCGCCGCATCCACGTTCCCTTTGTCGTCTGAAGTGGCAAGGACCCCAAAGACCGTCCTGGTTCTCGAAATAGGCCTTCAAATCCATCTTGATCTCCTTTCATTTCTTTGTTCTTGTCATGCCCGTTCAACCAGACAAGTCTGATATGGCAGACGTGGCGAGGCGGGTCGCAAGACGGTCAAGCCCTGCTGATCTTTCCCGCTCGCTTGGCAATTCGACTCTGTTTTCAAAAGTCTTGCGGACACTGCAGTTCGTTTTCAAGCCGTTCAGGCAGGGTGCCCGGCTCTGAAAGCCTCCAGCGGTTGACAGGCCGCTCGGGTTGCTTAAATTATATCCATAGGAAGATTAAGAAATCGTAACCCGCCCAGAGATGGGGCCATGAGCCGGGTGACGCGAAGTAGCGCTTCCCGGTTTTTCTGTTGATAGGAGGTAAGGAAATGAATGCAACGCCAGGGAATTTGAAACATGACAACCCCAGGATGAGCCCTCTGTATGCCAAAGACGCCTTTTCAAGGCAGGATGAAACGGATGACGCGCTCTTCTACGAAACGGACCGGTTTGTCAGCCATCTTGATTCAGAGGCACGCCAGACAATCGAGCGGCTCATCGGACGTCTTGATCGTCGAGGAAGACGCAGCAATTATGGACCTGATGGCCGGTTGGGATTCTCACATCCCCAAAGCCATCAAAGGTGGCCAGGGTTGTGGGGCTGGGTCTCAACGAAAATGAGCTGAAGCAAAACCCGGCCCTTACAGAGTACGTGATCCACGACCTCAATAAGGAACCGCGCCTGCCCTTTGAAGACAACACCTTCGATGTCGTCATCAACGCTGTTTCTGTTGATTACATGACGAGGCCCATTGAGGTTTTTCAGGATGTGGGACGAGTGCTGAAACCAGGCGGCCTCTTCCTGGTTGTTTTTTCCAACCGGATGTTCCCTCAGAAGGCGGTGAAGGTATGGCGGGAGGCCGGCGAAGATGAACGGATTCTCTTGGTGGAGGAGCTTTTCGAACGGGCCGGTGTATTCGAGCGGACAAACCTTTTCGTATCAAAGGGGAAGCCGAGACCAAAGGACGACAAGTACGCGTCTTTCGGAATTCCCAGCGACCCGGTCTACGCAGTCTATGCCGACAAGTCGGGCGGCAGCCCTACGAAAAGGAAAAGACCCGTCGTGACCATGTTCTGCGATTCGTGTAGGAGAGGAGTCATCCATCTCCATGAGAAAGAAGGCCATTAAGGACACCCTGGCCTGCCCCCACTGCGGCGAAAGACTCAGGAAATGGGCTGTGCCTGACAATCCGTTTGGCCAGACTTGGGACAACGACTTTATGTACATCTGCTTCAATGACACATGCCCCTATTACGTCAAGGGTTGGGACCACATGTATAAGGAGGGAAACCGCGGCGTCTCCTACAGGCTCATGTACAACCCGGAAAAGGACTGCTGTATGCCGATCCCGGTGCCGAGCCCCAAGGCCCTTCGGGAAAGCATTGTCGATTGATCAAGCGTGCGCTTGGACATAGTTGACCGCATGAAGGTCAGGAGACGTTGAGGTGGCTTTCATCTGAGGGAATGGATTTTTCCGCTCTGGTCTTAGAAATCGCCAGAGCGGAGAGGATGCTTTGACTCTGATCCCACGGCATCTGTCCTGGGTACCCGCCTTGACTTATCTTTTCCGTTTATCAGATATTGAGCCGAAAGGGCAGGGGAAGGATGGAAAATGATCAAAAACACCGATGCGTGCGGATCGCCGTGGTGGCACCTGTTCGGGAGACCTTCACTTATACGGTGTCCCCAGGAGCTGGCGGCCGACGGGAAGGTTGGCCACCGTGTGCTCGTCCCTTTCAGTAATCGCAAGGTGACCGGGTACGTGCCTGGGCTGGGCAGAGGCGGAGGAGACCTGCCAGTTGAAGGAAGTGATAGAGGTTCTTGACGCAGAGCCCCTTTTCCACGCGCCCTTGGTCCCCTTTTTTGTATGGATGGCGGACTACTATGTTTACCCAATCGGGCAGTTGATCCAGGCGGTTCTCCCCGGTGGTATGAATCCCGGTGGCTACATCACTGCAAGCCTCACCGAGGCGGGCCAAAGAACCCTACGGGGCCACACTCCCGCCGCAAGGCAAAGAGAAATTCTGTCCTGGATCGAGACACACCAGGGCAGACGGCTGCCTTGGCCGCGGCGAGAGGTCATGCCATTGGCGCGAAAAGGGTGGATCCGTATGGAGGTGCGCACCGCAAAGCGGACGGCAGGCCCTCGTCTGCGGCGGTTTGTCCGTCCGAAGCCTGGCCAGACCCTGGCCGATCTCTTGGCGAACCGCAGGACGCCGCTAAAGGCCCAGAACGAGCAGGACCTCTTGAAGACCGTCTTTCGCGAGGGGCTGCTCATGCTGGGGACGGTGACCGAGACGTACCGCAACGGCGCTTATCTGGCCCGCAAATGGGTCAAAAGGGGGGTCCTCGAAACCTATGAGGCCCCCGTCCTCAGAAATCCAGCCGGCGAGATCATGGTCCCCGCCCACGTCCCCGAGCACCTCCACGAACACCAGAAAGAGGCCCTGCGCCATATTGAGGCGCGCGTGGGGAAAGGGGGCTTTTCGTGCACACTTCTTCACGGCGTCACAGGGAGCGGAAAGACGGAGGTCTATTTCAGGGCGGCGGAAAAGGCCATGGCCATGGGCAAGCAGGTCATTCTAATTGTGCCCGAGATCGCCCTCTCTCTTTATATGGAAGGAATTTTCCGGTCGAGGCTCGGGGCTCGGGTGGCGGGATATCACAGTGGCCTTAGCCCCGGGGAGCGTTATGATCAGTGGGTACGGATGGCAAGTGGGGCCGTGGACCTGGTGGTCGGGGCGCGTTCCGCGCTCTTTGCCCCGCTCCCGAGGCTCGGCCTGATCATCGTTGACGAGGAGCACGACGACTCCTACAAGCAGGATGCGGGGCCCCGCTACCAGGCCCGTGACGCGGCCGTGGTAAGGGCGCGCACGGAGAACATCCCGGTCTTGCTTGGGTCCGGCACGCCCTCGGTTCAATCTTACCAGAATGGTCAAACCGGCCGGTATCATCTGCTCACCATGCCCGTCCGGGTCGAGAACCGGTCTTTGCCGGCAGTGGAAGTGGTGGACATGAAGCGGGATGAAAACGTGGATGATGCAGGAGGGGTTATCAGCCTCAGGCTACTGGACGCAATCGAGAAAAGCCTCCAATCCCGAAACCAGGCCATCCTCTTCCTGAATCGCCGCGGCTTTCACCGTCTCTTCCTCTGCACCGGCTGCGGAAACGCCATCCGCTGCCCCAACTGCGAGTGTCTCACTCACCCACCACCTGAGCCAGGGACGCCTGAGCTGCCATTACTGCGGGTATCGCCGCGACGTCCCTCCGCCCTCGGGCGGCGAGGACCATCGGACATGCCCCCAATGCGGTCAAGCAAGACTGAGACCCTATGGTTTTGGGACCGAAAGACTGGAGGCGGAGCTAAAAGGACGATTTCCCGGTGCGAGAATTGGACGATTGGATGCGGACACCATGAGACGCAAAGGGCAGGCGTTCGAGATTCTCAAGCGGTTTAGTGAGCAGGAGATCGATGTCCTCGTCGGCACGCAGATCATCACCAAGGGGTATGACTTCCCGAATGTTACGCTGGTGGGTGTGATTGCCGCCGACCTGTCGCTCGGGTTTCCGGATTTCGGCGCTGCGGAAAGGACCTTCCAACTCCTCTCACAGGTCGCGGGCCGAGCAGGAAGGGGGGACCATCCCGGCAGGGTCGTGATCCAGACCTTTAATCCCGACCATTATGCAATTCGTGCCGCCACGTCCCACGACTACGAGACATTTTTCACGGCAGAAATCGGGCTTCGGGAGTTGTCTGGGCTATCCGCCGTTTTTGTACCTGGCCTGCGTGAGGATCGAAGGCAACAAAGAAGACACCACGGCGACGGCCGCCCTGGAACTCGGGGATGCCTTTAGCAAACCTCTTAGGCCGATGGACCAAGCGGGGGAAGGAGATCCAGGTGCTCGGACCTGCGGAGGCCCCCATTTCAAGGCTCAAGGGCAAGCACCGGTGGCAGATTCTCATCAAGTGCAAGAGCGCAGCGCTTCGTTCGCTTTTTCTCCACGCGGTGGACAAGCTCAGAAGGACGGCCTACCGATCTCGGGGGGTGCAGATCACCCTGGACGTGGACCCGCAGCAGATGATTTGATCGGATCCGGAGATCGAGGGCGTGACATATACGGAAATGGCTTGCGGAGAGAGGGGTCCATGGGGTAAAAAGAATGTTTCAACGGAGACGCTCAATTGGGGCGCTGAGCGTTCTCCTCGTTCGGTCGATCGGACGCATGCTGCGCCTGAAAGGAGTTTTCGACACATGATGACAGGATCCATGAAGTGGCTGGCCTGTGCCGCCGTCGCGGCTCTGATGATCACAGGATGCCAGCGGAGCGCGGAAAGCGGTCCCATGGCGCCCGATTTTTCCCTGCAAGACCTCTCGGATCGAAACGTGTCCCTGAGTGATTTTCGCGGCAAGGTGGTATTGCTCGACTTCTGGGCCACCTGGTGCCCGCCCTGCCGGATGTCCATCCCGGAACTGGTGAAGCTCCAGAAGAAATATCGGGATGATGGGTTCGAGATCCTCGGCATTTCGCTTGATGACCCCCAGGACGAGCTCAGCAGGTACCTGAAAGAGTTCAAAGAGAAGTACAAGATCAACTACCGGATCCTTCGTTTCAACAGCAAGGTCATGCAGGACTACTTCGGCATGGAGTCGCCCGCCATTCCTACCATGTTCGTCATCGACCGGGACGGCAAGATCAGGGAAAAGATCATCGGATTCGATCCAAAGACCCTGAACCGTTCTCTGGCAAGGCTCCTCGAGTGATCATCGATTTTCACACCCACGTCTTCCCTCCCGAGTTCATCGGGGCTCGGTCATCTCTTTTCTGACGCGGAGCCTGCCTTCGCATCCCTCTACCGGTCTCCGAAGGCGAGACTGGTCGAGGCCAAGGATCTCTTGCGGGTCATGGATGAGGATGGGGTTCATAAGGCTGTCATCTTCGGGTTTCCCTGGGACGATCCCGATCTTTATCGCCGACACAACGACTACATCATGGAAGCGGTTGAACGGTGACAAGGACCGTTTCGTCGGGTTTTGCGCCTTTTCGCCGCTTTCAAGCGATGGGCCTCAGAGGCCGAGCGGTGCCTTCGTCAGGGGCTTTCCGGGGTGGGCGAGCTGGCCGTTTACCAATCGGGGCTGACCGACGAGGTTTGCCTGGGCCTCAAGGAGGTCATGTCCGTCTGTGCAGGCATGGGATGCACCCATTCTGCTCCATGCCAACGAGCCCGTGGGCCATGAATACGCAGGAAAGACCCCCATGACCCTGGGGCAGATCTACCACTTTCTCAAGACCTATCCTCTAAACCGGATCGTCCTGGCACACTGGGGCGGCGGCATCTTCTTCTACACCCTTATGAAAAAGGAGGTCCGGGAGGCCTTGAAAAACGTATGGTTCGACACGGCGGCATCGCCCTACCTTTACGATCCACGAATCTACAAGGTCGCATCCGAACTGGTCCCGGACAAGGTCCTTTTCGGGAGCGATTATCCACTGATCAGGCCCTCCAGGTACCTCAAGGAGATCAGGGATTCGGGCGTCTCCCATGACGCTTTTCGGCGGATCGTGGGCCACAATGCCGAAGCCTTACTCCGGATAGCCTCCAGCTGAAGCGTCCTGAACCAGGGAACCTCAGACCTAAGCGCGTTCCCTGCGCCCAGCCCGCTTATGTCTAAATTGACATAACTAATTAAAATCACTAGTTATTTTGCTTGACAATCCTTAGGGCAACGTCTTTATGCTTCCACGAGTGAAATGAGGCGGGCGCCGGGAATGGCAGGATTCGCCCGGTCGCTCGAGGTACGATATTACCCCTTTTGCCGGCGGTAGTTGGCGAGAAAGGAGGCACGGATGGACAAGGTTTTGAGGATTGATATGGGTGCTGAGGGCGGCCCACGGGTCAAGCTGGACAGCCTGGGCGGCTATGCGGGCCTTGGAGGCAGGGCCCTGACATCGGCCATCGTCTCGAAGGAGGTGGATCCCCTTTGCCATCCCCTTGGGGCCTCGAACAAGCTCGTGATCGCGCCGGGGCTCCTGAGCGGGACCATCGCCGCCATGTCCGGGCGGATCTCGGTCGGGCTGCAAGAGCCCGCTTACGGGCGGCATCAAAGAGGCCAACGCGGGCGGCCAGGCGTCCCAGGTGCTCGCAAGACTGGGGTATGCGGCCATTGTCCTGGAAGGAAAACCGAAGGACGACACACTTTACAAGATCTTCATCAACAAGGATGGGGTGAAGATCACACCTGCCAACAACCTGAAGGGGCTCGGCAACTACGACCTCGTTGAAAAGATGAAGGCCGAGTACGGCGACAAGATCGCCTGCATCTCCATCGGGCCGGCCGGCGAGATGAAGATGTCCGCCGCATCCATCGCCTGCACGGACATGGAGCTGCAGGCCCACCCGCCATGCGGGCCGCGGAGGGGTGGGCGCCGTCATGGGGTCCAAGGGGGTCAAGGTGATCGTCCTGGACGATACCGGCATGAAGATGCGGGAGCCCAAGGACCCGGAGAAATTCAAGGCCGCCAACAAGGAGTGGGTCGAGGGACTGAGGAAGAACCCCACGACGGGCCAGGGGCTGCCGGCATACGGCACCAACGTGCTGACCAACGTGATCAACGAGGCCGGCGGCCTATCCGACCCACAACTTCCTGTGGGGCCGTTTCGAGGGGTGCTCGGCCATCAGCGGCGAAACCCAGGCCCAGACAGAGATGGCCCGCGGGGGTGTCGCCACCCACGGGTGTCACCGCGGCTGCGTCATCCGCTGTTCAGGGATCTTTCACGACAAGGATGGGCACTATCTGACCAAGCAGCCTGAATACGAGACCGTCTGGGCCCACGGGGGCAACTGCGGCATCAACGATCTGGACGCCATCGCCATGCTTGACCGCCTTGACGATGACTACGGCGTTGACACCATCGAAATGGGCGCCACCATCGGCGGTGGCCATGGATGCAGGGCTCGCCAAGTTCGGGGACGCCCAGGCGGCCATCAATCTCGTGAAAGAGGTGGGAAAAGGCACCCCGCTTGGCCGTGTGCTGGGAAACGGCGCGGCCGTGACGGGCAGGGTGTTTGCCGTGGAGCGGGTGCCGGTGGTCAAGGGCCAGGCCATGCCGGCCTACGACCCCCGGGGCATCCAGGGCATCGGCGTCACCTACGCCACGACCCCCATGGGGGCCGACCACACGGCCGGGTATGCGGTGGCCACCAACATCATGAAGGTGGGCGGGTACGTGGACCCGCTCACCCCCGAGGGCCAGGCGGAGCTTTCGAGGAATCTCCAGATCGCAACGGCTGCCATAGACTCCACCGGCATGTGCCTCTTCATCGCCTTTGCGATCATGGATCAGCCGGAGACCTTTCAGGCGCTGCTCGACATGATCAACGCCTTTTACGGCCTGAACCTCACGGCCGATGACGTGACCGCGCTCGGGAAATCGGTGCTCACGAACGAGAGGGACTTCAACCGGAGGGCCGGTTTCACCCAGGAACAGGACCGGCTGCCCGAGTATTTCTACAAGGAGAGCCTGCCGCCTCACAACATCACCTTCAAGGTGACGGACGAGGATCTGGATTCGGTCTTCAACTGGTAGGAAAGGATCTTCGGACTTCAATGGATGCGGGAAAGGGACCCGAACGGTGCTTCCCTTTCTCGCATCCACGATTTGATTTTCCTGAATCGCTCGAATTTAGGATCCAATGGAAGGGAAGACTTCCGGAACCGACTTCGTGATTCGATATTCATCATTCGAATGGTCCGCCAGAAGTATGGCGGATTGCGGCCTCTTGCCGCCTTAGGACGGGTAAGCCCAATTCCCATGACGATTCCGATGAAAGCGTAATACCGACCTCCACCGCCGCGTGTGACTGGTCGGCGACGTCCCCCTGTTTTTCCGCCTTCTCCAGCAAGGGGTCCAGGTGAGCGGCACGGTCGGTGGGAGCATCGGGTCCTTTCTTAGGGGGGATCTGTGTCTGGAAAAGGGTTTTGTCGACAAGATGATCCAGACGGTCTTTCTCGACGGCATGCCGGTCGATGACATCGAAGGCGTCAACATAAAGCAGGGTTCAACGGTCGCGCTTTCCGGTCCCATGCCGGGTGTCGCAGGGGCCACGCTCCGGCGGGGCGGATACTACGGGTCCATGCGAAAAGAGATCTCCTGCCGGCCCGAGGCCCCAGGCGGCGATCTGAAAAAGGGGACCGTGATCATCAAGCTCTTCAACGTCCTGACCGAATCTCTGGGCCCCGGACTTCTGGAAAAAGGGGTTGGTGTGAGAGGGCGGGACCTTGGCGCACTGCTGAGGGATCAGGAGACGCTTCTGACACGAGCCTTCGGAGCGCGAGAGCTGGACGGCCTTTCAGTGGATTTCCAGACCGTCATGGCTCAGGCTCAGGGAGATGATCGCATGGCGCTCCGGGTCATGGTCGGTTGAACCGCGCTTCCCTCCGAGCGTCATCCGCCGGCAACCGGTGGAAACACGCCCACCCTGTCGCCTTCTCTCAACGGTTGATTCATGTCGGAATGAACGCCGTTTAGAAACACGAGCTTGACGGATTCAAGCGGGACCTTCAGTCCCTTCAGCATCTCGCCAATGGTCTTCCCTTCCGAGACCTCCATCAAGACCGTGCCCTCCCGACCCGGTGTGTCCGTCGCGTACTTGGCCAGGGAAGCGCATAATTTCAGCTCGACCTTCACGTTATCATCACCTCTTTCGTGTCCGCACGCCATCTGGACGAAACGGGTCTATGTCCGGCTGCTTGGGGGACCCAGGCGCGAAGACTTAAATTTCTTTCAAATTAAGCCGAAGCGCCGCTTTGTCAAAAGGAAAGGATGCCTGACCAGGAATTTCACAGAGAGATGGCTTGATATGTGGCGGTTGACAGGCCACGTCCGGTTTCCTATAGTCGGGCGAAAATTTTCAGCCGACCAAGGGTCAGGCGAAATCAACCTCCGGCCCACCAGGGCAAGCAACGGAGTGATGGCGAAAGGAGAAACCATGCGTCCTCTTGAAGGCATTCGAGTCATTGAGATGGCGGGTCTGGCCCCGTCTCCCTACTGCGGAATGATCCTCGCGGATTTCGGCGCAGAGGTGGTGGTCGTGGATCGACTGTCCAAAGGGGGGCCGGAAATCCCGAACGTCATGCCGAAAAACCCCTTTGACCGGGGCAAGCGGTCCATCCGGGTGAATCTTAAAACGGATGACGGCAAAGACCTTTTGAGACGCATGATCCGTGTCTCGGACATTCTCCTCGAGCCTTACCGCCCCGGCGTCATGGAGGCCTTGGGTTTGGGGCCGGAAAAGGCCTTCGCGCTCAACGAAAGGCTGATCTATGCCCGGCTGACGGGGTGGGGCCAGGAGGGACGCTACGCGAGCATGGCCGGGCATGACATCAACTACATCGCCCTCTCGGGCGCGCTCTCGCTTTTTCGACGGAGAGGCGAGCGGCCGCTGCCCCCCTGCAACATACTGGGCGATTTCGCCGGCGGCGGGATGCTCTGCGCGATGGGTATCCTTCTGGCCCTCGTGGAAAGGACACGGTCCGGCAAGGGACAAGTGGTCGACGCCGCCATGGTCGATGGTGCTGCAAGCCTTTCGATGCTCTTCTGGGGCCTCCTGGCCAACCAGCTCATGACCCTTGAGATCGGGACCAACATGCTGGATGGCGGGGCGCCTTATTATCAGACCTATGAAACAGCCGACCACAAGTTCATGTCCGTGGGCGCCATTGAGGCGCGGTTCTATGCCGAGCTTCTCGAGGGGTTGGCGATCGACCCCCAAACCCTTCCCCACCAGAACGACATGGGCAAATGGCCCGAGATGACGGAGCGGTTTTCCGAGGTGTTCAAAACGAGGACGCGCGAGGAATGGGCCAAGGTCTTCGATGGGAAGGATGCCTGTGTGGCGCCGGTCCTTGACCTAGACGAGGTGGACCACCATCCCCACAATCGGGAGAGAGCGCTTGTTCTGACAAAGGATGGCGTGGCCCAACCGGCGCCGGCCCCACGGCTGTCCCGCACCCCGGGGCAGATCGGCCCCGGCAGCGGTCACAGGGGGGCCCACACCAGATCGGTGCTGAGGGAAATGGGCTATTCAGAATCGAAAATCGACGCACTCCGCCGGGAAGCGGTCATTGAGTAGAGGGCTGAAAACGCCCGGCAGGCTGTAAGAAAGTCGCAATTTGGGTGAAAGAAATCCGAAACGGGGACTTCTGCGCCTGTCGAGAAGGAGACAAGCCGGTGTATTGCTGCCTAATTGCCGGTCTTGCCTCAAAGAGCGGCTCGGGCCTTTTGCTGAACGCACATTTCCTGCTGCTTACCGCCGTCTCGAATGAGCTCGGTGAGTGCTCTGGTCAAGTCCGTCAATTTGTACGGTTTCTGCATGGCCCCTGAGAACCCGTATTGTAATGGATTGCTCATGACGGGGTCATGGCTGTAGCCGCTGGAAACAATCCCCTTGACCGCCCCATCCATGGTCTTGAGGGCTTTGATGGTTTCGAGACCGCCCATACCGCCGGGGATCGTGAGGTCGAGAACGACTGCCTGGTAGGGCCTTCGCGTTTCCATGGCGTCCTTGAAAAGCGCCACAGCTCCCGTCCCGTCCCTGGCGGTGTCCACCTCGTAGCCGGCCCCTTCGAGGGCCTGCGACACCACGACGAGGATGGGCTCCTCGTCATCCATCACGAGAACCCGCCCCTGTCCCTTTTCAAAGTGGTCTCTTCTTTCCTCAAGTCGCTCCGCAATGGGCTCCTTCGCGGGCAGATAAAAGGTGAAGGCCGTCCCCTCGCCCGGTTTCGAGGTCGCTTCGATGTGGCCCCCGTGACGGGTGAGAACCGAGTGACAGGTGGCCAGGCCGAGGCCGCTACCCTCCTGCTTGGTGGTGTAAAAGGGATCGAAGATCCTGTGGAGGCTCTTCGGCGGGATTCCAACCCCCTGGTCCTGCACGACCACACAGACATAATCACCCTTGCCCAGGGTGCCGACACGGTCTGTCAGCCGAACGGTCCGTTTTCCGGCCCTCACTTGGATCAGTCCACCGTCCGGCATGGCCTGTCTGGCATTGATCAGCAGGTTCGTGAGGACCTGGATCAACTGCCCTCGATCCGCTTCCACCGCCGGAAGATCCTCTTCGTAGGCCGTCTCATACGTGCAGCGGCTGGCCCTTCCCAAAGCGATGTTTGCCGCTTCTTGGACGACGGGGGGGATGGCGACCACTTCTTTCACCGGTTCTCCGCCCTTTGAGAAGGTGAGGATCTGCCTGGTGAGACCCGCTGCCCGCAAAACGGCCTTTTCCGCCTCTGATAGGGTTTTTGCGAGCCGGTCCTTTTGCTCCGTGTAAAGCCTGGCCAGGTTGAGATGACCCATGATGGCCGTCAGGATGTTGTTGAAATCATGGGCGATGCCCCCTGCAAGCGTTCCGATGGCCTCGAGTTTTTCCGTCCGCTGCAAATGGGCTTCGAGCACCTGTTGCTCCGTCACATCCCTCATGATCCCATGTAGCCCCATCTTCACCCCGCCCTTTGACATCAACCGCACGTTGCCTCTGAGGATGATCCTGCGGCCGTCCTTTGAAACGATCTCGTAGCTCACATCTCTCAAGGGTTTCCCTGTGTCGTAAAGTCCGGCAAAGTCCGATTTTCAGGGGCCGGGCTGTTTCAGGATCGGTCATGTCGAAAAGGCCCATCCCGATGATCTCGTTGTGTTCGTACCCCAATATCTCGCACATGGCTTGATTGCAGGAAATGTACTTCCCGTAACGATCACAGGTAAAAATGGCGTCAAGGGAGTTTTCGACAATGTCCCTGTACCGTTCCTCGCTTTCCCGGATGGCGCGATCGGCTTCCTTTTGGGCAGTGATGTCCCTGGCAACCAGGACTGCACCGACGAGGTGGCCGGATTCCTCCGTGAGCGGGCTGGAGGTGATCTCGATCACTCGCCCCGGAATCATGCCGTCGAATTCGGCCCGCGCGATCCTGCCGGAAGTCAGCGTCTCCTTGTGGAGGCAATGGGCTGGCGCGTGATCCAGGCCATGGATCAGCTCGTGGCATTTTCGGCCGATGGCCTTCGGAAAAGGAAGATTGACCAGTCTGGCCGCGGCCGAATTGAGACGGAACACGCCATGGTTTTGATCTATGAGAAAAACGGCATCCGGGACCGTATCGAAGGTTCGCTCCCAATCACGGGTGGCCCCCTTGAGGGAAGACATGGTCTGACTCAGCTTGCGTGACATTTGCTTCAGGGTGTCGGCAAGCTCAGCCAGCTCTCCCGTTCTCGGCATGCCGGCAAGGTAGGGTTTCGAAAATGGGTCCGCCAAATTCCGGTGCCGCGCGCCTGAGCCTTGAAATGGGATCGGTGATACGCCTGACCATGACGATTCCCACAAGAGCGGCGAAGAGCGACGCGGTTAGGATCCCCATGACGGTCCTTCTTCTTGCCTCCTTCAGGGGAGCGAAGGCCTCCTCTGCGGGTTGCTGGGCGCCGATGATCCATTGGGTGCCGGGGATCCTTTTCATGGAGACAAGCATGTGGATTCCCTTGGAGTTCACCGTCTCCCCAATTCCTTCGAAGCCATTGAGGGCCGCGTCAAAAAGCCTGTTGGCTCCGGGAGGCACGTCTCTCTTCAGGATCCGCTCTTCCTGAGGGTGCAGGATCATGAGCCGGGAGGTGTCAAAGATGTAAAGGTAGCCGGTCTCACCGATCCGTTCATTGCGGATGCCCCCCAACGCGTTAGGGGAGAGGAGCTGCACCGAGCAGGCCAGGAGCCCCATGAGCTTTCCTGATCCATCCCGCAAAGGAAAAGTGAAGGTCAGGACCGGCTGGCCTGTTCGCGCAGAACGGTAAGGGGTGCCGATGATCCCTTTGCCCGCCGCCAGGGTCTGGGTGAAGTACTGACGGAATGCGAAAGACCTCCCTCTGGTCTCCGGGTGCGGGGGGTAATCCGCCCAGAGATCCCCGTGCTCGTCCAGGAGGAACATGCCATTTTGAAACTTCGGGTATATCTCAACCATGTCATGGAGGGCTTCTTCCGCCGTTTCCGCGTCCCTCTCCCGGAGGGTCTCAGCGGAGAGCCTTGAAGCGATGGCCTGGGTGTCCCGCAAGCTGTCGTCCAGGAATTGCGAAACCGAATCGGCGGCGGTGCGTGCGACGCTGTCTATGCCGGTGTAAATGGATTCCCGGAGAGACCGCTCCAGGAAACTGAGAAAAAGGGCCCCTAGGGCCGCCACGGAAGCGGCCACGATCACGGCCATGAGAAGGGATGTCTTGGTTCCGAGCCGCATGGGTTTCGGCCTCTCTCTTTAAGCATATTCCCCGGGACGTCCTTGAGATGGGCATGTGGCCCTTGGGTCCCGGTGGAAAAACAGCGTTTGAATTTTATTCGGAAGATTTGTTTGTTTTTGTTAGAATTTTTAATTGAGCGGATTTATATGTTAAGGAGGTGCAAGGCGCAGGGGAGCGCCGAGTGGGTTTTATGACAGAGAAAAGGCGTTGCAGCGGGGCTCACAGCGTATACCGTTTAACAACAAAGTCAGGCGAGGAGGTGTTCTGGAATGAACCAGATCAAAAAGATTGTGGCAGCCATCGATTTCTCGGCCTATTCGGGCCAAACACTCAAGTACGCCGCAGCGTTGGCCGGGGCGTTGAAGTGCGAGTTGATTGTGGTCAACGTGATCAACCAGCGGGATATCGCGGCCGTTGAGAAGGTTGCCTTCATGAGCAGTCAAATCAACGTCGAGGATTATGTGGCCCACCAGAAGGCGGATCGCCAGAAGGCGGTCAAGGAATTGCTTGAGGAGGCCTCCTGTGGTGGTTTGAAGGTGAAGACCGTTTTCAGGATCGGTATTCCATTTGTCGAGCTGATTGCGGCGGTCAAAGAAGAGGGTGCGGATCTGGTTGTGATGGGATCCAAGGGCCGCAGCAACCTGGCAGATGTTCTTTTCGGTTCCACCGCTGAGAAGGTGTTCCGGCGCTGCCCGGTCCCGGTGCTCAGCCTCAGGGGCAAGGAGCATGAACAGATCGCCTGTGAGCTCTCCGCCTGAAAAAGAGGTGACCCAATTTTGTTGTGATGCCTCGTACCCCGTGATAAAGAAGGTAGCCGAATGAATGCTTGGGGGACCATTGGAAGACGCTTCAGTGACACATGATGACAAGGGAATGAGAAGGCTTGATTTTCAAGACTCCGAGCTGATGCGAGGTCTGTGCGGGGAGCACAACAGCCATCTGATCGCGCTTGAAAAGCGGGTGGGGCTCTCCATACACGCCCGTGGAAACCACCTCGTCTTGGAGGGCAGGGAGTGGGAGATCGATCTGGCTGAAAATATCTTGAAGCAGCTCTACGGTCTTCTGAAGGCCAATTATCCGCTCTTTGAAAGCGATGTGGACTATGCGGTCCGTATCCTCAGCGGGAACCCATCGGCAGACCTCAAAAAAATATTCCAGGACGAGGTCTTCATTTCTTCGAAGAAAAAGGTCATCACGCCCAAAACCCTCAATCAGAAGCGCTACATTGACGCCATCCGAAAATTTGACATCGTCTTCGGGATAGGCCCGGCCGGCACGGGGAAGACTTACCTGGCCATGGCCATGGCCATGGCCGCGCTGGCGCGAAAAGAGGTGAACCGGGTGGTCCTGGCAAGGCCGGCGGTGGAGGCGGGAGAGCATCTCGGCTTTTTACCCGGGGACCTCTACGAAAAGGTGAATCCGTACCTGCGGCCGCTTTATGACGCGCTTCACGACATGATGGATTTTGAACGGGGATCGAGGCTGGTCCAGCAGGGCGTGATCGAGGTGGCCCCCCTGGCCTTCATGCGGGGAAGAACGCTGAATGACTCTTTTGTAATCCTGGATGAAGCCCAAAACACCACCTCGGAGCAGATGAAGATGTTTTTGACGCGGTTGGGCTTCAGCTCAAAGGCGGTCATCACGGGAGATGTCACGCAGATCGATCTCCCGAACGGGAAGCGTTCGGGCTTGGTGGAAGCCAGCGCTGTCTTGGAGGGGATTGCGGGCATTCAGTTCGTATATTTTTCCAGAGTCGATGTGATCCGCCACCGGCTGGTCCAGGAAATCATCGAGGCATACGAGCGGTTGGAGGCCGGCAGGCGAAAACCCCAAGGAAGCGACGCCTAAACCATTCGTCATAAACGTGTACAGGTTTCTCGGTGTGGGAAAGGACTTTTCTTGGACGGGGGTTCAGGGCAGGAGAGAATGGAGATCCAGACGACTTGGCGCATGAGGCTTCCGGGTTTGGACAGCCGGAAGTTGAAGCCGAAAATGAGCAAGATCCTGAAGGCGCTGGGTTGCGGTGAAATGGAGCTCAGCGTGCTCTTCACGGATGACCGTGAAATCGCCACGCTGAACGGCCGGTACCTGGGAAGAACTGGGGCAACGGATGTGCTGGCCTTTCCCATGGCCGGGGGGCCCGAGCCCTCACCGCCCACCCCCATGCTCGGGGACGTGGTGATCTCTTTGGAGACGGCCTTGAAAGAGTCCGAAACGCTGGGGGTATCTGTAACGGAAATGGTGGATCAGCTGCTCATTCACGGCATCCTGCATCTCCTCGGCTTTGACCACGAAACCTCTGCCCAGGATGCTGAAAAAATGCGGAGGGAGGCGTCGAGGCTTCTCGACCTGATTGGAGGTTGACCATGGCGAGGCTGGCCGTAAACGTGGATCATGTGGCGACCGTCCGCCAGGCCCGGGGGATCGATGTCCCTGACCCGGTGCTGGCGGCAGGCTTGGCGGAACTGGCGGGGGCTGACGGGATCATCTGCCATCTGAGAGAGGACAGGCGCCACATCAACGACCGGGACGTGACGCTTCTTCGGCAGACGGTCAAAACCAGGCTCAACATGGAAATGGCGGCCGTGGAGGAGATGGTCGAAATTGCGCTGAAAATCGGGCCGGACCTGGTGACCCTGGTCCCGGAAAGAAGGGAGGAGCTGACCACCGAGGGGGGGCTGGATGTCCGGGCCCGGCCAAAGGACTATGAGCGCGTGGTTCAGAGGCTCAAGGGAGGGAATATCCAGGTGAGCTTCTTTGTGGACCCTGACTCCCGAGCAGATCGGGGCGGCCCACGGCTGTGGGGCCGACATCGTGGAGATCCACACGGGGCACTATTCCGAGGCGAGATCAGCGGAAAGCCGAAAGGATCGTTTTGAGCGGATCGTATCGGCGGCCCGGTCGGCCGAAGCCCTGAAACTTGGGATCAGCGCCGGCCATGGGCTGAGCTACACCAACATCAAACCTTTTGGGGTCTTGCCCATGATTGAGGAGTACAGCATCGGACACAGCATCGTTGCCAGGGCGGTGCTTGTGGGGTTTGAACGGGCGGTCCGGGAGATGGTGGAATTGGTAAAAGGTTTTTGATGATTTACGGCATAGGCATTGATCTCGTGAACATTCCTCGAATGGCGGCTGTGATCGGGAGGTGGGGGGACCGTTTCACGGGGCGGGTCTTTTCCCCCCATGAGATAGAGGTGTGCAGACGGAGGGCGCGTCCTGCCTCCGCATACGCCATCCGATTCGCCGCCAAGGAGGCCTTTTCGAAGGCCATGGGGATGGGGATGAAAGGGGGCCTGTCTTGGCGCGAGATCGAGGTCTTCAACGACCCGGGGGGCAGACCGGGTTTGAAAATCCACGGCCGTTCCCTTGAGATCTGCAGCCAAAAAGGGATCGGGCCGATCCACCTGAGCCTTACGGATGAGGGCGATTACGGGTCCGCCGTCGTTGTCCTGGAGAAGATCGATGAGACTGGTCACGGCCGCTGAGATGAAGGAAATGGATCGAATCGCCATCGAGGCCTTTGGCATCCCCGGTGCCGTGCTGATGGAAAACGCAGGAAGGGGTGCCGCAGAGGCCTTCATGTCGTATTTTTCACCCGCGCCGGGTGCGAGGGTACTGATCCTTTGCGGCAGGGGGAACAACGGCGGCGACGGCTACGTCATGGCGCGGTATTTTCATGCGGGAGGCCTTCACGTCTCGGTGGTGGTCCTCTCCGAGCTCGCGAGGATTGGGGGGGATGCGCGCATCCATCTTCAGATCATCCAGCATATGGGGGTCCGCGTCCTGGAGGTCCCTGACCTGGAAAGATGGGATTCCGTTCGGGGTGAGCTTGAAAACCATACGTTCGTGGTGGACGCCATCCTTGGGACCGGACTCAATGCACATGTAAAAGGGTTCTACCGCAGGGTGATTGAAGATGTCAACGGCTCGGGCAGGGCCGTTGCATCGGTGGATGTCCCCTCGGGGCTCAACGCGGACACGGGGTGCATCATGGGGGTGGCCATAAGGGCCTCATTGACGGTTACCTTCGGGTTTGCAAAGATCGGTCAGGTGGTCTTTCCCGGGTCGGAGCGGGTGGGGCATCTGGTATGTGTGGATATCTCCATCCCCATGGCGGTCTCCGAACGGGTCCCCGGAAAGCTTCGGATGACCGAACCGGATGATTTCAGACCTTTTCTCAAAGGGGAGAGACTCGATACGCACAAGGGACGTCGAGGCCATCTCCTGTTGCTTGCCGGTTCAACCGGAAAGACAGGGGCCGCGACCCTCGCAGCCGCAGCCGCCCACAGGGGTGGAGCGGGCCTGGTGACCCTCGGCATTCCGGAAGGACTGAACGCCATCATGGAGGTGAAGCTCACCGAGACCATGACCGTTCCACTTGCTCAGACCAAAGAGGGAAGCCTGGCCTTGGAGGCACGCGAAGCGATCGAACCGCTTTTTCCTGGAAAAACCGCTCTGGCCATTGGTCCGGGTCTGTCCACTCACCCTGAGACGGTGGCGCTGGTGCGCCACCTGGTCGCTCACTGTCCCCTGCCGATGGTGATCGACGCAGACGGCCTCAATGCCCTTTCAGGGGCCTTGGAGGTGCTTGACCGTCGCGAGGCCGAGACGATCCTCACGCCGCACCCCGGCGAGATGGGGCGGCTTGCCGGGTTCAGCAGCGCCGAAGTTCAAGGGGACCGGCTGGGCGTTGCGACACGTTTCGCGAGAGAACATGGGTGCTGGTTGGTTCTCAAGGGTGCGCGCTCACTGGTCTCGGGGCCTGACGGACGGGTCTATGTCAATCCGACCGGGAACCCCGCGCTCGCAAGCGGTGGTTCGGGAGATGTGCTCACGGGGTTGATCGGGGGATTTCTGGCCAGGGGGTGGCCTGTGGAGCGGGCCGGGTTGGCCGGCTGCTACCTCCATGGCCTGGCCGCGGACCGTCTTGCACGACAAATGGGGTTTGTCGGCGTGCTGGCCGGAGAGCTGCCTGGCGTCATCCCCTCCCTGATGGAGGCATTGGCGCAGGGCCGATGGCCGCTTGACTCGCCGCCGCCCCAGGTGGACCTCTACCCGCGCCGGGCCCTTCAGCGGTGCCAGTAATCGTTTTCCTGAGGAGGAACCGTTTATATGACTTACGCCTGCGACATTATGACGCCAAACGTGATCACCGTCAAAAAAGAAACGCCCCTGACGGAACTGGCTAAGATCCTTTACGAACATCACATCAACGGCGTCCCCGTGGTGGATGACGATGGTGCCCTTATCGGGATCATCTGCGAAAGCGATCTCATCCGGCGGGATCGCAAGCTCCACATCCCGACGGCCATCGCGATTTTTGACTGGGTCCTTTATCTTCAGGGGCCGAAGACGCTCGAAAAGGAGATCCGCCGGATCAGCGCCACAGTGGTGGGAGACCTCTACACAAAAGACGTGATCACCGTTTCCGAAAAGACCCCGGTTGAGGAGATCGCCACGATCATGAGCCAAAAACGGGTGTACACCCTCCCGGTCATGGACGGCGAGCGTCTGGTGGGCGTCATCGGCAAGGCGGATCTGATCAGGGCGCTGGTCGCTTGAAAGAGAAGACACTGACATTTCACAGCGGTTCCAGAGAGGAAACCATTGAATTGGGCCGCAAGCTCGGCGCGTTGTTGAAGGAGGGCGATGTGATCGCCCTTTCAGGGGAGCTTGGGAGCGGCAAGACATGCATGACCAAAGGGCTGGCGCTCGGCCTGGGGGTCCCGGAAGACGAGGTGGTGACAAGCCCTTCATTCACTTACATGAACGAATATGAGGGCAGGAAGACACTCTACCACATGGATGTGTACCGCTTGGACCACCTTTCGGATTTCCTGGGCACCGGCCTGGATGAGTACCTGGGCCATGGTGGGGTGGCCGTGCTCGAGTGGGCGGACCGCTGGCCGGAAATCCTTCCCGCGCAAACGCTGAGCGTGACGTTCGCAATCCTTGGGCGAAGATGCAAGATCGCTTTCGTTTTGCGCTCGTCACCCTAGGGCCGTGGAGATCCTTGGAGGCCTGGAGCGTGCAATTGTCGGGATGGGCGAGCTCCGCCATCCGACATTATAAGTGAGGTTTCAGAACATGGCGTTGATTGTGCAGAAGTACGGCGGGACTTCAGTCGGCAGTATCGAGAAGATAAGGAATGTGGCAAAGCGCGTCTCAGGGTACCGGGATCAGGGAAACGATATGGTGGTCGTGCTGTCGGCCATGGCTGGACAGACGGACGGCCTCATCCGGCTCGCCCGTGAGATGGTCGAGGACCCCGAACCCAGAGAGCTGGACGTTCTCATGTCAACCGGCGAGCAGACCAGTGTGGCGCTTTTTGCCATGGCCTTGAAGTCCATGGGGTACGATGCCCGGTCGCTCTTGGGGTTCCAGGTGGCCGTCCACACCGATCATCTTTACGGGAAGGCGAGGATCCACGGCATTGACACGGACCGGATCAGGCGGGAGCTCCAGAAGGGCCGGATCCTGGCCGTGGCCGGGTTTCAGGGCCTCGATGAAAAAGGAAACATCACCACCCTTGGCCGCGGGGGGTCGGACACCACGGCGGTGGCCCTCGCGGCCGCGTTGAAGGCCGATGTTTGCGAGATTTTCACCGACGTGGACGGCGTTTACACCACGGATCCAAACATCTGCCCAAAGGCCCGAAAGCTGGACTACATCTCTTATGAAGAAATGCTCGAGATGGCGAGCTTGGGGGCCAAGGTCCTGGAGATCCGGTCCGTCGAATTCGCGAAGAAATTCAACGTGCCCATCCATGTGAGGTCAACGTTTTCAAAAGAAAGGGGGACCATGGTGGTCGAGGAAACAAGGGATATGGAAAAGGTCCTGGTTTCAGGCGTGGCCTACAACAAGAACGAGGCGAGGGTGACGATCCGCCGGGTGCCGGATCGGCCGGGGATCGCGGCTCAGATCTTCGATCCGGTCTTCAAATCAGGGGTCGTCGTGGATATGATTGTCCAGAACACCAGCGAAGATGGATTCACCGACTTGACCTTCACGGTTCCCAAGGCCGATTTCTACAAGACCATGAAGCAGGTGAGCGAAGTGGCCGAGCGGATCGGGGCCGAAAAGGTATTGGGAGACGAGAACATCGCCAAGGTGTCGATCATCGGCGTGGGGATGAGGAGCCATGCGGGGGTGGCTCAAAAGATGTTCGAGACCCTGGCCCGGGAAAACATCAACATCATGATGATCTCTACTTCAGAGATAAAGATCTCCGTGGTCGTCGAAGAGAAATACACGGAGCTGGCCGTTCGAGTGCTCCATACCGATTTCGAACTGGATAATGAACCAAGAGAGCTGCAATAGGTCCTCCAAGGGGGTTCCCCTGCTGCTTGCCTTGTTGCTGGGGCTCTCTTTGGCGGGCAGGATGATGCCGGTTGTCGGAGCCAAGCCCCTGCGCTGCGAGCGTACGGTTTTTGTAGAATTCAAAGGGGATGTGGCATGGCCTGGGGTTTTCGCCGCCTGTGAGACGCTTGATCTCACCGAGTGGGCCGCTGCGAGAGGGGGCGTTGGCGCCCTTGTGGGGACGGGGATCGAGGCGGGAGCGGTTTTTTGGGGATCCGGTACCGCTTTTGATGTGAAGGTTGAAGCGGGGAAGGCCTTTTTATCCCCGGGGGAGATGTCTCCGTTTTACAAAGCGACCCTCGGCATCCCCATCCAGATCAACACAGCCAATCCTGAAGCGCTCACGGCGGTCCCGGGGATCGGGCTGAGCTTGGCGCACCGAATTGTGCGGGAGCGGGATCGCAGGGGAGGATTCCGGGGGGTTGAGGAATTGATGGCGGTCAGCGGCATCGGGGCCGGCTTGTACAAGCGGATTAGGCCTCACCTGTCGCTGTGAGGCGGAATGAGGTATCACGCAATGAGCCCCCTATGATTATTCTCGGCATTGACACCTCCTGTGACGATACCTCTGCAGCCGTGGTCGCAGACGGTCGCCACGCGCTCTCCAACGTGGTTCAGAGTCAGGTCAGGCTTCATCATCCTTACGGCGGCGTTGTCCCTGAGCTGGCCTCGAGGGAGCACATTCGGAACATTTCGCCCGTGGTGGATGCTGCGCTTGCCCGCTCCGGGATGAAGTGGAAGGATCTGGACGGCATCGCCGCCACCGTGGGGCCGGGGCTTGTGGGGTCTTTGCTTGTGGGGCTTTATTTTGCCAAGGCATCGGCTTACGCCCAAGGGCTTCCCCTGGCTGCGGTCAACCACCTTGAGGGTCACATCCTTTCCATCTTTCTAGAGGATGACGTTCCTGATTTTCCATTTGTTTCCATGACGGTATCGGGGGGGCACACGAGTCTTTACCACGTGAAGGGCTACGGCCGGTACGCGCTCTTGGGGCAGACGCTCGACGACGCAGCCGGTGAGGCCTTTGACAAAGTGGCCAAGTTGCTCGGCCTCGGCTACCCGGGGGGGGTTGCGATCGAGAGGACGGCCGCCGGTGGGTCACGAGATCGGGTCCGATTTCCCAAGGCCTATCTTTCGATCGACTCCCTTGATTTCAGCTTCAGCGGGGTCAAGACAGCGGTGGCCTTGTACATGAAGCGATGGTACTCGGACGAAGGGACCCGCTCGGAGGCCACGCTTCCCGATGTGGCAGCTTCTTTTCAGGAAGCGGTGGTGAGCGTGCTTTGTGACAAGCTGTTGAAAGCGGCTGAAACCACCGGGGTGTCCACCTTGGTGGTGGCTGGTGGCGTGGCCTGCAACGGGCGGCTCAGGGCGCGCTTGGCGGAGGTTGCATCAGAGAGACGCATCCGGGTTTTCTTCCCACGGCCAGCCTACTGCACCGACAATGGCGCCATGATCGCTGCGGCGGGCTTTCACCGGTTGATGGCGGGCCAGCGGGCTGAGATGTCCGTGGACGTCCGATCCAAATTTCCGATTCAGGATCTTCCCGAGGTTCACCTCGCGACCATCTGATTCCCTCACGAATCATTTTCTTCGAGGCAAAGGCGACTGGCTGGAGGGTTTAGCGTCCGTTGAAGCTCAGCAGGCGATTACGGTATTACTATTTAAGATTCGTGAGACTGAAAGGGAGCCCTCCTGAGCTCGCCCTTGGCATGGCCCTTGGAATCTTTTCAGGCCTTCTGCCCATCCTCCCGTTTCAGACGGCCTTGGCCGTGGCGCTGGCACTCTTTTTCAAGAGCAGCAAGATCACGGCGGCCATCGGCACGTGGATCAGCAACCCCCTTAACTGGTATTTTCTGTATTATTACACCTACAAGGTGGGTGCCTTTGCCCTCGGCATTTCCGGGAAAGAAGCGCTTTTCTCGAAGCTCATGACGTCCCTTCGTCACGCCGACGGACCCCTGGCCATCGCCGAGCGGATCTTTCAAGCGGGGACCACCGTGGTCGCTGCTTTCGTGACGGGCGGGCTCGTTCTGGGAATCGTGTTCGCCGTCCCTGGCTATTTCTTGTTCTTGTATATCTTTGGGTCCATTGCCTCATGGCGCGAAATCAGAAGAAAAGACCGGCAAGAAAGACGTCACGATCGTTGACACCAAACGAGTCCCCACGACCGCAGAGGCGGTTGGGCCAGCACTTCCTGGCGGACCGGGCCGTGGTGAGAAAAATGATCGACCTTATGGCGCTTGATGGCTCTGAGGTCGTGCTCGAGATCGGTCCCGGCCTTGGGGCGTTGACGCTGCCGCTGGCAGAGCGTGTCGCCCGAATAGTGGCGGTGGAAAAGGACCAGCGGTTATTCCGCATCCTGGGCGAGAAGCTCGATACGCAAGGGATTCGAAATGTCACCCTGCTCCACGATGACATCTTGAAAAGGGACCTCCTCGCCCTGGCAGGAGATGGACAAGAGAAGATCCGGATTGTGGGCAACCTGCCCTACAATATATCGTCGCCCATGATTGAAAAGGTCATCCTCGAAAGGGCGGGGGTGGATCGGGCCTTCTTCATGCTTCAGGCGGAGGTGGCCCAGCGGCTCGCAGCCAAGCCCGGGACCAAGGCATACGGGGCGCTAACCGTCTGGGTTCAATATCATGCCATGGCGCGCCTCCTTTTTCCCGTTTCCCGGAAGGCCTTTTACCCGGTCCCCAAGGTGGAATCGATGGTCGTGGAGCTGGATTTTCGAACGCCCCACCCCCGACGCACCCCAGACGCGACGCATTTGAGGAAAGTGGTTAAGGCCGCATTCGCCTACAGGCGCAAGACCATCCTCAACGCCATGGCAGGGAGCGGGGCAGGGTGGGATAAGGAGGCGCTGGGCAGGGCCATGGCGCATTGCTCGGTCGATCCAGGAAGAAGGGCCGAGACACTTGATCTGGATGAGTTTCTCTGTCTTGAAGGTATCCTTCGTTGACAAATCGGGCATCTGGTGTTATTTAATCTGATTTTTCACCAAGAAATGCGTTAGGATCGCTCACGGTCAAAGGGTACCAGGGCGACGTCGCTTCCCTAATTTTGGGATTCGGATCGAAGCGATGGTGGGTTTTAGAAACCGGAATCAGGACCATGGAGCAGCACTACGTCGTCGTTGAAGGACCCTTGGGCGTTGGAAAGACCAGCCTGGCGAAGCGGTTGTCCGAGAAGTTGAACGGCCAACTGCTGCTGGAGGACCTGGATGAGAATCCTTTTCTGCCGGATTTCTACAGAGACTCGAAGAGCTTCCGCTTCAAGGTTCAGATCTATTTTCTGCTCAGGCGGTTTCAGCAGGCCTCTGAGGTTAACCAGATGGATCTCTTTGAACGGATGGTCATCTCCGACTATCTGTTTCAAAAGGACCGGCTCTTTGCCGCCACCAACCTTGATGATGGTGAATTATGGCTTTACGATCAGTTGTTCAATCTGCTTAGACCGAAGGTGGCCATGCCGGACCTGGTGATTTTCCTGCAGGCCAGGACAGAGGTTCTGATGGATCGAATCCGGTCACGGGGCCGGAAATATGAAAAGGCGATCGGCGTCGAATATGTGGATAAGATCAACAGGGCCTTCAACGATTTCTTTTTTCACTACGATGATTCACCCCTTTTGGTGATCAATGCCTCGGAGATCGATTTCGTGCACGTTCCAGGCGATCTGGACGACCTGGTGGAGAAAATCAGAAAGATGAAGAAAGGGACGCAATACTATGTACCCCTCAGCGTGCGCTAGAGGCGGTCGGAGAGGGGGGAAGGCCGAATGGAGGTCATAGAAGGCGTGGGCCAGATGCAGATGCGGGCCGAGCGTTTGAGGCAGGCCGGTCACACGATCTGTCTCGTCCCAACCATGGGATTTCTTCACGAAGGCCATCTGACGCTCATGCGGATCGGGAAGGCGCACGCGGACATCCTGATCCTTTCCATTTTCGTGAACCCCACGCAATTCGGGCCATCAGAGGACTACGAAGCCTATCCGAGAGATACGGAGGGGGACCTTTTGAAGGCCGAGCGGATGGGGGCAGATATCGTCTTCATGCCGCGGGCCGATGAGATGTATGGCAAAGGATTTCAAACCAAGGTGAGCCTCGGGGACCTGACCCGTCACCTCTGCGGCCGATCGAGACCCGATCATTTTGACGGCGTTGCCACGGTGGTTGCCAAACTTTTCAACATCACCAAACCACACCTGGCCGTGTTCGGGCAGAAGGATTATCAGCAACTGGCTGTGATCACGCGGATGGTCAGGGATCTCAACATGGACATCGAAATCATCGGGGCCCCGACCGTGAGGGAGACCGATGGTCTCGCCATGAGCTCCAGAAACAGCTACCTGGACCCTGAGGCGCGAAGGTCTGCCCTCTGCCTCAAGGAGGCCATGGATTTGGCCGATGGGATGGTGAAGCAGGGTGAGCGGGACGCCCGGGTTATCAAGAGGGCCATCGAGGCGCTCATAGAAGGGGTCCCGCTTGCAAGGATCGATTATGTTTCCATGTGCGATCCGGTCACCCTCGATCCGGTTGAGACCATGGAGCGGGAGACCCTTTTGGCGCTGGCGGTCCGCGTTGGAAAGACCCGCCTGATCGATAATCGCATGCTGTCCGGGGATGCGTGACCAGCCGGACGGACGCATGCGGCTTCCGGCGGGGAAACTACTATTAACGCTTGCATGGAGGCCCGGCAGGATTGCTGAGACGGCCCGGAGGCCGTATCAAAGTGGGCCCCTGAAAGGAGAAATATTATGAATTCATCAAAGCCAATGAACTTCTTATTTACCTCGGAGTCGGTCACGGAGGGGCATCCCGACAAGATCGCTGATCAGGTATCAGACCATATTCTGGACAAAATCCTGGCGCAGGACAAACGCGCCCGTGTTGCCTGTGAGTGTCTTGTGACAACGGGGATGGCCATCATCGCGGGCGAGATCACAACGGGGGCCTATGTGGATTTCCCCGAGACGGTCCGGCAGACCATCAAGGAGATCGGCTACAGCAATTCCTCCATGGGGTTTGACTGGGAGACCTGCGCGGTGCTCTCCACCATTGACAAGCAGTCCCCGGATATCGCCATGGGGGTGAATGGCACTGGACTTTTCAATGAGCAGGGCGCAGGCGACCAGGGACTCATGTTCGGCTACGCGTGCAAGGACACCCCTCCCTTGATGCCGATGCCCATTTATCTGGCCCACCTCCTCACCCGGCGGCTGGCCCACGTGCGGAAGTCGGGTGCGCTTCCCTGGCTCCGCCCGGACGGCAAGAGCCCAAGTCACAGTGGAGTACGTGAACGGCAAACCCGCCAGAGCTCACACCATCGTGATCGCAGCCCAGCATGACCCGGATGTGGACTATGACACCCTCAGAGAGGCCATCATCGAGGAAGTGATCCGGGAGGTGATCCCCAAGGAGTTGCTTCACGACCAGACCCAGTATTTCATCAACACCACCGGCCGATTCGTGGTGGGTGGGCCCCTGGGGGACTGCGGTCTCACGGGGCGAAAGATCATCATGGATACCTACGGAGGGTTTGGGTATCACGGCGGCGGTGCCTTCTCAGGGAAGGACCCATCAAAGGTCGACCGAAGCGCGTCCTACATGTGCCGCTACATCGCGAAGAACATCGTGGCGTCAGGTCTTGCAGAGAAGTGCGAGATCCAGGTGGCCTATACCATCGGCAGGGCGCAGCCCGTTTCGGTGATGGTGGGGGCATACAGCACCGGCGTGGTTTCCAGCATGGAGCTGACCGAGATCGTCAAGAAGCTTTTCGACCTTCGTCCGGCGGCCATTATCGAAAGACTCGACCTCTTGCGGCCCATTTACAGGAAGACCTGCAACTATGGGCACTTTGGTCGAGAGCTGCCGGAGTTTTCATGGGAAAAGACCGATATGGTCGATGAGCTTAAGAAGGCCGTAAAATAGGCAAAGGAGGGCGAGATCAGGGATGGATTACGACATCAGGGATATCAATCTGGCAAACAAGGGCCGGCTGCGGATCGAATGGGCGGAAATGGGCATGCCCGTCTTGGCCCGAATCAGAGACCGTTTTCATATGGACAAACCGCTCAATGGTTTGAGGCTTTCTGCCTGCCTCCACGTGACCACTGAAACGGCGAGCCTCCTTAAGACGCTGAAGGCGGGTGGTGCCGAGGTGGTGGTCTGCGCATCCAACCCGCTTTCGACCCAGGATGATGTGGCCGCATCCCTGGTGGCGGACCACGAGATCCCGGTCTTTGCCATCAAGGGCGAAGACCATGCCACCTATTACCGCCACATCCTTTCGGCGCTCAAGCATCAACCCAACATCACCATGGATGACGGGGCCGACCTGGTGGGTTCCATCCACTTCATCGCCCTCGAAAAGTGGGAGGAGCTGAACCCGGTCATTGCCTCCTGGGCAAAGGGGTTGACCATGGAGGCCCGAAAGCTCTTTTTGTCCGGGGTCCTGGGCGGGACGGAGGAGACCACCACGGGGGTCATTCGGTTGCGGAGCATGGAAAAGGACGGGGTCCTGCAGTTCCCGATCATTTCGGTGAACGACGCCAACACCAAGCACCTCTTTGACAACCGCTACGGGACAGGCCAGAGCACCATAGACGGGATCATTCGGGCCACCAACCGATTGCTGGCCGGCAGCACCTTCGTGGTGAGCGGCTATGGATGGTGCGGGCGTGGGGTCGCCCTTCGGGCCAGAGGCCACGGGGCGCACGTCATCGTCTGTGAGGTGGATCCGCTGCGGGCCCTTGAGGCGGTCATGGATGGCTTTCAGGTCATGCCCATCGCGAAGGCCGCGCCCCTTGGGGATTTTTTCTGTACCCTCACCGGCGACATCAACGTGGTTCGGGTGGAGCATTTTTTGGCCATGAAGGACGGCGCGATCCTTGCCAATTCGGGGCATTTCGATGTGGAACTGGACCTTGCCGGGCTTCGCGAGGTCGCAACAGACAGGCGGCTCATCCGGGAGTTCGTGGAGGAGTTCACGCTTCAAAGCGGCCGGAAGATCTATGTGCTGGGGGAAGGCAGGTTGATCAATCTGGCTGCTGCCGAGGGGCATCCATCGAGCGTCATGGACATGAGCTTTGCCAACCAGGCCCTTTCGGCCGAATACATGGCGGGGAACCACACAAGCCTCACAAAGCGGGTCTACCCGGTCCCAACCGAGATCGACGAGGAAATCGCCCGGTTGAAACTTGCCGCCATGGGAGTCGAAATCGACACCCTCACGCCGGAGCAGGAAAAATACCTGTCCTCATGGGAAATGGGGACGTGATGAAAGAAGGGTGCGAGGTACAAGGAAGAACGGTTTTGACCTTTCACCTTGAACCTTGTACCTGAAACCTGTCTTTCACCTATCCCTCATCCGAAAGAACAAACCAGATGGCCGCACCCAAACCCCAGATGAAGTTGAAGACCAGCACAAAGAGGGGTGTGTAGTTGCCGAGCTGGAGACCCAGGAGGCCTTTGCCCGCCTGGTAGGGGAAAACCACCAAGAGCTGCACCAGGGTAGGCCCGAGGCTGTAGAGGAGGCCTCGGCCCAGGACCGAGTGTTTGAGAAAGGGCAGGAGAAAGAGGGCGCCCCAAATGCCGCCCCACACCATGCGCTGGTACATCCACGGGGCGGTCAGCTGTGGGGCGATGTTGACCCCGAAAGAGGCGGTGATCCCTTTGACGCCCGCAAGCCAGACGGCGAGCCCGTTTGCGACGCCGCCAAGACAACCTGCTGCGAACGACACACTGGCTTTTCTGAGTAATCCCATCCTTGCCCTCCGTTTCCTGGTGATTGGGCGGCTCCATCAGCGCCTGGTCTTTCCGACTATATGAATCGGAAGGAAATGTCAACGATCCCATTCGCAGATCCGGGGACCAAAGGGCCTTCGCGTTCCTGCTTGACTGCCCATGTCGGATTCCCTACCATGTTCGAGAGAGCAGAGCGCCTGCGCGCGCATGTATTTCCCGGATGCCAGGTCAGTCTTTTCCTGAGATTCAAGAGGCTTAGCCCTCCAATGACCGTAAAAAGACTCCTGATCCTCGTGCCCTGCTTGATTGTGGTAATCCTGCTTCAGTCCTACTTCTGGGTTCCCACTTTTGACGAGCAGACCCGCGGGAATCCGCAACGGCTTAATACTTACATCACCGCCTCCATCGGGGATGCGAGCCTCCTCAATCCGGTCCTTTCCGCAGAATCGGCCAGCAGTCAGATCGAAGCACTTGTCTTTGAGGGGCTCATTGACCGTGATAAGGACCTGAACTTCCGGGGGCGGGTGGCCAGGAAGTGGGAGATTTACGAGGAGGCCTATTTTTATGTCAATGAATCCTTCGACATCCCAGGACTCGGGCGGTTGGGTGCGGAGCAGGTGGCCGCCCAGATTCAGGACGCCAAACAGAAAGGCACGGATCTCGATGAGGTGCTGAGGGCGTCGCTTGCCCGAATCAAGGATGTCGAGACGATGCCACCGCGATCTTACGATGCCACGATTCCGGCCGACGCGAAGGGGGCGCAAACCGCCGACGGCCTCGGGCTCAAGGTGCATGTTTCGGCGCCCGCCCGCATCAAGCTGACCCTGGAAGCAGTGGACCAAGACCTCTTCGAAAACCTGGCGAGCCTGCTTGGAAAACGTTATTTTGAGTCTTTCCGAGCAGAACGATACGTGAAACCTGAAAAAGATGTTGACCCTAAGGCGCTTTCCGCCATGGCCGGCAGCCTTCTGCCGGCCGTCGAGCACAACCCGGTGCTCGTCTTTCGACTGAGGCCGGGGGTCAAATTTCAAGATGGTCACGAGGTGGAGGCCCGCGACGTTCAGTTCACCTACGAGGCCATCATGAACCCCAAAAACCTTTCGCCCCGCATCTCGGACTACGAGCCGGTCAAGTCCGTCGAGGTGATCGACCCCTTGACTGTTCGAATCACCTACAAGCGGCTCTATTCGCCTGCCATTTCCTCATGGGCCATGGGCATTCTCCCCGAGCACCTGTTGAACCCTGATGCGCTGAAGGAAGAAGCTGCGCTTGCCGGGAAAGACCCTGATGCGTTTTCCATACGTCAGAGCCGCTTCAACCGAAACCCTGTGGGCTGTGGGCCATTCACGTTCGAACAATGGAAGTCGGATCAGTACATCCGGCTGAACCGGTTTGAGCATTACTGGGAAGGCCCTCCCAACTACCACCAATATGCCTTCCGGATCATCCCGGACCTGCTGACGCAGGAAATGGAGTTCTACGCAGGGACCCTCGACAGCTACGGTGTTCAACCCCACCAGGTCCATAGGCTTGAAGCGGACCCCCGGTTTCAATCCTTTTCCGGGCTCTCCTTCGGGTACACCTACATCGGCTACAACATGCGCCGAAAACCCTTCGACGACGTGCGGGTCAGGAAGGCGCTCGGCATGGCCATTGATGTGGAAAACATCATCAAATTTGTCCTCTACGGACAGGGCGAAAGGATTACAGGGCCTTTTGTCAAGCAGACAGACTACTACAACCATGCGATCCGCCCCCTTCCCTACGACCCGGAGGAGGCCACCCGGCTGCTCCGTGAGGCGGGGTGGGTTCGTAACCGGCAAGGATGGCTTGAAAAGGACGGGAAGGTTCTTCAGTTCACCCTGATTACCAACAGTGGAAACGATCTTCGTAAGGCCGTTTTATCCATCGCACAGGACGCCTGGAAGCAGATCGGCATCGACGTGCGGACCGACCTGCTGGAGTGGTCCGTGTTCATCCAGGAAAGGGTGAACAAGGGGGATTTTGACGCCCTGGTTCTCGGCTGGCAGATGGGGATTGAGCCGGACCTTTACCAGATCTGGCATTCGAGCCAGACCCGGCCCTACCAGCTCAATTTCGTGGGATTCAAAAACGAGGCCGCAGACGATCTCATCATCAAGATCAGACGGGAATACGACCATCAAAAGCAGGTGGCCTTCTGTCACGAGCTTCAGGCGATCATCGCAAGAGAGCAGCCCTACACCTTTCTCTACGTGGGGAAATGGACGGCTGTCCTGGACAAGCGGATCGTGATCCGGGAAAGGGATGAGGCGGGCCAAATCGTGTACAGAAAAATCACAGCGACCAAGACCGGGGATTACACCTTCCATTTCAACAAATGGATCAAGGTTCCCGAAGCACCGGTCTTCGACCCGGAGGGCTGAGAACCATGCTATCCTTTATCGGACGCAGCGCCGTTCAGAAGATCGTCACCCTTTTCTTCGTCTCGGTCGTGTCTTTCCTGATCATCTACCTGGCCCCTGGAAAGCCAAGCCAGGTGGATCCTCTGAACCCTAAATTCACGCCGGAAATGGTGGAGCGCTTCCGGAAGGCATTCCACCTGGACAAACCCCTTTATGTCCAGTACGTCTACTTCTACAAGAACCTCTTCACGGGGCAGACCGTTTCATGGAAAGACAACCAGTCGGTGCTCAAAAAAATTTGGGAACGGTTCCTGAACAGCCTTCCCCTGTTCGTTGTGGGGACGATTCTCACGTGGACCCTTTCCTTTCCTGTGGGCATCCAGTCGGCCATCCGACGTGGGTCGGTTTACGATCGGAGCGCCACGTTTTTCTCCTATCTGCTCATTTCCATCCCGGGGTTTTTCTTTGCCTACATCCTCATCATCCTCGTGGTGACCCGGTTCCACGTCCCTGTCATCGGAATGGAGACCTTCGGTCTGGGAAATGCGCCGCTCCCCTTTTTTGTGATGGATCGCATCTGGCACCTTCTCATTCCGTCGGTTCTCGGTGCGACAGGCGGGATTGCGGTCCTTTCCAGATACGTCCGAAGCCAGATGCTCGAGGTGGAGGGGCAGGACTACGTTCGGACCGCAAGGGCAAAGGGCCTTCCGTGCGGATCAGGTTCACTACAAGCACGCCCTGCGAAACGCGCTCCTCCCCTTCGTCACCATGTTCGGTCTCATTCTTCCGGGTCTTATCGGAGGCTCTGTGATCATCGAGTCCATCTTCTCGTGGCCCGGGATGGGAAGGATGGCCTATGAAGCCATCCTGGCCAGAGACTACCCGGTGATCCTGACGGTCAATTTCTTGTCGGCGGTGCTGGTCCTGGCGGGCACGTTTGTGTCGGATGCCCTCTACATGGTCGTCGATCCAAGGATCAGGCTTTAAGCAAAGGTCTCAGACATGCCAGACAACGACGACATAAGATTTGAAAAACCCGCCGCCCCGGAGCGAACGCTCATGGAGGAATTCTGGTTCCTTTTCAAGCGGAATCGGCTCTCCATCTTGGGGCTCATCATATTTGTCGTCTTCCTCTTTGTGGCGCTCACGGGCCTTTTTCTCACATCCGGCACAGATCCGCTCTTCGACCCCGCCATGGTCAGGCTTGAGGAGAAACTGCGCCCCCCGTTTTCAAGCCCAAACCTTCAAGCCCTTCATCACAAAGAAGTCCCGACCCTTGGCATCTATCTTTTTGGGACCGATGACCTGGGGCGGGATGTCTTCTCCAGGATGCTTCAGGGCGCGTGGGTGTCGCTGACCGTGGGGTTTGTGGCCGTGGGAATTTCGATCGTGATCGGGGTGTTTTTGGGTGGGATTGCCGGTTACTACGGAGACAGTTACCTCAAGATCGAGCACGTCCTGATGAGCATTGTGATGTTGGCGGGCGTCGTTCTTCTAGGGGTGGATGCGCGTGGCGCCGGGGCGGCCCTTCTCATCCTGGGGCTTGTCTATATCTCTATCAATCTCATCCTCAAGGTTACAGGAAAGCAAGCGAATCGGAAAGAGATGGCCTTGCTTCGACGAAAGGCCGTTTCCATTGACACCCTGATCATGCGTCTTGTGGACATCATGCTCTGTTTTCCAAGCTTCTTCCTGATTCTTACGGTTGTGGCACTTCCTCCCAGCCTCCATTTACAACATCATGATCGTGATCGGGCTCACCAGCTGGATGGGGGCCGCGCGGTTTGTGCGGGCGGAGCTTCTGTCGCTGCGCGAGCAGGACTTCGTCACTGCCGTCAAGGCCTTGGGAATTGGTGATTTCCGCATCATATTCCGGCACATGATCCCGAACGCCATCGGCCCCGTCCTCGTCTCCGCCACCATCGGGATTGCCAGTGCGATCCTGACGGAAGCGGGGCTAAGCTTCCTGGGATTTGGCGTGCCGCCGCCTCATGCCACCTGGGGGAACATCCTTTCGGATGGAAAGCGGTTCATTTTCGACGCCCCGTGGCTGACGTTTGTCCCGGGCTTTGCCATCCTGATCGTGGTCCTCTCCTTCAACCTCTTCGGGGAGGGCTTGAGGGACGTGCTCAATCCCAAGCTGCGCGAGAGGCGCTGACGATGGCTGAAAACCCCCTGCTCTCAGTGCGGGACCTGAAGATCTATTTCCACGGTTACGAGTCGGTTGCCCGAGCGGTGGACGGCGTGAGCTTCGACGTGGGGCGCGGTGAGACCGTCTGCGTCGTGGGCGAGTCGGGCTGCGGAAAGACCGTCTCCGTCCTGAGCCTGCTTGGGCTCATCCCGACCCCGCCGGGTGAGATTGTGAGCGGGTCGGCCCTGTTTGACGGCAAGAACCTTCTTGATCTTTCCGAGGAAGGGCTTCAGCGGATCAGAGGGAACCGGATCGGCATGGTGTTCCAGGAGCCGCTCACCTCGCTCAACCCGGTTTTCACCATCGGTGATCAGATCGCCGAGGCGATCACCGTTCACGAGCGGGTGGATGATCGGGAGGTGAGGCGGCGTTGCCTCCAGCGCTTGAAGGACGTGGGCATCCCCTCTCCCGAGGAGCGGCTTTCCGACTACCCGCACCAATTGAGCGGCGGGCAGCGGCAACGGGTCATGATTGCGATGGCCCTTGCCTGTGACCCGGACCTGATCATCGCCGATGAGCCCACCACGGCCCTTGATGTGACGGTCCAGGCCCAGATCCTGAAGCTCTTCCGTTCACTTCAGGAAAAGCATGGTATGGCGCTCTTGTACATCACGCACGACTTGGGGGTTGTGGCAAACATCGCGGATCGCGTTTACGTGATGTATGCGGGCGTGATCGCCGAAGGGGGGAATACACGGCAGATCTTCAAAGAGCCCATGCACCCCTACACCCGGGCCTTGCTCGCCTCACTGCCGACACGGGAAAAGCGGGGAAGGAAATTGTACACCATTCCAGGCACGGTCCCGGACCCGGCCCACAAGCCGGCAGGATGCCCCTTTCACCCCCGGTGCCCCCATGCCATATCGCGCTGCAAGAAGGAATTCCCGGGCCTGTGCGACCACGGAAACGGTCACCATGTCCGGTGTCCCGTCCTTCTCAAACAGGAGGCCTCCTGGTGCCAATGAGTTCCAACCGCAGACAGACACAGACATTGAGGCTTCAAGGCTCGGTTCCGACCGCTGACCTCGGATTTTTGACCTCTGTGCCAAGGAGCCTGAATCAAGACGCATGAGTCCAAGCCGGAACAAAGATAACCAGATGATTCTGGCAGTGACGGGACTGAAGAAGTACTTTCCCGTCAAGCGGGGGTTTTTCCAGCGGACCGTCGGCTGGGTCAAGGCCGTGGACGGCGTGGATTTCGAGATCGAAGCGGGAAAGACCCTCGGCCTCGTGGGGGAGAGCGGCTGCGGGAAGACCACGGTCGCCCGGCTGGTCCTGAAGCTCCTGAGCCGCGGACCGGGCAAGATGTTCTACCAGGGGGCGGACATCACCGGCTTCCACCAAGGAGATGAAGCCCCTCCGAAGAGAGATGCAGATCGTCTTCCAGGACCCGTACGGGTCGCTCAACCCGCGGATGACCGTCGGGCAGTCCATCGAGGAGGGGCTGCGGCACCCGGGCATGCCAGGGCGCGGCGGAAACGCGCGTGTGAAAGCTTCTCGAACATGGTCGGGATCGCGCCGGCAAGCGGCGACCGCTACCCCCACGAGTTCAGCGGCGGGCAGCGCCAGCGCATCGGCATCGCCCGGGCGCTGAGCGTGGAGCCGGCGCTGATCGTCTGCGACGAACCGGTCTCGGCCCTCGACGTCTCCATCCAGGCCCAGATCATCAACCTGCTGAAAGATCTCCAGGACAGCTCGGGCTCAGCTACCTGTTCATCTCCCACGACCTGAACGTGGTCGGCTACCTCAGCGACCAGATCGCGGTCATGTACCTGGGACAGATCATGGAGTATGCGCCGGCCGAGGAGCTCTTCGAAAACCCGCTTCACCCCTACACCCTGGCCCTCCTGTCCGCCGTTCCGGAGGCGGACCCCGCGCGGAACAGGAAATGAAATCCCTCGGGGGCGAGTCCCCAAGCCCCTCGACCCGCCGCCCGGTGCCACTTCCAGGGCAGATGCCCCCTGGTGGAGGACCGGTGCCGGGAAAAGGAAATCGAGTTTTACGAGGTGGGCCGCGCCATCGGGTCAGGTGCTGGAAGGTGGCCTAAGGGAGGCTCGGAAATTTCTCTTGACATTTTAGGGCCATTTCCCAATATTAAAAGTTCCCTGGGGGATCGTTCAGCGGCAGGACGACGGGTTCTGGTCCCGTTAACCGAGGTTCGAATCCTAGTCCCCCAGCCATGGTCAGGTCCCATCGTCTAGCGGTCTAGGATATCGCCCTCTCACGGCGGAGACACCGGTTCGAGTCCCGTTGGGACTACC
>CAVOVO010000056.1:0-17365 GCA_963699845.1 uncultured delta proteobacterium
AGGGTTTCCGAATCCAGGTGGGCGTAGGCCTCTTTCAAGTGTGTGCAGAGCTTCAAGATCTCCTCCGGGGTAAAACCCTTGAGGAATGCGACAGGGTCATGGGCCGGACCCAGCAGGCCTCTCTGAGCTTCGTCTTTCAATGCCACTCCCTCCAGGAACCCCATGATCGTCGCCGCAAGATCCTGTTTTTCCGCCCAGACCACTTCGCCGGTGCCTTCGCAGCGATCAAGCCGCATGTTGATGGAGAGATCCAGGAGAAAATAGACGAAGGCGATTAAAGGCCTGAGTTTCTCGGCTCCCTCAAGTTTCAGGATGGGTCCGTAGTCTCTGGCGCTTGAAAGCTTCACGTCGACACCGCTTTCGCTGCACTTCACCACGAAATCCCCCGCAGCATGGCTCCATGGACGGATCTGAAACGAGCTTGTCACGTCGTAGTAAAAAGTCAGGATCCTCGCAGCCTGTCTGAAAATCTCGGACCGTTCCTGCGGAGAGGCGTAATGGTCCCCTCCTTGGATGTCCCAGATGCAAAGGGCGTAGAGGCCCTGCCCCGCTGCACGGTGAAAATGCCATTCGTGATATCCTTCGAGCCACTGGGCCAGGACGAAAGCCAGCTTCGTGTCCGGATGCCCCGGAAGAGACACGGATTTCTCTGTGCCATAGACCGCAGGCAGATAGGCAAGCGGGAATGACTGGTTCAAACGGACGAGGGTCTCACACTCACGGGCCAGGCAATGGCGTCCCTTTTCCGTGACGGCCGCGTACAAAGCCAACGGGACCGAATCGGTTTCCAGGATCAACTCGACACGGCAGACATGGTGAAAAACACCGTGCTTTTCGCTCTGGATGACCATCCGGCGAATTTCGTCCAGCCTGCCAGGTCTTTTCAATGAATGGTGCAGAGCGTGGAGCAGCAATTGTCCTTCGTCTTGAAGCACGAACCGTTCAATGGACGAGAAGTAGTCGAGCAGCGTGAGACTGGGGTGCTCGGTGGAAGGGTCGACAAGAAAAGGCCTCCGCAAATCACCCTGCCCCAGGAGAATGCCGTGACCTTGATGCGCGAACCGATACTCTGTTTTCAAACCTTCTCCAGGGCGTCCGATGCCAGGTGCCCGACGGTTCGCTTCAGGACAAAGCCATTTGTATAAACGTCAACTTCATCGGCTTCATCCAAGAGCTTGGACAGGTCCTCCCTGGCCTCATGGGCTTTCAAGAGACCCAACAAATGTGCGGCTCGACCTCGCGCCTGCGGATCAGGGTCATGAAGCAGACCGATGAGATGGAAGCTGATCTTTCGGATCAACTCCGGCTTGACATGGGCGATCCGTCCCAGTGCCTCCAACGTTTCCCCTCGTTTCTTCGGATCGGGGAGGAACTGGAAAAGCTGCTGGATATAGCCCACAAAGAGATCGGACCTGTGAAAAATGATTTCGCCGATGGCATCAAAAGCGCCCCAGTTCGATGACGCGGTATCCAGCAGGGAGGTGAAGAGCCCTTGGAGCAGTCTGGCAACAACCCCCGAATCGGTTTCGCAAACGGCCGATGAGGCCCTGCCCAGCGCTTCGGCCGCCCTTTTCCTCATCTGAACATCCCCGGAATAGATGAGCCGCTGAAGGTGCCTGATGATCTTCTTGTCGTAGCGGGCCGCCGCTTCGATCTCATCCAACCGGTATTGTGAGACCAGTTGCGCAACGTCCGTTTTACTGAGGTTCTTACCTTGATCCGGGAAGGGCGGGCGTATCGCCTTAGAGGGAATGGGTTCAGACGTTGGCGCGTTGACACGGTTGGTCGCCGCGTCGGAACCCTCTTTACCAAGTTTCACGAAATAGAGGACCCCCGATATGCGCCGCCCGCCTGAGACCCCCCTTGGGATCAGTTTGTGGCTGGATAGATCGTAGTGCTCAACGCGCGCCTCCATGTAGTCCTGTCCAGACTGTAGGTCCCATACCGGGTCCCAATCCCCGCACGCAAGAACCAATGCCTCGATCATGGCGGTGCCGAGGGTGTGGCCCGTCTCGTCAAAAGCATAAACCGCACCGCACGTGCAGGAACCGGCCGGCATTTCGCCCGGCCTTTCCGAAGGCCGCTCCACCAGGAGGCCGCAAAACGGGCAAGCGGGGCGCGTCGCGATCTCGCGCCCCATGAGCTTATCGTAAACCATGGTTAGCCTTCAGAGGTCCAGGTCGATGGCGCATGCATCGGGGTCATATTCCAGCTCAACAATGGTGAAGCCGCTGCCCGAGGATTTGAAGTGGAGCACCCATGTTGCGTAACGATCTCCGGCGAATGAACAACTGATGGCCCCGATCCTCGCCTGGAGCGACTGGAGCTTGGGCACAATTGTTTCGTGGAATAGCTCTCTAATGATCCATTCCTCTTCTTCGCCCAAAGATGGCTGCGAGGGTCTAACAGGCAACGGCCCCAAGTCCTCAACGACCCGCCGGACCGGGAAGATCAAGGGTCATACACTGGTTGCCCCCCGCGCAGGACTTGGTCGTGATCTTGGGCTGTTTTCCTGCGGGCCCCACGCCCACGGCATAGTTGCTCCTGCTCAAGACCCGCTCGATCGTCTGGGATTTGCACTCAGGGCAGGACAAATCGACCTGTTCGTCGGGGGATAGAAAGAGTTTTTCGAAAAGATGACTACAGTCCGTACATCGAAATTCAAAAATCGGCATGCAAAACACTCCTGTTGATATTCGCGGTGTCCGCTTGAAAACGGCCGGCCCGGGAAGGGCAGGATCAGCCATTACCGCCTGCAATCCAAAAAGCGTTCGGCCTTCACCGGGAGGCGACCATCTTGAGCATGACGGTGCGCGTCCTCGGCCCATCAAATTCACAGAAGAAAACCTTTTGCCACGTTCCAAGGACCAACCGTCCGTCTTCAACGATCACCGTGACGGAGCTTCCCACCAAGGCTGCCTTGATGTGGCTGTCGCTGTTTCCTTCCGCGTGTCGGTATCCTGCGCCTTCAGGGACAAGCTCCTTCAGCCTTTTCGTGATATCGAGGCATACGGATGGGTCCGCCCCCTCGTTGATGGTAACCGCCGCAGTGGTGTGAGGCACATAAACCACACAGAGACCGTCCCGCATGGACGTCTCCTCAAGTGCCCCCTGAACTTGAGCTGTGATGTCAACCATATCCGTGCGCGACTTCGTCTTAAGGGTCAGGGGCATAGATGTGCTCCGAATCCATTCGTATTGCAGTCCAACTTCGAAAGTAAGCGATGTCTTGTGCTGACGGCCGGGGCGACTCGGGTCATGCGATGATTCGATCTTCGCGCACATCCGGCCCATCCGTTTTGCTTTCCCTACGGGCTTTCAATAAGTCTTTCAGGCTTCGTTCAAGCAGAAAATCGAGGACCGTCTCATCCATCGATGTCCCCGCATCGTGAGCGATGTCTTCGGCGGCCATGAGGGAGAGGCGTGCGTATTCCCTCTCCTGCTGTTTGAAGAAGACATAGGCCATTTCTTCAAATCTCTGCCGAAAAAGGGTCTTTCGTGAATCCTTAAAGTGGGTTTTCGCCCATTGACGTTCAAGCTCTCGGACCCGATCCGCCTGTTGGGAGCTCGACAATATCAGAGGGCTTCCCTGAAGCTGCGCAATCTCTTCTAGCAAGGGTTTCAGATGATCCGGGTCGATGGCCCAGGTATTCAACAGAGGATGGTCAAGCAGCTTTTCAATCTGTGAATGGGTAAGCCCATGTCCCGGTCCCCCCGATTCAATTTCAGTACGATGATCATGGATGGCGGGGTGGTCCAGACGGGGAAAACTCATTCAACAACCGGGTTCGGAATGAGGCATAAGCCTCGGTTGCCTCGTTGGGACTCTCCCTGCCGGCCGAATAAGCCATTTCAAGAACCCTGGCCGCGTGGGCGGGCGTGGCTTCCACGAAGACAGTATCCCCCGAGCCTTCCAGGAACTGCCTCTTCATTTCGGTCATATTTTTTTTGCTGTAGTCCCCTGAAAGAAAATGCAAGATGCCTTGTTCATCGCTCACGACCCCAATGCCGACCACAAAACCTTGCGGGACCAAAGGAATGGCCATGAACACGGGCCGTGTTCCCTGTGCATCGAGAGACCCCATGAGGGCCAGGGCGTCCTCCTTCGCCGCCGGTTTGAACAGCGGTTGGTCAGTCGTTTTTAGTTCGATTCCTTGAGGGTCAATCCCCTTCTGCCGCATCCTGAAGACCATCCGCTTGACGGCCTTTTGAACGGGCTTCTGTTGAAAACGCGCGGCGACCGCCCGGACTAGGGGCAACATGAATACTTCCGAAATGGGAATTCCTTCCAGCAACGCAACGGCCACCACCGGGTCCGGGATCCGGTTAGCACACTCCAAGGGGTCTGTGTCTCTGGCCTCGTGGAGGATCTTTTCCACCAAATCTTTCTGATCAGGTGTCAACGTCGGTCCATGGGTGGCGGGTTTTTTCTTGGATGGCTTATGGTGCTGCATCCTCAGGCGGCCCTCTTTTCTTCTATGGCCACATGGTCGGTGTACCCGGACTCGGAAAGGTAGACATTGACGGTTTGATTTGGCTCGATACTCCAGACCCCGCCCACGTAATTGGCCATGATGGGCAGTTCCCGTGAACCATTTCCGCGATCCACGAGGACAGCCAACTCGATTCGCTTGGGTCTGCCATAGTCCATGATGGCGTCCATGGCCGCCCGGATCGTTCTTCCAGTGAAGAGCACATCGTCCACGAGTATAACGTTCCTCCCATCAACGGAAAAAGGCAGCTCGGTTTTGCGAACAAGCGGCGTTGGGCCGATTCTAGTCCAATCATCGCGATAGAGCGTGATGTCGAGCAATCCCAAAGGGGGCTCAGCCTGAATCAGCCCTCCTATCGCTTTCTGAAGGCGCGCCGCAAGGTGGGCGCCGCCCGTCCGGATGCCTACCAGGACGGTGTCCCTCATGGCAGGATTGTTGGACACAATCTTTTCGGCCAGTTTCTGGACGATCTCGAAGATTTCCTGTTCTTCCAGGATGACAGAACTTGTTCATTTGTTATGACTCTTTGGTAGAAAAAAAAATAAAATTTTATTATACTCTCTTAATTGCCTTTGAGTCAAAAGAATTATCAAGAACCTTCGCTCCGGATGCGTCTGTCAAGAATCTCTCGCCCCTCTGTGATGTTAGAGATCATTTTACGGAATGCAACAAGAAGGCGGTGGACGGTTCGTCGCATGGGGAGCTGCGTTTGTTCTGGACTCTTGGACTCACGGAACCCTCCGCAAGACCCGAGAGGATCAAGGTTGACCGCTTTCAGCGCGCTGCATTAGGATTGAAGACTGGATGGTGCTTTATGAATTCACATTTGGACAGACCCTTTGATGATCTCTTCACGAAACTGGGATATGTCTTTGATGAGACCGACCTGCTTGAGTCAGGCCCTCACCCACGCCTCTTATGTCAATGAACAACCCGGCGTGGACCTTAAGGACAATGAGAGACTTGAGTTCCTGGGTGATGCCGTGCTCGACCTGGCCATCAGCCGGATTCTCATGGAGACCTTTGAGGAGGCGGAAGAAGGAGACCTATCCAAGTTCAGGGCGATGATCGTAGATGAGGCGGGGCTTTGCAGGGTCGCCCTGGACCTCGGACTGGGAGGCTATATTCGACTCGGAAAGGGGGAGACCCAGAGCGGCGGCAGGGAGAAGCCCTCTATTCTGGCCAACACCATGGAGGCGCTTCTGGGCGCCCTGTACCTTAAGGCCGGCTTTGACAGGAGCCTGGAGATCATTCGCAGGCTTTTCTCCCCTCTTTTGGAGCGACTCATGCAAGGGACGGTGGTCCACGATTTCAAGAGCCGATTGCAGGAGCAAACACAACAGTGTCTTAAGAGCACGCCCACGTATCGTCTCCTTGAGGAATTCGGTCCCGCCCACGACAAGACCTTCAGGGTCGAAGTGACCCTCACCGGAAGGAAACTGGCTGAGGGTGAAGGGAAAAGCAAGAAAGAGGCTGAACAAAAAGCGGCACGGGAGGCCATCCATTGTTTCACAAACGGCCACGACCTTTGATCGTCCCGATCTTCATCCCGAACGAGGGATGTCCCCATCGTTGCATCTTCTGTGATCAAGGCGAAATCACCGCCACAGAAGGGCAGGGACCCATGGACGGGGAGCGGGTTGAGGCGGTGATTGAAGCGGCCGTCGCATCAAAGAGGTTCCGGAAGCGGCCCCGCCGTGAAATCGCCTTCTATGGAGGCACCTTTACAGGTCTTCCGGGCCCTCGAATGAAAGAACTGCTGGACGTGGCGGCCCGGTATGTGAACAGGGGGCTTTTCGCCTCCGTCCGCGTATCCACGAGACCCGATGCCGTCGATATGGAAACACTTTCAGTGCTTCGGGAGAGATGCGTCACCACGGTGGAGCTCGGGGCCCAAACCATGGATGACGAGGTTCTTCATCTTTCCGGGAGAGGTCACACAGCGGAGGATACGGTCAGGGCCGTTGAAAGCCTCAGGAAAGCGGGCCTCAAGGTCGGCATTCAGCTGATGCCGGGCTTACCGGGAGACTCCCCGGCGAAGTTCCGCGAAACGGTTGGAGAGGTCCTGACGTTGAGACCGGATATGGTACGGATCTACCCCGCGCTGGTGATTCGCGGCACGGAATTGGCCCGATGGTATGAGAGGGGGGCGTTTAGACCCCTTGCCCTTGACGAGGCGGTTTCGCTGTGCAAGGAGAGCTGTGCCCTTTTGGAGGAAAATGGGATTCCCGTGATCCGAATGGGCCTGATGAGCTCCCCGTCACTCCTCAAAGAGGGGCGGATCCTCGCGGGCCCCTGGCACCAGGCCTTTGGTTTTCTGGTGCGATCGGCGATCCACCGGGATAGCATCGAGCAATTTCTGCCGAAGAGGGGATGGGCGGAAGCAAGTGGTTATCCTGGCGCCAAAGGGAGAGGTCCCCCTCGTACGAGGGCATGAAAACGAGGGATTGCACTGGATTGAACGTGAGACAGGGGCCCGCGTGGTGGCGGTCAGATTTGACGAAAGCCTTCCGCCGGAGAGGTGCGCGTGGTAAAGGCCGCGCCTGGATGCTGAAACTGCTTGGCTTGAACGAGAACGAATGATGTCATTTCATTCCGGGTTCATTGCGATTGTGGGACCGCCCAATGTGGGCAAGTCGACCCTTTTGAACACCATCCTGGGGGAGAAGCTTAGCATCGTCACACCCAAACCACAGACGACGCGAAACCGCATCATGGGCGTCCTTCACGGTGAGGATTTTCAGATGGTTTTCGTGGACACGCCGGGCATCCACAAGACCCACACCCCCCTTCACCGGAGCATGGTTCAGTCGGCGCGTGCCGCTCTCCATGAGGTGGACATCATTCTGACCCTCGTTGAAATGGGTCGTCCGGATGACCCTGAAATCCCTCCGCTCATCCGTTCCATTCGGGAATTCAAGAAGCCGCGACTCCTGGCGGTGAACAAGATTGACAAGGGGGCAAAGGAAAGACTCCTGCCCATCATGGAGGACATTCAGCCACCTCAACGTCTTCGATGCCATCGTGCCCGTGTCGGCCCTGCATGGAGAAGGCGTCCCTGCGCTCCTTGCCGAATTGCGGCAGCATCTGAGACCCGGGCCCGCGTTTTTCCCGCCAGAGGTGAAAACGGATCAGTCCGAATCCTTTCTGGTTTCGGAGATCATCCGTGAAAAGATCTATCACCATACGAGCAAGGAGTTGCCTTACGCTTCGGCGGTGACCGTTGAACGTATGGAGGAGTCCCAGGACGGGGCGATTCTGGTCATTTACGCAAGAATTCACGTGGAAAGCGAGTCTCAGAAGGGCATTCTGATCGGCCGGCGGGGCCACAAGGTCAAGGCCATTGGCTCGGACGCGCGACAGGAACTGGAGAGGACTCTTCGATACGAAGGTGTTTCTGGATCTCACCGTGCGGGTGGAGAAGAACTGGCAAAGAGATGCCAAGGCTTTAAAAAGGCTGGGATACTGAGTCGGTTTTTCCGGTTCTGAAAGGTCGACGCCGGAATCTGGAAAAGGGGGCACAAAGCAGATCAGCCCCGTTGGGAAGACGGGGCTGATCTGTTTAGGAGAAAAGAGTAATTCAGGTTTCGCGTTTTATATATGCAAGGGCCTTGCCATCATGGCCGTTCTGCCGCGAATTTAGGTTATCCTCTTGATATTGTTCAATTTTAAATGGAGCCCCGGAAGCGGCCCAATCGTGGAAAGTACAATATTTTGTACCACCGAGGTTTTCCGGCTCAAAACCAAAACGGGTAACTCTCTCTAAATCATGAAAAAAGAGCTCGGTACAAAAAATTGTACTGGTTTTCCCTTCAGCGCGCGGTCTTGAATCGGGATCGGACGAGGCCCCGAATCATCAGGGGCTGATACTGTATTTCTTCATTTTGTGCTGGATGTTGCTCTTGGTGATCCCGAGCATATCCGCTGCGTGGGCCTGGACATGGTGGGAGGTGCGCAAGGCTCTCCGGATTAGTGCCTCCTCGATTTTTTCGAGCGCAACCTGGAGGGGAATGTTTGCCGGGACCAAACGATCCACGTCGAACTCCGCCTCGGCGCCGCGCAAGTCTTCAGGGAGGTCTTCAAGCGTGATGGTCTCCGCTTTGCTCAAGATCACCGCCCGTTCCATGACGTTTTCCAGCTGCCTTACGTTTCCCGGCCAGCTGTACCGATAGAGCCGTTTCCAGACCTCCGGGCTCAGCTCCACCCGGTCCTTTCCCGAGTCCTCCTTGTACTTGGTGACAAAGTGCCTCACCAGGAGAGGGATGTCATCCAGTCTTTCCCGGAGTGGCGGCACGTCGATGTGAATGACATTGAGCCGATAGAAAAGGTCTTCCCTGAAGTGGCCCTCGGAAACATCCTCCTGCATGTTTCGGTTGGACGCTGACAACACTCTCACATCCACCTTGATGGTCTTGGTCCCCCCCACCCGTTCGAACTCCATTTCTTGGAGCACTCTCAGGAGCTTGACTTGAAGAGCGGCGGGCATTTCCCCGACTTCGTCCAGAAAAAGGGTCCCGCCGTCGGCCAATTCAAATCGTCCCTTTTTCATGGCCACGGCCCCTGTGAATGCACCCCGTTCATGTCCGAAAAGCTCGCTCTCAAGGAGCGTTTCAGCCAGCGCACCGCAGTTGATGGAGATGAAGGGACGGTCTTTTCTGGGGCTCCCGTAATGAATGGCCTTTGCAATCAATTCCTTTCCCGTCCCGGACGGGCCGGTGATCAGAACGGAGGCCCTGGACGGCGCCACCTTCTCGATCAGGTCGTAGACCTTCAGCATGGGCTTGCTCTTGCCTATGATGTTGCCATACTTGTAGCGCTCCGACAGTGCCTCGTTCAGCAGCTTGTTTTCTTTCAGGAGCCGGTAGTTGTCGAGCGCCTTCTTGACGGTCAATTTCAGCTGCTCGTTTTGAAAGGGCTTGGTGATGTAATGGAAGGCGTTTTTCTTCATGGCCTCGACAGCCATTTCGATGGTGCCGAAAGCCGTCATCATGATCACGGGCACGTCACCGTTTGTGGCCTTGCAGGCTTCAAGGAGCTCCATCCCGCTCATGCCGGGCATTTTCATGTCGGTGATGACCAGATCGATGTCCGAGCCACGGAACAGGCGAAGGGCTTCCACCCCGCTGTCCGTCGTGACGATTTCATAGCCCTCCGAGGAGAGCAGTGCCTCCAGGACGACCAGGTAGTTCCTCTCATCATCCACAATCAAAATGGTTTCCATTCAAGCCACGCCTTCCTGCCCGGATCTCCGGAATGGACCGGAGCCGTTTGTCATCGGCCTCTTGGGAATCGCATCATGACCCGCGTTCCGACGCCTTCGTTGCTGGTGAGCCATATGGACCCGCCGTGGCCTTCCATGATTTTCTTCACGATGGAGAGGCCGAGTCCGCTTCCTCTGTCTTTTGTCGTGAAAAAGGGGTTGAAAATCTTTTTCATGTTTTCCTCGCTGATCCCCATGCCTGAATCCTCCACCACGACCACGTATGCGTCGCGGTCCTCCTCGATCTTGACGCGAAGGACCCCCCCCTCCGTCATGGCCTGAACGCTATTCAGGATGACATTGAGAAAGGCCCGGTAAAGCATTTCGTGGTCGGCTTTGACCTCGGAAAACCGTCCCTCCAATTGATGATGGACCTTGATCCCCCGTTTATCCAGCTCCGGACCGAGATGGGCCAGGTTCTTCGTGATCACTTCCTCCAGTTGACAGGCATGGAGGTCGGGCTTCTGGGGTCTCGCGAAATCCAGGAATTCGGTTACCACGTTGTTCAATCTTCTCGATTCCTCGATGATGACACCAGAGAGCTTTTTCTGGACGGAGCTCGAATCCGGCATGCTTGATAGCAATTCGGCGGTGCTCTGAATGATTCCCAGGGGATTTCGGATTTCGTGGGACACGCCTGCAACCATCTGGCCCAGGGCGGCGAGCCGTTCTGCCTGATTGAGTTGCGCCTCAAGCTCGAATCGTTCCCTGGCCCGTTCCTCGATGATTTTCTCGGCCTTCTGGACGATCAGGAGGAGGGCGAAAAATATCAGTCCCATGACGAAGATGGAGAGGGCGAAAATGAAATATTGCAGTCTTACAATCGATTCGTACTCCTTCGACAGGTCCTGGATGATTTCAAAGACGCCGAGGATGGGCCCCTTTTCATCGGAGAAGGGCGTCAGACCCGTGAACGGGATGAAGGTCCTGAGCTTTTTCTGGCTCCCCAGAAGATCGATGTCGAGCCCCCACAGGTCACCGCTCGAGATGAGGCCTGAGAACGTTTCTCCGCCGACGGCCTTCTTCAAGCCCAGGGTCTCCTTCACTTCTTTTCCAAGGAGTCTTGGGTCGGTGCTGTACGCGATGATGTCTTTGCCGATATCGTAGATGTTCACCAGGTCGATTTTGAAGCTGTGAATGGTGTTCTTGACCACCCGGTCCATCCATTGGTTCTGCTGCTCCTCTCTCAGCCGGATTTTACCAAACATCTTGGTTACGGGAACGACAAAATTCTGATATACTTGATAGTTAAGGTTTTCGCCCAGCAGGAGCGCGTAGTTTTCATAGCTCTTGGTGAGGATATCCTTGGCCTTCTGGGAGACAAAGACGGAAAAGGGGAAACTGAAAAAGGTCAGGACCAGAAAACTGGCAAGGGCGAAGAATTTGACAAGCCTGAACTGTCGCCTCCCGGGGCGGTGGTCATGAGGCCCATTTTGGAGCATCTCGGACACCTGCTGCACATGAATGTTCGCAGAAAAAGGCCCGTCGCGGCCCAGCGTCAGCTCCCATTCTAATTGAAAAAATATACTGCTGTCAATAGGTTACGGATTATTCAGAAATGGCGATCAAAGACCTCCCCTTCATGTTGTACGCGGATGTTCACGGGCACATTTATGACCATCCCCTTTACCGCATGGCCGGCTTCTCCGGGTCTCGCCCCACCGGGATCGGACCCGGGGACCTCATGGTCATGCCGGAGCTGAGCAAGCTTTTCTATATTCCAGGGTGTTCGCCCATTGGTCTCGATCCCGACACCGGAGAGCACGTGACGGTGAATGAAGTCAGAATGAACGGGAAATCGACCCGCTGCTATGCGGTGGCGGCCTTTCCGGAGGCCGGGATCGTGAGGACCCATCTTCCTGCCGTCGATTATAGCGCCAAGGACTATGTCTTGCCCATGTGGGGTTACACAGCCGTGGGGTTCAAAGAAGACGGTTTTTGGGTCACCGGTTTCAGAATTGAGTCCAATCACCGCTGGGACCCCAGGAATTTCGACGACCGCGACCTGGGCAGGGCCATCAAACGCTTCAGGCGGGAACACCCCGGCAAGTCAAGGCTTGTGGACCATCTGACCGGGTGTGCACGGGAAAACCACTGCTTTGCGGCAAAGAACCTCTTCTTCCGTCGGTGGGAGGCGCCGCTCCCGGTGAGCCGAACCTGCAACGCGGCCTGTCTGGGCTGCCTCTCCCTTCAAACGGATCTCGCTTGTGAGGCCTCTCACCACCGGATTTCCTTCACCCCGACCCGGGATGAGATCGTGAGCCTTGCCGCAAGCCACCTGGGCGTCGCGGAGGATCCCATCGTGAGCTTCGGGCAGGGTTGTGAAGGAGAGCCCATCACCGAGTACCGGCTCATCGCGGAGAGCATCAGGGGGATCAGGAAGATGACGCCTCGGGGGACCATCAATCTTAACACCAACGGGAGTCGACCGGAGCGGGTGCGCCATATCGCGGAAAGCGGGCTCGACTCCATTCGGATCAGCCTGAGCAGCGCGCGGGCTGATTTCTACCACGCCTATTACCGACCAAAGGGCTATGCCTTTGAAGACGTGGTGGCCTCCATCTCGCTCTGCAGGGAGAAGGGGCTTTACACCATGATCAACTACCTGGTTTTTCCGGGGGTGACCGATCAGGAAGAGGAGGTGGAGGCATTGGGCCGCCTCATCAGGAAAACGGGGCTCAACTTCATCCACCTCAAGAACCTCAACATCGACCCTCCGCTCTACCTCAAGGCCATGCCCCGGACCGGCGGACCCGCCATGGGCATGGCCCGAATGGTTGCCACGCTGAAGAAAGCCTTTCCAGAAGTCGAGCTCGGGTATTTCAACAAGGCGCTGAAGTGAAAAGGGGGATTTTAGGACAGCAGGGTACCAACCTGATCTTGGCGCCCGGTCATCATCAATTTGTGAATTAAAATCAAATATTGTCCCGTATGCGTCTCAGCGTGCCGACACATAGCCGGGCAGATTGCGAGAGCGGCCAATTTGTCCGCGGGTCCCCCATTATGTATGCTATGAGACTCATAGAAAGCCAGCCGTGGACCCAACAGGGTGGACTAGAACACAGGTCGCGAGCCTAACCGGCAGATGGCATTTCTTCCCCCCAGGCGCGAAGGTCGAAGAATCACCTGCACCGGGTTTCCCCACAATAACTCATCTGAGATTAGCAACTCCTATCGCAGGAATTATCAGTAAGCATTTACTTGGTTCTTTATAGCAGAAAGAACAGAGCCAAAATGAAGGGATTTTGGGGGAGAATTGAAAAGATTGGATTCAGATTGAAGGCAGCCGGAAGGAAGCCATCTCCTATCACTCTACATAGCAGCACCAGAGGTAAACAACGAGGCAAAGAACATCTTCCCGACCAACATGGCGGATTCGAAATCCCAATACCAGATGATACACGCCCATGTGAATTAGTGGGTATAGACGGGTTGAAGTAAAAGAAGATTGATGAGGAAAAAAGGAAGGGCGGAGAGGCTGGCGATCAAGAAAATTTTATCAAAAGGAATGGTGATGGGGTATCCTTGGCTGTCTAGCATATTTTGGGGGGTTAAGAATAAGAGGGGCGTGTCGAAAGGCCAGCACTTTCAGTTTAGCAGGTTTGGAGGGAAGGGGGAAGTGGAGGGCAAAGGCAGGGCCTCCCGCCCTGCCTTTGCGGTAACCGGATATTGCATTTATGGCCGGGTGGCTCGCCAGCAGCCGGTCGCTCCGGACCAGAAATAGATAGTGCCCTGAATGTTTGTTCCGGTAAGACTGCCTACGTAAGTTGTCCCGTTAACGAAACTTAAGGTTATCTGGTTGCCTTCCGCGAACCAGTAATCCTCATTACCGGTGCTCGCCATATCAAAGGAACCATCCTCATAAATGTATAGGTATTCCCAAACGTCGTTACAAAAAACGTCTAACAGCCACTCGCCGACAAAAACAGAGCCCGGATAAGGAACGTAAACAGAGCTTTCTTCCGAAAGGTCGGATTCGCCGGCGGCGTTGAGGGCGCAGACGCGGTAGTAATAGGTCCAGCCGGCTGTTGATTACAACGCAGATCTGACGATGTTCTGAGGTGGTATTCTGACCGAAGAGACGAGGTATTTGAGGGTTACTGACAAAATGGTTGAGGGGATGTTGAGGCATTTTCACCGAGGTGAGCTGACCGGTTGGATACGGAGCGGAGGGCTATGGTGCCCTGCCGCTCCTGAGTTGATGTGTTGTTTTGGTGAGAGTTCGATGATTGTTAAAGTGTCACTCTGCCCAGGCGTCTTGGGGCTTTAGATCGTCCATGAGGTTGTTAAAGTCGTTATGATAGTGATCCCAGATGAGACTGGTTAAGGTTTCGAGGAGCTCGACGATTTTCCAGGCCAGTTGGACTTCCTTTTGGTCTTTCATGGTTGTCTCCTTGTTTAGGGGTGGGAAGCTATCCTTCCAGGGTTTTGACCTTGAGGACCATGTCGGCGGTGACGGAGCGTTTCTGGTCGAACATGGCGTAGGTGAGGGCCTGCTTCGGTGATGGCGCCGATTTTTCTGGGGATGCCGAAGCTGAGCTCATGGACGGCCTCCAGGGCCTGCTCGTCGAGGAGGGGCTCCTTGGCGCCGGCCAGTTTGAGGTGATGGGTGACATAGTGTTTGGTCTCCTCGGGGCTGAGGCCGGGCATGTGGTAACGCATGGCGATGCGCTGGTTGAAGGGCTCCATGACGGCAAACTCCATGACGCTTCTGCAGATCGGACTGACCGGAGAGGATGAGGATGAAGGGGTCGTAGGAGTCCATTTTGAAGTTGGTGAGCAGCCTCAGCTCCTCCAGGGGGCCGGTCTGAAGGAGGTGGGCCTCGTCGATGATCAGGAGGACGGTTTTGCCGAGCTGTTCTTTGGATTCCAGAGGGCCTTCTGGATCTGGGCGTAGATGGCGCTCTTGGAGAGTCTCTGTGGGAGGCCCAGCAGGCGGTTGAGATGATAGAGCAGATCGGCGCGGCTCAAGGTGGAAAGCGGGGTGTAGAAGGGCCGGAAGAGGTTCTCATTGAGCGAGTCCACGTAGCGTCTCAAGGCCAGGGTCTTTCCCACGCCGGGGTCGCCGGTCGAGCAGCAGGATGCCGCCTCGGCGCTTGATGTAGTCGAGCCGGGCGAGGCATTCTTTCAAGGGTTCGGTCTCGAGGACATCCCTGGGTTTTGATGTTCTTGTCAAAGGGGAAGCGTTTGAGGCCGAACCAGGCCAGGAGATCTTTCATGGCAGGATCCTCCCCTTGTGGAAGGAGAGGTTGGTGGGGACGTCTTGGGCCGGAAGGTGCGGGCGTTTTCCTTTTTGTCCAGGAGCTTGATTCTGCCCACCCGCACGCCGTTGTCGTAGAGGATAGAGCTCCTCGGGGTCATCGACCGGATGGCGGATCTCGATTTTCTGGCGGATATAGGCGGCGGGCACCTCGTAGAGGGAGCCTTTGAAGCTGATGGTGGCGTCGTTGTTGACCACCCGTTCGTGGCGCACGAGGAAGATCTCATCGAGTTCGGCCTTGGAGAGCCTGCGGATGTGTACCCGGGCGACGGAGGCATTGTAGCGGTCGATGGGTCTCTGGTCGATGCCGGTGTGGAGTTTGTGGTGGTAATCGTCCTGGAGCCACAGCCAGAAGGCCTCGTTGAGTTCCTCGATGCGTGATGCCCTCCTGGAGCCCGCAGAGGAAGCGCTCCCGCACGGTGCGGAAAAATCTTTCGACTTTTCCGCGGGAGGGGCTGTCGTAGGGTTTGGAGTGGATGAGGGAGATGCCGGCCAGGGCGCAGCTTCGGGCCAGCAGATCGGAGGAGAAACTCGGGCCGTTATCCACATAGAGTCTTTTGGGGATGCCGTAGGCCGAGGAAGGCCTCCTTGAGGACGACGGTGAGGGCGCTGATGGTCTCGGAGGCGCTGAAGCCATGGCCGACCATCATGCGGGAGTGATCGTCGATGATGGCACACAGGATGGCCTTGACCGAGCGGTTTCGTGGCGCGGACCGGCGGGCCGTGCATGAAGTCGCAGATCCACAGGTCATTGACGTTGTCCACCTCGAAGGCTTTGCGCACATCGGTGCGGCCCTTGACGGGCAAGCCACCCTTGGTCTTTGACCACCCGCAGCAGGGTGTTGTAGTGGACCGGGGGGTGTCCGAGCAGGTCCTGTCTCGGAGATCTTCGTAGAGTCTCTGCACCGACCAGTAGGGATAGGCCTTGCACTTGACCTCGATGGCCTTGAGGGTGTCTGCATCGAGGCGCCGGGGTCGGCCCCCGTCGGAGCGGCTCTTGGGTTTGAGGCCCTCGAAGCCCTCCTTGCGGTACCTTCTCAGCCAGGCCTTCATGGTGGAGACCTGAACCTTCCTCAGCCCGTAGCGGGGGAAGTCGTGCTCCCGTTCGGCCTGCTCCCGGAAGTACTCGTTCTGAACCCTGGCGGGTTCGGCCAGCACGGGGCTGATGATCTCGATAGCGTTTGAGGGCGATCTTTTCTCGAATGTCTTTTTCCATGGGCTTTTTCCTCCTTGTAGGTTTTTGTTGGGTAATCGAAGATCGATTACCGAGGTAGATGGCCCAAGGGTAACCCATTCAAAACATGGGGGTTAGCAATGCTCTGTACGGAGGGAGACCAAAACCAGGTTCCGCACCTTTGGTTTCGGAGCGGTCGGAGGAAAGGAAGAGCGGCAAGGGCAAGATCAGACAGGGGGATTTTGGTCGAAAGAGCGGATTGAAGACGGTTGGGTGTCACGCACCCCTTCCTGAGCAACGAGATCATAGCGGGAAAGGTCATGGGTCGGAGCCAGGGACACGATATTGAGAAGGGGTGCCGAAGAGAAACCAGCCTTGTGCTCCGGCTGTATCGGTTAACGAGAGAGTTGAAGCGGCGGCCCCCAGCGGATTCTCAGGCGCCAGCCAAAACACAGAAAATAGCCGGCTGCTTCCTCCCAGGGGGCGAGTCCTGTGGTGAAGATCGTATCTCGGTCAGGTTGTACCATCGTCTCAAGCACCCCATGGGCACGCCGAAACCCGAGCACAACCACCCCCAGCCAGCAGGCAATCAGCCATGGGGTCACGAGGCTGTCCGGAGTCTACCGCCACCGAGGCGCCATGAAGACCCTTCTGTCCCATCTGCCGGCACTGCAGGCCCAAGAGCAAAGTTCCTATCACGGCATTCACGGTGTATTGAAAGTAGGGAATCAACTGGGTCGGCAAGAGGGAAAAGGTCCTTCGCCGCTTCTCGCACACAAAGCGGGCAATGGGAATCGCGCTCTTTCCTGAACTCCGGGAACAAGCTCAATGGCATATCGCCAGTAGGGGGTGATCTCCCGGTAGCAATCCTGGCTTGCCACAGATCGGACAGGTAGGGCCAAGGAAAGAGAAAAAATCAATCTGACCGGAAAGAAAAGATTCCTTGTATTCCCAAATGCTCTCGTATGTGTTAGGGTAGGGAAGCTGGATTTTTCGGCGCCTTGCCCGCAAGGGGGCAGGCTTTGGGCTGCTCAAACCTTTGGGTCTGCTTCCTTGTGGGGCTTGGTTATTTTACCAAGGTCAATTCTTAACCTCGTAATCTCGCCCACCCTTATATCATCGGTTGCATTACCCTGCAAATATCCTCCCCATATTCCCACTATATCGGGGTAGATAAC
>CAVOVO010000057.1:0-182650 GCA_963699845.1 uncultured delta proteobacterium
TAGGCAAATCCATCTCGGATGCGTTTGATCAAACGAAAGAAGAGAATACGGGCAAGGAGAAGAACAAGAACATCGACAAGTGAATCGAAGATGACTTGTTGAGCTGTATCATTTTGAATATGCAGAACTACTTTGATTATCGAGTTTTTGGTGTATGAATAGTGCTCGTCCAATCAATTAACGTCGATGCCAGGTCTTTTGAGGCATATAGTGGCTCCATCTATTGGGCTGACAAGCAAGAAGTTCTCTTCGTATAAGCAATGACCTTGAAAGCAATGGATGCAAACAATGTCGCGGATCCAAGGCAATCTGAAGGTACACTTGTTCGAAATATACTACACCAAAAGAGAAGCATGAGAGCTTCGTGTGGATAAATGGGCAGTAGCTCGATGTGTCTTGATGTCTTGGTGGCGCCCGGAACTAGCCAATGGCTCTCAAGGCTTGTCAACAACTTCGACAACCAATTTTACCACTATAGCTTGATCAGATAGAGAACAGAGATGCTCTGTCGTCAAGCGTGGACGCGAAACGGAGCCTTCACGTAGCGAGAACTCAAGAGAGCTGATGGGCGCCACGGTTAGCACGACGTCAGCTTAAAAAAGCAATTTTGTGCTTATGCTCGTCAACCAACCGCGTTTGTCAGTTTCCTTGGTTTCATTGTTTGGCGCGGCAAGGACATAAACTAAGTGTTGTCACATTGCCTCGTCTTGCTGTCTTTTTCGTGCACCAACAAACTAGTTTTGGCATTTCGACACACATCGTTCAGAGAATAACAACATTACAAGTCCTCACTGGCCCGACAGAAGATGGACCGGGATTCTTGGATTCCCCGTGTCTTTGCCGGATATCTCTTCGCCGTGGACTACCGAGACCGTCGCGGTCACGCGTTCATGCTGCAAGACCAACAGGTCACCAAACGCAACGTACCCGGAGAGGGGAAGCAGTCGGGCAACTGCCTCCACTGCCATGCGTCAGTGATGCCCCTCTACCGCAAGCTGGGCGCCCAGGCACTCCCGGAAGGCACCGAAGCCGAACAGGCGCAAAGGGGTTTGGAGCGCGTCGGCGCCATGGAATACTGGGAGGCTCACAAGCTGCTCTCGCAGACCACGGGCGGCCCCCATCCGGTGTCCTGCGTCGATTGTCACGACCCCAGCTCCATGGAGCTACGGGTGACCCGCCCCGGCTTCATCGCGGGCATCCAGCGGCTCGCGGCTTCGGCTGCGGCCGTGCCGCACCTGCCCAGCATCGAGCGTTGGCGCCAAGGGAACCGGGAACAACCTTACGATCCCAACACCGATGGCACGCGGCAGGAGATGCGGTCGTTCGTCTGTGGTCAGTGCCACGTCGAGTACTACTGCGGCAAGGGCGTCACTCTCTTCTTTCCGTGGGACAGAGGCTTGTTGGTCGAGCAGATCGAGCAGACCTACGACGAGATGATGGTCAAAGGGCACCGTTTCAAGGACTGGGTCCACGCCGAGACAGGCATGGAGGTGTTGAAGGCACAGCATCCTGAGTTCGAGGTCTGGAGCCAAGGCGTGCACGCCCGGAGCGGAGTCGCCTGCGCGGACTGCCACATGCCCTACAAGCGGGAGGGAGCCTTGAAGGTTTCGGACCATTGGGTGCGGAGCCCCTTGCTGCAGATCAACCGTGCCTGCGAGACCTGTCACCCCTACGGAGAGCAAGAGCTCACCAGCCGTGCCGTGGCCATCCAGGACCGACACCATGCCCTGCTGACTCGAGCCGCGGCCGCCGCGGTCGACATGCTCGATGCTCTGGTGGCCCTGCGGCGGCTGCACGACGAGCGCAACCGAGAGCAAGCGTCGGCGCAGGCGCGGACCGCTCTCGACTCAGCTCCTGATTTCGCTGCCCTCCCGGACCAAGAGAAGGAGCAACGGAGGAAGAGGAAACCGGGCGTCGCTTGCTGGCCCTCTGGCAGGGTGCCGTGGCCAGCGATCCTCAGCTCCGGGAACTGGGCGAGCTCCAACGCGCGGCTCAGTGGCGACTCGACTTCGTCTCCTCGGAGAACTCCATGGGGTTCCACGCCTCGCAAGAATTGGCGCGCATCCTTGGTGAGTCGATTGACCTCTCCCGTCAGGCCCAGGCCAAGGCCTTTGCCCTCCTCGGGGGAGGCGTCGCGTCTCCCCCTCCGCCAGAACCCACCCCCCAGACCTCGAGCCTCCCGACCCCAGACAGCTCCGCGGCTCCACTAACCGCCCCGTGACCTCATCCGGCCTCTCCTCGCGTGATTTGCCCGGACGGGTGCGCCAGCAATACCTCCCTCCGTGCCAGGTACAGGTCCAGCTCACCGGCGGGTCCGGAGCCCCGAAAGGGGCGACCCCGGGGGGGGCGGTCAATGACCAAGCAGGCGGAAGGTCCGATCGAGGTAGATATCGGCGCTGGGATAGCGGTCGAAGGTGAAGCGGAGCCCTTGCACGTTTTGGAGCGAGACATCCCCGAAGTCGGTCAGCTCGATGGAAATCTCCTGGAACAAGAGGTGCCTGAGCCTGGCGTTCGCGCCGCACAGGCCCAGCTCCCGGTCGTACCCCAAGCCACGGTTGACACAAGACTGTTCGTCGAGACCAGCATTCACACAGAACACGGGGTTTTGCTCGTATTGGACAAACCCCTCCGGACAGGGGTCCAGCCGGTTCAGATTGTTCGTGAGTCTCGCATAGTCCAAGAGAGAGACGGTCTGGTCGGACACCGTCCCATCCGCGAACAGGAGCTGGATACTGAGGTCCAACGGCTCGGGATTCTGATCACACACCAGGGGATTCGGGCAACTCTCGAATCTGGCCAGGGAAAAACCGAACCTCCAGCGGTCCGAGATGTCACGCCCCTGTTCCCACAGGGTCACGTCGACCTGGTGGGCCGGCGTCGCCTCTGTCCAGCGCATACGGGTGATCGTGCGCCCATCCGCCCCGATCTGCCCCAACGACAGGTTGGCGACTTGGTCCACCGTGTCTTCCAGATATACCCCTTCTGACGACGTGCTGACCCGCGCCACGGTCACTGTCTCAGTGGACGCTCCATGCGCGTGAGAGTCCAGGGCCGGCCGGACGAGCTGAGTAATTTGGTCCGGGAGCGCATACTGCGGGTCGAAGACCCTTTGGCATTGGGTCCTGGACGGGTCGTTTCCCACGAATCCCCGGAAAAATGACGACAGCGTGGCCACCCCGACCCGCCGCTGGACCTCTGATCCGGAGGTCAAGGGATCGTTGGGATCCCACAGGGGCGTCTGGCCCAGATCGCATTGCTGCCCCGCGTCGGAGGTCTGCCACTCGGTATTGAAATAGTTGTGATTGGCGCCCGGAACGGTGAAGACAGAGGAAAAGACCCCCGAGACGCCAGGATTTTCCCGACGACGCTTGAAGGTGCCAGCCCCGGCGAAGTCCGCCACGTCGCCGTCGCAGGCCGCTATGACCACGGTCCAATTGGTACCGGTCGCGTCGAAAGACTGGCCTGGAACGAAGTGGTCGACCGGCGCAACTCGAAAATGCCTTCCACGTTGATGGCGGGCACCTGTGAGGCGTAGCTGTTGGGAGCGCTGTTCTGGTAGAGAGAGTAGGCTGCCCGGACCCCTTCCCCGCCTCGCGAGTGACCCATGAAGCCCACGTGGCTGAAGTCAATTTTGCCGGCGAGGTCCAGTCCGGTCATTTCCTGGCTGTTCAGCCTTCCGTCGTTCCACTGCGCCAACCACGCCAGGTGTTTGAGCACCAGCCGACCCCGCGCAACAATGAGAAACGGGTCATCATCCGGTCCTTTGGCGTCGCCGGTGATGCCACGGTTGGCGTTGATCGAGACCACCACGTAACCGTGCGAGGCCAAATGGGTCGCCAGGTAGTCATAGCCGCGGTAGCTGGGAGCCTCGACCATGCCCTCGGGGCAGGCGCCTTGACTCGTGAACTCCGAGCTCGAGTCCACCCGAGGACCACCCGGGTTCTGCACCCGCCCACAGGTGGAATGGTTGCCATGCAGAAACACCGCCAAGGGATAGGGACCTGGGCCTTCGGGCAAGGTCAACGCCGCGCGGAGATCCGTGATGGCTCCGGGAAGCACCATGGCGTCTTCCCTCTCCTCGCTCTGAACCTGATATTCTCCCTGCAGGATCTGCAGCGGTCCGTTGCTCAATACGTCGAGATCTTGGTTGGAAGGATCGATGACCTTACTGTGCTCCTCGACTCCTCCACAGCCGGCGATCGTGCAGCCCCAAAGAGCAAATCCTCCCCAAAGCAACGCTTGAATCTTTCCGCGAGTCCAACTGCGGTTTGGCATATCGTGCTTCCTTCCTCGGCTCTCCCGCGTTTTCTTTCCCGAGCCTCGAGTCCTCTCGAGTGTCGCGGGTTCTCTTGTCATCGTTGAGATGCATCCACCGGTACCCCACCTGGCGCGCAACGCGTCAGCGGTGATCTCGAGGCAAGCCTTTTTTCGTATCGATCTGCACCGCATCGGCCAGATTTTGGGCCGGGCCTCTCTCCGCCGTTCTCCAACTGCAAAGAAACGTTGCAGTCTGACTTGTCGTGTTCTATCTGAAGCCCAGCCCGCGGGGAGCACCCCGGGCGAATGGGAGGTGTGTCTTGAATATCCAATATTCTCTTTGGACCGCGGCTGTTGTCCTGCCGTTGACGCTCGCATCCGTCGCGTTCGCACAGACGGGAACATATGTCTGCGGCCCACAAGGTGCGACCTGTCCGCGCGGCGCGAGCGTGGAGACCGAAGGAACCTATCCTTGCGGTCCTCAGGGCGCGACCTGTTCTCGCGAGACAGCGGAAGAACCGGCCGAAAAAATCGTGGAAGCGGCCGAACGTACGAGTGTGGCCCGCAGGGCGCGCGCTGTTGCGAGGTGGAAGGAAAAGCCCATTGCGGCGGTGGCGGCATCGTCTGCGAAGAAGGAACTCTCCAGGTGCTCTCCGAAGATTGGAGAAACAAAGAATTCGTATGTGTGATCGGCGAGGTCGTGGGACAGGGACGCGAGTACGTCTGCGGGCCTTATGGCCGCCGCTGCTGTAGCGCCGAAGGCGAGGGTTCGTGCGAAGCTTCGGGATTCCAGTGTCACGACAGCGAAAAGGTCGTCCTCAGCGACGATTCCTATGTCTGCGTGCGCTAATCCCGTCACCCTCCTGGCGTAGGCTCCAATCCACACTCTGCGGCTCTTCCTGTATGGTCATCACCACAGCGGTTCCCCATGGAAGGTCTCACCTTGCAACTTTTGCCTTTTATTTCAATAACCTATCACCACAGCCGAGCATGAACGAACTGGCTCCTTCTTGCTGAAAGCACCAGCAAGAAAGGCAACACAAACCTCATGGCTGGAAGGCGAACGCTGTTGGTGTCAGCGCTGGCAGTCCTGCAGTGGTCCTGCGGCCAGGCTTCCCTGGGAACGAGAGGGGAATTGGACCAGGAATTGGAGCAGGGACGGGACGACCTCGACCCTGCGTCTCCAGGTGCGGGCGACGCTCGCGACCGCACCGTCGGCCACGGCGACCTCTCTTCTCCGAGGCAGGAGCTTCCCCCTGAAGCCTCACCCGCCGAGGAACCGACCGGCTCGCCGCCAACGCCCGGCTTCGTGTCCGCGCGCGACGGAGCCTTCGTCCTCGATGGAGAGCCATTCTCCTTCGGCGGCGCCAACCGCTACGACCTGACCTTCGATCCCCCCGAGCGGGTGGACGAGGCTCTGGACGCGGCCGTCGCCATGAACCTCAAAGTGCTCCGAGCGTGGTTCTTCTACGACTCCGGCTCCTTCGACGGCCAGGGACCTGCCCACGTCCACTATCAAGGCAGCCACCAGGGTGTCTTCTTTCACTTCTGGGACAACCAGAAGCAAGCTCCCACCTTCAACGAGGGAGAAAACGGCCTGAAGCACCTGGACTACGTGCTGGCCGCCGCTCGGGAACGAGGGCTGAAAATCCTCGCGGTGCTCACCAACAACTGGAGCGACATGGGCGGCATGGACCAGTATCTGACCTGGTATGACCTGCCCAAACATGAGGACTTCTATACCGACGAGCAGGTGCAGCAGGACTACCAAGACTGGGTCAGTCACCTCGTCCAGCGCCGCAATACCGTTGACTGGGCATCGTCTATCGGGACGACCCCACCATCTTCGCCTGGGAGCTGGCCAACGAGCCCCGCTGCCGCGGCAGCGGCGTGAAACCGACGCAGACCTGCGACCCCCAGGTGTTGACCGCCTGGGCGGAGCGCATGGCTCGGTTCGTCAAGCAGCTCGACCCCAACCACATGGTCGCGGTTGGCAACGAGGGTTTCTTTGACCGCGAGCACGACGACTGGTTCTACAACGGCTCGGAGGGCACGGACCAGGACGCCCTGGCCGCGCTGGACGACATCGATTTCCTGACCTTCCACCTCTATTACTCGAGCCCACACCCACTGGGGCCGCGACGAGGCCTGGAGCCGGCAGTTCGTCCAGGACCAACTCGACCTGGCCAACGAACACGACAAGCCTGTCTTTTGGAAGAAATTGGCATGGATAGCCAATCGCATCGATCTGATACGCCGCGCTGATCGAGCTGTTCGAGAGCGGTGGAGGTGACGGCTTCGCCTTCTGGCAGCTCGAGCTCGGACAAGCCGACAGCTCGGTCCATGTCGCTTATCCGGGTCCCGTGGCCGACCGGTACGCCGAGCTCGCTCGCAACTTCGGCCCCTGATCACCCGAGCCGGCGCCCCATCCCGGGTGACCGGAGACTCTGACCTGTTCTCTCAGCAGTTCGGGCTCTCAGCACAATCGACGTCGTAGCAGTCCACGTCTCCGTCGTCATCGTTGTCGATGCCGTCCTCGCAATTGAACTCTTGCAGGGGAACGGCATAGAGAGCGACCGCCAGATGGCTCACGCCGAGATCGCAGTCGGAGCTCTGACAGTCGACCGCCTCGTCGGTGCCTTCGGTCAGAGCATCACAGCCGCATTCGGTGAGCGGCCGTTCGTCCTGGCCGTCCGACTCGTCGCCTGCACAGGCGCCCAACCCCAAAGAGAGACTCAACGCCGCCGGACCGGCCAATGAACGCACCCACCAGGGAGACCGCGGGCGAGACGGAACCTTGCCCGCCTCGAGCTCGTCAAGAATTGAATTCAGATACTGTTTCACTGATTGTGGCGTCAACACGATCCACCCTCCTTGTGCGCCGCGCCGCACACGGGAGGGGATGGTATCATGACGCCCCACGTCAAACCATCAGCGGTCACGCGGCCGGGGCACCGCTTTTCAGCCCGCCCCGCCGGGACTGTCGAGCGATCTCGGACCTCCGCTGATACACCACTGCCGAGCCTCGGCACGGACTTTCCCTCGGGGAGCTGCGGAGGCTCCCAACGGGAAGCCAATTTCGCTTCCAGCTCGCTGGTGGCGCTGTCCTTGCCACGGAACAGGACAGCCCACTGATAACTCCGCAAGAACTTGCGGAACTTTGTGTCCTCGTAACGGGGCTTGCGGCTCAACGCGCTGGACATGTACCCCCACCACATGGCGAGTCCCCCGACCACATATGGCTTCTGGGTCATGCGGAAAGCGGCGCTGGCGGCCATGTACACCGGGGTGGTGCCCATGAAGTACTGCCCGAAACCATGACGCTTTCGTCCTTCCCAGACGCTGTGGTCGCTGGATCCCATCTGGCGCAAGTGCACGAAACGGATTTCCGGCTCGTCCCAGCTGAGCGCCTTCCACCCCAACATCCGACACCGGTGGCAGTCAATTCCGTCCCACATGACCTGCGACACAAATCCCCCAATTTGCTGGAAACACGTCGTGCGGTAGAACTTGCGTCATCCCCACGGACATGTCGTCGCCACATGCTTCACTGATCAAATCACCACTTTGCTCATCCACAAAGTAGGGTTTTCCGCTACAGGTTCCCAGGCGAGTATCCGCTTCCATTCGTTCGATCAAGACCTCGAAATATCGAGGAGGAAGGTCCAGGTCCAGATCGAGCTTGCACAGGTATTCATAGCTCTCGGGCTCAATCGCGCGATATCCAGTATTGAAGGCCTGAATAACGCCTGGACCGACACTGCGGAATCCTCGGTTCCTCCGGGTGATGACCCGAATGAACGAGTATTTCTCTTCGAATTCCGTCAAGATCTGCGGAGTAGCGTCGGTGGAACCATCGTCGACGATGACCCACAAGGAAGGCAGGACAGTCTGCCGCAGGACGCTCTCCATAGACTGCCGGAGGTATTTTTCCTCGTTCCGGCAGGGGCTGATCAAGCAATAGGATCTTTTCAAAACAAACTCCCAGGGCAGGATTTTGAAGCGTTTTTTTGCTCTTCGCATCTTCCCTCCCCCCGCGGCAATCGAGTCGAACAGTATTCACCCGTTTCTGTGGCACGCAACCGATTTCTTCGTGTCCTGGTGCAGAGCCTTTGCGGTGAGATCATCTGGTATGGGAATCGAGCAGCCAGTGTGACTTAACGTAAGACGTGCACGCACGTCGCACGCCTCACGGCTCACGTTGCCATTGAGGATCGTCACTTCCGTCGCTAGCACCAAACGGTTCCACTGACCCGAGAGGGAGCTTTGAATGCTTCCGCCCGCGGCTTCGCGAACCTAAACCTAAACCTAAACCCAATGCCGATCAGATAGTACCCGAGCCGTTCTGAATTGCTCACTTTCCGTGGCTGGGCCTCGGGGGCCCCGTTCGCCCCGAGGAGTCCGCGCGCCAGCAGCCGTGGTCCAGCACGACCGTCGCGGTGTCTCAAGATTGATCACATCTCAACAGGGTCAGGTTGAGCCGCTCCCATACCGCCGCTCCCATACCGTTTGACGGGCGTTCTGGAGGGGATCGGAGATCGGGTGATCTCGCCAGGAAGCGAGGGGTGCCGTACCACCACCAGCACGTGCCGCGCCTGCTGAGCTCCAAGCAAGAGGAGGGGCCTGCTGCTGCAGGCGGTCGATGCGCTCGACCAGCCCCGCAGGGGCCGACATACCAGCCCAGGGCGCAAGCCCTGGGTATGCGATGCCAACAACGTCAGCCCTGAAGGGGCGTAACATGGTGGAGCCAGAGGATCATGGCGCAGTCGTTGTCAAGGTCCTGCTCCACGTGGTCTTCAGCACGAAGAACAGGATGGCGTCTATTCCTCAGGACCTCGCCGGGGACCTCCACGCCTACCTTGCTGGGGCGTGTCGCGCCCTGGGGAGCGAGGCGTACCGGGTGGAGGAACAGAAGACCACGTGCCTCTCGCCTGTACGTTGCCCCGGACGCTGACCGTGAGCAAGCTGCTGGAGGAGATCAAGAAGACGTCATCGGCGTGGTTCAAGCGTCACGATCCTCGCTGCGCGGGGTTCTCGTGGCAGGCCGGCTATGGCGCCTTCTCTCTGGGAGAATCGCAGTTGGACGCTCTGATCCGGTACATCGACACCCAAAAGGAGCATCACCGCACGCGAGCTTTCCGCGAAGAGCTCCTCGATCTTCTGCGCAAGTATCGGGTCGAGTACGACGAGCGATATCTTTGGGATTGACCGCCCCAAATGTCGCGCCCCTCCAGGGCTCGACGAGAACGCTGCCTTGAGACCCAGGGCTACGCCCTGGGCTGGTATGTCGCGCCCCTTCGGGGCCGAGTCCAGCGCGAGTCGAGCGCTCCACCGGGCTCACGATGACGATCAGAGCGGGGGACGATCGGGCGGGGCCCCAGCACGCGGATCTGTGACAGCATCGACCCGGTTTTTCATCCTCACCTGAGATCAACTTTCAAGAGTCCACGCAAGCAACTTCAAGCGGAACTCCGGCAATCCCGTCGCCAAGGGATCGAAATGATCGCGGAATCACGCTATCTGACTGGCATTGGGTTTAGGTTCAGGTTTAGGTTCAGGCTCACAGCGAAAGGGCCGCTCGACCTTGCGAACGAGAACCCACGGAAGTTGCTTTTGATCCAGAGAAATGCGGGTAAAGCGTTTGGTGCTAGCAGGACCGGATGCCCTCGACGTCAGGCTGGTCCGCGGCGCAATCGGCCAGGTAGCACTGGGCAATTCGAGTGAAGGTCTCCACTTCGGCCGCGACCCAAGCCGGTCCTCGTCCCAGCTCCTCCGCCATGATCTGGGCCACGGCCGGAGCAGCCTCGATGGCCGCTCGGGCGTCGAGCAAGAGACAACGGGTTCGACGGGCCAGCACGTCATCGACCGTGCGCGCCATCTCGTGCCGTAGGGCCCAGACGACCTGCCCCGCCAGCGCGGGGAGGCGGTCGTGGAGGGGAGCCCGAGAGCTGTCGCGGCTCCGCAGCACGTCCTGAAGCGCTGGCGCGTCGGAGCCGTAACAGGCAAGGGCACCGAACTTTTCGGAATGGCGATGAAAACCGTGAATACGCAGTTGCTGGGTCACGCAGGGGCGGGCGTCGATCCCCGCCAGCACCTCGGCGTGGTTGACCAGGTCCTCGGCCATGTGCCGGTAGGTGGTCCACTTCCCGCCGGCGATGGTCATCAAGCCGCTCTTGGACACGGTGAGTGTGTGGTCGCGGCTGAGCTTCGAGGTGTTCGCGTCCGGAGCCACGCCGACCAGCGGCCTGATACCCGAAAAAACGCTCAGTATGTCCGCCTCCTGGGGGGGACGATCGAGGTAGTCGTGAGCGTTCTCCAGAATGAACTCAATTTCCTGTCGGGTGGGGCGTGGCTCCAAGCTCGGCCGATGAATGGGCACATCGGTGGTTCCGACCACGGTCCGGTCGTGCCAAGGAATGGCGAAGAGCACCCGTCCATCAGCGGTGTGCGGAACCATGATCGCCGCCCTCCCGGGAAGAAACGACTGGTCCAGCACCAGATGCACACCAGTGCTCGCCGCGATGGTGTCCGTAGCCTGGGGGTCATCCAGGCGGCGCACCGAGTCGGTGAACGGGCCAGTACAGTTGATGACCACTCGCGCCGAGAGTCTCAGCTCTTCTCCCTGCTCCAAGTCCTGAGCCACGACCCCGTCCACCACCCCCTCCGCGTTTTTCGAGAGAGCGACCACCGGGCAGTAATTGACCAAGGTGGCGCCCTGCTCGGCCGCGGTCTGCACCATGTTGATCAACATCCGTGCGTCGTCGAATTGCCCGTCGAAATAGATGACCCCTCCCTTGAGCCCTTCGACTTGTATGGTAGGAATGCGCTCCAGCGTTTCCTCGACGCTCAGGTGTCGGCTGCGACCAAAACCGTACTTGCCGGCCAGCATGTCGTAGACCTTCATCCCCATGCCGTAGAAGGGAGCCTCCCACCAGGTGTAGTTGGGCACGATGAAGGCAAGGTCCCGCACCAGGTGCGGAGCATTCTGGCGCATGATGCCACGCTCCTTGAGCGCCTCCATCACCAGCGGCAAGTTGCCCTGTTGCAGATACCGCACTCCGCCATGCACCAGTTTGGTGCTCCGACTGCTGGTCCCCTTGCCAAAGTCCGACTGCTCCAGCAGGACCACCTCGTAGCCCCGCGCAGCAGCATCGAGCGCTCCTCCCACGCCGGTGGCCCCGCCGCCGATGAACAGCATGTCCCAGGGCTTACGGTGATCTCTGATCCGGCTCAACATCTCGTCTCGGTTCATCATTGCCTCGTCGCCCCGGCTGTCGCCTCGTGTCGGGTGGGGCGCAGGGACCTCGCTCCCGCTCGGTCCGGTTTTCACGTTCATTCTGTCGAATCTACTTCTCGCCCCGGATAGCGGCGACCCGTTCGTCGACTATCTTCTTCAGGTTGTTGAGGTTAAATGGCTTTTCAAGCCGCAGATTGTCGCAGCGCCGAAGGTGTTCGGCCGCCCGGGGCGTGAACGCGCCTCCGGTGACGAAGATCACCCGCTCGGCCAGGTGTGGGTGGGTGACCGCCAGCCAGTCGTGCAGATCCATGCCCGAGAGCTCCGGCATCATGAGATCGAAGATGATGCTGTCGAATCCCTGGTCGACGTCAAGGATCTTCTTGGCGCGAGCACCAGTTTCCGCCGTCACCACCTCGTGGTCACGACCGAGGATTTCGCGTATGAGCATCAGGATGGCGGGCTCGTCATCCACCGCGAGGATACGACCGCGCTGCGCTTGGGACTCGCCCGTGGGATTTTTAGCGGGAGACCGCCCTGCTCGGCCTCGTCACCATGCGCGATAGGCAGGCGGATGCGGAAGGTGGTGCCGAGCCGTTCCTGGGTCTCGAAGCTGATCGTGCCCCCGAAGTCGGCGACGATCTTCTTGCTGATGGACAAGCCGAGCCCCGCCCCAGAGCCAATGGGCTTGGTGGAGAAAAAGGGCTCAAAGATCTGATCATGGTGCTGGGCGGGGATACCTTTCCCCGTGTCGCCCACCTCGGCCACGACGTGATCCGCGTCGACATAGGTCCGAACGCGAATCGCGTTGTGCTCGGCCTCGCCTTCGTCGATGGCATGGGCCGCGTTGACGAGGAGGTTCAAAAAGACCTGGCACAGCATGCCGTGCGATGCGCACACCGCGGGCGTCGTTGGCAGGTCGACCACCAGCCTTGCCCGGTATTTGATCTCGTTGCGAGCCATGGTGCACGCATCCTCGATGACGTGGCGCAGATTGACCGGCACTCTGTCGGCCTCCTCCACACGTGAAAAGGCCCCGAGCGCCCGGCTGATGCTCCGGATTCGCTGTACACCATCGAGCGCCTCACTCGCCCTCTCGGCGAGCACCTCCATCCCTGCTGGCCCCCCCAGGCTCGCGAGCTGGCGCGGCTCATGCTGGGCGAACATCCGGGCCAGCGCAGCGTGCCACCTGGAAAGCTCCTCGGTCACGTTCTGAAGATTGTACAGGATGTAGGTGAGTGGGTTGTTGATCTCGTGCGCCACACCCGCGGCCAACAAGCCCATGGAGGCGAGGCGATCGGCCAGCGAGAGCTGCGCCTGAAGCCGCTTGGCCTCGGTGATGTCGGTCAAGGCCGTCAGGAAAATCGTTTCCTCACCCGAGCCCTGCACCACCATCGACTGCAGCCTCGCCCAGAACGGCGGCCCATCGGCTCGGAGCAGACGGAGCTCGCACTGACCGGCCGCAGACCTCTGCAAGACCTCCTTGCGGTGCAGGTAGACCGTCTCGCGGTCCTGCTCCGCGACGAGCAGGTCGAAATCTCGTTTGAGGAGCTCGCTGCGCGTTCTTCCGAGCATGTCAGCGACGGTCAGGTTGGCCTGGATGATGGTCCCTGCACGCTGATGGTGCAGTACCCCACGGGAGCCAAGTCATACAGGTCGACGTAGCGCGCTCGCGAAGCCTCCAGCTCGGCGTAGACTCGGCGGAGCTCCTCGTTCTGCATCTCCAGCTCGATCTGGTGGACTTGCAGCTCATGGATCAGGTGGGCTGCGTCTCCCTCGAGGTGCGGCTGGGCCATCAATGGACCGGATGTTGCTGCTCCGAGCCGTCCCTCGGCCTGACGGCGAAGCTCATCAGGACCCGATGACCGTGCGTCTGACGTGCTCTCGGCCAGAGGATGACCCGGCTTCCTATTTCTTTTCCTCAATTTCATCCTCATTCCCCCCTTCCCCACGGGGCGACCTGTTCTCGTTCACGACGACCGAGAAGCCCTCTATCTTGCCGGCATCGTCCTTGATCGGATACCAGCCTTCCATCCAGGCTCGCTCGACTCCGGGCCTCGCCGCCGTTTCTCCGGCAAAATCGACGTTGGTTTCTGCTTCGCCGCTTTGAGCGATGGCGGCGGTGATCTCGCGGGCCCGCGCCCCCAGAGCGGGCACGATCTCTTCAACGGTCTTGCCGATGTGGGCCTCTGCCGGAATGCCGTTCATTCGGGCCAGTGTTTCGTTGACGCGCACGTAACGCAGTTCTGAATCCAGCGTTGCCAGACCAAACGGCACGCTGTCATAGACGTTCTCGAGCTCGCTGAGCTGAAACCGCAGTCTTTGTTGGGCCTGCTTGAGGTCTGTGATATCCCTCATGATCGATACGACTCGGAACTCTCCTGAGACCTCGATGGGCTTCCAGGACGTCAGCAGATGGAGTGTACGGCCGGTCTTCGTTCTCGCTGTGATCTCAACGTTGTGCATGCCCGACCCTTTCGCCAGCTCGCCCAAGAGAGGGTCGCGGGTAGACCGGTCTATCAGGTTGAGGTCGACAATGGTGCGCCCCAGCACCTCGTCACGGTCGCACTCGATCAGGCTCAGGAACGCGTCGTTCACGTCGACGCAGGTGCCATCATGGCGTCGTGAGATGGTCATGGCCACCGGACTGGCATGGAAAACCTGGAAGAATAGCTCGCGCCGCTTGATCTCGCTGATGTCAACGAAGGTGATGACCGCGCCTTCAATCTTGTTCTCCAGCGTACGGTAGGGTTGAATGCGCATGTTGAACCACTTTCCGGCCGTAGTTCGTACCTCCTTCTCCGAGGGAACCAACGTATCGAGCACTCTTTGCGTGTCCCTTGCCAGGCCGTCGTATCCCCCAAGGTTGGAGACGATGTGGTTGACCGGGCGGCCAATGTCGCTGTGGATCAGGTTGATGATCTGTATCGCAGTCGGCGTGAAGCGCAGAATGCACAAGGATTGGTCGACGAAGATGGTCGCGATGTTGGTACCGGCCAACAGGTTGTTCATGTCGTTGTTGGCCTGGGTGAGGTCGGCGACCTTGGCCTGGAGCGCCGCGTTTACCGTGGACAGCTCCTCGTTGACTGACTGCAGCTCTTCCTTGGAGGTTTCCAGCTCTTCGTTGGTGGATTGCAGCTCCTCGTTGACTGACTGCAGCTCCTCGTTGGAAGCGTTGAGCTCTTCGTTGGCGGTCTCCAACTCTTCGTTGGCGGACTGAAGATAGTCGTCCTTGGCCCGCAGCTCGTGCTGAAGAGCTGCAATCCGCGCTTCAGCATCCGACAGCTGGGGCAATGGTCCCTCACTCTCGTCGGCGCTGCTCGTCTTCGTTCGTTCCTGTGCCTTCTGTCTTTGCAGAATGACCAGGAAAAGAGGCTTTTCTGTCCCACTCGCAGAACCGGCTGGCACTGGGCACACGGTGAGATCCGCCGTCACCATTTCACCATTTGTCTTGACCTGCAGGTGGGGGCAGCTCACAACCTCGCTGGTGGCAGCTGAGCGGTGCAGGGCTGTGGCCAGGTCGTATCGCAATCCTTCGCGGGCCATCTTGAGGACATTGTTGACACCAGCCTCGCCGGCCGGCGGCTCCAGATACAGGCCCGTGCGTCCGTGAAAGTAGAGAACGTCCCCGTTGGCGGCGACGAGCGCGGCCACGGGCGCGAGCTGTTGCAGCAGGGCCCGCTCCGTGAACTCACGCAGCGGTAGCTTCTGAGCGATTGGTGTCGGCCGAACGACCTGTCGGAATGAGACGTTTGTCGCGACGGGGTGTTGCGGCAAAGGGCCCAGAACCGCGGGCAAGGAGGCCTCCTTGCGCTGGAACAGCTTGTGTCTGCGATCCACGCAGGAGAAGAGCTCCTCGCAGTCCCCCACCGTTTCCGAGGTTCCCAAAAAGAGGAAACCGCTTGGGTTGAGGGCAAAGTGAAACAGGGGGATGAGCTTCTTCTGCAGTCGGCCGCCCAGATAGATCAGCAGGTTGCGGCAGCTGATCAGGTCGAGCTTGGAGAACGGTGGGTCCTTGAGAACGTTCTGCTCCGAGAAGACCAGCATGTCGCGGATTGCTCTTGTGGAGCCGGAAGGCCGCGCCATCCGGTTCCGCGGTGAAGAAACGGGCCAGTCGCTCCGGCGAGACTTCGGCGGCGATGCCCGCCGGGTAGACGCCGACGCGGGCCGTGGCGATGGCCTGGCTGTCGATATCGGTGGCGAAGATCTGAACTGGGAAAAGTACGGTTCAGCGCCTCCATGCTGCTCGGCAAGAAGGATGGCGATGGAATAGGCCTCCTCACCGGTGGAGCATCCCGGCACCCAGACCCGGATCGGCTCGGCACCGGCCTTCGCCGCCAGGATGCTGCGGATCACCTGCTGCTCGAAGCGCGCTGAAAGCCTCCGGATCGCGGAAGAACCCGGTGACACCGATCAGGAGATCGCGAAAGAGGGTGTCCAACTCCGTCGTGCTGTCGCTGCAGACAGCTTGACATACTCGTCCATGGCCTCGACTTGCTGGACGGCCATCCGGCGCTCGATGCGCCGTTGGACAGTGCTGGGCTTGTATTGGGAAAAGTCGTGGCCGGTCTGGTCGCGCAGCAGGACGAAGATCTTCTTCAGCGCGTTTTCCGGCCCTGCGGAGCGCCGGAATCGAGCTGGCCCGTGGCTTGCCGAAGCGCGTGGCGACGTAGGCGATGAGCTGGGCAGGCATCTCTGCCGGCGGCAGCACGAAGTCCACCAGGCCGGTGGCGATGGCGCTGCGCGGCATGCCGTCGTACTCGGTGGATCTCGGGGTCCTGGGCCATGACCATGCCGCCTTCGCCCTTGATGGCGCGCACGCCCAGTGTGCCGTCGCTGCCGGTGCCCGAGAGCACGATGCCGATGGCCCGCTCGCGCTGGTCCTGGGCCAGGGAGCGGAAGAAGAAGTCGATGGGCAGGCGCTGGCCGCGCGGGGCGACGGGTTCCAGCAGCTGGAGCGCGCCGTTCAGAAAGCGCCATGTCGCGGTTGGGCGGGATGATGTAGGCGCAGTTGGGCTGCACCTCCATGCCGTCCTCGACCTCGAAGACCTGCATGCGCGTGTAGCGCTGGATCAGGTCGGTCAGGATGCTCTTGTGGTCCGGGGCCAGGTGCTGCACCAGCACGAAGGCCATGCCCGGTATCGATGTCGGCCGGCATGCCGGAAAAGAAGGCCTCGAACGCCGCCAGCCCCCCGGCCGAGGCGCCGATGCCGACGATGGGAAAGGGCGCGGCATGCTCACTCGCCTTTCGGGCTTGGCCGTCCGGCGCGACACCGCCTTCCGCCTCCGTACATGGTTTGGCATGGGCCGCGCGTTCCTTGGTGGCTTTGGTCTTTTTTCTGGTCATCTTTTCTTCTCCGACACCAGCGCAGCCTCCGCCGACCAGCTCATCGAGTGGCAGCCGAGCCAATTTGGAGGGGGTTGCCTGCAGTAGGTCATTGCCCGCCCCGGTGTGCAACTACTGCAGTGAGTACGACAGTAGACTCCCCTTTGGCAAGGACACGGTGGTAGGAGGTACATGCATAGCGGCATTCGACCCGTCCTGGTCCCCTGCCCGCAAGGACCGTACCAGACGAACCCTGGTTCTGGTGAAAGTTCAGAGGTTCAGGAGCACCCGCCCCGACGACTCAACAGGGTCCGTAGCTCCTGAAGGGAACACCCAAGCGCAGTCGCTGGCAATCGTTGGTATACGTCACGCCATTGCACCCGCAGACCGGCTCGTAGCGACTGTCGCAGACCGGAGGACGCGCGTGACAGTAGCCGGTGGCGTCGGGCCCGCACCCCGAGATGTTGCAGACATCGCTCGGACCGCAGGACCCACAGGGCGAGGGATACGGACCGAAGTAGCCGGTCAGGTCGAGAGTGTCCCAAGGATTCACCGGCGTCTCGGGGCTGCAGGCGCCGAAATTCCGAAACGGCACGCCCTGCCGGATGCGATGGCAGTCGCTGTGATAGGTGCGTCCGTTACATCCGCACACGGGCTCGAAGGCAGCTCCGCAGGTCGGCGGCCGTCGCATGCAGTACCCAGTGGCATCCCGGCCACAGCCCGTGACGTTGCAGACATCAGCGGGACCGCAGGCCCCGCAGGGAGAAGGATAGGGACCAAAGTAGCCGGTCAGGTCCGGAGGACTGTCCCACGGAGGAGCGTCGACACAGACCCCGTAGTCCCGCAGTGGCACTCCGCGACGCAGCCGGTGGCAGTCGTTGGTGTAGGTCACTCCGTTGCAGCCACAAACCGGATTGTACTCCGAGCCACAGGTCGTCGGACGGAGCTGACAAAAACCTACTGCCTCGGCCCCACAGCCCGCCATGTTGCAGACCTGCTCCGGGCCGCAGCCCCCGCATGGCGGCCGGGGTCCGGTGTAGCCCGTCAAGTCGGGTCTCGGACGCGGATGATGACCGGGCTCACCAGAACCGCACTCACCGTGATACTGAAGACCGACCCCAGCCCGCAAGCGCTCACAGTTGTTGACATAGGTCACATTGTCACATCCGCACACCGGCTCATAAGAGTACGCACACACGTCCGGCCTGCGGGTGCATCTCCCCCGCGCATCCCAGCCACAACCCGTGTCGCACACCTCATCGACGTGGCAGTACGCCGTATCGTAGGTCGAGCAGGCCGCTCCTTCAAACGCCTGACTCTCGCCCGAAAGGCTCGCCCAGGCCACCCCGAGCCAGGCCGCCGTGACCCAAACGGTCCCCCTTCTTCGTGACGATGGACGCATCATCCTGCTCCTTTCCACTTTCTTCGACCGCTGCATTTTTACTGTCGGTCCAGTGACTTCTCAACCGTACATATCTCTCCTGAAGAAAAAAAGGAACAGAAGGGGGGCGGCTCCGGACAAGACGACCCACCGGCATGGTCCGCGCAGCCAAAAAAGCTGATCCAGCCGCGACGGCCAGCGCGACACAGGCGGTCGAATCCCCGAAAAAAGTCCCTTTTTTGGGGGGTAGCTACCATACCGGAACCCCCGGAAAAGTCCGGAGGCAACTCCAAGCCACGAAATTTCATTTACTTTCAAATTGACACCCCCCCAGAGGTAGGCAAAAGTCGGTGTCCTCACAACTTGAGGCCCTATGGGGGGGGCATCATCCCCCGACTCGAGCGGGAAGATGCAGACAACAAATCATCCAAGGCACAACGCAAAGACCAATAAAGCTCGGCGGTGGCTCACTGCTCCGGTCGCCCTCTTCTGGCTGACTGTGCACGGAGGAACAGGCTGCATGGGCCATGGCCGAACCACCGGCGACGACACGGAGGTTGGCGTCCCGGCAGAGCAGGCGTTTGCTCCGCCCAAACCTTATCTGGCTCCGGAAGGAGGCGCTCTACCCTGTGAGCTCTCGGCCGACTGCCCAGCGGGAACCTACTGCGACCTGGAAGAATGTTTTCAGGCGTGTCATGTCCGCAGCCCATGTCCCGGAGAGCTGCGCTGCAACGCGCGCGGGCAGTGCGTCACTGACATCTCCGTTGCTCCGGACACGCCTCCAGCGACACACCACGTGGGCTCTGTCCGAGCCCTCAACGACAGAATCATCGCGGGAAGCGGAACGTCGAAGGTGACTTTGAGGTTCGTCGCGGCGCCGGCCGACGTCACGGTGCGGTACAGGCTGGAGTCGACGGCCGAGTGGCTCAAAGTTCAAGACCCGCGAGGAGAGTTCCAGAAGGAGCTCACGGTGGCGCTGACGCTCGACCACCCCGAGCTCTGGCTGGGCACTCACACCGGCAACGTCACCTTGCACACCAATGTCGGAAACGTCACGGTCTCGGTCATTCTGGAACAGGGGCTGACTGGCGTGTACCACGGCCAACTGCGGTATGATTCCCCTTATCCGTTGGGCACGGTTCCGCTGCGCCTGGCGGCCGTGACTCGCGCCGATGGAGTCGACCTTCTGATAGACTCGAGCGGCTCTCCGACGTACCCCCAGCACGACGAAGCGAACCCCACCTTCCGGGGCGAATTCTTCTCGGGACAACTCGAGGGGACTCTCTCCCAGTCCTTCACGGCACCCGAGATTGGCGCTGACTCGGATTTTTTCAAGGGCGAGGTGAACCGCATCTTCGAGCTCAGCCTCACCCCGACCGAGAACGGGGGCCTCACCGGCACCTTCACCGACCGGTGGGTGGGGCTGTTTCCAGAGACGGCAAGTGTCGAGGGGACCATCGTCTTGGCTCGGATGCCCGGGGCGTTCGAGCGTCCGTTCACGGTCCAAGACCCTCCTGAGGTTTTGGCGGCTCCCTCCTTCCGTTCCCTCCCTCTCTCCGACGACTGTGTCGAAGAAACAGAGTATGCGACGGGCGGTCGGTCCGCATGCCTGCCCACCTCGCCGAGCAGCAGTCGGGTGAGCTGCGGCGGTATGATGCTCGACCTCGGCACTCCTTTCGAGCGGGGATTTCTCGTCATGTCAGGCGGACGCCGGAGTCACGAGGAATTCTTTGCTCCCTGTCGGGTCGAGCTCGAAGAGCTCAACGGCATCGACAACCCGCTGAGCAGTGGCGCGCCCATCGGCTGTGTGCATGAGCCCTACATGGAATGCGCTCTGGCGTATTTCCTTTCGGCAATCACCGAAGACGGCGAGCACAGCGCTCATGGGATCTCGCGCTACGTCGGCTCGCGTGCTGGGATCGCGCTGTTGCTGGCCAATCAAGACCTGACGGAAGCCTCTTACACTCGCTTCGTCCAGCGCGGCCCCGCTGACGCAGCCGTGGTCCTGGAATACGATGAAGCCCAACGCTGGACCGATGCGGCCCTCAAAGACCTCTCCCGTCCCGGCATCCTCGAGGGGCTGCGCCAGACCCGTCCCGCGCTCGCCAGCGTTGACAATTTCCGCGGAGTACGCCGACTGGCTCAGCTCCTGGCGCGCGACGGAATGGCCAACGCCGAAGACCTCGCGGTGCGCCTTCGTGCCCGACCCTGGCAACGGGAGAGCCTGCGCCAACGGATCGACCGCGACGCCCTTCGCCTGCTCACGGGGTTGGTCGCCTTGTCGACCGCCGCGGACGCTCAGTCAGCCGGAACCCACACCGAATTCGAGCTGCTCGCCCAGACGCTCACCCAGCTGTCCCGCCGAGCGGTCGAGGCGCGCCACCCCGAGCTCATCCTGGACATGACGACCGGCGACATTCCTTTCCTGTACGACTCCCAGCTGACTGGCCCCAACCGCCGTTCGAGCTTCCGGCAGCTGTTCGAGTCCCACTCCGCCCTGGTGCGACAGGCGGCAAACGATGAGCTGTCGGCGCGCGAAGCCGATCGGAGCTACGAAGAAGACACTCAGACCTTCCTCAAAGAGCTCGCGAAGGTTCGCCATGAGATGAACGGGCGATTGGTCAGGATCTGCGGTCCGGCGGCCGGACCCAGAAACCGTCCCAACCTCGACGGCTGTGGCGAGGACACCGGCGAGCTCGCCGAAGCCTACGAGAACCAAGAGGACGCAGGGAGCAGGCTTGGCAGCGCCATGACCCGGCTCGAGCGCTTGAAGCTCCACGCCATCGTTGAGCACCGACGACTGGCCGAGATCCAGGGATTCAAAAAAGACGACCTCTACTTCGTCACTCCGACGGGCGAGAAGGTCGAGCCTCTTGAATTCATTTACCGGGAGCTCACCACGGCCAAGACTTTCGTCGCCATGGTGGCCAACGCCGGACTCGACTCGCCGGGGGACACCATCGCCGGAGCCGCTGGCTCGTTCATGGACACCATCCGGCAACAGCTCCAGAGCCAACACGACCAACTCCGAAGCATGCAGAGCCTCCTGCTCCGGCCTGATGAATCACGGATCGAGGTCGTCAACGGCATGGCGACTCTCAGAAACCTGCTCCTCGCCCTCAACGAGGTCACCATCGAGCTCGGGCAGGCCACGTACCTGGCCGCCAAGGCTGCTCTCCAGGCGGAGGCCTTGTTGGAGCAGAAAGACCAGACGCTGGCTGAGCTGAATGTCATCGAGGAGCGCATCGCCGACCGCGACCTGCTCGACGATCCAGCCTTCCGCCTGCTGCAAAATCACGCCGAGGTCCAGGCCCTCGACAGCTTCTCCGAGGCGCAACAGGGCATGTACGTCGTGGCCCGGGCCTTCGAGATCGAAACGAACACGGATTTTCCTCCCATTGAAAACATGCTCCTCAGCAGCTTGCGCGGAAGTGACGTCGCAGATTTTTCCCGCTGCCTCCAGCAGGGCTTCGGTCGCTATCGCAGTCAGAGGGATGAGCCCCTCGCCTCGGTGACCGAGGTGAGCCTGCGCCAGGATATACTGGGCATTCGTGGCCCCGTCACCGATCTGGTGACGGGGCGGGTCATCTCAGAACAGGAGCGATTCCTGCAACGACTGCTTACGCCCGAGAACGTCGGGCCCGATGGCACGGTCTCTCTCGTTTCCACCCACGTCGACCCCGGGAGCCGCGTCTTCGAGAGGCCGGTCTGTAGCAATCAGATCCGAGGATTGCGTGTTCGCCTGATCGGCGACGGTCTCGGTGACGATCTGGCCGCGGTCGTGATCCAACAGCAGGGGACGGTTTTCATGCAGGCCTGCGGGCCGGCCCAGGCGGACCAGAGCGCCGCGATCCAGTCCTACGGGCTCGGACCATCTCCGCGAGCCTTCCTCGAAGCAGGTGTGAACGCATACCTCAACGGCCCCACCGACACCCAACTCTTCGGCCGGCCCATCGCCGCCTCGAAGTGGTCTCTGGAGCTGCCGAGCGGCACGGTGGCCCCTCAGAACGCCGATCTCGACCTGAAACACCTCGAAGACATCATCATCCAAATCGAATACAGCGGGTTCTCGCTCTTCGAGAACACGGTGGCCTACGATCCGTGTTGACCCCCCCCCACAGCTTTCAGCCGGCCGTGCTGGTCGGGACATATGACTGCCAGAGCTGCGCCCAGCCCAGGTCGCCACGCTCCCAGGGGGGCAGCGAGGGTATCCCTTCGTACCAGAACTGAATGCGTTCTCGCACCACGGGCAACGCTCGATGACGGTAAACCCAACGCAGCTCCGCGCCGGTGATGGCTCTCTTTTTCTTCGACTGCGGCAGGTCCGGGTCTGCCTTGCCAAAAGGCTGATCCAGAGGACGGGGACGACCCATGACTCGCCCCATCGTGTTCTTGTTCACCACGGCCTCCATCTTGAGGTCGTCGAGCAAGAAGTGCACGTGCCGGTCCGTACAATGTGTCGCCCAATAGAGGGCCCCTTTGCTGAGCCGACGCCAGTAATATTCACCGTACGCGGGCTTCGAGGCCTCCGGGCTGGTCCTCACGTAGCCGTGGTACCGAGGGTGGGCAGCCATGGAATCAGGAAAGGAAGCTCGGTCTCCAGGTACAGCAGCGATGGGCTCGGTCAGGTCGCCGGCCATCAGGGGAAAGGCGCCTGAGCCCACCCACTTGGCATAAGGCCCGACCAGCTGAAACCCGTCTTCGGTCGACTGGCCCTTGAAAGCAAGGCCGAAGAGAAAATCACCGGCCACGATCTGCGTCCGCCAAGGTGGATAAAACGGCATCAATGTCCTCAACGGGCGGCGTCCACCACCGCGGGCACCGCCCTCTGCTCAAGTGTAGCAGGCGGTGGGCCAAGTGTTCGGTCTGAAGGGAGCTACACCGAGCGAAGGCCAGGCGACGCCAGGGCCACCACCACTCACTCGGCCTTGACGCAGGCCCCACACGAGACACGGCAGTACCCGAGCATCCACGACTCCTCGCACTTGCCCCACGAGGCCTGCTGCTGGCAGGTGTAGTGCGGAAAGCCAGGAACCTCGGGCGGAGCGATGTCGTCGCAATCGGAGAGCGCCTTGGGTGGAGGAACAGCGTCACAGGCGGTCGAGCCGACACCCTTGACGTTCGACGGCGCCGTCGCGCCTCCCCTGCTCCGGCCGAGGACCCGGTAAAAATACGACCGCCCAGCCACGGCAGATGCGTCACGCCAAAACGGTCGGAACACATCAGCGACTCTGATCCCAGGCCGAGGCTCGATCTCGTCCACCACCCCGGTGGCGACCGTCACCCAAGGCCCTCCCTCACTCGACGAGCGCTCGATATCGTACCCGCTGGCCCCCGCCGACCCCCGCCACCTCAGCTCGAAGTCGGGAGAAACACACAGCAGCTTCGGTGCGGGAGCCGGCACGAACGAGGGAACCTCCTGTCCCCGCATGCGCCACGCCAGCGCCTGGAGCTCCTCGAGCACCCTCTGCTCGTCGTAGCCTGACGCCGGCTCGAAGCCAGGCCAGTGATAGGAGTTGTACTTCGACTCTCCCGGACCTCTGCCTTCGTTCCAGCCAGCGTACTCGTTGTGGTAATAGAATCCGCCGTCGCGCCGGTGGCCCCGAATGCCCCAGAGCAGCCCCCCGGCGACGGGCCCGTCGGTCAGCTCCCGCATGAATTCCAACAACATCTCCGTCTGGCTCATGCCGAACTCGTCAGCGATGATCGCGGTCCGCCCACCGTAGGTCTCCACATCCTGCCTCAGGGCCTCCACGATGTCCCCGCCTTCTTTCCACTCCTGGTAGTAGTGCCGCCCGGTGATGTCGGAGGTCGGACACATCGTGTCCGACGAAAGCACGAGGTGATTCCCGTCCTCAGCCTTGATGAAGGCGCTCATCTCGCACTCCCACCGCTCTCGTTCGAGCTTCTGCTCCAGAGTCTCGGGCGGCTTGCCGTTGGCGCTGTAGTAGCTCCCAGGCTCGTTCGCCACCTGCCACGCCAGAATGGCCGGATCGTCCTGGTAACGGACGCCAGTCTCCGTGTTCGTTCTGTTGAGCACGTACCGGATGAGCTCCTGGAAGTCACCCTTCACCTTGGGATCCGAGAAAAAAACGGCTCCTGAGGGCGACGAGCCCAGGCTCCAGCGAGCAAAGACCTCCATGCCGTGGAACCCCGGGAAGTCATGCGAATCAATGAACGGGACAATGAGGCGAACGTCGTATTCACCAGCCAGCTTCAACAGCACATCGAAAACCCGAAAAGCCGTCTCGTTCGGCCGAAAGACCTGGTCCCCAGAATCTCCTTGCTCGAAGTGTGACGGAACCTGATTGTCCCCCCGGAAAGAGAAGGTGAAGAGACGCGTGGCACGGGCGCCGGCCTGGCGCATCGACTCGAACACGTCCCGCAGCTCGTACTCATCAGGGAACCGATTGCTGTAGTCGCCGAGGATTTGATCCTCCCCTACCGCCAGGTTCGGCGCGGCGAACCCCAAAAAGCGGAATTCTCGCTCCCCTTCGAACAATCTGCCGTCTCGAAGCGTGATGAATTCGTTTGCCACGTGGTGCTCATCGAGCTGGTCGACCCACTGTCGACCATCCACACTTCGGACCTGTGTCGCCCCTTGGTTGATGTCATCTCTGACGTTGGTACCGTTGCTCTCGAAGCAACAGGCCAAACCCAGGGTCCCGCACCACAACATCGCCCTTGTCGAATGCCTCTTCGCCATGGCCATCCTCCGCCAACAAAGCCCTATCAGAAAGCACACGGTGAAGTCACGCGAGGAGGTGGGATTCAGACCAGAAGGTCTCGACTTGTCTCAGGAAGGTAGAGGCATCTTCTAGCGAAAGATAGTCGCCTGTCGCGAACCTTTGTTCACCCAACCGACCGCGGTACGTCCCCACGCTGTCAGAGGGCCTTCCCAGGTAGAGTTCATGTCCAGAGCGGGATACTCCGTGTCGCCGAACCAGTTCCAGGCAAAATAGCCCTGACCATTTGCCACTGCCGTCTCGAGGAAGGCCAAATCCACCGGATGCCCGCCATGCTCGCTGCCGAACTCGCCGATGACGATCGGAATCCCGGTAGACTGCGCCGTATTGAGGCAATTGACCTTGGCCGCTGCCGACGCATTGGCTGCGCGACGGTTCTCCGTATTCGAGAAGAAGTAATTGTAGGTGTGAACATCGAAGACCAAGTTGTCATCTGCCAGACCCGCTGAATCGAGCAGCACGGTCGTGCACCCCTGTCCCCATTCGTTGGCCGTGATCACCAGCGGGCTTCGGATGCCATGGTTCCGAATGTGAGCAATGGCCTCATTGTATGCGGCAACCCAATACTCTGGATTGGCTCCGTGGCGAGAGTCCCCGCCGTTCCACTCATTGCCCAAACCAATGAAGATGTATGACTCGTAGGCCTGCAGCACCTCGAGGTACCCCTCCGAGGTCAGGAACTCGGCCATACCGAGCGGCGACAGCCCTCCGGTGTCGTCGATCTGGCCGGTCGTCGTCGTTGGGCACGATCAACGGAACCATGCCGAGCTCGACAATGCGATAGAGAATCTCAGCCAACAGGTCCGGGTTCGTCCCGATGACCGGCGCCAATGAATCATCACTTCTCCGGATGCTCTCGAAGGCCCAGGTCACCCGAACCGCGTTCGCCCCGGCAGCGGCGATGTTGTCCAGAGCTTCATAAGCCGAATACTGACCGCACACGTCCCACCAGGAGTGCATATTGTTGATTCCCCTGAAAACAAAGGGATTCCCGTTAGGATCGAGGATGCGCGAGCCATCGGTGTGGAAGTAGCCGGTCACGGCCGGAGGCGAGTAGAAATCGAACCGGGGGAGCGTTCCACATGCATTTCCGTCGCTCGGGAACGATCCCATGCGGGAAGGTCGAGTCACCAGAAGGCACGTACATGGCAGTAGGCGTGCCCGGAATCACACACGAATGATTGTTTTCAAAACCCCAATCGGGATAGAGGGGATCACCACCCTCGCCCGGGCGAAGCACCTGACACAAGGGCACACACTCACTCCGGCTGCAGCTGTTGGGAACAGGGTCGACGTTCATCATGATGCCCGGACGAGGCTCATAGTCCGGAACCGCTTCCGCGGTCATGCACGCCTGGTTGTAAGCCGTCACGGTGCCCGGAATGACACAGGCTGCTGAACCCTCTTCAGCAAGATCATCCACCTCCCCGTCCTCGCATGCCTCTTGATCAGTCGGATCCGTGATGGTCTGACACAGTGCAATACACTCTCGAATACCGCGGGCGTTCTCTACGACAACTCCCGCAACATTGGGGCGAAGCGCCGCGGCACTCACGGTCAGGGCGTCCAGACGCCTCTCGGTGACAGCGCCGTACTGCACCTCGTCATCTTCAGACCGGGTATCCGCAGGGCCTCCCAAATCCCCGTTGTCAGCTCGGTCTGTTGCTCCTGAACCCGTGGCTGCATCTTGACATGCAGTCCCCACGAAAAGAAGAAGCGCCGCCACGATCCAATACATGATCCTCTCCTTTCGGCTCATCTCCGTCGCGACGACGCGTGAGGCGCACAGACATTCTTCGGAGTGTGAACTGTGGCTCAGAGTCGCGCGCAGAGTCGGTCGCTTGGTAGCCATCGCCCCCTGCTGGCACGCGGAACAGCCCCCAATACCATTGATTCCACGGGCCCATTCGGGCGCCCCGTGGCTTCATTGGCCTGTCTTCGCTCAAAAAGGGTAACTGCACAGCTGTCGGAGGATTTTTGCCCGTCGAAGCACTGCTTCTCCGCGGCAAGACATATCCATTCAGAGTCGATGAGCCACTCAATCCGGTCGGCCCTTCGAGGTCATGTTGTACGACGTCTTTCGAAAAATTGTGCCCTTGGTATGTCGGCGACAGGAAGGAAAACGGCGAGTGAAGTCTCAAGGCCATTTTTTACCTATATTCCAAGCGCACACACCCCCCTCTATTCGTGTACCCGTTGTACTAGGCGAGCGTTTCTCCGATGTCAAGCAAAACTGTCCGGCAAGCTTCAACCCATCAATAGCCCAACACGTTCAACACAGAGAGCGACCACGCCTCCCCCGTGACCCACACAAGCACACAGGGTCTCAACAGACACATCTGCGGAACGTGACCTTTTTTCTCTGTCCAAAGTTATCTAAAAAGCGCCCTGGTGAGCGACGATTCTCAGGACACTTCAGGACACTTCTCGGAATGAAGACACGGGGCCTCTACCCCCAAGAACCGTTGGTTTGATGCATCAAGGAAGGTCGATTCGTTAGGATGCAGTGCCCATGCCAATGTTTTTTCGTGAGCAAGCCAATGAGAGTTCGGGAGCATAGCGGGAGCCCTCCCCCACGCCTCGGTCACTCGGGTTTGCGGATCTGCAAAATGGGCCGCCACATGTGGAAGAGAGGGCTCCGGCCCTCTGGCGAGCGGCACGCAGGGCTCACGGATCAGCGGCGGCGAATGGAGCGGCCGCGGCCCCTATGGTACAAACCACTCCACCAGGGAGACCAGACGACTCATGAGCAGTCAGAACGTGGATGTCGCCATCATTGGCGGTGGGATCGGTGGGCTCGCCGCCGGGTGTTATCTCCAGATGAACGGCTATCAGACCGTCGTGCTCGAAAAATGCCATCAGTGTGGCGGCGTCTCGGTGGCCTGGAAGCGAGGCGATTACTTGTTTGACGGCGCCACCAACTGGCTGCCGGGCTCCGCAGCCACCGTTCCCGAGTTGCACGCCGTGCTCGCCGAGGTTCTGGACTTCAGCCAACTCGAAATCATTGACTTCGATGAATTCATGCAGGTCGAGCACGAAGGAGAGGTTTTTCACGTCTACACCAATGCCGACCGATGGAACGAGAGATGCTGCGGCTCGCCCCTGAGGACCGCGCCCCCGATCCGCGCCTTTGCCGACGCGATCCGGCAGGTGAGTCGCATCGCCGTTCCGGTCCATCTGAGCCCCGAAGTCTTGACCCTGCCCCAGCTCGTCGCCTTTCTCCTCAATTATCGGCAGACGATCGGCTTCGCTCTGAAGCGGCGCGGCACCACCATCGCGCAATATGCCGATCGCTTCCGGAGCGAGAAGCTGCGGTGCATGTTCCAACGCATTTTCCCGAGCGATCAGTTCTTCTCGCTCCTGGGTCTGCTGACTGCCCTGGGCTGGATGCACGCTCGAGGGGCGGGCTACCCCCGCGGAGGCTCGAATAGGCTCACGCAGTTGCTGGAAGAACGTTACGTAGGGCTCGGTGGCGACATCCGAACCGGTACCGCCATTGAGGAGATTCTCGTACACGGAGGCCGCGCGAGCGGCGTTCGCTGTCACGACGGCACCACCATCACCACCAGGTTCGTGGTCTCCGCCGTGGACCGCCATCACACGTTGCATCACCTGCTGGGCGGACGCTACTCTGACCCGGCTTCGCGGGATTATTTCACCGGCAACCCGGTGTACCCTGCGCTGGTCCAGGTATCTTTGGGGCTCGCCCGCACCTTCGACCACGAGCCACACAAGGTCGTCTTGCCCCTGGCTACACCCGTCAGCTTCGGCAAACAGCGCCACGACCACCTGCTGCTGCGCATCTGCAATTTCGATGACGCCTTTGCTCCCCCGGGCAAGACCTCGCTGGTGGCCCACTACCGTACACACGACCACGAATACTGGGTCTCGGCGCGTCAGACGGACCGTCCGTCCTATCAATCGGACAAGAAACGCATCCTGGCCGCGACCCTCGAAACCCTGGACCGACGCTTCGGACCCTGCTCCGACCACCTCGAAGCCTCGGACGTGGCGACACCAGCCACGTACATCCGCTACAGCAACAACTGGAAAGGCAGCTATCAGGCGTTCGCGCCGATTCCTCGATCCATTGGCCGGTCGCTGCCGAAGACGATACCAGGCATCTCCCAGCTCTACCTCGCCGGCCAGTGGATTTCTCCCGGCGGTGGGCTCCCCCGAGTCATCTCCATCGGCCGCCATGTGGCGCTCAACATCTGCCGCCAGGACCACAGGCAGTTTCAAATTGTTTGACCTGCGAACCCGCTGCTCTAAACGCTGGCGCAGAGCAAGAAGAAAGTCTGGTAGAACAGTTCCATCGACATCTCGAACACGCCGTCTCCTTTATGGTTCAGGTCAGCTGGAGTGTAGTTGCCCCAGGGATTTCGCAGGATCAACGTGCGCTCCCCGCGTGCGCCCAATTTCGTGCCGAGCACCGTGTAGGCGTGTTGCCCCTGAAGCCCTGGGATGACGTCGCTTTCACTGCCTTGGGGGACCCGAGTGGCAGCCGTCACGGGTTGACCGTGGTCGGCCAACTGCATGACTTGCCACAGGAGATCCACGTCCCGCCGTTGCTGGGCTGACAGCGACGGCAGCTGGTCCCTGTTCAGCGTGACCGCATATGGCGAGCCCCAGCTCAAGGCGCGCTGCGTCCGCCCCGTGACGGCCAGAAAGCCGTCCGCCATGACTCCGCCGCCACCAATGCCGTTGTAGCCGGCAGCCGGCGAAATGAATGGGTGACGGTCGTTGAAAAGGGCGTAGGCCTTCTCCACCAGACCGACCCACAACACCTTGTTCTTGCTGTTTTCAATACGCGGAGTCTGGGCATAGAGTGGGCTATGACGCCGCAGAATTATCGGCAGGTCGTCATAGACCAGCACCCACTCCTCTTTGACCGGACCCTCGGCGTCCGTCAGGTAATAGAAACGGACCCGATAGGCTCCGGGGGCCACCTGGCGAATCATGTCCTGAATGGCCTGCGGTTCCCGTTCGGCGATGGCCGCCAGCGTCGCCAGGAAGTAGCAATCACCCGTCGCTCCTTGCCGAACATCCGCCGCACGTGGCGCGCCATTGAACAGCTGACCGTGCAACACGAAGCGATAATCTCGTCTCGATGGCAGCCGGCGAATGCGACAACGGCCAAGAGGACCACTGCCTGAAGCTTACTCACGATCACCTCCCAATGGGACCCCTTGTCGGCCCAACGAGTGATTTTTTGGATTTCTCTCGCCTCAGGGTCCGTAGAGGTTTTGCCTCCATTCTTTTCTCAACGGGTCCCTTCCTTACATTCCTCCTCTTCCCACTTTAGGCGTTTTAGGAACTTTCATCTCCTGATCGATTAGCTGTTTGAACTTTTCCAAGGTGGGGCTCCCGATGGTCAATCGCCCGTTGATCAGAAAGGTCGGTGTTCGATCGACGCCTGCCTTTTTCGCCTCTTCCATGTCCTTCTCGACATTGCCTTTGAATTTTCTGCTGTCGAGGCATTGCCTGAACCTGTCCCCGGCAAGCCCCAACTGCTCTGCATACGCCTGCAGGCGATCTGCGGTCACCTTTTCCATGGATCCGTAAAGAATGTCCTGGTATTCCCAAAACTTATCCTGCTCTCCGGCACATCGCGCGGCTTCGGCCGCAAGCTCCGCACCTTCGTGTTTTTCGAGGGGGTAATCTTTAAAGACCCATTTTAGCCCCTCCGGATACATCTCTCGAATCTTCTTCACGGTACCGTGGGCCTGCCGGCATGCGGGACACAGGTAATCGGAAAACTCCACCACCGTAACAGGGGCATCGGATGGTCCCCACACAGCGTTCCCTTCGATGCTCACTCCGGCAAACGGCGGCTCGGGCTCACTGAGATAGGTGGCCACACCGTACTTGGAGTAAAGGGAGAGGGAGTAGTCCATGATCTTCTGATTGCTTTTCTGCTCTTTCAAATAAGACCTGATGCGGGTCCTGAGCGCTTCGTCGGCACCGTTCCACGCCGCCAACCGGTTTCTGTTCTGCTGATAGTAACGGCTCACCTCCTCGTCGCTCACATCCACGCCCCCGGCCAGAATGGAACCATCGATCAGTTGTTGCATCGAAATACCCCGTTCGTCAGCTTCTTTCTTCAGCACCCTTTCGGAGATGATCCGGTCGAGCCGCTGCCTTTTCAAACGAAAGATCTCGAGCTGCAATTCATAGGTTCTCGAAGTCAGGGGCCCTTCCAGATCTTCCCGCGTTATCTCGCTGCCGGCCACGACGGCAACGATATCGGCTCGATCCTGCGCGGGCGTCGAAGCGAAAAGCGCATTCTCACGGTTCAAAAGGAACAGGGATACCAGAAAAAGCATCAGGCACACGGAAAGCATCTGCCAGGAGCGGCTTTTCTCAAAAGAAAAAACGACCAGGAAAAAGACGACCAGAAAATTGGCGAGACAGAAGAGACAGATGATATGGGTCGTGACCATGATGTACACGAGCGCAAGCTCCGTTCCGGCAGCGGCTGCCAACAGCCAGGTGAGCCCTTGCCGGATACGAAGGATGAAAAGCGTCAGCAAGGCATAAAAACCCACTCCCCAGGCCCATACCGGTAGCCCCAACAAGGTAAATTGAGCCGCCTCTCCGCAGCTTCCGGTAAAACGTCCGCAGAAAGCGCCGAGCCAGGCCACATGTTCGGACAGGCCGGCCAGCCCTGCGACGGAGATGCCGACCATCGCGAGAAACAAAAGAATGAAGTGCCTAAAGTTCATAAAGTGCCTAAAGTTGGGGAAAGTGTAAAATGCCTAAAGTTCATAAAGTGGGCAAGACTTTATCAAGAAGTGTATCTCATCCTGCCATATTTATCAGAGTGCGGCAAATTGGAAGATTGCGGCGCTTTCCATGACCTCAAGCGCTTCAGAAATCTTCAATCCCTTTGCCCTTTTCGACGAGCGAAAGCATGTGGGAGTGGGTCCTTCTCAGGCCTTCAATCGCGGATGCCAGCTCAGACGACAGGTAATCGTCCTCACCCAGGGCTTTCCGGGCTTTCAGCACCAGTTTCTCGCCCACATCCAGGTATTCGCCGACCTCTTCCAGAATTTCGAATCGCCTCCTGTGCCTTTCCCGCTCCTGTTCGATCAGCGGCAACAACCGCTGCACGGAAAATTCAACCAGGACATCCCTGGGCGTATCTGAATTCCTGGAGACCTCTTCCAAACACGTCAGCGTATTTCGGCTGATGACAAAGGTCTTCTGGACCTTTTTGGCCGGCCCCATCTCCATCCGACGCGCCCTTTCTGCAATCACGCGCAAGGAGTCAAGGTCTGCCAGCAGATGGTCAAACAGGGACTTCTGTTTGATTCCCAGATGGACCGACAGGACGCTGATGGCGTCGATGGCCCTTTCGGTGAGCTTGAACGTGGCCCTGACCGACTGCCTACCTCTCAGCTCGGCAAACGAGGGCTCGGGAAGCTTCCGCTCTCTTTCTTTCATGCTGGTCACGCTCTCTTTTCATGTTGCCATCACCTTCTGGCCCGTCTTGTTTCAAATTTCGTGTTTCGGATTTCCAGCTTCCTGCTTTCATTACTAATATATTTATTATTTAAAAGTAATGCAATAAAAAACTTTTTAATGATCATATTGACATACAAGGGTTCCGGCTTAACTTATGACCGAAAGCGAAATGATTCACGAAGAGGCCGGATGTGGCCTCCAATTTAAAGAAATATTCAGGAGGTATGAAAGATGAACGTTATCAGATGGAATCCTTGGAGAGAGGTAGAAACCTGGCAAAACAGAATGGGCTGGCTGTTCGACAGAAACCTGTTCGATTTCGGTAATGCGGAAGGCGAAATGGCCATGACCAACTGGAACCCCACGGTGGATGTTTACGAGGATGAGAATAACATCGTGGTCAAGGCCGATCTTCCCGGTGTGGAAAAGGACCATGTTACGGTCGATCTGAAGGAAAACGTCCTCACCATCAGCGGCGAGCGCTCTCACGAAAATGAAGTGAAGGAAGAGAGCTTCTATCGCAAGGAGCGCGCCTACGGGAAGTTTTCCAGGTCCTTCACCCTGCCGAGCGGCGTTGATGGGGAAAAGATCAAGGCCGAATACAAGGACGGGGTTCTGAATATCGAAATCCCGAAACCGGAAGCCGAAAAGGTGAAGAAAATCACCGTCCACTAAAAATCGATGAAACTTAACCACGGGCGGCCCAAATGGGCCGCCCGTGTCTTTTCGCGTCACGAATCTGAGTCCCGAGAGCGTGGTTTTGACATAAACGGTGGAAAAATCAAAGAGATGAAAGGCCGGAAAGAATCTATCTCCCAGAGCTCACAGAGAACGCAGAGAAAGGGAAGTATTTCGAAATCCACTCAGATAGGATGATTTACTCCGCACCATGAATCTTCACGGACTTGAATAACGCAACAGACCCGACAAAAGTATTTAACCAGCCGTCAGACTTGTTTCTCTGTCTCTGCGGACTCTGCCGCGTTTCGCGGGACGGCGTGAGAAATCTTTTTCAGTGTTCAGCCTGTGCGTGACGGCAAAGTCAATCCAGATCGTGATCCAACCGCACGTCCGTGTACGGGATCTGGAAGTAGTTGAGGATCCGTGTCCAGGGGTGATACCGCTCGTCGGTCAAGGCCCGGATAATCCTGCCCACATTGATGCCGACGCCCGACGTACATCGTGCGTTTGCGGTGGTCAGGGCCGCCTTCCTCGTGATCTTCGAAACCCCGGGTAAAATAACCTACGTGAAACTCAAAAAAGCTCAAGGGTGTCTCCCTCAAACGCTCGAAGCCTTCGGGCTTGAAGGCCAGGAGATAGCGCTGGTTTTCATAGTCCGTGAAGGGATCGAAATCGTTGAGTTTGCTGCTCGGGGTGTACTCCATCCTGAAATCCACCTTGCTCGCGAGCGCCGGGTACTTCCCCCAGATGTACCCCGTGGCCGCGCCGGCAAAATCCATGACCAGATCCTCATAAGAAAGCCCGAAGTCGCTGAAGGAATCGGCAAGCTCCATGAAGGTCTGTGCCCCCAGGGACGAGAGGGCGCCATAGGTGTTGGCCCGGTCGTGCTCGTATCCCCAATGCTCTGTACACGGCTGAAAAGAGGTGGCTCGAGCGAATGGGCCGACCACGCGTGGCCAAGCTTGTCCGCCCCGCCGTGCTTGGTGCTCCTGCCGAACCACCCTTCGTTGCCGGTCTGGGGCGAGTTCGCCCCATAGTCCCACTCGAAGAACCCGTAAAGACCGATGGCGGCAAAGACCCCCACGTTGAGGTAGAAGACCTTTTCCTCCTTCGTGAAGCGTTCGAAATAAGACGGCGGGGTCTCACCTTCAGCCGCAGAGGCCTTCATCCCAGAGAAATCGCCCGAAGATAACCGGCAACGCACAAACCAGAGATAGAACATGAACCGAAAGCGCAAGGTGTATTTGATCCTCCTTCTTTCAGATCTATGGTCAGCCCAATGGGCTGTGGTCGGGGACTATAGGCAAGGGAAGATGGTCCTGTCAAAGGAAAACAGGCTATGGCTCAGGGTCCGATGATTTCCCTGATCTTCTGGGACAGCTCTTCCATGGTGAAGGGCTTCTGGATAAACCTCGCGACATCCGCGCGCCATGATCTCGTTGGCCTGGCCTTCGCGGCTGTATCCCGATGAAAGCAGGACCTTCACCTCGGGATTGATTTCTTTGAGCTGGTCAAAGGTCGCCCCGCCCTCCCAGTTCAGGCATGATCATGTCGAGGATCACAAGGTCGATGGCATGTTGCTTCTCCTTGTAGAGTGCCACAGCCTCCTTGCCGGACCTGGCCTCAATGACTTCGTAACCCAGTCGTTGGAGCATCATCCCGCCCACTTCCAGCACTGTGGCATCATCATCGACCAGAAGGATGGTCCCTTTCCCGGTCAGCGCGGTCTTCCGGCGTCTCGGGTGCGCATTCCAGCCTTTGCTTCGGAGGCGGGGAGATAAACGCTGAAATGTGGTGCCCTTCCCTCTTTCCGAATCCACCTCGATGTACCCGCCATGCCCCTTTACGATGCCGTAGGCCGATGCCAGCCCCAGACCCGTCCCCCTGCCCATCTCCTTGGTGGTGAAGAAGGGCTCGAAAACACGGGCCATGGTGGCCTTGTCCATTCCGATGCCGTTGTCGATCACCTCCAGGAGCGCGTAGTTGCCCGGCTTCGGATCATAGGGTCTTCCACCCATGTTCAGATGGGTCACGTTCGTGGTCCTCAAGACCAGATCGCCGCCCCCGGGCATGGCATCCGAAGCGTTGATGAACAGGTTGAAAAGCACTTGCTCAATCTGCACCTGATCAGCCACCACTGGATGAAGCTCCTTCGCAAGGTCTGTCTTGATACGAACCTCCCTTCTCGTCCGGCCGAAGGTCTCCGAGGTATCGCGAACGACCTGGTTAAGATCGAGCGGACGCACCTCGTATCTGCCTTTCCGCGCGTAACCGAGCAACTGATTGGTCAACTTGCTCCCACTCTGAACCTGCTTCTGGATGTTTTCCAGCCTCTGGTAAAAGGGATGGGAGCGCTCCAGGTCCCAGAGCATCAGTGAGACATTCCCCTGGATCCCCATGAGGAGATTGTTGAAATCGTGGGCGATTCCACCTGCCAGCGTGCCCACGGCCTCCATCTTCTGAGCCTGCTGAAGCTGGGCCTCCAGCTTCCGCTGGAATGTGATGTCCCTGATGAAATTGAGGGTCGCAGGCCTCCCTTCCCACGCGATTTTGACCGCATTGATCTCGACCCACAGCTGCTCGGCCGTCCTTGGTGATCGCCCTGAAGTCGTAAGGGGTCGGCACCGGCTCTCCCTTGAGCCGTTTCATGTGCCTTTCCCCCAACATCTGGCGGTCTTCCGGATGCACATGGTTTATAAAAGGGATCTCCAGAAGCTGCGCGGACAGAGTACCCAAGCAACTCGAGGGTCCTGGGGTTAGGAAACTTGATGACCGCCATCTTGAGCGATGAAGATGGCGTCATTGGCATTCTCGATGACCAGGCGGTAGCGCTCTTCTGACTCGCGAAGGGCCGAAATCGCCTCTTCTCGGTCGGTGATGTCACGACCCACGCCGGTGAGTCCGATGATCTCTCCGTTTCTTTGATCCGGATAGGCGCGCTTCGGAGCTCTCCCAGGCGTCGGGTGCCGTCTGCTGCGACAAACCTGTATTCTCCTATGCCAAGCGATCCGCCTGCGAAGCCGCGCCCGATATCCGCAATGGCCTCCTGCAGGGATTCAGGGGTCAAGAGGTTCAACTCTGAAAGCGTCCTCCCGATCATATCCCCGGGCCGGTATCCAAGCACCTTTTCGACCGATGGGGAGACCCCTGTGAGCCTGAGGTCACGGTCAACCGTATAGATGACATCATTGACGTTTTCAAATTGGGTCCGATACATCTCCTCGCGTTCCCTCAACGCACCTTCCCGAGCCTTGACGGCCTCTGCCGCCATACGGAGCGCATCGAAGAGGGGCGCGATTTCCGGATAGGCCGCGGCCTTATTCCGCAATGAGTAATCGGCTTCGGCGATCTCCCTTGCACCCGAGATGATCAACGGAAATGGGCGCAGGATCTTTCTCACGCTCAGCATCGCCATGCCCAATGCGAGGATCAAGGAGAAACCCAACACAGCCCAGGGTACTTCCCATGATCCGATCCACGAACGACGAGACGCCTCTCCGTGAGGTTGAATGAACGCCACCACGAAGACCGGAACGGTTCCTGCCAAAATAAAGTTGAAGATCAATATCCTCTTCAGACTAAAAAGAAGCCTCATCGCAACACGGTTGCCTCGTATTTTCCAGAAATGCAGAGATGGGGACGTTTGCTTTCGGGACGCGTCCCACTGCCCGAACCGCCATACATGACGACACAGGCCTCCGCTTCGTTATCATGCCGGGCTTGACACGGAATTCAGGGCTTCAGAGCCCGATTATTGCGATTTTCATGCCATGGGACACGACTGCCCACAGCGGCCTCTCTTGCCGCCGGTCCCGGCTTTCGCCGTCAGGGTCTTGACGAACCAAGCCGAACTTCTTGACGCCTCCGACCGCCTGATTTCCCTTGCGAGAGGATGGGAAATGGGCTATTGAGTCACCGAATGAACGATAGCAATCCCCCCTCCAACGATCTCGAACGGCGCGTTCTTCACGGCCTCGCATGCGAATGGGACCTGGCCTGCTCATGTCTGCCGCACAGCGTCCGGATCAAGTGTTCAAAAGGCCCTTTTTCAGTCTCCGCGGCATGAAAAACAAGGCTGGGCGCCTGGTTAAGCGAAAGGCGCGAGATCTGCCTCAATCGCGATTTCGTCCTCAATCATCCCTGGGACAGTGTACGTGAAGTCCTGCTGCACGAGATGGCCCACCAGTACACGGAGGAAATGCTCCACATCCAGGACGAGACATCGCATGGTCCGGCTTTCAGGAAGGCGTGCACGCTCTTTCGAGCAAACCCGGAGGCCACCGTCGAAACCGTCCCCTTGGACGTCCTGGTGGCGAACGGGCGCCACACGCCGGCCGACAGTCTGCTCCTTCGGATCCGGAAGCTCATGGCCCTCTCGAAGAGCAGTAATCCCCACGAGGCTGAGGCGGCCATGACCAAGGCCCATCAGTTGATTCGCCGATACAACCTGGATTTGCTGGCCCATGACGAAAAACGGGGTTTTTTGAGCGTATTTGGCGGCAAGCCCGCGTTGCGACATCGCAGGGAGGACTACCACCTCGGGGCACTTCTGCGGGACTTCTACTTCGTGAGCGGGATCTGGGTCCCGGCCTACGTGATTGAAAAGGAGAGGACGGGGACGGTCCTGGAACTGAGCGGGACGGTTGAAAACCTCCGAATCGCCACCTACGTTCACGGTTTTGTGCAACGTTTCATTGAATCCAGCTGGGAGGAGTACAGGAGGCCGAAGCAACGCGGGGTGGGTCGTCGAAGGAGTGACTATGCAGTAGGGATTCTTGAAGGTTTTCGCTCAAAGCTCGCTGCCGCGACCGAACGAAAAGACGTCAGCGCCTCTCCAGAGCAAGCTTCCTCTGATAAAGAGCCATGACCCTTTGCTGAATCAGTACATGAGGCAAAGGTATCCGCGCACGATAACGGTCGGGGGGAGCGCCGTGGCCCAGGATGGCGGCGTGGTGAGAGACGGCATGGCCGTGGGAAAAAGCCTGGTGATTCACGATGCAATCACCGGGAAAGGCTCGAACGGCGGCGGGCTTCTGACGGAAGGTTGAAAGACGAGCCTATTTTCTCTTGGACGGTAGCGCCGTGGCGTCTTTCGATGGGGCGATGATCAACGGCACAGGTCTGACCAATGCGGACCTATGGAAAAAGGCACCCCGATTGATCGAGATGCCTTTCCGGAAAATCAAAAAATCAAACCCTGTTCACGTTCTTTGCTACCGGACCCCGCTCGGTTTCCTCCAGCTCGAAGGTAACCGCCTGTCCTTCTGCGAGTGTCCTGAAACCGTTTCCGTTGATGGATGTGAAATGAACGAACACGTCCTTCCCGTCTTCCTGACTGATAAACCCATACCCCTTTTTGTCACTGAACCACTTAACCGTACCGCTAGCCAAAGCCTCGACCTCCTTTCAAAAAACGTTGCTTGGTCCTGGCACTCAGGTCGCCGCTCCGGCTGGATGCAAAAAGCCAGTTAGACCGCGTCGACCCGAAAAAATGAGAACCAAACACCCTCCCGGCCATGATGGGGCGCACCTTATTGAGTATTTTCGGCTTCGTCAAGAAAAAACTGAATTGTGCTCATCCTTGACAGCCGAAACCACAACGAATATACTTTTATCTAATACCCCGAGGGCACGCGACGCAATCCTGACCTGGTTGTCTCCCATCCTTAACCGGTGTTTTGCAATATGACAAAAGGCAATGAAAGCGTTACTTATCTCAAGAAGGTGCACCTGCTGATCCAGGCAGGGACATCCCTTCAGTCCTGTGACCTGACCTCCGGGGCCGCTGAAATGGAGTTCGTCTTCGGGGTGGGCTCCCATGGGCTGACCCCCTTTGAGGCACAATTGGCGGACAAACCGGTGGGATACCAGACTGGACCTTCAGATAGCCGGCGGAAGGGCTCCATGTCTTTTTTGGTCACATCTTCCCCCCTCTCCGCCGCCTTGTGGAGCCCCCTGGACACGATCTTTCTGCAATGTCCAAATCGATGAAATCACCCAGGCGGAACCCCGGGAGGTCGTGAAGGCCCTCGCGGAGGTCGCGAACTGTGGGGACCATTGCTGCAGTCACTGAGAAGGTGAACGCACCATGGGATACCCGTCGGAAAGCGGACGCCCTCGGCGCAAGCGCATGGGTTCGCGCATTGCCAGACTCTCGGTCCTGACCCTTGCGCTCCTGGGACTGCCCCTCCTGGGCGTCGCCCTTCAGGGCAAACCCATATCCCAGTACCTGGAATTCCCACCCAAGAGCCGCTATGTGACGCATGCCCCGTTTTCCTGGCTCGCTTTTTGGGCCTTTGCCGCCGTGACGGCGGGTCTCGTGGCGCCTTTTGTGCACCAATACCTGAGGACCCGCAGTACATTAGAGGACAAAATCCGGCCCCCGGCGAACCTTTCCGTGGTGGGGCTGGCTGGGTTTGGGGTTCGGCCTTGCAGCCTGGGTCCTTGCATGGACGCGTTTTTCGTGGTTTTCGGCCCTCCAGCCCCACACCTTTACGCCGCTCTGGCTCTCCTTCATCCTGGTGGTCAACGCCCTGTCATGGCGGCGGAGGGGCCGATGCCTCATGATTCATCAGCCCCGGTTCTTTCTTCTTCTGTTCCCGTTAAGTGGTATTTTTTGGTGGTTTTTTGAATACTTGAATCGATTTGTTCAGAACTGGGTTTACATTGGCCCTGACTACAGTCCCTGGGAATATGTCTTGTATGCCACCATCCCCTTTTCCACCGTCCTTCCCGCGGTCTTGAGCCTGAGGGAGTGGCTCGTTTCCGCACCGACCATCCAACGGGCGTACTCTGATTTCCACGCCAAACCCTGGGCCCTCAGACGGCATGCAGCCATCGTGACCCTTCTGGTTGCCGCCGCAGGTCTTGCCGGGATCGGCATCTGGCCAAGCTATCTCTTTCCGCTTCTGTGGGTTTCGCCCCTGCTCATGGGCGTTTCGATCGAGACACGCTTCAGAGAACCCCACGTGCTTTCAACCGCGCTCGGAAAAGGGGACTGGCGCGAGGCTGTTTCGTCCGCGCTGGCAGCGCTCATCTGCGGATGGTTCTGGGAGATGTGGAACTTCTACAGTCTTTCAAAATGGCAGTACGATATCCCGTTGGTTCACCGCTTCGAGATCTTTGAAATGCCCATCCTGGGCTATGCCGGGTATCTCCCATTCGGGATCACGTGCGCGTTCGTTGCAGGGATGCTGGAGAGGTCTTCCGAGCCGATTACTTGATGACCCTTAGGTGCCGCTTTCTCCTGCAGCCCTGTTTGTCTTCGGGGTCGCACTCAAACTCCACGAAGGGGTCGGGCTCGAAATCGTCCTCCTCCGTGTCCTCCGGGCACCAATCATAAACCTTGCACCCGTCCAGGTCCCCTGAAGGGATCGAGCAGGCCATGGTGTAGGCGTCATTCTCCGATGACGAGATGTAGTCGATGGCCATGGCCTTTTCCGGTAACTGGTCGATTTCGATCACATCGTCCAGGTAAATGGTAACCGTCCCGCTGAACAGGTCCTTCAATTGCCGCAACTCATTAATGTGGTCCCTGAACTTGGAAACGGCCGTGTCTATATTCATCGGCCTTGGCAAGGCATGTGAAATGGCCACAGGATTCCTCTCCTGAGGCATCTTCTCTGTCAAAATAAAATCGGCCTAGGTAAAGCATTGAGCCTCCGTGCATCAGCATTTGCGGGCCCGCGCCAGGCAGCGGGTGCCGCCTTGCTCAAAAGGGGGCCGGCCCTCGCCTGTCGCCCCCAATGTAACCGTCTATTCTACCGCCGAATCCCCTCTTAACACAAGATAATTTCTAACACCTCGAAAATCCAACAACCAACTGAAAGCAATGTTGGAATAATGGAATATGGGATCAAAAAGGACTCCATTCGGCGAAATCCCTGGCCTCAATAGAAGACTGTCAGCGTCCGGTGGTAAGGTCTTTTCTTAAAGATCGGTTCCTGAGCCATGTTCCACAAGACCCAGTCGATTTCGTATGCCCTTAGCCCCCTTCCGAGCCTTCTGCAACTGTCTTCGGATCAATTCGACCGCCCAGACGGTGCACGACCTGATCTCGACCTCTTCACGGCTCCCCGATTCAATGGATAGCTCACCATCCACCCTCGCGGACAACGTCTCACCGTAACGAAGGATACCCAGCTCTCGGAGGGCCTGCGGAAGCTTGTAATCCGCAAAAGACGTCAGCGTTTCCATGTCCAGAAACTCCCCCCACGCTCTTCCGCCAAACGCGCCGTGAAGGTCTGCAACCAGGATCTGTGCCCGTTTGTAAAACGGGATCTCACGGCCATCGTATTTGGCCACGTCCCTGAAAGATGGCAGGGATTGAGTGACCAGAGACACCAGTCGGGCTGCCGACTTCCGGGCTTCCGCAACCATCGTGGCGGCTTGCCCTCCCCAGTCCCGCAGGAGAACGACCCCCAGCTCGTTAAGCCCCTTCACCCGCTCCGGCAGCAACTGAAGGTCCCCTTTTCCTCCCAGGATTGCGCGCAAGCCCGCGAGGTCGATCCTGGAAAGATACCCTGCATCCAGAAGCGGCGCTCCCGATCGAACCGCTCTCGTGAGCGATGCCGCAAGCGCGCCATAGCCCGAAAGGGTCTCGTGTCCATGATCGATCTCCCACTTCAGTCGGCCGGGGGACGGCCAGAAGCAGAAGTTGAGCGTGTCAAGCACAAACAGGTAATTGGCCGTCGCCGCAGTCCCATCGGAGAAATGGATCTCCCGGTCCCAGGGCGGCACGGTGAAATCCTCCCTGAGAAAGGTCTCACAAAAGCTTAAAACCGCCGGATCGTGGATCCGAACCTGCTTGCTCCTCTCTACCACGAATCTTGCCGCGTCAAGGACTTCCATCATCGCCACACCCCCATCCGGATAAACCGGACGCTCCAAATCCGAAGCATGAAATCCGAAACAACACTGAAAATCGAATATTCGAATCCGGAACCAAGAAACGGCTCATTGTCTCCGGCCTGCGCCATCCGGAGGCGCCACGAGGCCATACATAACGGTTCCGGTCGCTGCGTGTCAACATTAAGCACCATGGTTCCTGTCTTGTCGGCTGGGCTTCGAAGTATAGAATGGACGGGAATGGGGATTGGAGTATACGCCATTCCTCAGCTCCCCGTTGGAGATAACCCATGAACGATCTCAAGACCTATGACCTCATTGCCATTGGAACCGGCTCTGCCATGATTATTCTGGAGTCCATGCTCCGTCGGGACCCGGACCTCAAGGCCGCGGTCATCGACAAGGACGATCCGGGAGGAATCTGTCTGACCAGGGGCTGCATTCCCACCAAGATGCTGATCTATCCGGCGGACATGGTCCGGCACGTCCAGGAGGCCGGTAACTTGGGCGTCGACGCCAAGATCAGGCGGATCGACTTCCACTGGATCATGGAGCGGATGCGTTCCGCCGTGAAGGCGGAGGTGGCCGGGATCCGTGAGAGCCTGACCCACTCGGAAAACGTCGATTACTATCACGGACAGGCTGAATTCGTGGGGCCTTACGAATTAAAGGTCCTGGATCGGAAGGTCAGCGCCAAGCTCATCTTCCTCTGTCTCGGATCAAGACCTCTCGTCCCGAAGATGGAGGGGCTCGACGACGTACAAATTCTACACGAGCGACGACATTCTCGGGATCCAGACCCTTCCCACGACGCTCGCCATTGTAGGGGGAGGATATATCGCGGCGGAGTACGGCCATTTTTTCTCCTCCATGGGCTCCAGGGTGACGATCATCGGTCGAAACCCCCAATTCCTGCCAAGTGAGGAGCCCGAGGTGTCCCGGCTGGCCCTCCGGGACATGTCAAGACACATGGACGTCCTGTCCAATAACGAGGTGATCAGGGTTGCGCCTGCCAAGGGAGGGAAAAAGAAGATCTCCGCAAAGGACCGGGTTACGGGCCGCGTCACGACCCGCCTTTTCGACGAAGTGCTGGTGGCGGCAGGGCGAACATCCAATGCCGACATGCTTCATCCGGATCGATCCGGCGTTCAGACAGATGAACACGGCTGGATCCGAGTCAACCCTTTCCTGGAGACCACCCAGAAAAACATCTGGGCCATGGGAGACGCCACTGGAAGGCACCTCTTCAAGCACGTGGCCAACTATGAGGCCAGAGTGGTTTACCACAACGCGGTTCTGAAACAGCCCCTCAGGGCGGACTACCGGGCCGTGCCCCACGCCGTGTTCAGTCACCCGGAGATCGCTGCCGTGGGATTGAAAGAGAAGGAGGCCATCGAAGAAGCCGGCAGCGAGAACACGCTCGTCGGATTTCAGAGATATGAGGACACGGCCAGGGGCGAGGCGATGGGGGTGAAGGGCTGCTTCGTGAAGGTCATCGTGGAAAGAGGGACCCGCCGCATCCTGGGGGCGCACATCATCGGGCCCCAGGCGTCCGTGCTCATCCAGGAGATCGTAAACCTCATGTACACTCAAGAACGGAGCATGGATCCGATCTTCTCGGGCATGCACATCCACCCTGCCTTGACAGAGGTGGTGGAAAGGGCCTTCTACAACCTCATGCCCGTGGAGGCTTACCACCACACTTTGAATGAAGTTCTGTTGGATTAGCCCAAGAATCTAAAATCCTGGAATCGAGGAAGAGGCTCAGAATTTTATTTCTAATGGTGAGATGCCCTCACCGCGGCCTCCCAAACCTGGACGGACCAGCAGGATAGACGCGAACAGGCCGGAAACGAGACCGGGATACACAAGTTTCGCCCATAGGTCAAACAGATCCTTTTGGCGTCGCATTGGGTTCAACCCCGGCCTCTCCGTTGGGGCAGGCTTGAGGATTTCCCTTGTGATGAAGGAAGCAATAAGTTTAACTTATTAAAATTATTAATTAATCGTCTTCTTCCCGTTGAGAGAAAAAAATTGACATTCAAAATCCGTGGCGGATATAGTAGCCGAACTACCAGGCGTCAAGTGGTGAAGGCAGCGGGTTTCTGAGGCCCGACTTCTTGCCCACTCGCGTGGGGCCTTCCGTTGCCGCAGGCTTGGCAATACATCTTCACAGATCGGGATCCCCAATGGCTATGGAACAGGAAAAGAGTAAATATGCTGAGGCCGGTGTTGACTTAGAAAAAGCGAACCGACTCGTCGAGATGCTGAAGCCCATCACCCGGAAGACTTACAAACCCGGCGTCATGACGGACATCGGCAGGTTCGCCGGCCTTTTTTCCATCAACGTCCAGGATATCAGGGAGCCGGTGCTCGTCAGCTCCACCGATGGCGTGGGCACGAAGCTCAAGGTCGCCTTCATGATGGACAAGCACGACACGATCGGCCTCGACCTGGTGGCCATGTGCGTGAACGACATCGTGGTCGAAGGCGCGACCCCCCTTTTTTTCCTGGACTACATTTCCATGGGGAACCTGGACCTGGGGAAAGTCGAGGAGATCGTAAAAGGGATTGCCGCCGGCTGCCAGGAGGCCCAGTGTTCGCTCATCGGGGGTGAGACGGCGGAAATGCCGGGCCTTTACGCCCAGAACGAATACGATCTCGCAGGCTTTGTGGTGGGGATCGCGGATAAACAGGAGCTGATCGATGGCTCCGAGATTGCCGTGGGCTACCAGTTGATCGGGATCGGGTCAAGCGGGCTTCACAGCAACGGTTTCTCCCTCGTCCGCAGGGTCTTCTTCGAAAAGCTCAAGATGTCCGTGAGCGATTACGTGGAGGATTTCGGAAAGACCCTCGGAGAGGAGCTCCTGACGCCGACCAAGATCTATGCCAGGACTTTCGCGAACCTGAGGCGTGATTTCAGGATCTACGGGATCTCCCACATCACGGGGGGAGGCATCATCGACAACCTGCCGCGCGTGCTCCCCAAGGCGTGCAAGGCGTTGATCCATCGCACTTCTTGGGTCCGCCAACCCATTTTCCCATACATCCAGAAAAGCGGGGACGTGTCGGAACAGGAGATGTTGCGCACCTTCAACAACGGCCTTGGCCTCATCATCGTCGTGAACCAGGATCAGCTGAGTGATGTGATGATGCGGCTCGAAGCCATGGGAGAGACGGCCTACCACATCGGGTCCGTCGAAGAGCGCGGGGAATCCGCGCCATCCGTGGAATTTTTGGACTAAAGGAGTGCCTGCCATGTTCGGCCTCGGTCCCAGCGAGCTTATTATCATTGCGGTGATTGTATTGCTCATATTCGGCGCGAAACGGTTGCCCGAAATCGGAAAGGGTCTCGGCGGCGCCATCAAGGAATTCAAGAACATAAAAAAGGACTTGGGTAGCGAAGAGGGGAAAGAAGGCAAGGATGGGCCTGCCGACAAACAGACCCCGACCATCGAGGCCAAGGTGACCGAAAAGGTGATGGCCCAGGTCCCAGGTGTCAAAAAGGCCCTGGAGGTCAAGAACAAAATCGACCAGGTTAAGAAGATCGTGAGGTGACCCGGGTGCGCATCCCCAGCTGCGAGCTCCCCGACTACGACACGACGCTTCCCGCCGCGATCGACGATCTCCTCCGAAGAGTCCGGACCATCGCGGTGGTGGGACTCTCTCCCAAGGACACCAGGGACAGCCACCGGGTGGCGCGCTACCTGATGGATCAGGGCTATGGGATTGTGCCGGTCAACCCCGGCCAGAGGGAGATTCTGGGCCGGACATGTTACAGGAGCCTGACCGAAATCCCCTTTCCCGTAGATTTGGTGGACGTTTTCGTGAACCCCGCCAGGGTTGAGGTGGTCGTGGATCAGTCCATTGAAAAAGGGTTTCCCGCCATCTGGCTTCAGCTGGGCGTCGTCCACCCGCAGGCCGCCCGCAAGGCAATGAGCGCAGGGATCCAGGTCGTCATGGACCGGTGCATCATGACGGACCACATGAGGCTGGGCGCTTAGCCGTACTCCTTGATCGCCATCTCGGTGAGCCTGTATTTTTGGACCTTCCCGGATCGTGTTGTGGGGAAAGCCGAGACCACTTTGAAATGATCAGGCGCGCTTTCCGCCCCCACCAATCCACGCACATGTTCATGGATGGCCTCAAGAGAAACATTTGATCCGGGTTTCACCTTTACCCATGCAGCGATCTGCTGCCCCCGTGCGTGATGCGGAAACCCGAAGACCTGGGCCTCTGAAACCCCCGGGAAACGGTAGAGGATCTCTTCGAGCTCCACGGGTTGGATCTCCTTCCCGTTTCGAACGATCACGTCTTTCAACCGCCCGGTGATCCGAACGTACTCGTTTGGGTCCATAACCCCCAGGTCTCCGGTGTGAAGCCACCCCTCTTTGTCGATGGCGGCTGCCGTGGCCGCCGGCATCTTGTGGTATTCCTTCATGAGATGGCCCCGGGTGCAGATTTCGCCCTGGGCTTTCCGGGGCAGCGCTTCCCCTGTTGCCGGCTCGATGATCTTGACCTCGCAGCAGGAAAGCGGGGTCCCGATGGTCGAAACCCTGAGCTCGATGGGGTCGGTCGGCTGCGTCATGGTGATCCACGAAGACGCCTCGGTGATGCCATAGGCAACCGTCATGTCGGACATCCCGTTTTCTTCCACCATCCTTTTCATCAGCTCAATGGGGCACGGCGCACCGCCCACGATACCCTTTCGGACCGTGCGCCACTTCCGTTTGTTGAACTCGGGATGGTCGAGAAGACCGATGAACATGCTGGGAGAGCCATAGACGGCCGTGCATTGTTCCTTGAAGACCGCATGAAGGATCCTCGAAGGATCGAACACCTCACAGGGCATCACGAGGGTGGCCCCGATCATCAGACCGGAAAGCGCGACGCAGGTGTTTCCAAACATGTGAAAAAGGGGAAAAAACAAGCCGAGCCGGTCTTGCGATGTGAGCCCCTGTCGCTCGGCTGCCGCCATCGGTTTGTTGATCAAACCCAAATGATCCAGGACCACGCCTTTCGGTCTTCCGGTGGTGCCCGATGTGTACATGATGGCCACCGGGTCTTCCGGTCTGACGTCCATGCTCGCCGCCTTCAGGTCTTTCGGGGTCACGTCGTCCCCCATGGCGGCGAGCCCCGTCCATGGGATCGTGTCCGGGTAGGTCTGATCCGCGATGGCCACCACGTGCTCGAGGGAGGGGACCCTGTCGCGCTCGGCAAGGATCAGGTCCATGGATTCCTCCACCTCGACACCCCTCCCCATGATCAGGCCTCTGCACTCCGAATGGTCGAGCATGTAGTGGAGGTCATCGCGAGGGACCGCAGGATCGATGGGAACGACCACCCCCCCCATCTTTGAGATGGCCAGAAAGGAGACGATCCACTCCGGGATGTTGGGTGCCCAGATCGCGATCGAATTCCCCTTCTTGAGACCGAGCGCCAGAAGCCCCTTGCACACCCTTTCCGCTTCCCACGAAAGGAGGGCGTAGCTGTATCGCACGCCCATTTCGGTGTGAACCACCGACTCCCGATTGGGCCACTTATCCGCTATGTCCTCGATAACCTGATGGATCGTGCGATGGATCGTCTTCATTTCCCTTTCCTCCTGTTTTTCACGGGATCTTGGTCTTCGCCGCCTGCGTTGGACCAAAGGGCTGTGGCACGCTGTGCGTCCATCTTCCGTCCGACATCCACAGGATAGGATGTTAGCACGAGGGTGCGGCGAAGACAACAACCGTCCTGCTTGTCAGATCACGCGCGGCCGTGTATATTCTGTGCAACTTATAATGAAAACGAGGATCGTTCCACGCATATGGGTCTTCTGACGGTTATTGGACTCGCTCATCATTTTGCCGGAAAAGAGATTTTTGAGGGATTGGGGTTCGGGATCGACGCCGGGGAGCGAATCGGCCTCATCGGCCCCAACGGATCCGGAAAGACCACCCTTCTCAGGCTTCTTGCAGGGGAAATCGCCCCCGAGGATGGCGAGATCAGGGTCGCCAAAGGGGTTCGGGTGGGATATCTGCCCCAAGACCTCCCCGAGATCTTCTCGGGGGCGCTGCTTACGGCCGTCCTGAACGGGGTTCCCGGCCGGACGGCGCTGCTGGCCGAGTGCGAGAGGCTTGAAACGGCCCTCACCGAGGTTTCGGGCGAGGAAAAGCAGACAACCATCGCGCAGCGCATCGCGGAGCTCCACCTGGAGATCGGCCGCCTCGAGCTCCAGTTCCCACGGCACGAAGCGGAAAAGATCCTCGAGGGCCTCGGCTTCAAGACGGAGGATTTCGAAAGGCCGGTGTCGACCCTGAGCGGTGGGTGGAGGATGCGGGCCGCCCTGGCCGCCCTGCTTTATCAGAAGCCTGACCTTTTGTTGCTCGACGAACCCACCAATCACCTGGACATCCCTTCGGTTCGCTGGTTGATCCAGTTCCTGGGGGCGTTCAAGAGCGCCATGGTGCTGGTGTGCCACGACAGGGAGTTCATGAACCGTCAGGCCCGACGGATCATCAGCTTTGAGGACGAGGGCGTCCGATACTACACCGGCAACTACGATTCATATTTGAAAATGCGCGAGCAGGAGACGGAGGGCCTGGAGGCGACCGCCCGCAACCAGGAGCAGAAGGTCAAGGAGGCCCAGAAATTCATTGAGCGTTTCCGCTTCAAGGCCTCAAAGGCGAGACAGGCCCAGAGCAAAATCAAGCTGCTCCAAAAAATGGAGGTGGTCGAGACCTACCGCAGACCCAAGCGGATACATTTCTCCTTTCCCGATTTCCCGGAAAGCGGGCGAGTGGTTCTCACGATCGCCGGCCTAAGCAAGGGTTTTGGTTCCAAGCCCCTTTACCAGGACCTGAATCTCTCCATCCTCAGGGGCGACCGCGTGGCGGTCATCGGCCCCAACGGTTGCGGAAAGACCACGCTGCTCAAAATGGTCGCGGGCGAAACAGCGCCCGACCAGGGGAAGATCACGCTCGGGCACGGGACCAAGAAGGCCTACTTCGCACAGCATCATTCCGAGATGCTGAACGCCGCGAACACGGTTCTCCAGGAAGTCTATCGGGAAGTCCCCCACGAACGGCTGGGTTTCGTGAGAAATGTCTGCGGCGCCTTCCTCTTTTCGGGTGACGACGTGGACAAGCCCGTGGGGGTGCTTTCAGGTGGCGAGAGGGCACGGGTGTCGCTTGCCAAGATCCTTGTCAACCCCGGAAACTTCATGGTCATGGACGAACCGACCAACCACCTGGACCTCTTCTCCGCCGAAATACTCATAGACGCCCTGTCCAGGTACAAAGGGACACTTCTGTTCGTTTCCCACAACCAGTCCTTTGTGAACAGGCTTGCGACAAAGATATTGGACATTCGAGACGGCCAGGTCATCGAATACCCGGGGACCCTGGACGAGTACTACGCCCACTTGGAACAGTCCGAGGCCGCCGGGGCCGCCACGCCTCCGGAAAACACCCTCAAGAAGGGACCGGTACAGGCGCTCAAACCCGATGGCCTGGACAACGCCTCTCCCGAGCACTCCAGGGACGGACGGAAGCTCGGCAAGAGAGAAAAGGCTGAAAAACGCCGTTTGATGCAGCAGGCGCTCAACCCTATCCTTACCCGCCTGGAGCGGACTGAGCAGCGAATATCGGCGATCGAAGGGAGGCAGCACGAGCTGGAGGGCGTGCTTTCAGATGCGGCGTTCTATAAGGATGAACGCAAAAGCGTACCTCTTTTGAATGAATACAATAACTTGAGACAAGAGCTTAATAAATTGATGGAACTTTGGGAGCAGGATCAGACAGAGCTCCAGAACGCCCGGTCAGCGCTTGGCATGTAGGGGAGAATCAATGGAGATCAAACCGGAACACAAGTCTCTGCTTGTCGCCTTGGGTCTAAAGGAAGAGGATTTCGTGCGTTTCGACGACAAACAGGTTCGATACGAGTACGACGAGGAGATGGGCGTCAGGATCTACGACCCCTTTTACCGGACATCCTACAACGAGTACATCGGCATCGATGGCTGGAGCGCCTGGAGCACCGAACATGACACGTTCATGAGCGATATCCTCAAGGGGGCCAGGGAAAAGGCCTTTGGCAAGGCGCCTACGGCCTCACCGCCCGATCAGGGCGAAATCACTGAAGCGTTGAAAGGCAAATTCGGCGAGAAGGTCAAGCCCGAGGGACAATAAAAATCTGCCCCGGGTGTTCCGGCACGAATTCGCCGATCACAGAGGCTTCCCTGACGCCCCTTTCCCGCAGTCTCGTCACGAGCAGGTCGGCCTCGTCCGCGGGCAGCGCGATCAGGAGTCCACCGGAGGTCTGGGCGTCGAACAGGATATCGAGCAGCACGGGATCGATGGTGTCGGGCGCCACGAGACAGGCTTGACGAAAGGTCTTGTTGCGGTGAACCCCGGCAGGAACGATCCCCATCCCCGCCAGGTCGAACACGCCGGCCAGGACCGGTACCCGGTCGGAGAGGACCCTTACGCCCACAGGTCCCTTTTCGATCATTTCGCAGAGGTGCCCGAGCAGCCCAAACCCCGTCACGTCCGTGCAGGCGCTCACCTTGAAATCCGCCATGACCTCGGCCGCGACCCGGTTCAGCGTTGCCATGAGAAGTGTGACTCCGTCGATCATCTCCCCGGTGGCCAAGTTTCCCTTGATGGCCGTGTTGATGATGCCGGTGCCGATGGGCTTGGTTAGAACGAGCCGGTCCCCCACCCTTGCCCCGCGGTTCGCCAGGACCTTCTGAGGGTGGACCGTGCCGGTCACCGACAGGCCGTACTTGAGCTCGTCATCCTCCACGCTGTGTCCGCCCACCAGGAACGCGCCCGCCTCCTTGATCTTTTCGAGACCGCCTTTGAGGATCTCTCGAAGGATGGCGATGTCCATGGTCTTGATGGGAAAACAGATAAGATTCATGGCCGTAAGGGGCTTTCCCCCCATGGCGTAGATGTCGCTCAAGGCGTTGGCGGCGGCAATTTGGCCGAACGCGTAAGCGTCGTCGACGATGGGGGTGAAGAAATCCACGGTCTGGATCAGGGCCAGGTCCTCCCTCAGTCGGAAGACCCCGGCGTCGTCAAAGGTGTCGAGCCCGATCAGGAGGTCGGGGTGTTTGGGGATTTCAAGCCCGCAAAGCGCTCTGGACAGGTCGCCCGGACCCAACTTGGACGCTCACCCGGCCCCTTTCACGGACTCCGTCAACCGTTTCTTTTTCGGTTCGCGATCGGTCATGGCCAATTCTCAGCACTTGGTTTTGGGTTCAGGGAGGATTCGCCTGCTTTCTGCCTTCGAAACACCTCAACGTTTCCCCAATATCATGGGTAGCAGTTTTTGAATCGCAAGTCACTTGATTTTGTCGAGAAGGGGTGCTGCGTGAACGCGGAGCCCGGCTGAACAACCGCAAGGGATAGGCGTCGCTCAATTTGGATGAAAAAACTGCCGGGATGTGATAGCGTTGGATGTCACCCGGCCGAAGCGAAGGGGCCGCTTCGGGTTTGTGAGCTTGGGGAACGCACACCGTGTCCTCTATGTATTTTGTATCACCCTTGCACCCTGGACCTTGCACCTTGGACCCATCTTTCAACCCATCCCTTTCCGAATATGTCAACGTCCTCAAGACCCACCGGGAATTTGGAGAGGCCTTTGTCTACCACCGCCACCTCCCTGCCGAGCCCCCCCACTATGGCCCTGACCTGCACTTGGACGAACGCACGGCCTGCGCGCTTCGGGCCGCGGACGTCCGCAAGCTCTACTCCCACCAGATCGAGGCCATTCGATACCTGAGGGAGGGATCGAACGTCATCGTGGCAACGCCCACCGCCAGCGGGAAGAGCCTCATCTACAACCTCACGGTCACGGAATCGGTGGCCGCGAACCGGGAATCACACGCCCTGTATGTTTTCCCGCTCAAGGCCCTGGAACAGGACCAACTGAAAAGCCTCCAGCCCTGGATGAATCCCTTAGGGGCCGACCCCGTCACAGCCGCCATCTATGACGGGGACACCTCGGCCTATAAGCGAAAGAAGATCCGCGCAGAAGTGCCCAACGTGGTTTTCACCAACCCGGACATGCTCCACCGGGGCATCCTGGCCTATCACCAGAACTGGGAAAAGCTCTTCAAGTCGCTCTCCTTCGTGGTTCTGGACGAGGTGCACACTTACCGGGGCATACTCGGGCTCACACGTCAACCAGGTCATCCGACGGCTCAAGCGGATCTGTCGCCACTACGGGAGCCGCCCGCGCTTCATTCTGCTCTCGGCCACCGTCAGCAACCCCGGCGAGTTCGGTCGTGGGTTGATCGGGGAGGACGTGCAGGTGGTGCAGTCCATGGGGGCGCCGCGCGCCGGACAGCACTTTGTGTTTCTCAACCCGGAAGCCGGCTCCAATTTCTCCGCCGCCAAACTCTTTGTGGCGTGCGTGAAACGGGGTTTCGGACCATTGCCTTTACCCAGTCCAGAAAGATCACGGAGCTGATCCACCTCTGGGTCTCTCAGCGCTCCCCGGAGCTTCGGAGCAAAATCAGCTCTTACCGGGCGGGCTTCATGCCGGAGGAAAGGCGCCACATCGAACGCAAGCTTGCCGGCGGCGAGCTGCTGGGGGTGGTCTCCACCAGCGCCCTGGAGATGGGGATCGACATCGGGCTACCTGGACATCTGCCTGCTGGTGGGTTATCCGGGCACCATCATCAACACCTGGCAGAGAGGCGGCCGGGTGGGCCGGGCCGGCAGGGAGTCCCTGGTGATCCTGATCGCCAAACCCGACGCCCTGGACCAGTACTTCATGAAGCACCCGGACGACCTCTTTGAAAGGCCTTACGAGGCGGCGCTCCTGGATCCGGACAACCCCTACGTGGTGGATGCGCACCTGCCCTGCGCCGCCGCGGAGATGCCGCTCACCGCCAAAGACAACACCTTCTGGACCAATGGTTTTCTTACCAGGATCGAGGGCCTGGAGGCAGCCGGGGTCCTCCACCGAAGCGCCGAGGGGGAACCCACATGGTTCACGTCCAGGAAGAACCCCCACCTCTCCGTGGACATTCGTTCCACAGGCGAGACCTACACCATCTTTGAAAAGGAGACCGGCCAGGCCATCGGGACGGTGGACGGATTCAGGGCCTTCAAGGAGTGCCACCCGGGGGCCATTTACCTTCACATGGCCAGGCAGTACGTGGTCGAGCACCTGACGCTTGAAACCAAGGACATCATCGCCACCGGTTCCTCTCTCAACTACTTCACACGGCCCCGCAGCGAGAAGGAGACCGAGATCCTTCAGGTCCACCGGAGCCGGCCCGCCGGCCAGTTCATCGTGCGGGAAGGCCGGTTGAAGGTCACGGAATGGGTCACGGGTTACGAGAAGCGGGCACTCCCCGGGCAGGAGCTGATCGGGGTCTTTCCCCTGGAGTTTCCGCCCTAGACCTTTGAGACCGTGGGGTTCTGGCTGGAGATCGATCAGACCATCAAGGACTATGTGGAGAAAAAAGGGCTTCATTTCATGGGTGGGATCCACGCCATCGAGCATGCGGCCATCGGGATCTTCCCCCTTTTCGCCCTCTGCGACCGAAACGACATCGGCGGCATCTGCTACCCCTATCACCCTCAGCTCGAAAAGAGTGCCATCTTCATCTACGACGGTCATCCGGGCGGGGTCGGGCTCGCCCAGAAAGGCTACGAGATCGTGGAGGAGCTCCTGGACAAGACGCTCGACCACCTGAAGACCTGTACCTGCGAGGAGGGTTGCCCCTCGTGCATCCATTCCCCCAAGTGCGGATCGGGGAACAAGCCGCTCGACAAGGCTGCGGCCGTGCTGCTCCTGGACGCGCTGACCGGCCGGATTCCCCTCAGCGACATGGCCGACGCGTCGGCCTGCCCCGAGCCCCCTGCCCTGGCCGAGCCGCCGCAGGAAGAGCCGGTGGCATCTGCGCCCCGCATCCTCTATCTGGACCTCGAGACGCAGCGGCTCGCCGACGAAGTGGGTGGGTGGCGCAACAGCCACCTCATGCGGGTCTCGGTGGGGGTGGTCTTTGACGGCAGGGAGAACCGGTTCCGCGTCTACCCCGAGGCAAAGGTGGACGATCTCATCCGGGACCTGGCGCGTGCCGACCTGATCGTCGGGTTCAACATCAAGCGGTTCGACTACAAGGTGCTGAGCGCTTACACCTCCAAGGACCTGGGCACGCTGCCCACCTTCGACATCCTCGAAGACCTCCACGCGAGACTCGGGTACCGACTGGGACTGGACCATCTGGCCAGGGAAACCCTCGATCAGACCAAGTCGGCCGACGGCCTCCAGGCCGTGGCGTGGTTCAGACAGGGTGAGACCGAGAAACTGACCGAGTACTGCCGGCACGACGTGGCGATCACAAGGGACCTCTTCCTTTACGGGCTGGATAACGGCTATCTTGTCTTCAAAGACAAAAAGGAGGAGAGACGGCTCAGGCTCAAGGTGGACTGGGAATTGAAAAGCCTCCTTGAAAAATTCAACCCAAATTACGGAAACGAGAAGGTGAACGACATACCGTGCGCCGTGCGCCGTGCGCCTTAGGCCGGTTGGTTATCATGAAACCATTTGCATGTCGCATGTGCGGGGAGTGCTGCTATGGCGAGGGCGGTATCTTCATGACTGAGGAGGAAACCGAGAGAATCGCATGTTTTCTCGGGCTTTCAAGGGAGCGGTTCGTTGCCGATTTCTGCGAAGTAAAACACGGTCGGCTTTATATATCCGCAGGAAAAGACGGCTTCTGCCGCTTCCACAGGAAGGGGAAGGGATGCGCCATCCACGCTGTCAAACCGCACCGCTGCGAGCTCTGGCCTTTCTACGAACCCTTGCTCAAGGACGAGGATGCATGGAGAATGGCCATGGACGCGTGTCCCGGGCTGAACCCGCAGTGTTCTCACGAAGATTTTCTACGCCAATACAGGAAAGCGTTCCCAGAGCCATGAGCACGTTCAAGGCCCTCCTGGACCTCATCTACCCGCCGCGATGCATGGTCTGTGAGGATTTCCTGCTCAAGGACGGGACGGGCTCCGAATCCCCGGACGGCATCTGCGCTTCATGCGCCGGGGGGTTCGTGAAAAACGACGGACCGAAATGCTTAATTTGCGGCAGGCCGTTTCCGGCCGGGACAAGGCCCGATCACTGGTGTGAGGGTTGCCTGAGAAAGCCACCCCTTTACGAACGCCTCGGCGCCCCTTACGCCTACGAAGGGACGCTCGCCACCGCCATCCTGCGTTTCAAGTATGGCGGGCTGAGCCGCGCGGCGGGCGTGCTCGGGCCCCTGCTCGCCGATTTTGCGGCCGGCTGGGTCGAGGCCGCCTCCGACCCCCTGGTGATGCCTGTCCCGCTCCACCCGAAACGGTTGAGGCAGAGGGGTTACAACCAGAGTCTTCTTCTCGCGAGGCACGTGGCCGCCCGTTTTTCGGCCGAGCTGGATTATGTGTCGCTCAGACGGCCAAAGCACACCCCGCCGCAAGCGGGCCTCAACCGGGAAGAGCGGCGGAAAAACATGAAAGGGGCATTCGTGCTTGCGCGGCCACAATCGGTTGAAGGCAGGACCGTCCTTCTGGTGGACGACGTGGCGACCACGGGCGAAACGTTGAACGCGTGTGCCGGAATCCTCCAAAAGGCAGGCTGCAGCCGGGTCCTGTGTCTGGTCCTTGCGCGGGCCGTGATGGGGAGATAGCGGTCGGCCATTAGCGGTCAGCGGTCAGCAAAATCTAGGAAAAACAAGAGATCGACTGAATGCTGAAAGCCCCATCCGGAAATTCCCGATTTATGGGTGGACACCGGGACTCTGTAAAGAACGTAACCGTGTTACACTGGCCAGCACCGTCATTCCGGGATTAACGCCGTCATTCCGGCCCCCGAGCCGGAATCCAGCCAAGACGGCAGGCCCTGGATTCCGGATCAAGTCCGGAATGACGAGGCGGTGACGGTTTAACACGGCATCTGCTTTTCAGCACATGGGGAATCCTTGATCCCGCCCCTGAAGGGGATCACGCCTATGCGCCTTCAGTAGGACTGAACCCTGATGGCTGAACGCGCAAATCGAAAAATATCAGATTTTTGATGAGCAGCAGGAAGGAAATGACCCTTATCGCCGACAAACTGAAAAACCTAACTGACCTGAAATCCGAACGGGATCGCTTGAGGTCTGCAGGAAAGAAGGTCGTCTTCACCAACGGCTGCTTTGACCTCCTCCACCCCGGCCATACGCGTTACCTCCGGGCGGCACGGGCCCTGGGCCACTTTCTCGTGGTGGGCCTCAACAGCGACCGCTCCGTCAGGGCCGTCAAGGGAGCCTTGCGGCCCATTCAAGATCAGGCGACACGGGCCGAGCTCCTCTCGGCCCTTGAGTGTGTGGATGCCGTGATCTTCTTTGACGAAGAGACGCCCTATGCGCTGATCCGCGAGCTCGCCCCCGACGTGCTGGTCAAGGGCGGCGACTGGCAGGAAAATGAAATCGTGGGCGCGGACCTGGTCAAACAGGCCGGCGGCACGGTGAAGCGAATTCCCTATGTGGAGGGTTTCTCCACCACCCGCCTCCTCAAGAAAATCCTGGAATCGGCCGGTCCCGCCTAAGCGCTCGTTGCCTGTTTGATCTCACCGGGCAGCTCACAGACGGATGCGGCCTTCTTGGCCTCCACGTAGTGGGCCGCGGCAAGGGCGGCCGTGCACCCATCCCCCGTGGCAAGAACGATCTGCCGGGCATACTTCTCCCGCAGGTCCCCGATGACATAGATCCCTGGAATGGCGGTCTCGCACTTTTCGTCTGTTACCGCGTACCCATCGGGCGTCATCTTGATGCCCGTCGGCACCGCGCTGTTGTTCGGCGTAAAGCCCACAAACACGAAGACTCCCTCACAGGCAAGCTCCCGCCCCTCACCGGTCACGGTGTCCTTCAAGCTCGCAGCGCGAACCCCGTCTTCCCCGGCCAGGATTTCGCTCACCACCGTGTTCCAGAGGATTTCGATCTTGCAATCGGCCATCAGCCGCTGCTGAAGGATCCGGCTTGCCCGCAGCGCATCCCGCCGGTGAACGATGTAGACATGTTTGGTGATCTTGGCAAGATAAAGGGACTCCTCCGCGGCGCTGTCCCCGCCGCCCACGACCACCACGGTCTTGTCCCTGTAAAAAAAGCCGTCACAGGTTGCGCAGTAGGAGACCCCCTTGCCATAATACTTGTCTTCCCCAGGCACGTTCAGTTTTCGGGGGCTTCCGCCCATGGCCAAAATGACGGCATGGCCTCTGAGGACCTGCCCGTCCCCGAGGCGCACCTCGTGGTGATCCATGCCGGGGTCTACCGACATGACCTCCTGCTGGACCATTTCCAGACCATAGGACTTGGCGTGGTTGATAAACTTCTGAGAGAGATCGAAACCGCTGATGTTCTCGAAACCCGGATAGTTCTCCACTTCATTGGATGTGGCGATCTGGCCCCCGCCATACCCTTTTTCAACCAAAACCGTCTTGAGCGCCGCCCGCATGCCGTAAATCGCCGCAGTAAGCCCGCCAGGCCCCCCGCCGACGATGATGAGATCATAAATCCCGTCCTGGGTCATCATGCCCCTCCTTTGATAAGCCATCCTGATATACCGAGCCCTTATACCCCTTTTTCGCAACAAAGACCAGCCCGCATCCCGGCTCAATTTCCTGCTGGCAATCCTCAACACACTCTGCTATATAAAATGAGTCTTCGCGTTCGGCGACCCGGTCGCCGGCCCTGACCCCCATCCAGGCGGATGGCGCGCGCCCATAGCTCAGTTGGATAGAGTGACGGACTACGAATCCGTAGGTCGCAGGTTCGAATCCTGCTGGGCGCGCCAGTAAAATCAATAGGTTAGTTAAGGAACCTATTCATTTTCCTCATCCAATAAGTTAAAACCCGCCACGCCTTCGCGTTCCTTCGTGTCTCACTGAGATCATTCCTTGCAGGAGGATGCATCGTGAACAAAAATCTCAAAGGCTGCGTTTTCTTTCTGCTCTTAACGTTCATCTGGGGAACGGCACTGGCCTCCGGCCCGTCTGATCCCTGTGGGCTTCTCACAAAAGAGGAGGCGGAAGCCCTTGTCGGGGAACCGGTCAACGGCCCGGAGCAGAAAGACACCAAGAACCCGCTTGGGCAAAAAATGTGTCTCTACGAAACGGTTTCCTCTTCGCGGCTCATTCAGATCTCCGTTGTCCGCACAACCGATATGGCGCCTCGGATTCGAAAGAATGGGCAAAGTGCGGCGAAAGTCTATCACACCACCAGGGAAATGCTGGATCCTGTGGCGCAGGTTCCGGGGGTCGGGGACGTATGCCTGCTGGGGCACCCCCGGCTTGCACATCCTCAAAGGTGAAATATATGTTGTGATATCGGTTGGCAACACGAGCAAAGGCGAAAACCTTGAGCTTGCCCGGCGCATAGCTGAAAAGGTGTTGCCCCGCCTTTGAATGAAATATTTACGAGGAGATGAGAATATGAGCGTGGATTTCTTGACCTTGTTTCAGGCGGTCAGACGAGCAGAAAATCATCACCGAGGAAGCGTTCGGTCGAATCATACAACCCTTTACCAGACCTTTTCTGGCCCTTTCGGGCTATGTGCACGAGGAAGCGACGGATGGGAACGAGACGTCATTGGCACATGGGCCTTCTCGCCAATGTGATCAAGCACGCATCGGATGTGGAGCACTTTCTGGATCTCTACAGGGCGCGGAACAACAGGAACTGGATCTATTTCCGCGAGCTCACCGCGACCATCAAAAACTTTGGAAAGGCCGGCTTTCTCCTGGAAGAGATCAAGAAGTCCGTCAAAGCCGAGCTCCTCTTTCCCGATGAGGAAACGCTATTTGTGACCCGCGTGGGGAAAGGCATTCGTTTTCTGACCGATATCATCACCAAGGCCTTTCTGGAGACTCCGGACAGAGGCAAAAAGACTGGCGCTTCCTCTGTCCTTCGGAGCGGGAGCTCTCGACAGCACCGGGGCGAACTGCCGGGAGAGATCATCCTGCCCCACACCATCGAGGAGGCCTCCACTTCGGAGATGGCCTTGACAGCGAGAAAAATCGCCAGCCGGTTTGCCGACGTGGCCGAAAAGATTCAGCCGCTTGAAGAGGTCGTGCGATTCCAGGGATCCAAGCTGGAGACGGTCATTCCTTACAAGATCAATGAAGGGACGGCTCAGGGAGCTCGGCACCCGCCTGCACAACCTCCAGTCCTGGTACGACACCTATGTTTCAAACCACAGTATCGAGGGGGAATACCCCGCGCTCAAGGGGCTTCGGTCCATCCTTTCGTGCCAACTGAATCTGTGTAAAATTGCGACCATCCTGAGTCACTATTATGAGCGCCATCTTCTCGTCCCGTCCCTCATCACGGCGAAGGCTGGAAGAGATCGTGCCGTCCTCTCCAGCTCCTTGGAAGAGCTCTGCCACTTCAATCTCTTTTATCTGATGCGCCTCTTCCACACGGGGCGTCGCCTTTCCGAATCCCTGGTCAACGCCATGGTGGAGATCGTCACCTACGAGCTCCCCGTGGCCAAAGACCTGGGATTTCACGCCCGCCCCTCGTACGCGGGTGGCAAAAGTGGTTCGCCAGTTACGGCGCGGACGTAAAGATGCTGGTCGACGACCAGGTCTTTGACGCGAGCAGCATTCTTGATCTGCTGAGCGCCGGCGGATACATCCTGACCAAACGTCTGGACCGAGTGAAGTTTCGAGGGGTGACAAGCGTGCGTTGGACGACTTGAAGCTCCTGGCCGAGTTCAATTACGGCGAGACCCGCGACGGCAAAGACATCCCTCTCCCCGAGGCCCTCTCCTACCTGTACTGAGCAATGTCCAACGCCGAAACCGGTCCTGACCGAAGGGGGTCTTCACGTGCTCGGCTGTCCAATGCTCTGCGGCCTCTGCTTGAATCTCCCTAACGAATCCTTAAACTGGATCAAAGATGTCAGCATGAATTCCGGTCGGAAGGTTCGTTTTCGCTGTGAAGAATACTGGAAATGAGAGGGTTTTCTCAATGGGATCGGTGCTCGTCGAGAGCGAGCAATTGGAGGTGCAGAATGACGCTTTTGAAATCGGCAAAATTTGTGTGTTTGATCGCGGTGGCAATCGCCGACATGGCTTCTTCGCGTCAGCCCAGGACCTCACCGGGAAACGGCTTGGCGCAAGCGGCCGCCATCGAGGGAAAGTTCGACACTCCCGGCGGATCCGAGGTGATCGGCGGAGATTTCGCTTCAAACCTCCTTCCCGCAGGAACCACCCCAGCGGTCGACGCGCAGATCCAGGCCGCCCTTCAGGCCAACGGGTTCCAGTATCACGTCGCTCGGGTGGAGTTTCAGCGGAGAGACAAGGGGATGCGAGAACGGGATCGTGTTCGGAAACCTCTATCTCACGTCTGATCCAAGATTGACCGCCATCTGGGGCGCGGACTCGATCATATTCATCCCTGCCGGGTTGGGGTGCAGCACCGGTCTGGGGGAGCCCTATTTCGGGGCAGGCGAAGCCATCCTCGTCGTCTTCATCGGGCCTGCGGTGCCCTACGGCTACTATGCGCCGGTGGAAATCATCATGTGGTCAGGCGCCAACGTGGCCATCGCAGCTGGGCAGAGCAACGGCATGATCCTGACGCTGGACGTTGTTCAATAACGAACCGGCCAATATCATTTTGTTGGGGTAACAGAGGGGGGCGCTGCGACCTCCCTCATCTTTTTGCCGGACTCCAGCCGGCACCCGGAAGCGATTATTCTGCCTCCTTCTCCAGAAACTGTTCTACCACCTGTTGCGCGATCAGGGGTGCGTTCCCGCCGGCCCGATTGTTGATGAGGATGCTGGTTTCGACGTTTTCCTCGATCGCCAGGCGCATCAGGTCCGCGGTTTCGCGGACCATCTGAGGCTGGAGCATCCCTTCCACGAGCTTGTCGAATGGATGGGCCTTGGCGTAGGCGTCCTCGTAGCGCATGCCAATGGGCGTCATGAGTCGGACAATTCGTCTTCTTCCTCCATTGAAAACCCTGTGATCCGCCTTGGCGAGCTGCTTTCTGAGGGGCGGCAGCCATGTCCAGTGGGAAAGGACCTGGCCCACGCCGTGCTTCTCCATTACCTGAAAGACCGGCGCACTCAAGTAGCCCTCGGTTCGAAGCTCCAGGTGGTAGCGCGGATCCTTTGGGATGGATTCAAAGAACCTGATCAAGTGCCTCCGCCATCTGATCTGACCGGCACCCGATCCTGTTTTCGCTGGTACTCCTGCTCAAAGATCATCCCGGCCAGGGTGGACCCGAGAACGTCCACCGCCGGCCCATAGAAACGGTCCGCGAACATCCCGGCGTTCAGGTACGTCTCGTTTGGAAGATACCGCCCTCCCCTGTCGCACCTTCTGGGCGGAGACCCCTTGTGGCACCTTCAGGACGACCCGGTCCGCTTCCCTCATGTGCTCCCGGTACCTGCGGAGCACGTGATAGGTTTGGGTGGGCTTGTGATCGCCTGTCCAGGAGCGAGGCGAATAAAAGGTGTAGTCGATTTCAAGGACTGAAAAATGCTCAAAATACTCCTCGACGCTCTCTACCGGCAGGGTCTCTTCCACAAAGGCCTTGCCGCCCACCGAATGGGTCCGACGAGCTGGTTCGGCCCTCGTAGCGCTCTCGGGTGTAGATCTGCCCCATCCACCCGGCGTATCGGTCGCTGGCCGTGCCCAGGAGGATCTGGGGGTGGAGATGGCGGAATTAAAGGCGTCGAGCTCTTTCCTCGTTGTCAATGCGTCATCGGAAGTCTGCTCATGCGTTTTGCTCCTAACCCGGGCAGGCCGGAAGGCGACGAGGAATTGACCAGTCTGAAGAATCGTAACGAAAAATAGAGGCTTTGTTCGTCAATATATCCTACTGTCCCTACCCTGCCATTGGCAATCCGAAGTCGGACCGTTTCTTGGCAGTCCCTTTCGCCCACCGAAGCTGGCCAAGTGGCAATAATCCTTGACCTATCTGCACAGGAACCCTATCCTCGGCGCTAATGGGATTACTGACCCAACTATACCCAGGAGGAAGAACGTGATCCAGGAAACCATGACGAGACAGGAGCGATTTGAGGCCGCGGTGCGTCTTGACGTCCCGGACAGGGTCCCTGTCATGCCTTTGATGACGGCCTTTGCCGTGCGCGCCCAGGGCATGACCCAGGGTGAGGGCTGGCGGGAGACTGAAAAGGGATTTGAGGCCATGAGAAAAACCTTTTACGACCTGGGCGGATTCGACAAGCTGTACAAGCCGAACCTCTTCTGGCCAATGATCGGGGGGAGGTTCTGTGCGGCACCCGTCCGGGTGCTCGATCCCGGGAAGGCATTTGCCGGAGGATGCGCTCAACCAGATCGACGAAAGGGAGCTTTTCAGCAGGGAAGACTACGACAAGATTGCCTCACTGGGTTGGAACGGTTTCTGGGACGAACACTACGAGGTCATGAGCGGGGGAAGGTCCATTAAACACGTCAAGGTAACACAGGAGCGACTTCTGGAGGAGTACATCCGGGAGGTGGAAATCTACCATGGCGAGGACATCCACCCCCTTTTCGGGGCATACATCGATTCAAGCATCATGGCCTTTTCCATGGCCCGGACCCTGACCCAGTTTACCATGGACCTCTACGAGGTGCCGGAGAAGGTTAAGGCCGCCATGGATGCCACCTGTGACGACTTGATCCAAAACGCCCTGGACGTGATCGCAAGGACCAAAATCCCGCTGGCCTTCATTGTCCTGGAACGGGGCTCCGGGTTTTACTACCGGATGAATGTGTTCGAGGAGTTTGAGTGGCCCTATCTGCAGCGATATGTGGACGCCTTTGTCTCAGAGGGCATCACCCCGTGGCTCCATCTGGACACGGACTGGACCCTGAACCTCCCCTACTTCAAGAAGCTCCCGAAAGGCAAGTGCATTGCCGACCTCGACAGCACCACGAACATCTTCAAGGCCAAGGAGGTCCTGGGCGGTCACATGTGCATCAGCGGCGATGTGCCCGCGTCCCTCCTCTCGCTCGGGAGCGCCGGAAGACATCCGCCAATACTGCGAAAAGCTCATTGACGAAGTGGGAAAGGACGGCGGGTTTGTTCCTCACCACCGGCTGCGAGTGCCCGGTGGACGCCAAGTTTGAAAACGTCAAAATGATGATCGACACGGCAAAAGGCTACCGCGGGAAGTGGTAGCGCCTGTCTTGGAAAAGTCTGCAAGGTTGGATCAACGTGACCGAGGAACGTTGTGGGGCTGGCAGTGAGGAGTCTGCAATGGAATTGAACGAAAGAATCAAGACCGCGTTTCTTGGAATGAAGCGCAAGGTTGCCGTGGAAACGGTTAAGGAAGCGCTCCAGTCGGGCGCCGAGCCTTTGGCCGTGTTGAAGGCCTGCCGGGAGGCCATGGAAGAGGTGGGAAAGCGGTTTGAGACCGGCGAGTTCTTTCTGAGCGAGCTCATCTACTCCGCGGAGGTCTTCAAGTCCATTTCGGCCATCCTGGAGCCCGTCCTCGTTTCAGGCCAGCAAGGGGGAAGGGTCCAAGGGGATCATTGTCTTCGGCACGCCTCTGGGGGATATTCACGACCTCGGGAAAAACCTGGTCGTCACCATGATGCGCGCCCAGGGATTCGACGTTCACGATCTCGGGCGTCAACGTCCCGCCCGAGCGGTTCGTGGAGGCGGTACAGAAGACCGGGGCACGGGTTCTCGCCATGTCGGCACTGATCACACCGGCCTTTCCGGCGATGAAGGACGTGATCACGCTGCTGGAGAACAAGGGGCTTCGGGAGGAGACCTTCGTGATCATCGGGGGCGGTGTGACCACGGAGTTCGCCAGAAAGGAAGTGGGTGCCGACGCCCAGACGATCGATCCGATTGAAGCGATCGAGCTGTGCGGGAGGAAACTGAGTAGTGGGTAGTGGCCGGTCATCCGTTAAGGCGACAAGCCACTTTAGGCACTTTATGAACTTTAGCGCACTTTAGGCACTCCTCCTGTTTATCTTGAAAGTCTAAAGTTCTCATAGATTATCCCTTTAAGAGAAAAGGGGGCAAACACCGTTTGAGTTCTCTCCAATGTCTCGTATGCCCTCCCCAAACGCCATGTTCTCAATCGCGCCTTCCTGATCAGTCCAGAGGAGGAGCCATATGACCAGGAAGAAAAAACCCGCTGGGAAACAGGAAACCCAATCACCTGCCGATCCATCGGGGATGTGCGCCTCAAGCTTCGGTTGCTGCATAGCCGGCCAGCAGGCGCAGACCTGGGTGTCCGCTCACGGAGGCACAACCGGAGAAACGCTTTCCCATCGTGGGCATCGGCGCTTCGGCGGGTGGGTTGGCCGCCATCGAAGCGTTCTTTGCCGCCATGCCCTTGGACACGGAAAGCGGGATGGCGTTCGTGGTGGTGCAACACCTCGACCCCGACCACAAGAGCATCCTGATCGATCTGGTCAAACAGTACACCAAGATGCAGGTCTTCAAGGTGGAGGACGGGATGGCGGTGCAGCCCAACTGCGCCTATATCATTCCGCCGAACAGGGATATGGCATTCTTGAACGGCAAGCTGCACTTGCTGGAGCCGAGCGCGCCGCGCGGTCTGCGTCTGCCGATCGACTTTTTCTTTCGTTCGCTGGCGCAAGACCAGCACGAGCGCGCGATCTGCATCGTGCTGTCGGGCACCGGCACCGACGGCACCCTGGGGCTCAAAGCGATCAAGGGCGAAGGCGGGATGGCCATGGTCCAGGCCCCGGAATCGGCCGCGTATGACGGCATGCCCCGCAGCGCCATGGCCACCGGTCTGGTGGACTATGTCCTGCCGCCGGATAAAATGCCGGAGCAACTGATTGCCTACGTGCAACAAGCCTTTGGCCACCGTCCGAAGCCCATCGCCGCGCCACCTCCAAGCGACGGCGACAGCCTGAAAAAGGTGTTCATTCTGCTGCGCGCTCAGACGGGCCACGATTTTTCGCTCTACAAACAAAACACGATCCACCGCCGCATCGAGCGGCGCATGGCTGTCGCCCAGATTACGCCGTTTTGAAGACTATGTGCGTTACCTTCGGGAAAACCCGCTGGAAGTGGAGGCGCTCTTTCGGGAACTGTTGATCGGCGTCACCAATTTTTTCCGCGACCCTGAGGCCTTCGAGTCGGTCCGGGAACACGTCATCCCCGGGCTCTTTGCCGGTAAGGCCCCGGGCTGGACCGTGCGGGTCTGGGTCCCCGGCTGTTCCACCGGCGAAGAAGCCTATTCGCTGGCCATCTTGATCCGGGAACATCTGGACGAGTTGAGAGAGAACTTCCAGGTGCAGGTCTTTGCGACCGACATTGACGCCGAGTCCATCGAAAAGGCCCGCGCCGGGCTGTACCCCGACAGCATTGCCGCCGACGTATCGCCGGAACGGCTGTCGCGGTTCTTTACCCAGGAGAATAGTTCCTACCAGATCAGCAAGGGCATTCGCGATCTGGTGGTCTTTGCCAAGCAAGACGCGCTCAAAGACCCACCCTTTTCCAGGCTCGACCTGATCAGTTGCCGCAACCTGCTGATCTACCTGGGCGGTGAGGCCCAGAAAAAGATACTGCCTCTGTTCCACTATGCGTTGAACCAAGACGGCTATCTCTTTTTGGGCAATTCGGAGACGATCGGCGAGTTTATGGATCTATTTGCCGTGGCAGACAAAAGGTGGAAGATCTATCAACGCAAGGGCGTGGTAACGCCCCGCGCCGCCATCGACCCCTATACGCCGCCCCCGGCGAGGGAGGATCCGGTCAGGCGGGCCGGCCCGGCGGGCGAACCGGCGCAGGCGCGCGGCCCCCGCCATCTGACGGAACGGGTCTTGCTGGAAGCGTATGCCCCGACGAGCGTGCTCATCAACTCCGAGTTCGAGGTGCTTTACATTCACGGGCGCACGGGCAGATACCTGGAGCCGGCAACGGGGGAGGCCAGCTTGAACCTGCTGCGCATGGCCCGTGAGGGGCTGCGGATGGAATTGACCGCCGGGGTGCGAAAAGCCCTCTCCCGGCAAACGCCCGTCCGCTACGAGGGCTTGCAGCTCAAGTCCAACGGGGATACCTCGGTCGTGAATCTCATCGTCAAGCCCGTGACGAAACCGGAAGCGGCGCGTGGCTTGCTGATGGTCATCTTTGAGGACGTGAGCCCCATCGCCCCCCTGCGGTGGAGGCGGCGGACCCACTCATCAGTGATCAGGATCATCGCCTCGTTACGCTGGAGCGGGAACTTCGGTCCAAGGAAGAGTATTTGCAGGCGACCATCGAGGAGCTCGGCACCGCCAACGAAGAGCTCAAGTCCACCAACGAAGAGCTGCAATCCTCGAACGAGGAATTGCAGTCCACGAATGAGGAGTTGGAGACCTCGAAAGAGGAACTGCAATCGGTCAATGAGGAATTGGTGACCGTCAACACGGAACTGCAGAAAAAAATCGAACAGTTGTCGCGGGCGAACAATGATTTGAACAACCTGATGGCAAGCACGAACATCGGGACCCTCTTTCTGGACCACCAACTGCGCATCCAACGTTTCACGCCGGCGACGACCCGCGTCATCAACCTCATCCCGACCGACGTCGGACGGCCGGTGAGCGACATCGTCCCCAGGCTGAAGGACTATGACCGCTTGGTTGAGGACGCACGGGCCGTGCTGGATACGTTGATCCCCAAGGAAGCACACGTGCTGACCCAGGAGGGGCAGTGGTACCAGATGCGCATGCAGCCCTATCGCACCCTGGAAAATGTCATCGAGGGCGTGGTGCTGACCTTTGTTGATATCACGGAACAGAAAAAGTCGCAGACGGCACTGGTCGAGAGCGAAGAAAGACTCAGGACGCTGTTCGAGATTTTGCCCGTGGGCGTCTCGGTGCTTGATGCCGAAAACAGAATGGTTTATGTGAATCCCGCGCTGGAAAAAATCTTGGATATTTCCCGCCAAGGTCTGCTCGGGGGAAAATACACACGGTGCGTGTTTCTCAGGCCGGACGGAACGCCCATGCCGGTGGAAGAGCTCGCAGGCGTGCGGGCGGTCAAGGAGGAGCGGGCGGTTCAGCACGTCGAGACCGGTGTGGTGAAGGAAAACGGCCACGTCGTCCGGACGGACATGAGTGCCGTTCCCATGGCGCTTCCGGGTTGGAAGGTGGTCATTGTCACCTTCGATCTCAGCGGGCACCAGGGAGTGGAAAACCCGCCGCCGGAACCGGGTAATGTGCGATAACCGGGAACGTGTGAAATGCGTCAAGGAGATGCGCAATGGCCGAGAACAAGGACGGTCAAAATGGTTTCAGCGACGCTTTGAAAGGCCCAGGAGACCTCCTGCGACGGAGGGCGGAGGCGTGGTTGCGGAGACAATCCCCCGATCAGGGCACCGCCTCTGAAGAAGTCGGGCAACTGCTTCACGAATTGCAGGTGCACCAGATCGAGCTGGAAATGCAGAACGAGGAGCTGCGCAGGGCCCAGCAGGAGCTCGAAGTTTCCCGCACCAGGTACTTTGACCTGTATGATCTGGCGCCGGTCGGGTACTTGACCCTCAGCGAGCATGGGCTGATCCTGGAGGCGAATCTCACCGCCGCTCAATTGCTCGGGGTGGAAAGAAGCGGGTTGGCCGGGCAGCCGGTGAGCCGCTTTATCGTTCGGGATGACCAGGACATCTACTACTTCTACCGCAAGAAGCTTTTTGAAACGGGCGAACGGCAGGTGTGCGAGGTGCGGATGTCGCGCCAGGGCGGCAACCAATTCTGGACGCGGTTAGAGACGACCGCCGCGCAAAATGGCGAAAGCGGGGCACCCGTGTGCCGCACCGTGATGAGCGACATCACAGAACGCAAACAGGCTGAAGAGGCGTTGCGCAAGGCGCGCGATGAATTGGAGTTACGTGTTCAGGAACGCACTGCCGAGCTGAGGAGGACGAACGAGGAACTGAGAATCCATGCGACCCTGCTGGAGCAAAGCAACCGGGACCTCGAGGACTTTGCCCATGTGGTCTCCCATGACCTCCAGGAACCGCTCCGAAAGATCCAGACCTTTTCCGACCGGATCGGCGACATTGCACCGGGAGTCCCTGGACGACGAGGCCCGCGATTACCTGAATCGAATGCAGCGGGCCGCAGGGGGAATGCAGACCCTGGTTCATAGACCTTCTCAGGTACTCACGCGCAACCTCGAAAGCGGAGCCTTTCACTCGGTTCAATCTGAGGGTCCCTGTGGAAGAGGCGGTGACGGATCTGGGCGTGCTCTGCGAGGAAACGGAAGCACTTATCGAGATTGACGAGCTTCCTGACGTTACGGCGAATCACGTCCAGATGCGGCAACTGTTCCAGAATCTGATCGGCAACGGCTTGAAGTACCACGGTGACGATAAGCCTGTAATCAGGATATACAGCAATGAGTCCTCTTCGGGCCTATTCTGGGAAATCTATGTGGAAGACAATGGCATTGGTTTCGATGAGATTTACCTCGATAGGATATTCAAACCCTTTCAGAGGCTCCACGGCAGAGGTGCACCCTATCAGGGGACAGGGATGGGCCTCGCCATTTGCCGCACAATCGTGGAGCGTCACGGCGGAAGCATTACTGCCAAGAGCGAGCGGGGAAAGGGATCAACCTTCATCGTGACGTTTCCGAAGAAGCAGCATCATCGGGATAAAGAATCATGAAAACCGAGACGACACCGTTTGTGCTGATGGCCGATGATGATGAAGACGACTGCATGCTGGCGCGGAAGGCCTTTGAAGCGTGCGGGTCGCCGGCTGCGTTCGCATGTGTCGAGGACGGGGTGGCGCTCTTGAGCTATCTTTCTCGCTCCCCGCTTCCAGCACTGATCCTCCTCGATATCAACATGCCGCGAATGAATGGATTTGAGACGCTGAAGGAGATCAAGTCGATGCCGGCGTTCCAAGATATCCCCGTTGTGATGGTCACTACCAGCGGGGAGGAAAAGGATATGGCGAACAGCCACAAGCTGGGGGCGAATTCCTTTTTCTCAAAGCCGTCGGGATTCGACGATTGGGTCGACATGATGAAGTCTTTGTCGGATAGATGGCTTGGGTCGAAATAGCTGAGGACCCCGTCCGTGTCTCGACCATGGCTCTCCCGGCTTGTTCCTGGAAAGGATCCTTTTGGGCTCACCTGACATCCACGACCACCCGATCCGACCATGTGATCTGAGGGCTATCGTCCATGATCGGATCCAGGGCAAAGTAGATGGTGTAGCGCCCTGGCGTTAGAATGCCCCTAAAAACCTCGATGGATGGCTGAGGAATGATCGGGCCCACGAGGGCCTCATGGATGCCGACCTGCCAGCCTGAGGGGTACACATAGCTGAACAGGCCGTGATCCGTCTCAGCGACCAACCACCATTCGGCAGTCTGAGCCAGGGCGTCGGCTGGACCCAGGCTCACGGTGATGGAAACAGTCTCCTGGGCGGTCACATCGACCGGGCCATCAAGCCCATTTGCCTTGAGATCCGGCATCAGGGGAGCCTGGGCCTGCACCTGGTAGATATTCCCGGTCGCCAAGTCGAGAACGTACAGCTCCCCCGCCTCATCCTCGCCGAAGCCCGTGATCGACAAGGCGGAATCCAGGAGAGGGCCATTTTGCCACGAGGCGCCGTCCTGTCCAATCCCCAGATCACCCCGCTGCAGAAGTCCCCGTAAAGGTAAACGGACTGGAGGCCCGAGTAAGTCGGGCCGCGGTAGACGTGCCCCCCCGTCACGGAGCACCCTTGGGTGTGATCATAAAAGGCCACGGGCAGCACCAAGCCCTCTTGATTGCAGGAGGAGGCGCCAAAACAGTCAGGCCCTTCCATGATCTTCCAACCATAGTTCTCGCCGCCCCCACTGGATGCGGCCTGGAAGTTCACCTCTTCGAAACGGTTTTGCCCCACGTCCGCCACGTAGAGATCCCCCGTGAGACGGTCGAATGAAAACCGCCATGGGTTCCGCAGCCCGTAGGCCCAAATCTCGTCCAGGCCCCCCGGATCACCGTTGAAGGGGTTATCCGGTGGAATGACATAGGGCTCACCCCCGGATTCCACGTCAATTCGGAGGATCTTGCCAAGCAGGACACCTGTATTCTGACCATTGTTAAGTGGGTCGCCGCCACTGCCGCCGTCACCCGTACCGATATAGAGGTACCCGTCGGGACCAAAGGACAGTTGTCCACCGTTGTGATTGGCGAAGGGTTGAGGGATTTGAAGGAGGATCTCCTCGCTGGCCGGGTCGCCCACATTGCCTCCCGCTACCAGATGAAAGCGGGAGATGACCGATCCGCCGGACAAGTCCGTGTAATACGCGTAGAAGTAATGCTTTTCCTCAAAGCCGGGCGGAAAGGCCGCACTCAGGAGTCCCCGTTCCCCGCAGCAAGTCACGCGATTTGAGATGTCCAAAAAGATCGGATGGATTGATTCTCCTCGGTTGACCTGAAGGATCCGCCCGCCCTGCTCCACCACGAAAAGACGCCCGCTTCCGTCGCCGGCATGGGTCACATGCACGGGTCTTTGAAAACCGCTTGCCCATAGAAAGAGTGAGATTTGAGGCAATGGGCCAACACCCTGAGAAAATGCGATGCCGTTTATTAGGAGGACCAATAGGCAGGTAGAGAAAACGAAGCCCCACAGGAGCTTCTTTCCATGGCACCAAAGCATCGGGTCTCGATGGTTCATTGTTACCTCTCACATGTAACCAAATTGGTAACGCAGAGCCATGAAGTCAAGGGATTCACCCCGTGAGATGCCGGACCCTGGTAAGATCCTGGACGGATCAGCGCAACTTTTCCTTTATGGCATCGAGCAATCGGTGGGCGTCATCCAGGATCATGTAGCCGCACGGGATCAGGAGGAGGGTGATGCCCGTGGCGAAGAGGACTCCGAACCCGAGACTTACCGCCATAGGGATGAGGAACTTGGCCTGGAGGCTCTTTTCCAGAATAATTGGAATGAGACCGGCAAAGGTGGTAAGAGAGGTCAGAAGGATCGCGCGAAAACGCATGGCGCCGGCCCGCGTCACGGCATCATGGGCGTCCATCCCCTCGACTCGGAGCCGGTTGGCCGCATCGATCAAGACGAGGGAGTCGTTCACCACCACGCCGGCCAGACCCACCATCCCGAACATGCTCAGGATGCTCAGGTTCAGGCCCATGAGGAGGTGGCCCAGCAAGGCGCCCAAAAATCCGAACGGGATGGCCGACATCACCACCAGGGGTTGCGTGAAAGAGCGAAATGGGATGGCCAGGAGCGCGTATATGGCAAAAAGGGCGATGACAAACCCCCTCATCACGTCAGCCATAGATTCCTTCTGTTCCTTTCCTTCCCCCTCCATGTTGTACCGCAACCCCTTGTAATCGTCTTTCAACTGAGGCAGGAACCGGGCCTCCAGGTCTTCACGGATCTCGTTGGCGTTGGATTTGGTCTCATCCACATCGGCCGTCACCTTGATCACCCGGAGGCGCTGGGCCCTCTGGATGGAGGCATACCCCTCTTGCATGTCCACTTCGGCCACCTGGTCGAAAGGGACTTCCGACCCACCGGCCGTCCGGATGCGCATATCCTCCAGTTGCCCCAGCGATTTCCGCTCAGACTCCGGGTAGCGGATCAGGACCTTGACCTCGTCCTGATCGAGCTGAAGTCTCAGGGCCTCGGCCCCGTAAAACGCGTGACGCACCTGCTGCGCCAGGTCATTGAGGGTCAGTCCCAGGCTCCTTGCCGCCGGCTTCAAATTGAGCTGCATCTCATCTTTTCCCTGCAGAAAACTGTCGGCGATATCAAAGACGCCTGGGTATTCACTCAACTTCTTCTTCAACGCTTCGGCGGCATGAACGAGTTGGTCGTGGTCGTCCAGGGAGAGATGGATTTCAATTGGGTTTCCGGCGCTGAAGAGCTCGCTCTGGAAGGTTAGGGATTCGGCCTCCGCCACATCCCCAACCCTTTGCCGCCACATATTGAGAAGCTTCATGGCGCTCACGTCCCTTTCCTCGCCATCCAGGAGCTGAATGAAGACCTGGGCCAGATGCCCGCCCACCTCCGGTGAGCCGGCATTGGGGCCATGCCCCCCGATTTGAAGGCCCACAAGGGAAATGGCGTGCTCCAGCAAAGGGGAGGCGCCCTTGGGCCGGGCTCGATCCGCTTCCTCCAAGACCTCTTTGGCCGTAGCCTCCAGATGAGAAACCACATCCACGGTGCGTTGTACGGGTGTTCCGGCGGGCATGGTGAGCGTGCAGGTCAAAAGGTCGCTTTCCACCTTGGGAAAGTAAGTGAACTTGATCCACCCCCCCTCCCACACGCCAAAGGCCAGCAGGAGCATGGCTACCCCGGCACCGAGCGTTGCGTAGCGCCACCTGAGGCAAAAATCCACGGCCCATGCATAGGGACGGGCGATAAACCATTTGAGCCAACGCGACATCCGCTTTTCACGGTTCAATCCCGTCTGAAGCCTCCCGACCTTGCTTCGCGCCAGGTGGCATGGGAGGATGGTAAGCGATTCCAGCAGGGATCCCAGAAGAACCAGGTTGACCACGATGGGCAGGTTCCGCATGATTTTTCCCATGGTCCCCGTGCCCAAAAGGAGAGGGTAGAAGGCCGCCACCGTTGTCAGGACGGCGAAGATCACCGGGCGCCCAACCTCCACAGCCCCTTCAATGGATGCCTTCAACGGAGGGAGTCCCTCTTCCCGTTTTCGGAAAATGTTCTCCCCGATCACGATGGCGTCATCCACCACGATGCCCAGCACCATGATGAATGCAAAGAGCGAGATCATGTTAATGGAGACATCGAATTCCGGCAGGACCCAGAGGCCGGAAAGGAAAGAGACCGGAATTCCCAGGGTCACCCAGAAGGCCAGTCGGATGTCCAGAAAAAGGCCAAGGAGAATGCTTACGAGAATGAGGCCGAAGGCCATGTTTCTCAGGAGCAGATTGAGACGACTCCGCAGGACCTTGGACATGTCCTGATAGAGTCCGATGTCCACCCCTTCTGGAAGGGTGGACCGAATCTGTTCAACATACCCCCTGACGGTCTCGGCCACTTTGAGGGCATTTTGGTCTGCGACTCGAAACACCTGGATCACCGAGGCCGGCTTCCCTTGAAAACGTGCGCCAAGGTCCACGTCCTCGAAACCGTCGCGCAACGCCGCGATCTGACCCAGGGTGATCTTGGTGCCATCCGGGCGGGTGATCACCGCCACGTCCCTGTAGTCCTTGGCGTAGTAAAGCCTGCCCTTGGTCCTGATGAGGATCTCGCCTCCCGCGGTCTTGATGTTGCCGGCCGGCAAATCGAGGCTCGCCTTTCTCACGGCCTCGGCCACGGCACCGAGGGTCAGTCCGTGGCGGCGGAGCGTCTCCTCCGATATCTCGATGTGGATCTCGCGTTTCCGCACCCCGAAGAGCTCGGCGAGCGTAATGCCGGGGAGATTGGTGATCTCGTCCTTGATCCGTTCGGCCAGGTGTTTCAGGGTCGACTCGGGGACGTCCCCGTAGACGGCCAGGCTGATCACCTGGTTTCTACGCGTGACCTCCCGGATGACCGGTTTTTCCGCCTCGTTCGGGAAAGTGGTGATTCGATCCACTTCCGCCTTCACTTCATCGAGGAGTTGCTTCAGCTCCCAGCCCTTCATGACCTCGATCACGACGCTCCCGAATCCCTCCCGTGCGGTGGAATCGATTCGCTTGATGCCGGCAAGCCCCGCCACGTTTTCTTCGATACGCCGGATGATGGCCTCCTCAACCTCGGCCGGCGAGGCGCCAGGGTACACGGTCGTGACCGAAATGAGATCGAGAGAGAACTCTGGAAACACCTCCACCTTCATGGTGAACGCCGCGACCCCGCCGGCAAGCATCAAGAAGACCATCAGGAGGTTGGCGGCAACGTGGTTTTCAGCAAACCAGGCGACAATCCGCCTCATGACCGGTCCCCCTCCCCTTCTTGCAGGACCCGAACAGCCATGTTGTCGCTGACGGCCTTGAGCGTAGAGAGCACCACCACCTCCCCGTCCTTGAGTCCCTCGCGGATCAGTACGCTTTCACCTTGAATTCTTGCCACTTTCACTTCTCGGAAGTTGATTCGGCTCTCCTCATCGACCACCCAGACCACATTTCCCTGTCTCAGCGCCGCCCGAGGCACGATGGTCGCCCCCTCAATCGTCACCCCCTTTATATCCACCGACACAAAAAGCCCCAGGGCCAGTGGCGGTCGCCTGTCATAGGGTCTTTCCACATGGACCACCACGTTCACCATTCGAGTCCGTTCATCCAGCTTCCCTTCAGTCCGCACCACCTCGCCATCCCAGGCTGCAAGCTGTCCTGCGATGCGGGCGTGAACCTTGGCCGAGGCCCCGGGGCCTTTGTCTGTGGTGAATCCGGGCACCTTCAACCATTCAAGTGCGCTGTTCTCAAGAGGGACAACGATCTCAGCGGCCTCAGTCGAAAAGAGGCTGGCCAAGGCCTGTCCCTGGTTCACGTGCTGTCCGACGTCCACCGTCTCCTGCCCAACGCGGCCGTCAAAGGGCGCATTGAGCGCCGTACGTTCCAGGTTGAGAATAGCCTTCCGGAGGTCGGCCCTGTCGGCCTCCAACCTGGCACGGGCAGCGGCCAGCTGAGGCTCCTTGGCCACCAGGGGCGGAGGGCCACTCCCCTCTTTTTCCTTGGGATAAAGAAGACGCCATTCCTCTTTCCCTGCAGCCGCCTCTTCCTCTGCGAACTGGAGTCGGCTTTCCGCGTCCATCACCCTGGCTTTGGCAAGGGTCACCGAAAGCTCATAATCCACGGGATCGATGCGAAGCAGGACCTCATCCTTGGAAAAGGCCCCACCGTTGACCAGGTTTGGGGAGACATAGATGACCTTGCCCGCAACTTGTGGGATGAGCTGGATTTCTTTAAGAGGCCGAACCGTCCCTTCCCCGCGCACCCACACGGGTTCCGGTCCTGTCCTCACGGTCATGGTCCGGACCAGCGGTGCACTCGGAGCACGCTTTTCACGTTTGATCTCGATCTTGCTCCCCTTGAGCGCTCCGAAGCCAACGACCCCAAGTGCGATAACCGCAATCGCCAGGCTGAAATGTATGGCTCTTCTCATGACCTTGTTCATTGTCTTAAGATCTCCAAGGTTTCACGCCGGAATCTCACGGCTCCGCACCACCATTTACCGGCAGATAATCCCAAATGTCCATTTCGACCCTGACCGGCGGCAGCTCGGCCCACCCTCCGCCAAGGGCCCTGTTCAGGGCCACACGGTTGGTCAGGATGGCAAGATCCACTTCCACCAGGTTCTGCTCCGCCACAAACCGCGTCTGTTGGGCATCCAAGACGGTCAGGTAATCGATAAGCCCACGTTGGTAGCGGCTCTCCGCCACCTCCTGGGTCGCCCTGGCCTCCTCCAGAAACTGCACGAAGCGTTCGCGCCGCTCGATCTGCTCCTTGCGCGTCAAAAGGGCGCTTTCCACTTCGAGAAAAGCCGTCAACACGGTCCTGGAATACTCGGCCAGTCCCTGCTCGTACCTGGCCTCGGCCCCCCGCTGTGCTGCCTTTAACCTGCCTGCATCGAAAAGGGGCTGGAAGAATCCCATGGCCAGGTTCCACAACTCGCTCTCGGGTTTGAAAAGCAGGTCCAAATCGTCGCTCACATATCCGAAGCTGCCCGTCAACGTAATCCTGGGGAAACGGTTTGCCTGGGCAACCCCCACCTGGGCGTTCAGTGATTTCAAACGGGCCTCCGCCGCCTGCACGTCCGGTCTCCGAAGCAGGAGCTCCGAGGGGAGCCCGGCCGGCACAGGGGGCAGAGGCTTATAATAGTCCTCAGGCTGGAATCTGGCAGGCCTCGTGTCGGGATAGCGCCCCAGCAGCACCGAGAGACGTTGTTGGGTGTTCCCCAGATCCTGGCGCAGCAGCGGCAGGACAGCCTCAGCCTGGGTCAAAATTCGCCTTGCCTGCCTCACGTCCAGACTGGAGGTGATGCCCCTTTTGTAGCGACTCTCCACCAGCACCACGCTCCGGCGAAAGCTCTCGATGGACCATTCCGCGAGCTGTATACGGCGCTCCAGGGACTCCATCAGCAAATAAAGGTTGACCGCCTCCGCCACCACCCCTTGTGCAATGGTCCTTCGGTTTTCCTCTGCCTGAAGGAGCTCGGCCCGCGCCGCCTCTTCGGCCCTTGCCAGACGGCCCCACAAATCCACCTCGAATGCGGCCGGAAAGGCCAGCGTGTATGTGTCGATGTTCGTCCTCTGTTGATCCACGGATATGCCGGCGAAGCCAAAGGTGGGCGTCTCGATGGTTAGCCGCTGCCGCCGGGCCTCCCCCTGAAGACCGATCTCCGGGAAACGTTCGGCCCTGGCCTGAAAGAACCGGGACCGGACCTCCAGGATGCGCGCCGTTGCCCCCCGGATGTCCAGATTGTTTTCGAGGACTGCCTGGACCACCTGATCCAGCTCCGGATTGTTGAAGACCCGCCACCACGGATCGTCCGGCCAGGGAGTGGCCGTCTCGGACGGCGATTGATGGTATTTTGAGGGGACGTTCACCTCAAGCGGGGGGCTGAAAATCGGGGCCCATCTTCATGCACCCCGTCAAAGAGAGCGCAGTCAGAAAAACAAACAGGCGAAAGCGATTCATCGCGCGATTCACGGACGGGCCTCCTGATCTTCAACACCGAGGCCCCGCATGGCAAAGCCCACGATGTGCTCGACCAATTGACTGCGAAATTCCGGATCGTAGCCACGACCCGTGATGCGGGTGACCGCGGTCCGGCCAAAATTGAAGTGAAGGACCAAGGCAAAAATGCTGAGGATGTGCAGGAGAACCGTTTCATCGGTCACGTCCGCTGGCAGCAGCCCCTTCAACAACGCGGCCACTTCCTTAAGATAGGGCCGCATCACCTGTTCGGCGACAAATTCAAATGCCTCCGTCGGCTGGGTGATCTCTCGCGTCATCAGCTGGACGTGGCGCTGGCGCTCTTCGTCGGAAAGAGGTCCCTCCAGGAAGCCCCTTGCCAGGGCCCTGACCACCCCAGCCGGCGATGGGACCTTCTCACCGGCCAGTGAGCTTCTGACTCTCTCCTGAATGCGTTTCGCTCTCGGCAGCCATCGGCTGCGAAAGACTTCCAGATATAGGTTGTCCTTGTGCCCAAAGTGGTAGTTGACCGCCGCTAGGTTGCAGCAGGCGGCCCTGGTAATTTCGCGGACGCTGACCGCGTGAAATCCCTTCTCCGCAAAGAGCCTCTCAGCTTCGTCAAGGAGTCTTTCCCTTACAACCGTCTCGTTAACGCCCTTATCTCTCGCTTTTAATAGCTCCATACAAACGTTTGTATCAAACGATCGTTTATTGGTCAACGGATTTTTTCACCTCATTGAATTTTCATAGAATATTACATTTTATCCCCCTTTCGCCCGCAACTCCTCAAAGCTCAAAAAACCTGATGTCAAGAAGTGTGACAATCAGCAAGGAGAAATGTCTAATTAAATACACCTTGACTTCCCGGACCGCTTTTACGACCCGGATACGAAACACCCGCGACAGGCCGGCACCATGCCGCAGGAAAAAATGGCCCAAGTCGTTTCAGCGCTGAACACGGTCCTTGAGATTTCCGAGTAGATCCAAACAAGCCCTTTTAATCCCCCAACAGAGTCCCTCTCTTACGTGAAACGCCTCGATGATCTCAAAGCCAATCACCCTGCATGCCATTGAGAGCTTGACAAAATGTGATATTCTGACGAAAATAGTCTGTAGGAATAACCATAAACCGTAGGAGTAAGTATGCCGGCAGTAAAAGTTCTACCAAAAGGACAGATTACCATCCCTAAAGAGGTCCGGGAGGCCCTCTCCATCCGGGAAGGCGACACGCTGGTCATCGAAACCTCTCCTGACGGTGTGATCCTCAAGAAAGGCAAAACCATTTTTGATTTTATCGGCAGGCTCCCCAACAAGGGCATGACCATCGATGAGATCAGAGAGAAGGCCATCGCCGGAGGGGTTGGAACGGATGAATAAGGCATTTGTGGACACAAGTGTCATCCTGCGTCTGTTGGTGAAGGATGACGACATCAAGATGAAAGCGGCGGAAAAGCTCTTACGCAATGCCGGGGCTCAAGGGATCACACTCCACCTTCTGCCTGTGACGCTGCTGGAAGTCGTCTGGGTGCTGGAAAAGGTTTACAAGCTCAAGAGGAAAGAGATCAGAGAGCTCACCGAGGCCATTGTGAACACCCCCCAACTGAAGGTGGAGATGGAAAGCGCTTTCAGGAAAGCGCTGCGCATCTACGAAGAACGGAATGTGAAGTTTGCCGATGCCGTAATGGGATGTTGGGGACTCGAAAAGGGTTTGACGACGGTCTTTACCTATGACGAAAGGGATTTCAAGCGCATTGAAGGTCTGGATGTGAGAAAGCCATGAACCCCGGTTGCCGGACCGGACTCGCTTTTTATGGGTGAGGCGCAAAGAACTCGCTCTTTATTGGGGAAGAGGTTAAGTGAAGCGGCCTTGGGTGGCAATAAGAATCAGCCCGCAGGATGTTGTAGCTCGAAATCGAGGGCGTGAAATGGGGACCTAGACCCAGCGGGGGCATTGAGCTGGAGACACCGCCAGGCGGCTTGATCACGCCAGAGGGGCGGTCCGCCTGAGACGGAGATAAAATCTTGGCGGAGAAACCCCGCCACCCCGACTTGTTCTTCAAGAATCAGGAAGGGAAGGACTCCTCAAGGTGTTTCAGCTCGAATAGAGTCGCAACACGGAACATGGGAGTCTACAGGAACACCGCTTGCGATGAAACCTGAACCAGCCATGTTGCCGTCCCTGACCGCCTCCATTGCACCCCTGCCGCCCTCGCAGACTTCAGATTGAATATTTACCGTCAAATAGCCGAATGGCCCACCTTATTCGCCCCGCACCGCCCGAACAAAATAGCTGCCGGACTTACTCTGGTTCAGCGCCGTGGCCACGGTAGAAGTTGAGTTGCCAGGCGCTGCCGGGATTGTTGGCGCTGGTGGTAGATGCCCAATAAAAGCTCCCAGGGGTATTTGGGAAAAAGGTGGGATTGATCGCAGTAGGCGAACCTTCCATAATCAACAATGCTGTTCAATTCTTTTATGGTTGGGAGCCTCCAGTCTGAATGGTCGCCCAGGGTAAGCCCTTCGCAGTAGGCAAGTGCCTCTTCCCAGGTCCCGTTCATCTGGCCCTTCTGCCACATCAGCCCTGTAGTGGTGTCGCTTATGGTACCGTCCCCATTGTCAACGAAATTGCTTCCACTCTGTCCGCCACGCACCGCCCTAACATAAACCTATGACGGACTTAGTTGTAGATGCCAAAGAAGACATCGCGGAAGTCGATTTCCCAGGCGCTGCCGGGATTTTCGGCGCTGGTGGTAGACGACCAATAATTGGAGTCCACTGTGTTTGGAAAGTAGGCTATGTCAATGGTCGGTCCTGGCTCGGGGATGCTGTAATCAACCAGACAGGAAAGCTCCTTGATCGTGGGCAGGCGCCAGTCCTCAAAGCCACCGAATTTTGCGTTGTTCAGTGCGTCTATGAAATCCTTGGTATCCGTATTGTTCCCCTCGGTCCCGGCATTCCCCTGGTTGGTGCCGGGATCCGGGTCATACCATGTGTAGTTGTTGTCCGCATCGTGCGGGTCGCTGTAGTTCTGGGCACGGTTATTGCTCGTCTTTACCTCCCAGATAAGTCCGGTCACGTTATCCCTCACCATGCTCCATAATGTGGCCGAATCGGAAAGTGCGTTTCCGCTTTCATCCAGCTTTGTGTAGGAAGGGGAATTGAGGGTGTAATTGGCGTCCTGCCCGTAAAAGGGCTGTCCCGGGTTGGGGCATGGGATCTCTTTGCTATCGTCGTAGCACTTGGTCTGACCCGTGTCTGGAACAGAAGATGCATAGTCCGAAGAAATTATTTCCCCGAAGGCGCCCAACATAAGCCACAAATGGCTGTCGGAGGTCGGTATCCATTCCAGGTCCGCCCAAAACGCAAAGGATCCATACGTCAATACGGGAATGCGGAGCGTGTAAGAGGGTCCGCTCTGAAAGAAGACAGCCGGGTTGCTGCAGTTGAGGAGGTTTGCCGCGGTGATGGTCTGAAGACGCAGCCACACCCCTGTCGCGGCCGAAGGCCCCTGGGTGAGCACTTCGAAGTTGACATCATAGAAGGCACCGGCAAATTCAACTGAAGGGACATGGATCTTCATGTCGTTCGAGAGGGTCGAAAAACAGGAATCCGCGCCCTGCCCGGATGAAGGATTCAACGCGACGGAAAGGACTACAAAAATGGTAAGCATTCCGAGATACTTCATTTCGAGTCACCTCCTGAAGATGATAAAAACTCACTTTCCAAGCCTGAAAATGTAAAGTCGCGCTCCCTTCGGCCCTATTCGTGAGAAAATGGCTTTCCACTTGAGACCACGATCGCGGAAAATTTGCTCCCAGATCATCTTTTGCCGTTTGCCCAAGGCCTTTAATACAGCCCACTTATCCTGCTTTGATAGGGCAAACCACCGTGCAGGACTTCTATTGCCGTCAAATAAGTTCCCGTGACCTCAAACGTCATGGCCCATAAATAGAATCCCTCTCCAAATCCTTGGCCCGAAGCGGTGATTGCAAGATAGAGATAGTAGGTTCCTTTTGGAAGCAGGGAAGTCGGTATATCCCCGAAGAGGTTTTCATTGACTGGCCCGCTGACGTTCCCTTTCCACGGCACGACACCCTCCAAATGAGACTGGAAAGTCAAATCGGGTTTGAGAATGTAAATGTGTTCCCCGTCAATGCCCGGAATGAATAGCCCCAAATATATGTCCCCTGGACCGGACAGGGCGTTCGTGGCGATCCTTAGCCGGAGATTGTTTCCACCCGATGCAACAGGCCCGATCCCGATCGGTATAGCTTGAGCTGCGTCTCCGTTCAGAACGGGGTCTACCGCTGCGGCCAAATTAAAGACGCGTTGAGAGGTCGGCAGAACCAATTCATTTGACCCCGTTGGCCCGCCGCGAACACAACGCACGAAATTCATGTAGCCCTTGCCGGGGGCGCCCGATCCGCCAGTACTGGCAAACACTTGCCAGGCGCCGCCCTCCCAGCCGGCCCAGCTACTGCCGGACCAGTAACCTTCGGAAGGTTCGATGGTGAAAACCGGATCGATGGCAGGATTATAGCGGCTGTCATCCACAAGGGAGTGGAGCTCACGGATGTCAGGCAGCCTCCAGTCAGTCTGCCCTGCCAGGTCCAGACCCTCACAATACGAGAGTGCGTCCTGCCAATCCCGCGTCTGGCTGTCGTCTGCCTGTTGCCACATTAATCCGGTAGACGTGTCAGTCACTGCGCCGTTGTTATTGGCGACAAAAGGACCAAAGGAAAGCGCTCCGCCACGAACACACCTTACGTAATGCAAAAGGCCCCGCCAGTGGCCCTCCGCGCCCCCTCCCTTGAAATCCACGCTCCAGGTGCTGCCCGATTCGTAGATACTGTTGGACCAGTAACCGGAGTCGGATTGCGCGCTGAAGACCGGATCGATGGCAGGGTCGAATCTCCCGTAATCCGCTATGGAGAGAAGCTCCAGGCGGCTGGGCAGGCGCCAATCCGAATGCCCGCCGAGATCAAGGGTTTCACAATAGGCGATGGCATCATCCCAATCCCTGGTCACGCCATCGTCGGCCTGTTGCCATACCATCCCAGTGTTGCCATCCGTAACCACGAATCCATCAGCGCTTAGCTGATAAACAGACTGAGGCCCTTGGTAATTTCCGTCTTGGCCGTAAAATGGCTCGCTTGACTGAGGACAAGGGATCTCACCAGAGTTGTTGTAACACTTTGTCTGGCCGGTGTCGGACAGGGTGTAAGGCCCGGCATGTGCTGAGCCAAGCGGGTCTAGAAAGAAAAAAAGATAGATCGTCAGATAGATAAGAGTTTGCCTGATTCCTTGTTCTTGCGCCATTCTTTTCCCTCCTCTTGAGAAAATCGCGATTTTCAATTAGTCTTTTGTTTCAAACCAAACTTTACCTCATAATGCTGTGAGCCAACGCGCCTCCTGGAATTGAGGGCTTGGGCCAGGAGGGGCGCAGATATTGGACAGCAGCTATCCTTGATTGATCCAGGATCTCAGCCGTTTCACGGCGCGGTGTTTTACAGTGTAAGCGTTTTGAAGACTGAGGTGCATGACGTCCGCGACCTCTTCAAGGGCAAGACCTCTTTCAAAATGTAGTCGCATGAGGAGTCTCTCTTTTGCGGGGAGGCGGTCAATGCCTTCCTTCACGATTCGCAGTTCCTCTCGCTTCTCCAACTTTCGGGATGTCTCATCGCTATCCGCCGTCACCTCTTCATGCAGGTCCTCGATGGAACTTCGCCGATCCCCCCACGAAAAGGAATCCATCCCCTGCGCCCTCAAGCGGTTCAGCACGGTTCGAATGGCGATGAGCCGGATCCATGATGCGAGCGAACAGCCGTTTGTCCCTCTGTATTGTCCGAGCTTGCGGCATCCCTTATCCAGGATTTGGAGAAAGACCGAGCCGTGAAGGTCTTCGAGATCCTGATGCGTGTGGGGAACACGTTTCAAGACAAGGGTGTGCTTGACGGCGTGATAGATCAAGACCGGAGAAGCGGTTGACAAGCGACCTCCAGCGCTTCCCTCTCTCCGAAAGCACACCGTGACGCCAGACGACGATCTTCTTCTCTCGATGGGGTCATTCGGAAATGACCTTGTCGAGTGGTCGAATTAAGCCCGTGTCACCTCCCACCATCTCTGCCTTGGACATCTCCGGCATCAATTGATTGACCCTGGCATGTCCGAGGATCACATGGTCCATGCCCATCAGCTTGCCGGTGACCGGGTGTTTGACGGGTTCTTCGCGGTACACGATCAGACGCCGGTTCAGCAGGATCTTGTCCTTCCCCAGATCGGTGAAGACGGAAACGGCCCTTGTGATCGATCACTAGCCCACTTACCAGGGGGAAATCCCTGTGGAATTTGATGGCCATTCCCTCCGCGGTCCGCTTTAGCGCCATCAGGTCTCTTTCTTCCGTGTAGACGTCTTCGGTGGCGAGGATCTCGGAGGTCTCCGTATCCACCACCCGCCCCACCATTTCGATGCCGGTCCGACTTTCAATGATGCTTCCGGTGACAATCGCCTGGGTCGCCACGAGCTTTCCAAGACTCAGTGCCGTGTCCTTTTCGATCAGCTGGGTTCGGCTCAATTTCTGTTCAGCTAAAATCATGTCCAGCTTTTCCCTCTCCACGACTCGAAACCGGTTTTGCTTCACCAGCGCGTTCAGAAGGTTGTCCTGGTAGGAGAGGCTCACATCGGAGACGTTCCCCTTCTGTTCGAAGGGCATCACGGTCAACCGCATCCTCTCGGCCAGTTGAACGGCCTTGGGAATCTCACGGATGACGATCAAATCCCTCCTTGCCGTGTTGCCGTGACGGTCTTCGGCCACGATCCGCAGGATGTTCTCCCCTTCCGCAAGCTCGCCCGACATGGCTGAAAAAGATCCGCTGTCCCTTTCCACGCAGGATGGATGCGTCGTTGATGTTGAGGACCACGATTTCACTGTCGTCACTGATCTCGCCCTCCAGGTAGATGCGGTCCATGTAAACGGTCTGACGGTCGGACCATCCGGTCAGCTGGATCATGGGAGGTTGGGTGTCCTTGGGGCCCAAGAAGCCGGCAAAGCGGATCTTTTCGTCCAAACCGGCCACCAGCACAGGCCCCGAAAGGCCCGTGGTCTCTGTAAGATCGATCCATGCGCTGGTTCGGTTTCCCAGGCGATCCACCGCCACAAGCTCGACCCGGCCCTCTTCCGTCTTTAGCTGAAGATCGAAGGGGGTCTCCGTCCCTTCCACGACACCGTAAGGCCGCCCATTCAGCGTGAGGCTGGAAACACCTGCTTCATCGTATAGGGAACCGCTTAATCCTCACTTGCCTTTCCGGGACATTCTCCTCGAATTGGATAGGCTTAAGCGCGATCATGGGGCCGATCCGGTCCACATGGAAAATGACCGTATGGCTTCGCCTTGCCCCCCAGCAGATTGGCCGCCTCAATTTCGACGAGGTGCCTTCCCTGCGGCAAAGGCAGCCTTCTTGGTGAAGGAGATCCTTTTGTCGGAACCCTGGAGAAAAAGAGGTACATCGCCAATGCGCACGGAAGAGACAAAATGTTCGTCCTCGGCTGTGCCCTCTACGACCACAAAGTCATCTCTGGTCCAGATTTCCTCTTCTTTCAGCGCGAGCCGGATCAAGGGCGCACCCTTTTCAACCCCTGATTGTCTGAGGATCCGTTTCCGCACCTGATCCAGGTAGAACTTGGTCTTGGCCGATAGGAAACTGAGTGAGGGACAGCGCCAGTTCCTTTCTGGCCGCCTCCAGATCGCCAAGAAGGTAATGGGCAATCCCCATCTCGCGGTGCGGAAAATAGTCGATGAAGTGCATCCCGTAGGTGCGGGCCGTCCGTTGATCTCGGATTTCTCTGGAAGCGGCCTTTCGGAAATCATCGATGGCCTCGATGTAAAATGCGCCCTCTGCAAAGGAAAGACCGCGTTCATAGTAGTTCCACCAACGGTCCCTGAAAGTCCCCTTGACGGTCCCGTATTGCTTTCCCATCCTTGACGTAACGGTTCGTCCACCAGAATTCCGGCGTCTTGCCGTCGGCCCTTCGGCACAGCCGGAGGCCAGGATCACAAGGGCGACGACCAGTGAGACCCCCAGGCACGCTTCTCATGGGCCATAAGCCCCGGTCTCCGGTCCTGGACAGCCGTTATCCGGGCTTCATTCGCATATGACGCACCACCATTTCGCTCCTTTGCCAAACGATATCGGTATATTGGATGAATGCTGACCGCCGCCTGCGAGGCGTGCGACCCACAATATAGATCGGCACCCATTACGACCCTGACTGCTCTCTCTACAAATAAAGAGACACGGAATCAACTTTTTCCTGACAAGATGAAAGGAAATTCTACCGTTTGTGTCCATTTGTGGTAAGAAGGCGCCAAAGGAGATTTACTTGAGGAGATCATGAAACGAGACTGCAAGTACGAAACATGGCTCCCGGATTACACGGAAGGGACGCTGGACGAGACCAGGACCGACACCCTTGAAGACCACCTGGCGGACTGCTCCGTGTGTCTCGAGACGGCGAGCCTGCTGACGGTCCTTGCTCGTCAGGATGAAGGATTGGATCTCGACCCGGTTCCGGCCGCAGCTCACGCTGTCCGTCCTGACTTCTTCGTGCAGGGCCGAAAGTCGGGTTTGGGCCATGGGGCGTCTGGGCGAAAGGCCCAGGCCATGGGGCATCTGGCCCTTGGCGCCTCAGGACCCTCTTTGACAGACCCTGGCAGCTTTCCCCGGCCCGAGGCCCGGAATTGCTTGGTAAGGGAGCGCTCGTGCGCGTCAAGAAGGCTCTTCAAGGGCATGCCCGTCGAAATCGAGTCGAGAAGACGGGACATGGGACCGCCCTCTTGCGTATCCTGCTTCCGAATCCGTCCCCCGGGTGGCGAAACGCCAGGGTGACCCTCAGAACGGGGACGCAGAGAAATCGGTTCCTATCCGTTGCACGAGGGATATGTCGTGATCGAGGATATTGATTTTGGTCGATACAACCTTCTTGTTCTCCCGCAACGGGACAGAAATGGGCCGATATCACTTTGAAATCAGGGAGACGCTCCGATGAATGATGAGACGCAGGGGATAAAGACGATCCTCCATGAAAGGGAGCGGTTGGACCGTATCCTCAAGGAGAAGTACGTCAAGAAACGGACGATCTTTTTCAGCGACGTGGCCGGGTATACCCAGTACATGGACACGCGTGGGGATATCAACGGAAGGGCCTGGATTCAAAGGCACCACGACATCGTGCTCCCGGCCATTCGTGAGCACGGGGGTGAGGTGTTGGACATCATGGGCGACGGCGTCATGGCCTCCTTTGAGTCCACCCTGTCGGCGGTGAAATCCGCGGTCGCAGTCCAAACGCGGCTCGATGAGCACAATCGCAGCGCACCGGCCGCGGATTGGATCAGGGTCCGGATCGGTCTTGCATGCCGGGGAAATCCTGACGGACACGGGACACGTGGCCGGGGACGTGGTCAACGTGGCATCCCGCATCCAGAACCAGGCTGAGCCCGGCGAAATCCTCGTCTCAAAGCAGGTCTACGAAGAGGTCTGCGGCAGCGAGGACATCCTGTGCCGCTTCCACAAGACCGTTCAGTTGAAGGGCAAGCCCGACCCGTTCGAGCTTTACCGGATCGTCTGGCGGGACGAGGTTTCGAGGCTTGAACCGGGCCACAAGGTGAGGGCCCGCACGGAGTCGGACCGAATCGTGGGTGAAACGCCCACGAGCGTCTTTCACCTGGAAGTGGCCAGGGAGGGCAATCGAATCAAGTTGAGCGCCCACGAGCAGACCGCCTCGGAGGCAAGCACGATTCGCCACTATGAGGAGATCCAGGCCTCCATCGAATGGGTGGCGCAGCGTTCGCAGGACATGGCGGAGCTTCTGAACAGGGCCAATCGTTCAGGAAGGCTGTCCCGCGAGCTCATCACCAGAGTTGAGGGATCTGGGGCAACGCTTCTCGGACGAGCTTTTCACGCCCCGCATCAAGGAGAAAATCGCGATCAGCCAGGCCGACCATTTCACCCTGCATGTGGACGACCGACTGGTCCACTTCCCGTGGGAACTGCTTCACGACGGGAAGCAGTTTCTGTGTCAACGGTTCAGCATGGGACGTTTGGTTAAAACCCAACAGTCCTTCCTTCCGGCAAAGGTGCGTCCCCTTGAAAGACCGCTAAGGGTGTTGATCCTGGCGGACCCGAAAGGCGATCTCAAGGGTGCATACCAGGAGGGGACCCTGCTGAGGGACCTGCTGGATCGGGACGGCGATTTGTTCAATGTGACCCTCAGATCCGAGAATCTCAAACCGGACTGGATCAAGGAGAAGATACGCAATTTCGACCTGGTCCACTTTGCCGGCCACGCGGAGTACGACCCGAACAATCCAAATGAAAGGGGATGGCGCCTCAGCTCCGGCATCCTGCGGCCTGACGACATTATGAAGATGGCCGGGACGGCCGCCATGCCGGCCCTGGTTTTCTCGAACGGTTGTCAGTCGGCGAGGACGGAGGAGTGGTCCATCAAAGACCGATTCCACGAAGAGATCTTCGGGCTGGCAAATGCCTTTCTTCTCTCCGGGGTCAAGCACTATGTGGGGACCTTCTGGGAGATTCTCGACGAACCGAGCCGGCGGTTCGCGCTTGAGTTCTACGGCAGCCTGACCACCGGCAAGACCGTCGGCACCGCCTGAGGGAGGCTCGGACGGAGGTGATCAAGGCCTACGGCGAAGAGACCATCGTCTGGGCAAGCTATGTCCTCTATGGTGACCCTGTCTTCAACTACATGGCTCAGATCAGGGAATCGAGGACCGAAGAAAGAGGACAGAAGATCGCTCAAAGACCCCAGCGAAATCCGGACACGGACCCATGAGGACGTCATCGATCTCGGCAAGAAGGATGTCCCCAGGGTCAAACGGGCACGATGGGCCTTCGTAGCGGCGTTTTTGCTGCTTGCGGTGTCAGGGGGTCTTTTCGGTTACATCCAAAATCTCTGAAAATCAGGCCCGGCAGATGAGGACAGAGGCCATGACCTTCTACCGGAACGGGGATTTTGACCGGGCCCTTGCCGCGTGCGAGACGATCGACAAAAAGGGCAAACAGCAGTCGGGGTCTCGACCTTGATACGCGGAAACATCCTGCTGAGACAGGGAAAGCTCGATGATGCAAAGCGGGTTTACCAAGACGGGACTCGGTCTGGATGCTACGGAAGCCGGCGTCAGGGCCGAGATGTTGAACGGCCTCGGACGCATCGCCTCCATCCAGAAAGGACTACGACACCGCCATCGAATGCTATCGCAAGGCCTCGGAGCTGGCACCCGACCAGAGCGCCCCGCTCATTTCCCAAGCCGTGATTCTCGGCGAGCAAGGCAGGCATGACGATGTATTGAAGCTCCTCGAGACATCACAGCGCCTCGCTCCCGACGATTTGTCCGTCAAGGCGCTCCTTAAGGAAACGCGTGAGACCGTCGACACCCTTCGTGACAAGGAGCGGCAGGACCGTATTGACCGCCTGGTGAAAGGAACTGATTGAAAGCGGCCCAACGGGACTCGACGAAGGCGTGTCCCGGCGACGGATGGACATCCACGCCCCTCACCCTCTGGCTCATGGACATCGAAACGCATGGGTACGCCTTTCAGGAGGGCGAGGCGAAGCTCCTGGCTGGCGCACTCAGTGAACGGCTCACGACGGCCAATCGAATGCACCTGGTGGAACGTGCCATCCTGCCGGCCCTCCTGGAGGAGCTCAAGCTCGGGTCCTCCAGGCTCTCGGACCCGGCGACGGCCCTTTCGCTCGGCCGACTCATGGCGGCACGGTTGATCCTTGCGGGACGTTTGAGCTTTTCAGGACCCCAGGGTCAGGTGGCGTTGCGGCTGATCGAGACGGAGAGCGGGACGATCAAGGCCTCTCTCACCGAGTCCTTCGGCCTTTCCATGCCTGCGTCCGCGCTGGCCGAAAAGCTGTCGTCAGACCTCCTTGAGCAGATGGCAAAGGTTTATCCTCTTCGCGGTAAGGTCATGGACGTGCAGGGAAACAGAGTCCGTCTGAACATCGGGCAGACGGTCGGCGTGAAGGAGGGAGATTTGTTCAGGCTGGAATCCTCGGAGACGATACATGAAGGTTGTCCAGACGGATCAGGAAACATCTCTTGGGGAAATTGTCAAAGGCGACACCATTCCGGAGAAAGATCATCGCGTGGAGCAGGTGAAGCCGACTTGATAAGATCATCTCGCAAAGAGCGCAAGAAAATGATCTTTTTGGGTTAAAACAAGAGAACCTTCTTCACATGCCCATGTTTTCACCTTGGCGATCTTTGCGTCTGCGGAAAGCATGTTTTTCTATCTCTCGCAAAGCCGCAAAGGACGCAAAGAAAAGCAATCTGGGTCGCTGAAATTTGGTATGGCAGGAAGAGAGGTTAGAATGCGACGGTTTCTTTTGGTGGGTTTCATGGCGATTCTCATGGTTGCTCCCGAGCTGGCCAGCGGTCAGCAGATCACCCAGCAGGTCCGGATCAGTAGCTCCCCAAACCCCGTGGGGTCAGGGGCGAGGGCGGTCGGCATGGGCAGCGCCTTTATTGCCATCGCAGACGATGCGACCGCCGCCTCGTGGAATCCGGGCGGGTTGATTCAGCTCGAAAGGCCTGAGCTTGTCGATCGTTGGCTCCTACTTCTTGAGGCAGGAAGATTACTCATCTTCCTCACACCCCGAGGCAGCCACGAGACGACTCCTTCGACAGCGCCGACTTAAACTACCTGAGCGCTGTCTATCCCTTCGCCCTCTTCGGCCACAACATGGTGGTCTCCATCAATTTCCAGCGCCTCTATGATTTCACCAAGGACATCGACTTCACCTTCACCAACCGTGATCAGATTGATGACATTGCCTACTCCAGCCTCACCCAGAAGATCCGATTTGAACAGGATGGCGGGCTCAAGACCATCTCCCCGGCCTACTGCGTTCAAATCACCCCACGTTTTTCCCTGGGGGCGACGCTCAATTTCTGGACGGATCAATTCTTTGAAAACGGCTGGGATGAGACGTACACGGCCAAGGGCAATGGCGACCTGAACATCGGCGGCAATCGCCAACCCCTTCACGACCAACGTCCGCATCGAGGACCAATACTCTGACCTCAAAGGGATCAACTTCAACATGGGATTTTTGTGGGACATGACGTCCATGATCACCATCGGCGGCGTCTTCAAGAGCCCCTTTACGGCAGACTTCAAGCACAGCAAGTCCACGAAAATCAGCCAGGAATACACCGAGCTCCCTGACGTCAAGAGCAGTTTCTCGAACAAATTCAACGAAAACGTGGAAATCGACTTCCCCATGTCTTACGGTCTGGGCATTGCCTTTCGTTTCTCGGATGCGTTTACCTGCGCCCTGGACGTCTACAGGACCGAATGGGGCGATTTCAAGTACAAGGACGGAAAGGGTAACAAGTCAAGCCCCATCGACGGCAGACCCGCTTCCCAATCCGACATCGATCCCACCCATCAAGTCCGGCTGGGCGCCGAGTACCTGCTCTTCCTCGAAAAGACCATCGTTCCCTTGCGCTTTGGCGTGTTTTACGATCCGCAGCCGGCGGAAGGAAGCCCTGAGGATTTCTACGGTTTCAGCCTGGGCTCAGGGGTGATGATCGGCCCCCTGATTCTGGATGCGGCCTATGAGTACCGCTTTGGCAATAACGTAAACGGCGACCTGATCGGCATCCCCGGCACCGATGCGGACGTGGATCAACACAAGATCTTGGTATCGGCCATCTACCATTTTTGAGCTTCTTTGGAATTCTGTGGCAATTTGATTTATAATGACAAATGGATCCCACTCATTACTTTGTCTCTTCACGCGGCCCAGGGAGGGATTCAGCATGAAAAGGGTGTTTCTTTTCCTTTTAGGATTTGCTCTCCTTTTTTCTATTCCGGCCAAAGCCTCCGTAGAACATGTCCGCTACGCGGATGGGACCTCACAAACGCTTTATGAAATACAAATCCCTCAGGAAATATCACCGGAACAAATCGATTCCGTGACCATTTTGCTGAACAATACCCCTTTACCTCTTGGTAAGGACGATTTCTCTCTTTGGGGCTTCGGGTCTTTCCTGTCGGAGCTCCGTTGGGAGCTGGGCAAGCCAGCGTTGGGCAAATACGCCTTCATCATCAGCACCGGCGGCGTGCAGGTGAAAACCTATGACACACAAACCGAGAATCGCGACATCCCGAACGCTGATGTGAGCACCTTCTCAATTCAAGGGAACACGTTCTTCTGGGGCGAAGTGAGCCTTCCAGGGATCCCTCTTTATTACCGTTTGGTCATCGACGACGGCCTCACAGGAAACCGGGTATACAATTCCAACCGTGAGCTGAACATGCTCTCTCACACGGTACCCGTCAGCAAACTCGTGCCTGGTAAGACCTACAAATGGCACGTTCGAGTCAGCGATGCCGCTGACTGGGTCCCCGAGCAAAACCGATCGAACAGCCAGTCCCTTCAATTCACTTGGATGGGGCTCAGCGCCCAGATCCAGGGCAAAATCACCGACGCAGTTACAGGATATCCAATTCCGGGGGCAACCATCTCTCTTGAACCCGGAACCATCACCTTGACCTCTCAGACCGATGGATCTTTTTCGTCATCTGGAATTCCTGCGGGGACTTATTCCGCTCAAATCTCGGCCCCGAATTACAACACGAAGGCCCTTCCCGTGATTGCGCTTGCCCCAGGCCTTCCGAATCAACTCGATGTCTTGCTTGCCCCTTATACCCCACAGGTGACATCCGCTGTTGCGGAACCACCCAGCGTGGGCAATGATGGTCTGGGCAAAACGCTTCTGACAGCTCGCGTCACACACCCACTCGGCCCTTCGAAGGTAGACTCGGTCCTGGCAGACCTTACGCCAATAGGCGGGAGCCCGGAACAGGCCTTTTACGACGATGGCACCCATGGGGATATGACTGGGGGTGACGAAATCTACAGCTACAGCGCCACCGTTGCCAAGGGGATCAACGCCAAGCGCTGCGCCCTGATCGTGACGGCCATCGACCTGGCAGGAAAGGAAAATTTTGGTTCGATATCTTTAAGCGTCACCGACAAACGGTCGGGCTCGGTCCAATCCTCCCAGTCCGACTCCCAGATCTTTGACAACACGCTTGACGGCCAGACGTTGAACATTCATTTTGACTTTACGAGAGCCATTTCAAGCCTCAAAGCGCTAAAAGCCGACTGTCAAATCCAGTTGACCATTCTCGGGCCGGACGAATCTGTATACGGTACCTATTCATTCTCCGAGTCCATCGATGTCAGCATCCCGAATGCCGCTGCCGGAGAATGGGAATATGTTACGACCAACCAGTGTACCTCAGCCCTTTCCTACGAGATCGAGACCAGCGGCAGCGGGACCGGTCTGCTTGTGGGTCGCGTGCTGGACGGGATTACGGGAGCGGGTGTCAAGGGAGCAAGTGTCAACTGTAATACGGGCGGCGCCACGTTAAGCCTGGATCAGGGCTACTATTCAGGTGTGGCGGTGGCAGGGACGGGTGTTGTGACCACGGCCAAGACGGGGTATCGGACTAATGTGAAAAGCGGGGTCCACGTCAAGTCCGGGACCACCACCAACCTGAACATCCAGGTGGTTCCCGAAAACGCGTCGGCCCAGGCAGTCCCCTCTGGCGTTCATATCTTCAATATTCTCGATCCCGCAGAAGATCCCAAGCCCCCCACGCAGCCTTTTGCCATAAAGGTTTCGGGCAGTGGCCTGGAATTCAACCTCGTTTTCCCCAGGTATCAGCAGGCGGTCGATCTTTATCTCGCTTTCGTGCCCAGTTCCGGGGGGCATGCAGGAAAACTCTTTCTCGTTGACGAGAAAAGTTCCATCGTCGAATTTGGAGGGACCCTTCGCGCGTGGAAAAGGGCTTCAACCCAGGAGGAATCAGCCCAGATCCCAATCCCGGGCGAGTATCCTCTTGGGGCTTATACGCTCTACAGCCTGGTCACGACCGATTCCTCAACCCTTACGAATTACGACTTGAGTTATTTTACCACCACCCCGCCCCAACCGGCGCCGGTGGGCCAAAATGTCACGATCATCCCCAACCCATCCGAGGCGCCAAATCCGTTATTACAGCCTATGGCAGTCAAGGTCACGGAGGGGAACTTCTTCCTGAACGCCCATTTTCCACTTCAAGCGCAGCCGGTTGCCATTTTTTTGGCTTATACCACACCGAGAGGCGAGCTCTATCTCATCAAGAGCGACCACAGCACCGAGCTGTTCTCAGAAATCCTCTTGCCCTGGCGAGAAAACGTTAAGGCGGAACAAGAGCTGCAGGAGCTGCCAATCCCCATGATTCAAACTCCGCCGGGAACATATCACTTTTATTCTCTGGTGACCACAGACCCCACTGCGCTATCGAATTATGACCTGATCCACTTTATCTTCGATACAAATTGATGGCGGTATGGTTACTGAGACAGAAGATAAAAGGATTTTTCAGAAACCAGACTTTGAAACCCAATAAGCACGAAAGGGGGGCACAGGATGTCGGATTAAAGAAAGTGGTAGGTGCCACTAAAACCTTGCTTATTGCTGTAATGTCTTTCTTCCTTCTGGGTTTTGTTGAATGCGATAGCCTTTCACTTGCTGCGTGCCCCCCCACGATTGATTTTGGCGAGACAATTCAATGTTCCATAGATGGAGTTGGTGAGGAAGATGCATACACCTTTTCTGCGAGTGGCAATGACAATGTCCTGGTGAGGGCGGCGAGGACTTCCGGAACTTTTTGGCCTGGCATCAGGGTATATGATTCCGAGGGGACGAAGATCTGTGAGGCCTCTGGGACGCCATCGGCTGAGGTCTCAAGTTGCACCCTGCCAACTGCGGGAACCTATACCATCCTTGTTTACGATTCTCTCAATGGAACCCTTACGGGTAATTATAGCCTTCATCTCCAGCGGCTTAACAACCCAGGCAATAGTACAAGTATTGGCTTTGGGCAGACCCTGTCAGGCGTGATCGCTGCATCTGAAATGGATGCATACACCTTTTCTGCGAGTGGCAATGACAATGTTCTGGTGAGGGCGGCGAGGACTTCCGGAAGTTTTTGGCCTGGCATCAGGGTATATGATTCCGGGGGGACGAAGATCTGTGAGGCCTCTGGGACGCCATCGGCTGAGGTCTCAAGTTGCACCCTGCCAACTGCGGGAACCTATACCATCCTTGTTTACGATTCTCTCAATGGAACCCTTACGGGTAATTATGACATATATCTCGGATACGCCTCTTTTGGAATTCTCGAAGTTACTCCGGGCGATGGCTTTTTCTCTTCAGGTTCTCAGGGAGGGCCTTTCAGCCCATCAAGTAAGGTATACACCCTCAAAAATATGGGGAGCGAGACCATCACTTGGACTGCTTCGAAAATCCAGAATTGGGTGAGTTTGACCTCAAATGGTGGAACACTGGTGGGTGGGGCGAGCACCAATGTCACAGTATCGCTCAATTCCAACGCCAATACCCTTGCCCCGGGTTCATACAGCGATGCATGTACCTTCACCAATACCGCCAACGGGAGTGGTAACACGACAAGAAGCGTGATTCTCAGTATCGGAAAACCAGCGGTAGCTCAGATGCAGGGCAAGGTCACTGACGCGCTCACCGGAGCGCGAATTCTGGGAGCAACCATTTCGCTCGAGCCCGGAGCGATCAGCTATGACATCAGGAACAAGTGGCACCTTCCTTTCCTACGACATTCCCGCGGGGACCTACTCTGTAAGGATCTCCTCTCCCAATTACGCCATAAAGACATTATCCGACATTGCACTTGTGCCTGGCATTTTAAACCATCTCAATGTCACATTAAATCCTTATGCCCCGGAGGTAATCTCGGCGACTGCGCTGCCCTATGACGTGCCCAATGACGGGCAGAGCAAAACCCTTCTGACAGCCCGCATAACGCACCCACTTGGGTTTTCGAGCATCGATTCTGTCCTGGGAGATCTTTCGACGATCGGTGGGAGCCCGGAACAGGTTTTTTATGACGATGGGACCCATGGGGATCTTGCGGCGGGCGACGGCATCTATAGCTACGAAGTCGCTGTGGCGAAGGGCACCAAGGCCAGGCTTTACGCACTGAATGTGATAGCCATCGATATGGCAGGCCATAAAGGCTTTGGTTCCTTTTCCCTTAACGTCACCGAGAAGGTGTCAGGGGTGGTGCAGCCAGGCCAACCGGATTCCAAGACCTTCGATAACCCCCTTGGGGGTCAGACCCTCCACATCCACTTTGCCCTTTCAAAAACCGTTTCAAGTCTGAGGCTTATAAAAAGCGACTGTCAAGCTCAGCTGACCAGTTCTCGGCCCAAATGGTGAGCAATACGGTCCCTATGTCGTGACCGATTCCATTGACATCACCGTTCCCAATGCCACGGAAGGCTCATGGGAGTACGAGACCCTCAACCAGTGTCCATCGGAGCAATCTTACGAGATCGAGACCAGCGGCAGCGGGACCGGTCTGATTGTGGGCCGCGTGATGGACGGACTCACGGGAGTGGGTGTCAAGGGGGCAAGTATCAAATGTAATACAGGCGGCTCCACGGTAAGCCTGGATCAAGGCTACTATTCAGGTGTTGCGGTTGCGGGGACGGGTATTGTGACCACTGCCAAGGCCGGTTATCAGACCAACGTGAAAAACGGTGTCCATGTCAAGTCCGGTAGCCACGACCAACCTGAACATCCAGGTCGTTCCACAAGACGCATCGGCCCAGGCGGCTCCTTCGGGTACAAATGTCTTCAACATCCTTGATCCGGCAGAGGACCCCAAGCCCCCGACCCAGCCCTTTGCGGCAAAGGTTTCAGGGACCAACCTGGAGCTCAATGCCGTCGTCCCTCGATATCAACTGCCAGTGGATGTCTATCTGGGCTTTACCATCAACGATGGCCAAAATGCAGGGAAGCTCTTTCTCATTGATGAAAACGATTCTCTGGTTGAGTTTACTGATACCCTTTACCGTTGGCGTGAGGCTAGCACCCAAGGGGATTCAACTCAGATCCAGAAGGCGATTTCAAACGCGTATCCTATGGGGCGCTATACACTCTATTCCCTGGTTACCATGGACTCCTCATCCTTCAGCAATTACGATCTGAGTTTCTTTACGACGACCCTGGCCAACCCCGCCCCGACTGGACAGAATGTGACCTACATCCCCGACCCCGCAGAGGATCCTGATCCTCTCAGTCAGCCTTTGGCCGTCAAGATCACAAATGGAAACCTGATCCTGAACGCTCATTTTCCGATTCAGAAAGCGCCTGTCACCGTTTTCCTGGCTGTCATCGTTCCAACGGGGGATCTCGTGCTCATCAAGCAAGATGGGTCGTTTGAGGGATTCACAGACACCCTCTGGCCTTGGCTGGAAAATGTCACCGACGAGGTGGCGACAGAGGTTTTTTCAGTCCTTCTGAGTCAAATTCCACCAGGGACGTACTATTTTTATTCGCTGGTGACCACAGACCCAGCTGCGCTATCGAATTATGACCTGATCTACTTTAATCTTGATGTCCAGTTTCAGTAGGGAAGAACATTTTGTCGTTAAAGACATCAGACAAGAGGGAGACGCTATCAAGGGAACAATGAGTGCGCATTCCGTGCATTAGAGGTGAATGGGGAAGTCATAAAATGACTTATCAGAAAGAATTTCATGGAAAGGAGGATTCGCAAATGAAAAAATGGACATTCACTTTGCTTTGGTTGATCACCCTTGTCGCCAGCCCTGCCATGGGGAGCCTTCACAACGCCCTGTTTCCGGACGGCAATCCCCGGACCCTTTACGCGATCCAACTCACCGGCGCCCTCAGTGGCGCCGCTCCCGGTGATATTGATTCCATCACCATCACCGGCCCGAGAGGTGTCCTTGGATATCCCAGGGAGAATTTCTCTTACTCTGAGACCCCTGACGGGTGGCGGGGCTTTTTCTTTTTGCCTCCGGTGCAACCAGAGACCGGGGACTATTCATTCACCATCACCAGCGGCACGACCAGTGTTACGACCGATGACCAACAAACGTCCATCAAAGCGATCCCGGTCGCGAATACCGCCGACTTCACGGTTCTGGGAAACACGTTTTCCTGGGGTGCGGTGAGTCTGCCCGGATACGGACCTTTACTACCGGCTTCAAATCATTGATGCTTCCGGAAGGAATGTGTACTTCTCTGCCTATGGAAAAGATGCCCTTTCCAACACCATACCTGGGGACATTCTTACCCCTGGACAGACCTACCGGTGGCGAGTGCGAATTAGCGACAATTCGGATTTTGACGCCATTCAAAATGAGTCATTCAGCACGTGGGTCGAATTCACATAGACCGGACTCGGGAGCGTGCTCATCCAACACCGCGTCTGGGGAGACGGCCGAATTGAGAATCGCATGCAGTTCCAGTTGAAGGATGGATCGAACCAGAACATGACCCGGTCGGTCAGTCTGTCGGAGATCAAGGTCTACGATCCAAACGGCCAGCCAGTCAATTTGACTGAGACCACCTTCTTTGACGTCGCCATAGGGACTTACAACGCACAAACCGGCCAATGGAACTACCCGGCGCCCTCTTTCGACACTTACGGGTACGCCCTATTCTCTGATCCCTTGATCGTCGGGCTTTACACGATCGAAGTGACGCACAGTGGCGAGACCTACGCCGGAAGTTCGTCCTTTAACGGACTCGTGAATCTTCCTAAAGTGGATCCCTCCACCTTCGTCCTCACCTGGGCGCCGAATGGTGATCTCACATGGTCCTGGACGCTACCTGAAGGCCTTTGCTCGGGAAACACCGTCTATACGCCTGCAGTAATAACTGTTTACAAGCAGGGCCAGCAACTTGGAAATTTCTTCTTCCGCAGCCCCAAACGGCCAATGCATCAGCTCGTTACTTTTCCCCGCCTCTTTCGTTCAAAGCATCAACGCCATGGCGGACGAAGTTGAACTGCTTGTTGACATCAGGACCAACACCCACAACAACGCCTACATGTCTTCTCCCCTGGTTCTCACCCAACTGGCTCCTCCGGCCCTGGCTGAAATCCGGGGAAAGATCACCGACTGGTACACAGGAGATCCAATTCCGGGGTCAACCATCTCACTTGAACCCGGGGCCATCACCTTGACCTCTCAGGCAGACGGAACTTTTCATTCATCCGGGATCCCGTCGGTGACCTATTCAGTGGTGGTCACGGCACCCGGCTACAATAGCAAGTCGATCAAAACTGTTTCGTTGTCTCCCGGTCTTTCCAATCAGCTCGACCTCTCCTTAATTCCGTACCTCCCAAAGGTGATTTCAACCTCAACATCAGAGAATGAGATCGGTAACGATGGTCAGAGCACAACGCTTCTGACGGCCCGTATCACCCACCCACTGGGGCTTTCGAGCATAGACACCGTTCTCGGAAATCTTGAGCCGATCGGCGGAAGCCCAGAACAGGTCTTTTATGACAATGGGACCCATGGGGATCTCGACTGCCGGCGACGGCACCTATAGCTACAAAGCCACTGTGGCGAAGGGGACCAAGGCCAAGCTTTACGCTCTGAACGTGACGGCCATCGATGTGATGGGAAAAGAAGGTTCGGTTCACATTTCCCTGAATGTCACCGACAAGCTGTCAGGCACGGTTCAACCCTCCCAGTCGGTCTCCCAGATCTTTGATAACACCCTTGGCGGCCAGACCCTGAACATTCACTTTGACTTTACAAAAGCCGTTTTAAGCCTCAAAGCTTTAAAGAGCGACTGTCAGATACAATTGACCATTCTCGGCCCAGACGGCTCTCAATACGGGCCCTATTACGGCACCGACTCCATCGATGTCAGCATCCCGAATGCTCCTGCGGGGCAATGGGAGTATGTCACCACCAACCAATGTAGCATCCGCCCTTTCCTACGAGATCGAAACCAGCGGCGAGCGGGACGGGTGTGCTGGTGGGACGGGTGGTGGACGGATTGACGGGTAGCGGTGTCAGTGGGGCAAGCATCAATTGTAACACGGGCGGCACACACGGTGAGCCTGGCCCAGGGCTACTATTCAGGTGTGGCCGTGGCAGGAACCGGTCAGGTCGTTACGAGCAAGGCCGGGTACCAGACCAATGTGAGGAACGGGGTCCATGTCAAGGCGGGAGGGACGACCACCTTGAACATCCAGGTCGTTCCCCAGAACGCATCGGCCCAGGCAGTCGCCTTCTGGAGCAAATGTCTTCAACATCCTCGATCCGGCAGAAGACCCCAAGCCCCCCACGCAGCCTTTTGCGATAAAGGTTTCGGGCAGCGACCTGGAATTCAACGTCATTTTTCCAAGGTATCAGCAGGCGGTGGATCTTTATCTCGCTTTCATGCCCAATTCCGGCGAGCATGCAGGAAAACTCTTTCTCATTGACGAGAACAATTCCATCGTCGAGTTTGGGGGGACCCTCCACGCGTGGAAAAAGGCTTCAACCCAGGAGGAATCAGCCCAGATCCCGATCCCGAGCGATTATCCCCTTGGGGCCTATACCCTCTACAGCCTGGTCACGACCGATTCCTCAACCCTTGCGAATTACGACCTGAGTTATTTTACCACCACCCCGCCCCAGCCGCCGCCGGTGGGCCAAAATGTGACGTTCATCCCCAACCCGACCGAGGAACCAAATCCGCTTAACTCAGCCGTTGGCAGCTAAGGTCACGGACGGAAATCTGATCTTGAACGCCCATTTCCCGATGCAGAAAGAGCCGGTCTCGATCTTTCTGGCGTATCTGACACCTGGGGGAGAGCTTTATCTCATCAAGAGCGACAATACCACCGAACGGTTGTCGGGAACCCTTTGGCCGTGGCGGGAAGACATAACTGCGCAACAGGCTGGTCAGGTGCTCTCCATACCAATGGCACAAATGGCGCCTGGAATGTATTACTTTTATTCACTGGTGACGACAGACCCAGTTGCCCTTTCAAATTATGAGCTGATTTATTTTTCGATGAATGTCACCCAATAGGAAGATTGACCTCCACCCTGACCCTCCCCCTTCGAGGGGGAGGCATTAAGGAGCAAAATGTACCGAAGAAAATCTGATATTTTGAAACCGCTCGTTGCAGCGGTGCTCTTCCTTTTCGTCACAACTTCCGCGAGGGCCGCAAACTTCGCAGATTATTTCCCGCTGACGCTCGGCAGTTGGTGGAAGTATGAGATCTTCGTTCCGGTGGTAATCGATGACGCCATCGTGATGCAGTCAACCGGCCGTTTTGAAACGCGCTCTGTTTTTGAGGTTTTCTGGCAAGACGGTGAACTGCTTATGAAGTTTGGCGAAAGCGTTGAAGACTACGATGTCCTGTCGAACAACGGCACCGCCCTGACCCTATACCGGCACGCCGAAACCACATATGAACCTTTGCTTTCGCTTGGAAATGTAACCGATGGATCGATGATTCCAACCAATTTGAGCCCAATTCTGTTTCAGGGAATCCAGCAAAATTCCTTTGAATCTATGGCCGGACGTCACATTAGCGGGGCAATCCCAGCTGCTATTATCTTACATGAACATGCCAGGTCTTATTTTTTCAGTGGATTACGGCGACAGATACCCGAGAAACGCATTTAATGAAATCGTCGAACATGGCCTTGAATCAGCCATCACCTCCGGCTTGATTTACTCGGTTGGAAGTATGGACTTTTGGGCGCCGAAAATTGGAAAGGTACTCGATGTGAATATGTACGAGCAAACCGGGACCTTTGAGGAGATCCAGATTCTGGTGGAATACTACATTGCGCCTCCGGAATCTGCTTTCGGGCCTATTGAGGGGTATGTAAGAGACAGGGTGTCCGCCCAGCCTGTCTCTGGGGCGCAAATCGTATTCATGCCCGGCACCTTTGTGCTGACCAGTGGTTCTTCGGGAGCCTTCTCATCCGACTCTCTTCCAGCCGGCGTTTACACGGTCACTGTCTCGGCCCCGAACTATCAGACCAAGACCTTGTCAGGCATCCATATTCAGCCTGGGAGCTCCCATGTCCTCGACGTTCTCCTGGATTTGAAGGCTGCGGCAGTCACAGGTTTCGCCCTTGAGGCTTATAACGATGGCATAACCCCTGCCCTCTTGATGGCTCAGGTGGATCGACCAATGGGCGCGGCAAGTATCGCATCGGTCACCGTGGACCTGTCGATTCTTGACAGGAGAGCCTCACAGCCGCTTTACGACGATGGAACAAACGGGGATGGGAAGGCAGGGGATGGCGTCTATTCCTATGTAATGGCAATCCCTTTTCATGCCCCGGCGCGCACTTACAGCCTGAACGTCACCGCCACCGACGAGCTCGGTTTCAAGAGATTTGGCGCCATTCCTCTTAACGTGGTGGAAAAGACAGAGGGACTTGCCTCTCCAAACCAGCCCGTCACTCAAACCTTTATAAACGCCTTTGCCGGTCAAACCCTACTCATTCATTACACCTTTGGCGGGCAGGTCAAAGCCTCTTCACTCAAGACATCCATGAGTACCTGCTCTGTCATGCTCACGATCTATGAGCCAAATGGCACGCTTTATAACGCCTACCAAGTGGAGGACTCTATAGATATCCCGATCCCGAATGCCAGCGCCGGAACCTGGACCTACGAGACCGAAAGCAACTGTTCGTCAACGGTAAACTACCAAATCCAGACCAAAGGGAGTGGCACCGGCATCCTCGCCGGACGCGTCTTGGATGGGCTGACAGGAAAAGGGATCATGGGCGCGCAGATTTCCTGCAATACCGGCGGCGCGACTCAGAGTCTGGATGAAGGGTATTACACGGCCGTGGTGGTGGCGGGTACAAACGCGGCGGTCCACACCAGGAAGCCGGGATACCTGGATCATTTCAAGACCGGTGTGTCCATCACGGCAGGAGCGACGACTCCCTTGAACATTCAGGTGGTCCCCGAGATCTCTCTAAACCAACCCGTTCCCCAAGGGCAGATTGTCTACCAAGTCCTCAATCCTTCCGATGACCCGAGTCCGCCGAGCCAGCCGTTTGCGGCGGCGGTGACAGGGAAGAACCTTGAGTTCAAGGCCCTGTTCCCACCTTATCAACAGCCTGTTGACCTCTATCTCGCCATGAGCATCAACTATCCGGGGCTCTCCGGCCGGCTGTTCATGGTCAAATCCGACAATACCATCATTGAATTCGGGGGAGAGCTTCACCCCTGGCGCCAGGGCGTGACAGCGGCTCAAACGGGTGCGCTCCCCATTCCCGCATTCACGAGTGGCTTTCCACTGGCCCCGTACACCCTGTATGCGCTCGTCACCCCGGATTCCTCCACCCTTAGCAGTTATGAGATGAGCTATCTCAATACAACCCTGACCCAAGGCCCGCCAAAAGGTCAAAACGTAACCTATGTCTCCAATCCGTCCGAAAACCCAGACCCCCTCACCCAGCCCCTGGCGGCGAAGGTCTCGGCCGGCAACCTGCTCCTGAACGCCCACTTCCCGATGCAGAAAGAGCCGGTCTCGATCTTTCTGGCCTATCTGACACCAGGGGGAGAGCTTTATCTCATCAAGAGCGACAATACCCCGGAGAAGCTCTCCGGCACCCTTTGGCCGTGGCGCGAAAACATAACTGCGCCACAGGCTGTTCAGTTGGCCTCCATACCAACGGCACAAATGGCTCCTGGAGTGTATTATTTCTATTCACTGGTGACCACAGACCCCGTTGCCCTTTCAAATTACGAGCTGATTGGTTTTTCAATGAATGTCACCCAGTAGGGAGGTCATCTCCACCCTGACCCTCCCCCTTCGAGGGGGAGGGGGATAAGGAGCAACATGTACCGAAAGAAATCTTATCTCTTGAATTCCATCATTGCAGTGGTTCTCTTCCTATCCGTTGCCACTTCAGCGACGGCCGCTTATTTCGCAGACTATTTTCCATTGACTCTCGGCAGTTGGTGGCAGGGGGAAATCCTTCAACCAGTCCAAACCCAGGATGGGACCATCATGCAGCCGGTGGGAAGCAGACGCATTTCCGTTTTCGAATCCCTTGTGTACGATGGCCACAACGCCGTCAAGATTGGCGACCCCTCTGACTTCACGATCGCTTCAAAGAGCGGAAACCTGGTGACGATTCATGCCTTTTTTGATGACGGAGAGCTATACAATCACGACGACTTCACAATCGGCAATATCGTCGACGGCACCCTCTTCCACACTGGATACAACACCATTCTTCTCAGGGAATTCAGCAAGATCCCAAGCAGGCTGTGGCCGGACATTGGATTAGCCAAAAATGGTGATTTGATTGAGTCCTATTTGGAGATCCCAGGGCTTATTTTCACGGTGGAGTTCAGCAGTTGGTCCGAACCGGACCAGTTGAACGAGATCGTCACGTATGGGTTAAGTTCAAACATCAAGTCCAATATTTCCAACGGTGTATCATCCATCACTTTCTGGGCGCCGGGTATTGGTCGAGTCCTCGAAATTGAAATCGATGGCTTAACAGGTCGTATCGAAGAAATCGTTGTTCTGATTGAGTACCGTATTGCAGCCGGAAGCAAACCCCGCAGTGTTTGAAGGAATTGTCACGGACACAATCACGGGTCTACCGGTGGCAGATGTTCAGCTGGAAATCACTCCCGGTTCTCACATTCTGGCGACCAACTCCACCGGCGGCTTCTCGTTCAGATCCCTTCCGCCGGGGACCTACGCCGTCCAGGTGTCTGCCTCCCACTATTACACCAAGACCCTCACCGGTATTTCCTCTCCAGGCGGGAAGCACCCACGTCATGAATGTTTCCCTCGACCCAAAAGCGCCATTGGTGAGGGGCGCCCGGATTGAGACGTTCAATGACGGTAGGACCCCCGTTCTTCTTACAGCCCGGGTGACACACCCCGAAGGCGCAGGATTTCTCGCAAACGTCACTGCGGACATCTCACCGATCGGGGGCGCTATTTCACGGACGCTCTATGACGATGGGACGAACGGGGATTTGACGGCAGGGGACGGGAATTTTTCATACAGAACCGTGATCCCTGTAAACACCCAGGCACGATCTTACAGTTTGAACGTCACGGCAAAGGACGAACTGGGATTCCCGGGGTTTGGCTCAATTTTGTTAGATGTGATAGAGACGGTGACGGGCAGCGTGGCATCGAATCAATCCGACACGAAGACCTTCTCCAATGCTTTTGCCGGTCAGACCCTTTTGATCTCATACACCCTTGGTGCTCCCGTTCAGACCGCTTCATCAAAGAAGATCATGAGTGGATGCGCAGTCACGCTCACCGTCTCGGGCCAAACGGTGAGAAGTATGGGCCTTATGAGGTGGAAGATACGATCGACATCTCCATTCCGGGGGCCTCAGCCGGAACCTGGACCTATGAGACCGAAAACAACTGCGCTTCAGCGGTCAACTATCAGATCCAGACCAAGGGAAGCGGCACCGGCCTCCTCACGGGCCGGGTTCTGGACGGTCTGAGCGGAAAAGGGCTCAAGGGCGCGCAGGTTACGTGCAACACTGGCGGTTCGACCCAAAGCCTGGATGAAGGGTATTACACGATGGTGGTCGTGGCCGGAACGGGGGCCACTGTTTCGACCAGCAAGTCGGGATATCAGACCAATTTCAAGACGGGTGTGGTTATTACCACCGGCGATACGACACCTCTAACCATCCAGGTGGTCCCTGAAAGCTCTCCCGGCCAGCCCATTCCTCAAGGACAGCATGCCTACCAGGTCCTCGATCCGTCGGACGATCCCAATCCACCGAGCCAGCCGTTCGCAGCGGCCGTGTCCGAAAATAACCTCCAGTTCAAGGCCCTGTTCCCGTCTTATCAACAGCCTGTTGACCTCTACCTCGGAATGACCATCAACGATCCCGGCCTCTCCGGCCGGATGTTCCTTATCAATTCCGGCAACACGATCGTCGAGTACACGGGCGTGCTTCACCCCTGGCGCCAAGGCGTCACGGCGGCTCAAGCAGGTGAGCTCCCCATCCCTGCCTTCACGAGCGGCTTTCCGCTGGCCCCGTACACCCTGTACGCGCTCGTCACCCCGGATTCCTCCACCCTGAGCAACTATGAGATGAGCTATCTCAATACAACCCTGGCCCAGGCCCCGCCAAACAGTCAACACGTAACCTATGTCTCTAATCCGTCCGAAGACCCAGCACCCCCTCACCCAGCCCCTGGCAGCGAAGGTCTCGGCTGGCAACCTGCTCCTGAACGCCCACTTTCCCATCCAGGAAGAGCCCGTCACCATCTTTCTGGCTTATCTCACGCCCTGGCGGTGAGCTCTACCTCATCAAGAGCGACAACACCTCCGAAAAGTTTTCCGGCACCCTTTGGCCCTGGCGGCAGAACGTGCAGGCGGAGCAGCGGGAACAGGTGATCTCCCTTCCCCTCAGCTCGATCGGTGGCGGCAACACCATCTTCTATTCGATGGTCACCACGGACCCAACCGGGTTCACGAAATACGATCTGATCTATTTTCAGAAGGCGTTTCAGTAAAGGCAGGTTTTGGGAGGAAAAATTTCAATCCCCTCTTCATCTTGTGTGATGCTTCCCGCAGCCCTTATGATGTGCTCAAGCTGAGAACGCTTCATAGATTTCCCACCTCTCCCTGGGCTCAAGAATCCCGGAGAACGGGCTCGATTGCCGCAACCACCTTGCCTTCTCGTAAGCGTTGGCGTGTCAACTGTGGGGAGGAAAGCGTCACGCGAGGGCAAGGCTGTCGGCCCAACCCAGCGCATCCACATAAATGGATGGGATCGTCCTGTCGTCGATCCCGAGATCGAGGGCTGCCTTTGAGACACCCTGCCAATTTCCCGCCTCGTAGTTCCGTACCAGGTCGACGAACCCAGACAGCTCCCCTTCTCCGCGCAACAGGGCGGCCTTTGATATTTTCAGACAGGGGGAGCGTCTTCATCACATATCCCATCGTTTGATCCAGGATGGCGTCGATCAGGGAGAACAACCCCATGGTGAAAAGCTCGGAATCCTGAAGGCGTCTGGAAGAGCCTTTTGAGAGCTGTTCGCAGAAACGGGCCCTGACAATGGATGTCCTGGCCAGTTCATCGGGCTTGGACTCGGCCAGCTTCGCCATGGCGATCAGGGAGATGAATCGACGGATCCCCACTTCCCCGAGCATCACCATTGCCTGGCGGATCGACGATATCTCTTGGAGTCTTCGAAAATAGGCAGAGTTGATGTACCTGAGCAACTTGTACGAAAGCGACACATCCTTCTTGATCAGGGTCTCCAATCGGTCGTATTGGAGGTCCTCTTTGTTGGCCTCCGCCATGACTTGAAGAAGCGCCAAGCTGCTCTTGCTCGGCGTGATATCCCGAACTTTAAAGGTGTGAGGCTTGCTGAAGAAAAAACCTTGAAAATAGTTGAAGCCAACGTCGCTTGCCCGAGCGAAATCCTCAGGTGTCTCCACCTTTTCAGCCAAAAACTTGACAGGATAAGTGGGATAATTCTTTGACATTTTCTTCTATGCGCACCGCATCGGCGCTTCGGAAGTCCATCTTAATCAGAGACGCGAAAGGGAGAAATGACATGGCAGGTGAGCCATGGACAAAGTCATCCAGCGCAACCGTAAACCCGGTTGCGCTGAGCGCCCTGCAAGCGGACAGGGCGCCTTCGGTCGGCGGGACATCCTCAAGGACCTCCACCACGAGGATGTCCTTTGAGAAAAGGGATGGGACGTTTCTGATCAGGAGGTCTTCGGTGAAGTTCACAAAAGCGCGTCTGCCGCCCGTCAGCCTTTCAAGGCCGACCGTCAAGAGACTGCTGGATATGAGCTCAGAAGAGGCTTTGTCTCCATTCACATTCGGGAACACGTTCGCGGTGCCATCCCTGAAAAGAAGCTCGTAGCCAAAGATCCTCTTTCGCCGGTCGAATATGGGCTGTCTGGCCACGTAGACGTCGTTGTCTGCTGCAACCATGCCATCCTCGGTCTGACGTTCATCTTAGGAGACAGGGAGCGCTCCCTGACACAGATATACGACTTGTAGCATAAATGATGCCACACTTAAGGCAGGTGTGCGGCACGTATGCCGAGCAGATTCAGGAGCTCTGTTGCGACCCCCGGTGAGACAAAGGCGACGCCTTAATGGGGGCCCTGATTCCTCTTCTTCGAAGCACAAGCGCTGTCAAAACAACGCCGGCTCCCAGGCCAACGGCTTCAAGGTACTTCACCAGATAAAGCAAGGCCCGGACGGGCCACATGAAAAACCATCCAGACAGACCGCCCTGGTTCATGAACGGCGCAAGAAATCCGGACAGACGGTAATAGGCCTGGGCCATCCATCTCCCGACGGAGTGACGCCCAAGCACTTGGTCTCTAAATGGTGGAGACGTCTGACGGGCTCATCAAAGATTGGTGACCCGTACGCGGATCTTGGCGATCGCGCAGCTGAATTTGCCCTCCGCGGGGGTGTCAACCTTGCAAGTCGCCGCGTCGGCGTTCCTCAAATCAGCCACCGAGCAATAAAGCGTGATCAAAGTGAGCAATCCGAAAAATCGGAAAAATCCTTTTATCAACTCAGTGGTCATTTCTTTCACGCCTTCCTTTGAGATCGCTTATGGCCGAAGCGCCGCCTATTGGGTCGCTTCCTGATAGACGCGCTAATATTCGATGCCCTTTCTCGCTTTGGCGCCGCTGTAGTAGGGGTGTTTTTTCTGCACCAGCTCCGTCACATAATCGGCCTGTTCGATGAGCTCGGGCGGGGCGTCCCTTCCGGTCATGATCAGCTCGACCTTTCCCTTGCATCGGCTGATCAGGTCAAGCAGCTGTTCTTTCGTGAGAATCTTGAAAAGGAGGGTGTCCAGGATCTCGTCGCAGATGAGCAGGTGGGGTTTTCTCTCCACGGCTTCCAGCGCGTGAGCCAACCCCTTTGCCGCATGTTGCTATGTGAACCGATTCGGGACCTTTGGACATGATAAAAGGGTGTTCCCCTGGACACCAGTAACGGATGTTCTGGACCCGTTCAAACACCCGCACCTCTCCCGACTTGCCGGATTTCATGAACTGCACAAACTCGACCTGAAGCCCCTCGCCCGCGGCCCTGATGGCGAGTCCCACGGCCCTGGAGGTCTTCCCGACCCCCTGGCCATAGAAGATGTGGACAAGCCCGTAGCCCTTGTCCTCGATGTATCCCTTTCTTTCCTGGGGGTAGTAAATGGCTTGGACCCTCCTTTTAAGACGGCGGAACAGTGGAATGATGGATTGCTGGAGTGCTGGGAAAAGAGCGATCTCCTGCGCTCAAGCAGCATCTCTTTTCCACTTCGCTCGAATATATCGGCTTGAACGGCCTTGCCGGTCGGCAAGGCAGACAACCCCACGGGTCGCCCTCCTGATCACTTGTCAAGGGGTTTTGCTTCATCAATCAGCATGATGGGGATATCTTCCTTGATTTCATAGAGCAGTCTGCACTTGTCGCAGATGAGCCCATCCCCTTTCTCGTTCAAATAGATATCCCCCTTGCATTTCGGGCAGGCGAGAATTTCAAGAAGCTCCTTGCTGATGGCCATTGCTCCGTCTCCTTCTTGCAACCGGAGGGCTGAACCCCGGCGTTATTATCGTCAATCTTTGCTTTTACCATATACTTCCAATGGAGAAGGTCATCAATGTTTTTCAGCCCGCAACCCGGAGGCTGATCCCTTACCGGAGGCAGGGGAATCATTTTCAGGCATTGGCGGTGACGTCACAATGGACAGGGAACGGTCGGGATTTGACACAAAACCTTGCGTACCCTATAGTTTTGGCCGATTTCTTTCTTTTGGCAGCCCCGAGATATCAACAGAAGATTGTGGATAGATTTTTGACCTTGGAACGGATGACTGGAAGCTCATCGATCGGATTGGCAATCGCCGGAAGCACACTGGGGACCATGGCCTACATGGCCGATTTCCGGCACCGCCGCATTGTAAAAAGAAACCTCCAACTGGTTTATCCGCAATGGCGTTCGGACCGGATCAAGGCGGTTTCCAGAAGGGTCTTCTGCAACACGGCCATCACGATGTTGGAGTTCCTTCAGTTCGCCTCATTGTCTCGCGAGGCACTGCTTCGCAAGGTAAAGATACTGGGGGGAGAACACCTGCGTGAGGCCGCCCGATCCTCCACAGGCGCCATCATAATCTCCGCCCACATCGGAAACTGGGAAGCGGCCCACATGGTGGCAGCCTGTTTTCTTGAAAAGCCCGTGGTCCTCGTGGCCCGCCGCATCCGGCCGCACCTGCTCAACCAGTGGGTCAACCGGCTGAGAGCCCGCTTCGGCGGGGCGCTCTTGGACAAGGCCGGGGCACTGCCCAAGATGGCCAGGGCCCTGCGAGGAGGGAAAGTGGTCGGAATCCTGATTGATCAGTCCACCCTGCGGTCTGAAGGGGTTGAAATCGATTTCCTCGGGCACAGGGCCATGGCAACACCATCCGCCGCCATCCTGGCAAGACGTTTCAACGCTCCGGTGCTGCCGGCCTTCTGTCTCCGGGAGAGGGACGGACAGCTTACCTTGAGGGTTCAACCTCCGCTCGCGCTTGCCCGGACAAATGACCGGCAGTTGGACATGATCGAGAACACTCAAGTCATGAACGATGCAGTGGCCGAGGCCATCCGAAGCCACCCGGATCAGTGGTTCTGGTTCCACAAGAGATGGAAGCGTCACTACCCGGATCTTTACCCGGAAGATCTGGCAAGACGCAGCAGACAAAAGGCGGCAAGAAGGAAACAGGCGCTGAGAAAGTGAATAAAATCCTCGTCATCCGCCCAAGCGCCATGGGCGATATTGTCATGGCATCCCCCCTGATCGGTGCCCTGCGCCGAACCTTTCCGAAGGCCCATATCGCCTGGTTGCTTGAGCCCCATCTGGCAGACCTCCTCCAGAATCACGCCGCCCTGGACGAGGTGATCCCATGGCCCAAGGCCAGATGGCTGGATCTCGCGCGGCGGCGAAGGTTCCCGGCACTCTGCGCCGAAATCACTCAACTCCGAAAATCTCTCGTCGGGAAGGGCTTCGATCTCGCCATCGACGCACAGGGGCTCCTCAGGAGCCGGATGCTCGCCCGTTTGTCCGGGGCTGCGCAAAGGGTCGGGTTTGAATCCAAGGAACCTGGCCGCTGGCTCATGACGAAGACTGTCTCAAAGGGGCCTGAAAGCACGAGGATTTCTTCGGAGTATCTTCACCTCGCCCAGGTGCTTGGGCTTGAAACGGGCGCGTTTCAACCGGACCTTGCGGTCTCGACAAGAGACGATTCCAGCGCGGATCACGCGCTCACGGAAAAGGGGATCCGCGGGCCCTATGCGGCCTTTTGTCCCTTCACGACCCGCCCCCAGAAGCACTGGCCTGAAAACCATTGGGCCGCCCTGTCGAACCGAATCGGGGATGACTTGGGTCTCGCCATGATCATGTTGGGCGGACCAGGTGACAGGGATGCGGCCCATCGCATAGAACAGCTCGCGGGGGGACGAATCCTTGAATCTCGTTGGCGCCACCTCCGCTCGGGGTCGCCATGGCGCTTCTGAGGAGGGCAGCGCTGGTGGTCGGGGTGGATACGGGCCTCACCCACATGGGAATCGCCTTTCTCCGCCCCACCGTGGCGCTTTTTGGGTCGACCTGCCCTTACACGGAGGCACCGGGGGCGAGGCTTGTCGTCCTCTACGATCAATACCACTGCTCTCCATGCAGACGGCGTCCCACCTGCAATGGGGAATACCCTTGCATGAAGGGGATCGGGGCAGAGAGGGTGTACGACGCGGCCCGGCGGCTGGTGCAAGACAAAACGACTGAGACATGCACATCCTTCACATAGAAACGGGACGTCATCTCTTTGGGGGGGCGCTTACAGGTGCGGTATCTCCTGCAAGGCCTCGATGCAGGCGGGCGTCCGAAACACCCTTGTGTGCCCGGCCGGAAGCGAAATTCGACGCTGCTGCCTCGCACTTTGGCAAGATCCGTGAGATCGACATCATGAGGAGACCTGGACTTTCGACTTCTTCTCACGCTTGATCCGAATCATTCGGAACGTCCAAAGACCCGATCTGCTGCACGTCCACAGCCGCCGCGGGGCGGATGTGTGGGGCGGGCTCGCCGCCCTCCTGACTCGCACAAGGGCGGTCATCACCCGGCGGGTGGACAACCCCGAAGCCCCATTGGCTGGCCCGAACCAAGTATGGCCTTTACGTGAAGGTCATCGCCATTTCAGAGGCCATCCGAAGGGTCCTGATCTCTGAAACCATTCCGCCGTGCAAGGGTCGTCTGCGTCCCGAGCGGGATAGATCCCAATCCCTATCAAAGACCCTGCGATCCTTCATGGTTTCAAGAGACCTTCGACCTTACGCCTACCAACAGGATCCATCGGCGTCGTCGCACAGCTGATTCCTCGAAAAGGCCACCGATTTCTGCTGGAAGCCGCCCCGGCCATTCTCGCCCGCTTCCCGGAAACGAGGTTCCTTTTCTTTGGCCAGGGCCCACTTCGAGGACCGATCTGGAAAGGCGTCTGCCGCGAAAAAGGAATAACCCACGCGGTGCGCTTCGCCGGGTTTCGAAAGGACATGGACCACGTCCTCCCCTGCCTTGACCTGGTGGTTCACCCCGCAACCATGGAAGGCCTCGGGGTCTCCCTCCTTGAGGCCGCATCATCCGGGCGGGCCATCGTGGCCGCCCGGGCAGGCGGAATCCCGGAAGTCGTCCATCATGGCCTAAACGGAATATTGGTGGAACCGGGCAAACCGGGCCCACTGATCGAGGCCGTCTCAAGCCTCTTGGGAGACCCCGGGCTCAGTGCGAGCCTGGGGGCGGCCGGGAGGCGACTTGTGGAGGAAAAATTCTCTGTGGCGGCCATGGTCAAAGGCAACATGGCGGTTTACAGTGAAGTCCTTCGGGGCGAGACGTGCTTCTGAGCCCGACGGCATCGTCCCACGCAGTCAGCGAGGCGTTGGATGCGCTGAAGAGGGCCGGCCGGGTGATCGATCTGGAGCCCTTCCTCGACTTTCGTCCGTGCCTCCGGATCGAGGGAAAGACGCGAAACATCCTGGCCTACGACTTCGGGTATCCCTATATCGTCTGTATGGGTTTCAACCTATGTGGCCGAAAAGGACTACGATGCCTTCGCATTCGACCATTTCTCCACGGCCATGCAGGGCAAACCGACCCCGAGAGGCTTGTGCGGGCATACAACTTCTTCAAACATCGAACCATCACCCACAGCAAGCGGATCTTGATGGTCAGGACGGGATGGGTTCTCAAATAAGGTTTATTTCAAAGTTTGTCGGCACCGTATCTTTTCATCCCCTTCTCGATGCCCACCGCGGCCACGCCGTAGGCTGCCAGAAATATGAACGCCTGAAGGGCCGTAGAATCGATCCACGAGATCAGCTTCAGCACAACAAAGGCGATGATCGCCGCCACAAACCCGGGAATGTAACTCATCATGAGAGGGGTCTCCTCGAAAACGAACCGGGAGCGGCTGAGAGACCGGAAGTCATACACGGCGCACGGGGGCTCCCTCATCAAAGGGCGAACCTCACCGTGGGGATGGTTGGTTGATCGGGACGCTTTAGTCAACATCGATCCAATTCTCGACGCTCAGGCCAGGTATTCGTTTAAAATGCTTTTCGTTGCGGGTTACAAGAATGAATTCGTGCTGGACGGCGATGGCGGCGATTCTCAGGTCAGGCTCACTGCAGACTGCGCCCTGCTTTTCCAGTTTCGCTTTGAGCTCGCCGAATATCTTCCCGCTCGTTTCATCGAAGCTTACAATGTTCACATTAGGAAAAACACGTTCTTCAAATGCCTTGATGATCGTGTCTCTTCGATCCGATCGTGCTGCGCCGTAGTATATCTCTCCGACATTGATTGCCGTCGTATGCTGCAATTCCTTGGGAAGTTTTTCGACTTTTACCAGAAGAACCTCCGAAGGATTCCTTTTCACGATATTGCTCAAGATGTCGGTATCAAATAGATACATTACAGATCGACCTCTCTGCCTGTTTCCGCTCTTCTTGATTCGTAAATCAAATCCACCATTTCGTCCATTTCGTCATCGAGACCTCCAAGCGCCCCCTTGGCTTGAATCAAACCCTTTTCCTCAAAGCGCTTGACGGCCTCTATAGGAAAGATGACGGCGACTCTCTTTCCTTTTTTTGTGATTGTTATTTTTTCTTTTTTATAAATGATACGATTAATAATGTCCGAAAACTTCGATTTTGCCTCTGTAATGGAAAAGATGGTTTCCATGGATCGCTCTCCTCTTACACTTTTGACAAGTCATTTTAGGCTAAATGGGCTGAATGGTCAAGTGGGTCGTTTCCAATATCGGCCGTTCCCCCGGCGAGTGGGATTGGTCTGCTAGAAGCAACCCCATTTCTGCTGAACGAGCCTGGATCGTGGGCATTTTGAGAAGGTGGAAAGATTTGACGCAGTTGCGCGCATTGGGATATAGGCATACATATGGATTCCAGAGCACGACCACGCTCGTTAATCCGCTTTGGGCCTGCACTCGGGGGAAAAACCTCATACAATGCGATTGATTGCGGATACAGAACTCGTGATGCCAACACGCAGAAGAAGGTGTTTCTTGGGAACGGGAAGATGTTGACCGGAACCAGACACGTAGCCGTCTACGGATTCCGTCCGGGGCAGGGGGGCATCAGCCATGTCATGCGAAATCTCATGCACGCCATGGTGGATGAAGGCGTTTCAGTGGACCTCCTGCTGGACGACCCGCGGGTCCCGGAAGTGGCCCGTCTCAGCGGAAAAATCCGAGTCGTCCCTCTATTGGGCTCAAATCCCCTCTTGAGAGTGCCCATCGCTCATTCGTTATCTCAGAAACACAATCTCCGGCCGTCTTGTTGACCAACCGCGAACCGGCAAACCGCGCCGCCATGCTGGCGCGCCCCTTCGGCTGCAACTCGACGCGCATCGTGGTGCGGGTGGGCATGACGCTCTCCATGGCGCTCGGCCGCCGTGGTCCCATCAAGCGTTGGCTGCGGAAATCCGCGATCGTCGCCTGCTACCGACGGGCCGACGCAATCATCGCCAATTCCGATGGCGTGGCAAAGGACATTTCAGTGGTGACGGGCATTCCCTTGTCGTCGATCCACGTGATCCACAATCCCACGGTGAGCCGGGAGATGTTTCTGGAGGCCGAAGAACCCGTGGATCACCCTTGGTTTGGGCCCGGCGGTCCGCCGGTCATCCTGGGCGTCGGTCGCCTGGCCAGGCAGAAGGACTTCGCCGACCCTTCTCAGGGCGTTTGCGAAACTGCGGTCGAAACGGCCTTGCCGTCTCATCATTCTTGGAGAAGGGAAGGAACGTGCGACGCTCGCTTTCATTGGCATCCCAATTGGGAATACAGACCGGACGTGGAACTTCGCGGGACATGTATCCAACCCCTTCTCCTTCATGAAGCGGGCGACGCTTTTTGTCCTCTCCTCTGCCTGGGAGGGCTCCCCAAACGTCCTGATCCAGGCCATGGCCCTGGGAGTACCCGTGGTTGCGACGGATTGCTGGAGCGGACCAAGGGATATCCTTCAGAACGGACGTTACGGACCCCTGGTGCCGGTCGGAGATGTGGATGCCCTTGCAGCGGCCATGGCCAGGACCCTCGATCATCCGCTCCCCGGCGCGACCCTTCGCGATGCCGTCGAGTCGTACCGGGCGGACCAGTGTGTGAAGGATTACCTGCGGGTGATGGGGATGCAGGGGGGAGGCCCTTGTTCTGAGGCGGAGGGGAGACCTATCATGGAAATGGACGGCACGATCAAAGCATGAACCGATCTCAGAGGATCGCGGTCTTTCTCGCCACGTCGGGTCACAGCGGCGTTGACCGGATCATGAAAAACATCATCCGGGAAACCACCGGCCGGGGCATAAACGTTGACCTGCTTCACGTCCGGGGCCACGGTCCCCTATTTCGACGAACCGGTTGAAGACCTGAGGATCGTGGACCTGGGCGTTTCGCACGTGAACGGTTCCATGGTGCCGCTCATCAGATACCTGAAACGTGAGAGACCCGTCGGTCTCCTGTCGGACAAGGACCGTGTGAACCGGGTGGCGCTGCTCGCAAAACGCATGGCCCGCGTCCCAGTGCGATCGGTCGTAAGGCTCGGCACGACGGTGTCGGTCAACCTCTCGCAACGGGGCTGGCTTCAGCGGAGGATTCAGTATTGGTCCATCGGCCATCTTTACAGGTGGGCCGACCGGGTGGTTGTGCCTTCCCACGGCGCTGCCGAGGATCTGGTTCACGTGCTGAACCTGCCGGAGCCTCTCGTCTGCGTCTTGCCAAGCCCCATTGTGAATAGGAAGATCTTTGCCATGGCCTCCGAATCGCTGGATCACCCGTGGTTCAAGGAACCAGCCGTTCCGGTGATCCTTGGGGTGGGAGAGCTCAGTGCCAGAAAGGATTTCTCGACGCTCATCAAGGCCTTCGCCAGGGTGAGAGACCTCCGTCCCTGCCGGTTGCTCATCCTGGGCGAGGGGCGTCAACGCCGACATCTGGAAGGTCTTGTCAGTCATCTCAATCTTGAAGGGGTGGTCTCCCTCCCGGGGTTCGTGAAAAACCCTTTCCCCTACATGCAACGGGCCTCACTCCTCGTGCTTTCCTCCATCTGCGAAGGACTTCCCGTCGCACTCGTGGAGGCATTGGCCCTCGGGACCCCGGTCGTTGCCACCGATTGTCCGAGCGGGCCCAGAGAGATCCTGGAAAGCGGCCGCTTCGGCCACCTCACCCCGGTAGGAGACGAGGCCGGACTTGCCGAGGCGATCATGCGGACATTGAAAGATCCCCTTCCTTCCAGTGCCCTCAGGTCGGCGGCCATGCCTTATCTCGGTTGGCCGAGGCCACGTCACGGTACCTCGAAATACTTGGGCGTTGAAACTGCTGCGAAAGGTCACACATCCAATAGGGGCACCCGGTTGAGATGAAAAAGGAACACCCGACCATCGCCATTTTCGTGTCCTTTTCCGGGCAGGGCGGGGTGGAGCGGATCATCCTGACCCTTGCAGAAGGCCTTGCCTCTCTGGGATGCGCCGTGGACCTTTTGCTGGTCAAGGCCAGGGGACTCAACGCCGGCGACATTCCTCCAGCCATCAACGTCACGCGGCTCAACGCCACTCACACCTTCACCAGCCTGCCGGCGCTGGTGCGCTACCTGAGAGAACGACGCCCGGACGGCCTTCTGGCCGCAAAGGACCGGGCCAACCAGGTGGCGCTTCTGGCAAAATCCATTGCCCGGGTCCCGACCCGCCTGGTGGTTCGGATGGGCACAACGACCAGCACGGCGCTTGGGCAATGTCGGGTGGCTCAAAAGGAATGCCTGGAACCTGCCCATTCGTCTCCTTTACCCGCTGGCAGATGGGATCGTGGCCGTCTCCCATGGGGTGGCGGCAGACCTGGCAGCCATTACGCGCCTTCCCCTGGCATCGCTTTACGGTGATCCCAAATCCGGTGGTATCAGAGCGGCTTGTCCAGGATGGCCAGGGAGCCCGTAAGCCACCCCTGGTTTCAGGAGGGCGAGCCTCCTGTGTTTCTTGGGGCAGGACGCCTTACCCGGCAAAAGGACTTTCCAACGCTCATCCGGGCCTTTGCCCTGGTTCGAAAAACAATCCCCTCTCGACTCGTGATCCTGGGAGAGGGAAGTCATCGCAGCGCCCTGCTGGAATTGACCGAATCGCTGGGTGTCCGTGAGGACGTGGATCTCCCCGGATTTGTGAAAAATCCTTACCCGCTCATGGCAAAGGCATCCGTGTTCGTGCTATCTTCCCTCTGGGAAGGTTCTCCCAAACGTCTTGACCGAGGCCATGGCGCTCGGGACACCCGTCGTGGCAACCGATTGCCCCAGCGGCCCGAGGGAAATCCTTCGAAATGGCCTGTACGGCCCTCTTGTCCCGATGGGGGATGCTTCCGCAATGGCGAAGGCCATGAAGGAGACCCTTTTGAACCCGCCCCGGCGGGACTTGCGGATCCGGGGCGTGGAAGAATACCAGGTCGAACGAAGCTGCCGGCGTTACCTGGACATCCTGACGGATGCAAATCAGGGAAAGACCGAGCGCGTGCAGGGCTGACATGTTGCTTTCACTCCGATACAAGTTCCTCTTCATCCACGTGGCCAAGACGGGCGGCACCAGCGTCCGCGCGGCCTTGAACCGTTACAAGTGGCGGGACCCCTACCAAATCCCTTTGTCCTTGTGCAGCCGCATCAGCGGGCTTACCGGCCACCGGCTCGGGTGCAAGTTCCCCCGCCACGCCAAGGCTATCGCGGCCTACGAAATGCTTCCAAGGGAGATGTTCCTCGATCTCTTCAAGTTCGCATTCGTCCGAAACCCCTGGGACCTCCAGGTGAGCTCCTTTCATCACATCCGGAGAGAAAGACCCCATATCATGAAAGGGAGTCAGGACTTCGAAGCGTTCCTCAACTGGAAGCTCGATCCCTCCAGGCCGTACCACTACATCGTCGACACCTCCATGGAGCTACAGTCCGACTACCTCGTCGACCTGAAAGGCAACATCATCGTGGACTTCATTGGCAGGTACGAACGCTTCGAGGAGGACTTTGAGGAGGTCTGCCGCAGGATCGGCATTGCGCCCGCAAAGCTCCCTCACCGCAGAAAGGCCGAAGACCGCACGGACTACAGGCGCTATTACAACGAAAAGACCATGAAGATAGTAGCGGACCGATTCAAACCGGACATCGATAGGTTCGGCTACGCATTTTGATCCCTTTTCTTCAGGTTTGGGTTTTTTTGCGCCCTTTGCGTCTTGGCGAGAAAAAAATCTAATGGGATCTCAGAATCCATTTCACGCCTTCCAGCAGGTCCGAGGCGATATGGTCCGGTGCCACGGCGCTATGGGGAAGGAGATGCTCAATTTCACCCATCCCGTATCCCGTCTTGACGAGCACCCCTTTGAGGCCTGCACTGCGCGCCATTTCCATGTCGGTCAATCTGTCTCCGATGACAAAAGAACGATCCATATCGATATCGTAACGGTCGCAGGCCAGCTGGATGAGCCCTGTGGCGGGCTTTCGGCATTGGCAGACCATGCGATAGGGCGGAACGGAGGCCGATGGGTGATGGGGACAGTAGTAGATCGCATCGACAAAGGCCCCTTCCCTCTCCAGGAGGCTTCTCATGTGATCATTGATTTCATGGACCAAGGTCTCCGGGAAGTATCCCCTTGCAACGCCTGACTGGTTGGAGACCACAATGACCAGGAATCCTTCCTGATTGAGCAGCCGAAGCGCTTTGGCTGACTGCGGCAGCAGGACAAAACGGCTGGGATGATTGATGTAGCCCATCTCCTCGTTGATGGTGCCATCCCGGTCAAGGAAAACCGCGGGTCGTTTCACGCCGAGCCTCCGCCCAAGGAGGCAAGCCCCTTTTTTCTGACCGCCTCATGAATCATATTAAAAAAGGCATCTTCATCCGGAGAGATGACCAACCGGATGCGCAAGTAGGCAAGGTTTACGGGCTGAAACGAACAGCGATCCAGTCGCACCCAGTCCTTTTCCGTCGTCACCAGCCAATCAACCCCGAGGCGGCCGCTTTCTTCCGAAAGGGCTCTCAGATCGCTTTCCGCGAAAGGATAGTGGTCGGGGAAATCTCTGAAATAAACCACTTCCGCGCCGAGCCTCGATAGCGTCTGTCTGAATCGTTCCGGAAATGCAATGCCTGCAAACGCGGCCACCCTTTTCCCCCGAAGGCACCCCGGATCGCGGGGATGGTCCTCACCGCCTACAAAGAGCCCAACCGGCTCGTGATGCCCATGAAATACAGGCTTTCCAGCGAATCGCTCAGTCAAGAGGCCCAGGTTCTTTTCGCCGCATCCCCCGCCATCTCCATGCATGAGGATGAAGGCATCCGCCCTTCTCAGATGCTGAATCGGCTCTCTCAATCTGCCATGAGGCAGAAGCCTGGCCGTTCGCAGATCCGTTTCGGCATCAATGAACACGATATCCAGATCCCTCTTGAGGGAAAGGTGCTGAAACCCGTCGTCCATTACGAAAAAGTCGCATCCGAGCCGATTCCATGCGTGAAGGCCCGCGAGATAGCGTTTCCTGGACACGACCACCGGGACCGGGATCTGTCTGGCAAGGAGCAACGGCTCATCGCCGGCTTCCCTTGTGTCGGCTATGGATGCGGATGCCGTCTGACACCTCCAAAATGCGATCCCCTCTTCTGCTGTGCCCGCCGTAGCCCCTTGTGAGGATGGCGGGACGAAGCCCTTGGTTTCGCGCCCAGACGCAAATCATGGAAACGGCAGGGGTCTTTCCCGTTCCGCCGGTGGTGAGGTTGCCGACACTCACCACGAAGCCCGGCAGCGTGTCGCTTTTTAAGAACGAACGCCCGTAGGCACAAAGCCTCATCCGGACGGCCGCTTCGTAGAGCATGGAGATCCGCGTCATCACGGAGACAAACGGGGTCTGTCAAAAGCCTCCGTTGAACCCGTGACCAATCCATGAAGGGTCGATTCAAACCCATGTGATTCTCACCAAGGTTCCGCGTCGCTAATCGGTTGCGATTTCATGCGCGACGATCAAGGTCGAGTCCTACAGATACTTGCCGATTGCGGACACCACCCGGGCAAGGGGGCCCCTGTTCTCTTCAACAAACCGCCGCGCAAGCCGCCCCATTCGTTCCCGCTCTTCCCTGGAAGCCAGGAGATTTCGAACCGCCTCCAGCAGCTCTTCGCCGTTCCCTACCCGTTTTCCGCCTCCGCTCCGGGCAAGCGCATCTGCCATAGAAGAGAAGTTGAACGTGTGAGGACCAAAAAGCACGGGACAACCGTGTTCGGCAGGCTCAAGCAGGTTGTGGCCGCCTTCAGGAACCAGACTCCCCCCCACGAAGCTCACCGTGCCGACCCCGTAAACCGTTGCAAGCTCGCCGATCGTATCAAGGATCAGGACATCGTAATGGGCCCCGTTTGGGTGAAGGTCTGTGCGCCGGACCGAGGTGAACCCCATCTTCTGAGCCCTGTCCAGGATCGTCCCGGCCTGTTCGATTCGGCGAGGTGCCAGGATCAGGCGAACGCCTGGGAAATCGCTCCGCAGCCGACGGAAAGCCTCAAGGAGGATGACTTCTTCACCGGCATGGGTGCTGCCGGCCATGAACACGAAATCTCCTGGGGCGAGCGCCAGGGCATTCCGTTGCGAGAGGATCTCCCTTTCCGTCATTCTGGGTCGACTTCGGTCATACTTGATGTTTCCGGTTACGTTCACCTTCTTTGGATCGACCCCCGCAGCAACAAGCCTATCCCGGTCCTGTTCACTCTGCACAAGGCAAAGATCAAAGGGGGCAAAAAGGAATTTCGTCAAATGTCCGGACCGTTTATAAGAATCGAACGTTTTCGGCGAGACGCGGCCATTGACCAGGATGATCCCTGTGCCCTTCTTCTTAAGGTGGTAGAGAAGCCCTGGCCAGATGTCTGTTTCAACCAGGACAAAGACCGATGGAGCGAGAGATGCTGCGAGCGAACGAACGACCCACCATGCATCAAAGGGCATGCATGAAAGCCATCTCACACGGTTTCCCAATTCTTTCCGGGCCATAGCCAAGCCCTGGGCGGTCGTGGCGGTGAAAACCAGGTTTTCCTGCCTCCGTTCTGAAAGGAGGGCCTCCACAAGGGGGATCGCTGAAATCACCTCGCCCACGGACAGGGCATGGACCCAGATCGTCCTTTCCGAAAAACGCTTCGGAACCCGATCATGGCGGAATCTCCTGAGGATCCGCCCCTTGCGCGCAATCAGGAATACGGGCAACAGGAATAGGAAACCCACTGTCCAGAGCAAATGGTAGACAAAAAGAAGCATCGACGCCTCCCGGTCGGGTGGACAAGGATGGAAGAGAGATCTTCTGCAGGCTCACCCACGGGGATGGACGATCAAAGCCTGACCGGCAGCTCGATCGTAAACTTTGTGCCCCGAGGCTTGTTGTCCTGGACGCGAATGAAGCCGTCGTGATCGGTGATAATCGTATTTACGATTGCGAGTCCAAGGCCCGTCCCGTGTTTCTTGGTGGAAAAATAGGGTTCAAAAAGGCGATGCTTGTGTTCGTCCGGGATCCCTTTTCCGTTGTCTGCCACTTCAATGGTGACCATCTGGAGCGACGGGTCGTGGCTCAGACCAATGACAATCTCCCCATCACCGTCAATGGCCGCGATGGCATTGTCCAGCAGGTTGATCATGACCCTTTTCATCTGTGCTTTGTCTATATTAAAGACCGGGATCCCATCGGATCCGTGAAACAGGATCTTTACGTCTTTGTGGGCTTCCCTGTAAAGGCTCACCGCCTCGACGATCACCAGGTTCAAATCCCCGGGGGCCGGATTGGCGGCCGGCATTCTTGCAAAATTGGAAAACTCGTTCACCAGTCGTTTGAGCTCGTCCACCTGTTTGACGATCATGTCCGTGCATTCAAAAAAAACACCCTTGTCCGCAGGATCGAGCTTCTCGGCATATTTTTTCCTCAGTCTTTGCGCCGAAAGCTGGATAGGGGTCAAGGGGTTTTTGACTTCGTGTGCGATGCGCCTGGCGACCTCGCGCCATGCGGCCATCCGCTGGGATTTCTCCACCTCGCTGATATCTTCAAACACGGATACGAGTCCCAGATAGTGATCCGTGTCGTCACGAAGCACATTGAGGGATACCTGGAGAGACAGGGTTCTTTCTTCGTGGAACCTGGTGATCTGCTTCTTCGAAAACCCCTTGCGAACCCTCCCCTCGTCTGCCATGAACTCGTCGATCACCCTGTTCACTTCAGGGGGGACCACCTCAGAGTAAATTCTCCCCACTGCCGTGTTTGCCTTCACCTCCAGCATTCGCTCCGCTGATTTATTGACGGTCAAAATGCGTCCTTTGGCGTCGGCTGAAATGACACCCGCCGCCACATTGGCGAGGACTATTTCCATGTAGATACGTCGCTGTTCCAGCTCGAAATTGCTCTTCCTCAGCTCTCTGTTCGCAGTCTCCACCTGCTCCTTGCTCGTCCGGAGATCCATGGTCATTCTGTTGAAAGAATTCACCAAGACGCCGATCTCGTCCTCGGACTCCAAGTCGATGAAGAAGTCAAGGTCACCCGAGGCGACTCGATTGGTCCCTTCTGCCAGTTCCTTGATGGGTACCGTGATGCCTTGCGAGAGATAGAAACCAAACCACCCGGAAGAAAGGACAATGAGAATGGTCACGATGGCGAGGGTAATCATGTGGCTTATCTTCATGGGCCTTTTCAACATCTTGAGCTGCCGGTATTCCTGAAGGCCCTGGGAGATGGCATGCAGTCGATTGACGAAAGCGCTGGGGATGAATCTGGAGAGCTGGAGCACACCCACCACGGCTTTTGACTCGGTCCTCGAGAAAACAGGAACGAGCGCACTCAGGAGCTCTCCGTGAGAAGAGCTCTCGGTGTGTTTGTTGTCGGAGCCCTTCTCGATGGTCTCCTGCAAGACATCCTCCCCCGGCCCAGAGAAAGTGCTCAGATCGACCCGGTGGTCCTCAGAGACGGCCTTTCCCTTGAAATTTTCAGAATAAACCGCGAGGGCGGTCAGATTGAACTCCTTTCTCTTATCTTCGATAAACTTATTCAGCGCGTCCTGTTTCGAGGCCAGCAAAAAGCCCTCGTGAGTGATGATGCGGCTCAAATTGTTCCCGAAGGTCTGTATTTCCTCCGTCAAATGATTGTAGTAGTCCTGCCCCGCTTCAAGAGAGCCTTGAAGGGATTGCTCGATTTGTAGATTGAACCAGAATTCGATAGAGCTCGAAATGAACTGGACAGAAACAAAAAACAAAATCGTCGTCGGGAGAAGGGACAGGGTGATGAAGGCGATCACGAGCTTGGTCCTGATCTTGGCCCCCATGACCCCTTTTCTCCTTTCAAACACAAGCCGGACCAGATTCCGAACCGTGAAAAAAAGAAGCAGCAGGAGAAGGACGACATTGATGTTGATCAACGAAAAGACGAGAATGGAGTCGGAGATGGGAAAATCGTGACCCCGATTAAGGAACCGCACCCCCACAAAGCTCAATGTGGAGATGACCAAAAAAAGCATGATAATGAGCAAACCCTCTTTCTTTCGGATTGCATGAAACTTGCCTTGCCCATTTATGAGTCGTTTCATACGGCCTTCGCTAATGATTCATCCGGATGGTCAAAAAAATCGGTTATGTCTCGTTGCCCTCGTCGTTCGGGCGCAGGATTCGGCGATATCTCAGCCGACGGAAGGAAACATCTGCGGCTCCGAGCATTCCCTTGAAACAAGGTCAACGCCTCAATAGGTGAACTCAATGGTGTGCCAGTCGGTTTTAAAATCCCACAGAGAGAGGGAAAAAAACACAAAGTGCAAATGAAAGGGAAGCCTGATCTTGTTAAGCTCAGCCATGGCCTGCACCTGGTAGCAATGCCCTCGTTTCGATCGTGCGAGGAACAAGTGAGGGCTCATGGTTTCTGATCCGGAAGGCGATTAGATCCGTCGCGGGAGGGGGTCCCACCTGGGGTTGACAAACCTTTTTATGCGGCAAGCGGCTCAGGCACGCCAAAAGTCGGAATTCGAACGCCGTTGCTCGAGCACTCTTCCAATGTCTGGAAGGTGAAATCGGCCCAATGCCGCCGTCCGTCCATCAAACGCCTCAACATGCAATGATTGAGAAAATGGCCGGATTTCTCAATGACGAAATGGGCGATCACAGGGGACCCGACCATGGCCAAGTCCCCAACGAAATCTAGGATTTTGTGCCTCACGAATTCATCTTTGAATCGCAAGCCATCTTCATTCAATACCCTGAAATCATCCATGACAATGGCGTTGTCCAGGGAGCCACCTTTGGCCAACCCCAGCGCCTTCATGGCTTGAACATCTCTCAGGAAACCGAAGGTTCGCGCCCGGCTGATTTCCCTCGTGAAGCTCTTGCCCGAAAAGGAAAGCTCGTAATTCTGATTTTTCAGCAGAGGGTGTTGAAAGTCAATTCGATAGGTGATCTTAAGCTCACGGGAGGGACAGACATGGATGAAACGGTTACCGTCTTGGATCTTGAGCTCCTTTTTCATCACCATAAAACGCTTGGGCGCATCCTGGGCCGCGATCCCAGCGCTGCGAATCAGAAAAACGAACGGCCCGGAGCTGCCATCCATTATGGGAACCTCGGGACCGTTGACCTCGACCACCGCATTGTCGACACCCAGTCCGAAGAACCCGGCGAGCAGATGCTCCACCGTGGCCACCCTGCACCCGTTCTCCCCAATGGTGGTGGCGAGCGTCGTATCCACCACATTTTGGATCGTCGCCTTTACGGTAGGCCCCCCCTTGAGGTCAACCCTCGTAAAAAGGATCCCCGTGTTGGGAGGGGCGGGTTTCAATTTAATCTGGATCTTTTCGCCTGAATGGAGGCCGATCCCTGTAAAACCTACCACAGTCCTAAGCGTGCGCTGCATGTAATCCAATGTGCGATCCCCAGTCGGCCGTGAAAGAATACGAAAATTTCAGCGTCAAGAGGCAAACAGCATGCCAAGACATGCAAGTTTATACTAAAATCCTTACCAGCCCAGTTTATTAATCCTATCTCATTGAATGATCAAGTCAAAAATGAAATATCCCGTGATAAAATTTTCATTTTTCTCTATCCCGCTCCCCTTGGTGTGAAAAAATAATACACCCATGCGGAAAAAAACCAACACGGCCCAGGCCCCACGCGTTCGCACGGGACCTCCAAACCCCGGGCTCCAACTGAAGCGAAAGATGATCCCTTGAAAAATCGGTTCAAATCGTCTAAGCAAAACGGAGGTGTCATACCAACCCGTCGCGGATCGAAAGCTCTTATGACGAGGACTTATGCTCATCTCCACCAAGCGCACTGGCGTGGCAGGGTTTTGTTTTCTGCTCTTTTGGCTCCTCCAAGGCTGCGGACCCACGGCTAAGGAGCAGGTTTCGAGGCCTGAAGACGCCCTGACCCCTGTTTCATTCTTCTATCCGAGCTTTGAAGACGACTTGGACCAGGAAAGCCTCCATCTTGCCTTGAAGAGAAACATGGAATACCTAAAACGCCTGAAACCGGACCACGCATTCCAGTACGGCCCAGCCAAGTTCACCGCGGCTCAGGTCCTCGATAGCAACGAGACCCTCATGGCGTTCCTGGAGAAGCAACCGGATCCTCGGGCGCTCCGGTCTTTTCTGAAAAAAAACTTCAGGGTCTATCGCGCAGCCGGGCGGGCAAACCGCTCCGACGTTCTTTTCACCGGGTATTATGAACCGGTGCTGGACGCGCGTCTAAGCCCGGATAAGGCGTTCCGTCACCCGATCTATCTTCGACCGGACGACTTGATCGTGATCGATCTGTCCCAGTTTGACCAGAAGCTCAATGGAGAAAGGATCGTGGCGAGGATCAGCGAAGAGAGCATCCTCCCATACTATTCCCGGGCGGACATCGACCTCCGGGGGGTTCTCAAGGGACGCCGGCTGGAGTTGGCCTGGCTCAAAGACCCGGTGGACGTTTTTTTCCTGCACATCCAGGGATCCGGTCGTCTGCGCCTTCAGGATGGACAAACCATCGCGGTGGGCTATCACGCCTCCAACGGGAGACCGTATCGAAGCATTGGGCGGTATATGGCGGATCAGGGGCTTCTCCCGCTCGATGCGGTATCCATGGATCGAATCAAGGCGTACTTTTTAGAGCATCCGGAGGCCATTTACCCCATCTTGTCCCAGAACCCTTCCTATGTCTTCTTCAGGAAGGTCGAAAACGGTCCGCTCGGAAACATCGGCGTGACACTCACCCCAGGGCGGTCTGTTGCCTTGGATGCCAAGCTTTTTCCAAAGGGGGCGCTGGGATTCATCTCGTGCCAGCGGCCTGAGCTCGGGCCATCGGGTGAAATAAACGCGTGGCGCCCTTTTTCGCGTCTCGTGGTGAATCAAGACACCGGCGGCGCGATCAAAGGGGCAGGCAGGGTTGACGTCTTCTGGGGCTCCGGCCCCTACGCCGAGGTGACCGCCGGGCATCTGAAGCACGAAGGGGAGCTCTATATTCTGATCAAGAAATTCGGTTAACCGTTCCTGAGGGCCTGAAAGGGATCAGTCATCAGTGTCTAGCATTCACGAAGGCCTTTCACTGAACACACGGCCGAGGCGGACGGATCGCTGGGCACGCCCTCTCACCCCTGACGTCAGATGGAGAATTTTGAAAGGTCCGAGATTGAAAGAAAGGTCCGAGACACCTTCTGGAGAAGCCCCAAGCGGTTCTGCCGCAGCGACTCGTTCTTTCTTGTAAGGATCTCCACCTTGTCAAAGAGATCATCCACCGGCTGCTTCAAGCCAATGAGCAGATCCAGCGCGCCAAGATAATCACGCCCAACCAATCGAGCCTTCAAGTCGTGTTCCACGGCCTCGCAGGCATCCCACAGCGCTTTTTCTTCCTTCTCCGTGAAAGCCGCGGGGTTTGCGGCGTGTTGGATTTCCTGTCCCTTCAAAATGTTGCTCACCCGCTTGAAGGTGAGGGCGAGACCCTTGAATTCCGCCGATTCCTGAACAAAACGGTGGAGGGCTTCGACCCTGAGGCCCACGTCCACAATCTGATCGAAATCGACCGAGAATACCGCGTCGATGAGCTCTGCTAGATATCCTCGCCGCAAAAACATCTGCTTGTGGCGCTCCCTGATGAACCCCTCGACCTTTGTCTGAACCAGACCCTCATCCAGCCGGATCTCCGCGCTTAACCGCCCCGCGGCCTCTGCAGCAAACCCCCGAATGGAAAGATCCCATCCGCGATCCTCTGCAACCCTCAAGATCGCGATGGCGTGCCGTCGAAGTGCGAAAGGGTCGGCAGCCCCCGTGGGCTCAAGACCCACCGCAAAGCATCCAACGATGGTGTCCATGCGGTCCGCCAAACCCACCAACGCCCCGAGCGCGCCGACCGGGAGATCTCCCTCCGCCCGGGTGGGCAGATAATGCTCCCGGATCGCCCCTGCTATTTCGTGGTCATAACTTTCCAGGCGCGCGTAGGCCTCCCCCATCACCCCCTGCAAATCGGGAAACTCGGATACCATCTGTGTGACGAGATCGCACTTTGAAAGCTTGGCCACGAGCGCTGCCTCTTCGCCCCGACCCGGCAGAAAAATGTCGGCCAGATATGCTGAGAGCGCCGCAACCCTTTGCACCTTGGCGTAAGAGGTCCCCAGGTCCGCCTGGTAAATGACCTTCTTGAGATCCTCAAGCCTTGACAGCAGTGGCCGCTTCCGATCCTCATCGAAAAAGAAACTCGCATCCGAAAGCCTTGCCCTGAGCACCCGCTCGTGGCCCCTTCGCACCACCGACGGATCCCGTGCCACGGTGTTGTTGACCGCGACAAAATTGGGCATGAGGGACCCGTCTTCCCCATAGACCGCGAAGTACTTCTGGTGTGTCCGCATGGACGTGATCAGGACCGCTTCAGGAAGGCGTAGAAAGGCCGGATCAAATCCGCCGCAGACGGCCGAGGGATACTCCACGAGATGGGTCACGGTCGCTAGAAGCTCGGGGTCTTCCCCGGCTGCTCCGACCACGCGCTCCGCGGCCCTTCTAACCTCATCCCTGATCATGGTCTCCCTTTCCGAGGGGTCCCCCACCACGAACCGCCTCTTGAGCCCTTCGACATAATCCTCGATCCCTCCCACCTCGAAGGGGTCAGGGGCCAGGAAACGGTGGCCCCTTGTGCGGTTCCCCGACCAGAGGCCCGCAACCTCGAAGGGGATGGTGCGCCCGCCGAGTATCGCCAATATCCAGTGAATAGGACGCACAAAAGAAAACCCCACGCTTCCCCAGCGCATGGACTTGGGCCACGGGAGATCGGTGATGATTTTCGGAATGACCTCCGCCAGAATTTCCGGTGCAGATCTCCCGCGAATTTGCCGCCTCAGATAGAGATATTCGCCCTTTGGGGTCTGAATGGAGGCCAGCTCGCCCACCTCCACGCCCAGCTTCTTGGCGAAACCCTCCGCCGCCATGGTGGGGCGCCCCTCCCGGTCAAACGCAACGTGTCTGGGTGGGCCCATGACCTCCTGAACCGTGTCTTCCTGCCGGTCCGCGATGTCGCGACCTGCGAGCACCATTCGCCTGGGCGTTCCCTGGGTCACGAAAGGACTTCCCAGTGAGATCCGATTCTCGTTGAGCGCCTTCTCCATCATCATCGCGAAATCCCTCAGAGCCTTCCCCAGATACCCGGAAGGGATTTCCTCGGTCCCGATTTCTATAAGCAGATCTGATGTCATCCTTATCCGAAGTCCATTTCTTCGATTCTTGGGGATCCAGCCTTCCGGGCCGTGCGCTCGATAGGTCTCAGCACCGCAGTGAGAGCGCCATTTGAGTCAGCGCCTGTTCCATTGCTTGCTCATCAGAGGATATCCCATTTCCTCCCTTTGAGCCAAATAGGTCTTGGAGACATTTCGGGCCAGATTCCTGATTCGCTCGATATATTTTGTCCGCTCTGTGGTGCTGATGGCACCCCTTGCGTCCAAGATGTTAAAGGTGTGCGAGCATTTGAGGCAGTAATCATATGCCGGCAGGGCCAGCTTCACTTCGCTCAGTCTTTGGGATTCCTTTTCATACATGTCAAATGTTTTCAAGAGCATATCCACGTCGGCCAGCTCAAAGTGATAGACCGAAAATTCCCATTCCCCTTTTTTGTGGACGTCTCCATATGTGATCAGATCGTTCCACAGGATATCGTAAACGTTTTCCTTTTCCTGGAGGTACATGGCGATCCGCTCCAACCCATAAGTGATCTCTACGGAGACAGGATCGAGCCTTATGCTTCCGGCCTGCTGAAAGTACGTAAACTGCGTAATCTCCATTCCGTCAAGCCATACCTCCCACCCTAAACCGGAGGCGCCCAACGTTGGAGATTCCCAGTCATCCTCGACGAATCGGATGTCATGATCCAGGGGGTCTATGCCGAGGGCCTTCAGGCTCCCGAGATAGGTGTCCTGGATCCCAATGGGGGAGGGTTTGAGGATAGCCTGATACTGGTAATAATGCCCCAGCCGGTTGGGGTTCTCCCCGTATCGTCCGTCCGTGGGCCTTCGAGACGGTTCGACGTAGGCAGCGGCCCACGGCTCGGGGCCCAATACCCGAAGCAGGGTCGCCGGGTTGAACGTACCGGCTCCCACTTCCAGATCGTAAGGCTGCTGAAGAAGACACCCTTCTCCAGCCCAGTATGTTTGAAGCGAAAGGATCAACTCCTGGAAATTCATCCCGAAACCTCGTTCCGCGGCGCATCCGGCGAAATTGATCTCACCGTGATGACATCTGAAGTGCCTTGAAGTGTTGCTAACTACCACTGGCCAGGAACCATGTCAAGTGGCCGCCAACCTCGACACCTTGCCCCTCACGCAAGCCCTTCTGAACGATCGGTAAGATCAGGAGTTTATTTTTTTGGACGTCTGATGTATATGTTGAGTAAGATTGTTACATGATTCAGAGGGTTGCGGATCGAGTCCTGCCGGCAGCGGGGTCGATCGCGCAAGAGCGAAACCCGCCGTTTTTCAGGTGTGTCAAAGGTACGGATATGGCCGAACGTGAGGAAATCAGAAATGACTATCGACTGGCCCGGGAAAGGATGGTCAAGAACCAACTTGTTTCCCGTGGGATCAGAGATCAGGGAGTCCTCCATGTCATGTCCAAGGTACCCAGACACCTCTTCGTCGAAGAGGCTCTTCTCGGCGAGGCCTATAACGACCATCCCCTTCCGATCGGACATGGCCAGACCATATCCCAACCTTATATCGTGGCACTCATGACGGAGGCCCTGCTGCTGAAAGGCACGGAGAAGGTACTTGAGATAGGCACCGGAAGTGGTTATCAGACCGCCATACTCGCTGACCTCTCCGATAGGGTCTACACCGTCGAGCGGATCAAGCCGCTGATACTCCGGGCCAGAAACACACTGGAAGGCCTCGGTTGCACCAATGTGATGTTCAAGGCCTTCGACGGGACCTTGGGTTGGAAGGAATTTGAGCCTTTTGACGCCATTTTGGTGACGGCCGGAGCCCCCGAGCTCCCACAGCCTCTCCTGAATCAACTTGCAGACGGCGGACGGCTGGTGATTCCTGTTGGAACCCGCTTCAGCCAGGAATTGGTGAGGGTTTTCAGAAAAGAAGGGAGCTTCACCAAGGAGAACCTCGGGGGCTGCCGTTTCGTGGATCTGATCGGCGCCCACGGCTGGAAGGAATAAGCGGGCCGGTGGCGCATCCCGCTCTGCTTTCCCACTCAGGCACCATTCTCGGGGCCCCATTTCTCATCAAAAAATCTCGTATCTCCAAGTCATGCCGGGATCGTCCGTCACACCCCGTGGTCTGTACAGGGAATTTAACGCGTTCTGGACGACACAGGCTCGAGCAGTGACTGGAAAGACAAAAAACGGCATTTACCAAGGCACATATCACACCTCAAGCAGGCGCCGTCAGGGCAGGAAAGCGCTCAAGTTCGCAAGGGCGTCTTCCGATGTCCGTAGGTAGAAAAGGCACGGTTTATCTCCCAAGTGAAAGGATCAGGATATGGGCCTGAGCACCAATCTCATAAGCGGCCTGTCAAGCGGCTTTGACTGGCGTTCCATGATCGATCAACTCATCAGCATCGAACATCGGCCCGTGGACCTCATGGAGGCCAGAAAAACGGAATACGAGTCAAAGCTCTCCGAGTGGCAGTCGTTCAACTCCACGCTTCTCTCCCTCAAGTCCGCGGCAGAAGACCTGAAGGACGCCGATGACTTCCTCGTGTTTTCATCCAGACTGTCTACGGACAGCGCCACCTTGAAGGGCAGTGACCTGCTTTCCGTCTCAACATCCTCCTCGGCTGCGCAGGGATCCTATAACATCAAGATCCAATCGCTGGCCACGGCGCAGAAACTGTCCTCTTCCTCCTTTCAAAGTCGTTCTGAGGCATTGGGAGCCTCTTATGCCGGGGACATCCTTATCAACGGCAAAGCCATCCTGATTGACGAAACCGACACCCTTACGAGCGTCCGGGACCGCATCAACAATGCAAATGCAGGATCCACGCCGACCGGTGTGACGGCTGGCATCGTGAGCTATGGCCCCAATGACCACAGGCTTATCCTCACCAATGACGAGACCGGCGCAGAGGGGATCAGTCTTCAAAACGGGTCGGGATCGCCGCTTGTCGAGCGGTTCGGATGGAAAAACAAAGACGTTTCCTTGAAACACGGAATCACCGGCGGGGCACAGTCAGATGGTTTCACCAGCCCCACCGAAGCCATCAAGACCCTTCTCGGCCTTTCGACAGTGCAGTCAAGCGACATCGTCATCGATGGCCAGAGCGTCTCAGTGGACCTGGCCGCCGACTCCCTCGAGGACATCAAGAACAAAATCAACGCAGCCGGCATCTCCGGGGTCACGGCTTCCGTCACCGAAAGCACCACTGGCGCTACCACATCGTACCGGCTTCAGATTGAAGGCACTCAGGACGTAAGCGACGGCCAAAACATCCTCGAGACCCTGGGAATTCTCCAGAAGGGCGTTTCGGATGTCATGGGGACCACTTCCGCAATCACCATGACCGAAGGCGGCGCCAAGATCACCGCCTCGACGCTGCTGACGGCCATAGACGGCTATTTTTCCCACGCGACGGGGGACCACATCACCATCTCAGGCATTGACCACGCCGGCAATGCCGTGAACAGCAACTTTGACATCGTTGCCGCTTCCACGGTTCAGGACCTTCTTGATGCCATCGAAACGGCTTTTGAAACCCAAGGCAATGAAGTCTCGACCCACGTGACCTCTGACGGAAAAATCCTGGTGGAAAGCCTGGAAACGGGGGCAAGTCAACTCGCAGTGACGCTCACCTCTGAGGTGGGAACCGGCACCCTGACCTGGGGGGACTTCAGCACCCTGGATGTGGTCAGAAAGCGGGAGCTCATCCGGGGCCAGGATGCATCCATTCTCATAGACGGCGTGAACATTACGAGCGAGGACAACACCATCACCGACGTGCTGCCAGGCATCACCTTGAATCTCCTCGCAGCGGCTTCAGACACGACCATTGCGCTGAACATCAATCGAGACACTGACGCGATCATAAAAAAGGTCAGCACCTTTGTCGACGCATACAACGCCGTTGTCTCCTTTATCTCCGGCCACCAGACCTACGACGAAGAAAAGGAAAAGGCGGGAGGGATCCTATTCGGAGACGGCACCCTTTCCTCTGTCAAATCGGACCTCTCCACCACATTGATCCAGTCCGTTTGGGGCGTGGCATCAGAGTATGCCATCCCCGGAATGGTGGGCGTCAACCTCGATGACAAAGGACAGCTCACCGTTGACGCCGACACGCTGCGACGCCATCTCCAAACCCATTTCAACGACGTCAGAGACCTCTTCGCGGCAACCGGAACGACGTCCAAAGCCACGTTGGAATATCTCTCACACCAACGTGCGACAAAGGCCGGCGACTATGCCGTCAACATCACTCAGGCCGCCACCAAAAGCACGACCACCAGCGACGCGGCGGTATTGGCCACGCTGGGTTACGACGAAGTCCTGACCATCACATCCGAGGGAAGAACCGCCTCGGTCGAGCTGTCAAGCACCATGGCCCTCCCAGATATCCTCAATGCCATTAACACGGAGCTGGATAAGGTTTACACTCAGGCGCTGGCCGGTTCGGAACAGCTTTTCACAGACAGTGGTCAGACCCAAGCCATCACTTCCGCCACGACCTGGGACGCCATATTCGACGCCGGAGGGGTCTCTGCGGGTCTTCAAGATGGCGACGTGATTTCCTTTACGGGAACATCCCGAGCCGGAGTCGAAATCTTAGGCACCTACTCCATTTCGGAAGTATCGACCGATACGGTCCAGGGGCTCCTTTCCGCCATCGAGTCGGCGTTTGGAAATGGGGTCACGGCATCCATCGACCCTTCAGGACGCATATCCATTTTGGACAAAAGGACGGGCGACAGCCAGTTGGCCCTCAATTTAGACCTCTCCCAGGCCCACGACCTCGACTTCGGGACGATCTCGATTGCAGAGCAAGGCCGTTACGCCATAAATGTCACGGCCACCAATGATGTCGGTGATCACCTGGTCTTGACCCACGACTTCTACGGCAGCGGCCGAAGCTTCACGGTATCCGAAAGTACGGACGCAGGCCTTTGGACCAACAGCCAGTCCACCCCCACCATAGTGGATGACGGCCTGGATGTGGCAGGGACCATTAACGGAGAAGCGGCGACCGGCGTCGGGCAAATCCTCACAGGTAATGAAGGAGAAACCAACGTCGGTGGGCTGATTCTCAAGTACACGGGTATGGCCTCCGGAGAGGTTGGAAACGTCAGGTTGACACTCGGCACAGGAGAGCTCTTCTCTCGCGTTCTGTTCGGTATCACGGACCCTTATGAAGGATATGTGAGCTTCAAACAGGACTCCCTGAAAGACAGCATTGATCATTTCCAAACAAGGATCCAGGAGACGGAAGACCGCCTCGACCGGAAAATGGAAATGATGGTCAACCGATTCGTTGCCATGGAAAAGGCCCTTTCCATGATCCAAAGCCAAAGCCAATGGCTCAGCGGCCAGATCAACGCGCTTTATGCGGCATGGGGATAAACGGCCAACGGTTAGAAGGCGCCGGCAAGGACTGACACGAACCTGAACCAATCGATAAAGCAATATGGCCGTGGATGGGCGCAAAATATCAAAGCGCTGACAATGGAGGAAATCACCGATGACTTATGGACGAATGCTGGCCCAGTACCGGAGAACGGATGTGGAGACAGCCGGAAAGCTTGATCTGGTCCTCATGTGTTATGAAAACGCCATCCGATTTCTGAAACAGGCAAAAGGCCATTATGAGTCCAATGCGTTCGAGGAAAAGGCACGCGCATTGCAGAAGGTGCTCGACATCATCAGCGAGCTGAAGGGAGCGCTCAATCTCGAGAAAGGACAGAAGATTGCCCTCAACCTGGATGCCATATATGACTACCTCTTGACAAGCCTTCTGGAAGGAGATATCCGAAGGGACCTCAACGCCTTTGAAAGTGCTATCCGGATCATGGCGGACCTGAAAGAGGCTTGGGAAGCCATTGCCTCCAGATCCAGGGAAAAGGAACCCCCGCGACAGCAGATCGCCGCGTGATCGGCGTCATTTTCAACAGAAACGCCTGACCGGGGTGGGCGCCCTGATTGACGGCGTTTCGTTCGTTCGGAGCATTTGACAAGGGGCTTCATGGAATTTAGCCTTCTGATCGTCGATGACGACACCAATCTTCTTTCCGTTTTGAAGACCCTTTTTGCGGAATCACATGACGTCACGACCTGCGCAGACGGATCGGAGGCTGTCGAAATATGCAAGAAACGTCATTTTGACGTGGTCCTCTCGGACATCATCATGCCTGGAGCGAGCGGTCTCGATGTGCTCAAGCAGGTTCGAAAAAGCGATCCCGACACGATTGTGATTCTCATCACCGGATTCGCTTCCCTGGAAACAGCCATTGATGCCGTCCGTGAAGGCGCCTACGACTACATCACGAAGCCGTTCAAGCTGGAGCAACTTAAAAATGTAGTCAAAAACGCCCTCGAAAGAGTGCAGCTGAGCCGCGAGAACCAGCGGCTTTTTGAAGAACTACAAGAGGCACGCCGGCAGATCAGCCTCATCAAGGGAATTATGGGGATAGAGGAACGATTTCCCGAGACGCCGAACGAGAACCCCTTATCCGAAAGCGAAAGGAAAACGTTGATTGGAAATGACGTGATCCCCTATCACCTGCTCCAAAATGAATCGAAAAGGGTAAGCGGTCTCATCGAAGATCTCGAACGCATCGGCGAACTGAAAACCCGCGGGCTCATCAGTGAAGAGGAATTCGAGCTTTGCAAACTGCGCTTGTTAAACAAATTGAAATAGAAGACGACACGGACCTCAGCCCGTTGTCTGTCCTCGTTGTGGATGATGAAACCGCTATTCGAGAGACACTGAAGGGTTATCTTCACCACCTTGGCGTATGCAGGATCCAAACGGCCGAAAACGGCCAACGCGCCATTGAAGCCATTCGACACACCCAGTTCGACTTCGTGTTCATGGACCTGATGATGCCTGAAATGGGTGGGATGGAACTGCTCGAAAGACTGAGCCAAATGGGAAGCCCCACGAGTGTGGTGGTGATGACGGGATACCCCTCCATGGAAGCGGTTATCCATGCTACGCGCTATGGCGCCTCTGACTTCTTGGTCAAACCGTTCCGTCTTCAAGACGTAGGGGTATCGATCCAAAGGATCCGTCGACTCCACAACCTGGTCAGAAAAAACTGGATTCTGGAAAAAGAGTTGGAAACGAAGCGTGAGGTGGAACGGCTGAACGCGCAGCTCGAAAAGAAAATAAGAGAAAAATCTCTGCTCTACGATATTATTGAGTCCCTTTCTCAAATGAACCGATCCGAGGCACTGTTCGAATTCATCGTAAAAAAGGCCGCGAACGCCTGCTGTGCCGAGCGTGCATGCTTTCTGATCTACGAACAAGACCTCCTCTCCATGTTAGTCCTCACGCAGTATGGTCTCAACGGGGTCAAAGCCGGGGCCAAAGCGATCCTCGTTCCCCACCCGGGAGAGGGATATGCCATTGAAGATCGGTTCCTGGAAAATTGCTTTGGGCTTCTCGATGACGGGTCGATCTTTGTCGATCGTGTGATCAGGAAAGAAGGCCTCATGTCGGTTCCTGTGAAAATCAGGCGCCATCCATTCGGTGTCTTGCTGGTTGCGCGTGAGCAGGCAAAGGTTCCCTTCACCGCCGATGATGAGTTCCTTATAAGCTTTCTTGCCGAAAAAGCCGCGCTCAGTGTGGAAAACATCGCACTTTATGACCATTTGAAGGAAAACCTGTTTGCCACCCTCGGGGCCCTCGTCAGCGCCATCGAGGCCAAGGACCTCTACACACAGCAGCACTCCGAACGGGTCACTCAGCTTGCCTTGAAAATCGCAAGAAAGATGGGTTGCTCCCAGGAACAACTTCGAAGGCTTGAAGCCAGCGGACCCCTGCACGATATCGGAAAAATTGGGATTGACGACCATATTCTCAAGAAGCCTGGAAAACTGACGGATGAAGAATTCGAGCGGATTAAGACCCACCCCATGATCGGTGTCAATATCGTCACCCCTCTCGGACTCGATAAAGAGGAACTCGCCATCATACGGAATCATCACGAAAGATGGGATGGAAGGGGTTATCCTGATGGAATCGGCGGTAACCATATCCCCCACCTGGCCAGAATCCTTGCCGTCGCAGACGCCTTCGATGCCATGAACTCCAACCGGGCATACAGGAACGCCCTGCCTTTTGAATCGTGCGTGAACGAGCTCAGGCAAAACCGCGGGACCCAGTTCGACCCCGAAGTGGTGGATGCCGCACTGCCCATTTTCATGGGCGAATCGCTTCAATAGATCCCGGCTCTCTTGTTATCACGCCTTCTTCATGTCGGGAGAGGCCACCGCTGCGCTTGTTCTCACAACACGGTTGATTTTCCACCTGAGATGTTGTAACGATTCAGAGGGCCTCAGTGAATCAATCTCAGAGGAGCGGACATGAACGGTCCCAACAGGCGGGAATATGCCAGGGCAAAGGTCAAGCTCTTTGCCCGATTCAACATACTGGACCGTGCTGAGGAAGAGCGCGTTAAGTCGGGCATGGCAGGAGCCCCCCTTCGTGGAGGCCGTTCCATCGGCCCCCTTGAAGAGCTGGTCGAGCAAATCGGGCCAGGATCACTGGATGAACCGCTTCTCCGATGTCTGCAGTTCATCAACAACAAACTTGACTTCATCATCGATGAGATCACCTCCCGTGACAAAACGGGCATGAGTGGCGTGAGCGAGATAACCGAGATCAGCGGTTCGGGGTTCATGTTTAACTGCAAGGTTCATTTGTCAAGGGGTCAACTTCTCAAGGTGGATCTGATCATACCTTCCGCGCTCCAATACAGAATCGAGCTCACCGCAAGGGTCGTGAGAGTCGACGAAGTGCATCAGGAACCTGGACAGGGTCAAAAAACATTCCGCGTCTCAGCCCGGATCTTTGAAATTGACGAGGAATCCAGGGAATCCATCATCAAAGCGGTGTTCAGCAGGCAAAGAGAGAGGATTCGCATGGAAAGGACCGGTCCGGGAGGCTAAATGGATTTTGTTCGCGTTCCTTTAGGCGATCTGGAGTCGCTTTTCCAGCACGTCTTGGTCGGAAAGTTGGTCAGGGGGTTCATCCACAACCTCAACGGACCCCTGCACGCCTTGGGGATAGAGATGGACTTGATCGGCCACCTCTTACTGAAACGCGTGGACGATGGCTCTGAAACCATGGACCGGCTTCAAGTCCGTCTGCAGCGCATGGAAGAGGAATTCGAAAGGATGACCAGGCTCATCCGGGTCACAACCGAGGGCATGGATCTGAATGAGCTCACTTCGGGCTTTTTTCATTTGAACGCATTCATCCAGCAGCAGATCGCGTTTCTCAAGGCGGATCTCTACTTCAAGCACAAGGTGGAGGTAGACCTGCGGTTGGCACCTGATCTCGCCGTCATGCGTGGCCCGCGCACCAATCCTGCGCTCGGTCTTGCGTGGCTCATGCAGGCGGTGATCGAAGAGATGGAAAGGACCGAGCTTCAGAAACTTCAATTGGAGACGTCCTTGGTGGAATCGGGGCAGTCTCTCCGGTTCCATTTCGAATCGGGCGCCCTATCGGAGCCCTTCAGAGGGGCTTTGCAGTGCGCCGTCGAAGGGACCGAGGCCCCCCTCATCCGATCCAGCCAACTGGGTGCCTACCTTTCCTTCCGTCACCTCCTTTCACAGGGGGCACTGATCAGGTGCGAGACCCCCCCTTCCGGAACCTCTGTCGAGGTCATCCTGAGGCCGGCAGCTCAGACATAGTCGCCCCGCTTGTATTTCTCAATCTCCGTGGCGATGGTGATCATCAGGCTTGAAGTGATTTCCTTCAACCCTTCGGGGGTTGTGGCGGCAGCGTTCAACGCCTGAAGACGCCCCATCCGATCTTCAAAGTGTCCGATGAGGTCAGCCAGGTCCTCCACAGGAACCGAAACGTCACCGAGCTTCATTCGGTAACGGTCGAATGCCCCCAGGATTGTCTCCAACTCATCGATGAGCCCTGCGTCAACCACCGTTGGCCCTCCGCTTTGGGATAGCGGTGTGACGGATCCTGAAAGGGTGACCGGATCGAGCCCGCCCAAGGGGGGGAGGCCGGTGCCCGGTCTCAGATCGCTCGATCCTTCGGCGCTCCCTTGAGCAACTTGAGCCAGCAAATCGTTGAAGCTCTGCCCTGGGTTCGGCTTCTCGCTCGGGTTCTTGGCGCTTTGAACAAATACATTGCAGATGTTATCCGTGACTTTCATGTCACTCAGAACCTCCTATGGATGCGATAGCGCTCTCTTGGTTCCAAGCTGATGCAAGCTCTCTGCCAGACGCGCGAAATGACAAATAATAACTAAAAATCAATGACATACAGCCAATGAATCGCACAGGATCCTAGTCACAGGCGGAAATTCATGCCGGGAGGAGAGGAAAAGATGATCTCTCCTGAAAAGCCTTCTCACTCGCGGAACCATGCATCCCCCTCGTCTCTTCTGCTTCCATTCGCTTGTTCGTGTGAACCCGCCTCCATGTTGAAGACAACCGCTGCTGCCCCTTGGTTACGCTTCCCGGACGAGATCATCGACTTCCTTCATGTTTTCCGCAAAAGAGGCCATGATGATCTGCAGGTCTCTTTCCGTCAAATCGAGCTTTTCAATCACTTTTCGATGAAACCGATAAGCAAGACCGTCTGAGCCGACACCGATTCCCATCATCATGCATAGGGTATCAGCAAGGTAAATCACGCACATCTCAACATCATCCTCATCCCAGTGATCGTCCAAATGATGATTCCCGATCATCTCCTCCATTCGTTCACTGAAATGCCATTTCCTCGCGACGATTCTCCCCAACTCGGCATGATCGATTCCGATGACTGCTTTTTCGGCCTGCCGGAAGCTTATGTTCTCGCTTGACACCAGATTCGCGATTTCGTCGAGATGCGAGCCGACATAATTGTTGAGAACCACTTTGCCGATGTCCTTCAACAAAGACGCCGTGAATACAAGATGGCTGGTCTTTATCTTCTTGAGCGCCGCAACTTTTCTGGCCAGCACTGCAGAGGAGACGGAATATCTCCAAAGCTCGCCACCGTCCAGGTCATATCCTTTTTGCCCCCCCTTGAGATTGCCACCGCTCACGTGGATGAGAACCAAGTCAAGGATCTGATCCATTCCAAGGTAGGTGATGGCTTGCTGGATGGAGTCCACTTTTCTGCTCAGCCCAAAATAGGGAGAGTTTGTCACCTTGAGGATATTGGCGGTGATCGCCTGGTCATACTTTATCACCGCGGCCAGGTCTGCCATCGAGCTGAGCGGGTCCTCCGCAATGTCCATAATTCTGTGAGCGACTTTGGGGATAGGTTTCAAACGATCTATATGTTCGATAATTCGGTCTATGTCGTTCATAATTTTTCAGATCTTCCTGTATTCCCGGCCTGAGCTCCTCACCCACATGTCGCCGTTGGCCACTTCCAGTTTGATCGTTCGATTACCGTTTCCACCAATACCTTCATAGTCGATCTTCACCTGATTCTTCCAGAATATCTTCCTCACAGACATGTGGTTTCTTTTCCCGATGTTGAAAAAGCCCTGCTGGTCCAAAATCTGAGACCCACCGACAACCACCACCCTCATGCGATTTTTCTGCGCACCCAAGTCGTAAGTGCTATTGAACAGATAAGGGATTCCGGTGTCTGCGAACATACTCGGATTCCTTTTGGCCTTGTCACCGTCCAAGCTCGATTCGGGCAGCATGAAATGGAGCAGGCCGCCCACACGCGCGACGGGATCATAGATGGCGATCCCTATGCAAGACCCGAGTGAATAAGCGATCAAGATCGAGTCGGGGTCCTTGCTGACCTTCATATCCGAGATGCCAACAACGATATTCAAAACCTAGATCTCTCCTGTCCTAGTGCCCGAAGATCTTCAAAGCAGAACGACTCACATTTTATTGGATATCGCCCAAATCAAGCCCGCGCCGACGCCGCGCAATTCAAGACTCACGATCTCCGTGACACAGCCGAGCAAAATACGTACCAGCTTTTTCCATCGGGATCCTTTGGAAAAACGCTGCAGTCCCCAGGCTGCGGCCCTAATGGAGCCATTTTTTTGACAGTTTCAACCTGTTCTTTGTCGTTGTCATCCCCTACAAAAATCAAAAACCCGACACCCTGTCAGAGGGTTAAGCCCCCAACACATTTCTTGGTATCCGGTCCACGATGACGGGAAGGTGCTGACAGGCAAGTCCTAATCGCGCCAGGGCAGGAGTCAGCTGTGTGGGATCCAGCTTTTCAAGCTCATTGCCCGCCTGAAATTTGGACATAAGCAGGTCGGCGATGTAGACAAGGTTCGTCAGCTCGGGGTCCACTGTGGATTGTGACGGGTAGTGGTGATGTCGAATCACATCCAGCAGGTTGTCCGGCAAATTCCACCGCTCTCCCATTCGGGCGCCGGCTTCGGTGTGACTGATCCCGAATCTCTCCCTTTCAAGCAAAGAAAGCTCAGCCTCCGCCTTGTTGGAGGCCAGATAGAAAAACGGGGCGTCCGTGGTCATATATTGATCCAGGGGAACCTTTCCGATATCGTGCAGCAGCCCTGCGGTATAGGCCAAGTCAATGGGAGATCTGCCTGTGAAGGCAGCCAGTTCCTGTGCCACCACGGCTGTGCCCACGGCGTGCTGAAACATTCCCCCTTTGCACAAAGAGTAGCCCATCGGGGTCTCGGAGAACAGGGATTGCACCGAAGCGGAGATCACCAACTGCAGCAGCTTCTTCTCCCCAAGCACAATGAGCGCCCGCTCGATGGAATCCACTTTCTTTTTCAACCCGATCAGTGCCGTGTTGCAGAGGTTGATGACCTTCGCGCTGATCACCTGGTCCTGGCGAATTTCAGACGATATGTCCCCCAGCCGGTACTCATCTTTCTGGATCATCCTGACGATCTTCAGGGCAATCTGCGGGATGGGTTTCACTTTACAGATCGCCTCGTCAATCTCTTCGGAACTGGGTTTCCTGAAAATCGAATTTCCTTGAGTCCCTGGAGCCAAAAGTGGTTCGATCCGGCTTTCCCAGGAGTGGAGGTCCAGGATGAGCTTCCGCCCGAAAAAACCTCCGGTCTCTGCCTTCGAAACACAGATCCCCTCGCGCTTCAGGATATTCTGAACCTTCTCAGCGATCCGGCCGCCTATATCCAGGAGAAGGTCCATTTCAGATAGACCTCCGATCAAGGCTCCCCCGGCGAGCACCGCCCGCATTGCTTCTTTTTTGGCGCCTGACTTCTTGAGCGCATCCAGGAACAAGGGGAATCCGCTCGATGCGTAAGTCGCCGGCTGATACGGGACATCCGTGCCGGAGGGTTCGGGAAGGAGGATATGTATCAATCCTCCGACGTCGGCTCGTGGGTCGCTGACCGCGACGCCCACGCAACTGCCGAGGTAGGCCTCCAGGGTCTCTTTTTTGTGATGGCTGATCTTAAAAGAACCAGCGGGAACGCTTTGTCTCAACATGACGCAGATTCTCTTCCTGCCCGGACCGTGGGGCAAAGAAATGCCCGAACACTTTACAGACATGCAATAAAAATACCATTTGAAAGATAATGGTTCAACGGCTCCGGTAGCGCGGACAAGCCGCGTGAAATCGAGCGGCGGATGTCACTCAGATCAAGACGAAGCCCGACTTGAAAGAAAAACGAAACGGGCTGTGTGCCAACATCTTCTCAGCGACATCGATCATTGGCCACATGAGGCGGAGTGTCAGATCTCGTGAAGCGAACAGGTGGGCGTGGCGGGGGCGTTGGGTCGGACAAGCGAGGTGAGACCCTTTTTCACTCGATGATTTCGTTGATCCTTTGCACCACATCTCTGAAACGAAATGGCTTCGCGATGAACTCGCAAGCTCCGGCGTCAAGCATCTCCTCCACAGCCCTGCCGGAGGTATAACCGCTGGTCGCGACAACTTTCACATCCGGGTTCAATGCGATCATCTGCCTCAGGCAATGAAGTCCATCCATCCCCGGCATGTTCATATCCAGAATCACCATGCAGATTCGATGCTGCTCCAGACGGAAGACTTCAAGGGCCGTTTCGCCGCTTTCGGCTGTAAGAATCGTGAATCCGAAATGAGAAAGCATTTCCCTTCCAGATTCAAGCACCGGGGTTTCATCATCTACCAGCAAGATCGTTCTCGGTGTGCCCATCGGTTTGACGCCTCCTTGACTTTCGGCCATGCGAAACCACCCTCTCCGTCCCACCGTACATCTGTTTGGTTCGGTCGATGAAGGCCGTTTCTTAAACCGACGGGCGAGACACGCGCGGCAAGCCGGTGACGCATCCTGTCCTCCCGACCGCATGGGGAAAAAGGAGGATCAGGGGCTAAAGATTATCCCTTTTCATGCCGAAATGGAATACAAGAAACGAAAGCAAACAGGGATGTGCTTGAAGAAGGTTGAAAAGTAACTCGTGTGGGCAGGTCGAATGAGATGACAGGCCATGCCCGTCCTCAATCCGGAGCCACACTCAATGAGCAACGCAAAGAAGAGCCTTATTTTTGTCGCACTGGGCGCCCTCTTATACTTCGCGCTCACGCACCACTTCATCATCATCAATGGCTGGGTGAAGACGCTTCCCAAGTCCAAGTGGTCGCTGGATTACACCATCTACAGCACCCACGCTCAGACGCCTGCGAACATGATCGCCATTGAGGACCTGCGCCGGGATGGAATCGCCGATTTACTGGTCGAGGCAGGGAAGCTTACAGAGGAAAAGAAGGAATTTCTACTCTCCAGATACGAGGAGGATGGGGAAGACTAGACCTCAAAATCTACTTTTATCTTGAACATCCTGAGGGCAGGCAGGTTTCTGATTTCATCGACCCCGGTCTCAGCCGCGATCTCCTTCAGCGCCCTTTCAATTTCATCCATGCTCTCTGCGATGAAGGTGAACCACACATTGTAAGCATGACTCCTGAGGTAGTTATGCGTCACCCCGGGATAGCGGTTTACCACCTTCACAAAGCGATGCAATTTGGCTTCAGGGACTTTGGCCGCGCAGAGCGTGCTGGTGAAATCCAGTTTGCTCGAATGAAAGTTGGCCCCGATTCTCCTTATGATGCCCCGGCCCTTAAGCCTTTTCACCCTTTCGATGACATCTTCTTCCTTCAGACCAACGCGAGTGCCTATTTCCTGAAACGGCCTAGACATGATCGGGAATCCGGACTGGATCTCATTGAGGATGTTCTTGTCCGCCTCATCCATCATCGTTTGGCTCCATGACCGGTGGTTCGAAGGGCCCTGCGCGAACCTTCAGGTCCAAAACACCTAGGAAGTGGGCGATGACTCCTCACCCGCTTCGCACAACGGCCTTTGGTTGATAGGCGCAAAGGGGCTCCTCTCCCATGAAATCACCCGTTGCCTCATAGGCCCTCGCGCGGCACCCACCGCAGAAACGTTGATACTCGCAGATGCCGCACTTCCCCTGATAGGCCGACGGCGAGCGGAGCCTTGTGAAGACTGGGGAACCCTCCCAAACAGCTCGGAAACCGGAGCGTCTCAAGTCCCCGCAGTTGACGTCGAGATAACCGCAGGGCTGTACGACCCCTTCGTGGGAAATGAAACAAAATGAGGTCCCACCCAGACAGCCGCGGGTCACCGCGTCAAGGCCATAGGTCTCAAACTTGACCTCCTCGCCCTTTCGTCCGGCCTCCTGCCTCAGGATCCTGTAATAGTGGGGGGCGCAGGTGGCCTTCAAATGAAGCGGTGTCCGATCGCGCATCCTATAAAACCAGCGCAGCAGCCTTTCATACTCCGCCGCTTCAATTTCCTGATCGACCATTTCCTTGGCCCGTCCGGTTGGCACGAGGAGAAAGATGTGATGGGCCGCGGCACCGAGACCGACGGCCAGGTTGAGAATGTCCTCAATCACGTCCACATTGTGGCGCGTGACGGTGGTGTTGATCTGAAATTCCACCCCGGCAGCCCTCAGGAGGGCAGATCCCGCCCATGGCCCCCTCAAAGGCCCCGCCAACGTTTCTGAAGCGGTCGTGTTGTTCAGGGGTCGCGCCGTCGAGCGAGATGCTGACCCGCTTGATGCCCGAGGTCTTCATGCTTTCCACAACCTCAGGCGTAAGGAGCGTGCCGTTCGTGGCCATGACCATGCGCAGCCCCAACGCAGTGCCGTGTGATGCCAGGTCAAAGACGTCCCGCCTCAAAAGCGGCTCACCACCCGTCAAGATGATGATGGGCTCGCCGACCTCTCTAATTTCCTCCAGGATTTGCAGGCACTTGTCGGTTCCAAGCTCCTCCGGATAAGGCCCCCGTTCGGCAGCCGCCCTGCAGTGAACACAGTTGAGGTTACACCCACGTGTGATCTCCCATGCCACAAGCCTTGGCTGAGCCCGGCCCATTCATGAGATCTCCTCATCAGAGAGGTAACAGGCAGGATCCGGGGCCCACACGTCACCAGTTGCAGCCTCCGCCCGGACCCTGAAATTGCCGGCACAGATATCCAGCCACCTGCATTTCGCGCATCTTCCCAGGACATGGCTTTTCTTGTCTTTGAGCCCCGCCATCAGCGGATGTGTGAGATCTGTCCAGATTTGACTGAAGGGCCTCTCCAAGATGTTGCCGAAGCTCAGATGCCTCCAGAACTGGTCCGCATGGACCGACCCATCCCAACTGACGCACCCAATGCCTCGACCGGAGCTGTTCCCTTCGTTCATCTTGAGAAGCTCAAGCACCTCATGGGCCCTTGGGTTTCTCTCCTTCATCATTCTGAGATAGAGATAGGGGCCGTCTGCATGGTTGTCTACGGTCAAAACCTCCTTCTGCATTCCCCTGTCATAGAGATCCCGGGTCCTGTCCATAATCAAGTCTAAGACCCTTCTCGTCTCATCGTGGTTCAAGTCCTCTTCAACCAGGTTGGAGCCTCTCCCCGAATACACCAGGTGGTAAAAGCACACCCTTGGGATTTCCAGATGCTCCAGCAGGTCGAAAATCTTGGGGACCTCCTGGGCGTTCATGCGGTTGATGGTAAAACGCAGCCCCACTTTAAGGCCGACCGCCTGGCAGTTCTTTATGCCGGCCAAAGCCTCACGGAAGGCCCCTTGTTTTCCCCTGAAGCGATCATTGACCGCTTCCATGCCGTCCAGGCTCACGCCCACATAGGAGAGACCGATCTCTTTAAGCTCCTCGGCCTTTTGACGTGAAATGAGCGTGCCATTTGTGGATATTACCGCCCTCATCCCCTTGCCCACAGCGTAGCGGGCGAGCGCCACCAAATCCGGCCTCACCAGAGGTTCTCCCCCCGAAAAGAGGACGACCGGCACGCCGAAATCAGCCAGATCATCGATCAGCGCCAGACCCTGCTCGTGCGAAAGCTCCCTTTCTTCGCTCCTTTCCACCGCGTGGGCATAACAATGAACGCACCGAAGGTTACAGGCCCTGGTCACATTCCAGACCACCACCGGTTTCTTGTCTTCTGAAAACTGAAGCAGATGGGACGGCAGCGCCGCTGACCGTCGGCCATACCTGAGCGCGTCCGAAGGTTCCACGGTGCCGCAATAAAGTTTGGATATTCCAATCATTAAAAACCCCGCTCCGGCCTATGGGCCCGACAGGACCTAAGCCGTGAAGCCCCCAGACTCCTCAGCGTCGATGACGTTCTTCCCAAAATCATGGCGATAGGAACGCTTGATCAGCTCGTTGATATATTGCTCCATGTTGGTCACTGCATCCTCGGGGATCGTGAAGGTGTTCTCTCCCGTCCGATCCTTGATGAGCTTCAACCCATATTCAAGCTTCTTTGCGAGATCCAGCACCAAAGCCGTCCCGTCTTTATCGTCTTCCACGCTCTGGCGGATGATCTCATCTATAGCGCCTTCCGAAAAAGTGATGCTCACATCCAGCTTTTCAAGGAGTGAAGCTTCCTCCATCTTGATTCGATGGTACATTTCCTTGAAGTCATCGAAGGCGGTATTCATATCAGAAATGTTGTTGAGGTAGAGCTGGGAAAGAATGGTCACTCTTTTTTCATAGAGCTCGAGGCCCGATTTCCTGCGGAATTCTTCAGCACGCTCCTCGACGAACGCCCTCAGCGCCTCCAGTTCTTTGGCCTTTGCTGCCTCGAATCTCGCTTTCCTTTCCGGAGAATTGCGATCGGCCAGGATCAACTGCAGCTCCCCATGGGGATCTTGAACCACCTCCGGCGTAACCAGCAAGAAACGAATATCCGTTGAAGGAAGGGCCTTCTCAAAGGTCACCAATACCTTCTCGGTCACGCTCACCAGGGCCCGGGCACCTGTCTTCTCCGTTGCGGCAATTTCCGCGATCTTCCGCAAGGCCCCCGCCTCGAAGCGGATATCGATTCCATAAGCCCTGAAATCCATCCGTTTGCTGAGGATGATGGGGTTGTTTGGGTTTTTTAGGATCTCCACCAGATCTTCAACCGTCAATTCGTCGAAAACCACCACGACCGGCAGCCGCCCGACGAATTCCGATTCCAGCCCGAATTCGATCAGATCCTGTGCCGTGACCTCCCTGAGGATCTCCCACGGGACCTCTGTGGATCTTACGTCTGCTTCAAAACCGATTCCTTGCCTTTGAAGCCGTTTCTTGATGATCTCCGCAAGGGGCCCGAAGGCGCCACTCATGATAAACAGAATATTCTTGGTGTTGACGACCCGCTTCTCCTTCTTTCCAGTCCTTCGGTACTGCTCGATGGCTTGGATCTGGGATATGGGGTCGTGGGGGACCTTCAGATCAACATCCGTCTCCTCCATGGGCTTCAGCAGGGCACGTTGTACACCGGTCCTGGAGACATCGTGGCCAAAAAAATTCCCCGAGGAGGCTATCTTGTCAATCTCGTCAATATAGACGATTCCGTTTTCGGCCAGCTTGATATCATCCTTGGCCTCGTAGACAAGGTCTCGCACCAGATCTTCCACGTCCCCGCCCACGTAACCGGTCTCGCTGAACTTGGTGGCATCCCCCTTGACAAAGGGAACCCCCAGTTTCTGGGCAATAAGCTTGATGATGTATGTTTTCCCCACGCCAGTGGGACCGATCATCAGGATATTGTTCTTGATCATCCCGACCCCGGTGGTCTTCTTTCGTCCCCCCTGAGACCGCCGGATATGCGCGATCCGATTGAAATGGGTGCACACCTTTGTTGCCAGAACGGCCTTGGCCTGGTCCTGTTTCACAACAAAGCCCGAAAGATAGGACTCCAACTCCTCGGGCAGCATGTCGAAATCGACCATGCGCCCCGATACGCCTTCGGGGGGCGCGTCGTCTCCTGGGGCCTCCTCGGATTTCGGAAAAATAAAGGGCGATATGACTTTCACCCGATTTCCGTATTTCTTGGAAAGGTATTCACTGAGCTCCTTCTCGAGCTCTTTTTGATTGGGGATCTTCCCGCTGCTGTCCTGATCGTCCATTATTATTTTCTCACCTTTCAGGGGCACGGACCGCACATCCGATGGTTTGCCCTCTCTCGTTTAGCAATTTCAAGCTTAATTCATCCACAAATACTTTTCAATATACTCACCAAGCCCACTGATTTCAACCCCGCCACCATCCCCCCCTCTCTCCCCTATCTGGTCTCTGCTCAGGCCGTCTCGCCGGACGGTGCTCTTAATCGTAATCGACCGGCAGGAAGAAACACTGCACCAGAAATCGATGATTCACACGAACACGAACAATCGGAAATATACAAAACCATATGTTATTTCATATCGTTAGAATTATAACACATTTACCCTGGGTCAGGCGAGCTGTTCTATTGACTCGACCATGGGATTCCATTAGGCTTGTGCCCCTGAATCCCCACCAAACCTGAAACATTAGGGTGTCAACATGCCTTCCAGACTGGAAATAGGCCTCAAAAAACACTTGAAGGACGCTGCGGGACTGGCGCTCGTCAGGAAATCAAAGGAGTACTTCCGCTTCGAGGTCGCGGACGCCCGTCTAATAAGAGTATTGACCATTGACGCATCATTTTCCCCCGCCCAACTCGAACGCGTCCGAACGGAGATCTTCACCAACCCCGTGATTGAAGCGTCTTCCTACCGGCCCACGGCCACCGACTTTGACTGGCTCATCTGGGTCGGACTGCGTCCCGGGGTCAGAGACACGGCCGGGAGCACGGCTATCGAGGCCATTGAGGACCTCCTTGGCACCGTCTCAGGATCCGAGGAGGCCGTTTACACGTCAAAGCTCTACGAAATCAGGGGCAACCTTCAGACGGAACAGGTCCGGACCATCGCAAGCGAGACTCCTGGCCAACGGCATCATCCAGCAATGGAAGGTGTATTCGCCAGGGGAACCTGGGACCCGCGAAGAAGGCATCGGGTTTCCCATTCCCAAAGTGATTCTGGATCACGAACCCCGGGTCAGTACAACTTCCTATCGAGAAGCGATGAGGAATTGAAAAAATCTCCGATGAGCGAAATCTGGCACTTCAGGAAAGCGACATTCCGGTGATCCGGCGTTATTTCCTCAGAGAGGACGTCCTTAGCGAGAGGCGGAAAGGTCGGACTGGATCTTCCCACGGATGTGGAGCTGGAATACATTTCCCAGGCCCGAAGCGACCACTGCAACCACAACACCTTCAGAGGTCTCTTCAGGTACCGCGACCTGACAACCGGTCACGACGAAACCGTGGACAACCTCTTCAAGACCTGTATCGAGGCGCCCACCCTGAAGATCAAGGCGATGAAAAGGACTGGGTCGTGTCGGTGCTGTGGGACAACGCCGGGGTGGGGCGTCTGGACGAGGACCACTATTACGTGATCACCGGCGAAACCCACAACAGCCCGTCCAACATGGAGGCCTATGGCGGTTCCATCACCGGCATTGTCGGCATCTACCGGGACCCCATGGGCACGGGCAAAGGGCTCCAAGCTGATTCTGGGCATGTACGGCTATCTGTGTGGGCCATCGGGATTACAACGGAGAGCTCACCCCCACCTTCACCCGCGCCGCCTGCTGGACGGGGTCATCGAAGGCGTGAAGGACGGCGGCAACAAAAGCGGCATCCCAACCCCATACGGGAGCCTGCTTTTTGACGACAGCTATCTGGGCAAATGTCTGGTTTTCGTGACGGCCATGGGCATTATGCCGCCCGCGTAGAAGGCAAGCCATCCCACGAGAAAAACCACCAGCCCCGGAGATCTCATCATCATGTGCAGGGGGCAGAGTGGGAAAGGACGGCATCCACGGGGTTACGGCGGCTTCGGAGACCTACAGCGAGCACACGCCCGCGGGCCATGTCCAGATCGGCGACCCTTATACCCAGAAAAAGATGCACGACTTTCTGCTGGAGGCTCAGGGACGAAGGGCTGATTGCCTTCATCACCGACAACGGCGGCGGAGGGCTCTCCTCCTCCATCGGGGAGTCTGCTCGTTTCAGCAACGGATGCCGGGTTGACCTGGACAAGGTGCCCCTGAAGTACGAAGGCCTGGATCAATGGGAAATCTGGGTCTCCGAATCGCAGGAAAGGATGACGGTCGCCGTCAAGCCGGAACATCTGAATCGGTTCATGGCCCTTTCCGACCAAACACGCCGTGGAGAGCACGGTCATCGGCGAGTATCACGGATTCCGGATACCTGCACCTGGATTACAACGGAAAGACCTGCGCCTACGTCCGAATGGACCTCCTCGAGTCCGATTTCCCCCAGTGGGAATTTGATGCGGAATGGACGCCGCCCGAGCTGCGGGGGTTGACAGAACCTGTCCTGAGCGAGCCCACCGGACCACGGCAGGCCTGCTGCAAAGGCATGCTCGCCCGGCCCAATCTCTGTGCCCGCAACTGGATCGCCAGACAGTACGACCACGAGGTCCAGGGCGGAAGCGTCATCAAGCCGCTGGTGGGAAGGAGCAACGCGACGTCCCGAGCGATGCGGCGGTGGTCAGACCCATCCTCGGACTCCAGAAGTGGTCTTGCCGTGACCCAGGCCCTCAACCCCTTTTACTCCCAGATCGACACCTATCACATGACGGCCGCGACCATTGACGAGGCGGTTCGAAGGGTCCTGGCTGTGGGCGGGGACCCGGATCATCTGGGCGGGGTGGACAACTTCTGCTGGCCCACAATTCAGTATGACCCGCACAAAAACCCCGACGGCAAATACAAGGCCGCACAGCTCGTGAGATCCAACTGGGCACTGCGGGACTATTGCCTGGCCTATCGGCATCCCACTGCTTTCCGGAAAAGACAGCATGTACATTGACGGCAACCTGGAGGGCCCTTTCGGTGAAAGACGCAAGGTGTCCGGACTGCCCACCCTGCTTTTCACGGTCTCGCAGTCGTAATCGACGATGTTACCAAGTGCGTCACCATGGACGCAAGTTCCCGGGGGACCTTGTCTATGTCCTGGGTGAGACCAGAAACGAACTCGGCGGGAGCGAATATTACCAGATGATGGGCCATGTGGGGCTCAACGTCCCCAAGGTCCGGGTCGAGGAGGTCTGGCCCCTCTACCTGGCCCTGCACCGGGCCATACAGGAGGGATGGCTGGCCTCCTGTCACGCGGTCACCCGCGGCGGGCTGGCCCTCACCTGGCCCTGGTGGCCATGGCGGGCGAGCTGGGCATGGCGGTCGGGCTGGAACAATTGCCCGGAAGCGAAGCGTTGGAACCGTCTCAGGCCTTCTATTCCGAATCGTGCGGCCGTTTTATCGCGACGGTGGCCCCCGAAAACAAGGCACGGTTTGAGGCCTGTTTTTCCGGGCTCGCGGCAGGTGCCATCGGCGTCCTGACGCCGTCGCCCCTTTTCGAGGTGAAAAGCTTGCGCGGTGAAACGTTGATTCGAGAGGACCTGGCAGCCCTCAAGCATATTTGGAAACACCCTTTTGGAGATCTCATATGAACACGGTCAAGGCGCTGGTGCTGACAGGTTACGGGTTGAACTGTGACTATGAGACCGATTACGCCCTCAAGCTCGCCGGGGCGGAAAGTCACCGGGTTCACATTAACGAGCTTATCGGGATCAATGGGTTCAAAGGACGAATCCGACTTGAAGACTACCATATCTTCGTGGTGGGCGGTGGGTTCAGCTGGGGAGATGACCATGGCGCCGGCGTCTTGATAGCCTCCAAAATCAGACACCATCTGGGTGATCAGATCGAACGTTTCATTCTGGACGGAAAGCTCATCCTGGGGATATGCAACGGTTTTCAGGCCCTGGTCAACCTCGGCCTCCTCCCCGCCTTTGACCTCAATTATCGCGAAAGACGCGTAGCGTTGACCTACAATGACTCCGGCAATTTCATCAACACGTGGGTCAACCTCAAAGTGGTTTCAGACTCCCCGTGCGTGTTCACCAGAGGTCTTTCATCCCTGGAGCTCCCGGTCAGACACGGCGAGGGAAAGTTCTATGGTGCGGCCGAAGACATTGAAAGGCTCTTCAGAAACGGCCAGGCACCGCTGCAGTACACCGACCCAGAGGGCAACGGCGCGGACGGGGTTTGGCCGGCAAACCCAAATGGGTCCCTGTCCGACATCGCCGGGATCTGCGACCCGACCGGTCGAATTTTCGGCCTCATGCCACACCCCGAGGCCTTCAACCACTTCACCAACCACCCCGAGTGGACCTATAAAAAGGAAAAGCGCCGAAGGCAAGGATCGAATCTCAGCACGGAGGAAGGGGACGGGATACAGATATTCAGAAACGGCGTGAATTTCATCTCGAGCACATTCAACCTCTTGCCGTCCTCATAAGGTTCTGACCTCAAACAAGAATCAGAGATGGGCGCTCGATTTCACCCGCGCAATCGCCTCACGACGAACAAGAAGTTGACAGCGAAGCCGGCCCATAGTATTTTTTGTAATTCTTCATATTTTGGACATAGGAGATAGTGAAATGGCGTCCAACGCAAAGCAGACGAAAAAAATCCGGTCCAATAAGGATAAGCCGAACAAGAAAAACCTGAAGGCCGACATGAAGCGTTTCGAGGAAAACCTCAAGGCGCTCAAGGCTTTGAGTCGGCCGGAATAGGGATTTCGGCTGCGAGCTCTTTTAGGCCGGCTGCATTCCAGTGTTCTTCAAAGACCGATTAATCGGCACGAGCAAAACCCCTTGAGGTCTATGCCGCGAATCTGAAACCGCTGAATGGTCCATTCAGAATCAATTGCCTCCGAAATGGCCCACAGGGTCAGGTTTTTGAGGGCAATGAAGGCGGGGGGCCGGCCTTGTGCCCATCAACCCGTCGGCAGTCCCAGATGCCGTTTGGGCGTCGACAAGCAAAAATGACTGGAGGGATATCATGAAAGATGTGGTCATCGTATCGGCCTGTCGCACCGCCATCGGTGCTTTTGGAGGGACACTCAGGGATTTGAACGCGGCGGTGATCGGCAGTGTGGCCATGAAGGAGGCCGTAAAGCGGGCCGGCATCGATCCTGTTTTGATCGATGACGTCCGGTTTGGGAGCTGCCTCGAGCCTACGGACGCGCTGAATGTGGCACGGATCTGTGCCCTGATGGCCGGGATCCCGGAATCGGTCACGGCGGTCACCATCAACCGGGTCTGTATATCGGGCATGGAGGCGGTCATCTCTGGAATGGCCATGATCCAGGCCGGAATGGCCGATGTGATCCTGGGAGGCGGCGTGGAGCACATGTCCGGCGCACCTTACACGGTACCCGGAGCCCGCTGGGGCTGCAGGCTGCAGGACCAGGTTTTCGTGGATTCCATGATCCATGCCCTTCACTGCGGGTCCCATCTCCTTCCGCATCCCGAAGAAGGACCTGTGAAAGAGGGGATGCCGCTCGATCTTTTCAAGGGAAAGCCTTACATCATGGGTCACACGGCCGAATTCGTGGCCCAACTGCTCAATATCTCCAGGGCGGAGATGGATGAGGTGGCCTTGAGAAGCCACAACAACACCGAACGGGCCACGCTGCAAGGGGAGTTCAAGGAAGAGATCGTGCCCATCGAGATCCCGCAGAAGAAAGGAAAGCCACCCCTCGTCTTTGACAAGGACGAGCACTTCAGACCCGGACTGACCATGGACGATCTGACCAAGCTCCCGCCGGCCTTCGTGCCAAAAATCGGTAAAGTCACGGCAGGAAACTCCTCGGGGATCAACGACGGTGCGAGCGCCATGATCATCATGTCCGCAGAAAAGGCCAAAGAGCTCTCCCTTAAGCCCCTGGCGCGGATCAAGGCCATTGGAAGGGGAGCGTGTCACCCTTCGGTCATGGGGTTAAGCCCTGTCCCCGCTGTCAAGGACCTTTTCAAGAGAAATCCGGGACTCAGCCTTTCAGACTTCGAGCTCATTGAAGTCAACGAGGCCTTTGCCGCACAGTATCTTGGGTGCGAAAAGGAATTGGGCCTGAAACGAGAGATCACCAATATCAACGGTTCCGGAATCGGATTGGGCCATCCCGTTGGGTCAACCGGCTGCCGCATCATGACGACCTTACTTTACGCCATGAAGAAAAAGGGCAAGACCCTGGGGCTTGCCACCCTCTGCGGCGGCGGCGGGGTGTCCATGGCCTGCGCCCTGGAGATGATCGGATAAGGGGTTCAAACAACCCCGGGACTCAATGGCCCGATTGCCCGGCCTGCCGTTTTCACCATAAGCGCTTCGCATCGGCGGGCCGTGCGAGAAGGTCATCCCCTTCTCCCTTTCCTTCAGACTATCCACCCGGTCCTCTCAAGGGCTTGAAAAGATACTCAAGCCCGTTGAGCTTCACTTCATACAAAATGTTCAGCATCCGGCCCAATTCCCCTTTCGGAAAGCCGTTTCTGGCAAACCATATGACATAGGGCTCGGGAAGATCTATGAGCAGACGCCCTTTATATTTCCCAAAGGGCATCCGGGTCTTTGCAATCTTCAATAACACTTCCGGATCTGATGTGGCATCTTCAGCCATATGTGGTCCTCTGCCCACCACAATTTCCCATTGTTTCTTGAGCAGCGGCTATCCTCTGCCGCTCCCATGGGTCGCCATTGGTTTGAGACAACTTGCCCATTGGATAAGCACCCTTGCGTTAAGCGGCCTGGCGCCTAGGAGTGGCTTTTCCGAGAATATTTATCTCACCCAGTGCCCATGCTTGGGGGGAAAAATCTTGCATGACATCCAGGGCTAGAGCCAACCGGCTGGTCTTCGGTCTGGATAACAAAGGGTTCAAACCGGCCGGAGTGCCGTTGTTCGTATCAAGTTAACACATGTTAGATTGTTCCTAATGAAGTTGAAAAAACCGGAGACTTGGGAATAACGGATTCGTTTTTGTCTGTTGCTTTGCCCCATTGGTTACTTTCCCAAGGAAGGACAGGATCTCCTCCAAGGTCAGGGACTCAAGGTTTTTCTCCCCGAATTCCTCGGAGAACTTGGAAACGATTGTTCTGTAAGTTCTGAGGGTTTTCTCTCTTGAGTTGGTCTTGTGGTACTCCAGCAGGATCTTTACGGCTTCAGAGACTGGCATGGCGCTTCCTCTTTCTGCAAAATGTTCACAGAGGATTAAGCTACCATCCGGGTCTTTGCTATGGTAATCACATAGAAAATTTGCCTTCGGACGCTGGCTTTCATGGTATCCCCATGCACAAGGGAAGATGGCATATAAAGGATAATGGCTCACTAAGGGGTCGCCTTGGACACACCCCTTAGATCTCCTCAGAATATTATCGGGAAATGAACATATCCGATCCGAGAGCCATATGTGTCGGCCATCATTGGTACATTGCGAATCCCTTCCTGGCCCCTAGGTTGTTGGCTAAAATGTCACGACATTTTCCACGGTTGCACCAATGCTATTGGGACCATTTCCTGCCCACACAAAGATACTAGTAGGCGCGTCTATGGAGCCCATCGCCTGCAGTGGTTGGATCTTAGTAAAGGCGCCGTTCCCCGGTGTGTAAAAATAGATGTCATCTCCCAATAGCGCCAGTCCCACAAGGACGCTCTTTCCAATCGACCAACCATTTTTGGTGTTTCCAAGGTAGCCATAAGCCATAACCCTCACTACATCGTTGTTTCCATCCAGCACTCTTATTCGATACCTTACAGTCTTGTCACCCGCTAATTCCGTTAGATCAACCAATGCTTGGACATAGTTGCCGGAGGGGAGCTTTCCCAATATCTTAGAAAAACCACAGGATGCATCATCCCCTTTAATTGTTGATACGGTGATTTCGCCCAGCACCCCTATTGTTCCTGGGATCGTTTTTCTTATGAACCCGTGTTCCGTTCCGCTAGATCCGTTTGCTGAGAAAGTTACGGTTGTTCCTGAAACATTCATTTCAGGAGTACCTGTTTTCTTTACAATTTCCCAATCACTGAGATCATCTGCAGCACGCGCAGAAAGAGGAAAAATACAAAAAATAACGGTCGTCAAAATCATTGCCATTACTTTTCTCATTTTTAACCCCCTGTTCTGAAGGGATCGCGTACAGGGAGATTTTTTAGAGGTAAATTGTCTCCCCCCATGCGGCCCTCTTCTCGCTCCCGATAGGCGAAATTGATAGGATCAGGACGACTTAGTGCACCTATTAGGTGGCTTCGCATGTTAAACCTTCATGGTAGATAACAGAGCTCAAACCCCGCCCCTCTGGACTTCGGCAATGTTACGCCTTACAACTCATCCCTCTTTTCCCGATGTGCCGGAAAAGCCCGTAGCACACCGTAAATGCACCAAATGGATGAACAACATCCATCCAGACTCATGTTTCCGTCCACGTCTTACGACTGGTTTAGCTTTCGAGTCATAATGCTTCAGAACCCCCTGGCAGGATGACTATCCTCCCGTCAGGGGTAAAGGTGGGGAATCTTGAGGTGCTTTTTCATCGTCCACCCTCACAAAGAGGTGGGGCATGCGAATACTTACTAACTAAGGCATTGGAATACTGTTTATTTTAAATGTCAATAGAAATCTGAATATGCTCACAGGCAGCATCCTCTTTTTGAGAACGCCTTCCACCCAACCCAAGTGCAGGCGGGTTCCGCCAACCACTATCGAGCCTAGGGTCAGCCGCTCGGATTATCCATTTCCCACAAAAATCTGGGCAACTTGGGGTTGGGTATAGCTATAAAGACCCAATAAAATGGAAACCGATGATTCCTGTATATGAAATGGATATCCCCAGAAGGGTCATTCTGGCCAAACCTCAGGAGATGATTTCCGGCCCTTCGGTTGGAGGGAAGGGGGTGCCAGTGTCCAGATTGGCTTGCAATCCGTGCTCCAGATTAGGCAGCTGGGGTCCTCGGCCAGTTTTCTAAGAGTCTCTTGGGATATTTAGTAAACAGCTCGCTGAATAGCAAGTCGCTGTGCCCCACCCGCTCGTAAGCCTCCTCCTTTGTCAACACCCGTTTCTCATCCTCCAGCCGATACCCCAGGGCCATGGCGAGATTGGCCACCCTTGCGATCTCCTTGGCCAGATCCTCATCTGAATTGACCTCGACCGGATAGACCTTGATCCTGTCCAGTTTCTCCAACACCTCATCATTCACAGTCCCATCTGCCGCCTTGCTGTGCCTCTTGTTGAAGAAATTGCACTCCGTGTTTTGAAGGGGCTGGTCTCTCTGAGGTATGCCGACCACAGGTTCCAGGCGGCCGCAAAGGATCTGGCTGGAGAGGGCAGCGGACAGAAATCAATCCTTCACTTGATTCCGTGCAACAACAATGGTATCCCATCCAAGGCAACGAAACGTGGCACGGAAGCGAAAGGTAAAAGCCATTAGGGAAAAATCACTTAAGCAGAGGAGGGTCTTATGAAAAGCTGGAAGGCGTTTCGGTCGGTCATGCTCATGGGTTTATTTTTAGCATCCCTGGCCTCAGGGGCCCTGGCGCAAGACAAGGCTCCCATCAAAATTGGATTTATGGGCAACCTCTCGTCTGCCCCGTGTCTGAGCTCCAAGGCCGCGGCCCAGATGGCGGTAGACGAGATGAACGCGGCCGGAGGTATCGCGGGCCATACGGTTGAGCTCATCATCGAGGACACCAAGGGGGAGATCCCCAAGGCCGTGGAGCTCTACAAGAAACTGGTCATGACCGACAAGGTGACGGCCGTGATCATCGCCGAGAAGGTTGAAATGGCCGTGGCCGGCATGGAGATCGGGGCCGAGCTCTTCAAGGAGTATCCCCACGTCCTCTTCTCCACCATCGGTTCCGGCGATGTAATCTGGCATCACGTGAGAGACAACTACGAAAAGTATAAATTCGGTTTCCAGACCTACTATTCCGTGTCCACCAACTATCTGAAAATCTGGGGCGTGCTCAACGCTCAAGTTTTCAAAGACCTGGCCGGAGCCAAGAAAGTGGCCCTGATCTATGAGGACATGGAGTGGACCAAGCCGCTTCGCAAGGGTCTCGAAGGTGTCTCCCCTCCGCTGGCCGAGGTTTACAAACAACAGGGTCTCCAGGTGGTCTATGAGACGATTCTTTCGACCGATCAGAAGATGTTCACCTCGGTCTTTGAAGAAATCGCCGCGGTCGGCGCCGACGTGATCGACTGCACGGTCGGCTACATCGACGAGGGCGCCTTCATCAAGCAGTGGGAGCAGTCAAGCGCCCGGGACGTGCCCGTTTTCATCTGGGGCGGGCTTGCCGGCATGCCGCCGGCCTGGAAGGTGACTGAAGGGAAGTGCCTCGGCGTCATGGTGGGCTCTTCCATGACCAAGGTTGCCATCAGCCCCAAGACCATTCCCTTCATGGACAACCTCATGAACAAATACAAGATGGGCCCCATCTTCGGATCCCACACGACCTATGACACCCTCTATGGTTTCAAAAAGGCCGCTGAAAACGCGGGCGGGGTCAAGGACATCAACAAACTGATCAAGCAGCTCGAAACGGTGGAGGAGGTGGCGGTCCTTGGGACCATCGGCTGGGACCCGAAGCTTCACTACAACCTGCCCTATCCCAAGTACATCACCCCCGTGGTCCAGTGGCAAAAGGAAGGCGACCAAGGGGCCATGAAGGTGATCTTTCCGCCCGAATATGCAACCAGCAAGTACATGTCACCGGCACAACTGAGGAAATAGCCGCCGAAATAAAGCGGGTCGATTTCCGGCCGCGGGGCCAAGGGGCACAATGCCCCTTCGCCCTCCCCTCGAACCGAAGCGGGAGGAGCACTTCGCCATGCTCATGTACAAGCTTCAATCCATCCTGGTGTACACCTTTATCTGGGGATCCATCTACCTCCTGATTTCGCTTGGCTTTTCACTGATCTGCGGCGTCCTGCGGATCTTTCACCTGGGCTACGGCGTCACGTTCGTGCTGGCGGCTTACGGGACCTGGGCCTTCATGGACGGTTTCCATCTGGGACTGTTGCCGTCGGTGGGACTCATGCTTGTCCTTCAAATCGTCGTGGCCTTGCTGGTCTTTTATCGGGGCATCTTCCAGCGTTACCTGGAGCAGGAAGAAATCTTGTTAACCCTGTCGATGCTCGTGTTTCTTGCAGCGACTCACCTGTCCAATTACCTCTACCCGGTCACGGCAGGGGTCGCCATCCCCACCACCATCATCGACGGCACCTTCAAGTTGGGAAAAGTCCGGATTTCCTATCAGATGCTCTTTGCCGCATTGACCGGCATTCTGGTGACGATCCTTTTCGCCTTCATGTTTCTGAAAACCAGGGTCGGCCTGATTATCCGGGCCATGAGTCAGGACATTCAAGCCTCCCGTTTGATGGGCGCAGACGTTGACAAGATGTACTACCTGGCCATGACCTTGTCCGTCATACCGCCGACCATCTGCGTGTTGATGATCGCACCCTTTTGGAGCGTCGATCCCTTCATGGGCGCGCCCCTGTTGATGACGGCCATGCTGGTTTCCATCCTGGGGGGTCTGGGCAGTCTCAAAGGCAGCATCACGGCCTCCTACATGATCGGCTTCATCCACGCCAGCGTCAGCTTTCTCTATGTCTCGCGCTTCATGGGGTTCGCCGCCCTGGTCATCACATTGCTGGTCATGATCTTCAAGCGCGGTGGACTCTATCCCGGAGAAACCATATGGTGACCTTCGAGCTCAAACGGGAACGCGTCATCTTCCGCTGGAAGGATCTCAAATACGAGTATACCATCGAGCCCCGCTACTGGCGAAACCCGGCCATTGGGGTAGCCCTGCTGGCGGTCCTGCCGCTATTCGTCTTCAAGTATCCGGCCCTGCTGACCATGTTCACCACGGCAAACCTCCTGGCTGCCATCACTATTCCCCTCGGGCTTCAGCTCATCGGGACGGCTCGTGTCAACTTTGGGCCGCAGCTCTACCTCGGTATCGGAGGCTACACCGCTGCCCTGTTGAACCTCCACCTGGGATGGAACCCCTTCTTGACCCTTTTTGCCACCATCGTCACCTGCACGGCGGTGGCGCTCGCCCTCAGCCCCATCACGTGGATCGCCCGTGGGCTCTACTTCTCTTTGATCACGCTGATCCTGCCGCTGGCCTTTCTGGATCTCACGTTCATTTACGGGGACATCTTCCGGGGTGAGGTGGGGCTTGTCGGAATGAGCCCACTCCTGGATCTTGGCCGGGTCACATGGAACTATGTGTCCTATTACTACCTGTCCCTCATCCTGATGCTCATCTATCTCCTGGTGGCTGACAAGATCGGCCATTCGCGCTACGGCGTCACCTTGGCCGCCATCAACGAAAACGAAGACGTGGCCAAGATGATGGGCGTCAACGTCAACCGGAACAAGGTATTTTACTACGTCTTTCCGTCGATCCTGATCGGCATCGTGGGCTGGTTCATCGTACACACCTTCCGCACCTTCGCGGGGGTCACCTACCTGCCCCTCGACTACATGCTCAAGGTGCTGATCATCATCCTGATCGGCGGAAGAGCGTTCACCTACGGCGCCGTCTGGGGGGCCTACTTCGTCAGTATTCTTGAGGACTCGCTGCGGGCCTTCGGTCCCATCAACTACGTGCTCTTCCCGCTGGCCCTCATCGCGGCCATCGTGCTACTGCCGCGGGGGGAGGGCCTCTTCGGCCTCTACCACAGACGGCACCACCGGGACTATTTCCCGCAGCTCAAGGTGAGGAGAAACTGAACCGTGCTTGAAATCGAGGGACTGCATAAATCGTTCGGCGGGCTGGCCGCGGTGGATGATGTGGCTTTCACGGTCCGGAAAGGGGAGATCGTTGGTCTCATCGGCCCAAACGGCGCCGGGAAGACCACGGTCATGAACCTCATCTCAGGGGCGCTCAAGCCCGACACCGGTTCCATCCGCTTTCTGGGAAGGGAAATCAGCGGCCTCCCTTCCAACCGGGTCTGCCACATGGGCATCTGCCGGACCTATCAGATTCCCCAGCCCTTTTATGCGATGACGGCGCTCGCCTCCGTCACCGTCAGCGTGCTGAACGGAAAACACCGGCCCAACATGAGCTTGTCCGATGCCGCGTTCGAGGCTTCCTACTACCTCGAGTTCGCCGGTCTTTTCTCCAAACGGGACACCCTGGCGAAAGACCTGAACCTCTACGAGCTTCGCATGCTGGAATTGGCCAGGGCCCTCGCTACCACGCCCCGGCTGCTGCTGCTCGACGAGGCCATGGCAGGGCTCAACCCGGGCGAGGCCTCCCGGGCCCTCGACATGATCTGGAGTGCCCAGGACCAGTTCGGCATCACCATTCTGTGGATCGAGCACGTCATGAAGGTCATCATGGCCGCCGCACAGCGCATCGTCGTGCTTCAATACGGCCAGAAGCTCATGGAAGGCACACCCGAAGAAGTCATGGCTGACGCGCGGGTCATCGAGGCATACCTGGGAGGCCGTCATGCTGTCCATTAAGCGGCTCAATGTTTCCTATGGCGTGATTCCGGTTCTTCACAACCTGGACTTGGAGGTGGGTAAGGGCGAGATCGTGGCCCTCGTGGGTTCAAACGGCGCCGGGAAGACCACGCTTCTCAATACCATCTCCGGGCTGCTCCAGCCCTCAAACGGGGAAATCGCCTTTGAAGGCTCCCGGGTCGATCAGCTTGCACCTCACCGGATCGTTGCGGCGGGAATCTCCCACATCCCCGAGGGGCGAAAGATCTTCCCCTACCTCTCGGTGCGAGAAAACCTGCTGATGGGCGCCTGTCAGCGGCAGGCCTGGGGAGGGCGCCGGGAGATGATCCATAAGGCTGCTGAGCTTTTTCCCATCCTGGGAGAACGCGCAGACCAACGGGCCAGCCTCATGAGCGGCGGTGAGCAGCAGATGCTGGTCATCGCCAGGGGCCTCATGTCGCGGCCCAAGTTGTTGCTGATTGACGAACCTTCTTTGGGTCTGAGCCCGGTCATCATGGCGCTGATCTACGAGACCATCCAGACCTTTCCCCAAATCGGCATCACGGTGCTCCTCTCGGAGCAGAACGCCCAGGCCGCCCTTGAGATCGCGAGCCGCGGCTACGTGGTGCAGGACGGCCACATGGTCCTCGAAGGACCTGCCGGGGAGCTCCTCCAAAGCGAGATGGTCAAAAAGGCGTATATCGGGGGTTAGGAGCGAAGGCATGAATGACGATTATTTCGCTTTTGTGGAAAATCTGTTCGACCCTGGGAAACAGGAGGGCAAGCCCGAGGCCCTTAAGGGACTTCGTGTGCTGGATCTCTCCCACATGATTTTCGGGCCCACCGCCGCACGGGTGCTTGCCCAGTACGGGGCCGAGGTGATCAAGGTGGAGCTGCCCTACACCGGGGACTACTGGCGTTCCTCCACCTACTGGGGCAAGTACTGGAAGCACTCAAACCCCTTGTGGCACTTCATCAACCACAGCAAGTACTTCGTGGCCATCGACGTCAAGGAGCCCAAAGGCCGGGACCTGATCCTCCGCCTGGCCGAGATGTGCGATGTGGTCATCGAAAACTTCTCTCCCGGGACGGTCGAGGCCTGGGGGATCGGGTACAGCACCCTGAGCGAAAAAAACCCTAAAATCATCTACGCCAGCTGCAGCACCTTCGGACAGTATGGCCCTTTCCGCTTTTTTCCCGGATGGGACCTCCTGGCCCAGGGCGCCAGCGGCATGCTCAGCGCCACCGGCTACCCGGAGACAGAGAAGTATTTCAAGGTGCCTGACTTTTACGGCGATTTCTGCCCCGGTCTTTTTGCGGCCATGATGATCCTCATTGGTCTAAACTACCGAGAGAGGACCGGGCAAGGCCAGTACATGGACATCTGTCAGGCCGAAATCCTGATGCGGGCACTCCCCCATTTCTCCTACCTGCGGGCCGCGGGAGAAGAGATGGGCCGGACAGGGAGTCAGGATCCCACCATGTCGCCTTCCGGCATCTTCAAGACGGCTGAAGGCGTCTTTGTGGCCCTGGCCATCGGTTCCGACCTCCAGTTTGATGGGCTCTGCCGGGCCATGGACCGGCCGGAGCTGGCGAGCGATCCACGATTCGCCCGGGCGCTGGACCGCCTTCGGCGGGACAATGCGGAAGCGATTCGCCTGGAGACGGCCAAATGGGTCTCCGGTCAGGGGGTGGATCGTATCATGGCATTGGCCCAAACCCATGCCTTCCCGGCCGCACCCGTCCGGGACGATTTGCAGATTGCGGAGGATGGTTGGCGCCAGCAAAGGGGAAATGTGGTCGTGTACGACGACCCCATGTACGGGAAGCTCAAGATGGAGCGCACCACCGTGCGCCTCAGTGAGACCCCCTCTCGGATCAAGTGGCTCACCCGGCCGCTCGGCTATCACAACCGCTACGTTTTCAAGACCCTCCTGGGACTTTCGGAGAAGCGGATCCGGGAGCTTGAGGAATCGCGGGTGGTCGGATACTGGGACTATCGGGTCGGTCAGCGGCCGCCGGTCTACTACGACATCGCGAACGACCCTATCTTCAATTATCAGGAAGACACAGATGGCGGATAAGGAAAAGATTTACTCGCGGCACGTACGGAAGGTCGGGACATCCGAGCGCATCGCCCAATGGGGCAAGTTGTTATCCGGCATGATGTCGCCGGAAGGCAAGCCCGAGGCCCTGGACGACACCCTGGTTCTAGATCTCAGCTATGCAAACTATGCTGGACTCACCGCAGCCGGACTCCTTGCGGAGGCAGGCGCCGAAGTGATCAAGGTGGAACCGCCGGAAGGCGATCCGGCCCGTGTCGTCACCCCCTTTGGCGTCCATAGAAACGGAATGGGACTCTCCTACTTATTGGAATCCCGAAACAAGCGTCATATCACGCTCGATTTCACGGAACCGGCGGATCGGGAAAAACTTCGCAGGCTTGCTTCAAAGGCCCACGTGATCATTGAGACTTACGCCCCCGGCGAGCTGGACGCCATCGGTTTGGGTTACCGGCAGCTACGCGAAATCAATCCGGGGCTGATCTACGTGGCCTTGACGCCCTACGGGCACTCAGGATCCCGGGCGAAAACATACGGCCGCATCCCCTGGTCCGACCTGACCAGCCAGGCCGAATCGGGCCTGGCGGCGATTCTGGGCGACCTGCCCGAAACGCCGGAGCCGCAGAACTGGCCCACCAGGGCCGGGTTCTATGCGGCGGGTTATGCGGTCGCGGTGGAAGCCGCAGCCGGCACCCTGGCCGCCCTCTTTTTCAAACGACTCAATGGTCGCGGCCAAATGATCGACGTGGCCACGGCCGATGCCTACGCATCCTGTGTGGGTTTTCCACCGACCATCGGCCATCTCTGGAAGCGGCCCCGGCCCCGATACGGAACCCTCGATTACGGCCTCTGTCCGTATGGCTTTTTCAAATGCAAAGACGGCTACGTGGCCATCGCCTGCTTCCGCGACCAGGACTTCAGGGCCGCCCTCAAGATCCTGGGCAAATGGAACATGGAGGAAGAGTGGCGGTTTCTCGTGGATCGAATCACCGACAATGTTGAGAAGGTGAGGGGGCTCAACGAGGAAATTGAAAAAGCCGTCGCTGACTTTACTTACGATGAAATCTTCCAAAAATTTTCGAAATACAGCGTCAGGTCCGCCGGGTCCAAATGGCGGGGCGGAGGGCTGCCGGTCACTACCAAAATGTTGATGCCCGAGGATGTTCTCAAGGTGGAGCACTGGAAAAAACGCAACACCTTCGTGGACGTGAAGGAGCCCAATTTCGGTGTATTGACCCTACCGGTGGCCGGCAAAATGTCCAAAACGCCCATGCGGGTCAAATGGATCAAGGCCGAGCTCGGTGCGGACAACGATTATGTATTCGAGAAGTACCTGAAAGACTGACCGTCGTTCGAATTGACGACGAAGAAGGGTTGCGATTCAGTCCAGAAACGGCGTGCTTTTCATCTTCTTTCCGAGGCAATAGTCCATGTGAAGTGTCAGGGCGGGCCTTAGTTCCGTAATTTCAGGATCTGCAATCGAAAGATGGTCGCTTGCCGCGCTGTGGCAGGCCTGGAAGCGACACCATGCGCTGACGCTGGGTGGGGAGAGCCCGGGGGATTGTGTGCACGATTTTTCGCAGGCCAGACATGCGATCCCCCCTTTGTGCTTAATAAATACGGCCCGGCCCTGTCCGGCATAAGAACGTCCGCATCGGCAACACCGGCTGAAATCGACGCCGTACCCGCCAAGCGCCATGGCCCTGGCCTCCAGGAAGATTCGCACCCGGCGAGGGTCTCCCTCCTCCTCGAGGAGACGAAAGATCGTGCGCAGAAGATCAAACATCTCGGTTGCCACGACCCCCATGGGAAAAAGCATTTCCGCGAGCTCAACCGCATAGCTTGCAACCGTTACCGCCGAAAAGTTCCGTCTCATTTTCGGAAATGGCTCAATGAGCCTGCCCGACTCTATAAAACACAGATCCCCTTTCCCTCTTGTGTTGAGCTCCAGATTGACCAGGCAGAAATGGTCCAGGCAGTTGACAAAGCGCACCTTGCTTCGGCGCGCCCCTTTGGCAACACCCCTCATAACCCCCTTGGCGGGCGTGAAAAAACTGACCACCAGGTCCGACTCACCCAGTTCCCGGTGTCTCATGATAATGGCTTCAGATATTCCTTCCGGCATCGCTCCAGCGGCCGGCGTGGAAGTCGGCCCTCCAGGGTGGCTCATGATACATGATAAAGGGTTTCATCTGAAATCATAAGCCGCCCGTCTTGAAAAACAACAAGCCCCGCCGGAAGCGGGGCTTGGAAAATCGTTCACGCCAACGGCCTCCCTATTGATTCCCGCCATAGAGCTCCTTCACCTTGGCTCGATCCACCGTTCCGTCTTCACGCAGCGGCAGGCTGCCGACGAATTCCACGTACTGCGGTTTCTTGTATCGCGCGATGCGTTGCCCCACAAAGTCGATGAGCTGCTGACCCGTCAAATTTGCGCCCGGCTTCAACTGGCAAACCGCTTTGATGCCTTCCTTCCATTTGGGATCGGGGACCCCGAACACCACCGTCTTTTCAACCGAAGGATTCTCAAGGATCACCTTTTCCACCTCGGCGGGATAAACGTTTTCACCGCCCGGTTTGATCAGCTCCTTTTCTGCCTTTCGACCGGCGTACCAGAGAAACCCCTCTTCGTCGAACCGTCCCAGGTCGCCCGTGTGGTGCCAGCCTTCCCTGAAGGTGTAGGCGTTGTCATCGGGGAGATTCCAGTATCCCTTGAAAACCATTGGGCCCTTCATCGTGATCTCACCCTACCTTCCCCGCCGGAACAGGTCGATCATAGTCATCCACCAACCGCACTTCCGCAAGCGGCAAGACCTTTCCCGCGGAGCCGGGTTTATCGTTGTAGCGTCCAAAGGTGGCAACGCATGAGGTTTCGGTCTGCCCGTACATGCAGTAAAACGTGCCCCCGGTCGCCTTCTGGTAACGCTCGATGGTTTCAGGCCCTTCGAGCCCGGGCACGGCCCTGAGGGATCGAATATCCGCGCCGGTCTTCTGGGCCTCATCGAGGATAGATGCCAGAATAGGCGCGAAGTCGAACATGAAAGAAACCTTCCTGCTCTCAATGAGCTTGACCGCCTTCGGCGGCGTCAAATTTGCTCACGTTTACGTTCAGCGCACCGGCGTGAAAGCTTGCTGTGGCCATGAAAAGTCCGCCCACGTGAAAAAGCGGGAGCAGGTTGAGATGAACATCCCGGGCCGAGAGTCCGCAAAGGTAGTCAAAGTGCATGTCGGCGCAAAGGACATTTCCGTGGCTGAGCAGCGCGCCCCTGGGTCTTCCCGCCACCGCCGCCGTGTGGATGATCACGAAGCCATCGTCGGTCGAGACATCCACTGGGTCAAAGCGTTCCCCGTTGCTCATCAAACCATCAAAGGCTGAAAAAACCCCTCCTTCACGATTCAGGTTGAAATAGCCCTCCACGGAGGAGAGTTGACCCTTGATGTTTGATACCGTTTCCTGGAATTCCCTGTCCGCAAACACAAGGCGCGGCGTGCAATCATTGAGGTTGAACTTCACTTCTTCGGCCGAAAGCCGCCAATTGATGGGCAGCATAATGGCACCGAGTGCGGCCGAAGCACCGTAGAGAAGAAAGAACTCGATGCTGTTCTTTCCCAAGACGCCGATGCGATCGCCCTTCCGAATGCCTGCTCTTTGAAGGCCGCAGGCCAATCGATCCACCTGGGCCTTGAACGTTTCGAAAGTCAGCGTGCGCGCGTCATCTGACTCGAACCAGGCCGGCTGGTCCTTGAAGCAGCTTACGTTTCGCCTGATCACATCATAGAATGTGAAGTCATAGAGTCCCATAGCTTCCCTCACAATAGGTATGCGGTCAGGCCCGGTCGGGCCTGACCCGGGTTGGCACTAGGGAAATGTCGTTTCAAAAGGCAGGACCTTGACCATTCCGTCCGCCTTGAACATGAAGGCACCTTCCTTGATGGTCACGGGGACAGTATACTCCGGAACGCCTTTCCACCATCGCTCCAGGGCGTCCCATGGGCCCCATCCCTTTTCTTTCAATTTGTAGCCTGAGACCACCAACAGGGTCATCACGGCCGGTTACGGCAGTGATCATGGTGTTCATCCTCACCTGATCGGTGTGATTGGCCGGTATCCAGTTGCTGTCGGCGTTGTTGACCGTGACCAACTCAAATTCCTTGTCAAAGGCCACCGTAAACTTGACTCCCTCCAGGAGCACCGGGTAGGGGTTCGGGTTCTGCACGCTGAAAAGGAAGCTCAAGGGAAGCGGCGCACCGTTGTTGCCGGCCGTACCCTTTGTCGGTGCCACGGTCTTTGCGTAATACCACCAACCGTCGTACTGGGGCACTTCAAACGATTCCAGCTTGATCACCGGGGCCTTGAAATTGGCCTCAGTGGGTTTGGTGTTCTGCATTCCGGCACAGGAAACCATCACCAACGCAATACAAATGGACAACATGGTTGCCCAAACCACTCTTCTGTTCATGTAATCCTCCTTCGCTGGGATTTGGGACCGGACACACTTTCCGCACACCCGATCCAGGTTCTGGAATCAAAAAAGGTCATGCTCAGCTCAGCCAACGTTTTCTGCGCTTATAGTGTTTCACGTCTCTAAAGCTCTTCCTGCCTCCCTTGTCGGTCAAGCCAAGATAGAAGTCCTTGATGTCCTCGTTCTGACTCAGCGTCTCAGCGGTGTCGTCCATGACGATTCTGCCCGTCTCCATGACATAGGCGTAAGGCGCCACGTTGAGCGCCAGCTTGGCGTTCTGCTCCACAAGGAGGATCGAGATCTGCTGTTCCTTGTTCAATTGGGTGATGATGTTGAAAATCTCGTGGATCAACATCGGCGCCAACCCCATGGACGGCTCATCCAGGAGCACCAGTTTCGGCTCGGTCATCAAGGCCCGGCCGACCACCGTCATCTGCTGCTCCCCGCCGCTGACAAAGCCGGCAATCTCGTTTCTCTTGACCCTGAGGCGGGGAAAGTAGTGATAGACCATCTCCAGGCTCTCCTTCACCGTACGGGTCTTCCTCAGGTGGGCACCCACCTTCAGGTTCTCCTCCACGGTGAGGTGCTCGAAGACGCGTCGGCCTTCGATGACCTGAACGATCCCCATTTTGGCGATGAGCGCGGCCCTTTCATGGTGAATGGGCCGCCCTTCGTATTCAATGGCCCCATCCGATCACTTCGCCGTCCTCCGTGCCCAGCAGGCCGGACACGGCCTTGAGCGTCGTGCTCTTACCAGCGCCGTTGGCCCCGAGGAGCGCAACAATCCCTCCACGGGGCACATCGATGGAGACCCCTTTCAGGACCAGAATGACCTCATGGTACTTGACTTCGATGTTCTTGATTTTGAGAATCGCCTCTGCGGTATCCAACACCTAACCTCCGGCTGGCGTATCAAACGAACGGGCCACCACGCCTATGACGTGGCTGAGCTGATCTCACCACTACCAACCAAGCCACTCCTTGTCCCACTTTGCGGAGAAGCGCTTGTCGGTCTTGAAATCCACCCGGGCCACCTCCTGGAACTTGCCCTTCTTCCACTCCTGGACCAGGCAGCCGGTGGTGGGCCGGTGGTCGGTTGCCGTAAAGGTGATGGGCGAAGCACCCAGACCGATATCGAAATTCCTGAGGGTCTCGAAAGCCCTTCCTCATGATGCCGGCGCCCGTGAGATCCCCCGCCTTGTCGGCACGGATCAAGGATTCCCTTAGAATCAACGCGTCCCCCCAGGCCTGAACGGTGCGGATGAGCCGTTTGTCCTGAGGCACGCCTGGATTGTATTTCTTGGCGGTGGCGACCACGGTCTCCATGTTCTTGTAAGGCTGTCCGTAAAAGGCACAAGGTGGTGTGCACCCATGGCGCCTTCTGCAGGCCTCTCCGGCCAACCTCGGGAGATTTTCGTCAAACCCCCAGTTGTTGATGATCCAGTCCGCACCCAATCCGAGGGCAAAGGCATCCCGCATGGAGGCCGAAACCGACATGGTTGTGTTGCCGTGCCACAAGACGTCCGGCTTGAATTCCTTCAGGGCCATGATCTGGCTCTTGGCGTCCAGCGCAAACAGGGACACGTCCTGAGTCGGGGCCCACGTCAAACCCCAGCAGTGCGGCCTGGTCCTTCACCGCCTTGATGGGGGCGCTGCAATAAGGGGATGCGAACATGTAGACGCAGGCAAACCGTGGTTTCCGTTTCCCGTAATCGGCTTTTCCCGGCCATTTCTTGTCGAACCAGGCCGTCAGGCATGCCCTTGCGTTGGTGGAGTAGTCCGAGGAGAAAAAGAGGTTGTAAGGGGTCTTGGCCGGGTCGGTCAGGTGGGCGGAGTAGGACGCGGAGACATATGGGATCTCGTCCTTGTTGACCGTGGGCGAGAGGGCCTCCGTATCTCCGGTGCCCCATCCCATGATGGCCACGACGCCGAGCCTTTTCAGAAGCTTATACTTGGTGATGGCCTCGGGAATGCGATACCCGTAGTCAAACCAGGTGTACTTGATCTGCTTCCCGTTCACGCCACCCGTTTCGTTGAAGTACTTGAAGGCCTCGTCCATGCCGATCGCATAGTCCTTGCCCACGTCCGAAGTGGCCCCCGTAGTGTCCATGATGCCGCCGATCTTGATTTCGGCCGCCGATGCCACGGTTACGAGCCCAAAAACAAAGGTCGCCGCGATACAAAAAACCAAAAACTTCTTCAATTTGCTCGTTTTCATCCACCTATCCCCCTTCCTTGATTGCCATCAGGTAGAATTACCATTTCCATCCGTCAACGGGCCCCCCGGGACCAGGTTTCACCTCCTTTCTCGCCCTTCAGGTTTGAGAAAAAGAACCCTCCGCCGGAATCCACACGCATCCAACGCCTCGCGTGGTGGTTGGTTGGCGGCTAATAGGAAAAAGGCCAGAGGTTGAAGTAATTCTTGATCTGCCACCATCGGTAGGCCAGACCGTTGGGCTCATAGATCAGGAACGCGCAGATAGCCAGACCAAAGGCCATGTCCTTGATGTAGGCAAAATCCATAAGGAGCTTCGGATAATACTCGGACAGAGGGATCACCGCCATCTGGAGCAGCTCCATGATCACCACCATGAAAATCGAGCCGAAGATGGCCCCGTGGATGGAGCCGACGCCCCCGATGAGGATGACCCCGACCAGCCAGAGAGACCAGAACCATGGGAAGTGCTCGGGACTCAGGGCCGCCGTGTTGCTGACCCAGAAGGCGCCCTGCCACACCGGCCATGAATCCGGCCACGAAAAAGGCAAAAAGCTTGTAGCGGACGATGTTGATGCCGAGCGCCTCGGCGGCAATGTCGTTGTCCCGGATGGCGACCCACGCCCGTCCGACTCTTGACCGCAAAAGGTTTGCCAGAACAATGATCATCAGGACCAGGAGCACGACCATCAGGTAGTAGATCTTGACCTCGGTGTCGATGATCCACGGTCCAATCTTGATCGTGCCGGGAGGGAGGGAGAAGGCCTGACCGCGCCCGCCGATCTGGCTCACGTATTGGGTCAGGATGAAATCGACGGTGATGAATTGCGCGGCCATGGTGGTCAAGATGAGGTAGAAGCCTTTCACCTTGGCCGAAGGAAGCCCAAAGAGCACGCTCCAAACACCTCCGACCAGGCCCGCGACGACGATGCTGATGGGGTAGGCAAGACCCCATGTCTTCAGCAGCTCGGGCCAGGGAAACTGCAGGACCAGAAGGGTGGACGTGTAGGCCCCCACGGCGATGAAGGCCGCATGGCCCAGGGTGATCAGGCCCGCGTAGCCGATCAGCAGCTGCACCCCCAGCGCCCCCATGGCGGTGTACCCGACCATCGTCGCAATGCTGACCCAGTACTCCTCGGTGAAAAGCGGGATCCCTATGAAAATGATGGCCAGGAGCAGGATCATCTTCCCCTTGATGAACCGTTGGTCTGCCACCATCCCTGATCCTGTGCGTAATTCTGGTGGTAATCCCCGCAAGGCAACCACACGTTGGACATGCGACAACCCCCTCGTGATAAATCCTGAAAGCAGCAGCCGGACTGCTGAAGATCCACTCCGACTTTCCCCAAGGTGGCCGGAGGCCGCAATCAAATTGCCATTCCAATTACGAATATCGGACAAGGAATATCGAATCACGAAGTCGGTTCCTGGAAGTTTTCACTTCTACATTGGACATTGTGCATTCGATATTCTGCGGTTCTCTTTTCAAATTCCCTTCAAATTACAGAAAAGTCAAAAAATAAGGCTCTATTAAACCCGTTCAATCCGTTCCCAGCCCCACAGACCGTAAGGCTTAAAAGAAGGAAAACAGCCATGAAGGCGAACGGAACGATTTCCTTCACGCCGCCCGGGAAGATACTGGTCGAGATAGGTGCCGGAGAGGTTCTGCAGCACGCCGATGATGATCCCGCCCACAATGGCGCCCGGCACGGAGTTCAGCCCCCCCAACACCACCGCCGGCAAGGACAAGGAGGCCGAGATAACCGACGGAAACATTGATCCCGTTGATGTTCCCGAGCAGAGCCCCCCCGACCCCTGCGCTCATGAAGGCGATGGCCCAGGCCGCCGCGTACACGAACCGCGCACTGACGCCGAGTGACAGGGCAGCGGTCTCGTCATCGGCCGTAGCCTGCATGGAGAGACCCCAGCGGGTGTACTTGAAAAAGCAGACAAAAACCACGAGCAGGACGATGGCCAGCACGAAGGACCAGAGGTAAACGGGGATAATTTTAGGAATCCGATGCTGATGGGCTTGATGGCAAAAATGGGAGGATCGTAAACGCGGGTGTCCGTCCCCCAGATAAACTCCACGAATCCCTTGAAAAAGAAAGAGAGGCCCACCGTTACCATGATGACGGCCAGAATGGGCTCTCCGATGAGCTTGTCCAGAAAGATGCGCTCCGTGAGAACACCGAGGACGATGCCGATCAGAAGCGTCAGCACCACGGAGAGAATGAAAGGAACCCCCCACTGGTAGAAGGTCAGCGCCACATAGGCCCCGATGATGGTGAGCTCCCCCATGGCCAGATTGAGCACGCCGGAGCACTTGTAAATCAGGACCCATCCGAGCGCCACGAGGGCATAGATCCCACCCACCAAAATGCCCGTGGTCAGCGTCATCAAAAAAAGCTCCATGGCCTCTCCCCCCTAAACGTTCACCTTTTGAATTCCAAGATCGGTCTTGATCCGCTGCTCTCTCCCGTCTTCGTAGGTGATGGTTGTATCCATGTGGACCGTGTCCGCATCGGAATAGAGCCCCTGGACAATGTCTTTGTACCGGTTTTCCACGAAGGCACGGCGCAGCTTGCTTGTTCTCGTCAGCTCCTCGTCATCGGCGTCAAAGACCTTGTAAAGGTTGACGAACCTCTCGATCCGCGCCACGTCGGGCAGGTCCTTGTTCGCCTCTTCGATTTGTTTTCGCACCAACTCGTAGACTTCCGGCTTCTGGGAGAGCTCATGGTAGCTCGTGTAGTTGAGCTTTTTTTCGTCCGCCCACTTCCCCACCACCTTGTAGTCGATGCACATCACCGCCGTCATATATTGCCGCTTGTCCCCGATGACCCACACTTCCTGGATGAACGGGCTGAATTTCAACCGGGTCTCGAGATACTGAGGGGAGAAAGGTCTTCCGTCACGGAGGGTCATGACATCCTTTGAACGATCGAAGACCACCAGGTGGCCGTCCTCATCCATGAACCCTTTGTCTCCCGAGCAGAGCCACCCATCCACAAGGGTCTTTGCGGTCGCCTCCTCGTTCTTGTAATAGCCCTGGAACACCGATGGACTCCTGGTGAGGATCTCTCCGTCTTCGCTGATCTTCACCTCCGTCTCCGGAATCGGCCGCCCCACCGTGTCAAACTTCACGTCTCCGTCTCTATGGACGACGGAGATCCCCGCAATCTCGGTCTGGCCGTAGATCTGTTTCAGGTTGACCCCGAGCGCGTGGAAAAACCGGAAGTGATCCGGCCCCATGGCAGCGCCGCCCGTGTAGCAGTGCCTCAATCGGGACATGCCCAGGTGGTCCTTGAGCTTCTTCTGCATGGTCGCGTAAGCGACCCAGTTGAGGAGCTTCCAATAAAAAGGGATCGGTCTTTTCTCGAACCTGAGATCGGCCACCTTGTAACCAATTTTTGTGGCAAACTCGTAGATCTTTCGCTTGATCAAGGTGGCATCGATGTATTTGACCTGGACGCTCCGGGTCATGCCTTCGTAGAGCCTCGGCGGCGCGAACATGACGTGGGGGCCGATTTCGCGGATGTTTTGCTGGGCCGTGTCCGGCTCTTCCGGGAAATTGAGGGTGTACCCCATCTGGAGCCCGCAAGAGATGGACATCATCTGTTCGCCGATCCAGGCAAAGGGAAGATAGGAGACGAAATCGTCCGTGTCGTAGCAGGGATCCACGGCCATGAGATTTTTTCCCATGGTCAGCATGTTCCAGTGGCTCAGCAGGGCGCCTTTCGGGAGGGCCGTGGTGCCGGAGGTGTAGAAGAGCAGGCAGATGTCGTCTCCGTGGCCTTTCTCGATCAGCCGCTCGAAAAGACCGGGGTCCCTTTCGTCAAGTGACTTTCCCCGTTCCTGGAGCTTTTTTATGCTGATGAGAAAATCCTCGTGGTAGCTCCTCATTCCCTTGGGATCATCCCAGACGATCCACTTCAGCTTCGGGCACTGGTCCTTGATGGACAAGGCCTTGTCGACCTCTTCCTGGGTCTCCCCCAGGAAAAAGGATGGTGTCCGAATGGTCGATGATGTACCGGACCTCATCCATCATGCAGTCCTGAAACAGCCACACGCCGACGCCCCCGCCGCACATGGCCGCCATTTCCGCCCAAAGTCCTTCGGGGCGGTTGTCCCCGATCATGGCCACCTTGTCACCCTTCTTGAGCCCCAAATCGACCATACCGAGGCAGAGGTATTTCACGTTTTCGTAATAATCCTGCCAGGTGAAGGGACGCCAGATCCCGAACTCCTTTTCGCGCATGGCCACCTTGTCGCGGCCGTATTTCCTGCATTGTCTCAGGAAAAGCTTGGGAATGGTGAGGTCCTTGGTAATCTCGATCCCGGAATCCGCCATACTTCCGCCTACCTCCTTGTGGAGTAAAGGTCCTCTTCGCCCAGGTAGGCCTTGACGACCTCCGGGTTCTTCTGGACCTCTGCCGGAGGTCCGTCCGTGATCTGGTTTCCAAAATTCAGGACAAACACACGATTGGAGATATCCATGACCACCCCCATGTCGTGCTCCACAAGGATACAGGTCACCCGCCAGCGATCCTCCTCATTGATGTCCAGGATAAAGCGGGCCATATCTTCAACTTCTTCGAGATTGAGCCCTGCCAGCGGCTCATCCAGCAGGAGGATCTCCGGGTTGAGTGCCAAGGCTCTGCCCAGCTCCACGCGTTTTTGCAGCCCGTACGGGAGCATATGAACCGTCTTGTCCCGGATGCTTTCAATCTCCAGAAGATCGATGATCTCCTCTTCGATGAATCTGCCGCGCCTCCAGTTCTTCCCTCTTCGTTTTGCCCACGTAAACGGCGCCGCTCATGATCCCGCTCTTGAGGTGGATGTGCCTCCCCAGGCGGATGTTGTCCAGAACCGTCATCCCGCCGAAGAGCTCGATCTTCTGAAACGTTCTCGAAATGCCCAGGCCGGCACGTTGGTAAGGTTTGAGGTGGTTGATCGGTTCTCCCTTGTAATGTATGGTTCCACGCTGCGGCCGGTAGAGGCCGTTGATGCAGTTCATCATCACCGTCTTTCCTGCACCATTGGGTCCGATGATGGAATGGATCTCTCCCTTTTTCACGTCGAGGCTTACGCCTGAAAGGGCGGCAACACCCCCGAAATACATGTAGACGTCATCGAGCCTTAAGAGGGTATCCCCTTCTTTAAGCGCTCCATTCTCGACCATAGGACCTGGCCTCCTCGATACGGGTTGTGTGGCTTTAGATGGTGAAGTCTTGAGAGATGAATAATTTCAGCACGTTCAGCACGGCTCACCGATCTGCAAACGGGCCTATTCCTTACCTGCCGGCAGGGGCTTTGTCAATACTTTTGTCCGGGTCAGTCGTAAACGTATTTGAACGATTTCTCATAGTTTGACGCGGCCGACAAGGGACTGAGGTCGCCCAATCCAGGACGAATCAAAGTAGCTCGTGATGGCCGACAGCGCTCATCCTAAAGAGGCTGTTTTTGAATGAGCACCGGCTACTTGTATCGGATGCTCTCGAAATGCGGGATGAGCCTTTTGTGGCATTGGTTGAGGAAATAATCATCGGTCATGCCGGCGACAAAGTCCCGGACGATCGCCACATGAGGGGTGGACGCACGGTACGTGCCGGTCATGCCGTCCAAAAATTCCTTGAACACGTCCGAAGTCCCGTTTTCCTCTGCCAGATCAAGGAGATATTGATCGAACAGGAGGTCAAACATCAATCTGACCTTGTGCGTCTGCTGTTTGACCAGGGGATTGCGGTAAATGTGGTCATGGTTGAAGTCCTTGAGGGCCCTCAATGCCTCTCCCACCTCGGGGCTGAACTGGACGTGAGGTTTCCCCAGGCTGTTTGAGACGAGATCTTCCACCAGTCTGTAAACGATCGTCCCGTTGGTGTTGCCCAAGGTCTCCGTGCACGTTTCGGGGATGTCTTCCCGGGCGATGAGCCCCAGACGAATCGCGTCTTCGATGTCCCGACCGATGTAACTGATGGTGTCAGCCATCCGGACCACGCACCCTTCCATGGTCATGGGCCAGCAGTCCTGGGACGGGTCTGCTTCCTTCTGCTGCATCTGCGCCTCAAGCCGCTCAAAGTTCTTTCCCGAATCGGGTTTCAACACCTCGCTGTGCAGCTCTCCGTCGTGGCAAAAAATGCCGTCCAAGACCTGGAGGGAGAGATTCCACCCCCTGCCCTTTCTTTCGATGGTCTCCAGGAAACGAACGCTTTGGACACTGTGGAGAAAACGTCCGATTCCATGGCGTTCGCAGAGCCCGGAGAGAAACCGCTCGCCGTCATGGCCGAAAGGCGTATGCCCGATGTCGTGTCCGAGAGAAATGGCTTCGATCAAATCCTCGTTCAACCTGAGGAGGCGGCCGATCGTTCTCGCGATCTTGGAAACCAGCTGAACGTGCAGCACCCGATGGGTCACGTGATCGTTTTTCAGGAGATAAAAGACCTGGGTTTTGTCAATGTATCGGGAATAGGCCAGGGAGTGGAGGATCCGATCCGCGTCCACGGAGAAATCCTGCCTGTGCCCTTTGTCAACTTCTTCGTCCGGTCTTTTTCTGATGGCTTGCCTGTTGAGGCAGGCGTAAGGGGACAGCTGCCCTTTCTCCAGGTCATCGAGGGACTGCCTGACGCAGAGCAAACGTTCTCGGTTTGTCACTTCTTGTCATCCCCCTTTGCGGTGTTGTCCCGATAGACGTTACGCAGCTCGCCCCAGAATCGCTTCCCCCCCTTCAACAACACGTCGTTGGCCTTCGCCACGATATCTTGAGAGTGCTGATCGAGCTGCTCCTCCACGGGTACGGGCCGGCCTTCACGCTTCAGTTTCCACTTTAGGATGGAACGAGCGAGCTTGACCTCCGATTCATGGGCCAACGACTTGATATTCTTTTTTAAATCATCATCCATGGTGTTATCTGCCTCCATGGCCCCGTTCAATGCCCCGCAGGATGGGGTTTGCTGATGTCGGCCGCACGAGCTTTGGTCCGCTGCCGTTTGAATTAAAGCCCTCTCGTCCGACTTGAGATGGAAATTTTTTGTTGCAGCCCGTGCGAACCGGTGCTATAAAGTCTAATTTAATTGAAATTGGTCGAACCAAATTTTTGGATCGGCGGCTACCCCTTGATCAGGGTAGCCGTTGGCTTTGCGTGCTTCACTTCCAGGGTCAACACGTATCGGCAACGTTCCTTTAAGCTCTTGCCGACATCCATGATACCAGTGAGGCGATCATTGCTCAAGGTTAGATTCGCTCTTGCGTGTGCTCGAACCGTTCGGAGTCGGGTTCACAAGGGAGCGATACGGCGCCCACAGGGCGTAAGACACAGGTCCAGATCCTGCCCCGGTGCCCTCTTGCCTGCAAGGGTGCACGATGTGCTGGACCGAGGATAAACCGCGGCATGGGCCCCTGCCGGGCCCCAACTACGAAGGAGGATTCAATGGCATCGATCAACATGAAAGAGCTTTTAGAAGCAGGCGTCCATTTCGGACATCAGACCAGGCGCTGGAACCCCAAGATGAAACCTTTCATTTTCGGGGCTCGGAACGGCATTCACATTATCGATCTGCAAAAGACCGTCAAACTCTTCAGAACGGCGTACGATTTCGTCGCCAAGACGGTCTCGGAAGGCTACCCCGTCCTCTTCGTGGGGACAAAGAAGCAGGCCCGCGACTCAATTGTTGAAGAGAGTGAACGGTGTGGAATGTTCTATGTGGTCAACCGGTGGCTCGGCGGAACCCTTACCAATTTCCAGACGCTCAAGAAGAGCATCTCGCGTTTCAAGGACCTGGATGCCATGAAGCGGGATGGCTCCATCAACCGCTACACCAAGAAAGAAGCCCTCAAGATGGAGAAAGAACTGGTCAAGCTGGAGAAAAACCTCGGCGGCATCAAAAACATGGATGATCTGCCCGGCGCGGTTTTCGTCGTCGACCCGAAAAGGGAGCGGATTGCGGTGCGCGAGGCTAAAAAACTGGGTATCCCGGTGGTGGGCATCGGAGACACCAACTGTGACCCGGACGAGCTGGACTTCATCATCCCAGGCAATGATGACGCGATCAGGGCCATACGGCTCATTTGCTCGAAGATCGCCAACGCCTGTATCGAGGGTCACGATCTGGCCGAGGAACGTCTGAGGGCCGAGGCAGCATTAGACAAGGACGCAGAAGCCGCAGTAGCGGAACGCGCGGCAGAGGGCGGTGGAAGCCAAGGCCCTGAGGTCATCGTGCTGCCCAAGGAAGAAAAACCGGCAACGCTTCCTCAAGAAGGAATGCGATCCATCGAGAGCGAATAGCCCTGCGGTTGGTCTCTCGCTGGGAATGTTGGAATGGGGGGATGCTGGGATCGGAAAGGAGTCCGTTCCGCTAAACCCATGATTCCATCATTCCATTATTCCAATTGGGGCGAAGCCCCTAGCTCATTAGGGAAGGAGAAAAGGATTTGGCCATATCATCGGAACAGGTCAAGGAATTGAGAGAAAAAACGGGTGTTGGCATCATGGACTGCAAGGCTGCCCTTCAGGCCTCTGATGGGGATATGGCAAAGGCCATCGAACACCTGAGGAAAAAGGGCATCGCCACAGCCCGAAAGCGAGAGGCCAGGACGGCATCCCAGGGCCAGGTTCAGGCATACATCCACGGGGGGGGGAAAATCGGCGTCCTTGTTGAGGTCAACTGCGAGACGGACTTCTCCGCAAAGACGGACGATTTCACCGCATTTGTCAAAGACCTCGCCATGCAGATCGCCGCGGCCAATCCGATCGCAATCGATCGCGAGCGGATCCCCGCCGATGTGCTCGAAAAGGAGAAGGAGATATACGCCAGCCAGGCCAGGGAATCGGGAAAGCCTGAAAAGGTCATTGAAAAAATGGTGGAAGGGAAGCTGAAAAAGTTTTTTTCCGACGCATGCCTGCTGGAGCAGCCCTTTGTTAAGAATCCTGACAAGAGCGTGCAGGATCTCCTCAACGAGCTCATCGCCAAGACCGGCGAGAACGTATTGATAAGGCGGTTTGTGAGATTTCAGCTGGGTGTCGCTGATGAGTGAGGGCGCGCCCCGCTATGGGCGAATCCTCCTCAAGCTGAGCGGGGAGGCCCTTATGGGGGACCTCCCCTACGGGATCGACCCCGCCGTCCTTGACGCGGTTTCCTCGGAGATCGCGTCGGTTCACGATAGCGGCGTGCAGGTCGGGGTCGTCGTGGGCGGCGGGAACATCTTCAGAGGCGTTCAATCCACCGCCTTCGGGATGAAAAGGGTTGCCGCCGATCACATGGGCATGCTCGCCACCGTGATCAATGGGCTCGCCCTTTCGGAATCGCTTTGCAGGGCAGGGGCGGAGACCACGGTCATGACGGGCCTTGACATGGCCAGGATCGCCGAGCCCTTCAACGCGGAGCGGGCTTCGGCCCATCTGGCGGCCAACCGGATCGTTCTTTTTGCGGCCGGCACGGGAAATCCTTTTTTCACCACGGACACGGCCGCGGCCCTCAGGGCCCTTGAAATCGGGGCCGATGCCTTGCTCAAGGCCACCAAAGTGGACGGTGTCTTCGATCGGGACCCCGTCAAAGACCCCTCGGCGATTTTTTTCCACACGTTGCGCTACCGGGAAGTCCTTGATCGAAAGCTGGCGGTGATGGATCTGACGGCCGTTTCAATGGCCATGGCCCACTCTCTGCCGATCGTGGTGTTCAACTTGCGGACACCTGGAAACATCCAGAGGGTCGTAGCCGGCGAAAGAATCGGGACCCTTATTGGAGGAGAAAGGTCATGAAAGATGAGATCCTGGCGGACTTGCGCCAAGACATGAATAAGACCGTTGAGGCCCTCAAGCGCGATTTCCGGCGTATCAGAACGGGCCGGGCATCATCGGCGCTTTTGGAAGGCATACGGGTTGAATGCTATGAAACGCAGATGCCCATAGAGCAGGTGGCCTCCATCTCCGTGCCGGAAAGTCGGCTGATCACCATTCAACCCTGGGACAAATCCATTTTGGGGGACATCGAGAAGGGCATTCTCAAGTCGGATCTGGGGCTCACCCCCATGAACGACGGAAAAATCATCCGAATCTCGATCCCGCCTTTGACCGAAGAACGGAGAAAGGAACTGGCTAAAAAGGCAAGAAAAATGGCCGAGGAAGGAAAAGTCGCCCTTCGAAACCAGCGACGCGACGCAAACGAAATGCTCAAGGAGCTGAAGCAGAGCAAGGAAATCTCCGAAGACGAGCTTTTCAAGGCCCAGGACGAGGTTCAGAAGGTCACGGACGAATTCGTCAAAAAGATCGACGAAACAACCGCTGAAAAAGAAAAAGAGATTATCGAATTTTGAGTGGCCCTCCCTCTCCCACTGCCATCTCGCAAGATACCCCGCCCTTCGGCGGGTCCCCGGGATAGATAAATGCAAGCCCTTGATCTCAATCGCCTTCCTGTACACGTTGCTGTGATCATGGATGGAAACGGCCGATGGGCCAAAAAGCGGCAGTTGAATCGGGTCAGAGGCCATGAGGCAGGTACCAAGGCTGTCCGGGCAGTGGTGGAGACGAGCCGGGAGCTTGGAATCCGATGGCTCACCCTCTACGCCTTTTCTGAGGAAAACTGGTCGAGATCCGATTCCGAAATATCCGCACTGATGCGCTTGCTCCGCCGCTTCATAGAGGATGAGCTGCCTGAGATGATGCGTCGGGGAATCCGGCTTCAGACCATCGGCCGTACGGAGAAACTGCCTGAAAAGACCCGCGAGGCGCTGTACGATGCCATGGCGCAGACCCGTCTCAATCGTGACATGGTCCTGACGCTGGCATTGAGCTATGGAGGCCGGCAGGAGATTACAGACGCGCTCCGAAAAATTGCGGAGAAAGTGGAAAGGGGATCGCTCGCTTCCACCCAGATCACGGGGGAGTTGATCACGGAGCACCTCTACACCGCAGGAATGCCTGAGCCGGATCTTCTCATCCGGACCAGCGGCGAGTGCCGGATCAGCAATTTCCTTCTGTGGCAAATTGCCTACACCGAGATTTTCATCACGGAAACGCTTTGGCCCGACTTCCGCAAAGAAGACTACGTCTCAGCCCTTGTTGAATTCCAAGGAAGGGAAAGGCGTTTCGGGAAAACATCGGATCGATAGGGAGCTCAGTTGGCCCGGGACGCGAAAATGCATCTTATGAGATGGGTCACGGCGCTTTTCGCGCTGCCCCTCGTGGTCTACCTGATCGGGTTCGGCCCCAGGGTTCTTTTCTATGGTCTCCTCTGTCTTTTCTCCTTTGCCGGGTTGTTTGAATTCTATCGAATGGCCGTCCCAAAGCTCCCTCGGCTCCTTTTTCTTTGGGGTTACGGTTTCAGCCTCGGGTGGTTCGCACTCCTTTACTTCAATCAGATTTTCCTTTTGCTCCCCGGCCTCGCACTCCTGACCGGTGTGCCCATGGCCTATTTCGTATTCTTCTCGGGTCTGGACAGAGAGCACCTGGTCGGTGAGATCGGAAAAGTCGCCTTGGCCCCCCTCTACATCAGCGTTCCGCTCTCCCTTTTGTTGCCTTTGGATCGCCACCCTCGAGGGGTGCTCTGGATTTTTTTCCTTTTAGTGATAATCTTTGCATGTGACTCCGGGGCCTTTTATTGTGGGAGGCTCTTCGGAAAACACAAGCTTCACCAGAAAATAAGCCCCGGCAAGACATGGGAAGGCGCGGTGGGCGGCATGGTTTTCAGCCTGATCGCCGCATTCTGGTTCCTGCAGATCTTTCCCCTGCGAAAATTCGATGGGCAGATCATCGCTTTCGTGCTGGCGCTTGTCGTCGCGGGGCAAGTGGGGGATCTCTGCGAATCCATGATCAAGAGACATTACGGGGTCAAGGACTCGGGGGGCCTTTTACCGGGCCATGGCGGCGTTCTGGACCGGGTTGACAGCCTTCTTTTCGCCATCCCCGTTCTCTGCGGCTATGTTCAGCTGTTTGAGACATGACATGGATGCCGGCGCATTTCACCTGCAACTGGGAAACGAATGAAGACATTGGCCTTATTGGGTTCTACCGGCTCCATCGGTGTCAACGCCCTCAAGTTCATCGGGCAAAACCCTGAAAGCTACCGCGTCCTGGCCCTTGCCGCAGGCAGAAACATCGATCTTCTGGTCGCGCAAATCCGCGAATTCCGCCCAGGGTCGTCGCGGTCATGAACGAGGCGCTGGCCGCAGAGCTCAAGGCCAAGTTACCGGACGACGCCCCCTCACTTGTCTGTTTCGGGACAGAGGGGTTCGTGCGTGTCGCCACCTGCGAAGGCGTTGACACGGTCATATCCGCCGTTGCGGGGGCGGCCGGCCTGCTGCCCAGCTTCATGGCGCTTCGCGCCGGAAAGGAGCTGGCACTCGCCAACAAAGAGACCATGGTCATGGCAGGGCCCCTGATGATGGCCGAAGCCGCCAGAAGGGGAACAAGGATACTGCCCATTGACAGCGAGCACAGCGCCATTTTGCAGTCCATGCAGGGTCACCCCCGAGAAGACGTCCGAAGGGTCATCCTAACGGCCTCAGGCGGACCCTTCAGGGATTTCTCACTGGCGGAGATGGAAAGGGTAAGCCCGGCGCAGGCCCTCAAACATCCGAATTGGTCCATGGGGCCAAAGATCAGCGTGGATTCGGCCACCATGATGAACAAGGGGCTGGAGGCCATCGAAGCGAAATGGTTTTTCGGGCTCGAGATGGAACAGATCGGGATCCTTGTTCATCCGCAGAGCATTGTCCACTCCATGGTGGAATACAAAGACGGATCCACCCTGGCGCAATTGGCACCCCCTGACATGATCATCCCCATCGCGTACGCCCTTTCATTTCCCAGCCACATGGAGACGGGGCTCCATCCCCTCGATTTGAGCCGTGTTGGGGGGCTCAGCTTCTTTCAACCGGACATGGCGCGTTTCAGATGTCTCGGCCTGGCGTTGGAGGCCGGAAAGACCGGGGAAAGCATGCCCGCGGTGTTGAATGGTGCAAATGAAGTGGCCGTGGAATCGTTCCTGGCGAAAAGGATCGGGTTCCTGGACATTCCGAGACTTATCGAAAAGACCATGGCGTCTCACCGGCCCCACCCCATCGACGGGATTGACGCGGTCCTGGAGGCGGATGCGTGGGCGCGTCAAACGGCAACGGCCTTGGTGCATCAAATGTGAACCAGTGGCCGGATCAGAAAGGATGATGGTTTCAGATGGATTTTATCCTGTATTATGTGCTGCCTTTCGTATTCGTCCTGGGAGTGCTCATCTTCTTCCATGAGTTGGGCCACTTCCTGGTGGCCAAGTCCTTCGGGGTGAAGGTCCTCAAATTCTCTTTGGGCTTTGGGCCCAAGCTTGTCGGGAAACAGATCGGAGAAACCCAATACCTTATCTCGTCTATTCCTTTGGGCGGGTACGTGAAGCTCTACGGTGAAAGCCAGGATGACGAGCCGGATGACTTGTCTCCGGAAGATTCGAATCGGTCTTTCAGCCAGCAGCACGTTCTGAAACGAATCGCCATCGTCCTGGCGGGTCCGGTTTTCAACTTCGTCTTTGCCCTCCTTGTGTTCTGCTTCTTTTTCATGGCAGCCGGACAACAGATCATGACCCCGGAAATCGGACAGATCAGGGCGGAATCTCCCGCAGACCGAGCCGGCCTCAAGAAAGGGGACGTCATTCTCTCCATGGATGAGGCGCAGGTGGATTCGTGGGACCAGATCAAGGAAAAAGTCGAGGGAA
>CAVOVO010000058.1:0-93496 GCA_963699845.1 uncultured delta proteobacterium
TTTGGGGGTGACATGGGTGAGATAAAGTTAACGATCAATGGTGCGGAGGTGAGGGGCAAGGAGGGGGCTACCATCCTTGAGACGGCCGGTGAGGCGGGGATAAGGATTCCGACGCTGTGCCACAGTCCGGATCTGAGGCCGGCCGGGGGCTGCCGGATATGTGTGGTGGAGGTGGAGGGTTGGCCTAGGCTGGTGGCCTCTTGTCACACGCCGATTTCTCGAGGGATGGTGATTCAGACGCACAGTGCGAAGGTGGTGGGGGCGCGCAGGGCGATTCTGGAATTGCTTCTGGCCGGACACACAGGGCCTTGCGTGACAGACGGGGAAGCCAGGTACTGTGAGCTGCACCATCTGGCAGCGGAGCTGGAGGTGGGGCCCCCGAGGTTTCGGGTTGGCAAGCCCCGTTATCTATGCCCCGGAGGAAGTGAGCCCGTATGTGAGAAGGGACATGTCGAGATGCATTCTTTGTACACGCTGCATCAGGGCCTGCAGCGAGATTGCCAAGAAGAATGTGTTTAGCATGGCCTACAGGGGATTTGGTTCCAAGGTGGTGGTGGATTGTGATGTGGCTTTGAACAAAGAGGTCTGCAAGGACTGCGGGATCTGTATTGACTATTGCCCGACCAGTGCGTTGACAAAGCCGAAGAAGGGGGTGGCGTAAGATGGCGGCGAAACGAAAGGCAACGTCTGCTCCGGTTGGAGGGCGTGAAGACCTCCTTGTGAGGGTCGAGGAGGCCCAGCGGAAGGCTGGATGTGTCTCTGAGGGGTACATTTTTGAGACGGCGCAAACGCTTGGGCTTCCAGTGAGCGAGGTCTACGGGGTCACGACCTTTTATTCTTTTCTCTCGATTAAACCCCTTGGCCGAAACGTCATACGGGTTTGCAAGTCGGTTCCCTGCTATCTCAAGCACTCGGAGATGATTATAGAAAACGTGCAAAAAGAGCTCGGTATCTCACCTGGGGGAACGACCCCGGACGGGCGGTTTTCTTTTGAGCTGACCAACTGCATCGGGGCGTGTGACAAAGCGCCGGCCATGCTCGTCAACGACGAGGTGCATGGTCATTTGACGCCGGAAAAAATTGCGGAGATTTTGAGGTCTTATAAATAACAGGGGAGGGTTACCCATGCCAGAGAGCCGGGTATTATTAAAGAACTGTGAAGTGATTGACCCTGGGGACATAGGGAGCTATCTGAAGAAAGATGGTTTTAAAGCTCTGGCGAAGGCGCGTAACGAGATGACGCCGAAGAAGGTCATCGAGGAAGTGAAGGCATCGGGGCTGAGGGGCCGGGGAGGGGCCGGGTTTCCTTGCGGCGCCAAATGGGAGCTGGCGGCAAAGAGCAAAGGGGATGAGAAATTTCTCATCTGCAACGCCGATGAAGGGGAAGTGGGGACCTTCAAGGACCGGTACATTCTGGAGCATGATCCGTTCTCCCTGCTTGAAGGCATGGCGATTGCGGCCTATGCCATCGGGGCCAAGAAGGCGTTCATTTATCTGAGGGGTGAATATCGTTTTCTCCTTGATCTGCTGGTCAACGCCATTGAGCAGACGAAAGAAAAGGGGTATCTGAAAACGCTGGAGATTCAAATCCGGATGGGGGCTGGTTCTTACATTTGCGGAGAGGAGTCGGCCTTGATGAATTCCATTGAGGGCCGGCGGGGAGAGGCACGGTTCAGGCCGCCCTTACCCACCCACTCAGGGCCTTTGGGGAAAGCCGACCATCATCAACAATGTGGAGACCCTGATGAATATTCCCCGGATTGTGCTCAAGGGGGCTGGTTGGTTCAGCAAGATGGGGACGGAGCGGAGCAAGGGGACCAAGGTGTTCTCAGTGAGCGGAGACGTGGAAAGGCCCGGGGTCTATGAGATGGTCATGGGCAGCCCGCTCAAGGAATTGATGGATCTTTCGGGGGCAGGCAATGTAAAGCTGGTCCAAGTCGGGGGGGCAACGGGGGGGATTGTGCCGTATTCCATGCTGAGCACGCCGCTATCCTATGAGACGGTGTTGGGCTCTGGGGCGGTGACGGTGCTTAATCAAAGCCGGGATGTGATTGATTTTGTCTATCGGACCGTGGAATTTCTTTCTGAGGAGTCATGCGGGAAATGCGCCCCGTGCCGTGAGGGGACCGAAGTGATGATGGAGATTTTCGGAAGGCTCACCAGGGGCGAAGGAATGCAGGAGGATATGCAGGTGCTGGAGGAGCTGTCAAACGTGATGGTGGCCGCATCGCTTTGCGGTCTTGGCCAATCGGCGCCTGTTCCGGTGCTGGATACGCTGAAGTACTTCAGAAACGAATATGAGACCCGGATCGGTCAGTCCATGTTCTTGAGGACCTTGAGGACCGTTCGGTCGTGAACATAGGCGACCCTGTGTGCCATGGGAAAGTGGAAGGAGGAGTGAACCGTGAAGGATGAAGGCAAGTATCTATGCCCTTATTGTGCGGCGACATTCGAGACATTTGAGGGATTGAAGGGGCACGCGCTGGCGGAGCACAAAGAAGCTTCGGCGCCTTTGCCGGAAGGGATGATCACGTTGACCATCAACGGTCAGGTGTATCAGGTGCAGGTGGAACCGCAGTGGACCCTGAACTACCTTCTGCATGACCGGTTGGGGCTGACTTCGCCCAAGATGTTCTGTGACCGTGGGGCCTGCGGGTCCTGCACGGTGATCATGGAGGGCAGGCCGATTCTTTCTTGCATGTCCCTGGCCATCGAGTGTGACGGCAAGAAGATCGAGACGGCCGAAGGGATTGCAGACGCGGGCCACCCCCTGATTGAATCCTACGTCAAGCACCACTGCATGCAGTGCGGCTATTGCACGCCCGGTTTTGTGACAACGGCCAAGGCCCTGCTGGACAGAATTCCCAATCCCACCGAGGAAGAGATCATCGATGCCCTGGGGGGGAATCTCTGCCGGTGTGGCACCTATCCCCAACATCCCAAGGCAATCCTGGAAGCGGCCGAAATACTGAGACAAAAGGGAGGGGAATAAATCATGGGAAATCTCAAGGTACGACCCTATGAAAATCTCAAGATCGAAGGCCGTTACAACCTCGATGCAGACATCCCACCGATCACTTACAACCATATCGGAAAGCGTGGGGTACGCCGCATTGACGGATATGCCAAGGCAAGCGGCAAGGCCGTTTATACCAGAGATGTTCAAATCCCGGGGATGCTTTATGCCAAGGTGATGAGATCCCCCTATGCCCATGCAAGGATCCTCAAAATGGATACCACCAAGGCGGAGGCCTTGCCAGGGGTGCGGGCCATCTTGAGGTATGACGACCCTGAAATCAAGGGAAGAACGCTTAACGGCAGTGTTGGAGGACCTGACAGAATGGCCGGCCAGTTCTCCGGGTTCGGCCTGAAGCCAGATAGGACCATCCTTGCGCAGGAGGCCTGGTTTGAGGGGCAGGCGGTGGGTGCGGTGGTGGCCGCCGACAGTGAAGAGATCGCCACCGAGGCCCTGCGGCTTATCCAAGTGGATTGGGAGCAGTTGCCGTTTATCCTGGATCAGGAAGAGGCGTTAATGCCTGATGCTTATGTCCTTCGCCACGGGGCCGACACCAACAGAATCATTGATCTGGCCGATAGGGATTTTTTCGAAAAGGGTGATATTGAAAAGGGTTTCAAGGAAGCAGACAAAATCATTGAATTCAAGGCGAGACGACACGCTCATCTTTGGGCAGGGGCGGAAATGCCCAGCGTCGTGGTGCGATGGACAGAGGACAGATTGGAGATGTGGAACCATTCGCAACACCCCTATCCCGGCAAGTTGCTTCTGGGCGAGCAACTGGATATCCCTATGAACAAGATCACCATTTACTCCCCCTATCAAGGTTGCTCTTTCGGGGAACGGTGCAACCCGGCTGATTTCTCCGTAAACGGCATGAACGTTTTGGCCGTCCTCACGGCCAAGAAGGCGGAACGGCCATTAAAGCTGCTCTTTGACCGCAGCGAGAAGTTCTACGGGGAATCGGGCGACATGATGGTGAGCTACTTCAAAGTGGGGATGAAAAAAGATGGAACCATCACGGCCGTGGATATGAAGAACATTTTCGCGGTTTTTCAGTGCACGCCCGGAATCGAACATTTTTTGGATAACACCCGAATTCCCAACCTGAGATGTAACGCCATCACCGCGGATGTGAGCAAGGCCCCGGCCTGGTGGGACCGATGCGAACAGCTCCCCAACGCCTTCTGTCTCACCCTGGTCTTCGACCATGTGGCAGCCGAGCTCGGTCTTGATCCAACCCTGGTGGCGCTGAAAAATGACGGTTGTGAAGGCCATGGGATGGATTGGTTCTCCAAATACAAGAAGGAGCATGGGTTCCCGGACAGGGACAGTCTCAAGGAATGCATTGAAGCCGGCAAGAAGGCCATCGACTGGGACAAGAAATGGCATCCGCCGGGAAAGAAGAGGCTTCCCAACGGCAAGATGCACGGGATTGCATTTACCTGGGACCATGAATGGGACGACGTGCGGGGCACGGGGTCTGCTGCGGTGTGGGTGGAAACTGATGGGACGGTAAGTATCGTGGCCCAGCATGCGGACGTGGGTGTCAATCCATGGACCGCCTACTGTCAGATCGTGGCAGATGAATTGGGCGTGCCCGTGGAAGATGTGACCCTAAAGTATTTTGATTCTGACCACATCTTCTCCCTCATGTCGCCGGATGGGTCGTGCAACCTGTGTTCAAACGGATTTATCGTGCGAAAGGCCGCCCAAAAGGCCAAGGCCCTGTTGCTTGATTTGGCGCTGAACTCCTTTGAAGGGCTGGACGTTGAGTCCCTGGACATCAAGGACGGTTTTGTTTTTGAAAAGAAGAATCCCGAAAACAAAAAACCCATCAAGGATATCGCCGTGTTGGCGATGCCCATGCACAACGCCGTTGGAATCTGGACCGAACCCCCCATCGTCGGTTGGGCCTGGCACAACCACGGCATATGGGGAGATGCCATGGAAACAGGAAGGCCCCGCCTGTGCAGGCAGGCTCACTTCATGGAGGTGGAGGTGGATACCGAGACCGGTGCGGTTGAGGTGACCAAAGTGGTGAATGTCAACGATGTGGGCAAGGCCATATCTCCTGAGACCATAGAGGGCCAGATGTACGGCGGCACTTACATGGGGGTCGGCAGGGCCTTGACCGAAGAGATGGTTTGGGATCCCCAGACAGGGGTGCTGCTCAACCGCAATCTGCTTGATTACAAGTATGCGACCATCAAAGATTGCGTGGCAGCCGATACCATCATCGTGGAGACGCAGTTGGGACACGGCCCTTACGGTACCGTGGGCGTGGGAGAAGATATTGCCACGATGATCCCCGCACTCCTGGGTCCGGCGGTATATAATGCAATTGGGATATGGATCGATGATTTTCCTATTACCCCGAACAAGGTGCTCAAAGCCCTGGGAAAGATATAGGGGGAAAGAATGAAGACATTTACCCATTTCAACGCATCGACGATAGACGAAGCGGTATCCTTGCTGAGGCGTTACGGGGGCAAGGCCAGTGTGGTGGCGGGGGGGACGGACCTGCTGGGCAAGATGAAAGACAGGATCCTGCCGAGCTATCCCGAGGCCCTGGTGAACCTCAAGACCATCCCGGGGCTGGATTTTATCCGGGAGGAGGGCGGCAAGCTTGAGGATTGGCGCTCTGACGAGGCTGGAAGATATTGCACATGACGGGACGGTGAAAGGGGGCTACACGGCCCTTGCCGAGGCGGCCCACCGGACCGCCTCTCCGCATCTGCGGGAGATGGGCACCATTGGGGGAAATCTCTGCCAGGATATCAGGTGCTGGTATTACCGGAATCCGAACAACCGGTTTCCCTGCCTTCGAAAAGGAGGGGGACGGTGTTATGCCCTTGATGGGGACACGCGGTATCATTCCATATTTGGAGGGAGCGTGGAGGAGGGCTGCATTGCGGTGCACCCGAGCGATACGGCCCCTGCCCTGATTGCGCTGAACGGAGAGGTGAGGACATCCAAGCGGACCATCGGGGTGGAGGATTTCTTTCAGGTGGAGGTCTCCAAGACAACGGTTCTGGAAGGGGATGAGATTGTGACCGAGATTCAGGTTCCGAGACCTGGCAGCGGGGACGAAGAGTGCGTTTTTGAAGTTTGCGCTTCGAAAATCCATCGATTTTCCCATTGTGGACTGTGCGGTGATGGTGACCACGAAGAAGGGCAAGGTGGATGCGGCGCGGATCTGTTTGAATGCGGTGTATGTGAAGCCGTATCGGGCGAGGAAGGCCGAAGAGGCGATTATGGGGAAGGTGATGAATGAGGCCAATGCCGAGGCGGCCGGCGAGGCGGCGGTGGCCGGAGCCACACCGCGTGCGGGACAATGCCTATATGGTGCAGGTGGCCAAGGTCATGGTGAAACGGGCCCTCCTGGATTGTCAATAGGCCATGGATCCCTTTAGGGAATCTCGTATGGCCGTTCATATTGAGCTTACGATGCTCCTCAGAAAATTCGTACCTAATTATGACGATGAGAAAGGTGTTATTTTAGAAAACGCGGAGGGTAAGACCATCAGCGAGATAATGAAAGAACTGGGGATCCCAAGCGAGAAGGTCTTTAACGTCTTGGTAAACCGGTACCCCTCCAGGCCAAACCAAGTTGTAAAGGATGGAGACTTGGTAACGTTTGGGCGGGTTATAGGGGGCGGTTGAGGATTATGGATGAAAGAGCAAAGGGAAAGCTTCTTGCCTTTTGCTTGCCGGGGGCGCTTTGAATGATCTTCTTTTTCAACGCTACTTTGGGGGTGACATGGGTGAGATAAAGTTAACGATCAATGGTGCGGAGGTGAGGGGCAAGGAGGGGGCTACCATCCTTGAGACGGCCGGTGAGGCGGGGATAAGGATTCCGACGCTGTGCCACAGTCCGGATCTGAGGCCGGCTGGGGGCTGCCGGATATGTGTGGTGGAGGTGGAGGGTTGGCCGAGGCTGGTGGCCTCTTGTCACACGCCGATTTCTCAGGGGATGGTGATTCAGACGCACAGTGCGAAGGTGGTGGGGGCGCGCAGGGCGATTCTGGAATTGCTTCTGGCCGGACACACAGGGCCTTGCGTGACAGACGGGGAGGCCAGGTACTGTGAGCTGCACCATCTGGCAGCGGAGCTGGAGGTGGGGCCCCCCCGGTTTCGGGTTCGGAAACCTCGTTATTATGCCCCGGAGGAAGTGAGCCCGTATGTGAGAAGGGACATGTCGAGATGCATTCTTTGTACACGCTGCATCAGGGCCTGCAGCGAGATTGCCAAGAAGAATGTGTTTAGCATGGCCTACAGGGGATTTGGTTCCAAGGTGGTGGTGGATTGTGATGTGGCTTTGAACAAAGAGGTCTGCAAGGACTGCGGGATCTGTATTGACTATTGCCCGACCAGTGCGTTGACAAAGCCGAAGAAGGGGGTGGCGTAAGATGGCGGCGAAACGAAAGGCAACGTCTGCTCCGGTTGGAGGGCGTGAAGACCTCCTTGTGAGGGTCGAGGAGGCCCAGCGGAAGGCTGGATGTGTCTCTGAAGGGTTCATCTTTGAGACGGCCCAAACGCTTGGGCTTCCAGTGAGCGAGGTCTACGGGGTCACGACCTTTTATTCTTTTCTCTCGATTAAACCCCTTGGCCGGAACGTCATACGGGTTTGCAAGTCGGTTCCCTGCTATCTCAAGCACTCGGAGATGATTATAGAAAACGTGCAAAAAGAGCTCGGTATCTCACCTGGGGGAACGACCCCGGACGGGCGGTTTTCTTTTGAGCTGACCAATTGCATCGGGGCGTGTGACAAAGCGCCGGCCATGCTCGTCAACGACGAGGTGCATGGTCATTTGACGCCGGAAAAAATTGCGGAGATTTTGAGGTCCTATAAATAACAGGGGAGGGTTACCCATGCCGGAGAGCCGGGTATTATTAAAGAACTGTGAAGTGATTGACCCTGGGGACATAGGGAGCTATCTGAAGAAAGATGGTTTTAAAGCTCTGGCGAAGGCCCGTAACGAGATGACGCCGAAGAAGGTCATCGAGGAAGTGAAGGCATCGGGGCTGAGGGGCCGGGGAGGGGCCGGGTTTCCTTGCGGCGCCAAATGGGAGCTGGCGGCAAAGAGCAAAGGGGATGAGAAATTTCTCATCTGCAACGCCGATGAAGGGGAAGTGGGGACCTTCAAGGACCGGTACATTCTGGAGCATGATCCGTTCTCCCTGCTTGAAGGCATGGCGATTGCGGCCTATGCCATCGGGGCCAAGAAGGCGTTCATTTATCTGAGGGGTGAATATCGTTTTCTCCTTGATCTGCTGGTCAACGCCATTGAGCAGACGAAAGAAAAGGGGTATCTGAAAACGCTGGAGATTCAAATCCGGATGGGGGCAGGTTCTTACATTTGCGGAGAGGAGTCGGCCTTGATGAATTCCATTGAGGGCCGGCGGGGAGAGGCACGGTTCAGGCCGCCTTACCCACCCACTCAGGGCCTTTGGGGAAAGCCGACCATCATCAATAATGTGGAGACCCTGATGAATATTCCCCGGATTGTGCTCAAGGGGGCGGGTTGGTTCAGCAAGATGGGGACGGAGCGGAGCAAGGGGACCAAGGTGTTCTCAGTGAGCGGAGACGTGGAAAGGCCCGGGGTCTATGAGATGGTCATGGGCAGCCCGCTCAAGGAATTGATGGATCTTTCGGGGGCAGGCAATGTAAAGCTGGTCCAAGTCGGGGGGGCAACGGGGGGGATTGTGCCGTATTCCATGCTGAGCACGCCGCTATCCTATGAGACGGTGTTGGGCTCTGGGGCGGTGACGGTGCTTAATCAAAGCCGGGATGTGATTGATTTTGTCTATCGGACCGTGGAATTTCTTTCTGAGGAGTCATGCGGGAAATGCGCCCCGTGCCGTGAGGGGACCGAAGTGATGATGGAGATTTTCGGAAGGCTCACCAGGGGCGAAGGAATGCAGGAGGATATGCAGGTGCTGGAGGAGCTGTCAAACGTGATGGTGGCCGCATCGCTTTGCGGTCTTGGCCAATCGGCGCCGGTTCCGGTGCTGGATACGCTGAAGTACTTCAGAAACGAATATGAGACCCGGATCGGTCAGTCCATGTTCTTGAGGACCTTGAGGACCGTTCGGTCGTGAACATAGGCGACCCTGTGTGCCATGGGGAAGTGGAAGGAGGAGTGAACCGTGAAGGATGAAGGCAAGTATCTATGCCCTTATTGTGCGGCGACATTCGAGACATTTGAGGGATTGAAGGGGCACGCGCTGGCGGAGCACAAAGAAGCTTCGGCGCCTTTGCCGGAAGGGATGATCACGTTGACCATCAACGGTCAGGTGTATCAGGTGCAGGTGGAACCGCAGTGGACCCTGAACTACCTTCTGCATGACCGGTTGGGGCTGACTTCGCCCAAGATGTTCTGTGACCGTGGGGCCTGCGGGTCCTGCACGGTGATCATGGACGGCAGGCCGATTCTTTCTTGCATGTCCCTGGCCATCGAGTGTGACGGAAAGAAGATCGAGACGGCCGAAGGGATTGCAGACGCGGGCCACCCGCTCATTGAAACCTATGTCAAGCACCACTGCATGCAGTGCGGCTACTGCACGCCCGGTTTTGTGACAACGGCCAAGGCCCTGCTGGACAGGAATCCCAATCCCACGGAGGAAGAGATCATCGATGCCCTGGGGGGAATCTCTGCCGGTGTGGGACCTATCCCCAACATCCCAAGGCCATCCTCGAAGCGGCCGAAATACTGAGACAAAAGGGAGGGGGGAACTGACATGAGTGTACAAGAGGAATACGACCGAATGATTGAAATGGAGGATAATGTCGGATTTGATAAGTACCCCCTCAAGCGTTTCAATCACATCGGCAAGAAAGAGGTTCGCCGACTGGACGGAACGGAAAAAGCAAGCGGCCGTGCGCAATACACCATGGATGTCCAGTTGCCGGGCATGCTTATTCTGAAATTTCTCATCTCGCCCTATCCCCATGCCGAAATCATAAGCATGGATACCAGCAGGGCGGAGGCCTTAGCCGGGCGTAAGGGGCGTGCTCCGATACGACGATGCCGCATTGCCGGCCGTGGCAGACTTGGGCGGGCATGGACCCACGGCCGTGAAGCCGATCCCCAATGTTGCCCATTTCGAAGGAGAGCCGGTTGGTGTGGCGGTGGCGGCGGACACCGAAGATATCGCCGATGAGGCCTTGAGGTTGATCAGGGTGGAGTGGGAACAGCGACCCTTCCTCCTGGATGTGGAGGAGGCGCTGAAACCCGATGCGCCCTTGACCAATCCCGAGGATTTCCCCAAGAGCAATCTTGAGGTGGAGCATGTGGAGGGACACGGGAGCATGGAGAAGGGCTTTTCCGATGCCGACAGGGTCATTCAGTTCAAGGTCACCAGGCGTCTTCATACCTATGTCTCTCCCGAGCGGCCCTGCGGCGTCGTCCGGTGGAACGGGGATTATCCTGAGTTCTGGCTCAAGCACCAGAGGCCCCATGAAAACAAACGCGCCATATCTTCCTGGTTCGGACATATTCCCATGAGCAAAATCCAGATGCACATGCTTTACCAGGGCGCGACCTTCGGGGGGTGGACCCAGTTTTACTGGAATCAGGGGCCCATGTACTGCGCTGCGGTTCTGGCCAAGAGGACCGGGCATCCCGTCAAATACATCTTTGACCGAAGAGGGGATTTTTACGGCGGTTCCATGGATGAGGGGAATTACTACTTCAAGGTGGGATTCAAGAATGACGGAACCATTACCGCGGTGGACGTGGAGGCCCATTTTTCCAATCCCATGTGGGAAGGTTTCGGGGCCGGCACCCATTTTGAGGACAATACGCGCATTCCAAATCTCCATGCACCACGCAAGGTGGTCAAGGTAAACAAAGGGCCCAATACGGCCGTACGGTGCGAACAGCTCCCAAACACCATGGCGTTTACGCTCGTGATGGATCGTGTGGCTGCGGAACTGGGGATGGACCCCATAGAGGTTGCCATCAGAAATGACGGGGCCAAAGGTCACGACATGGCATGGCTGACCGAGCGTAAGGAGGAGCTCGGCTTTACGCCCCGGGACAGTCTCCGGGAATGCCTCGAAAAGGGAAAGGCCGCCATTGACTGGGACCACAGGTGGCATCCCCCTGGGACCAAGAGACTCCCCAACGGCAAGCTGCATGGCATCGGATTCACCTGGACGCATCAGTGGGATGATTCCTGTGGATCCGGGGAAATCGCCATGCGCCTCGAGAGAAATGACGGGACCGTGAGCATCCTGGGAATGCGATGCGACAACGGTGTGAATGCAGAGACGGCCTACTGTCAGATCGCTGCGGACGAGCTGGGGATGAGGCTGGAAGATGTCTATTATCGGCCCCACACGGACACGGGCTTTTTCCCCATGTGCCCGGATTCCTCCACCAACACCGGGGTGAACGGCTGGGCGGTCAGGCATTGTGCTCGACTCCTCAGGGCCAAAATCCTGGAAGCCGCCACGAGCTCGAGGGCGGTCACTCAAAGAGGGATGTATCCACCCCACTTTCCGGAGACGAAACCCGAGGAATTGGAAATCAAGGACAGCGTCATCTATGTCAAGACAGACCCTTCCCGAAAGCTCTCATTGGCTGAGCTGGTTGGGTCTGCAGGCGAGGCCGGGCCACTGACCTTCCATGAGCTGTATGGGTCCGGAAGACATCCCTTCAGCGCCCCGCTTTTCGCACATGCCTACCAGGTCCAGTGCGGATGTTATGCGGGGTTCAGGCCCAAAAACTGTCGGCAGGTCCATTTCATGGAGGTGGAGGTGGATCCGGAGACCGGCCACATCGAGGTGACCAAGGTGGTCAACGTGAACGACGTGGGGAAGGTGATCAGCCCTGAAACCTGCGCGGGCCAGCAGTACGGGGGCACCTATATGGGCGTGGGCAGGGCGCTCTTTGAAGAGGTGGTGCACGACCCCGTTACCGGCGTCATGCTCAATGGGAATCTTCTGGATTATAAGATCGCCACCATCGGAGACTGCCAGGCCATTGATACCCACCTGGTGGAGACCCAGCAGGGTTATGGGCCTTATGGCGCCACAGGCACTCGGCGAAGATATTGCCACGGTCGTCCCCACACTCCTGGCGCCGGCCGTCTACAATGCCATCGGTAAATGGATTTACGAATTCCCGATAACACCGGACAGGGTGCTCAAAGCCCTGGGAAAGATATAGGGGGGAAAGAATGAAGACATTTGCCCACTTCAACGCATCGACGATAGACGAAGCCGTATCCTTGCTGCGGCGTTACGGGGGCAAGGCCAGTGTGGTGGCCGGGGGGACGGACCTGCTGGGGAAGATGAAAGACAGGATCCTGCCGAGCTATCCCGAGGCCCTGGTGAACCTCAAGAGCATCCCGGGGCTTGATTTTATCCGGGAGGAGGGCGGCAAGCTTAGGATTGGCGCTCTGACGAGGCTGGAAGATATTGCACATGACGGGACGGTGAAAGGGGGCTACACGGCCCTTGCCCAGGCTGCCCACCGGACCGCCTCTCCGCATCTGCGGGAGATGGGCACCATTGGGGGGAATCTCTGTCAGGATATAAGGTGCTGGTATTACCGGAATCCGAACAACCGGTTTCCCTGCCTTCGAAAAGGAGGGGGGAGGTGTTATGCCCTTGATGGGGACACGCGGTACCATTCCATATTTGGAGGGAGCGTGGAGGAGGGCTGCATTGCGGTGCACCCGAGCGATACGGCCCCTGCCCTGATAGCGCTGAACGGAGAGGTGAGGACATCCAAGCGGACCATCGGGGTGGAGGATTTCTTTCAGGTGGGGGTATCCAAGACAACGGTTCTTGAAGGGGATGAGGTTGTGACCGAGATTCAGGTTCCGAAACCGGCACCGGAACGAAGAGTGCGTTTTTGAAGTTTGCGCTTCGAAAATCCATTGATTTTGCCATTGTGGACTGTGCGGTGATGGTGACTACGAAGAAGGGCAAGGTGGATGCGGCGCGGATCTGTTTGAATGCGGTGTATGTGAAGCCGTATCGGGCGAGGAAGGCCGAAGAGGCCATAGTGGGGAAGGTGTTGAATGAGGCCAATGCCGAGGCGGCCGGCGAGGCGGCGGTGGCCGACGCCTCGCCGCGCCCGGACAATGCCTATATGGTGCAGGTGGCCAAAATCATGGTGAAACGGGCCCTCCTGTCCTGTAAGTAGCAAGATCATCGCCTGTTGCCAGGATGAGGCTGGGAAGAGAATCCTGCTCCCAGCCTCACGTTTTTGGGTTTTCTGTGTGTAACGCGCATGAATGCTTAGATTGCCAGGATTCGTCCGCTGATTCATTCGCCGCCGTCCCCTGGTCTGCCAGGACTGAAACTTGGCAAAAACAATGACGATCTGGCCGGGAAATGGTTATTGTTATTGTACGACGGTGCTCGCTGGAGGACTGGAATTTGAAAGTCAACGTTACATTCAAGTCGCGTTTCAAGAATATATTTGATGGAGAGGGACGGGAGGTAGCGCTCCAGGAACAAGCAACGGTAAGGGAGCTCTTGAATCTGCTGTGCGATACGCCTGACCGACGTTTGCAGGTCTTTGATAATGAATGCATCAATCTGAGGCCCAGCGTTGCGATCACGAAAAACGGGCTTTTTCTCATTCATCTGAACTGGCTTGACACGGAGCTCTCGGAAGGGGATAGGGTCGAACTGTTCAACTTGCATTGTGGCGGCTAGCCATGAGATACATCAAAGATCTGAGGAGAGGAAAGGTTTAGTCGCCTAGATGCTTTGTGGGGTCTCCCTCATCGTATGGCCTACCGCGCCGAGATTAAATAGTCTTTTTTCAACTGTATTTTGCGAAGGGTGTATCTGGTGAATCAATTTTGAGATGAATGTATCCCACCCATATACTATGGAAACATGTTCATTATTCCTTTACATCAAAGGCCCTTAGACTGAATTGTTCAGTTGACAGCGAAATACTCCGTGACCTACTCTGCCTCGTTCAACAACCATTCTTTTGGGCTATGAAAAAGCGGGGATGATTTATGAAAGAGGATCAGCGCCACCCGGCTTCCTCCCCTAAGGGCGCCTCCGACATGTGGCCGTTTCAGGACAATTTGAACAAGCTCCAAGACATGCGCGATCAGGCCAGGTTGGGCGGCGGTGTGGAACGGATTGCCGAACAGCACGCCAAGGGCAAGCTCACTGCCCGAGAGCGGATCGATCTCCTTTTCGACGAAGGAACATTTGAGGAGTTCGATGTGCTCAAGGCCGGACGAGGAGGACACCTTGGCGGACAAAAGGAATATCTGAGCGACGGTGTGATCACCGGCCATGGGGCGATCAACGGCCGTGAGGTTTTCGCCTTCAGCCAGGACTTCACCGTCATGGGAGGATCCTTGGGTGAAGCCCATTCCGAGAAGATCAGCAAAGTCATGGACCATGCCGTCCACGTGGGGGCGCCATTTATCGGCCTGAATGACTCGGGGGGAGCCCGCATCCAGGAAGGGGTGGATGCCCTGGCTGCCTACGGCGAGATCTTCAACCGCAACGTCATGGCGAGCGGTGTCATTCCCCAGATTTCTTGCATCATGGGGCCCTGCGCCGGCGGTGCGGTCTACAGCCCCGCCATGACCGATTTCACGTTCATGGTGGAGGCTTCCTCCCACATGTTCGTCACCGGTCCCAACGTGGTTAAGACGGTCATCCATCAGGACATCAGCTTCGAAGAACTGGGGGGAGCAACCGTTCACGCGACCAAGAGCGGGGTGGCTCACTTCGTTCTACCAAACGACATCCTCTGCCTGAGAGAAATCCGACGATTAATAAGCTACTTGCCGTCCAATAACCGACAGCGCCCCCCGTACCTGGATCTCATGGATCCCCCAGACCGGACCGACCCGGTGCTGGACTATCTGGTCCCCGCCAACCCTAACCAACCTTACGATATGAGGATCCTGATTCAGAGCATTCTGGACGGCGCCGAGTTTCTCGAGGTGCACGCCCACTTCGCCCGCAATCTCATTGTCGGTTTTGGCAGGCTCGGGAGAGAGACCATCGGCCTCGTTGCCAACCAACCCGCGGTCCTCGCCGGAGTCCTGGACAACAATGCCTCGATCAAAGGGGCGCGATTCGTCCGTTTCTGTGACGCCTTCAACATCCCTATCGTCTGCCTGGTGGACGTGCCCGGCTTCATGCCGGGTCCCGACCAAGAACATGGCGGCATTATCCGCCATGGGGCCAAGCTTCTCTTCGCTTTCGTTGATTCTACCACCCCCCGCATCACCGTGATCGTCCGTAAGGCTTACGGGGGGGCCTACGTGGTCATGAACTCCAAACACATCGGCGCTGATCTCAATTACGCCTGGCCCACAGCCGAAATCGCGGTGCTCGGCCCGCGGGCCGCTGCCGAAGTTATCTACCGCCGTGAAATCCTGACTGCCGCCGATCCCGCCTCCGCCCTCCTGGAAAAGGAGACCGAGTACCGCAGGACCTTTGCTAATCCCTTTCTGGCTGCCAAACGCGGTTACATCGACGACGTGATCTTTCCAAGGGAAACGCGAGGGCGCCTGGTCCGGAGCCTCCAGGTTCTGGAGGGTAAGAAGGGCCGGAGACCCGAACGGAAACACGGCAATATCCCGTTGTGAGGAGATGCAATTGTTCGAAAAAATCCTGATCGCCAATCGAGGCGAGATCGCTTTGCGCATTATCAAGACCTGCCGCCGGATGGACATTAAGACGGTCGCCGTTTTCTCGGAAGCCGATCTTCGTTCTCCTCACGCGCAGGAAGCGGATGAAGCTGTTTTTCTGGGCGGCGCCCGGGCACTGGATTCCTATCTGAAGGGACATGAGATCGTGGCTGCCGCCCGAGCCAGAGGCTGCCAGGCAGTCCACCCCGGATACGGCTTCCTTTCGGAAAATACGGCATTCGCCAGGATGGTCGCCTCAGCCGGTCTTGCCTTCATCGGCCCCCCGGCGGAGGCCATCAGCCTCCTGGGAGACAAGGTGGCCTCCAAGGAACTGGCTGTCCGTGCCGGCGTCCCCGTGATCCCCGGCCATCATGGGCCCCTCGATGATCCTGCAGAGGCAAAGGCTGCAGCCCTGGCCGTCGGATTCCCGCTGCTGCTCAAGCCCGCAGCCGGGGGAGGCGGACGGGGCATGCGCATCGTCCGGAAAATCGAGGAATTTAGCCCCGCTCTCGCCGCTTGCCGGGAGGAGACGCGCAAGGGGTTTGCCGACGATCGGATTTTTATCGAACGCTATGTGGACAATCCGAGACACATTGAGGTCCAAATCATGGCCGATGGTCACGGGCACGTCGTCCATCTGGGCGAGCGGGAGTGCTCGATTCAACGCCGCTACCAGAAAGTCATCGAGGAGACCCCCAGCCCTGCCGTGTCCCCGGACCTCCGGGCCGAAATGGGCCGGGTGGCCTGCCAAATCGCCCTGGAAGCGGGTTATGTCAATGCGGGAACGGTCGAATTCATCCTGGACCCGGACGGAGGGTTCTATTTCCTTGAGATGAATACAAGACTCCAGGTGGAGCATCCGGTCACCGAATTGGTGACCGGCCTGGATCTCGTCGAATGGCAAATTCGTGTGGCCGATGGCGAACCCCTTCCTCTCGCCCAGGCGGAAATCAAGTTTCATGGTTCGGCCATCGAGGCCCGAGTCTGTGCCGAGGACCCGGCAAAAGGCTTTGTGCCCACCACCGGCATCATTACCCGTTACGCCCTCCCCCACGGCGAGAACATCCGGGTTGACGCAGGAATCGATAACGGTAGCCAGGTCAGCATCTACTACGACTCACTCCTGGCTAAAGTGGTCGGCTACGGTGAGACGCGGGAAAAGGCGCGTCATACTCTGATCCGGGCCCTGAACGGGTATCACATTGAAGGGTTGACAACGAACTTGGACTTCGTAAACGCCATCGTGAACCACCCCGCCTTCGCCCGAGGGGATCTTTCCACGGACTTCATTCAGGAACACTTCAACGATGGGGAAAGCAAACTACCCCCAGACCGCGAATACCTGCGCTTTATGGTCATGGCCGCCCTCCTGGTCTTCCACACGCGACAGTACCTGGTCCGCGAATCCCTAAAACCTATGATGCCTCTGGTAGGGCAGATGCCTACCCAGAAGAGAACCCACGATTATGTGACTCGAACGAACCAGGACATTTTCCGGGTCCAACTCGAAGGCGACCGGCTGACACGGCAATGGAAGATCCTCGTTGACGACCTGCCTTACGAAGTCATCACTCCCAAATTTGAGTATTACCGGCGTCGCCTGGTATTGAAAATCAATGGCCATTCAAACATGTTCAGAATGCAGTACGACGCCAACCACATCAAAACCTACTTCCGCGGCCTGGTCAGGGCCATAGAGATCTATACGCCCGCCGAGTGGGAATTGGCCCAATTCATGTTGAGGGATCGGAAGGAAACCCGTGAAAACTCCCTCCGATGCCCGATGCCCGGTCTGGTGGTCTCCGTGGGCGTTCAAAAAGAGGATTATGTTCGAAAGGGACAGGAGCTGTTGCGCATGGAGTCCATGAAGATGGAGAGCGCAATCGTTTCACCCCGTGACGCCGTAGTGGAGGAAGTCTGTATTCAGCCGGGCCAGACCGTAGAGGCCGATCAGGTCCTGTTGCGCTTCGAGTCAGACTGAGCTTCCCTTTCAGCCCAGTTATAGCGAGAGAGGAAAAGGATGAAGCGAATTGCCATTTTGCCCGGGGACGGTATTGGACCCGAGGTAGTCCGTGAAGCACTGAAAGTGTTGGAGGCCATTGACGACAAATTCAAAATAGGCCTGCAATTCCGTTATGCCGATGTGGGCGGTTGTGCCATCGACAAATACGGGGAGGCCTTGCCGAAAGAAACAGTTCTTGTGTGCGAAGCATCGAGTGCCATTCTGTTCGGTTCAGTGGGTGGACCGAAATGGGACGCCCTCCCTCCTGAAAAGCGGCCGGAAAGAGCGGCGCTGCTCACCTTGCGCAAGCATTTCAACCTTTTTTGCAATCTTAGACCGGCAAAAGTCTACCCATCGCTCTCATCAGCCAGCCCCCTGCACCCACGTATTGTCGGAGAGGGGTTCGATATTCTTTGCGTTCGCGAGCTGATAAGCGGAATCTATTTTGGACAGCCCAAAGGACGAACCGGGAGCGGACCCAATGAGAAGGCCTTTGATACCATGGTGTACACACGGGCTGAAATCGAACAAATCGCCAGGAAAGCGTTTTCATTCGCCAGAGACCGAAGAAAGAAACTGACCTCGATCGACAAGGCCAACGTGCTCACCACCATGGTCCTGTGGCGCGAAGTGGTCAACCAGGTCGGATCGGAATATCCCGATGTGGCGCTGAATCACCTGTACATCGACAACGCCACCATGCAATTGATCAAAAATCCCCATGAATTTGACGTCCTTCTGTGCGGCAACATGTTCGGCGACATTATCTCTGACGAATGTGCCATGATGACCGGGTCCATGGGATTGCTGCCGTCGGCCAGCATCAACGACACGGGTTTCGGGCTCTATGAACCGGCTGGTGGAACCGCACCCGACATCGCCGGAAAAGGGATTGCCAACCCCATTGCCCAGATCCTCTCGGCCGCCATGATGCTGAGAATCAGCCTGGGGTTCAGGGATGCGGCCGATGCGATCGAACGAGCGGTGGCGGCCGTCTTGGAAGCCGGATTAAGAACGCCGGATATCGCCCCTGACAAAACTGGCGCCATTGGAACCTCCGAAATGGGAGCCGCCATCGCTGATCACATTTCCAATCGCACAAATCCCTAGATGTCAGGTGAAATCGATTTGACGCCCGCTCCCTTCATCACATTGGACAATATTTCAGTCCGGTTGCGGGATGAGCTTTACCTCCAGAATACTTCCTGGCGGATTCATGCCAATGAACACTGGGCGGTCCTGGGGCCAAACGGCTCGGGGAAGACCACTTTGGCAAAATCTCTATACGGAGGCGTTCCGGTTGTCCGTGGCAGGATCATTCATCACTTTTCGAGCAGCAACCCGAGCGCTCCGGGGGCCTGCGCCAAATCGATCGGCTATGTCTCCGCGGATTTGCATCGTGAAATTGTGGAACGCGAAAATCTGAAGGACCGTTTTCGTGAATTCAGCGGAAAAATCGATGAAATGACTTCCGTCGAGGAGATCATTCTGGGTGCGGGGCGAGCTCCTTTTGTGGATCTGCGTGCGGATAAACGCAAAGTGGTAGCGGTTGCTTCCAACCTGGGCATTGAAAGCTGTCTCCATCGGGATATCAAGACCCTATCTGTCGGCGAACTGAGTAAAACGCTCATCGCCAGGGCCCTGATCAAGGAACCGCAGCTGCTTATCCTTGACGAACCCTTCGAAGGGCTCGACTTGGTCTCACGCAGGTCCATGGCAGCCGTCATCAACGATCTCATGCGCGACACCATGAGGGTCATTCTGATTACGCATCAATTCGATGAAATGCCACCGAACATCACTCATGTATTGTTTCTGCGAGACGGAAAGGTTTCTCACGCGGGAAAGAAGGAAATGGTTTTCACCCCTGAAGTCATTCGTGAGGTCTACGAAATGAACGGTGGAGCCATCTCTGGTGTTTCCCGAAATGTGTTGGATGATATTTCCCTTATTGCCCAAATGACACATCCGTTAATGGGGGATACAAAACCGGGCAGCGGTCCTCGGCTCATCGAGATGAAGCATGTCACCATAAGATATGGTTCAGTCAAACTGCTTGACAACTTCTCTTGGGTTATGGAATCAGATCAGAACTGGGCCATTTGCGGCCCGGCAGGGTCCGGCAAGAGCACTGTCTTGAAGCTGATTCTCGGTGAAAATCTGCAAGCCTATGCTAACGAAATTTACCTTTTTGGTAGGAAAAAGGGGACCGGCGAGAGCATATGGGACATCCGTAATCAGGTCGGATTTGTTTCATCCGAATTGCAGACGCGCTACCCCAAAAATTGCAGCGTGTTCGATACCGTACTTTCAGGATTTTATGACTCTTTCGGACTTTACCGGCGATGCAGCACCCATCAAATCGAGATTGCCAAGACATGGATCAGACTGTTCGATATTGAACACCTTCTCAAAAAGGAATTCGGACAACTGTCCCATGGCCAAAAGCAGTTGGTTCTAATTGCCCGGGCCATGGTTAAATCACCCGTTCTGCTGATGTTGGACGAACCCTGCGAAGGCCTGGATTTAAAAAACCGCAGCCGAATACTTGAAATCATTGACTTAATAGGGCGCCACACAAATACGCGTTTGATTTACATACCCAGTGTGGAAGAAGAAATCGTGCGGTGTATTACCAACGTTCTTATCATGAAAGCAGGCCGAGTCGTCGAACAGAGAGGCGTGCGAGAAGACCAGCCCCGAACAAATCGATCCCTTCCTGCAGGGACAGCTTAATCGACTCCGGGCCGGTGAAGGGATTCACAGAACGGCTCCGATCGTCCAGGGTATAAACTCATTGTCCCCGAATCCAAGCAGCTCGCTTTTCGTCTTTTTCCCCGAGGCGATCTCCAGAATTTGCTCAAAAATCAACGCTCCCAATTCTGCGACCGTGGCCTCACCGTCGGCGATGGTTCCACAATTGATATCCATATCTCCGGACAGATGCCGAAACATTTCTGTATTGGAAGCCAGCTTGATGACAGGCACAGGCTTGCAGCCCAGAACCGAGCCGCATCCAGTGGTGAAACAGATCACATTGGCGCCGCCGGCAATCATTCCCGTGATGGAGACCGGATCATACCCCGGCGTGTCCATGAAAACAAAGCCCTTTTTCCGAACGGCTTCCGCATATCGATACACCTCCACGAGCGGGGTTGAGCCCCCTTTGGAAACAGCGCCAAGGGATTTCTCCAGAATGGTCGTCAACCCACCCGCTTTGTTGCCGGGCGTGGGATTGTTATTGATCGAGGCTCCGTTTTTCTTCGTGTAATCTTCCCACCAGCGGATCAAACCCATCAACTTGCGGGCGATGGATGGCGTGGCGGCTCGTCGGGTCAACAAATGCTCGGCACCATATATTTCGGTCGTCTCGCTTAATATGACGGTTCCACCGTTGCGAACAAGCCGGTCGGCGGCGAATCCCAACGCCGGATTGGCGGTGATACCGGAATAGGCGTCCGATCCGCCGCACTCCGTAGCCAGCACCAAATTGGCAGCCGAAACCGGTCGGCGCCTTGACTGGTTGGCATCACCCAGCATTGCTTTAATGATCTCGACGGCACGCTCAATGGTCCGTTTCGTGCCGCCGGTCCCTTGGATGTTCATGACGTGCAGCCTTGAACCCTTTTCAAGCCCGGCATTGGCCAACATCCCATCCAGTTGATTGACTTCACAACCAAGGCCAACGAACAACACCCCCCAGAAATTCGGGTGGTTGGCGTAACCCGTCAAACTGCGCTGCAATATCTCAAACCCTTCCCCATCGGGGGAGCAGCCGCATCCGCCCGTCTGAGTGAGACCAACCACGCCATCCACATTCGGGTAGGCGAGAAGCACGTCACGGGTGAAGGTTTCGGCAATGCTTCTGCACAAACTGGCCGAGCACGCAACACTGGGCAGAATACCTATATAGTTCCGAGTGGCGATCCGCCCGTCATCGCGCACAATGCCTTGGAACAGGTCCCGATCCGAATCTGCAATGGTACCCTCCGATGCCGCCTCCGAAGAGAAAGCCTCATCACGGCCGGCCTCATACATGTCGACATTATGTGTGTGCACATGTTGACCTGGCCGTATTTCCCGTGATGCGATACCAATGATCTGGCCGTATTTTCTAATGAAGGTCCCTTGATGGATCGTTTCTGTCGCAACCTTGTGTCCTGCCGGAACGGCTTGTGGGACGTGTAAATGCTCGTGGTCCGTTTCGATCGTTGAATTCGGTTCGATGTTGCCTAACACAACGGCTACATTGTCACTTGGATGAAGTCGAATGATCCTATTTTCTTCTCTTAGAATTCGAATCACTTTGGCTTTCCCGGGCGAATCACGAAGCTTCAATCGGAATCGGGACCTCTCGTCGCGAGGGTCCGACGTAATTTACCATCTAATGGGATAAGGCTGCAATCCGTTGTGCCAGTTGACCAACTGCCCTCGCCGCCGTGCTCTGTGGAGAACGCTTTAAGAAAGGGGACTGATGCCGAACGGCCGTCCGGACCGCGGGGTCCTCAGGGATGGCCCCAAGGTAATCGAGGGTCAAAGGGAGGAATCGCCTGGCCACGTTTTCAAGCGCCTCAAAGGTATGGCGCCCCTCTTCCTCGCTTTGGACCTGGTTCAAGACCAGCAGAAATCGATTTCGGCCATAGTCCGTTGAAAGGACCTTCATTACGGCATAGGCATCCGTGATGGACGTTGGATCGGAGGTCGCAAGGACCAGGTTGTGGCGGACAAAGGTGTTGAACCAGAGAACCGAAGACCCGATGCCTGCCGCCGTGTCCATGAGCACGAAATCGAACCGGCGCATGATCGGCTGGAGGAATTCGCCGAGCAGGGTTTGTTCATCGGGGCCGATGGCGACCATGTCGGGTACGCCTGAGCTGGCTGGGAGCACGCCCAGATCTGGGGTGAGGGTAGACGACGGCCTCTGACGGGTCGGCCCCCGTTTCGAGAAGGTCCCGAATGGTCTTCGTCACCGTGAGCTTCAGAAGGACGTCCACGTTTGCAAGGCCCAGGTCTCCGTCCACCACGAGCACGCGCTTGCCCTTTTCAACCAGCGAACAAGCGAGATTCACGGTGAGGCTGGTTTTGCCAACCCCACCCTTCCCGCTGGTCACGCTCAACGTGACGGGACCATTGGCCAAGGCCGCCGCTTCGGCTTTCCTGTCATTGCCGTTCAAATCCCGGACCTCAATCACTCGATTTGTTTGCTGTGAGAAGCGCTTCCCTCTCCTGGGCTGAAATTTCCGTGTCGCCCGCCTCAAGTTGGGTTTCTTCGCAGCAGACGCGGTTTCGCCCCATGGCCTTGGCCTCAAGGAGGAAGCTGTCTGCCCGCTGGATGAATCCCTCTGTCGAGAGATCCTCCCTGCCCTTGTAAGTGTACACCCCAAAGCTTGCGGTCAGGGCAACGCGACCCCCGTCCAGTTCCAGCTTGGATTGTTCCATTGCCAGACGGAGGCGTTCAGCCGTCCGCATTCCCTGGGGCAGTCGCGTGCCAGGAAGAATGATGGCAAACTCCTCCCCGCCATACCTACACAGTATATCGATCTTGCGGGTCGCTTTCTGAAAGACTTTCGTCGCCCACTGAAGGGCACGGTTGCCTGACTCGTGACCATAGGTGTCATTGACACGTTTGAAGTGGTCCAGGTCGATCATGAGGAGGGTTGTGGGGAGGCCTGCGCGGCGGGTGCGCTCCATCTCCGTTTCCAGGGCGGCAAGGAAATACCGAAGATTGAAAAGCCCGGTCAACATGTCCGTGTGCGAGAGCGCCTTCAGTTTCTTGCATTCCTCGCGCAATCGAAGGAGTTCTTCCACAAGGGGACAATCCCCGATCTTTTCAGGGCATTGCTCAATGGGGTTGGCCTTCTGTTCCAAGGGGAAGTCCTTTGCGTTTTGGGGTCAAGGGTTTACGAGGGTCAATTTCAACCATTTCGTCGACCCGATTATAGGCCAGTTTCCTTGCAAGGTCGAGTACGCGATTGAGGAGCGCGTCGCCTCCCTCTGTTTCGCGGAGCACAATGACCCTCGGTCCGAGCGGCCGCCATTGCCTGGGGTCCGTCTCACGAAAAAGCGCCAGAGTCGCCGTCCCGACCAAAGATGAGAGATGCGTGATGCCGCTGTCGTGGCCCACGAAAATGGCGGCTTCGTGGAGGATCTTCAGAAGTGCCTCGCCGGGTGGACAAATCGATATTTCCACCCGCTGGTCATTGACATGGGATCCGATTAAGCCTTCCAGTCCTTCTTCGGCAGGGCCGAGGAGGAGGGTCATGCGGACATCCCCACCTTCTCCTTCGGTTAGCAGACGTTCCATCAAACGCAGCCAGAATGAAATCGAATGGTTCTTTCGTTGACTCCCGGACCCGGGGTGGAGAACGATCCTGCGCCTTGATTCCGGGTCGGACGCCATCCGTATCGACGGTTCTTCACAGGCTCGCCGGATGGTCGCCCGCGGATCCAGCACGAGGCCTGACGCCTCGAGGCAGGATGCAATGTGAAAGGCCGCGTGATAACCCGTCCCTTCGGCGGGCAAAGACGGAAAGATAAACACACGGGCATCCGGAAAATAGGTCTTGAGGTTTCGTTCGATGCGACCGTCCTGATCCCTCAGAAAGGCCACGACGTGTCGGGCACGGGAGACGGGCAAGCCTCTGCGAATCGGGGCTCAACCCGAAGAGCCTGTGCCATCCTGGGCCTTCCATGTCCGCAACGTGTTCCGCAGCGTGTGAAATAAAATCCAGACCGGGCCTTCTCCCTGCCACGGTGACAGGAGACGATCCCTTTTAACTGGCGCAGGGCCGGTAGCATCATGAGCGTATCCCCCAACGCCCCCGGACGAATCAGGAGCGTGTCGCTGCTGCGTCTTTACCATTTCGGGGACGCGACCACGAGGATGACGCATTCTTCTTGGCCGTTGTTGTCCAGGCCGTGGACCGAGCCTGCCGGAATCCAGACGGCATCGCCCGGGCCCACCTGTCTTCGGTCCTCATCTACCGCCATCTCCCCGGACCCGCCCGCGATGAAATAGATCTCCTCCATGGGGTCGGCATGGGGCTCAATGGCCCTTCCCGGATCCAGTCTTGCGATGGCCAGGAACCCGATTTCCTTGAGAACCCTGCGGTCCAGGACCATCTGCGCGATGGCGCCGCCGTGGGCGATGTAGGTGGTGTCCAGGACCTCCTTGTCTTGGAGATTTCTGACGATCATGGTCGTTCGCTCCTTCAAGCGCTTCCTGAGATTCCCCTTGATCGGGCCCAGGAGATGGACTTAGACTCAGAGAGAGGCGTCTCTCAGGAAGCCGTTTTCTGTTCGTCGTGCGGTCAGTCCGCGGCGTTCTTTACAGCATCACATACCTCAAAGTCGCTTCGGCTGCCAAGGGGAAATGGGACCTGCGTTCGAGCTCAGCATGTTCCGAGCTTGAGATGAAAAGGATGGATCATGGTGGTCAAACCGATTTTCAATCCAAAGGAGGCGGGCCGGCCCATGCGGGTTGCCGCTTTCATGTCCGGGTCCGGGACAAACATCCGAAAGCTCGTGGCCCTGGAAAGCCGGTTGAAAACCCAAGAGGGCTGCTCGCCGTTTGAGGTGATCTTCATTTTCAGCGACCGATCCGACGGGAAGTGCCGGGGCGAGCGGATCGCCCATGAAAAAGGCGTCTTTTATGCGAGCTACGACATTCGCACCTTTCACAGGCTGCGGTCGATCCCAAGGAGTGTCTTAACCGCGGAGGGGCTCGAGGCGAGAAGGGAATATGATCGCGTCGCCGAAAGCCTTGTGAAGGCATTCGATATCGACGTGATCGCCCTTGGCGGATACATGAGCTATATAACGCTCGATCGTTGCGTCAATGTTCACCCCGCAGACCTGTCTATCCTCACAAGCGGAAGGCAAGAGAAAGTACGTGGGAGATCACGCGGTCCGCGATGCCATCCTGGCGGGGGAGACCCGGCTTCGGGCCTCGACCCTTTGGACGGACCAGGGGGTCGACACAGGGCCCCTTCTCATGGTTTCCGAAGCCTTGCCCGTCAACCTGCCCGAGCCCCTGGAGCGGCTTGTGGACGACAAAGAGCGGCTGCTTTTCGTTGCCGAGGCGCACCAGGAACGGCTGAAAGAAATCGGCGACTGGAAAATATTCCCGAAAACCATAGAGATGATCGCCAGGGGTCAATTCGGGCTCGATGAGAAGGGCCATGTCTACGTAGAGGGGCGGTCGGTGCCGGGCGGATACAGGGAACAGGCAGGTTCCTGAATTGACCACCTCGAGCGTGCCGAAGATGACCGTCAGCCCCAGGGAGAGGCGAGGGCCTGCGCGAAGGCTTGTCCGTGTATCTTTCCGGCAAAGTGCACCGGGCTTTTTCCGTAGAGCGGATCCCACCCCGATGGGTCCGCAGTACAGAAGAATTGCGTTTCAAGCCCGACCCGCCGAAGCGCTTCGTCCACGGTCAGGCCGACCAGCCTTTCGGCGGCCTTCCAAGTCGCGCCGCATGGCGCCCCTCTGACCACATGAACGTGCGCCACAACACCCCCATGGGCTTCCACATGGAGCTCCGGGGCGCCAAACAACGCCCCGTACCTTCCCAGGCCCACCTGCCTGGGAAGGCCGCATCAGGTGGGCGGGGTCAGGACCCCTTCGACACGAATCTTCTTCCCCGAGGCGATCAGCGGAATTCGATCCCTGGCACACATGACCGCCAGGTCATGGGAAAGGTCGGGATGTTTCATGAAATCCAGGACAAGGTCCGCATCGAGACGCTCAGGCAGGAAAGGCGCTGTGTCGTCAAGCACGGGTGGAAGCCATCCCTCAATGGAGACGACCTCTGTTCTCAGGGTGCCTTGGCCATACTGCCGTATCCCCTGGATCTTGCTCCGAGCGCTGCCATTCTGTTCAAAGACAAGGATGAATTGCTCTTGGCGTGTTGTCATCTATCTTTTCCCGCACCTTCCTGAAGGCCCTTGAGAAACTCCCCCATCTTTCGCCCCGCCTCCTCCGGGGTCATGTCTTGCATCTTTCCCATTTCCTTTTCCCATTTACCCATCTTTTCCGCCATTCTCCGTCCAGCCATCTCCGAAGACAACGACGTAATGCCGAAGACAACACAGATGGCACCAAAAACGATCCAGACTGTTCTTGCCCGAAGCTTGTGTACTTCCGTACTCGCCACAACCATGAGATAGCTCATCCACACAAGCCCGAACAAACCGCCCAAATATGGAATAAGGCTCAATAGAGACGTGACTGGACTGATGGCGGTTGCATAGGCGCCACATCTGAAGGCCACCTCAAAGGACTCCCCGGACCCCATCCATTTCCAGATCACGTAAAGAATCGCAGCCCCCACAAATCCAAAAATGGCCACAAAGATCGGCAAAATGATGATGGATGCCGCCCCCGTCATCACGGAACCGGTCATGCCAAGACCAATGACAGAGATCATGCTGTGAATAATGCCCGCAATCACGCCCATGGCAACCATGAAAAGCAGCGGCTCAAGCAGCCCTCCCGTTTTCGACATGTCACGATAGAATCCAACGGGGTTCGTAATCACATGGATCATCCTGTTCATAAAGGATATGAAAGTTGCTTGAATATCCACCTTTTCGACTCTCCCGTTCTCCATCTCACCCTCCCTTGCCGGTTTTCTTAAAGGAAACACCACATTCATTGGACTCGGGGCGGAGGTTCCTTCGCCCGGCCGCAATATCGACCCTTCATCGGTGGCCCCGCAGCCTCTGGTCGAACGATAGAGAAGATCGATCACGAGCAGGGCTGCATACTCGTTGCTCATAGCGGATTCGGCATGGTGTGTCAACGGGGACGTCCGAGCCTCGGCCAACCGTCATTTCCCCACGCCGCGAGTCTGGATGGATGTTACACCGCATCGGCAAGCCGACATCAAAGGTCACCCTTCATTTGTGAGCGGACTCGAATGTCTTCCCGTTGACACACAAGCCGAAAAAGCGTAGAGTATAATTATAAGAACTAAATATGAATAAGCTTTGTTAGTTTAAATTCTTTTTCATATATGGGACAATTGGTAAAACTGAAAGCCGGCTGTTAAAAAAAGGTGAGAGGCTGCGTCTGGCCGCAAGGAGGCAAGGCCGAAGGGAGGAGAAAATGCAAGGCAGGACCATCGAAACCCTGAAAAAAGGGGACAGGGCCGAATTTACCAAGACCATTTCCGAATCGGATGTCTACCTCTTTGCCGGGGTGACGGGCGATCTGAACCCTGCCCACTTGAACGAGACCTATGCCAGGACGACCTTTTTCAAGACCCGGATTGCCCACGGGATGCTCCTGGGCGGGTTGATCTCCACCGTCATAGGGACCCAGCTCCCCGGACCCGGCACCATTTATGTCCGCCAAGAGCTGGATTTTCTGGCCCCTGTTCGATTTGGCGACACCGTCACCGCTTGCGTGGAAATCATTGAGATCCTCGCTGAGAAGAACAGGGTGCGCCTGAAAACAACCTGCGTGAACCAGGAGGGAATGCCGGTCGTAGACGGAGTGGCCCTCGTGAGCCCACCAAAAGAAAAAACAAAATAGGTTTCAGAGAAGGAGGACGGCGTCATGCAGGCTAGAGGTCCCCTGATGATTGAGCACCGGTTGATCGAACGGATGATTGCTGTGATCGAGTTGGAGCTGACTCGCATCCGTCGGTCCGGGAAGACCGATCCGCTGCTGATCGACACGACGGTTGACTTCATCCGCGTGTATGCGGACCGAACCCATCACGGCAAAGAAGAGGAGATCTTCTTCCGTGAGCTTGCGAAAAAGCCGCTTTCGGAGGCAGATCGGCGAGTGCTGGATGAGCTCATTGAAGATCACGTCTTTGGAAGAAAGATAACGGGAGAACTGGTGGAAGCCAACAACCGATACCGAAAGGGCGACGAAGAATCGCTCCAAATCATTGCGAGCAGGCTTCAAACACTGGTGACGTTCTATCCGGAACACATCGAAAAAGAGGACAAAGTCTTCTTCCCGGCTGCAACAGAGCACCTCTCGGCCGAAGAACAGAAGACGATGTTGGAGGCGTTCTGGGAATTCGACCGGAAGATGATCCATGAGAAATACAAAATGGTCGTCCATTCCCTAGGAGCATAGCAATGCCGGCAAGGGCTCTCCACTGTGGATGTCACCAGACCGTCTTTGTGTCGGGTGCTGCATGATTGGCTTTTGCGTGCACCGATTGGCTATTTGGCTCTTTCCCATGACATGACCGGCACACGGTCCCCCTCTCCTTTGGCTCGTAGGGCGGCCGGCCGTTCGTATGCAAATAATCCCTGCGGGATCAGCCGTCCAGCCTGCGGCAAACGATTGGCCGTTTCATTAAACGAAAAACGGATCGATGAATATATCCAACTGGAAAAGAAGCGGAGGTAAGGGATGCCCGAACAACAACCCGAAAACTTAGGCGCGGCGTTGAAGAGGGTCAAACCGCGGTTTAAGACTCCCAACATCCAATTGAAAATCTCTCAACCCGTAAAGATCCTTGTCATCTTTCTCGCCGTCCTTGTAGCTGCCTACAATTTGCTGTTCGTCTACGTGCAGCCCAACGAATACGGCATCAAGGTGGTGCGCATCGGCATCGAATCGCGGCGTCCAGAAGGAGGTCTACACCGCGGGCTTCATCTGGTCGATGCCCGGGTTGCAGCAGATGTACCGTCTGCCGCGGGATATCCAGGTCCTGGAGTTGACCGACTACTCCGCGGACGGCGGCCAATTCGTCGCGAAAGGACCGGGTGGCCCACATCCAGACTTCGGACGGCTTTTTCGTTGATGTGGATGTCTCCATCCTCTACCGCATCGAGGATCCCTATCTGGTCTTCACCAAGATCGGTCCCGGCAGCTTGTTCGAAGACAACGGCATTATTCCCAAAGCGGAGCCGGCGCTCAAGGAGACCCTGGGCAAGCTGACCACCGAGGATTTCTACAACAGCCCGATGCGGGTGAAGAAGGCCCAGGAGGCCCGAGAATAGCTCAACCAGGAGCTGAACCCCAAGGGCATCCGGGTGGAGCAGGTGCTGGTGCGCTATTTCCGCTACAGCCAGGAGATTCAGAAGAACATCGAGGAGAAGAAGCTCAAGGACCAGCTGGTCTTCACCAACCAGGCCGCGGCCCGGGCGGCCACCGAGGAAGCCGAGCTGAAGAAGATCGTTCAGGAGGGGCGCGTTGTCGTGGACGTGGAAATGGAGCAGGGGCGGGCCTACGTGACCCGCAAGATCGCCGAGAAGGACCTGTATGTGCAGCACCAAGAAGGCCGAGGCGGATCTGCTTGGTCAAGCTGGCCGAGGCGGAAAAGGTGCGCCTGAAAAACGACGCCCTCAAGGGGATGGGTTCCGAGCGAATGGTGGGGTTGAAAATGGCCGACGTCTACAAGGGGCTGGATCTGATCGTGCTGCCCAGCGACGGCACTGCCGGCGTCAACCCGCTGGATCTGGACAATGCGCTCAAGCTCTTCGACGTCCGTAAAGGAGGTGCCCAATGAAGCGGATCATCTGGATTGCTCCTGGCTGCCTTTTGGCATGTTCACCGCTACCGGATGCGTCCTCTACACCACCGGTGAAACCGAAGTGGGGGTGCGCACCACGCAAATTCGCCCTTACCGGCAAAAGGGGGTGGAAGACAAGGCCTATGCGCCGGGCTCGACCTACATTTTCCTGCCCTTTATCAACGACTGGCACACCTTCGACACCAAGCTGCAGAACCTGGAGATGGTCTTCGAGCAGGGCCGCGGGGACCGGCAGAGCCGCGACGACCTGCTTTTCAAGACCATCGACGGCAACGACATCAGCCTGGACGTGATCATCGCCTACCGCATCGATCCGGAGAAGGCGCCCTTCATCCTGCAGACGGTGGCCGACAACAACCGTACCCTGCGGGACAAGATCGTGCGCACCATCGCCCGCAGCAAGCCCCGGGACATCTTCGGGGAGCTGACCACCGAAGAGTTCTACGTGGCCGACAGCCGGGAAAAGCAGGCCCAGCGTGCCAAGGAAGTGCTCCAGGAGATGCTCGGCCCCATGGGCATCGTGGTGGAAAAGGTCCTCACCAAGGACTACCGCTTCAACCAAGAGTACCAGAAGGCCATCGAGGACAAGAAGGTGGCCGACCAGCAGGTGCAGAAGAACAAGTCCGCCCAGCATGCCGCCCTGGAGGAGTACAAACGCAAGCTGGAGGAGGCCAAAGGCGAAGTCAACAAGATGGTCGCCGATGCCGACGGCGTTTACCGAAAGGCCAAGATCGAAGCCGACGTCTACTACGAGAAGCAGAAGCTGCTGGCCGAAGCCATCATGGCCGAGGGCATTGCCGAGGCCAAGGGCATCCAGGAGATGAACAACGCCCTGGCCGGCTCCGGCGGTGAGGCGCTGGTCAAGTTGCGGATCGCCGAAGCCATGCAGGAAAAAAGATCATGCTCCTGCCCGTCTCCGAAGGCGGGATGAACCTGAAGACCACCGATATCAACCAGTTGATCAACACCATGGGCATAAAAGCCCTCGGGGCAGGAAATTAGGGTGAGATGGCAGGCACCGCGGGGGGAATGCGTCCGCAAATGACAACGGGTTGATTTCCGGAAGTCAGTCGACGTCCGGTCGTTTTCCGAAGGCATTAACCGCTTCCTGCGGACAGGCTTTGAGCGATTTCGTTTTCACAGTTTAGGCCGGACGCAAGGGCCTCTTTTTTTCGGTGCGAAGGGACCCTGAAATAGATTTTACAGCTCTGGAGATCCATCTGTTCACCAATTCCCAGCCTGCCAGCAAAAAGACCACCAGGCCCCCGCCGACCAAAGTAGTAATCTTGACATACAATGGCGTCTGCATTTCAATTCCCATGTTGACCCTCCACTTTTGGAAAAAGGTTTTCGCCAGGTGCAGTGACAATCGAACGCAGAAACACTTCTTCTGCCACTTGCATTCTTGCCATTGCAACTGTGGTGCCAATGCTTTGCAAGACGACAGACTTATGAATAATGCGCACGAATGAAGCAGGACGCAATTCTTTTTTACGGAATGAAGCCCCTTGCGAAAGGTTGCCGGCGAGATCTGCTCATTATGTCGCAAAATAATGATTGGTCTCGCAAACACAGGCGAGGATCTTGCCATGATCCGGAGCGTTTTCGCCGCTGAGCTCCTTATGCACGCCTATGTTTCAAGAAAGAAAAATCCGTTCTGGGCATTTCGCAAGCGGTAATTGTCTCCGTCCCCCTCGCGGGAAGTTGAGACGCATTTGGCCGGCTCCGTACGAGCAAACGTGCGCTAAGGACTGTCCACCCATGTTCTATTGCAATTTCAGCGTTCACGCGAATGCGCCTCCTTCAGAAATAGATTTGGTGTTGAAGACCGATTCATTCCCTGTCGCGGTTCACGACTCGGGTTTCCTTTCGTCAAGCCGGAAGCAGTCAGCCTTGAACGCCTTCGAGCGGGTTCGTTTCTCTCTTTTTGCCGAACAAGTAGGTTCCAAGGATGCTGAGCTCATAGAGCACCATGAGAGGAATTGCCATCATTAGTTGATTCAGAACGTCCGGCGTCGGCGTAAGTATGGCGGCCGCGATAAAGATCAACAGCACGGCATACTTGCGATTGTGTTGCAAAAAGACACGAGAGACTATCCCCATCCTGGCAAGTGCTGTCAAAACGAGGGGAAGCTCAAAAATAGAACCGAATGCAAGCAAGAGGGTTGATGTCAAGCCCACGTACTCTTTCATTCGTGGAAGCGGACGTGCGATGTCTGAGCCTAAGTTCGTGAGATAGTCGAATGCAAAAGGTAAAGCCACAAGAAAGCCGAAGGACACACCTGCCGCGAAAAAAGCACAGGACAGCGGGACCAGCCAAAGCAAGATGCGCCGGTTGTGGTTCAGGAGCCCTGAAGCCAAAAAGCTCCATGTTTCGTACATGAGGACCGGCAACGCAAACACGATCCCGAACAGGAACGACACCTTCAAATAGGAGAAAAACGCCTCCGGAAGGCTCATGAAGACCAGTTTCTGGCCCGGGGCCAAGGACTTGTGGAGCGGCTGAAGCAAAACTTCAAAAAATGTCTCTTTAAAAAAGTAGGAAAAAAGAAAACCTACGCCAACGGCCAAAGCGCAGACGATGAGACGAACACGCAACTCTTCTAGGCGTCTGGAGTAGTGATCCAAATCTTCCTTGCTCGTGCCGATTTTCAAGGAATCTCACCCATATCTATTCATCCGCAACTCAGATACGGACCTCAAATGGTGAAGGAGTAGGGTTCCCGATTGGGGTTTCCCGCTGGAGCCTCCGCCTGCGAAACCCATGAGGCGTGGCAGCCGCAGAACCAGGTTCGGATGTTCGGTCAGCATCAGGGCACGAATCTTGGTTGCCGGAAATGGCATGCACACCTCGCTGACGCAAATCAAATCCCTGTTCGCAATGGAACCGCTGACGTAGGGACGGACACCCATGGGAGGCGTGCAATAACCGATGGCAAAGTTGACGATGAGGATCAGTCCAAATAGGGAGGAGATCCACATGGAAGGCGGGAAGCATGGGCTTGCGGACCGGGCCGACGGCTAAAGTGACTCCCAGAAGCATAATAATGTGGACAGGCAGTTGATTTCAGTTGTTTGACTCTCTTGGTGAATCCCTCCACCCGCAGGTCACGAAAACGCGTGCAAGGTCAATCCAGTATTCGGCCAAGGGACCGCCCTCTAACCCTTAATCAGGCCGCCTTTTGGAAGGGAGGCTCTGTCCCAGTAATCCATCGGGGCGCACGGTCCTCCACCCACTCTGCCGGTTTTTTTGCCTTGTCCGACAAATAGAACGGGGTTTGACTTCGAGCGTTTGCCTCGTCTTTGCCATTCAAAAGGATGTACTTCTTTTGGCCCTTTTGCGGGTAAAGCGGGTTTTGCTCCAAAATGATAAATCGGTCGCCGAACGTTGCGCTCAGTCGAAACTGAAGGCACTCCCCGAGTTTCAGATTCCCAAGTTTTTGCGTAATCTCTTTCTTTGTGATCGATTCCATGATCTCCTCCCTTGTCGTCATAACCAATTTTGGTGATTCCGGTGATCTCACCCCGGCTATCGATCCAAATCTTCGTTTCTATCCGGCTGACGAAGGCGCGCAGTCATGATGGAAACGTCTCTCCAATAGGCTTTTCTAGACGCCTCTCATCCTTCGCTCTCGCTCTTTATGAAGCGAGCTAGCAGATCAGATGCCAGATCGACAGCCCAGTCGAAGGGTATGCGGCTGGTGTTCAGGACCAAGTGATACAACGTGTGGTCGTCAATGTTCTCCCCAAAGATTACCGAACCCACGGCCTCACGCTGTTTCCTCTTGTCTTTAATGATTTTTTCTGCCTCATCACCGGGTAGTCCGTAACGAGTTATCATGAATCTCACCCGGTCCTCATACTCGCCCACGAGCAAGAGATGAGTGGCTTTCGGATGATTCTTGAGAACCAACTGAGCGCCTCGACCGAGCAGGACATATCCGCCCGCGTCAGCCAAGGGGGTCATGACGTTCTTCAAGAAAGTTATGTATTTCTGCCGCTCAAACCCCTCCCCCGGGACCGTCGGTGTCTTGTAGATCAGCCCCTTGGAAACAATGCTTGCGATGAGCCCGAGGATGGTGCTGGAGGCCTCCTTTTCCACGGCCGTTAGCCAGTCTCCCGACACTTTGGCCTTACGGGCCATTTCATCGATGGCGTGCTCGTCGACCAGGTGGAAACCGAACCGTTCGCACAGTCTTTCTGCGAGTGTCCGCCCACCTGCGCCAAACTGCCTGGATATGGTCACTACGGCCATTTTGTCTCTCCCTCACCTCAAAAAGCCCACCGGCGTGGAATGTCTGGCAACCGCAGGGAAAAACGAAGATCTAGATGCTTCCGGTCATGACAATGCCGGCGACCAGTGCAAAAATCGCAAAGCTTTCCACCATGCCGACTGCCGCAAAGGCTTTGCCGAAGATCTCTTGCTTCCTCGATGCGCCGAGGATCGCGGTTGCCGCAACTTTTCCCTGATAAATAGCCGAGACCATGATGCCCAGTCCGCAAAAGAGACCGATGAGGAAAACGCCGAGCCCGGCTACGCTTCACTTTGGCAGCAGCACGAACATCAGAATCAGCCCGTAAATGGTCTGGCTCGAAGGCGCCGCCGAGATACCGATGAATTTTCCGTGGCCTTCATCGACTTTGGCCATGACGCCGTGTGAAACGGCGCCTGCTATGCCCACACCAATGGCACTGCCGATGGCAGGAATCCCTATGGCTGCAGCGCACCCCCCGTATCCAAGCATTGTCAAGACATCCATATCCTTTCCTCCTGTGATTTCAGTCGTTTCCATCCACAAAGGCCCTCTCCCTTCATGGAATGTGGGGACCGCCTTTCCATGAAGGGAGATGAAAAAACCATTATTTGGATGGACACTAAGCTTGTCTAATCGATTTTTCTAAAAGGTTTGAAGGCCAACCCGTCACCCTCAAAACACCAGCGATACCATTCCAGAAAATTCAATCTGAGGCCATGCACGACACCCCCCATGATCCCCAGCACGAGGTTGATCGCATGTCCGAAAATCAGGATGAGCAGAGCCGGGATAAACCCGATATAGGGCAGACCCTTGTAGGGCATCTCCAGCCAGCATATTGAAGGTTTGACACATGTACATGGTCGCCAGTCCCAGTGCGAAAAGCCTCATGTACGAAAGACAGTCCGCGAGGAGCTGAATCGCGCCGAGAGAGCCGTTGAGACCGATGAGGATTCGAAAGATGGGGTTCTTCGACTTGGAAGTAAAGAGAACGACCAGAGCGAGCCCGACAATCGCGATATACATCGCGACCGGGTTATCCACGCCTTTGCCCATCTTGGAGCTCAAAAGGGCGTACCCGGACCATATGACGATGATCCAGCCCAGTGTCGGGAGATCACGTGTGCGGTAGAACTTGATTGCGAGGGCAATGGAGATATGTATCATGCCCATGATCACGGAGATCAGCATCACCTGGTTCTGCCCTTCCTTCGTATTCAAATTGAGAAGGAGGAGTTTATTCAACGGGTTATCCGCACCGAGCGAGATGCCGAAATAGGAAGCCGAAATGACACCAAAGATCACGACGGAAACGGAGAGCATGTAGGACAAGCGACGGAAACGGATCCACAGTGGAGTGCTGCTTTTCACCTTCCAGTGGAGAAACGCCGTAAGCGCGAGCAAGACCAAACCGTATCCGGCATCGCCGATGATCATCCCATAGAAGATCGCAAAACAGTAGAGCACAATCCCGCTCGGGTCAAAATCGTTATGGTTGGGATGCGAGTACACCTCAACAAGGTCTTCTCCCGAATCAAAGACGGCCCTGTTTGAAAGCAGCACAGGGATGCGCTCCACCGGCGATGGCTCTTCAATGAAATAGCTGAAAGTAAATCCTTCACCGATTTTCTTGACCAGCTCATCCTCGGGAATCGGGGACCAGCAGGTCAGCACAAAGAGCTGATTGTCCAGGGCAGCACCAGCGTTGAGGAGGACACGCCGATATTCATAGTCGTCCTTAAGTCTTGCCTCGGCAGCGATCAAGGCCTGGGTCTTCTCAGCCAGGGACTGATATTCCAACCTGATTTGGGCCAGCTCTTGACTCTTCGCTTCGATGTCCCGGTCAATCTGGGACAGGCTCTTGGCCGGCAATTTCTCCTCTGCGACGCCGAGCTCAACAGGGGTCGAGGCCATGACAACAAAGGCCACCTCCCCTTCGGTCTGCACGGGTCACATGACTAGAGGACATGCTCGAGGTTGATCGTATCAAACACCTTCTTGGGCAGCCGGTAGAACCGCACATCCAGCCCTTTGGAGCGGAAAAGAGAGAGATCCTGGGGATCAAAGTCTCCCCAGGGCTCAAGGATCTCTTGCTCCTTTTTCAGGACGCTGATCTCATTGGCCAGACGGGTTTCCCTCTGCCCCAGCTCTTCCCTTCTTGAGCAAATGGCAGCGTAGTCGTCGGAAGGGCCTGATGTGACAGGTTTCGCCGCAAGTCGGCTCAGGAACTTCCGAACTTCCGTCACCTTCTGAAGCTCACGGGCCACTTCGGTCGGCTCGACCGCATCCATGGGCAGTGTGATGTGCGTTACGCCCACCTCCTGAAGTCGGTCAATAAAACGCGCCTTCTCGTGGCTCAAGCCGACAAAGGTGAGCTTTTTCACTTTAACGATCATTTCCCGGTCACCTCTTTTTGCACAAGCTTGGCCTTGGCCAGTTTGGCTCGACCCACTGCGGCCGTTTCATCGTCACCCAGGAAGATCTTGATCTTGCGGATGTTCTCCTTGAGCTCGGGAATGAGCTTTTTCTCGAAGAGGTTGACCCGTTGGGTGGTGGTACGCAATTCCTCTTTCAAGAGGGCTTCCTTTTCCAGGAGGACACGAAGCTCTTCTCTGAGAGACACAAGTTGTCGCAGCACCAGGAGGGCCTTGTCCAGCCAGCCGGGGGTCGCAAACAGGGAGTAGGGGATGTCCCTGTAAAGGACCTGGTCGAATTCGGGGATCTCTACACCTGCAATGTTGTCCTTTTTGGTGCGCACTTCCTCTACCTGAAGGTAGTCTTCAATATCGAGCGTTTCGTCGGACAGAAGTCGGCCCCAGGGCTCGATGCTTGCCACGGTCGCTTCCAGTTCGCGACGTTTGCTCTCCAGCACAGGTTCCAGCTGGCGAATCACGAGCTGAAGCTGCATCTTCTTCAGGAGGAGGATGGGAAGGAACTTCTGGTACTTGGCGAGCGAATCCCGTTGTCCCTTCAGCGCTGTCTTGTTGAACTTGGGTTTTTCCGGCATGACTTAGGCCGCCTGTTTCACCGTTTGCTTGTTTGACCAGAACTCTTTGATCAGTTCATCCTTCAAACCAGTCTGAACGGGTTCAAAATGCTTGGCCAGGATCTCCCAGCACTTGTCCAGCGCCTGCTCGATCGGCAGATTCACGTTCAGATCCATCATCTCCCGCTCGAAGTCCTCCACCGTAAGCGAGCAATGTCTCGTCCCATTTCGAAACCTTGAACCCCATGGCAATCTTGTTTCGGGATTCCCGGCAGTCCGAATACAAACGGATCATGGTGTTCATGATGTCGTTGTGGTCCCTCCGCGTCACTTTGGAGACCACATTCTGCTTGAGCCGAGACAGGGAACCGAAAGGATCGATCACGCCACGGCGGAGATAGAACTGACCCTCGGTGATGTATCCGGTATTGTCCGGAATCGGGTGGGTCACGTCGTCCCCGGGCATCGTTGTTACGGCAAGGACCGTAATAGAGCCAAGACCCTCGATGTCCACGGCTTTCTCGTACCGGGCCGCAAGCTGGGAGTAGAGATCGCCGGGATACCCTCGGTTGGAGGGAATCTGCTCCATGGAGATCGATATCTCCTTGAGGGAATCTGCGAAGTTCGTCATGTCCGTGAGGAGCACCAGCACGCGATTGCCTGCCTCTGCAAAGCGCTCGGCAACGGCGAGCGACATATCCGGGACGAGCAGACATTCCACCACAGGGTCCGATGCCAGGTGCATGAACATGATGACCCGGTTCATGACGCCGCTTTCTTCAAAGGTGCGCCTGAAAAAAATGAAGTCGTCGAACTTGAGCCCCATACCTCCCAGAACGATGATGTCCGCTTCCGCCTGCATGCCTACGCGGGCAAGGAGCTGGTTATAGGGCTCCCCAGGGATCGAAAAGATGGGGAGCTTCTGGCTGACCACCAGAGAGTTAAAGAGGTCGATCATGGGGATGTTTGTGCGGATCATCTGCTTGGGGATAATCCGGTTCGCCGGATTGAAGGAAGGACCGCCAATGGCGATCTCCTCTTCCTGCGGTTCGGGCCCGCCGTCGATCGGGACCCCGGACCCGTTAAAGATCCGCCCCATCAGGGAAGCGCCGTATTTGACCCGCATGGGGTGCCCCAGAAAGCGGACGCGGTCACTGGTTGAGATGCCCTTGGTGCCGCCGAAGACCTGAACCGTCACGTTGTCGTGGTTCAGCCGGATGACCTGCCCCAGAGTCGTCTTACCCGGGGACTCAATGGCAGCGAGCTCTCCCAGTGCAATGCCAACAGCCTTGAGGGTTGCGATGTTGCCTGTGATCTCATCGATTTTTGTGATGATCTGTCTCATGTTCAGCCCTTTAGAAAATCATTGATTTGCGCCTCAAAGCGCTTCCAATCCTCGCTCTGCCAGGCAGAGGAATTCCAGTTCTTGACAAGGGAGGCGAGGCGGAAGAACATATTTCGTGCGTCATCCTTGTCTATGGCGGCAATGTTCTTCTGAATAATCGCGAACACTTTCTTCAAGGTGTAGATCTGTCGCTCGATGGTGTTATAGGCATCCACCGTGTCAAAGGCATTTTGCTGCAGATAAACCCCATCCAAAAACTCGGCCTTCAGATAACCAATGAAGTCCACCAGCGAGGTTCCCTCTTCGCCGACCACATCCATTCTTTTCTTGACCTCGTCGCCGGTAAAGATGAGCTTCTGGCAGCGGCGGATGATATCCAGCCATTCAGGATCGATTTGGTCGAGCTTCTCTTTCATCTGATCCAGGTATTTTGACCAGGAGATGAGGGGGTCGATGGCAGGGAAACGCCTGGCGTTGGATCTTGCCCAGGTAAGACCAAGGAAGGCGCCCACCACGGCAAGCGTCCCCTGGGTCACGGGCTCCTCAAAGTTGCCTCCTGCAGGCGATACGGTTCCGATAACGGACACGGCGCCGGTCTTGCCGTTTTTCAATCGCACGTACCCTGCACGCTCGTAAAACTCGGCAATGCGCGATTGAAGGTAAGCGGGAAACGCCTCTTCGCCGGGAATCTCTTCAAGCCGCCCGCTCATTTCCCGCAAGGCCTGAGCCCAACGGGAAGTGGAATCGGCAAGGAGAAGGACATCCAATCCCATCTGCCGGTAGTATTCGCCAAGGGTAACGGCCGTATAAATGGAGGCTTCGCGAGCTGCCACGGGCATGGAGGATGTATTGCAGATAATGATGGTCCGTTCCATCAAAGTCTTGCCGGTGTAAGGGTCTTCCAGATGGGGGAACTCCCGCAAGGTCTCGACCACCTCGCCCGCCCGCTCTCCGCATGCGGCGACGATGATGATATCCGCGTTGGCATAACGGGAAATGAGCTGCTGAAGCACGGTCTTGCCTGAACCGAAGGGGCCTGGAATGCACGCGGTACCACCTCTTGCCACCGGATAAAAGGAGTCGATGATCCGGCACCCGGTGACCAGTGGTTCCACGGGGAGGAGTCTCTCCTCATATTTCCGAAGAGGGATCTTTATGGGCCACTGCTGAAGCATGTTGAGCTTTCGGACTTTTCCTGCCTCGTCCGTCACCTCCGACACGGTGTCGAGAATGGTATAGGGGCCGTTTCCGGCCATCTTGGTGATCTTGGCCCGGCCAATGAAATTGAAGGGAACAAAAATAAGATGTTCAAACTTGCCTTCCGGCACCCAGCCAAGCGTGTCGCCCGCCTCAACCCAGTCCCCGACCCTCGCAACCGGGGTGAACGCCCATTTGGCGCTGCGGTCCAACGGCTCGATGTAGATCCCTCTCTTAAGAAAAAGGCCTGCGGCTTGCGCGAGCTTGGGGAGAGGATTCTGCAATCCATCATAAATCTGCTGAAGCAAACCCGGGCCCAGCTCCACGACGAGCAGATCTCCTGTAAACTCAACCGGGTCTCCAACCTTGATGCCCTGGGTGAGCTCAAAAACCTGGACATAGCAGAGATTCCCACGGACCCGAATGACCTCGCTCTTCAGTTTTCCGCCATCCCCTGTGTGGATATATGCCAGCTCGTTCTGCCTGACGCTCCCTTCAAAGGAAGCCGTCAACATGTTGCCGTAGGCTGCTACCACTTTTCCCATAAAGGACATATTAAAATCCCCCCAATCGACGAACCTTTTCCATCCCCTTCTCTTCACTGAGGGCCAACCGCCTGTGAAGGATCTTCAAGTTTCAACAAGTAGGCCAGAATTACCTTGAAGTCGAAGGGGTCAGGTCCTTCATTTTCATCCAAATAATCCCATAGAATCCGGTCGATCACTTCCTGACGCTCATGAGGCGCTTCAGCCTTGATGAGGTGCTCCAGCCATGGGTATTCCCCTGCGAGGCCAAAATCCTCGGCGGTGGAACCGGTACCGGTCAGGAGCTTTACCACCTCTCCTTCGCCTATGACATGTTCTGAAGGATCCAATCCTTTCTGGCGTGCCCTCATGGCTGCCAACATGTTTCTGAGGTCTTGCTGAAAGGTGAAATAATTGCGGATGAAGTCGTTGCCCGTTGTGGAAAGGACATGATCAAAGTAGGCCGCGTAGAGCTTGTCGATCTCCTTGGGCCCGAAGCCCCGGAGATCAGTACCCAGCAGAAACGCCAACAGGAAGTCGGGACCTTCTTTCGGCGATTTGATCTGTTCACGCCAGAAGTCGACCCCAAAGAGAGCGTGCGCCATCGAAACGGATTTGCCTGAAAGAAGCCTTTCGATGATGAAGACATCTCGTCCAAGAAGGACGAGCTCGATCTCTTTCCAGTCCTGCTCAGGAATATGGAAACGCTCTTCCAGCAACTCGCCCAGTGGGACCCGTATCTTGATATCGTCCCAGTGGATCTCGGGCAGATACGAAGAAAGAAAATAGTATTTCATTTCTTGCCCAAATCCCCGATCTTGACAGTCTTGAAAAGGTTCCTGAATTGGGGCGACAGGAACCTCAGGAAAAGGGAGAGGAAGGCCTCATCACTGAAATCGAGCCGCACATGGCCATCCTTCTTGTTAACCTGAAAGCCAAACTTTATGTCTTGGGCCTCCAGGTTCAGAACCAGATCTTCTCCCTTGCTGCCTTTGGCGTAATGGCGGGTCATGAGCTCCACGGCAAAATCCATGAGCTGCTTCTGCGCGTCTTTGGGCAGGAGGAGCTGGACGTCTTCACCCTCGGGCTTGGCTGCATAGGTTTCGACGAAGCGGGTCATGAGGGTCTTCATGAAGGCAGGATCGCTCATTGTGCCGGCGAGCTCCTTTTTGAGAGGGAGTGCCAGAAAATTCTCCTCAATCACCCCTTTTAGGTTATTGACAAATTGGGAGGCGGCTATTTCCATGGATGATTGAAGCCGCTTCATCTGTTTGTCGCTCTCCGCTTTGGCCTGGGCAACAAGAGAAGCCGATTCAGCCCGGGCCTGGGCCAGGACTTCTTCCGCCTGTTTGCGGGCGGATCCGACAATCTCTTGCGCGGCCTTTTCTCCGCTCTCCACCCCCTGTTTTTTCAGGGTTTCGATCAACTCTTGAAGTTTTGTGTCCGACATGCTGCCTTCCTCACTTTTTTCTCAAGTCCTGTTTCGACACGTTCATCACTTTAAGCGCCTTCTTGCTTCCTCCTTCAAAGATATAGACAATCCTGAGGACATCACCCGGATCGGGCCTGATGCCTATCTTTGCCGCCGACGAATCGAACACCGACACCATGGCTTTGGATTTTCCGTAAGGGGTTTCTTTTGTGAAATGGGTATCGAGCTCCTCAACCTGGATCGTGCCGTCCGATGGGCGATACCCTATGCACTTTCCCTGGACCACTTCCGCAGCCCATCCCGAGCATGAAAAAAATACATGGGCCGTTACCATGAACAGGATAAGACAAGAAACTCTTCTGCACATCGCGGGCGCTCCTTCCTTCTTCTCACCTGCTTGTCAAAAAGGAGTATCTCGCCATCTTCTTCTTTTCTCTCAGTTCGGTCAGCGCGCCTTGAACAAGCATCTTGACGATATAGAGGCAGAGCAGGGCGATGGTGCTCAGGATGAGCGCAGCTGCAATGCCACCAAAGTTGAGCTCCTTAAGGACCACGGAAATCATGCAGCATATGACGGCAGTTCCAAAGGCAGGACGAATGCCATATCCCTCGGCGTACTTGGTTGCCACGGTCCCAATCTGGGCCCCCACAGCCGAACCTGTAAGCATCACGAATACCGCCACGATCTCAATCCGGCCTTTCAGCGAATAGGTGAAGGCACCATAAAGGCCCGAAATCATCACTTCAAATAGATCCGTGCCAACGGCGATGGGGGCCGGACAGCCGATGAGGTAGACCAGGGCCGGCGTGCGCAGCAGCCCGCCCCCGATGCCGAGGAAGCCAGCCAGCAATCCTGTCACAAAACCCACGCCCACAGGGAGCCACATGGAGCAGGTAAAACCGGCCGTCTTAAAGGTCATCATGGGGGGAATTCTGATTTTGTGAAGCACTGCGTACCAGGTGATCCCCTTTGCACCATGTTCGCCAAGGTCTCCAGCCTTCTTCTCTCTTGTGGCCTTTGAGTAGTCATAGAAGGTCATGGTCGCGATGAGTGCCAGGAACACCACGTAGGCCCATCGAACCACACTGGCGACGTTGCCAAAGCGTTCCAAGAACATGACAAGCTGGGCCCCAAATTCAATGCCGATCATTGTCCCGATAAGCATGACGAGACCCAACTTGTAATCCACGTTACCGAACTTGGCGTGACGCATGGTTGAAATCATGGATTTCCCAGCGATATGGGCCATATTCGTTCCAATGGCAAACGCCATGGGAAAACCAAGAATGTTCAGCCCCGGAGTCACCATCCAGGCGCCACCCATGCCGAAGAAACCACCGATCGTCCCCACGGCGAATCCGACCAGGATCAAGCCGGGCCAGAATATGTTCACGCCGGCGATCGGCATGTACATGTACAGCCAATCCGAGGTTTCAAAGAGATTCATGATGATCCCGTCCTGACGTTTAGACGTTGGTGTTCAATGATTCTTCTGTCTTCCAGGTCCAGCCCGGTTTTTGACATGAGCCAATCCATCAGGAATCCGAGAGCACATCCATACATTGCAGTCAGGGCCACATTCCACAGGCCAAAGAGCGTAAGGTTGGTGTTATAGGTGTTCGCGATGTACTTCAAGAAACCATTGGTCACCACACGCGTGTCGGCAACCACCACAATCTCTGTCACTTCCCCACCGCCCGCCGCCCAGAGGTTCGGGGGCATGAGAGGTTGCAGTTCCAACAAGAAGAGCCCAAAAAAAATAAGGACTATCCTCAAGGGCATTATCCGATCCCCTTTCCTTACCTACGGAAGCAAGCACATTCGCGTGGATGGGTTGCAACGAAAATGCCATCTGGCGATTCTCATGGGGAGGTTGCGCGATCGCGTGAGACCATTTCAATAAAAACATCGTTATTTCATATGATTATATCCAGGCCCCCTCTGCCGGCTGTCGGGAGAAAAACGGCCCCGTGACCAATGCCGGAGGGGAAGACAGATTGCGCCAGAGGAAGAGAGGCTGCTTTTGACAGGGATTCCGGCTTTGGGTTATGATTAGAGGTGTGATCTGGTAAAGGCAGAAGGTGTCTTGCGATTTTATTGCGAGCTTTCGTAGCTTCTGCATTATATCAGACGTTATTCGCCCTTTGTGGGCGATTCATAAACTGAGAAGCTACATCAAACATCACGTGAAGAAAGATCCGCCTGCGTGGCAAGGGGTCTCTCACTAAATGAATGCACTGGATTACCTTCGGCTTCCCGATGTTCCAAAATGGTTTCAAGTCTAGAAGTTTGAAGGCCAAGCTCTTGCTTGCGCTTATTCCGCCTGTGGTCTTGATTCTCCTGGTCACCGGCTACGTGACCTATCGGGCATCTACACACTTCATACGAGCCGCCTTGGAATGGTCGACCCAGATTCGAGCCGATGCCCTCGCTCTCGAGTTGGAACGGGTGCTTGAGACGTGCCGGGAGGACTTGACCGTCATCGCCCAAGGTGGCACGGATCCCGCAAAATTGCGCCAATTCCTCGAAGAAACGAACCGAGTCAGAGGAATTGACTACCGGGGACTCGCATACATCTCGCAAATGAGGGATGATCATGTGTTTCTTGTTGCGAAAGGGGGGATCACCGTTCGCATTCCCTCCCAGTCTATAAAAGAGATCACCCCCGATCCCTTCACGCTACTTGAAAACTTCAATGACCTTGGGAAAGACGAGGTCTGGATCTCCGACGTCATTCATACGGAATATCCATTCCCGACGACGGCCAATCCCAACCAAAAGATCGTCTCGTCGGTCATCTATTTTGCCACGCCCTATTCATCAGGAGAAAGCCAGCAGGTCGGATACCTGCTGCTGTCGCTGGATATCAAGAGTCTGCGCAATGCCCTTTCCTTACACAGCCGTGATCTGCCCACCCCTGATTGGGCCTATGGGGACAGTCCAGCGATGCGGTACGGCTATGTGTTTGATAGGGATGGGTGGATCCTATTCGAATCGGTGGAGCCCGGGGACCTGGATTCAGATCTGGCCACCGACCTGGCGCGATCGGGATTCACTGGAATCCTTGGAAGCCCGGCAGGCCTATCCGTTTTCAAACCCGATATGGGCTTTCGGAACTACTGGACCATGGTCGAGGAAATCAAGAAGGGCAAACATGGATCCGTTCAGACCGCAAATCTGGAGCTGCAGTTGCCTGGGGTCAAGGATCATTTCCTCTCCTTTGCGCCTGTCCGCTTCAGGCCAAAAAAGGACGGGCTTCCGATCAGTTATGGCGGAGTCGCTTATGTGGATCGCAATACACTTACACAAGCCGCCGAGTACAAACAGATCGACATCATGTTCATTCTCACGATATCAACGATCTTGGTCATATCCTGCCTGATTGTGTTCCTGAGCCATATCATCACCAAACCCATCCTGGAATTGACCCGAAAGGTCGACACCATGCAGCAGGCCGGCCGGTTGGAACCCATAGACCTGCCTTATACCGGGTACGAAATCTCTTTGTTGCAGAACAGCATCAACACCATGATCTCTCAAATGAAAGAACAGATCGAAGATATCAGGGTTCGTCAAACGGAAAAGGAATTGGCAGGCCTGAGGCAAGAGGTATTATTTGATGTGGAGGCGGCTGTTCCGTCGTTTCAGGAACGGCCCGGCATTCAAGTGACGGGGCTCCTGGGGGTTGGCGCAAGGATTGATAGGCTGAGATACGAAATCCTCAAGGCAGCGCGGGTCGAGGCCGACATTCTGATCCTGGGTGAAACCGGAACAGGCAAGCAGCTGGCTGCCGAGGCGATTCACAAGCTGAGCAGCCGCTGCGAGCGGCCGTTTGTTTCCATCAATTGCGGAGAGCTCGGTGAGACCTTGTTGCTTGACACCCTGTTCGGCCATACCAAAGGGGCCTTTACAGAGGCGAAAACCGAGAGGAAAGGGGCCTTTGTGGAGGCAAACGGCGGGATTTTATTTCTCGATGAAATCCAGACCGCATCTCCTGCCGTCCAACAGGCCCTCCTGCGCGCAACCGCACAACGAAAAATCAAGCCGTTGGGAAGCGACAAAGATATTGATGTGGATGTGAGGCTGATCGCAGCGACCAATGTGGATCTCAAGGAGCTCGTTGATCAGGGAAAGTTCAGAAAGGACCTGTACTTCCGGTTGAAAGTGGTCACGATCCAGACGCCCCCCTTGCGGGATCAGAGGGAGAACATTCTGCATTTGGTCAAGCACTATTTAAATGAGGCAACCATTGCCGCAAGAAAGGAAAAACTGGGGCTGAGCAGGGGGGCCATGGAAAAAATGAGGATGTACTCATGGCCTGGAAATGTTCGGGAATTGATTAACTGCATCAAAAGGGCGGTCATCATGGCCGAGGGGCCGGTCATCCAGGCCGACGATATTAAGTTGGAGAGGGAAGAGGCGGAAAGCCCGTCCCCCGAACCGGGAGAGTTGACCGATCACAGACCCCCACCCTCCGGATCGTCGCAAAGGTGTTCCAGGCCTGTGCCGGACGAGATGCAGGAGCCCACGCGCAGGACGGTCCTGCCCCATGGCATTCAGATAAACCAGCGCCAGAAAAAGGCTTACCGCCATCTCATGAAGGCTGGGAGCATGACCCGCCCGGAATATCAACGTATTGTAGGAGGTGACCTTCCTTCGAGGACGGCAAATTACGACCTGCAGGATCTCGTCCGAAAGGGGTTGCTGAAAAAGACCGGGCGAGGGCCTGCTACCCGATATGAGCTCAGCCGGCCTTCCTTAATGGGCATTTCAACGAATGATTAAGGCGCAAAAAGTTGGTCCGGCCTTCTCAACCGAGTGGGGTACTACTACCGCATCCCGGACAACGACTACGGGCAGACCAATAAGGCGAGCTGCATCAACTTCGAGCTCAAGGGCGAGGCCGCCGGCGACATTCAAAGACAAGGACGCGAACGCCTCCTCAAGAAGATCCTTTCGTCCATCGTTTTCAAGGCCGAGAATCAAGCCCCTCGCCTCACACTGAGCTAAGCCGCCTTCTGGAGGGGAGGCTCGGTTTCCGTAACCCATCGGTCCGCGCGATCGGCCACCCACTCTGCCAGCTTCTTGGCCTTGTCCGAGGCATAAAACGGGGCTTGACTCCGCGCGTTGGCCTCGTCCTTTCCATTCAAAAGCACGAATTTCTTCTGGCCTTTCTGGGGATAAAGCGGGTTCAACTGCAAAATGACGAACCGTTCGCCAAAGGTCGCGGTCAACCTAAACCGAAGGGATTCCCCGGGTTTCAGGGCCTCGAGCCTTTCCGTTAATTCTTTCTTGGTGATCTGCGGCATGTCTTCCTCCGTCTTTGCGGATAAGGTTTCTGCGATGTTCGTCTACGTCCCGTGGTTCCCAGAATTGAGACTCGGACGACAAGCGAGGCGGATGATACCAGAGGGAATCCGGCGACTGGAAATGCCAGAAATCCCCGGCGCGGCCGAGTATCGGAGGATTGAGACGAAGGGAACCGGTGCCGAGGGTCGCAAGAAGGCGCTCTTCAAGGATCCTCCTCTTTCTTCATTTCTTCAGGGGCCGGCCCGTCGTTTTGGAAAAGGGGTCTGGCGCCGTGTGCAGGGTACTGGTCAGGCAGTCGGTGGAAAGACACGGGGGCGATGCCCCATTTTCTTTTGATCCAGGAGCCAAAAATGGTAAGATGCTTCTCCGTCGACCAAGGCGGCCCTTTTCTCGTATTCCATATTCCAGGATCAGGAGTCCCTCATGATCGAAGACATCCATGAACCGTTCACGGCGTTCAAGAAAGAATTCCCCGAGGTCTGCGCACGGCACGAATCCCTGGGAAAAGAAATCCACGAACATGGCGGTCCCTTGCCTGAAAAGACCCGGTGGCTGATCAAGATCGCCATCTCCGGGGCGTGCACCCACGAAAGGGCCTTGGAGACCCATATCGTAAAGGCCAGGGAAGCCGGCGCAACGGACCAGGAGATCAAACATGCGCTCCTCCTCTTGATCCCAACCGCAGGGTTTCCGGCTTTCATGGCCGCTTATGCCATATTCAGGCAGACGAGATAGAACCACGCGGGCCATTTTTCTCTCATTCGCAAATCCACGGTACGATGCTTGGGATGCGATTGATCTCATTCGGAAAGGAATAATCCCATGGGCGATACGGCTAAGCTCACCGTTGACGGAAAGACATACGAGTTACCCATATTGACGGGCTCCGAGGGCGAGCGGGCCCTTGACATCTCGAATCTCAGGAAGGAGACCGGACTGATCACCCTGGACAAGGGTTACGTCAACACGGGGAGCTGCGAAAGCAGCATCACGTTCATGGACGGTGAGAGGGGAATTCTCCGGTACCGGGGGATCCCTATCGAGCAACTGGCGGAACATTCAACTTTCGTCGAAACCGCCTACCTCCTGATCAACGGGGGATTGCCTACCCGAAAACAATTGACTCGTTTTTCCGTCATGCTCAACGACCACTCTCTGGTCCACGAAGACATGCGGGCCTTTTTCGAAAACTACCCCCGGCGTGCCCACCCCATGGGCATCCTTTCATCGATGGTGAACGCGCTCCGGGCCTTCTATCCGGAGTTGCAGGAGCATTCCGACCAGGAAGAGGTCAGACATAACCTTTGCGCGGCTGCTCTCCAAGGTGCGGACCATGGCGGCCATGTCCTACAAGATTTCCCGTGGTCACAGGGTCGTATACCCTCGACACGACCTGACCTACCCGGCCAATTTTCTCAACATGATGTTTGACTCCCCTGTGAAGCCCTACCTCATCGATCCGGATCTGGTTCACGCCCTGAATGTGTTCTGGATCCTCCACGCAGACCACGAGCAGAACTGCTCCACGGCCGCGGTTCGGCTGGTGGGGAGCGCGCGCGTCAATCTTTATGCCGCCATCGCCGCAGGAATCTGCGCGCTCTGGGGACCGCTTCACGGCGGCGCAAACCAGGCGACGATTGAAATGCTTCAGCAGATCAAGGATCAGGGCGGCGACCCGGCACCCTTTGTGGCGCGGGCCAAGGACAAAAAGGATCCTTTCCGGCTGATGGGTTTCGGACACCGGGTTTATAAGACCTACGACCCCAGGGCCAAAATCATGAAAGCCGTTTGCGACCGCATCCTGAATAAATTGACCCGCGACGATCCGCTTCTCGATATCGCCAGACGGCTCGAAGAGATCGCCATGCGGGACGAGTATTTCATTGAGCACCATCTTTACCCCAACGTGGATTTTTATAGCGGCATTGCGCTCAGGGCCATGGAGATTCCGCTAATGATGTTTCCCGTCATGTTTGCCATCGGCCGCCTTCCCGGCTGGATCAGCCAGTGGAAAGAGAGCATCGATGACCCGCATTTCAAGCTTCACCGGCCACGCCAGCTCTATGTGGGTCCCAATCAGAAAAGCTATGTGCCCATCGACGAACGAAAATGAAGAGAAAGGGAGGGCACATGAACCTTGAAATTTTCGACAAGATGGACTCAAAGGCGCTGAGGCGCTACATCGAATTTCTGCTGTGGCATTACAGGGTCATGGATGCCTTCTGGTTCATCTATGTGGCGAAGCGGTTTGACCAGCCCACGGCCGACCAGCTCAACGAGGCGGTTTGGTCCAAAGTCGCTGGATTGGCTGCCAAAGGATCTCCGCCGCCGCTTTGATATCCATGAAAAAGGCCTTTCTGGTTTTGTCGAGGCCCTCCGGTACTTTCCCCTGGTGCATCCTGGTGGATTACCAGATCGAAGAAGCAAGCGATGAGGTGATCATCTCTGTCCCCTCCTGCCCGACGCAGGAGGCAAGGCTCAGGCGAGGCCTCGAAGAATATGTCTGCAAAGAAATGCACCGCGGAGAATTTGAAAGCTTTGCGCGTGAGATGGACGATCGGATCCGGGTGGAGTGCCTCTTCGCCCCGCCTGACCCTCACCCGACGGATATGTTTTGTAAGTGGCGCTTTCGTTGTGTTCCCTGACCCTCCTTCCGCCCCGACCAGGGCGGAAGGGCCGTTCTCGGATCCTGATAAAGCGTGCCTTTTCCCTATAGCCCGTACCGGGTTCCAATCGTTTTCCTGAGTGAGGAAGAAATGGAAGAAAGTTTAAAGGGAAAGCGAAACGTCTTCGAGTTGGATGAGCTTTTTCGGTCAGAGAAGACGTCTCTCCTGAAGGTCATCCAGACATACAGCTTCCTTCTTGGGGAACGGCCCGAAATCGCGGAGGAGGTTCAGGCCATCAGGGGGTTGCTGGGCGCGGAGGGGGACCTGCCGGTTGACGCCGTTAAGTCGGAGCTGGACAAGCTGAAAGGGAAACTGCGCGCTACCGAAATGACCGAAGGAGCGGCAGGGCAAGGGACCGTGCCCCAGGAGATCGAGCGGCTGAAGTCAAAAGTGGCAGAGACCTGTGGCCTTTTCAGAAAGGTCATGAACGCGATGATCGAGGACTTCTATCCACTGGACAAAGGCCTGGAGGAAAAGGCCGCGGCCATGCAGCTGGATTGCAGGCAGGATCCGGCCCTGATTGATTTGAAGCCGGTCTCTGACCTTTTCCTTGGCTTCATCTCCGGACTCGGCACCAAGGTGTCGGAAGACTTCAAAACGGTGAACAAGACCTTCATACTGCTGGTCGAGCACATCAAGGAATTGGAAAAGGGCTTGACCGGTGAGCTTGGCGGCGAAGAACGGATCAAGGAAATCGAGTATTTTGAGATGAAGATCAATGAGTGAGGTCGGCTCCATCGTCAACTCGTTTGATATCCACGCGACCATCCAGGAAGTGAAGAGCATCGTGATTGAAAAAATCACCAACATCAAACGGGCGCTTACCCTTCGAAAACAGGAGGAGCTGAAGCGGGCGACCCTCGCCCAGGAGAGCATCTCCAAATTGCAGCAAAGAATTGGACAGGCTGAAAAGGACGCCGGGGAAATGTCACGAAAGGCCGAACTATTGGAGCTGGTTGCCATGAAAGACGGTCTCACGGGCCTCTACAACCGACAGGCCTTTGACGTGAGACTGAAGGGATCCCTTGACTCCCTGGACAGGGGCGGTGTGAAATTTGTTCTGATCCTGTTCGATGTGGACAAGTTCAAGGGCATCAACGACCAATTGGGTCACGTGGCCGGCGACAAGGTCCTTGCAAAAGGTGGCCCAGTGCTTGAAAATGACTTTTCGAGAAAAGGATTTCATTGCGAGATACGGCGGGGATGAATTCGTGGCCATGATCCAAAACCTTACCGAGGAAATGGCCAGTGAAAAGGTCATCGCCTTCAAGAAGATCCTCGCCAAGAGACGGTTCGTCTCACACAAAAGCGGACAGGTTAAGGTGAACGTGAGCGCCGGTATTGCCGTTTCCGCTCCCGGAGATACCCCTGAGACCTTGGTTGAAAGGGCGGATCGGGCCATGTATGATGCCAAGCACCAAAACAGGGCTCAAACGTCCTGAAACGGGTCAGATGACAACCCATGCAAAAAGCTAAGGAGGGAGAAAAAGACCATGAGCGCCCAAAACCAAGAAATCCTGAGCGGGCTCAAGACCGCCATGGAGGCAGAGCTCACCGGCCATGAATTCTACAAGAACGCCGCAAAAAACGTATCCGATGCACGAGCCAGGGAAGTCCTCTCGGAAATGGCAGATGAAGAACTGGCCCATTTCAAATACTTACGTCACCAGTACCAGGCCGTCCTCGATCAGGGGGGCTATGACTTCTCTAAAAAGCTCGCTAAAAAGGACCATGCCCCAGCGACCGATCCCATCTTCAGCGATGCCATTAAAGGACGCCTGAAGGACGCCCATTATGAAATCAGCGTCCTCACCGTCGGTATGAAGCTGGAGCTGGACGCAATCAGATTCTACCAGTCCTGCGCCGAAAAGGCCGAATCCAATGAAGCCCGTCAATTTTACCAGGGCCTGGCTTCGTGGGAAAAGGGGCATTACGACGCGTTTGAAAGTGCCATTCAAATGCTTAAGGAGGAATACTGGCAGGCGAACGCCTTCGTGCCCATGTGAACCGGCGGGTCAACCGCAGCCGATGGCCTTTTGCACTTGGGCATCATAGGCGGCGTTGATCTCGTCTTTGGTTGCCTCTCTTACAGCAAGGACCTCAAGGTCCATGGACACGGAAATACCGGCGAGCGTCCGGTTCAAGTCTACGACCACCGTAGTGGGTCTGACCTCCAGGACCTTGAAGGAGACCAGCGCCCCGCCCTTGATCTGTCGGTAGAGCTGGCCTTCCTTGAGCCTCTGCTTGATCAAGCCCTTCTTGGGGATCTCCCTGATCAAGTCGGGATCACGGTCCCCATAGATCTCGGAGGGCGGGATGTGGAGACCCAGTCGGTCACCCACGGAGGCCGTCGAAAGGGCCTTTTCCAGTGTGGGCACCTGGCGATCCACCCCGAAGATGAATTCCATTGCCTCGGGCGACCGTTCTTTGATGGTCCCATCGGGCAAATGGGACCTCATCACATAGCGGACCTTCACTGCCCAGTCAGGTCTTACACGCTCTGCCATGGCGATCACCTTATTTCAAGAATCTCGAATTCCTGCGGCCCTTTTGGGGCCCGAACCGTGACCGAATCCCCTTTCTCGCGCCCGAGCAGGGCCTGGCCCAGGGGGGACTTTACAGAGATGCACCCACATGATGGGTCCGAGTCGTAGGGACCGAGCAACCGATAGCTGACTTCCTCGTCATTGGACACGTTGTAGAGAAGCACCGTCCGCCCGAAGACCACCCGATCGGTCGGTCCCTCATCCGGGTTGATCACCTCGCATCGATTGACGACACTTTCCAGCTCAGTGATTTTCCCCCCGATGAAGGCCTGCCGCTCCTTTGCGGCATGGTATTCCGCGTTTTCGCTCAGGTCTCCATGCGCACGGGCCTCTTCAATAGCCCGGATGTTCTGAGGCCTCTCCACTTGGACCAGTTTCTTGAGCTCGGCCCTCAGCTTTTCAAGCCCCTCCCGCGAAATCGGGATCTTGTCCATGAAACCCCCCACGAAAAAAATTTGCCGCCACGTGCAAGGACACGACGACGGTAAATATATTTCTAACACGGCCATGGCCGCTTTTCCAGTCAAAAACCGCCCGGCCGCTTGACGCTGCGGGGCTCAAACGATATAAATGACCATGAAACAAATTCAACTGATTGAGCTTGCCGAGAGGATTCTGACCGGAGAAACCCCTCCAGAAGGCACCCTCTCACACATTGCCTCGCTCCCCGATGAGCGTGCGTTCGACCTCTTTCCAGGGGCCGGCCTGATCCGGACCCACTTTTTCGGCAGCGGAATCCAGCTCTGCACCATCTCCAACGCCAAATCGGGACGGTGCTCAGAGGACTGCGCCTTCTGCTCGCAATCGGCCTTCGCAAGCACCGATTCGCCCGTCTACCCGCTCCTTTCCAAGCGGGAGCTTCAGGCGGGAGCCCAAGCTGCCCAGCGACAACCCATCAACCGCTTCTCATGGGTCACCAGCGGCAAACGGTTGCCAAGGCAAGAGGTAGAGGCCCTTGCCGAGGCCCTCGCCGACCTCAACGGCAACCGGCTCGGTTATTGCGCCTCCCTTGGAACGCTTGGGGCCGATGACCTTGCGGTTCTCAAATCCGCCGGATTGACCCGGTACCACCACAATCTGGAGACAAGCAGGAGCTTTTACGGTCGGATCTGCACAACCCACAGTTATGACGAACGGGTCGCAACGATACGGGCCGCCAAGTCCCTTGGGCTATCGGTCTGCGCAGGAGGGATATTCGGGCTGGGTGAAACGGATCAGCAGGTCCTCGAGCTTGCCATCGAGATCAAGGCGCTTGACGTCGATGCGGTCCCCATCAATTTCCTGACACCCATCCAGGGCACAAGGCTTTCGTCTCACAAAGCGCTGACGCCGCTCAGGTGTCTCAAAATCATCTCCCTTTTCCGTTATGTCCTCCCGGACAAAGACATCCTCATCTGCGGAGGCAGGGAGCACAACCTCGAGGCGCTTCACCCTCTCGTCTTCCAGGCAGGCGCAAGCGGCATCATGACCGGAAACTACCTGACCACGTCGGGTCGAACCCTTGAAAAAGACCTGGCACTACTCCGGGCCCTCGGCCTCAGCCCCCGGTAGGGTCTTAAACCCCCAGCCCAAGGGCTAACCCCACCTGCCTTATCACCAATGAAACCATATAAGCGGCCAGCAGGTTGTAGCCCAGTGAGAAACCGGCCCACAGCCAGGAGGTCTCACGCCGGATGCTGATAAGCGTGACGAAGCACGGGACATAAAGCATCGTGAAAACGATCAGCGTGAAGGCCAGCAGCGGCGTCCATGCGGGGTCCTTGACGAGCCGCTCGGAGAGCGATCCCGTGGCATCAGGGTCCACGTCCCCAAGGGAATAGGCGGTGCCTAGGGTCGAGACCACAACCTCTTTGGCCGCAAACCCCCCCACCAGCGCCACATTGATCCTGTAATCAAACCCGAGAGGCCTGGTCAAGGGTTCGAGGGCTTGCCCGAGCCATCCGGCCACGGTGGCCTTCAGGTCGGCCTGTTGCTTGCGGATCGCCAAATCGGCCATCTCCCGGTCGAAGGTGATGTAGCGGCCTGCCGCCTCAAGGAGCTCACTGCCCAATTCCTTGACCGGCTTCCCCTTTCCATCCATCAGCAGGACTGCCGCCACCAGATCGTCCAGCGGCGAGGGGCTCCTCACCCCCGTCCCGACGCCTTGGCCTGCTTCCCGCATCCCACCGGATTCGGTCCCGTGACGCTTAACGCGGTCATTCAACACAGCCAGATCCGTTGCACCGTGGACCCATTTGCTTACGGCTGGATGGCTCAGAAAGGCCGCAGCGACCTTTTGCTGCTCATTTTCAAATGCTTGGCGATGTTCCTCTGAAAGCCCGGGGAAGGTCATCATGGCCCAGAGGACCACCGAAAACCCCAGGATCACGGTCCCGGCCTTCTTCACGTAGTGCCAGGTGCGCTCCCACGTGTGGATGAGGAGGCCCCGAAGCGTGGGGACGCGATAGGGTGGGAGCTCCATGACAAAGGGTGTCTTGGGTCCCCTGAGGACCGTGGCCCGAAAGATCTTTGCCGAAAGGAGCGCAAAGCCCCAGGAAAGGAGCGTCAGCATGAACATCATGCGCGCCTGATTATCCGAGAAGAAAGCGCCGATCAGCATGGCGAAAACGGGCAGCTTGGCGCCGCAGTTCATGAAAGGAACCACCAATAGGGTTGCAATCCGTTCCTTCGGGTCCCTGAGCGTTCGGGTGGCGAGCACACCCGGCACCGCACAGCCTCCCGCGATCCCGCCGCTCACGATCAGAGCCATGACCGAGTTTCCGTGAAGCCCGAAGGAGCGGAGGACCCGGTCCAGCATGTAGGCCACGCGCGCCATGTAGCCGGAATCCTCCATGATGGCAATGGCGAAAAACATGAAGACGATGAGCGGCACGAACCCCAGCACACCGCCCACCCCGTCGATGATCCCCGATACGATAAGGGATTGAAGGTTCCCCTCGGGGAGAATCGAGGTCATGACCGCTTTGAGGCCGTCAAAAAAGACCTCCACCCAATGAATCGGGACCCGGCTGGCCGAAAAGGTAAAAAGATAGATGAGGTACAGGACCAGGATCATGATCACAGGGCCGAGTATCCTCCCTGTCAGGACCCTGTCGATCTTGTCCGAGAGATTGAGCCGCGATTCGATCTTTCTCTTGATCGCCCTTCTTGGTGATTCCCGCAATGAAACCATAGCGGTGGTCCGCGATGATCCCTTCAGGTTCTTCATCCAAGGTGTCCAGGACATGTTTTCGGATATTTTTGCAGATGACCTGGATCCGCTCACCCAGCGGAGGGTCCCGCTGGAGCAGATCCAGAATGGGGCCGTCCCCTTCCATGCACTTCAGGGCCCGCCACCGGGGCGGGTATTTCCGGTCGTAGATCTGCGAGGCGTTGATGATTTCCTCGATCTCCAGCAAGCCCTGGTCGATGTCCATGCCGTATGAAATAACCAGGGGCCGCCATCCGTGATCGCCCTGCGAAGCCTCCACCACCGCGTCCAGAAGTTCCGTCACACCTTTGTTGGACCGTGCCACCATGGGGACCACCGGTACGCCCAGGAGGCCTGAAAGCACCTGGGCATCCACGAGGATGCCCCGCGTTTCGGCCACGTCGATCATGTTGAGGGCGATCACCAGCGGGGCGCCCAGCTCCATGAGCTGAACCGCCAGATAGAGGTTTCGGTCCAGATTGGAGGCGTCGACGATGTTCACCACCAGATCGGGCTTCTCATCCACCAGAAACCGTCTGGCCACGAGCTCTTCGAGGGAATAGGCCGTAAGGGAGTAGGTGCCTGGAAGGTCTACCACCTCGATCTCGTACCCCTCGTGGAGCACCTTTCCGACCTTCTTCTCGACCGTCACCCCAGGATAGTTGGCGATATGTTGCCTCGCCCCCGTCAGGGCGTTGAAAACAGTGGTTTTTCCCGCATTGGGGTTTCCGGCCAGGGCGATGGTGAACCGTTTTTTGATAGCACTGTCCTGACTGCTCACGAATCCATATCCTCAATTTCGACCATGATATGGCTGGCCTCGTCGTTTCTCAACGTCAGAACATAGTCTCTGATTTTGACGGCCACCGGGTCCCTGAGTGGCGCACGCCCCTGGATCTGGATGGGCGTTTCCGGGACGAGGCCCATCTCCCTGATCCTTCGCCCCATCTCACCTCGGGCCGCCACTTTCTTGATGACGCCGCCCTGGCTGTCCGACATCTCCCGCATTCGAATGATTTTCTTAATGGATTTCAACCCCCCTCATCCTCCTCAGGCACCGATCACACGCCTCCATCCGGCAACCGAATCAAAGAAGCCCTTTTTCCCAGACAGCCATCAGCCCCAAGAAGCCAAATTCCTTTCCGCGCCATTTCATGATGCGCCTTGCCCGGTTCCTCGAAAACCGTAACCAAAATAATCTCTTCAATCCCCTCCGGTCAGCGCTCCGCCAAAAAGACCCGATTGCCGGAAAAAAACCGAACCCGAGTTACCCTATTCCTTTAAGATGCTGGCGGATTTCGTCAAAAGCATCCGGCGGCGAGACCAGAAGATGGCCGTCAACCCGCTGTGACTCCAGGTACTCGTTGAGGGAAACCGGGCGCCCATCCATTTTCAGTATTTTCCCGCCCGCCGCCTCCACAATCACCGAAACCGCTGCCAGTCCACGATAGGATTCGTTGGCGATAAGGGCCGCCTCGGCGCGCCCTCTGGCCACATAACAGACATGGGCCCCCGTGCACCCCAAATTAAGGATCTTGCCTGGAAACGAGGAGCGGTAGTGGTGGTGGAACCTCGAATAGGTGAACAAACGGCTTTCGTCGTTGACCTCATGGAGAGGCGATATGCGCATCTCTTTGTCCCCCCAAAGGGCCTTTCCGCCGGCGCGCGCATGAAAAAGGTCTTCCGTTGCCGGCATATAAAAAAAACCGAAGATGGGCCAGAAATTCTCCAGCAGGGCAAGCGAGAGCCCCCAGATGGGAATGCCTGCCTGGAAATTGGCCACCCCGTCTATGGTGTCGTAAACCCAAAGGTACCGCCTGCCTTCGTGGGAGTATTCCGTCTGGAGCTCGGAGACCTGAAAGACCTGGTGTCCCGGAAATCGATCCTGCAGCTCATTGAGAAAAAGCCCGTTGAGGCTGAGCTCAGCCTCGGTGACGAGCCCCTCATCGAACTTGATGCGCGGCTTGCCCTTTCCGTAGAAACCCAGTGCCTGATCGCCGGCCCGCTGGATCAGGTCTGATGCAAAATCCTCCAAAGGCTTGAGCTCCACACTCCCCGAATCTCTCATCTGAACCTCCTTGCTAAGGGTCATGCATGACATCGGCGCCAATGGTCTTCGCCTTCCCTGGGCGGGGCCCTCCAGCCGGGCGCCGTATCGGGTTGAGGACACCATGGGTATAGGCAATGTATCAGAATGAAAAGACGAGGCAAATGAAAAACCGCTGACGCCCAGCGAGCTACAACGATCTGCTCCGCCCGCCACGGGTGTGGGCGATAAACACACGAGAAAGCGGCCTTGACCCAGAAAAATCCGAATGTCGATCCATCATGAACCTGGCGGAATAACCAGCCATCCGCCCGAAGCACTGCGCCGAAGAGGGTGCCGCGGGATACGGATTCCTCCAACTGCTTCGCGGGTTTCGAGCTTAAGGTTTATCCTGCTGCGGACTAAGCGGTTGACGAAAAAAAGGGGAATATGATAGGGGTGTTAGATGGAAGCGTCACGGTTCCACCGGCTCATGGAAGAGGCTCTCGGCGAAGCCCGGAAGGGGCTTTCCGAAGGAGAAGTGCCGGTCGGCGCGATTGTGGCGGGTCAGGACGGCCGGATCCTGGGCAGGGGACACAATCGACCTGTGGCCCTGGATGATCCGACGGCCCATGCTGAAATCTGCGCTTTGAGGCGCGCAGGGGCGTTGGTTGGTAACTATCGTTTGACGGGCGCAGCCCTTGTGGTTACTATTGAGCCGTGCATCATGTGCATGGGTGCCGCCATACAGGCCCGCGTGGGCCTCTTGGTTTATGGGAGCACAGATCCAAAAAGCGGCGCGGCGGGGTCTGTTTATGACTTATCGGGGGATCCGCGCCTCAATCACCGGGTCAAGGTTGTCTCGGGGGTCCTGGAAGAAGAATGCCGGGACCTTTTGGTGCGCTTTTTTAAGGATCGACGAAAAGCAGCCGCATACGAACAGAACGGAGAGGTACCGAAGTGGTCGTAACGGGGTCGACTCGAAATCGACTTGCCCCGTGAATAGCGGGGCACGTGGGTTCGAATCCCACCCTCTCCGCCATGACCCAGCGGCCGTTGCGAAGTGATTTCGTCTGAAAATAAGACATGCGGAGAGATGTCCGAGCTGGCCGAAGGAGCGCGACTGGAAATCGCGTGTACTACTTAAAAGTGGTACCGAGGGTTCGAATCCCTCTCTCTCCGCCATACCCAATTCATGGCATATGAAGTCTTAGCCAGAAAGTGGCGCCCACATAAATTTGAAGACGTCGTCGGCCAGGTGCACATCACGCAGACGCTGGTGAACGCCATCCGGAACGAGCGGTTGGCCCATGCCTATCTTTTCAGTGGTCCAAGAGGCGTGGGAAAGACATCGGTTGCGCGAATCCTCGCCAAGGCCATCAACTGTCTTGAGACGAGACGGGGGGGACCCCTGCAACCAATGCGTCTCCTGCCTTGAAATCACCTCCGGTGCATCTGTGGATGTTCAGGAGATCGACGGCGCGTCCAACCGCGGCATCGACGAGATCAGGGAGCTGCGGGAAAATATCCGGTACATGCCCTCGTCAAGCCGTTATCGGGTTTACATCATCGACGAGGTCCATATGTTGACCCTCCCGGCGTTTAACGCACTCCTCAAGACGCTGGAGGAACCACCCGCTCACGTCAAGTTCATCTTTGCAACGACGGAAGCACACAAGGTCCCCGCAACGATCCTGTCCAGGTGCCAGCGGTTCGATTTCAAGCGAATCGCCCGAGGCCCCATCATCCAACACCTGGAGCGAATCACCGACCCAGGAGGGAATTTCGGTCACACGCTCTGCCCTGTCTCACATTGCAAGGAAGTCGGAAGGAAGCATGCGGGATGCGGAGAGTCTCCTGGATCAGGTGATCGCCTGCACGGGACCCTCGGTGGAAGACCAGTATGTGGATGATATTCTGGGGATTGTGGACCGGGCATTGGTCTTCGATGGTTGTCGTGCCGTGATCGAGGGAGATGAAGGGCGGTGCTTCGACATCGTGGATCAGGTATACAACGCGGGCCACGATATCAAGGAGTTCTATCGGGCCCTCGACGGAGGCGTTCCGAAATCTCTTGGTAAGCCTTGTGACCACCGATCCCCATCTGATCGCCGACCTGGCGCCGGCCGAGATTGAAGAAACCAGGGCACTCGCAGAAAAGGCCGGTTCTGAAAAGCTTCACGCCATTCTCACTTTTCTCATCAAGCGGGAAGAGGATTTGAGGTACACGGGGCTGCCGAGGGTGATCCTTGAAACCACTTTGATCCGATTGTGCCGGATCGGAGATCTCCTCTCCGTCTCAGAGCTGCTGGACAAGCTCGAAGGCATTGAAAGGCGACTTCAGGAAGGGGCCATGGGGCCCTTCTCCTCGACGACCGACGGGCGAAAAGACCCCTCCAAAGAGCGGAGATCGAATCCAACCCCCTGTCGTCAAGGAGAAAAGGGGGGCAACCTCCCGGGTCGGATCATGGGGGGAATTCATGACGTTTCTGGGGTCCAAGAAGCAGGGCCATGGCGAACGTGCTGAAGGACTGGCAATTCCTCCAGATCACGGGAGAGACGCTGGAGATCGCGAGGGGAGAGCAGTCCTTTTCCTCCACGTACTTTGACGATCCGGAAAAGCTGAATGGATTGACGGCATATTGCCGGGAATTCTTCGGACAGGATCTCACAATAAAGATCCTTACGAAAAGCTCAGCCCAGGACGAAGGAAAGACGCCCGCAAAGGCATCTTCCTGCAAACCGGATCAAGACGCACCATCGGACTTTCCCCATCCCGTTCAAGAAGTGCTCCAAATCTTTCAGGGGAAAGTTGAATCGCTTCCCGCGGAAAACGGCGCCCACATGCCGATGCGGGACCCATCAAAGAGGGAGGTTGAGAAGTGAAAGGAATACCCAACATGGGCCAGTTGCTCAAACAGGCACAAAATTTCCAAGCCAAGATGGCCAAGATGCAGGAAGAGGTAGGGGAGAGGACTGTGGAGGTCTCATCAGGGGGCGGAATGGTCTCGGTGGTGGTCAACGGCAAACAGGAGCTTCTTTCCATACGAATCGACCCCGAAGTGATTGACCGCAATGACCCAGAGATGCTCCAGGACCTGGTCATGGCCGCGGTCAATGATGGCCTGACCCAGGCCAAAAATATGGTCAACGAAGAGATGGGCAAGCTCACCAAGGGTATGAATCTTCCAAACATTCCCGGCCTGTTCTGATCCGTCGCCACATTTTGGAGCGATCATGACTGTCTTTCCGGAAGCACTTGAAAAACTGATTGACCAATTCTCCAGGCTTCCGGGGATCGGGCAGAAGTCCGCCACCCGGATGGCCCTCTTCGTGCTGAGGGATGCAACTGATTTGGCCGAGCGCCTTGCAAGATCCCTGCTGGACGTCAAAGAACAGATCAAGTTCTGTTCCACCTGTTTCAACTTCACCGACCACGACCCATGCCTCATCTGCCGTGACCCGGACCGGGCAAACGGTGTCCTCTGCGTGGTGGAAGGGCCTGGGGACCAACTCGCACTGGAGACGTCGCGCGCCTTCCGGGGCAGATACCACATCCTGCAGGGGGTGCTCTCCCCTCTTGATGGTATCGGGCCCGAGCAGCTCAAGATCGGAGAGCTTCTGAGACGCACGGACCAGGAGGAGATCAGGGAGATCGTCCTTGCCACCAACCCCACCACGGAAGGAGAGGCCACGGCCTCATACCTGGCGAACCTGATTTCCAGCAAAAAGCCTGTCCATCAGGATCTCCCGTATCGCCATGGGCGTCCCCATGGGCGGGGACCTCAAATACATGGATCGAATGACGCTCGAACACGCGCTCAAGACCCGCATCCCGGTCACGCCATGATCTCACCTGAAATCACCGAAGCACTGGGGAAGATCGTCGGCCCCGGTCACCTCATCACATCACCGGACGCGCTCGAACCCTTTGCCTCCGATGCAACCAAGCTTGTCTTTTTCCCGGACGCGGTCGTTTTTCCCGGTTCCACCGAAGAGGTCGCGGACATCCTTCGGCTGGCCAACGAAAAGAAATTCCCGGTCACGCCCAGGGGAGCGGGGAGCGGCATGACCGGCGGGGCACTGGCCGTGGGCGGCGGTCTCGTCATGGTCATGAGTCGACTCGACCGGATCATCTCCATAGACGAAGACAACCTGATCGCCATTGCGGAACCGGGGGTCATCACCGCGGATCTCCAAAGGGCCGTTGAATCCGTGGGACTCTTTTACCCCCCCGACCCGGCCAGCCTGAAAATCTCGACACTCGGCGGAAATGTGGCCGAGTGTGCAGGCGGACTCAGGGCGGTTAAGTACGGCGTTACCAGGGACTATGTCCTGGGGCTCACGGTCGTTCTCCCAACGGGAGCTATTTTGAAAACCGGTGTGAAAACGGCCAAAGGCGTGGCAGGTTACGACCTGACCCGTCTCGTCGTGGGATCAGAAGGGACCCTTGCGGTCATCACATCCATCACGCTGCGCCTCCTGGCGAAACCAGGCGCCAAAATGACCATGTCCGCATTCTTTCCGGACGTCCGATCGGCCGCAAGGGTGGTTTCCGAGATTATCCGGAGAAAAACGATCCCCACCGTTCTCGAATTCCTCGACAGGATAAGCCTCGACTGCGTCCAAAAGGAAATGGCCATGCCAATCCCCAAAAACGCCCAAGCCATGCTCCTCATTGAAGTTGACGGGGAAGAAACAGAGGTGGCCAGGGCCGCCGAGCGGATTAAGTCGGTTTGTCTCGAAGCAGGCGCTCTGACCTTCGAATCCGCCGCCAACGACCAGGAAGCGGAACGGTTGTGGTCTGCAAGGAGGAATGTCTCCCCGTCCCTGGCGGGTCTGAGGCCCCACAAGATCAGTGAGGACATCGTGGTGCCAAGGAGCCTTCTGCCGGATCTGGTGGATGTGCTGGGGATCCTCAGTCAGCAATACCGGCTTCCCGTCCCGGCCTTCGGGCATGCGGGGGACGGAAACATCCACGTCAACGTGATGCTGGACAAAAGCAACGAGGCGGAAATTGAAAGGGCACACGCCCTCATTGGAGATCTCTTCAAGGCCGTGATACAAATGGGGGGCACCATCACCGGCGAGCACGGCATCGGTATCACCAAGGCGCCATACCTGCCTTGGGAGATATCAGGAGAAGGCTTGGCGCTCATGGCCAGGATAAAAAAGGCTTTTGATCCCCAGGGTATCCTCAATCCGGGGAAAATCTTCTTGCGAAACGACAACGGTCTTGACCAACCGGGCCAAGCGTCCGACTGAGAAGGCGCGTCTGATGTCTTGACCGGGCCGAGACACCGTTTGGCAGACTATGACAGGAGGAAAGATATGGCAGAGTTAGGGTTCATCGGTCTCGGGATCATGGGCAAACCCATGGCCGCCCATCTTCTGGTCGGCGACAACCGTGTTAGCGTTTTCAACCGGAGTCCGGGGCCGGTCATGGCGCTGCGGGAAAAGGGGGCAATGGCATGCGCGAGCCCGAAAGAGGTGGCGGAGCATTCGGATATCATCTTCATCATGGTGCCGGATACCCCTGACGTGGAAAAGGTCCTCTTCGGCCCTGAAGGCGTGGCCGAAGGGCTCAGGAAAGGGGCCGTCGTGGTGGACATGAGCTCCATATCCCCCATCGAGACAAAAGCCTTCGCCCGGCGGCTTGAAGCCATGGGTGCGGAGATGCTCGATGCACCGGTCTCAGGAGGCCAGATCGGCGCCGAAAACGGGACCCTTTCCATCATGGTTGGGGGCAAGCCTGAGATCTTCGAGCGGGTGCGGCCGTTTTTCGAGCCTCATGGGTAAGAACATCGTGCACATCGGCCCCAACGGCGACGGCCAGACCTGCAAGGTGGCCAACCAGATTGTCGTGGCGCTCACCATAGAGGCCGTGGGGGAGGCCCTGCTGATGGCCTCCAAGGCCGGCGCGGACCCATCGCGGGTTAGGGAAGCACTCCTTGGCGGCTTTGCCCAGAGTCGGATCCTGGAGGTGCACGGCGAGCGGATGATCAAACGGGCCTTTCAGCCAGGATTCCGGATCGGGCTCCATCAGAAAGATCTCAACCTGGCACTCCAGGCCGCAAGGGCCATCGGGGTAAGCCTGCCCGCAACCGCTCTGGCGCAGGAACTTTTCAACGCGGTGAAGGCCAAAGAAGGCCCGGACCTTGACCACTCGGCCCTTGTAAAGGCCCTGGAACGACTGGCAGACTGCGAGATCGGAGGGAAGGCCGCAGACCGGTAGCAATCTCAGGAACGCTCCGCTCATGGCCGATTCGGATGGTCAAGAAATCGGCCGTCCCTCAAACCCCCTCCCGTCTCAGCCATGCGCCTCCCCTGACATTCAAAAAAGGCAATCTCGTTCCATTTAAGGGAATGACCATACCTATATCGTCCTTTACGCCTTGTCTGGGTCTGTGATTTAACTATTTGTATTTAATAAATATACTAGAATATTGCCTTGAGTGGCACGCAAGTTGCCTTTCTTATGGTTGACAATGAGACGCGGGACGTCAGACGTGGGAGGGCCTCGGGCCATCACCGGACTCGACGAAAAGCCAGAAGATCTCACGGACTGTCTAGACCGCAACAATAGAGGAAATCATGAAAACGTCCCTGTCTCCATCCGTTCGCCGGCCTCTTTCATGCTGCGCAGTGTTTGTTTTGTGGATCTTCTTCGCCCTCGCCCCCTGCACGATGCCCCCGGCCCATGGCTCCGTCAATAACGCCGATCTCTATCTGGTCAAGACCGACTCGGAGGGGGCCCTCCTCTGGAGCCGGACCCTCGGCGGGACGGGTTGGGATTTCGCCACCGCCGTCCAAGAGACACGGGATGGGGGGTACGTCCTTGCCGGCGCGACCAACTCCTTTGGCGCGGGGGGCCAGGACATTCTCCTTGTGCGTTTGGATGATCAAGGGGCCGTCCTCTGGAGCAGCACCTTTGGAGGCCCTGGCAACGAAAGAGCCGAAGGGGTTTTGCTTGACCCCGAGGACAACATCATCGTCTTCGGAACCACGGACACCCATGGTGCCGGATCCGGGGACTTCTATCTCATCAAAGCGGACGCAAACGGTGAAGAGATCTGGAGCAGGACCTATGGCGGTAGTGAGGACGAAATGGCGGGGGCCTTTGAGCGGACCAATGATGGGGGGTTCATCCTGGTTGGGACCACGCGTTCCTTCGGATCGGAGAAGAGGGATGTTTATGTGGTCAGGACCAATTCCCATGGCGACCGGATCTGGGACCGGCGCCACGGCAGCGAAGCCCATGACGTGGCCTACGGGGTCAAGGAGACCACGGATGGCGGCTACGTCGTCGTGGGCGCAACGGAAGGCACGGACTCTGGGACTTGGGACGTTTACCTGATCCGCATGGACGAAAACGGTGACACGCTATGGCATCGCACTTGGGGTGATGGCGGCTACGAAGTGGGCTATTCGGTCATTGAAGCGGCGGATCTGGGTTTCTTTGTTTCAGGGTACAGGGATCCTTTCGGACCGGACAAGTGGGACGTCTTCTTGCTCCGGACCGATGAGGATGGCCGGATCCTTTGGAGCACAACCTACGGCGGACCGGGCAACGACCGGGCCGACGCGCTCCAGCAAACAGAGGATGGCGGCCTCGTCATCGCCGGATCCGCCGACGGATACGGGTCAGGCGGCTGGGACATTTCCCTGATCCGGACCGATGCAGAAGGCAACGAGCTGTGGCGCGGGACTTACGGTGGAGGGGATACAGACAGCGCGGAATGTGTCATCCGGACACGCGATGGGGGTCTCCTCCTGGCAGGCGGGACCTATTCGTTCGGGCCGGAAAGGGCGTCACTTGAGCCTATTAGTCGGGCCTCACTGCCCACCCCCGGAGACAGGCCCCTTCCTCCTGTCCTATCCGTTGCAGGAAACGGTATCGCCCTCACCCTTACGTGGACGTCTTCCCCTCTCGCTGAAGGCTACAGCCTGCTCTATTCACCTGCCGATGGAAGCTACCTCGGGAGCCTCGATGTGGGGAACCGGACGATGCTTTCAGTAGACCTCTGGAAGGGCGCCGCTTTCTACGTGGCGGTCCAGGCCCACGACCCGGCAGGCGAAACGACCATGTCGAACATCGAGTATGTCCTCATCGAGTGAGCCCCCTAACGTCCTACAGGATTTGGTCCCGACTCTTGTAGTCTTTGGTGTCGTACAAGCGTTCCACGTCGACGAGGCTAAGCCTCTCAAGGGCCTTCTTGAATGGCACTGTGTGCATATCCCCCAGCTTTACGCTTGCCATCCGGCCGAAATCCTCGTTTACGATCATGTCAATGGCTGCGATCCCGAACTTCCGGCCCATGCGTCGATCGTAGGCCGTGGGCGCCCCACCCCTCTGGAGATGGCGTAAGGCCACGTAACGCACTTCCATGTCCGTCTTGTTCTGGATCTCCTCAGCGAGAAAGCCGCCGATCCCGCCCAGATAATAGTGGCCGAACCCGTCTCGCCCCCTTCGTTCCCGGACCTCTTCCATCCCCCTTGGTTTGGCCCCTTCAGAGATAAGGACGATGCTGTAACGCTCACCCGCCTTTCTCCGCATTTCCAGAAGCTCCACGACCCTTTCGATCACGAAGTCATGCTCCGGAATCAGGGTGATGGCGGCACCGGAGGCCTCTCCCCCCTCCAAGGCAAGCCAGCCTGCCATCCTGCCCATGGATTCCACCACGAAAATACGACTGTGAGACCCGGCGGTGATTCGCAGCCGGTCGATATCCTCCGTGATGATGTTCACGGCCGAGTCGAACCCCAGCGTGTAGTCTGTCTCGGAGATGTCTTTGTCTATGGTCTTGGGGATTCCGACCACCCGCATGCCCTTTCGAAAAAACTTGTAGGCCACGCCCAGCGCATCAAACCCTCCGATCACCACCAGGGCTTCCAAACCAAGTTTCTCGAAGTTCTGCATGACACGCTCGGACTGATCGTCCTGGGGGTCGAATGGGTTCACTCTCGTGGTCCCAAGCCTTGTCCCGCCGTAGCGGTCCCAAGTCCGGACCACCTCCGTGGTCAAAGGCAGGGTCCAATGCTTGAGGCTCTCCTTCTTTTCCGGTTGCACCTCCATGAGGCCCTTCCAGCCGTCGACAATGCCCATGATCTCGAACATCACCCCCCGCCTGGAAACGAGATCCTTGTTCAACGCGGAGTAGACCATCCAGTGGATGGTACTGTTGATTCCCGGGCAGTCACCCCCTGCCGAAAGAACACCGATCTTCATTTTCATGAGTGGCCTCCAGAGGTAGATTGAAATCGGGCTCCAAGGGCTGAAAACCGGACACCGCTGAGCCTTGACGACTTATGACCAAGCTGAGCCATTGGGTTTCCTTTGGCTCACAAAAGAAACCTAATCCGTATTGCTTATAGAGAAATGCAGTCGGGGTGTCAAGGCAGGGCGGCCACGACATGCGTTTCGCCTTGCCATCATGCCCTCCATTTTGTTATGGGGTATGCCGGAACTTGATCATGGACAACATCAATGCCGTCATATTGGGGGTCGTCCAGGGCCTCACGGAATTCTTGCCCATAAGCAGCTCGGGGCATCTGGTGCTCTTTCAACACCTCTTTGGTTTCAGGGAACCGGAGTTGCTGTTGGACGCAGCCCTTCATTTCGGGACCCTCTTGGCCGTCTGCATCCACTTCAGAAGGGACCTTCGCACCATGGTGGTCGATGCGGGGTGGCTCATCCGGCAGCCCTTTGCGCACACGCCGCATCCCCCGTCTTCGCAACGCCCTCTCCTATGGTGGATCTTGGTGGGCTCGCTGCCAACGGCCATTATCGGTCTGGTGTTCAAAGACGCGTTGGAAAAGGCCTTCGGGTCAGTTCCGCTTGTCGGCGCCATGCTCCTCGTGACCGGGACATTGTTGCTCTTGACTAGAATCGCGTCACGGCCAAACACCTCGAAAAGGACCATGGGGCTGCTGATTGCACTTGCCATTGGAACGGTTCAGGGCATCGCAATCATTCCAGGGATATCGAGATCAGGGGCAACCATCGCGTGCGGGCTCCTCTTAGGCCTTGAGAGGGAACTGGCGGGCCGATTCTCGTTCCTGCTCTCGATTCCCGCCATCGCAGGCGCATTGGCGCTCCAGCTGCTGGAAGGCAATTCAGGTCACATCGGGCTTCTGCCCCTGATCACCGGCGTCGCCGTTTCCGGTCTTGTGGGGCTTCTGGCCTTGAAAGTGCTGATGGGAATGGTCCGCAAGGGGCAACTTTCCTTTTTCGCGCCCTACTGCTGGCTCGTTGGCTTGATCGTGCTGTTTTCAAGCCTCTGGTAAGCGCTGTGGTTATCTTTCATTCGGCATTGACTCCTTTTCGGTTTTCCTTGGACCTTGAACCTTTTTGTCAAAGCCACCCTTGAAGACTAAAACCAAAAAAGTGTCTTTTGCAACCGATCTGGTCCTATTTGTCAAAGGGATCTGCATGGGGGCCGCGGACGTGGTGCCCGGGGTCTCAGGCGGAACGATGGCCTTCATCCTGGGAATCTACGAAGAGCTCCTCAGGGCCATCAAGTCCTTCGACTTGCAGGCCCTTGACCTTCTTCGCCGGTTTCGAGTCCGGCCACTGCTCGATCATGTGGCATGGCGATTCATGCTCGCCCTTGGGGCCGGCATCCTCACGGCCATCTTTTCTCTGGCCCAAGGGCTGAGCTGGCTCTTAGAGAACAAACCCGTCTTGATCTGGTCTTTTTTCTTCGGGCTTGTCCTCGCCTCAGCAGTAACCGTGAGCCGCAGGATTGAGACCTGGCGTCTCTGGACATGGATTTGGATCCCAGTGGGGACGTTGGGTGCCTACCTCCTGGTAGGCATCGTCCCATTCGAGACCCCGAAGACAACCTGGTTCCTGTTCATCAGCGGGGCCCTGGCCATTTGTGCCATGATCCTTCCCGGCATTTCCGGGTCATTTGTGCTGGTTCTGCTGGGCAAATACCATCAGGTCCTCCAGGCCGTGAATCAACGAGATATCGTCACCCTTGCCACCGTGGCCGCTGGGGCCGCTGTTGGCATCATCGCCTTTTCCCGATTTCTTGAATGGCTTTTCAGAAAATGGCGGGACGGGACGATCGCCTTACTCACGGGACTCATGTTGGGCTCGCTCAGAAAGGTCTGGCCTTGGAAGGATTGGTCGATCCACCCGCCTTCAGATTCTGGAGACGGGCAACCGGGAATCCCCCGGATAAATGTCTTCCCGGATCAGATGAATCTGGAGGTCGTACGGCCATCTGCCTGATGGCGCTCGGGATCGGGGTTGTCTTCCTGCTGGATCGGTTGGGAAAGGCGCTGTCGCGTTAATGGGCCTCTTACAAGGCTTTGAACTCGCCAAGGCCCCGCAGCCTGAAGAAGACCATGTAGGTGTCTCCATCCTGCTCCCGGTCGAGGGCAACGCGCACGCCCCAGCACTGGCTGTCGTAGGCCAGCCAGAAGCGGTTGGAGATATCTTCTCCCACCTGGAGATTGCGCGCAAGCTCTTCACCCACCGAAAAGCCATAGGGAAGGTTTAGGGAAGCCGACAGACTGATGGTCTCACTTCCGCTGTCAAGTCTCTCGAAATTCAGGCTGAAGCGGTCATGACGCCCTCCCCCCCTGGGATACGAGAGCGTCATGGAGGCATCCGCCGCTTGGACTTCCTTTTTGTAGTGGTCCCAATCTGCGCTGCCCACGAAGTCGAGGTATGCCAGGGGCTTCAACGTCATGGTTGCGCTGAAGGGGGCAAAAGGCTGGTTTTCCCTGTTCAGATCATAAGGTTGGGTGAGTGTCAGCAGACCCCACTGGTGATACCTGACATTACCATGTCCGTCTTCGATGCGGGCGTCCAGGAAATTCTCCAGAGAGAAGGCCACCTGGTTCAGGCTCCCCTCTTCTTTTATTGGATTGAACCATGGGCTTTCATTATTTGTACCCTGCCGATCCCTGTAGCGGTAGCTCAAGATGGGCCAGATCCGGTGCTTTGCCTTCTTGACTTGAGCCCAATCCAACTCGAACACCCGCTCGATGTTCGTCATCAACCGGAGCGCCACCTCGTAGGCGCTTTCATTGGCCTGCTCCCAATTGGACTCGCCCTCCTCAAAGAGCTGTGTATTCAGGGCCGCCATGAGGGAAGGTTCAAACCCAAGGTACGATCCCAGCCAAATGGGGGCCCGCAGCTCGGGCGAGAGAAAGAGGTTGTGCCCCTTTGCACCCGCTTCTCTCCAGATGTAGTCATACTCGGACCCTACGGCCAGAAAAAGGGGCCGCCCCCCTATGCCCTGATAGGGCAAAATAAAATTCAACTGGCCCAACGGCTGAGCCGTGGAATCGTTTGGGGGCTTTTCGGGGTTCTCATAATAGCTGGAGGCCGCCTGGAGGGTGTATCGTTCCCTGTCCTGGCTGATTCTCACGGCAGACCGTCTGAGCGGCGCAAACCGCTCGTCAACGGGGCGGTCGAAGGATTGCTCCAGATCAGGCCGGGCCTCCATTCCGATCATGCCCGATTCAAATTCCCTCAGGTAGTCCTGGTCGCTGACGTAGTCACCATCAAACCGAAGCGAGCGTCCGCCGGGCAACCCCTGGTCTGACTTCCCCCGCAACCAGTAGCGGGTGTTGTTGTTTCTCGGGAAAGGACTGACCTTAAGATCGGCTGAGTCGTCTAACTCCTTCTTGAGCTGATCCCGGAGGAGGATATCCCCCAAAAAGGTCCCTCGTGAGTCTTTGTCCTCCAGGTACCGGAACTCAAGGCCCTGCATGTATCCCCGCTGCGTGAGATACCGCTGGTAAAGGGTTGCGTCCACCTGATCGGAGATGGCCCAGAAAAAAGGGATCTCCGTATCCAGGCCGTTCCTGGCGGAATAACCCACCTTGGGCGGCAAGAGGCCTGTCTGGCGCCTCCTCTTGCCCGGAAAGATCAAGTAGGGCGAATAGAACACGGGGATCTCACGGATGCGGAAAGCCGCGTCCTTGATGGTGCCGTAGCTTTCCAGGGTGACCTTCACTTCAGATCCCGTGATGGTCCAAGCGGGCTTGGTCCCGTCGCACGTCGTCACCCTGCATTCCGTGACCAGGTAGGTGTCCTCGCCGAGCTTCTCCATCCGAGTGCCGCTGATGTGATAATTGTTCTCCCTGAGAAATAGGGTCCCGTTCACGATGGAGCCGGTTTGCGTGTTCAGGTCGAAGGTCCCGTTTTCCCCCGTGAGGATGTCGCTACCCGATTCGAGACGAACGTCTCCAGAGACCTCCGCACGACCCGTCCTTTGGTTATAAACGGCCCTTTGGGAACGAAGCGTCACGTCACCCTTGGTGATGACTACGTCTCCCTCTGCCTCGTAGGCCTCCGCCTCCCGGTCGTAGCTGAGGCGCTTGGCCGAGATCTCCCAAGGGATCATTTCCTCGGTGATGGCCTTTTCCACAGCGCCCAACCCTTCTGCGCAAACGGACGAGGGTCCCAGATGGACCGAGAGGGTGATCATCAGGAGGAGGCATCCGGGCGGGAAGAGGGTCTTCATTGTGTCGCGTGCCTTTCGTTGGGGGGTTCTTCGCCACCGGGTCGGATGTGTTCTTCAAGCCGTGACCCGGCGCCGCCCAACTCCCGCGAGACCGAGCAGACCTGGGCGGGGCTCAAGCGGGCACCTCGTCGGGCCTGTAGCGCACGGGATCGAAGTGAGGTCAAGGCCTCCCCCACCGTGAAGAGCGACCCGCATATGAGCACGAGGTCCCGGGGGCGGGCAAGCGCCCTGGCCCTTTCTATGGCCCGCGGCAGGCTGGGGACGATTTCACCGCTCGCCCCGAGCTCGGAGCCCAGGGCTTCAAGGACTTCCGGAGCCGCCGCCCGGTAGTAGTCGGGCCTGGTGTAGATGACGTGATCGGACAGTGGAAGGACCTCCCGAAGGATATCCCTGATCTCCTTGTCGGCCATGATCCCGATCACCAGGAAAAGCCGTTCGTAGTTGAAAACCTGATTGAATGGCATCCACAAGGGTCCGCATGGCGCCGGGGTTGTGCGCACCGTCCACTATAACGAGCGGGTCTGTGCCCATCACCTGGAGCCTTCCGGGCCAGCGGCACCGGCTCAACCCTTCGACGATGGCACGCGTCGGGACTTTGAACCCCTTCTCCTCGATCAGCTCAATAACACCAATGGCCATGGCACTGTTCCTGGCCTGAAACCGGCCCTTCAGGGCCAATTGGAGCCCTTTCAGGTTGCGATCTTTTCCATAATAATTCACGCCCGAACCGGTGAGTCGGAAACGAAAATCCTTTCCGACCCGCCACAGCCGGCAGCGGTTCTCCTCGCATTTCGATTGCAGCAGGGAAAGAACCGATGGCTGTGTTGCACCGGTGACCACGTCCACGCCGGCTTTGATGATCCCTGCCTTTTCCCTTGCAATGTCAAGGAGGCGGGGCCCCAGAAAAGACTGGTGTTCGAGGGAGATATTGGTGATCACGGCCGCAAGTGGGTCGATCACATTTGTGGCATCGAGCCGCCCGCCCATCCCCACCTCCATAATGGCCACGTCGGTTGCCTGCCTGGCAAAATAGAGGAGGGCCATGGCGGTTGTGGCCTCAAAAAAGGTGGGAGGCTCCTCGGAAATCACGGCCTGTTTGACCTCCTGGGCCAGAGTGGTCGCTTCCTCCCGGGAGATCTCCTCGCCGTTGATCTGAAACCGCTCTGTGAACCTTACCAGATGGGGCGAAGAGTAAAACCCCACCTTGAGGCCCGATTCCTTCAGGATGGACGCCAGCATGGATGCAACCGACCCTTTGCCGTTGGTCCCTGCGATGTGGATGTACCGCTGCCCCTTGTGGGGATTGCCGAAGGCCTTTAGGAGATTGGCGGTCTTGGAAAGACCGAATTTAATCCCATATTTCTGAAGACTGTAAAGATAGGAAATGGCTTGGACGTAAGATGTCTGCTGCTGGCTCATGAACGGACCACCGTCTCACCGATGTCTTTCATCAAAAATGGTTTCCGCTGGATCGGCCATTCGAAATGCGTGCCGGGGTCGTCGGATTTTTTACGGGTGCTTGGTTCGCCTTGAATCGCGTGGTATTTACCCAGGCGTGGCGCTTTTTGTCAATTCAAAACCTGATCCTTGGCTTGATCTCATGATGGAATTGATTAATAATCCTTACTACGACATTCGGCGGCTTTGGAAATATCCAATTCTGATGTTTGATCCGGGTGGGCGTCCTGCCTGTAAAGCGCGATTCAAAGGTGCTTTGAAATGATCCCGTCCACAACTCGTTATGTCCTCTTTCTCGTTCTGGGCGTGTCCCTCTGCGGCTGTACCAGCAGACCCTACCCGCTGCACTTGCCGGACAATCATCCGGCAAACCCATGGGCAGAGGAGGCCCCTTTTGTCCATCGCCCCATCCTCGGTGAAGACCACGAGGCCCCCTCTCAGGATCGGCCTTCAGAAAGCCAATCGCTTGATGGGGGAACACCCTCTTCCGAATCACATTCGACAAAGGGCCACCACCCATGACCTGTCGCGCACTCGCAGGAATCCTTTCTCTTTGTCTTTTTGTCGCCGGTATCGGCTGCGCCCGCATCCCCAAGGAATCAGGGTTTGCGGATGTGAGTCGTCTGGTTGGGGAGCGAAACCCGCACCAGATCCGCTGGGTCCAGGGGGGCAAAGAGGATGAGAGGGCGGAGGCAGCGGTCCGCGCTCTCCTGAAGGAAGAGCTGACCGCTGCCTCCGCGGTTCAGGTGGCCCTTCTAAACAACCCCTCCATTCAAACCACCTATGAGAAGCTTGGGGTAACCCAGGCCGATGTGGTGCAGGCAGGGCTCCTCCGGAACCCAGTTTTTGGGCTCATGGCCCGTTTTCCCCATGATCCCCCCTCCAAGACCAACCTGGAATTCCAGGTGGCACAAGACTTCCTGGACCTCTTGATGATCCCAAACAGAAAGGCGCTCGCCTCCGAACAGTTCGAGCGGGTTAAACAGCTGGTTGCCAATGAAGTCGTCGATCTGGCAGCGGAGGTGCAAAGGGTCTATTACACGGTCCTTGGTCTAAGACAGCTCTCACACTTGCGCCGCCTGGTGACTGACGCAGCCAGCGCCTCCTTTGAAATGGCCGGCCGAATTCACGCGGCCGGAAACATCAGTGACCTGGGTCTCGCCATGGAGCAGGCCCAATACGAACGATCCAGAGTAGCCCTGGCCCAGGTGGAAACCGACCGACTGACGTATCGAGAGCGACTGACTCGTCTGATGGGCCTTTGGGGCAACCAGACAGCCTGGCGCCTGCCAGATCAATTGCCTGCCATCCCTGAGGACGAGATCCCTCTGGATCGACTCGAGTCTTTCGCCGTCACCAACCGTCTGGACCTGGCTGCGGCAAGAAAGGAAATGGAGGTCGTGGCGCTCGCCCTTGGGATCGCCATGGACTTGCGGTGGCTGGGCCACGTCGAGCTCGGGCTCAGCGCTGAGCGCGACTCGGACGGCCAGTGGGTTACCGGACCGACCTTGTCGCTGGCGCTCCCCCTCTTCGATCAGAAACAGGCCGATCTGGCGCGCCTCGAAGCCCAACTTCGAGAGAGCGAGCACCGATTTAAGGCTAAAGCCATCGAGGTCCGTTCTGAGGTCCGGGCCGCCCGCGAGAGGCTTCTCGGGGCTCGGGAAACAGCCGCCCATTACCGGAAGGTGTTGATCCCTCTCGAGGAGCGGATCGTGGCGCTCACGCTCAAAGAATACAACTACATGCTGGCCGGTGTCTTTCAACTGCTCATGGCCAAGCAGCGCGAATACGATGCGTATCAGGGATATATAGAAGCCGTTCGAGACTACTGGGTCATGCGAGCAGAGCTGGAGCGGGTTCTGGGCGGCCGACTACCCGGTCCTTCAGAACGCATCCCTGCTCCACCACCGCCCATGGTGGACAAGACCCGACCTGATTCCCCGGGAGAGCGGCATGACACAGGACACCCTGATTCACCCATGGGGCCTCAAGGGGGCGATCATTCACATTAAGGAGATCCGCCATGTTCACGCGTCGTCAAGTTCTTTTGTCACTTGCCACCGGAGCATTTGCCACCACCACCGCCCTGGCCCGGACCGCAGAAGGTAACGCTGAAGGCCATCATCCAGCCATAAGGCCCCAAAGGCCAAAGCTGCGATCGGGGACCGGTGAAAGACCTGTGATCACCCCAAACGGAAGCTCGCTCCCCTGGGTCATGAAAAATGGCGTCAAGGAATTTCATCTGGTGGCGGAACCGGTTGAGCGGGAATTCGCGCCGGGCATGACGGTGCGCTGCTGGGGGTACAACGGACAGACCCCAGGGCCCACCATCGAGGCCGTTGAAGGCGACCATGTCCGCATCCTGGTCACAAACCGCCTCCCTGAGCACACAACGATCCATTGGCACGGCATATTTCTGCCAAACGGCATGGACGGCCTGGGAGGCCTTACCCAACCCCACATCAAACCGGGGGAGACATGGGTCTATGAGTTTACTCTTCATCAAAACGGCACCTTCATGTATCACCCACACGCCGACGAAATGCTCCAGCTGGCGGTGGGCATGATGGGTTTTTTCATCATTCATCCGAGAGGCCGGGATACGCCTTCGGTCGACCGCGACTTCGCCATCATGCTGCACGAGTGGGCCATCCATCCGGGGACCTACCGTCCCGACCCGGCAGTGATGCTCGATTTCAACATTTTCACCTTCAACAGCAAGGTTTTTCCGGCAACAGACCCGCTGCTGGCAAAGAGGGGAGACCGGGTGCGCATCCGCCTGGCTAACCTCAGCATGGATGAGCACCCCATCCACATTCATGGGCATCGATTCTGGGTAACGGGGACCGATGGCGGGAGGATCCCCGAGACCGCCCGTTGGCCCGAGACGACGGTGCTGGTCCCGGTTGGCGCCACACGGGACATCGATTTCGTGGCTGAGCGGCCTGGCGATTGGGCCTTTCACTGTCACAAGTCCCATCACACCATGAACGCCATGGCCCATGATCTGCCCAATCTGCTGGGCGTCAACCAGAAGGGACTGGAATCGAAGATCCGGGCGATTCTCCCCGGCTATATGGCCCATGGTGAAGACGGCATGGCTGACCATGGCGCACACATTCCGCATCTGTCGGGGCCTCGGAACACCCTTCCCATGATGGCCGGGCAGGGCCCTTTCGGGCCCATTGAGATGGGCGGCATGTTTACCGTCATAAAGATCAGAGAGAACCTCGAAAGCTACGGACAGGACCCCGGCTGGTATCAGCACCCCGAGTCCACCCTGGCCTACCGCTTAAAGTGATCTCCGGAGTCGATAAGTGAACGAGAGAAGATCCATTCTGTGTCCGGCATGCAGGCGACTTATCAGTGTGGATGAGCCCATCTGCCCTCACTGCGCCTTGAAAAATCCCGGCCTGAAGGCCAGGCGCGATGAAAGATTCCGTCAGCTTATCGGCCCCGATTACGTGGTAAGGAACCTGATCATCACCAATGTCACCATGTATGTGATCTCCCTGCTGATGAGCCCGCTCTCATCCGGCCTTTCGTTCCATCCCTTTCACGCCCTTTCCCCATCAAATCAAAGCCTATTTTTGCTGGGGGCGACCGGTTCCATCCCCATTCAGCGTTTCCATTATTGGTGGACGCTGCTGAGCGCAAATTACCTGCACGGGGGCCTCCTGCACATCCTCTTCAACATGCTGGCTATACGCCAGCTGGGCCCCTTGATCATCCGCGAGTATGGTGTGTCCCGGATGTTCATCCTCTATTCCGTCGGAGGGGTGGCCGGGTTCTGGGTCTCCTTCATGGCCGGGGTGCCCTTCACCATTGGCGCATCGGCCGCCCTTTGCGGCCTGATCGGGGCCGCCCTCTATTTCGGAAAGAGTCGAGGGGGCCTTTACGGGGAGACGGTGTACCGGCAGATCGGCGGATGGGCGGTGGGGCTTATCCTCTTCGGATTCCTGGTCCCTGGAATCAACAACTGGGCGCACGGCGGGGGGATCGTTGCCGGCGCCGCCGTGGGCAGCGATCTTGGGATATACGGAAAAGCGAGCCGAGAAGGCTTTCCACAAAGGCTTCGCGATGATCCTGGCAATTCTGACCCTCATGACCCTTTTGTGGCAGGTCCTTTCCGCCATGTCAGTAAAAATGCTCCTTTAGACGGCACAGTCGGAGACTGCCCTAGACTCAAGGACCAGTCTACCGTCGTGACGGAACACCATGGGGCGCTGACCGGACGCAGGGTCGTCCGCGGAAGGGAGCCCGAGCTGTGTTGAGCACTATGAGGTTCGCGAAATATAACTGCTCACTGATCACTGGCCTCTCGTTGGGGGTGTTTCAAAGGCTCTGAACGACTGGAATTGCAGCTCAAGAAAGGACACCCCCCAGGCGGCTGGGTCCAGATTGGTTGAATCGCCCAATTTAAGCGATAGGAGGTGTTATGAAAGGGATCGTTTGCATCACCGGAGCGTCATCGGGTTTCGGGGCGGCCTGTGCCAGGCTTTTTGCTGAAGGCGGGTGGGGGCTTGTCCTTGCGGCCCGACGCGAGGAACGGCTTGAACAATTGAAGGCGGAGCTTGGAGACGGAGTCCCCATTTACACCATGGTGGTGGATGTGCGCGACCGGGACAAAGTCCGGGAATCCTTCGAGACCCTTCCGGACGATTTCAAAGAGATCGACATCCTGGTCAACAACGCAGGGCTCGCCCTGGGTCTTGAAGCCGCCCATCTGGCTCACCTGGAGGACTGGGAGACCATGGTGGATACCAACGTCAAGGGTCTCATGTTTTGCACCCACGCCGTTCTGCCGGGCATGGTGGCCAGGGACCGCGGTCACATCATCAATATAGGCTCCGTCGCCGGGGACTGTCCGTACCCCGGCGGGAACGTCTACGGGGCCACGAAGGCCTTTGTCAAGCAGTTCTCCCGTAACCTGCGGGTCGACCTGACCTCGGCCCGGATCCGGGTCACTTGTGTTGAGCCGGGCCTTGCGGAGAGCGAATTCTCAGTGGTCCGCTTCAAGGGGGATAGGGAAAAGGCAGCCAAGGTGTACGAAAGATGTGAACCCCTCACATCCGAGGATATCGCAGGTGTCGTTTACTGGGCGGCCACCCTGCCGCCCCGGGTTAACATCAACCTTGTGGAGGTCATGCCCCTCTGCCAGACGTGGGGTGGGTTTGCGATCCACCGCAGTCCTTCAGGCAAATAAGGTGACCAGTGGTCAGTGCTCACTAATCAGTAAATGCTTTTCACTGGTCACTTCTTGCTGATAACCGATCACCAGCCTCTTAGGGAGGCGCCTCCCGGGCGGCCTCATGGGGGTCCACCCGCCATGTGACGAGGGGCGAGAGCAGGTAAATGGAGAGAGAGATCAGGGCCGCGTAACCGAAATAGGGCGTGAAAAGGGCCACAAGGCAAACCAGGACCGTCAATCGGGTAAACCAGGGACGCCGTCCCATGAAGCGGCCCATGTGAAGATAGCGGATGAAATAGAGGTTCATTACCACGGCCACAAGACCCATCAGCACGAACGCCACGAGGCCCCAAAATCTCGCCGAATCCGCGCTGCCCGCTTCAATAGCCTGACTGAAAAGGATCAGAGGCGCTGAAACGAGAAGCCCCGCGGCTGGGGTCGGAAGACCCTTGAAAAAACCGGGGATGGGGGAGCGGTCCAGCGTGAAATAAACGAGCCTCGCAACCCCCGTGATGCCGTAGGCCCAGGCAATGAGAGTCAGGGGCAAGCCCTGTATCAACGGGTCAGGAAACGGAGAAACGGTGACGTAGAAGATATAGGCGGGTGCAAGGCAGAAACTGACCCCATCTGAGATGTCATCGAGGATCGATCCCAGGCTGAAGCGGGGTTGGGTCTCCCGATGGGGAGGAGGCTGCGTCAGGCCCAGCCTCCGAGCCAGTGCCCCGTCCAACTTGTCAAACAGGGCGGCCCCCACCAGCATCAGGTATGCCTCCCGAACCTGACCCTGTGCGGCAAAAAAGATGGCCACCAACCCCATAACGGCATTCATGGCGGTAAGGGCATTCGGAAAAAGGGAGAGGATGCGGCGTCGCAGCCCTTCGTCTCCCAGGGTCAGATCGTCCAGGCAGAGCGTGCCGTATTTCTTGCAGTATCCTGCAATGGACCCGAAGTTGACGATCAGGAGAATGATCTCCGCCACAAAAAGGGCCTTGATGGGCACATTTCCCAGGTAAGAAACGAGGGTATAGATGGGTGACGACGGACCGTCCGGGACATAGAAGGCATAAGCATAAAGGAGCACCCCCACAGGGGCTGCCGCAACGGTCCGCAGCCTCGTGAATTGCCGCGGCTCAGGTTCTTGTCCTTTTCGGATCGCGAAACCGCGCATGAAGTTCGCAAAATGGTCCCGGATGAGCACGGTCACACAGAGGAGCAGAACGAATATGGCGTGAAGCAACTCGCCCTTCGTGTGTTCTGGGAACGTCGCTCCGAGACGCCACATGACGCCGACGGCCACCAGGGGGAAGATGATCGAATAGACCACCTTGTCCATGATCCGGTCCGCAAGCCAGGCCATCGCAGAATGGGGACGGAAGCGCGCAGCGAACCAGCCATCCACCAGGTCGAAGATCATGGAAATGACGAGAAGCACAACACCCACTGTGTAAAAGCCCGGGGTCTGGGTCCACATCACGTAGAGACCGCAGAGCATCCCACAGAACACCAGGGGAGGCCTGCCATAGACCAATGCCGCCGTCATCTTCTGCGGGATTTGAAATCCTCCGCCCACATATTTTTGCTTGCGTTTCGACCCCTCTGAAAGCGGGCCTCCGGCTGTATTCCGGCGTCGCTGCGTTCCGGGGTCCGGACCAGTTCCAGTCTTCGGATGGCGGGGCCGCACAATAGGGATAGTGCCCAAAAAGAGCCGATAATTGGTGAACACGTATCGCGCCAGAGAAATGATCGTGAACAGGGTTGTAAGCATCATCAGGTGATAGGGAAGAAAAGAGGCCAGGCCAAAAAACACGCCTCTTGACGTGCTCCCACCCAAGAACCCCATCAGGTTCCCGTTTGCGACCTCCCATCGGGAGTGCCCCTCTTCCACCGCCTGGTGGTATTGTTGGTTGATGAGATTGCGTTCTGGAACGCTAATGAGGCTGAAACTGGTCAGGATCAAAATGATGCTGAACATCTGAAAGGCGGTTTTAACTTTAGCCAGTCTTGAAGTGCGAAGACTGGAACCCTGATAAATGGAGAGATACCTCAGGCAGGTGATGAAGACGTCTCGCCCCAGGATGCACAGCACCATCCACAGCTCGATCTGTTCGGATAGAAAAATGAAGGTGATAAAGGCGCCAAGAGCGAGACATTTATCAGCCAATGGGTCCAGAAATTTACCGAATTCGGTTTCCTGATGCAGCCGTCTTGCAAGATAGCCGTCGACCAAGTCCGTCAAAGAGGCCAGGACGAACAGCGCAAATGCGATCAAGTGGCTTGTCTGGGAAGGCTGAAGGACCAGGTAGACGAAAAAGGGGACCAGGATGACCCGGATCGCCGTGACCAGATTTGGGATGTTGATCGCTTTTTGATTCAAGTCCTGCCTCAACCGGGTTTGGCGCGCACATCGAGATGAATACCGTCGGTGTTTCATGTCCTTTGCAAATGTGGAAACCTTTCAGGACCCAACCGAAGCCACTTTGTGATATCATACATCTGCCGGATATGAAAGCATTGAGCGATTCACGTCCCGATTCATCGGGACATGCGGCCATGGGTCAACGTCTTCTTCAACCCGTATCAAGGAACTCGAAATGAGCGGCCCGGTTTGGCAGAGGCCGAAATGACTCCACGGAGGAACCAGACATTATGAAATCGCAAGAGAGCTGCGGCGCTGAGGCCCCCTGCAGGATCATTGCCAGGGTGATCAGCCAAAAGGGGACCTGTGAGTTTGGCCACAAGGTCGGTGACGAGGTGGTCTTTGACGGCGAAACGGTTCAGGGCCGGGTCTGCATAAGCGCGCTTTATAGCTTTATGCCCAAGGTCTTCGCCATGCGTTACGGCGCAACCTTCCCCTGGCTCAAGGACGACAAAGACAAGGCCACCCACGCCTGCCCGGATGCGTTCAACCCGGTCGTGTTCGAGGTGCGGCGGGTCAGGGACTGAGAGGGGGTCCTCCGGCACTTGCCCGCTGGGTGTCCGAAAGGTCAGGCCCCAATGGCCCCCGCGATGGCTGCACCGAGCTCCCGGGTCGTGGCCTTGCCGCCCATGTCCGGGGTCCGGGCCGCCGGATCCTGAATGACCGTTTCAATGGCCTGCTCGATGGCTTTTGCCGCCTCGCCGTGTCCCAGGTGGTCCAGCATGAGGGCCCCTGACCAGATCTGGCCGATGGGGTTGGCGATCCCCTTGCCCGCGATGTCCGGCGCGGAGCCGTGAACAGGCTCGAACATGGATGGGTATTGCCGCGTCGGATTGATGTTGGCCGAGGGCGCAACGCCAATGGTCCCTGCAATGGCGGGGCCCAGGTCCGACAGGATGTCGCCGAAGAGGTTGCTTCCCACCACCACGTCGAACCAATCCGGGTGCTGGACGAAGTGGGCGGTCAGGATATCGATGTGGTACTGGTCCGACGCGAACATCGGGGTACTCGGCCGCAATGGCCGCGAAACGCTCATCCCAGAAGGTCATGGTGTGGATGATACCGTTGGATTTGGTGGCCGAGGTCAGGTGCTTGGCCGGACGGCTCCTGGCGAGATCGAAGGCGTAGCGCAGGACCCGGTCCACGCCCCGCCTCGTGAACACGGCCTCCTGGACCGCCATCTCGAATTCCGTTCCCTTGTAGAGCCGCCCGCCGATCTCGGAATACTCCCCTTCGTTGTTTTCGCGGACGATCACGAAGTCGATGTCGTCCGATCCCCTGTCCCGAAGCGGGGAGACCATCCCCTTCAACATTCGGACCGGCCGGAAGTTGATGTACTGCGCCATCTCCCTGCGGATGGGCAGGAGCAGCCCCCAGAGCGAAACGTGATCCGGGACCCCCGGGTACCCCACAGCCCCAAGATAAATGGCATCGGCGGTCTTCAGCTGCTCGATCCCGTCTTCCGGCATCATCCGGCCCGTTTTCATGTAGGTCTCGCAGGACCACGGATAGACGTCCCAGGTGAAATGGATCCCGGTACCGTTTGCCCACCGCCTCAAGGACCCGCATGCCCTCAGGCACCACCTCTTTGCCGATCCCGTCGCCGGGGATCACCGCGATTTTGTATTCCGTCATCTTCGTCTCCAGATCCATTGATTGAATCCTCAAGACCCTCCCCTGCTTTCCCGCCCATTTCCCGCTTTGTGAATTCGGAGGCAGCCGACAAGGTCGATCAGGTGGCTTGTCCGCCAATACTGGACGCCTGCGCGAAACAAATCAATGAAATTGGGTTATTGTTTCTCGCAGAGGATCGTGAGTCGACAGCAAAATCTTTGATTGACAATTTCTCCTGAAAAAGTCAATTGTAAATAACAAATTTTGTCAATCTATTGTAAAATTGACTTTAAACTTGCCTTCCGCTTTCTTCTGCCATGGGAAGGGCGATATGGGTACTTGAATGATCGACTTATCCGAGCTCACTAGCATCGATACCAGGCTGCGAATGGCGGCCCCTGCATCTTTTAAGCGGTTTTTGTTCGGGAAAGCGGACTGGAGAAGCCGGCTGATCGGAATAACCGGTGGGCGCGGCGTGGGCAAAACTACGCTCTTGCTGCAGGTTCTTAAAGAACGGTCGGGTAAGAATCTGTATATCTCCGCCGATCACGTTCTCGTGGAGGGAATCGGTCTTTATGAAATCGGCGACGCGTTCTTCAAGACCGGAGGCACTCTCCTTGCCGTAGACGAGATCCACAAAAGACAGCAGTGGGCACAGGAAATCAAGAGTCTGTACGACTCATTTCCTGCGGCTCAAATTCTGTTTTCGGGCAGCTCCACTTTGCATCTTCAACTGGGTAAGGCAGACCTTTCCCGCCGGGCCGTATACCACCGGTTGCCGGTGCTGTCCTTTCGAGAATTCCTCTCCTTGAGAACCGGCGGCAATTTTCAATCCCTTCTGCTGGACGATCTGCTGAAAAACCACTCGGAGCTCGCCGCAGACGTTCAAAGAACCGGGCCTGTTCTCGGTTTCTTCAGTGAATACCTGGAGCATGGCGCCTACCCTTTCTTTCTGGAAGGAGAAAACACCTTTTTGTCAAGGCTTGGGAACGTCATCGAGAAGGTCCTCTATGAGGATATCCCGCCTGTAACCGGGTTGAAGCTTGCCGGCATACCCGTCATGAAAAAAATCCTCTATGAAGTCGCCACTTCCGCTCCTTACGAAATGAATATCGACAAGATGGCGAGCCGGTTTGGAGTCTCCCGGCCTTCCGTTTACAACTATCTGACGTATCTGGAAGAAGCAGGCCTAATCCGTGGGGTTTTCCCCAAAGGGTCCGGCTCGACCATAACCCGTAAGCCGCACAAGCTCTATCTGGAAAATACCAATTTACTCCGTGCGGCAGGGTTGTCTTTGTCCCCGGCCGATCCGATGGGCACCATCCGGGAGACATATTTTGCCTGTCAACTGGAGAGTGCAGGGTATCGACTCCGCACCGCAACAAAAGGCGATTTTGTCGTTGATGAAAAATATCGATTCGAAATCGGCGGCAAATCCAAGGGGAAAAGCCAAGTTTCGGGCGAGAAGGAAGCCTACCTGGTAAGAGACGATACCTTGTCCGGGTTCGATAGGATCATTCCATTGTGGGCTTTCGGATTTCTATACTGAAGAGTGCCTGAAACCACGGTTCACCGTACCATTTCTAAGACGACCCTGCCGACTTACACGCGTCTTGGCAGCACGGTGGAGGTGATCGATACCGCTCAAAACAGCGTCACCAAAACCATTGACCTCGAAGGGACCTTACCACGGGTGCTCGCCATCAATCCAACAGGGACGAGCCTCTACGTAGCGCATGGGCGGGATGACCAATTTCTCGAGTTCATTGACACGTCTAACAATCAGGTCATCACCCAGATCGGCATTCCGGTGGACTTCCCGGTGATAGGAGATATCCAGGTCACAGCGGATGGGGCCTATCTCTTCATGACCGTCGATGTCTCGACCTTCGATCCCGATCTGATTTACATTTTCGACACCGCGACCAACACGTTGGTGGCTCCCGATAGAGCTCCCTGCGGACTCCGCGCCCGCCAGAATGGCGAGCTTCATCACGGTCAATGATGGACAGGTGCCTTTGTCCACCTTCTCTTCGGCATCCTTCATCCTACAAGCACCCGTCATTCAGGTGCCTGGGTTTGGTGGCTATAACGCGACTTTTGTGCTGAGCGATTTGGCCAGCCTTGAGCTGACCATGACGGATGTGTCCGGTACAGGCTTTCAGAAAGGATCTCCCGCGTTATTTTCGTTCGATACGGGCATATTGACGATTCCGGTTTTGGGTATTGACGGAAGGGCCTTCTTCGGGGTGAATCTCGCCCTGGTGCCGGACCCGGCTAGCTTGCGGTTCCGAGTCACCCGGGTTGAACCCCTGCCCTGATGGCAGGAGGTCCAGTGAAAAGGTGGTGCATCAGACAAAATTCTTGAAAGCACCGGCACCCGTGAATCAACACTTCATGGGTCTTAGCCCAGGCCGCACAACCCCTGGCCTTAGGCGGTTTGGATGTGCGGTTGAGCTCATTCAGGGGGCGACGCTTTTGACGGCTTCCTGGCGGTGTTTGCGCCGCAGACGCTTGAGACTGTATTTGCCACCTATCTCGGCGCCATCGGGATGGAGTCGCTCACCGGGGTGACCGTTGATGCTCAGGGTAATATCTATGCCGTCGGTGAGACTTTCGGCAACCTCCCGGCTGCTACGCCGGGAGCGATCCAAGAGCAGTTGAGCGGCAGGACCGACGCCTTCATCATCAAGATTTCGCCGGCCGTTGCCGGTGTGCAGCAGCCGACGCTTACGCTTACCCTCAATCAGAGTGCTTACGATACAGGCGATCCGCTGGACGTTGACCTTACGTTTGCCAATCCTGGAGCCGCGCTGCTCGTGGATGTGTATTTCGGGGTCCTGTTCCCTGCGTCGGCGGGGCAGGCTGCAGGCTGTCCTGGCGGGGATGCTGTGTTTTTTTTCGCCAACGGGCTGACGGCTCCGGTCATCGCCTGTGCATCGGCACCGATTCAGGGCTTCCCGCGCACCTTCCAGGGCCTGTCGATCCCGGCCGGCCTCCCGTCCACGAGGATCCAGAGCTTCTTCGGCCTTGTATGGCCCCAAGGCGCGCCGGCTGGGGTGTATCAGGTCTTCATGCTGCTGACACAGGCCAACGCCCTCGCGGACGGCACCATCAATACGGGCGATGTCGTGGCGTTCCCAAGCAGCATGGCGAGCCTCAGTCCGTAAAGAGGTCCCTAACTCCTCGGAGGAGCGTTTATGAGACGAATCAGCGGGTTAAGGAGATTTCTTCAAAAGCCGGTAGGTTTCCTCGTAGATCGTTTTGCGTGGACCTATGGCGACGATCTCGACGACTCGTTTGGATGCAAATTTGTAGATGATTCTGAAACGGCCTATTTTAAGGCTCTTGAGCCCTCTTAGTTCGTCCCGGAGAGATTTGCCCACACCGGGTTTCGAAGCGATCAAATCCAAGGCCGCTTTCGTCTTTCTCTTGATTTCGGGATGGAGCGAACGAAGGAAATCGGCAATCTCGTCTGGTACCCTCAAGCGGTAGCGCATCGCTTCGTCCAGATTCATTCAAGAAGCTCTTCGAGTGTGTAGATTTTGCCCCCTTTCCTGAGAGCGGCCAACCCCTTTCGGATCTCATCCATCAGATCGTCAGAGGACAAAATCTCGATCGTTTCCTTCCAGCTCTCGAATTCCCCCGGGCTGACCAGTACGGCTGCCGGCCGACCGTTCTTGGTTATCACAACCTCCTCATCAGTAGAATGGACTCTGTCCACAAGCTCACTGAGCTTCATCTTCACTTCTGAAAGAGATAAAGTTTGCATGATCAGAGCTCCATATGAGTTGACTATAATTCTGATCAAAATATACAGGTCTTGGCCCAGCTTGTCAACGGAGAATTTGGACCGCCATATTGTCTGCATCCGTCTGGTCCCGGTGAGGTGATAGGAAGTCACTTTTTCAGGTCCGGACACAAGGCCACGTTCGACTATGGCTAGCAGGGTGTGGAAAAACGCCCATGTGCGGCGTTGCGCTCCCTCCGGAGGCGGGTGAACATCCTTCGTCACTGCGACGTACCTCTATGCCAAGACCATTGAACTCCATCTGGACACGCAGCCTGACCGGATGGCAAGCTTCATCACGGTCAACAACGTACAGGTGCCTTTGTCGAACTTCTCTTCCGCATCCCTGGTCCTGCAAACACCGGTCATTCAGGGGCCTGGGTTTGGGGGCTATAACGCCTCTTTTGTGCTGACCGATCCGGCCAACCTTAAGCTGACCTTGACGGATGTGTCCGGAACAGGCTTTCAGACAGGGTCTCCCGCGTTGTTTTCGCTCGATACGGGGGTATTGACGATTCCGGTTTTGGGTATTGACGGAAGGGCCTTCTTCGGGGTGGATCTCGCCCTGGTGCCGGAGCCAGGCAGTTTGCGGTTTCGAGTCACCCGTGTTGCGCCGCTCCCCTAAAGGCGGAAGGTCCACTGAAGATTCCCGAACATTTCAGCAGGGGCGGAGGGATAGGAAATAAAGAATCACACGATAGGTCTGTTTGGCGGAGGTTTTTCGTTGCGGCGCCATCAAAGGAGCTGGAGTTTGAACTCACGGAGTGGTCGAGCATTGAACGGAGATGCGGGATTTGCCTAATAACCATGCTTGAAATTCCTGAAGAATCTCTCCTGGCATTCGTCACATATGGCTGAAACATCATACTCAAGCCGTGCCAGGCAATCCCGAAACGTCTTTGTCGATTTTCCACATGCAACACATGTTCGCGTTGCCTTTGCGGCCAGATACCTGGACTTGTAATGCGGGCTTGCGAAAAGTCGGAATAGCTCTTCAGGGTTTCTCATTTTCTGCACGGAAATGACCTCACCGGCAAAAGTTTTCCGAACGGTAACTCGGCTTGAAAAGGAAGTCTATGGGGTGAAACATGTATTTTTTTGGTAGGAAATCGTGTATTTCTGTCGATGGTCATGCGGCTGAAGGAAATAGATGCAACGCTCAGTTGTCTCGAAAGACATAAAATTTATTAAAGTGCTTAAAATGCTCTAAAGTTAATAAAGTGCCTATAGAACAGCAGGGGATTCCGGGTATAATGGCCTTGCCTTTTTTGCGCCAAGTAACAAAAGTTGCCCGGGGCAGCCTGTGAACAAAACCACTCGGAACCAACCTCATAGAGCTCTCACAGATCATTTCCACCCCGTGATCGCCGAATGGTTCCTGAAACGCTTCGGGAGGCCCACCGACCTGCAGGCGCAGGCCTGGCCTCTGATCGCCTCCGGGGAGCACCTCCTCATCACTGCGCCGACAGGGAGCGGAAAGACGCTGGCGGCCTTTCTCTGGGCGATCCATCAACTGGTTTGCGGCAATTGGGCAACAGGACACACCAGCGTGCTCTACGTCTCCCCCCTCAAGGCCCTCAACAACGACATCCAGCGAAATCTGATCGGCCCCCTGGATGAGCTGAGGAGGATCTTCGAGAAGTCCAACCAGCCTTTCCCGGCCATCCGGGTCGCGACACGAAGTGGAGACACGCCCCCTTCTGAACGCCGCCGCATGATCCGCCGGCCGCCGGAGATCCTCATACCAATTAGAGGGGAGCCTGGAATTCCTCAGGGTTCTGCTGACGAGGAAGTTCAAGCCTCTCCGCCGAATTACCATAGAGACGATCAATGGGGAGGTTGCAGCCCGAAGTCCCTACCTCAATGCGCTGCGCACCTTCTTCGACGTTTCCACTGATCACTCCCGAGCGGTCCTTTACACCAAACAGAATGAATAGAAAGTGAGAGAGATCCCAGGGTATCGATTTCTTTTCTTGACATATCCCAAATTGTTCAGTAAACAAAATATTAAGTATACATAAGATATTTGTATCCACGCCCAAGAAGGCAAACAGACACCTCAGTTTAGCCGTGTAACCTGACGCAAGGGACCAACGCTCATGAATCTTGGCGCATTGATCCGCCGCCACCGCAAGCAGCAGAAGTTGACGCTGAAGGCCGTCGCCCAACGGGCCTCCATTTCGGAAGGCTTCTTGAGCCAAGTGGAAAACAGCGTTCATTCCCCTTCGGTAGACACGCTGGTGAACATCTGCAAGGCGTTGGGGATCAATGCCGGGGATCTGCTCAACCAGGTCGAAAAGCACGAAAAGATCAGCGTGATCCGCAAGGACCAGTGGGACGAGATGGACCTCCCCCACACGGGGTTTGTGACCCGGAGATTTTTTGCCCCGGAAAACCGTGCCGTCATCGACTGCGCCATTCTGCTTCTCGAACCCAACAAGAACATCCCGGTCAGAAAAGACGTCAGGAACGGCCAGGAGGTCCTATGCATATTGAAAGGGGCCTTGGTGCTTGAACAGGGTGAGCAGAAAATCGATCTGTATGAAGGTGACGCTGCGCAGTTCTGGTCGGACAGCGCCAATCAGCGCATCGTCAACACCAGCGGGGCCGTGGCCGTAGCACTCTGGGTGGGCACCCTGTGACCGCTGGAATTGGCGCACGGCATAAGATGTTGATGGCCTCGTGCGAGGCCCGGAAAGTCTCAGGGGTCAAGGGGGCTGGGTCGGCCGACCCTCCCTGAATGCTAGAAACCTTTTTATGTTGCACGCGGCCGTCCATGCCGCGCATGCAACCTCCGGTACAGAAAGGAGGACGGAACTTGATTACTTTCAGCGATCGTCAATTGAGAATCCCAAAACTGTTGAGGCCCGTCTATCTCGTAACGGCAGGGCAGTCCAAGTACGACCGCGCCATTCCGGAAAAACGGACCGAGGAACTTGTGTGTGGACGCGCTGACCATGGCGGCGCGGCTCATCAACAAGACACCGGCCGAGCTCAAGCGTTACATCCACTCCTGCTACTACGGACACTTTGCCGACCACTTCGGCGACCAACTCCTGGGAGAAGCGGTCATCCACGACCGTCTAGGGCTCGACCCCCTTGGCAACGTGGGCATCAAGACCGGCGGTGCCACCGGCGGGTCCACGCTGTGGGAGGCCGTTAAGGCCGTGGCCTCCGGGTATTCGGACTGCGTACTGGCCATGGGTTGGGAGCGTATGGACGAGGTGCCCACTGACGAGGGCAACAACTACATCTCCTGCGCCGCGGACAAGGACTGGGAAACCCCGCTGGGCCACATTTACACTGGTTACTACGCGGTCATGGCCCAGAAATACTGGCAGGTGTTCGGACGCGAGGAAGAGTCTTTCCGCCGCACCCTGGCTGAGATCTCCGTCAAGCATCACGAATACGCCCGCCACAATCCCTTTGCACAGGCGCCCATGAAGATCACGGTGGAAGACGTGCTCAAGTCCCCGGTCGTGGCCTATCCGCTGCGGGCACTTGACTGCTGTCTCATGAGCGTGGGGGCAGCCTGTGCCATCATCTGCGACGAACAGACGGCCATGGAGCTCACCAAGAACACCAAGAACAAGCCGCTCAGGATCTGGGTGGCCGCTGGGTCTCACACGCTGCGTCCCGCCTGCCGCCGCAACATGGAGATCCCGCTCCTTCCGCACGAAACGGCCGACCAGTATGCCGACCTGGAGAAACGCTTCCCGGGCGGTGACCGCTACCCGGGTTTCACCGGGTTTCTTGCCACCCGGATGTGCACCTATTACGGCTACCGGATGGCCGGCATCCACGATCCCTTGGAGGACTTAGACGTGGCGGAGCTCCACGACGCATTCACCATCAGTGATGTCCAGTCTTACGAGGACGTAGGGTTCCGGCCGTACGGGGAAGGCCGCGACTACGTGGAATCGGGCGACTGCTACCACATCAATCCCCATACGGGCAAGCCGGGCCGGCTGCCGTCCAACCTCTCCGGCGGCCTCATCGGCTGCATGCATGCCGTCGGCGCGACCGGGATCATGCAGACGTTGGAGATCGCGCTTCACATCTGGAACCGCTGGGCCGAAATCCACGGAGATCCGGAGACCTGGAAGGCCTTCAATCGCAAAAAGCCTGACGACTGGAAAGACCTCCAGGTCAAAGACGCCAAACGGGGCCTGGCCATCAGCCACGCAGGGGTGGGATCTCATGTGACCGCCACCATCCTCATGGACCCGGACCATCTCTTGAAACCCGATGCCTAAGTGGAGAGGAGGAGATCTAAATGAGCACCTTTGGAACCGCAACTGTCAAAAAAGGACAATATAAGATCAAGGGGGACTTTCACACCATTTCCCCCAATATGCCCATACGAAATGAGGATGAAGGCTGGCGTCTCATGGGCGTGACCAATCCAAGGGCCGTGACCCATATCCATACTTATGGGGGCGAGGCGGTCTTTTTCGAAAACCTCGTCAAAAGGGAAAATCCACGGAAGTCGGTGTGACAGCGCAGCTTGCGAGTCCAAAGGCACCGTGTATCTGCCTTTCCGCATTCACTGCCCTGACTGCCTGGGAAGGAACACCGTGCTGGACCTGACCGACCTATGCAAGAAGACCGCAAAGATTCACACTTTCATGGTCTGCGAACGCTCTGGGGCCTTTAACACACTCCAAAAACCCATCAAGTTCATCAACGTGGAGTTTGACGATGTGGCCACGATCCTGATGAGCTACCTTTCCGTGGGTGAGCCGAAAATCGGCATGCGGGTCGTCCCGATCTTTCAAACCCTTGATCCGACCTACACCATTACTGACCTCTCCTGGGTACCGGAGGGCACACCTGCCTCGAAACTGCCAAAAGGCTTCACCTTCGGCTAGAACCAAGAGACCCAGGAGGCCGAGAAGACCTCCTGGGTCTTTACAAAGTGCTGCAAACCACAACCAAACCATCAGACAGCCTGCAGAACGACCACATGCAACACCTTCACTGTCCTTTCTCCCTACTGGTCTTTAGTCAGGCTCGACGGCCGCCGGAGCGGATTTTGAAATGGTCATGTGCTGGAGAAATGATGGTGCGTCGTTTCTAATGAAACCGAAATCCATTTGACACTGTCCCAACAGATAGGCTAATCGTTTGACTGGGGTCCAAATTGAGCGATTTGTTGAAATATTCCTGAATTGCGCGACTTAGGTGAGGGAAAAACCCTTTCCCAAACGAGGTGATGCCATGATCGAAGCCATATACAAGACGCTGAATGGTCTGGGCTACACCCATCCTCTGCATCCCACACTCACCCACGTGGTGATGGGACTGGTCATCGGTGGTTTCGTGTTTGCCTTGGTGGCCTGGGTGTTCAATCGCCCGGCTCTGGCCCAATCCGGAGGCCACTGCATGACCTTGGCCTTGATCTTCCTTTTCCCCACTGCAGCCCTCGGGTATGCGGATTGGCAGCATTTCTATGGCGGGGCTTGGATTTTCCCAATCGGAATCAAGCTCGTCCTGGCGGTGGTGCTCTTGGTGTTCTCATTTTGGCCCTTGGGGTCCACCGCGGGGCGAAAGCAGCTATCGGGCAAGACGATCGCTGTTTATGGTCTTGGCCCTCTTGACCGTTGTCATCATGGGATACTTTGGCGGGGAGTTGGTCTGGGGAAAGAAGACGACCGGCGGGACCCATGGGCGAAAACCTGGTGCAGCAAGGGGCCACGGTTTTCGAGCAAAATTGCTCTGCCTGCCACTTTCCCGACCGGAGGGAGACCAAGGTCGGCCCCGGGCTCAAAGACATTTTAAAGGGACGGCGAACTGCCGTCCAGCGGGCGGCCTGCTAACGTTGAATCCGTGCGCGAACGGCTGATAACCCCATATAAGACCATGCCCTCATTCGCAGCGTCTCTCCGAGAAAAGGTTACAGCACTGATTGCCTTTTTGAAAACCCTATGACAGCAGAAGACCGAGTGAAGCGTTGCTCCCTCCACGGAGTACCTCAACGTGCTCCGTAAACCCGGCCGCCCCGAATGGAATCAGCGTGACATGGCACAGTAAACAGGTCAGCTTCCATGAGAGAAAAAATGGACGACTGGTGTGAGCAACAGGATGTGGTTTCTGATGGAGATCGAATTTTTCGTTGCTCCAAATGCGGCAAGAGGCTTCATCCCCGAAAGGTATTCGGCACAGACGGCGAGCATGCCGGTTGGTGTTTACCGGCCCACAAAAAGAAGGGGCATAAGATCAGGGCCATCAAGGCGCGTCAGCGCAAGATACGCAACGATCAGAAATGATCTTCCTTGAGCGTTGCTCAATTCTGTATGGGCGGCATCTGATACAGGACAGCAGGGTAAGGTTCCCTTCGAGTTCGCTCAAACCCTTCAGTACGCACCGATCAATTAACCTATTATTTTTGTTTAACATTATTGCGATCCAAGGGGACCGACCGCTGATGGTCCATCGCTCGAATTGAAAAACAGCCGATTGAACGGGGATGAGTGGGGACCATCGGTTGAAACCATGATGCCGATTTGGTATAAATTCCCAAAAACTTACGCAAGCAGCCATGACGCAGGGGTCGATATACGGATGAAAAGGAGTCAGTAAGGCCACTGAGTCGCTGAGGGATCAGTGAGAACAGGCGCCCACCCGACCACCATTGTCAGGGATGAGGAAGCGTCGCTTTGAGCTCTTTGCAGTCGACAATCATCGGCATTGCTTCTTTTTGTGTGATTTTGACCCTTTTTATAATGGGTCTGCTCCTACAGAGGGTGAGGCACAGCCGTGCGAAAGCAACATTGCGCAAGAGCGAAGAGCAATATCTCCTGGCCCTCGCAGGCGCTACCGACGGCCTCTGGAACTGGGACATCCTGTCGGACACGGTCTTTTACTCAGACCGTTTCAGGGAAATCCTGGGGTATTCGTTCGAGGAATTCCCCGGCACGATTGATTCCTTTCGAAACCGGCTTCACCCTGAGGATGCCAGCGCCACCTGGGCGGCAATCGAACGCCATCTCGAAGACCGTGTTCCATTCAATACCGAATATCGCATGGGAACGAAATCAGGGGAATACCGGTGGTTTTTATCCAGAGCACAGGCACGTTGGGATACCCAGGGAAATGCTCTCAGTATGTCGGGGTGGATTCAGGACATCACCGCACGGAAGCAAACCGAATTGAACCTTGCAACGGCGCTTTCGGAAATAAATAAGTTGAAAGAACAACTTGAAGCCGAAAGAGCGTATCTGCAGGAAGAAATCAAATTGGAATACAACCATGAGAACATTGTCGGTGCAAGTAACGAGATCAATTATGTGTTCTATAAGGTTGAACAAATTGCCGCGAGCGATACGACTGTTTTAATTCTTGGCGACACCGGAACCGGTAAAGAGCTGGTCGCGCGTGCCATTCACGGCTTGAGCCTGCGCAAAGATCGGGCACTGGTGAAAATAAATTGTGCCACCCTGCCTTCAAACCTCATTGAAAGCGAGTTGTTCGGCCATGAGAAAGGTGCTTTCACCGGTGCCCATTCCACACAGTTAGGGCGATTCGAGGTTGCGAACGGTGCCACCCTTTTTCTTGATGAGATCGGCGAATTGCCGCTGGAGCTTCAGCCCAAGCTGCTCAGAGTGATACAGGATGGTGAGTTTGAGCGCTTGGGCAGTTCCCGCACGATCAAAGTCGACGTGCGCATTATCGCCGCGACCAACCGCAATCTGGAGAGGAGGTCCGCAAGGCTCGCTTCCGTGAAAGATCTCTGGGATCGGGTGAATGTCTTTCCGATTACGGTGCCCCCGCTGCGCGACCGCAAGGCAGACATACCCCTGCTGGTAGATTATTACGTTCATAGAATTTCCAGAAGATTGGGTAAGTCCATTGAGAGCATCCCGAGGACCGTTATGGATAGTTTACGGGATTATCACTGGCCT
>CAVOVO010000059.1:0-13958 GCA_963699845.1 uncultured delta proteobacterium
ATCCATCCGAGCGGCGCAGGTGAGCTTATCGTTGGCCCTATGTGAAGTCGCCATGAACGTATCGGAAGGAAAAAAGCATGTGACCACGGCGTTGTTGGATTGAAATGAAGCATGAAATGCTAGAAGATACCGACCAGCATGACATGGTGAGACCCGGGTGGCTTTGACTTTAACAAAGATAGCGTTTGTCCGTAGAAGTGATAACCTATTTGACAATCGGAACTTTACTGGGCCTGTCTGCAGGGTTCGCTCCAGGGCCGCTTCTGGCGCTTGTCATTTCTGAAACCCTTCAGCATGACATTAGGGCCGGCATTAAAGTGGCGCTCGTTCCGCTTGCCACTGACTTCCCGATAATCATCTTAACGGTATTCATTTTAGGAAAATTGTCCGGCTTCCATGGCATATTGGGCGCCATTTCGCTGGCGGGTCGTTTTCTTGATTCTGTTTATGGGGTATGAAGGCATACGGACGAAGGATCTGCCTCAAGCTCAGGGATGAAAAGCCAAAGTCATGGGCAAGAGGAATGATCGTAAACGCCTTAAACCCCCATCCTTATCTGTTTTGGCTCGGTGTGGGTGCTCCAACAATAGCCAGGGCATCCAATCAAGGTATGTTGTCGCCTTTGGCATTTGTAGTCACATTTTATGTTTGCCTCGTTGGGTCAAAAATTGTATTGGCCGTATTGGTCGGGAAGTCAAGATCGTTCTTAACAGATAAGCTGTATGTCTACACCATGCGCTTTTTTGGGCTCGCATTGTGCGGTTTTGCTCTGGTGCTCTTTCGGGATGGGCTTATCTTATTAAAAATATTGTAAGGTGCAGCAGGTCTTACCCAGCCGACCTGTTTGGCGCGGGGGTAAGGCCGACGGAGGTGTAGGAGAGGCGCCAGCACAGCGGTGCGCTGTACGAAGACGAAGATGCGCTCTCTGCTATATGGCGGGCTGGAGGAGAAAAGCGTTTCTCACGAGATGATCACTTACGGCGGGGCGACGCATGTCTTACCGCATTTGGTTCCGACCGGTATGGAAAAGAGGGCGACAAGAAGTCATTGAGCCGCTTACTCCGTTAGTCCCCAGCCGTGGTCCCTTGGGGGTCGTTCGCACACTATCAAGAGAGATGATAATGAAGAAATGTCCCTTCTGTGCCGAAGAAATTCAAGACGACGCTATAAAGTGTAAACACTGCGCTGAGTTTTTGGCCGGTTCCGATCATTCACGCTTTGCAGAGGAAAAGATTCAGTGGTATTTCAAAAAATCCTTTATTTTCATCGCAGTCAGTTGTGTGGGGCCTCTGGCGTTGCCCCTGATTTGGTTCCGTCCCCAAACGACGAGAGCATGGAAGATCGGACTCACAATAGGAATTCTTGTTCTCAGTTGGATTTTGTTCCAAGCCACCATTGAATCGATCCGTACTTTCAAAGAGTATTTCAAGCTGATTGAAGGGTTGTAGATGGGTCAGGGGAACGTCCATGAAATGATGCCTTTCTTGGGCAGGAATTCCGATTGGGACACAAGAATGCCTCTGCAAGCCCGAAAAGATGCTTGATGAGGCGTGCGTCACATGATTTTTTCCGAAATAGAACGGTGTGTGATGGTTCGTCTCGCTACAAGGAAAATATTATGTCCAATTTGTTACCATCGTCTGTGGTGGGAGGACTTTCGCTGCTATTATTCAGTCTCAACACCATATGGTGGTGTTCCATTTTATTTCTATTTGTCTTTATAAAATTAATCATCCCTCATAAAGGGATAAGGCATCAAATTTCACGACTGCTGATCCTCATTGCAATCTTATGGATTGAAGGCAATAGTTTTATTTTTCGGATCACTCATAATGTCAAATGGGATGTTCAGGGGATTGAACACCTCTCCCCCAGGAGATCCTACTTAGTGGTCAGCAATCACCGCTCTTGGGCAGATATCTTCGTGCTTCAACATATCTTTAAACACCGTATCCCCTTTCTCAAGTTCTTTTTAAAAAAAGAGCTGATTTGGGTTCCCTTTCTGGGAATGGCATGGTGGGCATTGGATTTTCCATTTTTGAAACGATATTCCCGTCAGTTTCTGGAAAAGCATCCTGAACTTCGGGGAAAAGATATGGAAACGACTCGAAAATCTTGTGAAAAATTCAAGAACCTTCCGGTCTGCGTTATGAATTTTTTGGAGGGAACCCGATTTGATTTTGTAAAACATGAGAAGCAAGACTCCCCTTACCGGCACCTTCTGTTGCCTAGAGCAGGCGGCGTTGCCTTGATTTTTTCCAGTATGGGAGATTTTTTATCAAACGTACTGGACGTTACGATCGTTTATCCGGAAAATGAACCCCCCGTTCATTTTTGGGATTTGTTGGCAGGAAATATCCCATGCATCATCGTACGGGTGAAGATCTTACCCATCCCTGAAAATGTCGTTGGTGTGAATTATGAGGAAGACAAGGCTTTTCGTGAAAAAATCCAACAATGGGTCAATCAACTTTGGCAAGAAAAGGATAACCAGATTGAGGCAATTATGACCGATTATGTTGCTTCCTCAACGAGGAAATAGATGAAAAGGGCATCCCAATAGAAAGGAGGGAAAAATGGAAGTACTCAATCTCTACTTTTCTGAAACCGGAAACACTGAAAAGGTGGCGATCAGGATACAGGATACTGTCAGAGAGCTGGGCCACAAGGTCGATACCTTGAAAATTATGGACAAAGATCAGGATATCGACATCCTCAAGTATGATTTTGTGTTTGCCGGATCCGGCGTCTATTCACAACTGCCTGGAAAAGCGCTGATGAAGCTTTTCAGAAGGCATCTCCAGGAATATGTTCGGAAAGGCGAGATCAAGCCTGCTTCCCCAAGAAGGCCTTCTGCCAAAACAGTCGTTTACTGTACTTATGGGGGGGTCCATACGGGGATTAACGAAGCCATTCCGGCCGTCAAGTATATGGGCCAATTGTTTGACCACCTTGGCTATACTATTGTTGCCGAGTGGTATGTGATTGGGGAATACAATACGGAGCGCTTGCGAAGCCATTCGGTTTCCGGTCGTTTGGGAGATATCCGCGGACGGCCCAGCGAAGAAGATCTCCGGGATGTGGCAGAAAGGGTAAAAGGGGTCCTTAGGATCTAGGGCATATATGTCGAGGGGAGATTGTGAATGGGCTTGGGGCAAGTTAAGGGCATGAACGTGGCCCAGGTTATCGAATTCTATGGGACCGACCCTCGGACCCGTCACCGCACCTTTCTGATGTATCGTGACGAAGGAGAGGTCATGCGGGAGGTCAGCTTCGCGGAGTTCTATGCATAACTCCCTGCGATACGGGGCAATGATCCGGCAGATGCAGGAAGGAGAGCGGAAAGCTGCCATGCGGATCGCTTCCATGTGGGCTTCTTCATGCAGAATACGCCGGAGGTGGCATACCTGTTTCGGGGGCTGCGCCTTCACCAACTCCACGCTGGTGGGCATCAACAACGCGCAGGTGGGCGAGAGACTATCGAGCGATCTCTGCAAAACGGACATAGACGTGGTCTTCGCCGACGAGGTGGCGCAGCCCAAGACCGGCCGCACCTTTGTGGAGTCGCTCATTGAAGCCCATGAGCGCTACGGCCTGGGTGATCTGTATCCCCGTTACGTGATCGCGCGCAGAAGGCAGGCCAACAATCACCCTCCTGAGGTGGCCGTCCTGGAAGAGCGGCTGGCCCAGTGTGAAGGTGAAGGGTTTTCGCCGGCGCCCCTGTCAGGGGGACGGGACCGGCGTCATCATCTTCACCTCCGGCACCACGGGCATGCCCAAGGGGATCGAGGTCACGTGGAAGAAGCTGGTCGACGTGGCCTGTGGGGTTCACCTCTCTGCTGAAGTATTCCGAGGACGACGTCGGCTACATTTGCATGCCGCTGAACCACTCCAATTCGCTCTACATCAACTTCATGACCGCGTTGCTTGAACGGCGCCAGGATCCTTCTTCGGCGGCGTTTCAGCGCCAGCAACTTCATCAAGGACTTGAGCGAGGGAGGCGTCACCGTATGGAACAGTGTGGGTGACCCGGTGACGTACATTCTGGCCACCGTGGGCCCTGAGGCCGACTACTCGGATCTGCCCCTGCGAACGGTGGTGAGCACCGGAACCAACGCCGCCAACCGGGCGAAGTTCACACGGATCTTCGGCCTGGAAATTTTCGCCGAGGCCTACGGCTCCACCGAGGTGGGGGCCGTGGCCCTGGTCACCCCCGAAACGCCGGATTACAGCGTGGGTCGGGTCATTCCGGGCAGGGACGTGAAGGTGGTGGACGAGGTCACGGGGCAGGAATGTGAGCCGGCGGTGGTGGATGAAGAAGGCAGAATCGTCAACTTTGACAGGGCCGTCGGCGAGATCGTGGTGAGCCAGGCGTCCCTGGGAGACTCTGCCTTCTCCGGCTACTACAATTTGCCCTGCCGAGAGTGCTGAAAGGGTTGACGAAAATGGCTACTACCACATGGGTGACCTTGGCTGCCTGGAGGAGAAAAGCGGTGAGCGCTATGTCATCTTTCTTGGGTCGAACCGGCGCCGATCGCCTCCGCACAAAGGGTGAGAATTTCGCCGCCAACTTCGTGGAAGAAATACTCAAACGCCATCCCTGCGTTCAAAACTGCGCGGTCATCGGCATTCCCTTTGTGGACAGCACTGAAAACGACAACCCCATATATGTGCTGGAGTTAGAGGATCCGAAGGGATTCGATCTTGACGAATTCTACGGTTACTGTCAAAAGGAGATCCCGTCATACGCGCTTGCCGGGGTTTATCCGCCTGGTCCCTGAGCTGCCGCGCACGGACACCCTCAAGGTCAAGAAGTCGACCCTCCTGAGCGAATTCATAGAAAGAACCCCTGAGAAGGACGCCGATGAACGAGACGTGATTTACATGATTGGCCCGGGCGGAATCGAAGCGTTCAGGACCGATGACTATCAACGCGAGATGGCCAGGTGCAGTGATCCGGCGGTGCGTGCCCGTTTTCTCGCGGTAACCAAGAGACATGACCTTTTCTGATTGAGGTTGCCCGGTGTTGACAGAAAGGCTGAAAGAGCGTAAATCTGTTGCAGAGCCATAAGCGGGCGGTGTCAGAAACACGCCTTCGAAACAGGCGTACACCATGCATTTCGTGGAGAGGTAAAATGCGAGTCCTGATTTGCGACGACATGTTCCCTGCCATGATTGAGACGGTCACCCGGCTCTTGCCCGAGGACGAGGTCCGGGTCTGCCTTCAGCAGGAGGCGGCCCAAAGGGTGGTCTGGGCCGAAGTGCTTATTCCTGCCATGACCAGGATCACGGCGGAGATGATCCAATCGGCGCCGGACCTCAAACTGATCCAGCAGTTCGGCGTGGGTCTGGAGGGCGTGCATATGGCGGCGGCCACCGCCGATCCATTCCCGTGGCCAACGTGCCTGGAAACCAGGCGCCGATCCATGCCGAGTGTACCGCCGAAGGCGGCGTTTTTCTCATGATGGCCTGCGCCCGACAATTCAAGGCCTCTCAGCAGACCCTGGCCCGGGGCGAGTGGGGGCGACCCTGCGGCGTGGCGCTCATCGACCGGACGGCCCTCATCATCGGCCTGGGCGCGGTCGGACAAGCCCTGGCTGCACGGCTGGTGCCATTGGGGATGCGCGTGATAGCCACCGATATCAACCCCCAGCCCTCGGTGGCCAAGCGGCTGGGGCTGTCTCGCCTCGAAGGTCCCGGAGGTCTGAACCAAATGCTCCCTGAAGCCGACTTCGTCATTTCCACCGTGACGCTGACCCCAGAGACCAGGGGCCTGCTCAACCTCTCAGTTTTTGAGCGGATGAAATCCACGGCGTTTGTCATCAACATCAGCCGAGGTCCCATCGTCAACGAGGACGATTTGCTCACGGCCCTAAATAGGGGGCTCATCGCCGGCGCCGGACTGGATGTGCTGAGCCAGGAGCCCCCCGCGCCTGACTATCCCCTGCTCACGCATGACAAGAGTGGTGATCACGCCGCACACCGCTGGCGTAACCGAGCAGTCCTTCACGGCCCTCGGCCGCGCCGTAGCCGACAACGTCGCAAGGCTCAAAAGGGGCGAGCCCTTGGAGAATGTGGCGAACCATAAAACGAAAGGAGTATGAACGATGGCAGACACGATCAAAAAGGTTGCGTACTTTGCGATGGATGTGGCGAACAAGCCCGGAGAGGCGGCCCGGGTGCTTCAAGACGCTCCGTCAGGCTGGGGTAAACCTCCTGGCCTTCAGTGGGTTTCCCCGCGGACGCCGCGCACAGCTCGACTTCGTCCCAGAGGATGCCGCGCAGCTTCAAGAAGGCCTTGACCAAGGCCAAGCTCAAGGCGCGTCCCAAAAAGACAGGATTCCTGGTCCAGGGAGAGGATCGTCCGGGTGCAGTGGCAGCGTCGCTGCAGAAGCTTGCCGAAGCGAACATCAATGTGACCGCCGTGGATGCGGTCAGCGCAGGCAACGGACGCTACGGGGCGATCCTCTGGGTAAAGCCTCTCGATGTCAAAAAGGCAGCCAAGGGTCTTAAAGCCTCTTGAGGGCCCACATATGCCGCAGAAAGAAGTGAGGCATTGACTCGGCCTGAATAGTGTTCACCTGAAACCTTACCTGAACGAGTTTCATTGGTGGGAACCGCTCGGGTAAGGTGGAGGTAAATTCGAAGACTACCTTTTTCAGGTGGGAACGATCCAACCGGACAGAACGCATAAGGGCTATGCCTTGTCGGGGAAGGCTTATTTTCTCATTTTTTCAGCGATCTCCGGATAGAGCTTTTCGATGCACTCGGGGCAGATGCTGTGTGTAAAATCCGCGTTGGCATACTTTGAAAGGTAGTACTCAATTTCTTTCCAGTATCCCTTATCGTCGCGAATATTCTTGCAGCTGGCACAGATCGGAATCAGTCCACGTAAGGTTTTGATTTCAGTAAATTGAGCGGCCAATTCCGTCGAATGGTCCCACAGCTGCGAGAGGAGCCGTGTGATGATTTCAAGCTCTGGTTTTTTCAGGTAGTTGTCTACGAACTTCGAAAACCTGTTGATATGATCGGTGTAATCGTCCTCTGGCGATATGTCGCCAATCTCCTTTCTAAGTGATCGAAAGAGGATGGGAAAAGCAGGTTGGAGCATGGCAGACTCCAGCCGAAATGCCAAGAGAATGGCGTTCGAAGGATCACAGAGATCATCTTCTTCCACCAGCATCTTTTCGATCGTCCTATTCATTTCCCGAAGCTCACTTTCGGTTCTGGCTTGATCGTTAAATGGATTCCTGAGGACATCTTTTTCAGCCAGGAGAAGGAGCCTTTCCCAGTAAGTCATATGGCGTTGTTCATCCAAGGCAACCTCTAACCAGAAGGCCTTGTGTTCGGGTATGGTGGCGTTTTCCGATAAGGTGCGATAGAGTTTTTCGGCAACTTTTTCCGCAGAAAGGCACAATTCAATAATCGCCTTCAAGTGAACGTTCTGCATGACGGTTATCCTCCCGGAATGACGGTAATAGCAAATGGCGGCTTCCCGTTGAGCGCCGCTTCCCCGAGGACAGATGACCCCAACATCGGGTCAATCCTTCCATGAAATGGGGCCCCATCTCAGGCTCGGAAAATTTGAGACAATGGAGAGTCGGGATTGCCTCAAATGGGTCTCAGGGGTTGGCCGCAATGAGGATGTTCCCTCAGAGCGTGGTAAACGTCAATCATATTCATTCCGCCTTTTCACTGAATTGCTGAAATGGACAACGGCCGCTCGCCTGACCATCCAGGGCCGGGCATGGCAAACTCATCAACACAAAGGTCGCGATGCATCGCTTTCGTCCCAAGATCCCAATGCCTCGATGTGGAGGGGGGCTTTCAGACCGCAGGCGTCCGCTTTTTTTCCATTTGTCTTCGTGCACGAAAAAGGGTAACATGCAAAAGGAGAATAGAGCAAAATCCGGTCTAATCTGATTAGGCTTCAGACGGGGACTACAGACGGAAACGCAGGTGAAAAGGTAACGAGGCGAAGACCATGCTGACAAGCATAGAGGAGATCAGACGGGATAGAGAGCTCGTCAATGCCATTGACTGGGAGATGACCCCGGAGCAGGCCGTGCGCGTCTATCTGGAATGGGGCAACATCCGGGCCCGCGGCGACCGGACCATCGTCCGCTCCCAGAGCGATTACACCATCTACTTTGTGGTGAACTGCTGGTCCAGGCCTTACCAAATCTACCTGATCCGGCGGAACTCTCAGGAAGCGCTTGAGCTGGCGAAAATCGAGCTGCCGACGCGGTTCGAAAAGCCCGTCTGTGAGCTCAAGGGGGTCTACGCGGTCGATGGGGACATCAAAGATTGGCTGAAGAAGGAACTGGGTGCCGATTGACGCGCTACCGACGACTGGGCAACAATCCCTTTGAGGAGCAATCAGTCATGAGCCAGTACATGCAGATCGACATTCGACTCATCCCTTTTTATGAGAAAGGGTTCAAGACCCATTTCCCCAGGCTCGCAGCAGCCCTGGAGCGCGAGAAGTACCTGGCGCCAGGCGAGAAGGAACCCTCCCTCTATGTCCTCGTGGATTTTCTTCACAGAATGGACGTTGATCCGGCGGTCACGTCCCAGTTCAAGGTGGCCGTGAGCCCCTTTCTGGAGAGGCTGACAACCCTCAAGGAAAAGGCGAAGGAAGCGCTCCTGGCAAGAAGGCTCAATGATCTGGACCGGCTTCTTTACCAATTGGAGGACGAATTCGAAAACCTCGAGGCTTCTCTCTGACGGCCCCTTCCGGGCTCACAGGACATGCCGGACCAAGCCTGGCGACGGAATGCACTTCCCGGCGAGATCCACGAGGTGGCGGTGATGGGTGAAGAAGATCACCTGCGTTTTCTCCGAGAGGCCCCTCAAGACCTCCAGGGCGGCGCCGGCCCGATCGTCGTCGAATCGGATGAGGATGTCGTCGAAAATCAGCGGCATGGGCTCTTCTGTCTCCAGATAGGTCTCGATGCCCGCCAGCCGGAGGGCGAGATAGAGCTGATCGGCGGTTCCGTCGCTCATGCCTTCAACACCCACTGTGCTTTTGCCTCCCGGCCGAACGCCCACCAGCACCGCCTGACCCTCGTCATTGAATTCAACCCGCACCCCCTCGAAGGACCCACCCGTCAATTGCGCGAACCGCTCGCTCGTGATGCTCACCATGGGTCCCTGATTTCGCCGGCGAAAACGTTCAATGGCCCGTGACAAGACTGCGGAGGCAAGTTTCAATCTTGCGTAGTGCTCCACGTCGGATGCAAGGCGCCCGAGCACCCTTTGACCCTCTTCGGCCAGGAGGGCCGCCATCGCCCCTCCATCCATGCGGCCCAGCTCATTTGTCTCCGCCCCGATGGTTTGATCGAGCGACGATCTTTCTTCTTCCAGGCCGCGTATGACTTCATTCAAATTGTCCATCCTGGAATCGATAGTGTCGGAGTCCACCTGGGCCGACGCCCGGACAAATGCGTCCACCGTCACGCCGCCGCTCAGTCCCAGAAGACGTTCCTCGATGGTTTTGAGCTCCGCTTCGATCTCTTTCCTTTTCAAGGAGCGTGCCTCGACCTCGGATAGCGCCTCGTAGGAATCGCAGCCGGCTTCCGTGCACATGGCCTCCAGCTGACTCCTGTATTCGCTGATGTCGCGATCAGCCTCCCTCAACCGTTTTTCCTCCTGGCCCCGCTGTTTTTCAAGGCTGTCGAGTTTCGACCTGGCCTCCCTCGACCGCGTGAGTCGGGCGTGGAGTCCCACGATGGCCGCCTCCGACGGGGCCCCTTCCAGATCCCCTGCCGCCTGCACACACAGGGCCTTGACTCTTTCCGTGAACGTCTGGGCGTCCCTGTCAATGCCGGCTATGCGTTTCTGTCGGTCGCCCGATTCCCTGACCTTTTCAAAGAGCGTTTTCAGGTCATCCATCACGGCGTTGGCCTGCTCGGGCATGGCGGTCCCATCGAGGCCCAGGGGCCGGATCGCCTCTTCCCAAAGGGCCCCCCAGCTCGATATCTCCGTTTCAATCGAGGCAACCTGGGCCGCGGCATGGCCGAGGGCCTCGGTCTGCTTTTTCCTCTCCGTGAGGAGCCTTTCCCGGCCGCTGCGTAGGGTTTCCTGCTCTTCGATGATCTTTCGTCCCTTTTCGACCAGGTCGGACAGGGTCTCCTGACCATTGGGAGGCGGAAGGGACATGGCAACAAACGCGTCGGCGATCTCCTCCTTGTGCGCCTGTATGCGGGCCCGAAGGGCGTCCAGACCGAATGAGCGTTCGCGCGCCTCCGACCATTTTTCAAGGATCGCCCGCTGATCTTGGAGCCACGCCCGCATTTCCCTGGGCGAGGCAGGGGAAATGGCGGCCGGCTCCCAGGCATTTCGCCACTCCCGGCTGATCTTTTCGCGCTCGGCTGCGGCCGCGGCCATCAGGTCCTTCACGCTTGCCGTCTGGTTCGTCCGGGTCTCGTGATCGGCCGCGAGCTTTGCCCTCTTTGCGACCCGGTCGGCCTCGCGGCGGAGCCGGTCCGCGATCTCATCGGCCTGTTCAACGCTTCGCTCGTAGCTCTCAGCAAGGCGGGGTGTCCGGATCTCTATCACGGATGCCCGGGCTTCTGCCGTGACGGCCTCCCCCTTTTCGAGCACGCCTTTGACGAGTCTCCAGCCCTCCTGCCGCCGGTTCCTTGCTTCGCGCAGATCGGCTTCCGTGGGCACTTCCCCCTGCAGCGCCAGCTCTCTCTCCTCACCTTCGATTTCAAGAAGGGTTGCCTGAAGGTCCTCGGCCTGGGACCGAAGCTGTTCGGCCCGTCTTTCGGCCTTTTCAAAGCGGTCGGAAAACACATCCACGGTCTCAACGGACGGCAGGGGCAAGCCTTCCAGCGCTTCCAGGGTTCCCGACCACAAGGTCTGCCGCCTGAGGGCCCCTCTGAGCCCCTTCAACACGGCCTCCACCTGTTCGCGCTCGGATCGGTAGTGACCCTCCAGGGCCGCGACCTTGGCCGCACGTTCGACCACACTTGCCAGGGGGTCGACGGCCAGCGGGAGAGGCATATCGGCAAGTCTGCGCTTCGATGGAAGCCACTGCTCGGGAAAGGGTTGACACCTGCGCCTTGCCGGTTTCAAGTCTGGTCACCAGCCGTTCATAACGCGTCCCCAGGTCCCGGATGCGAAGGACGTCCGCCTTTTTCAACCGCAGTTTTTCAGTCTCTTCCAGGGTCAGGTCCTGACGGAGACCGGCGAGGATCTCAGCGGCTTCGGCCCACAAAAGGTCCCGCTGTGTGACCAGCCTGTCACGGTCGCGGGCCGCCTTCTGGTAACTGCCAAGCTCCCGATAGAGGCCTTCGATCAGGTCGCCGCGGTCGAGCACACCAGGGTCGATCGTAAGCTCGGCAATGGCTGCGTCGATCTCCTGAACGGTTTCGATCGCCTGGGCCCTTCTGGTCTCGGCGAGCCTGAGCGAGGTGAGGAGCCCCCGGCGCCGCTCTGAAAAATCATCGGGCAGCAGGATGACATCCGCGTATTGGAACCGCTCGTCATGGAGCTCGGTTCGCCTGCCGATGAGAGGAAGGGCCTCCTTGATGCGGGCCAATCGGTGATGTTCTTTCACCGCTGCTCTCCAGTGCCAGCGCCACGATGGGCCCTCCGGCTCCCGGCATCCCGCAGGGCCTGATCGTGCCGTTCCCACTCCTCTCCTGGCAGCTGGGCGTCGCGCAGCCCCTTTTGAATCTCTTTGAAACGCGCAATGGATTCGTTGATCCGAGGCTTCGAAGCGTTTGGCTTGAAAAGGGTTTCCGCATCGCCCTGGAGCGCTCATCTGGACCTTTCGGAGATCCGAGATCCCGGACCCTGCCGCAAAAAGGGCGTTCCCCAAATGACCCCCGCCCAGAAGGATCTCGCTGCCCCCACGGACCAGGTCGTCGTGGCCCATGGAGAACATGGTCCCAAAGAGATCGGCGTCGATTCGGCCAAGGAACCTGGCAAGCAGCGACTCGTCAAGGGGGGCCGAGTCGTCGCCGGTTCTCAAGCGTGTTGACTCTTCCCTTTCTGCGCACAAAATCAAGCGTGGTGCCGTCGCTGTGACGCAGCAGGGCGCCGATTCTCATCTTTGCGTAGGGGTGGATGAAGTCGTCCGAGGACCGCTCCGAAATGCCGTAAAGGGCCTCTCGAAGTCCGCGGAGGGCGGAGCTCTTTCCGGCCTCGTTGGGGCCATAGACCATGTGGATCCCTGTTTCATCCCCCTGGAAATCGATCACGGTGTCGGTGAACGGCCCGTAGGCAATCAGCATCAGCTTCAGGATCCTCATGGCCGCTCTCCCTCACCCTCTCAACCGTTGAAGGAGCATGGGCCGCACTTGGTCGAGCAGCGCCTTCAGCCACTCGGGGTCTCCGACGTCGATGCGCTCCTCGCCCTCTTTCAGCTCCCTGGGGAGTCTGGCGACGATCTCTTGCAGGGTCCGCCCAAGTTCCAGGAGCTGGTCCGGGTCGGCCTGGATCTCATCCAGGAGAGAGAGGATTTCTCCCACGGGGCCGCCCGTTCCCCAAGATCCTGCCCCACTCTGATCGAGGATTCCGGGCTGACCTTGACCTTTTCGATCCATATGCGACCTGCGCCGATCTCCACAGCGGCGGCCCGTATCTCGTTTTTCCATTGCTCGAGGGTCCGCTGCGAGCGCATCGGTCCCCCGTGAGAAACCCCTTACGACCACCCTGGCGACGATCGGAAGCCCCGGTGTCTGCTCAAGCAAACCCTTGAGACGGTGCGCGATGCCATCCACCAGGTCGTGACCCAGTCTCCAGAAAGGGTTCCGTCTGCGGCCACCTCCTCCCATCGGATCACATCCAAGCGGCTTGAAGGTGGTGATTGGCACGCCCCCGCTCATCGACCTTGACGAGCAGACATCCTTTGGGGCCGCTCTCGCGGATATGCCGGCCCTGGATGTTTCCCGGAAACACGACCCACGGGGCCTCCCTGATGGACTCCCGCTTGTGCACATGGCCGAGCGCCCAGTAGTCGTAACCCTTATTGGTCAAGCCCTCGACCGTGCAAGGGGCGCATAGGGGCGTGTCCCTCCCGGCCTGTGAGACAGGTGTGCAGCATCCCGATATTGAACCAGCCCGAAACGGAGCGGCGGATAGTTGAGAGACAAGTCCTGTTTGACTGCAGGGGTGGGGAAGCTCTGGCCGTGGATGGCCACATCCAGCTTGGGGAGTCGATAGGTCTCCGGGCCATGGGCCGGGAAGAGGTGGACGTGTTCAGGCAGCCGGAGCGTCTTGGTGATCCGGCTTGCCGCGTCATGATTTCCTGCCACAATGTAGACCGGTATGGACGCTTCCTGCAGACGGCTGACCTGGGACAGAAAATAGAGCCCGGTATTGTAATCCCGCCAGTCTCCGTCGTAGAGGTCGCCGGAGATCAGTACGAAGTCCACTTGTTCTTCCAGGGCAAGCCGGACCAGGTTTTCGAAGGCCCGCCTCGTGGCGCTTCGCATGGCCTCAACCGGCGCGCCCTCGTAAAGGTCGAGCCTGTGAAGCGGACTGTCGAGATGAATGTCCGCCGCGTGAATAAAGGAAAACACGATGCATCACTCCTTTTCGGGGAAAGTAAATTTACTCTAATCGTAACTCTTTGAAATACCGTAATGACAAATATCGCACTTCGGTTCCAACTTGCAACAGGTGATATTCACCTCAGCGATGGTCGGTGGTCGGATATGGACTGTCCATTGATCTCGAATATCGGATAGGGTAATTGAATTTGGCCGTGGCAGGGGGATCTTTTTGACTGGTACTTCCAGCTACCACAGTGTGGACTATGGGGTGGTATGGAATGTTGTTGTAAACCACCTGTTGAATGCTTGATCCGAAGTTCGACGCGTTTGGGGAAAAGCGGCTTACACATACAAAGGCTGAGATAAATCGGAGGGGGGCCTTTTCGTGTACGCTTTCAAACCTACGTGATGTTAGGGATATCCATTTGATCTAGCAGGTATTCTGGGTAT
>CAVOVO010000060.1:0-12772 GCA_963699845.1 uncultured delta proteobacterium
CAGAGAGTTTTCTGATCAGTTTGAGTCTTTCACTTCGATCTTTTTCGATTTCTTGCAGCTGGTCTGAAAGTTTTCTGATCAATGTTAGTCTCTCATCTCGGTCCGTTTCCACCTCTTGAAGCACAGCTGGGAGACCATCTATTTGTTCCAGCCTGGCTCGACGATCGGCTTCAACGTCTTTCAGTTTGCTCTCAAGGCCAGAGTGGGCTTTGTAGAGATCGAGGAGCGCCTGGACAATGCGCCCAGAGCTCTTTGCCGAAAGTGCACCGAATATTTCCTCAGACGAATGATGCTTGAGTGGGCTTCGGCTTGCGATGAGGGACATGTCATACTGGCTGAATATGGCAGGTTCGAATGATACATAATTCAAGCCAAATGCAGAGAGCAGAGCTTTGACCGATTGCATACTGAAGAGATACAAGTGATCGGCCGGCTTTAAAATGAAGAGAAAGGGGTCCTTTTCAGATTCCATAGCGTGAAATGTCTTCCCTTCTCGATAGCAGGGCGTTTGGATCACGAGGATCCCGTCGTTCTTCAAGAGATTTGCACAGACCTTGATAGTTCCTTTCGGGTCTTGCAAGTGCTCCAGGACATCCATCAAGACGATTCCGTCAAAACTCCCGTCGCCGATGTGCTGGTGCTCAATGGGGCCGCTGAGCATTTCGATTCCGAAGGTTTTTTTCGCAAAATCCACAAGCCAAGGGCTCAGCTCGAGTCCAACTGCATCATACCCGGCACACTTCATTAGGGCGACGAATCCCCCATGTGCACTTCCGAGTTCCAGAAGGTTGGCGGGAGCTTAATTTTTAGGAGCGTGCTTAACCAATGTGTGCATCGCTCTGGGAGGTCACTTCTAGCCCTTGTGTCCAGATCTATCGAAGCCCATAATGCTCGGTCAGGTGCGAAACATAGTAGTCTTTCCCATAAAAATCGTCTGAATTGTCCGCGACCTCAGACCTGTCCTTAACCGGCATGTCTCTGGCAACAAGCGTCTCACAGGACGCACACCTCAGATAGTCCGGAGAAAATGGCTCCAACGCTTCATTCCCGCACCAGCAAGGCGGCGGGCTTGAATTCACATTTGCCTTTAGCCCCGGGACCATCTCTTAGTTTTTCCTGTCAAAGGCCATGTAATCCGGTGACTTCATGAGAACTTGGTTCGATCGATCCCGATTCTGCCTCGACCATCATCTTTGCAACATCGGTCATTTTATATTTCGCAACCCAACCCAATTCTTGCTTCGCCTTCATCGGATCGGCACACGAGATCAGGATATCTGAAGGCCGGAAAAGGTCACGGCGGGATCTTACATGCTCTTTCCAGTCAAGCGCTAGATGAGAGAAGACCGTTTCTACAAATGCTTCAAGGGTATTGGTCTCGCCGGTTGCGATGACGTAATCGTCAGGTTTTCCCTGTTGAAGCATCCGCCACATGGCATCCACATATTCCGGCGCCCATCCCCAGTCTCGCGCCACCGCAATGTTCCCCAATTCCAGCTTTTCATTGCTGCCCCGAGAGATACGGTATGCTGTATTCGTGATTTTTTTTGTAACAAACCTCTCCGGTCTAAGCGGTGACTCATGGTTAAAGAGCAGTCCGGAGCAAGCGAAAATCCGGTAAGCCTCTCTATAATTGGCAACTTGCAAAAAGCGGCCGCCTTGGCCACGGCGTAAGGGCTGCGCGGGTGAAAGGGCGTTTTCTCGGTTGCAGGCGCCCCGTTTGTGTTTCCAAAACACTCGCTGGAGGCGGCGTTATAAAGTCTGATCGGCAGATCAAGGAAACGGATGGCCTCCAGAAGATTCAAGGTTCCGATGCTGTTGCTTTCGAACGTCTCGACGGGTTGGTCAAAGGAGAGGCCCACCGACGTCTGACCGCCAAGGTTGTAAATTTCATCTGGCCTAACCCTTTTCAAAGCTGAGAGGACGCTTTGGAAATCGATGAGTGATAAGGATTCGACCCTGACCTCATTTCGAATACCGAGCCGGTCAAGATTATGAAAAGGGGAAATTTGGGCATCCCTAGAGCTGCCGGTGACGTCATACCCTTTTTCGAGCAGAAGCCTGGCCAATAGTGAGCCATCTTGGCCCGATACACCGATGATCAATGCCCTTTTTACCATTTCCTCTCATACAACCTGGAATCAACACATCTGCAGGGTGTGACAAAAACCGACAAGCGTTCATGTCTTGAACACTAAATAACAAACTTGTATTAAGGCAAGGTGGATTGTCAAGGCAAAAGTTGACGTTTTGGGAAGTTGATGCACAAAACCAGTTTCAAAGAGGATCCAGGAGAGAACGAGATAGGGCAGGGGGTCGTTCGCCAGAGAAGTTCTATGGACTGTGGCTCGCCTTGGGGTCCGGATCGAGCGGATTGGCATGTAACGTGCATTCGCTTCTAGCGTTTCCTTGATGCCCTTTGCGCGCGACGACCTGGAAATCCTTGGGCCTGATCAATTTTAGGAACCTGATTGTGAGTGTTAGCAAAATGATGCTTCTCCAGACCCGGATAAGAGCTTTGGAGCTCTTATCTTCGAGGCGTTGCACGCCTCTGAGGTTGATGATTCCTTACTTGTTGCTTCTTGTGGTCATCTTTATCTTCAATGATCCTGGTTGCCCTGCTGAATTGTCCCATGGAGCGCTTCCGATAGTCTCTTTCGAAGTAAAGGATACGCCTTAAAGGGTCCTGATTGATGAGCACTTGGATTCAACGGGTTACACGGTCAAGGGTTGTGAGAAGTGGGATGATGTTCGAATCACCCTAAAGGCCCAGGGAACTCGTTTGGATGAGGTCTTGAGGTCCATACTGAAAAGGGTGGGGATCACCAGTTATGTCATGAAGATCGACGAGGCCGAAAAGCAGATTACCCTCCGCAGGATGGACAGACCCGGCGGTTCGGGAACCGGCGCTGGCGACACCGGCGAAGTGAAACATTTGCCTCAAGGAGATCAATCGTCTTTTGTCCCGCCCCCGGAAATAGAGGAGGTGCCACGAGCGTTGAGCCGTGATGAGATCCTTGACAGCGAGATAACGCCGCCTCCTGAACAGGGTGGAAAGGGAATGACCCTCCGAGAGCTTCTGGCTAGGTCCCCGGAGCCCCACGACCCCATGGACAGGGAGATAGCGCCCCCAGGTGAAAGTGGCGGAAGGGGACTGACGTTGAGAGAACTAATAGAAACGAGGCAATAATGTTAACTTATCGGGATTGTGAAAGGAGCGGGGAGATGAGGAGAAAGAAAACATTCATGGCTTTGGTTGCTGGGTTGCTCTTGCTTGGTTTTGTGAGTATCAGCTTTGGGACCCCAGCATTCTACACCTGCAGAATTGCTTACGTGGGAAGTACGATTACCAGACCGACCATCCAGTTGCTGAGTGTGGATGGTACCGTGGATTACGGATGGTATTTGATCTCGGGAGAGAAGGCGAAAGAGATGCTGGCGACTGCTCTGACGGCGTTTAGCATGAGCAAGTCCGTTTTGTGCAAGTTTGATAAGGGGGTGGGTGGCTCATTGGAGCTCATATACATGAAGGCTGATTAGCTGCTCCCCTGAAGGAGGAGTAAGCTGGCGCATTGGTTTGTCCGGGTGCAATCCAATTTCACCAGTAGTCCTTTAATCCAACAGAAGCATGATGGGAATGAAGGGCCGCCTGGCAGCGCTTTCCTTCCACGGGCGGCCCTGTCGAAGATAATTCCCTCGGGCAGTAGGCCGAAGAAGCATGTTTTCTGAGGGCCCGGGGCCCGTGTAGACAAAGCAGCCTGCTCCAAAAGTCTGAACCACGATTTCGAGACTTCCGTCCCCGTTGAGGTCCATTACGGTCGGCGCGGCCGGCGCGCCTTTGCCGTTTCAGTTGGTTCCCTGCACGGGAAGGGGCATGTCATGAAGGGTTCTTCCTTCGCGGTCAAGAATCATCAAGTATCCGTGGGGCTGGCTTGGGGCAAGGATCGGATAGCAAGTCGGGCGTCAGAGCGGCTTGTCGTTCAAGAATGCGACCGTATAAGGAGGCAAGCCATCCGGGTTGAGGGACGCGAAGGCAACCAGCGCCTCTGCGATCCTGCGAAACTCGTTACCCTTAAACGTGCAGAGCGAGGCTCAACGCCGGATGGCGCTTTTTAAGTGTTTCCTCGGTCCATTCCTCGTTGCGGGCGATGATTTCGTCGATTTCTTCCGGGTAAACAGCATAATATCCCAAGGCAGCTTTGATCTGCCCTGGGCTCAGCCAGTGGAAGGATCCCTGAAGCTGTTTCGGGTCACGGTCCGAGCTCTTGTATTGGGCGATGATCTCCCATACCTCGATACCTGTGCCTGCAACCCTGGCCCTGCGGCCGGAAATACCGGGAGCGAAGATGATGCCCGGACATCTTCTCATTTTAATCCAACAGAAGCATGAAAGGAATGAAGGGCCTCTTGGCAGCGCTTTCTTTCCACGGGCGGCCCTGTCGAAGATAATTTCCTCGGGCAGTTGGCCAAAGAAGCATGTTTTCCGAGGAGCCGGGAACCGTGTAGACAAAACAGCCTGCCCCGAAGGTCTGAACCACGATTTCCAGGGTTCCGTCCCCGTTGAGGTCCATGACGGTCGGCGCCGCCGGCGCGCCCTTGCCGTTTCCGTTGGTTCCCTGCACGGGAAGGGGCATGTCATGAAGGGTTCTTCCCTCGCGGTCAAGAATCATCAAGTATCCGTGGGGTTGCCCTGGTGCAAGATTATCCGGGTCTCCGAACGTGGTAAACACGATCTCAGGGAGGCTGTCCCGGTCAAGATCGGCAACCATGAGCTCTGATGCATACATCAAAGCCCGCCCATGTGTGATGTTCACTCGCCACAAGAGCCGGGCATCGGGAGAGGTGCAGTAGACATATCCGTCATGGGCGCCGTAAAGGATCTCGGGCCTCTTGTCCCCCAGGAGGTTTACGACCGTTGGGGCCGGGGGGTTGGTTGGCGGATACCATGTGTGTCCGGCCCGGCTCAGGGGATAGCCGGAGGAAGGAAGGTTTTCCCAACCCGGAAGGCGGCGTGCGCTTCGCGACCCGTCTCCGTATGAGCCCTCCAGGACCATTACCGAATGGTGTTTGGTGTCGTAAGGCACGTCCTTTTCCACATTGGTGACACAAACCACCTCATTTTTCCCGTTTCCGTCCACGTCCGCGACAGAGGGCGGCGATTCGGTCCATTGGAGCCATTTCTCGTTGCTTGGATGCGGCCAGGTGCCTGAATGGAGATGATAGTGGTTTTCTTCTACGACCGGGTCAAACCAGCGTATGAACTGGCCCCAGTTGAGCCGGTTCCCGGAATAGTCAGAAGCACGGTTCGTGAAATAGGGGCTGGCCAGCATGCTCACCCCGTCATGATGGAACACGTTGATCTGGTGATTGTCGAAGGTGACCACGATCTCCTGAAAGGGGTCATCATCCAGATTGCCGATGCCCACATTCAAGCCATAACACCCATAACCGTGGTTGCCGGCCCCGTTTGCATCTGCATCATTTCCCGGCCCTGATTCGAGGTTGTACCTGGGCCAGGCACTGTAGGAAAGCCCCGGTGGCTGATAGAGGGTCCCATTCGGATTGAACACGAAGACCTGTGCCCCACCGGCGGTCTGGGTGGTGGTCGCGACGATCTCGATCGTGCCGTTTCCGTCAAGGTCTCCCGCAGCGAGTCCTCGTACCTCCGGACATTGGCCCTGATCGCAGGCCCTGGCCGGCCAGCCGGATTTTACCGCCAGATTGTTGTTTCTCCATTCGTAAGCCGCCACTTTCCCGTTGTTGCTCGCGACCACGATTTCAAAGATGCCGTCACCCTCCAGGTCCGTGCACACCGCCGGCGGATAAATCCGCCCCTCGTGGGGATAGGAAGGCCCGGATTTTGCCCGGGCCAATTGGTTTAAATCTTTGTCCCAAACAAAAATATCGTAATAAGTGCCCACCAATTTTCGCTCCCCTGTTCCAAGATCGTGGATAATGGGCGAACCAAACCAAGATGTGCCCGTCCACTGTATGTGAGCAAGGAGTTGGGGCGATTGGACAGCGGCATCCGCCCAGGGAGTGATCCAAAGAAACACCAAAAAAACGGAGGCGCACAACGATAAAGGTTTCATGATCGATCTTGACCCCGTATTCCCTGTGGGGCAATGGGTAAGCGCCCCCGCCGTCATCATTGGGCGGAGGCCCCTGATCAGTCAAGGAGGAGCATCAGGATGGGGCTCATCGCAATGCCGCCTCTGGTTACGGCTTTTAAGTGGCCCATATCGTATTCGCTGAGCGCACTGCAACCCCCCGCGTTGCATGCGGTGACCCAATAGTAGTAGGATATGCCTGCCTCCGCGGAGGTATCATCGTGGGACGTTACCGCGACCGAGGTGATTTTGCCCTTCGGGCCATTAACGTCTGTGGCTCGGTAGACCTCGTAATAGGTCGCGTTGGAAGAAGTGCTCCATGAGACGCTCACCCTGTCTTCGTACAGACCGTCAGTGGCTGAAACGCCCCCTGGAGGACTTGGGGTTGGTGGAGGCAGTGTGCCTTCAAGGAGGATCGTGTCGCCGGCGGTTACCACCGTCCCCGACGCGTTACGGATCTCCACAAAAACTTCCTTGAGGCCATTACCAAGGCTAAGCTCCCAATTGGACACATAAGACGAGAAGGGCTGCCAGGTTCCCCAACTCGCGTTCTCGTTTTTCAACCGCATCTCCGTGGCCCAACCTGCCCCGTAGATATAGAGATCCACCAGAGGACTCTGTGTCTTGTAGGCCTCTCGGTTAATGACCAAAGGATAGACATTGTAACGAGCACCGAAATTTTGGGTCCAGTAATGATACATGGCAGATATGGTGCTGTCTGCGGCACAATCGCTGTTTGAATCCCTTCTCACCCCTGAACCATCTGTCGATGCGTAATAATACCCGACACCTATCTCACGGAAACTTGTGGAAAGGATGTTGGCACGGTGACCTGAGCTGTTCATCCACCCGGTCATAGCATCTTGCGGCGTGCCATACCCGGCGGCGATATTTTCTCCTGCGTAATTCCACTGATAACCGGCTGCGCTCATGCGGTCCCAGGGCAGTGTCCCGGTGTCGAGGTCGCAGTGTGCGAAAAAGTCCCGGTCTGCCATATTATGGCTGTGGGTCTCCGCCGAAACGTCAAGAAGTGAGTTGTGTTTCAAAGGCGGAAGCGCCCCATTGATCCACCTCTCTTCGTTGACCAGCTCAACGACCATTTCTTCGAAGCTGGGCCCCGCCGCAAGGATCCGCACGCCCTCATACCCAGGAGTTGGGAGAGGGTTAACGAGAGGGCCGGGCAAGGGAGATATAATGCCGGAGCCCTGATCAGTATCGCTCCCAAAGGCTGAGACCGAACCGCATAGAAAGACGCTCAGTATAAGCAGACTCACCTGAAACATGCCGGCACCCGTTCTTTTCAAAACACCCCCAAAACCTGCACTTTGATGGCCTCTGAATCTTTTTTCTCTTTGCTGGGAAGCCCACCACTGGGGAGGTGGAATCGCATGCGTGTTGAAAAAGAAACACACAGTTAGACATGAAATTTGTCACTTTAAAACAACAAAGATCGCAGCAACCATTCAAAGCTTCCTCTGGTATGATTGGTCACCCGCAAAAGAATTTGTTCCAGTCTGGAAGTTTGCACTTTGTATGCCATTTAGTCCCCGAAAGGACATGGGGCCGACAACAAAGGAGACTAGGAAATTTGCAGCTTCCAAAAGACGCCAGTCCTTGCCGGCGAGACGGGAACTCCTATAAGAATGAGCTCACGCAGAGATCGCCAAGCGCGCCAAGGCGAGATAGGAAGATTTGTCTCGCATAGGAGGATCATTAGAAAATCCGTCCCCTGTGTGGACGATTTGAAACAAGTGGGGAACCATCCGTATACAGTTGGGCTGAAAGGCATGCCAAAAATGTCCGATTTTTGCCCTGACCCCGTTACCTGTGAAAAATCTAATAGACGGCAACAGAGAGCCTTTTCCATTCTTACTTCCTCTCTCAATCAGATTGAAGAGCCAAACAGGCACAGATTTTGCTATCAAAAAAAATGCGCTCATGGAGGCAGGACTTCTTTTCAAGGGGCCTGTGCTCCAAGGTCCGTGCTACTTCGGTGTGTCTTTCGGATTATCCTGAACGACAGGACTAGAAATGGCGTTTTCTGTTGCGAGAAGGGTCCAGAAGCCATGCCAATAAAAGTTTTTCCGGTCCCGTGCGTGGGAGATGTGCAGGATCGAGGCCAAGGGGAGGATTAAGACTATGAGAAAACGAGGATTTCTGTGTTTCATTTCAGCCATTTTGTTTTTGCTTCCATCGTTTCTTTGGGCTGGAACCGCCACAGTCCAGTGGCAGGCAAATCCTGAAACGGATTTGAAGGAATACAAAGTCTATCGCGGGACAGCGAGTCGGACCTACAGCGCCCCCCTGCCAATCGGAAAAGTCACCAGTTACACCTTCAGTAACCTCGCAGAGGGAACCACCCATTACTTCTCGGTGACCGCGGTAGATTCATCTGGTAACGAAAGCGGTTTCTCGGTGGAAGCGAGCAAATTTGTTACTGCCTCAGTCTCAGACACACAAAAGCCACAGGTAACAATCACATTGCCCACGACGAGCGGGAGTTATACGTCTTCCACATCAAGTATTACGCTTGGGGGGACCGCGACAGACAGCGGGGGGGTGACCCAGGTGACCTGGACCAAGAGCACCGGCGGCAGCGGCACCGCGACCGGTACGAGCAACTGGTCCATACCAGGGATCAGCCTTGTGTCGGGTTCGAATGCGATCACCGTGACCGCGAAAGACGCAGCCGGTAACTCCGGCACTGATACCATAACGGTGAGCTACAGTGCGCCATCCGCCGGAGACGCGCAAGCACCCTCGGTATCGATCAACTCTCCGTCGGGGAGCGGGAGTTATACGACTTCATCGTCAAGAGTTAACCTCGCTGGCAGTGCGTCAGATAATGTGGGCGTTACCCAAGTGTCCTGGTCCAGCACCTCTGGTTACAGTGGGACGGCATATGGAACCGGCAGTTGGTCCGTCAGGCGAATCAAGCTTTCTTCGGGTGAGAACACGATCACCGTGACGCTAAGGATGCAGCCGGGAACCAGAGTGCAGCCGTGGTCACTGTGACATATAGCCCCCGCAGCTGGTGGTCCTGGTGGCGGCGATGATCGGATCCGAGGAAAGTCGCTCGCCCTTGAGGAGCTTGGCTGATCGCCGAAGTGTGAAGTATTCCTTTGAGAACGAAGAGGGCCTGTACGGCCGTAGCAGGTCGGACAGGCCCGGTTGCCGTTTGTAGGCCTCAAACAAAAACCTCTCTGGAGGGGGCCGTGCAAGCCGTACAACGCAGGCTTCTTCCCGCATATCCGGTCCCTGCGTCCGGACGGTACGGATGGGGGGAAATCCCCATTATTCGTTCAGCCTATAGACCGGGCTTGCGCTTCTGCTTAGTTTGGCGTTCAGTGGGGAAATGGGCCCGGTTCCATTCGTTCCAGCCGCCTTTGAGGGCGTAGACTTTGGTGAAGACCCATGTCAATCATCTTCTCCGCCGTACCGGCAGAGGTGCCTTCGTTGGGTCAGGCGCAATAGAGCACGATCGTTTTGCTCTTGTCGAGCTTGGGAGCCCACTCGGCCACATTTTTCGATTTTTCCCGCGTGGCCCCCTTGATCTTCGAATCGCTGGCCTTCCAGTCGCTTGCGGTACGCACGTCGATGATGACGAGATCGGGATCACCCAGCCTTCCTTTCAGGTCCTCCTTGTTCATTCGCGGGACGTCCGCGGCTGACGCATACGCCAATGAAACCTGCAGTGAACACCAGGGTCACTGCAACGCCACAAACCATCTCCATCCTGTCTTCCTCATAATCACCTCCTCAGAGTGAATGAAACCTGTTACGGCCTTTTGACTCCTTACACCTTTTTCAGAGCCTCCTCCATGAGCCTACCCAGGGCGGCGAGGTGGGCCTTTTCATCGTCGGCCAACCCTTGGAGGATTTGTCTGGATGCGTGGTCGTCCAACCTTCGGCTCTGGCGCATGTAGAGGTCCAGGGCCTGGGCCTCGATGGTCATGGCCATGGCGACCACCTCCTGATTCGGTCTGCATGGCCGGACTGGTTGAGTTTCAGGAATTCTTCGGCCGTGAGCCCGCCCTCCATCGTATCCGTCATGAGCCTTTCGTCGATGGCCTCAGGTCTCGCCTCCGAACCGGTTGGATGGCGTACATTTCAAGCAGTTTCGCCTTGTGCTTGACTTCGATGACGGCCAAGCCGGCCGAAGAGCTCGGAAAGGGCCGGACTTCCCGCACCTCGCGCCATGTCATCATAGAAGGCGCGAAGGCCTTCTTCGAGGCCCAGGGCCATGAGAATGATCTCAATGGGCGTCTCCTCACCGGTGAGAAGCGCCATGCCGGTCTCTGCCGGGCCGACGGCCGTGAGACCTTGCCATGCCTTGATGCCCCCCTTGAGATTGTAGACCTTTTCAAATCCCTGACCTGAAAGGAGCTGAGCAGCCACCCGGCTGCGGCCGCCGACCGCTCAGTAGACAATGGTCGGCCTCTTGGGGATCCAGTTCGCGAACGACGGTCCGTCAGTTCGGGTAGCGGAATCAGGAGGCTCCCCGGGATGTGCGATTCTCATATTCCCGGGTTGCCGAACGTCGAGCAAGGTGTAGCTTCCTTCGGGCTGTTCCGCAATGAATGCCCTGAGATCAGGAGCTGTCCAGGTTTTCCGTAGGCGTGAATAGCTGCTTCCATTTCATGCCCGTTCTCCATTCTCAATAAGGTCTACGATCGGCAACCCTATGAACGTTCAGTCCTCAAAATAAGGACATCCGACTGCGAACAGGTCCCCCCATCCCACAGTCGGATGCAAAAATGTCAGAGAAAAGAAGTGCCAAGATGGGCGGGGGAACATGGAATCCTCATTTCGGAATTCCGCATTCCCCATTCCTTTATGCAGCTTCCATCTCCCGCCGGCTTGCCATATCCACCAAGACCCGATCTCTGGCCTTGTCAATGCCGAGGGCCTTGCTCTTGGAATCGATGTGATCGATCATCAGCTTGGCCATGTCGTAGGGATCCTTCGTGAAGCCCCACTTCCCGAATCCCATTTCTTCCAGGCCGTCAAAAAGGAGATTGTAGAATTTGGTCCCCTCCACAATGGGGAAGGTCACCCCGAAGACGGTAAAGACCCCGGATGCCACAAAATATTGACCAATGGAGATGGCCTTTTCGCTCATCCACTCCGGCGCCGCCCCGGCCACGGGCAGGTCCGCGATGGATTCGCCCAGGCCACCGACCCTGACCATTTCGGCACAGGCAATGAGGATCCGGCTGTTGTCGACACAGGACCCGAGACCCAGCACCGGTGGCATCCCGACGGTCTCGCACACTTCCCGGCAGGCCCGGGCCTGCCAAGTGGGCTGCTTCAGGGGTGTAGAGGCCCGCCTTGGCGAGGGCGATCTGCGAGCAGCCGGTCTGAACGACCAAAATGTCGTTGCGGATGAGCTCTTTGACGAGCTCCACGTGGACCCAGTCCTGTTTCACCCTTGGGTTAGTGCACCCGACCACGCCTGCCACGCCACGGATGCGGCCGTTGATGATGTTGTCGTTGAGCGGGCGTATAGGAGGACCTGAAGGTCCCGCCCAGCATGTAATTGATGTATTCATGGGAGAACCCGTGGACCCCCATGTTCCTGATGTTGGGGATCTCGATGGGCAGGGTCCGATTCTTGAAGCTGACGATGGCTTTTTCAACGATGCCGTCCGTACATTCCCTGCGCTTGTGCTCGATGAAATTCGATGTGCTCCGACGCCCTCAATGTGGCAGCGGGGGTTGGTGGTGAAGAGCTTGGTGCCGTAACAATCGGCAACCTTGGCCAATCCCTGTTTGATGCACTGGACATCCACGCCCATGGCATCCACGGCGCCCGTGACCAGGATCGTCTCCGTGGACATGAAGTTGCCTGCATGGGGTATGCCGTGTCGGGAGAGCATTTCGGCGCCGGAACAGCACATGCCGACGAAGGTTGATGCCCTTGGCACCGGCATCTTTGGCGGCCTGGATCAGGCCGGGATCATTGACCGAGTCAAGCATGGACTCGAAGAGGTTCGGCTCATGGCCGTGGATAATGACGTTGACCTGGTCCTCCTTCAGACAGCCCATGTTCACTTCCGCCCTGACAGGGGTCGGCGTACCGAAGAGGATGTCCGAGATCTCGGTGGCGACCATGGACCCGCCCCAACCATCCGCAAGGGCGGTCCGGCTGCACTGGTGGGTGATATTTTCGTAGTGCTGGTCCACGCCCATGTGGGTTCGGTGCATCAGCTCCATGATCTCGCGCATGGCGCCCCGCGGGACGATCCTGTATTTGCCGCCAGGTCTCCAGGGTCTTCCTGGAGCACCCTTTTGGCAAAGGGGATTTCCCTTCCACCTGGGTGTAGGTGCGTTCGAGTTCCGTGTAGAGGTCCTTTGCGATGTCAGTGATTTCCCTGCCTTCGATCTCAATGCCGATGGTTCTGTGGCCACGGCTCCAGCTTTACGGGGTCTTTGATGCTGGTAGTCTTTGATATTACCGTTGACTACCTCCACTGAAGAGATCCAGCATGATCATGCCGTGGTCGGTATGGGCAGCGGCATCCGCTTGCGACCATACGCGGCGAAGTTCCTTGCCTCAATGGTGTCGATGGTGCGCCGCACACGCCCACCTTTCCGTAGGGGTCCTTTGCGTTGAGGCGGCAGGGACCCATGGCAGCAGTGCTTGCAGCAGGCGGATCGGC